>SBGX01000025.1 GCA_006226425.1 Bacteroidota bacterium | reverse complement strand
GACGTCCAGTAGGTCTTACTGGAAACGAGCAAAACACAACAAGATGAAAAAATATATCTACACATTACTGGCCTGTTACGCGTTCACAGGTATTGCACAGGAAGATGACACGACCCGAGTCAATTTGGGAGGAATGGAAGTATTGGTGATCGATAAAAAGAAAGATGCCAATGACACGATTGATGCCGCACCGGACCACGATCCGGATGAAGACGAGCACAAACTGATTGGAGAAGGTCATTGGGGAGGAATTGATTTCGGACCGACTATTCTGATGAATTCGGCCATGAAAACACAGTTCCCGGACCAACCACAATGGCAGAACGATCCTGGAAAGTCTTTCTACTGGAATATCAACATTTTCGATACGCGTCTAAATGTTTACAAGGAATACGTTGGGATCACCACTGGTTTCGGAATCAACTTTACCCAAATCGGGATCAAGAATAATGAAATTCTCATGGAAAGCCCCGATTCCCTTTGGTTTGTCAAAGACTCTGTCAATGTTTATTCCAAGAATAAGCTTCGGGGTACTTATCTCCAGGTTCCCCTACTGATTGAGTTCAACACTAACAAAAAGGAATCCAAATCATTCTACCTGGCAACAGGAGTAATCGGGGGAGTCAGAGTCGGATCTGCCTTGATTCAAAAAGTAGACAACAATGGATCACGCAAAAAGGAAAAATACAAGGGAACTTATGGTCTGCAAGCCTTCAAAGCTGATGCTACGGTCAGAATGGGTTACAGTCGTTGGGGACTCTTTGCCAACTATGCCCTCATTCCTTTGTTTGACACAAATCTGACCAGTGAAGCCTACCCTTTAACATTTGGACTTACCTACAATTTCTAATCACTTTTTCTTTTCATAAATTAGTTTTACCACCAGTCAACAGGCTGGTGGTTTTTTTATTGGATCGATCCATTATTTCGCATTTCGTTTGTACCTTAGCAGGATGTTCGTATTCAAGTTTGGTGGGGCTTCAGTCAAGGATGCCGGGGCCGTTCAAAACGTTGCCTCTATCCTCGCGCGCTTTCCTGAAAAACCCATTTTGCTTGTTGTTTCCGCGATGGGAAAAAGCACCAATCTGCTGGAAGAAATAGCGCACCATATTTCTCTGGGTAAGAAGGAAGAAGCACAGAAAGGAATTCAACTTTTCGGAAGTTTTCATCTGAAGATTCTAAACCAATTGTTTCCGGAAAAAGAACATCCGGTTTTCGCCCATTATGAAGAAATCATGGAAAATCTGGAGAGGAAACTCGAAGCGAGGTTCTCTGAGAATTTTCATTTTGAATACGATCAACTCGTCTCGCTTGGAGAAGTGATGAGTAGCCGAATCCTGGACGCTTTTCTGCGTGAGTCCGGTTTTCGTTCTTCCTGGCTTGATGCCCGAAAATTGATTCGAACAGACCACCAGTATCGGGATGCCAACGTTGACTGGAACCGAACGGAACAATTGATTCGCGACCGTTGTGAACAGGTCTATCCGGAGACACTAATTGCCGTCACTCAAGGGTTTATAGGTCATACGGAAGAAGGCTTTACCACTACCCTTGGACGAGAGGGTTCTGATTATACCGCAGGAATTTTTGCCTACTGTCTGAACGCCGAACAGGTCACTATCTGGAAGGATGTTCCTGGCATGCTGAATGCCGACCCTAAATTCTTTAAAGGGACTGTGAAACTTGACAAAATTTCGTTTAAGGAAGCGATCGAATTGGCCTATTACGGGGCTTCGGTCATTCACCCAAAAACCATTAAGCCGCTTCAGAACAAAAACATCCCTCTTTACGTCCGTTCCTTTGTCAACCCGGATGAAGAAGGAACGATTATCCAATCTTCTCCGGATTTCGATCAACTGGTTCCTTCGTATATCTTCAAGCGAAGGCAGATTCTTTTCTCGGTCATGCCTAAGGATTTTTCCTTTCTGGTAGAGGAAAACCTTAGTGATATCTTCCGTGTATTATCTACGATTGGCGGGAAGATCAATATGATGCAAAACTCGGCCTTGAGTTTTTCCTTTGTGCTGGATCAGGAAAAAACGGACATTGAAGAACTTCGAAAGCTTTTCGATCAGGATTACACCGTTCGTTTCAATAAAGACCTCGAACTTTTGACCATTCGTCACTATGACCAAAAGACCATTGATCGTTTAACGGAACAAAAAGAACTTCTGGTACAGCAAAAAACCAGACACACGATGCGTATTTTGATGAAAGATCTCTAAGGTCTTCTTTTTCGATAATCTTGTGTATTTTTGCACATGGCTTTCGAACTCACCAAGGAATTTCTGGCAGATATTCGACGGTATATCGTCGCACAGGATGTCCATTGGTTTAAAGAGCACGTGCTTGGTTTACACTCTGCTGATATCGCAGATATTCTTGACGAACTAAGTAACGAAGAAGCCAAATACATTTTTGCCTTACTGGATGAAGAGCAACAGGGTGATGTTCTGATGGAATTGGAGGAAGATGTCCGGGATCGTTTCCTGAAATCACTTTCCTCCAAAGAATTCGCCGAACAACTCGAGAATCTGGATTCAGATGATGCCGCAGACATTCTTGGGGATCTTTCTGCCCAGGAAATTCAGGAGGTCATCTCACAAATGGAAGATGACTCTGCTGCTGACGACATCGTGGACCTCCTCAACTATGACGAGGACTCTGCCGGGGGTCTGATGCAGAAAGAGTTCATCCAGGCACGCCTGAACTGGCCAGTCAATCGTTGTTTGGTAGAACTTCGAAGACAGGCTGAAGATGTGGAAATGGTCTATACGATCTACGTGGTGGATGATCAAAACCGCCTGGTAGGAGTGCTTTCATTGAAACGGCTGCTCTTTGCCAAGCCAACGACAAAAATTGCCGATTTGTACCAATCGAACAACATCATTTCGGTGAAAACAACAGATAGTCATGAAACAGTTGCCCGGGTGATTGAAAAATACGATTTGATCTCGGTACCAGTAGTCGATTTTCAGAATAAACTAGTTGGACGCATCACCATTGACGACGTCGTAGATGTGATCAAAGAAGAAGCTGACAAAGACTTCCAGCTGGCTTCCGGGATTTCTGAAAAAGTGGAGTCCAATGCGAGCATCTGGCGCCTTTCCCGTTCCCGGCTTCCCTGGCTACTCATCGGTCTGCTCGGTGGAATCCTGGGCGCGCAGGTTATTTCTACCTTTGAAGGACAAATCGGAAAGATTCCGGCACTGGCCTTTTTTATCCCCCTAATTACGGCGATGGGAGGAAATGTAGGTGTACAAAGTTCAGCCATCGTGGTACAGTCCCTGGCCAAAGGAAATCAATTCTCAAGTCTCTTCAAAAAAGTCAGTAAAGAAGCGCTGTTAGGGCTTTTAAATGGAGCTATCTGTTCATCCATTATCTTTGGGATCGCCTTTCTCTTTGAAGATCTGATCCTGGCCCTGGTGGTAAGTATTTCTCTTTTCGCGGTGATTATGTTCGCCGCCATTTTCGGGACCCTCATTCCATTGGTGCTGGATCGATACCGTGTTGACCCAGCTGTTGCCACCGGACCTTTTATCACTACATTGAATGATGTTCTTGGACTCTTTATTTATTTCCTGATCGGACTCCTACTCTATTCCTGATCGCGAACCACTAACTGGAATCCTTTTCCGTGAACATTCATGATCTCGATGCGCTCATCTGCCCGAAGTAATTTGCGCAGCTTGGCGATGTAGACATCCATGCTTCGTCCGTTGAAATAGTTGTCGTCTCCCCAAATAGCTCTTAGTGCCGCATGTCGGTCCAAAATTTCATTCTGGTTTTTGCATAGCAAGGTCAGCAATTGACTTTCTTTGGTTGTCAATTTGCTTTCTTCCCCCTTGTAATTCAGTTGCCTGGAAACCGAATCGAAACGGAACTCTCCAATTTCGAATAATCCTCCCTCCGATTCTTCTCCTTTATCCACTCTCCTAAGAATGGCCTCCATTCGGGCCAATAGCTCTTCCATCGCAAAGGGCTTAGTCATGTAGTCATCAGCCCCTAGTGAAAAGCCTTCCAGTTTGTCTTCTTTCATCGACTTAGCTGTCAGAAAAAGAATGGGGATCTGCTTATCTATTTCCCTAATTTCTTTGGCCAGTGCAAAACCGTCCATGACGGGCATCATAACATCGAGTACACAAAAATCATAGCTTTTCTGGGTAAAGTTGGCGAAGGCCTCCTTTCCATCGCGACACAAATCCACCTCATATCCTTTGTTCTTGAGGTAACTGTGTAACAGTGTTCCCAGGTTTTCATCATCTTCGGCCAATAAAATCTGCAACTTACTCATATCATTCAGGTATAATTAGTGTAAAGGTTGAGCCCTCGTTTAACTTACTTTTTACTTTTATGTTCCATTTATTAAGATCCACAATGGCCTTCACATAGCTCAATCCGAGCCCAAAGCCTTTTACATTATGGACGTTTCCGGTTGGTACCCGGTACAGTTTATCGAATATTTTGTTCACATGCTCACGCGGGATACCAATCCCTTTATCAGCCACGCTGAGTTCATACTGATGTTCTTTTCGGATCAAATCAACGCGAATTTCCGGCTCTTCCTTGCTGTATTTAATCGCATTATCCACGAGGTTAGAGATAATATTCGTGACGTGCACGCGGTCTCCCAAAATATAGGCTTCCTCATCCGGTAAATGAAGCTGAATAGTTCCGCGTTGACTTTCCAGACGGAAACGGGCATTTTCAACCACTTGTCGGAGGAGTTCCGCAAGGTTCAGTTTTTCCTCCTTGAGTTTCACTTCTCCGCGATCGATCAAGGCACTCTGTAAAATTCTTTCCACCAGAACCTCCAAACGTTTATTTTCCGCAGAAATCATTTTCACAAAAGGTTGGCTCATCTGGGCCGATTCCTCACCGATCATGTCTTTGTCTCCAAGCGCTTCGCAGGCCAGGGAAATGGTTGAAATAGGTGTCTTGAACTCATGAGTCATGTTCGAGATAAAATCGTTTTTCAACTCACTCAGCTTCTTCTGGGTCAAGATCGTCCGAAACATGAAAGAGATGGACACCACGATCAGCAGCAGCAATACTCCATTGAGGAGGAGCATGGAACCCATTTCCTTAAACAGGAAAGAGGTTTTTCCTTCGAAATCAAGGTTCAGATATAATTTATCATCCAGTACGTTTTGCGGAAAAAGACTGGTAATTGCCAATCCAGCTGTATCCAGATCCGTCTGATACTGCCCTCCACTAAACTTGAATTTCACCGGATTTCCCCGTTCATCAGTCACCATAAAACGGTAATTCAATGGCAGACCGTTGTGTTTGACCTCATAGGCAATGACCGAATCCAAAAACTCAATGTCGATCCGTTCGGACGGCTCGCTGTACATATTATTCCGAAAGGCTTCAATCATCAATTCGTTCACAAACTTGGCTTTCTTAAAAATTTGCTCAGTCACCCGTTGATCCAATTGAATCGCCAAATTGACCGAATCTTTGTCAGGAATGACCCCCGTTTCCTTTTTGAAAAGTTGTCGTAACTGACGAACATCACGCGCCAGGACCTGATGTTCTGCCGTAAGACCCGAGATGGTGTCAAAGGATTTTCCTTTGATGATCAGGTAATTCTTTTCCTCTCCATTCACCCGCAGTACTGTATCCCGAATGGAAATAGATTCACGAGAAGAAAGCAAATTCTGAAATTCCTTTCTGAGGATGTCTTTGTACTGCCCGCTGAAATCGCGGTTCACGACCTGCAAATACTTTCGGATATCATCTGCTTTTTCATGATGAATGGCGATTCGCTCCACCAGGGTTTGTGTCCGGGCATTGAATTGGGTCAGCTTTCGGTCGTATAGCTGGACGGTTTGAAACAACTGAATTACTAGCAAAGCGATCATCGAGACGCTCACCATTAAGGCAATAAAATTGATTCGAATCTTTTTCATGACGTGCTAAGAACGAATGTACAGAAAGTTCTATTGCCTACTTTGAGGCTTAACTTTTTTTAACAGCGTTTGCCTGACACTTCTCTAAAAAGTACTGGGCTCCAAGCTGTGGATCAAATCGCCGAAGAAGTTCCTGTCGATGTAAAGAATTAACTATTTTATTAGTTTTTATTAAACTATTAGTTATACTTTTTACACCGTCTATCCTGGTTGTCATCACTTCCAGGTCGGTGCCGGAAATCATCTTGTCATTCGCTAAACACCTCCCGGATAGCAGCAAGATGTGAAGTAATTTTATCTTCATTCCTGTTGCCTGATCCGTCAAAGCAATGTTCCACAACGAAGAAGCAATCAGATCATACAATTCCTCATTTGAGGGGTTCGCTACCAGATGAACTCCCTTCACCTGGGCCAACTCTTTTTGGATACGTTTGGAAGGATTCTTTCCGGCCAAAACCAACGGTAAGTCTACTTTTTCCCGGGACCACCAGTCAATTAACTCCAGCGCAACCCGCTCATTTTCCTCCACCGAGAGATTTCCATGAAACAAAAGCTGATCCTTTTGCTCCACCGATACTCTTGAAGCCAGGTCAATGTCCAGGCCTAACTCCCAGAGGTGGCATTCTTGATGATATGCTTTGTAATAGTCCTGATCCGCTTTGCTCAGACAAAACAGGGCACTTGCACGACTCAAGAACTGGTCAAAGCGACGAAGTTTCCAGGATTCCAGGCGGTAGTACAGCTTTTTCAAGCCTTTACTCTTTTGGGCCAAAGCCTCATAGTAATGGTGTTCTACATTATGGATTCGCACAAAAATGGAACGATTTCTGAAACGTCGATCCAGCAGGCAAGCACAAGCATGATGTCCTTCCAATAAAATGGGAGCATCTTCACTCAAAAGACGCTTAAAAAGTAAATTATTCCAGCGAGATTTCACAATGAAAGGAAGAATCGACAACTGATCAAACCAGCTTTTTTGGCGCTGGTAAAAATATACCTCATCAGCAATTTCTTCATAATTTCCGTCTCTTCCACGACCATATTCAAAAACGTGCAAGACCATCGAAACCCCCTGCTTTCTCAATGCCCTTAGCCGATAATAGACATCGATCACCCCCCCGTAATCCGGAGGCACGGGAACATCAAATACAACGACATGCAGGCGATCAATCATTTACTTTTGGATAAATCAGGGCCAGTTTTTCTTCTTCCTTCTCCCAGCTTAGCTCAGCAGCAGCCAATTTGCAGTTCGCTTTCCACTGCTCCAAACGTTTGGGCTCCTTTAATATTTCACGGATGGCCTGAACAATTGCCGCAGGACTCACTTCCGGCAATACGTCCCCTAATCCATGGCTTTCCACAAAATGACGCACTTCTTTCATCGGGCTAACCAACAATGGGGTAGATGCATGCATATAGTCGAATACTTTGTTGGGCAACGAATATGCATAATTCAGGTTACTTCCTTTGTCCAGTGAAAGTCCCATATCTGCGTGATACGTAAATTGCATCAACTCATCGTAAGGTCGTTTCGGAAAGAAAAGAACATTCTTCAAGGATGCTTCCTCTACTCTCCTTTTTAGGGACGGAATAGCGTCACCATCACCTACGAAGATCAACTGACACTGAGGTAATTCTTTCATGGCCTCGACTGCCTCTTCTGCTCCGCGATCCACGTTGATTCCGGCTCCCTGAAAAATGAGGGTGAAATCAGCTTCGGGAATTCCCAAATCTGCCCGGGAAGGCATGCCTTCAGGTTTTTTCCAGGTTTTCGAAATATTTCTAATAACTATGAATTTAGTTTTGTATTTTCCCTGATAACAATCAGCTATCGATTGATTCACCGTATAAGCCAGCTCCAATTTCGGAACAATCCACTTCTCAATTCCAAGCCAAACACTTCGCACAAAACGCCTCCCTTCTAGCTCAGGAACTTCCGTGAAATACTCATGAGAGTCATAGACCAGTCGCTTTGCTTTGCGACTCATTCGATAGTACAGGTAATTTGGAAGCAGTGTATCCAGATCGTTGGAAAGCATCAAATCAGGCTTTTCCCGAAACAAATAGAAAAACAAACGAAAAGAATAGTTGACATAAAACAATGCTCCTTTATTAAACCAAAGTTTAAAGCGCCTGGTTTCATAAGTACGATCCAATTCAAGGCTGTTCGGAAGCTTCCTACCTACTAGCTTGACCTGATATCCTCTTTTTTGTAAAAACTCACACACTTTGTGAACCCGTTGATCTGTCGCCAAATCATTCGTTACGCTAACCAGCGCCCTAGGTCCTTTATGTGTGTTCGAAGCCATTAAAAGCCAATCGTACGTTCAATATGATTGTCCCCAAAAGCATAAGGAAGATAGGCTAATGAAGGAATTTCTTTGGTCATCACTAGTTTGGCGCGCTTACCAAGTGAAATACTTCCCATTTCCTCCGACAGATCCATGGCATAGGCTGCGTTCAAGGTCAGGGCATTGATCGCCTCCTCTGGAGTCATCCGCTGCTTGATACAAGCCAAACTCATGACCGTTTGTAGATTTCCTGTCGGAGTCGTTCCCGGATTGAAATCACTTGCCAAAGCCACCGCCAGTCCTGAGTCGATTAATCTTCTTGCCGGGGCGAAGGGAATATTAATAAAATGAGAACAGCTAGGCAACAAGGTGGCCATGCACGATGAACCCTTTAGTGCTTCAATGTCGTCATCCGCAATTTCTTCCAGGTGATCCACTGAAAGAGCTCCCAATTCCACTGCTCTGGGAATTCCACCCATTACCGAAAATTGATTGACGTGTACTTTTGGACGCAAACCAGCTTCAATCCCAGCTTGCAACACTTCTGTCATCTCCTCCAGGGAAAAATAATTTCGCTCACAAAAAACGTCAATGTAATCAGCCAGCGATTCTTCCCGAACCACAGGGAGCATTTCCTTGATGACCATGTCCAAATATGTCCGATGATCCTGTTTGTATTCCGCTGGATAGGCATGCGCCCCTAAAAAAGTGGCTTTGACGGGAAAATTCACGCTTTCCTTAATCCGCTTGACCACGCGTAGCATCTTCAACTCTCCTTCCACACTTAAACCATATCCAGACTTAATTTCCAGCGCTCCGGTTCCATAGGAATTCACCAGCCTTACGCGTTCCATAGCCTGTTCAAACAGTTCATCTTCCGACATTTCACGTAATCTTCTGGCCGAATTCAGGATTCCGCCTCCTTTTGCCGCAATTTCCTCATAACTCAGTCCCTTAATCCGATCCACAAACTCTTCTTCTCTGGATTTAGCAAATACCAAATGGGTGTGTGAATCACAGAAGGCCGGTAAAATGTATCGATTTTCAGCGTCAATGACTTCTACACCTCTCCAGTCACTGATCCCTCCCCATTCTTCCATGCTACCATACTCCACTATTCGATCATCTTCAATTGCCAAAAAAGCATTTTCAAGGATCGGAAGTTCGCTCATTTGCTCTCCTGAACGATAATTTGGAAGGTTTTCTCCACATTGAATCAGTGCCTTGCAATTCTTAATCAGTATTCGGGACATTTTACTATGTTTTACGGCCAAATTAACAATAAGTCCCGAGCACTCAGAAAAAAACACATAATTTTTAGCTTCGATTCAATTTTTTGCTACTTTTGCATTCCAATTCCATTTTGCCTGGGTGGCGGAATTGGTAGACGCGCTGGATTCAAAATCCAGTTCTGGCAACAGAGTGCGGGTTCGATTCCCGCCCCAGGTACGAAACGAAAAACCCCCTAATGTGTTAGGGGGTTTTTCAATTTACCAAGATTTATTTTCCGGGTGCTAATTGTGTTGAATAACGATTCTTTCCTGAATCATCTTATTTCCATCAGTAAAACGAATAAGGTAGACTCCTGATGCAGCCTGGTTCAGATCAATCATTACTTCGTGAGTTCTAACATCTCGCTGAACAACTAATTGACCATAGAGGTCGAATATTTCAATTTGAGCATTGTCCTCCAATTCTCCTGTCAGACGAATCAAGAATGCTCCATTGTTCGGATTAGGTTGAACAAACATCCTAAACTCATCGGTCACAAACTCCTCTCTTTCATCATTCGGAGGTGCGAAACGCCAAGTACCTGTATTATCCAGTCTGGATACGAAAGCATCATTGGTACCGTCATAATACAATCCATAATCGTATTCAGGCTCTGAAGCCAGGTCCGTTATTGGCAGATTCGGGTTGTTTGGATTATTTACATTTACGATCTCATGTGTTAGAATTCCGGCTGTATACAGGAAGTCGGTGGACTGATCAAAAGCTATTCTTTCCGTCATCACCAGTGTACTACTCGAATTTTGATTGGCTGATGGCACCTGCCCTTCTGAGAGTAGTAACCAAACAGGTGTCCCAGAGCTTGTATAGGAAGCCACAAAACCTTCTGCAGCACCATTTCCAGTAACAGGATTAAAGCCCGTCAGCTCAACGCTGTTCAATTGAGAACCAGTGCTCGGAGCAAATGACACTCCTGTCCAATAAACATTGTTTCCATCTCCCGTGAGACCACTTCCACGAGATCGGTAATTTGATGTTTGATTTTCACTAGACTTGCTCCATTCCAACGCTCCGGTGATTGGGTCAATGCTCATCATATACGCCGTTTGAGCATTTCCTGAAGGATTACTTCCAAGGTAAGAATTTACGCCGTTTGGATCCTCATAGACGGCATTGGAAACATTATGCGAACTTGTATAATACAGATCGCCATTTTGATGATGTAAGTCCACACTGGTCGTCAACTTAACAGAGTTGTTTCCTACACTTGAGTGAATCTCTCCCTGCCATGTTTTTCCATAATCTGGATCAAACTTGGCCAAATTGCTCTGCGTCGCCACATAAAGGGATTTACCATCACTTTCAAGTGCCGCAAATTTTGTGCTTCGCTCATCATCCCAATTATAAGTTCCACGGGTCAAAATATCCGTTGGCTTCAACCAGACTGGTGTTCCATTATTTTCTTCGAACTTGGCCAAAAAGAGCTGATTTTCCTGCGCGTAAACATTAAATAAACTTGTTACTTCATCGGGATCGTAATTTCCGACAAAAGAAATCCGGTCTTTGAAAACACCAAGCATGTAGATTCCATCCTGATGAATAGCCACGTCCAGCCCCATGCTTCCTTCTTCAACCATTTCTTCCCGATACCAAATCGAACTTCCATCAATTGCGTCCAGTCTTTCTATGAAGGCTTTATCACTCGATTGATATCCTGGTAACACTTTTCCTTTATTGTGTGCACGACCACTTCCTTCTTTCACCCCCACAATGTAGACGGCCCGATCACAATGATTTGTTACTTCAATTCCAAAGACTTCATCAACAACATTGTCAACCAACGTACCTGCCAAACTTGTATAATTATTCACCCATTCAATTCCGCAGTCCGAATATTTGGCTACGAAACCGTTCACATTATTGTTTGAACTCAAGTTCAGCCCGGTTCCTACAAAATCCGTCGGACTATCATAGGACCCTGCGATATAGACTCCCCCTGCGTTATCTGTGGCAATGTCATGAATCGTGATTGCCTGGCTTCCTGCCGACAGTTTCTGAGCATCCAAAATGCGGGGCCAATCCATCGTAGGTCCAGAACCTATGGTGACTGTTTGGATGCTTGTACAAGCATTTGCATCCGTGATTGTCACCGAATAATTTCCGGCAAGCAAATGAAGTGCTGTTGGCTTGGTGGTTGAACAAGCGTTTTCGTCCCATTGGTAGGTATATGGCGCCGTTCCGCCGAAAGCATTAATGGTTGCAGATCCATATTGTCCTGAATTACAAGCGTCAAAGACTGGGCTAAAGAATCCCGAAAGAGGAATGCCAGGCTCATTTATTTGAATCGAAAGAATTCGACAACATCCTACCGCATCACAAACCTCTACGTCATAAGTTCCTGCCGCTAATGCTGCGGAGTAAAAGATGTTTTGATTTTGCCAAACACCTGGAAAACTTGTAGTATAAGGGCCTACTCCACCTTCTATTTCAAAACGGAATCCTCCCGTCACTGTACCTGCACATTCAATGTGATTTACTTCGTAAGTGGTATTTATCTCCGGATGAGGCACTAATCCGGCATCTACATCAACACCGCATCCATTTGCATCCAAAACAAAACCTTCATGCTGTCCTGCACTTAAGCCGGACACCGTGTAGGAAGGGGACACGCTAGTACCTACATTGCTCCGATCAATGAAAAAAGTAAATGGTCCTGTACCATTCGTAACATTAAACTCTATTGTTCCATCATTCCCATCATGACAAGCTGGTGGCGTGTTGATCGTTTGAACAATCAGTTCCAAAGGTTCCGTCAAGAAAATATTCTCTGTCAAACTACAGTTGTTATCGTCTAACACAACAATGGTATACGTTCCTGAAGATAAATTGTCAATATCTTCCATATTCACCGGTGACATCAACGAACCTCCGGTCCAGCTATAACTGTACGGCCCCGTGCCACCACTTACTGTTATATCAATAGCTCCATTTTCATCTCCGAAACAACTCACTTCATTCAGCTGATATGAAATACTAAGTGCATTCGGTTCACTCAACACAAAAGTTTGTGTAGCGCTACAACCATTATTATCGGTTACCGTAAGTACATACTTTCCTGCGCCAACGCCAAAGAGGTCCTCTGTATTCACCGGGCTTAACAAATCACCTGTCCATTCAAAACTGAATGGTGCCTGACCGCTTTGCACTGTAATATCTATCCCTCCTAAATCTCCACTACAAAGTATCTCTTGAATATTTCCCTGGAAACTGACCGCAGGCCCCTGCCCTATTGCAAATATAAAGTCCGTTGTACAGGCATTACCATCATGTACCTGCACGGTATAACTACCCGGTGCTAGATTGAAGAACTCTCCAGAAGTGTTTGTAGGCTGCCCACTTCCTATTAGGTTAAAATAGAGTTGCCCTGTGCCACCACTAGCATCCAAATCAACCATTCCGTTGGACAAACCACACGTCGCATCGCTTAAATTGGCAATTGCAACATTTATTGGATCTGGGTTCGAAATAACAATGCTTACGGGAGCCGCTTCACAAGCATTTGCGTCACGAATCAAAACCGAATAATATCCTCCCGTCAAATTCGAGAATGAGCCCGTTGAGTTAAACGTTTGACCTCCGTCAATGCTATATTGATATGGTGCGGTCCCATTAATCGCTTCTACGTCAAAAGCTCCATCATTGTCATTGTGGCAGGTTATATGGTTGTGACTTAACACATTTAACCACATATCATTTGCAGGCTCTATCACGTTAAACACCTCGCTTGAAGAACAAGATCTGTCATCGGTTACCGTTACGGTGTACACTCCTGCTCCAACACCTGTAAGATTGGTCGTAAATACCGGCGCTGACAAGGTGCCTCCTGTCCATTCATATTGATAGGGCGTTTCTCCACCAGTTACGTTTATCGTCACTCCTCCATTCTGAGCCCCATAGCAGACAACATCGGTCACAATGCCACTAATGACCGGTCCTCCCGTTGAAACAACACATGAGGCTCCAACGTTTTGGACAATGTCTGGGCAACTCGTTGCTCCACAACTGTAGCTCGTACTTACTTCTTCGATTGTGATATTGATATCCTGACATAAGTCCAGATTAGTAGAAGAAAGGTCTATCGTTGCCTGGGCAAAAAACGTTGAGGCATTGGCTGTATTCCAGGTCACTGAATATTGTTCCGTCAAGCCGGGCTGACCAAGACTGACATGAAATGTATAGTCGTAACCTGTATAGCTTCCTGCATAGTCAACCTGATCAACTATTGAACTTAAGTTCAGCAAAAGTAGATTCCCCGTTTGTAACTCGGCACAAATCCCTGAACTATAAGGATCATAGTTGCTAAAATCAAGCAAGGTGGTTCCGATACTGTAATTAAACATGGCATTTGCTGATACAGGTGTTAATCGACAAGATGATCCTGCCGACTGACAATCTGCACAATACGAGCGAACCAAAACTTCAGCGCTTAGATTAAAGCCTGCTGAAATACAGGTGCCTCCTGCAAAATTTAACTCAAATGAAAGGTTTTGTCCTCCGGGAATTTCACCGTTTCCAACGTACCCGTACGACCAACTCACTTCACCAGGAGTGCTCAAATCAGTGTTGTTAAGCACCCAATTTGGGTCACTGATCATTGGCGCCGAGATGCCCGGATTCGTTGAAGTGAGATTCAACTCGTCCAGATAAATAGTCCCATTCAGGATATTGTTTGTGGTAACACTAAACACCGGATTACATGGATCTGTCGAAATATCATCAAGAGTAACCGTATATCCAAGTTGATTGGCCTGAAACTCAAAACTTTCGAGAAGATCATTTTGACAACGAGAGGCTGCTGCCTGTTGCAAGGTTAACTCTCCGGGGTGTCCTCCTGGTATAAAATCAGCTGCATTATCCGAATTCCATGTCTCTAAATTCGGCGTACAGTTGTAATTCAGTACCACGTCAAAAGGAAAAGCAATCGTAGAACCAGTGCTACCTCCTTGTTGCAACCAATCCTGCACCTCCTGACGGCTACAATTGAACTTTCCGCGAATGGTGATTGCTGAGCTTTGCTCCGTTACGTTGAAACCATCTGTTCGGGCCCCCATAATATCATAAGAGTCAAAAAGCCTTGGTGTCCCATCCGAATGAGCCGCCTGCACATTCAGCGATGAAAAATCCGAAATAGATACCTGGGTTCCTTGCTGGGAACGGACCTCCTGAATCGTAATGTCCTCAAACATATTGATTAGCGTCGGAACGCTTCCGCTACCCTGAATTGGTTTTAAGTAAAAATACAGGTGATCAACGTCTTCATTATAATTTTCTGCTCTGGATGCGTCAACATAAGCCAAATGACCTGCATACGGTCCGGCTCCAAAATTGGTGTTCGGGTCATTTAAAAAGTCATCAAAGACCGCGTGTCCCTGATCCTCAAAAAATTGGGCCGGGCCGGAAATAGCACTTTGCTGTTCCAAATCTTTGTTTCGAACTTCAAATTCAATGGTGAATTCACCGGTGGTCGGATCAACCGAAATGATTTGATTCCCAATCGCGGAAATATCCAGGTTGGAGCGTTGGTCAAAATACATATGGGCCATCGCTGGTCTTGTTGAAAGTAAATCAAAGCCCCACGCTTCCGGTCTAATCGAATTAGGTACTACTCCCTCAAACTGGTCCCGAAGTTGGGTTGCCGTACTTGTGTTGTTCGGATAACTGTTAAAGTCGAGGATGTGATTTTTCAGGTCCGGGATGTTCCAGTCCGTGCTAATCAAAGCCGGATTCGCTGGATTTACCGGAGGATTAGAGGCAATGACATTTGGGATCAATAGTCTTGACTGATAGATCGGATGAAATAAGGGAAGCCCATTATATGCGGTTGCATCCAGGTCATAGTCTCCATTTCCGGGAGATGTTTCATTAACCGGATGAAGCGTTAGATATTCATCGAAGTGAAAATAATGGAGCATGCTAGAGTAGGATCCGTCATAATAAATCAGGTCGTTATTTTCCCGAAAAAGCTCTGTTTCACCTCGTTGAGTCAGCTGTCCGTATGGCTCATGCACATTCGGATCGGCACTCGGACTTGTGCAAGCAGGCATTCCATAGAGAATGGCACACTGAAGATCCAAACGTTCATCACTGATAAACACTGGCCATTTATTATTCACTGCCCCTGGCAGATCATTGGTGTGAAGAGCTACCGTGGAAGAGGTGTTTGTAAAATGATTCGGATCATAAACCATTTCTATTGGTATTCTCACACGGGTATGCATGGGTTGTGGTGTGCTCAAATCAAATATTGGATCATCGCTTGCTCCAGTTGTATTGTTGATTGGCCATGGATCACAGCTTGTACTACCCTTACATTGAAAACTTGTTGAATAACGAGGCATGAAATCTTCGGGAATTACATGTCCTGCAGTCACCTGAATTCCGTATTGGCTCCACAAGCTTTGGGGAATAATGGCCTGAAATCCCCTGCCTTGACTGGTCCCTGCCTGATATGCTGCTTGTCTTAGAACAGAAACATTGTTTATGTAAATTGCCTCCGCCGTAAATGGTTCTGGAAGATAAAGGTCAATGTGATCCGGAAGGGCTGGTGGCCTCACTTCATGTGGAAAATAATTTCTATTGTTGATGTCTATAGCATTCAGGCCGTTTCGCGTCCAGGTTCCGGCTGAAAAGACATTTAGGGGGCCGGCTTCCACACATTCAGACAAGGCATCCGCATCTGTGATTAAACGATTTATTCTCGCCCGTTCACCTGCAAACTCAGACCAACGAATTCTCTCCATGTGTCTTTCTTCAAAATAAGGAGCAATACTGACGCTTCCGGCTCCTTGTTCGCACCACCAGGTTTGGCCGCTAGCGATATCACAGTATTCTGAAGCATGATTCACCATGACTGGAAAGCTCGTCGTTCCCCCATTGGCCAACATGGCGGTTTTATCCAGGTCAGTCGTATAAGCAAAATAGGCAAAATCAACAGACATATTGTTCTGAGCGGCCACATCGGTCCATATCACTGTTTTCTTATCTACATCAGTAATGTAGTTTAAATCAAATACTAACTCAATACTACTGTTAAACACAGTTCCAGCCGGCAAATTCAAATCTTCCGGTGCAAAAACAAATCTAAGTGTGGCGTCATCAATCCAAACCATATTGTTTTGAGAAATGGAAATGGGTGCCCCATTCGGTACACCATTCACCATAACTGTTACGGTGGAGGGATAACTACTGATTAAGTTGTTGTAGATCGACAGGCCATTGTTCTGGAGCAAATCATCATTTGCCTGAATAACGGTTCCTCCTGGACTGGCGTCAGCAATCAATGGACAAAAGAGCTCTTTAAATTTTAGGCCTTCTGTAGCGTCATTCGCGCTTACATCCAACACATAAGTAGCCAATGATAAGGCTGGAGGGGTTCCATTATTACAAACGTTTTGAATGGGATTGGACAAATGACTTAAATTGAAATGGTCATCTCCATTCGGATCAAGATCTAACTGATCCCCATCAAAATATCTTAAGCTGAATGCTGCATGCATGACATCTCCCTGTCGAAGAACATTTAGATTCACATCATTCGGGTTCGCAATAGTGTTACCTGTTAGATCATCGCGAATTCCATCATCATTTGTATCTTCAAGTCCCAAAAAGTCATGGTGTCTTTCATGTGGAACAGCATTTGGAAAAACAATGGCCCCAGGAGTAATACATCCAGGGCAGGTAATTAAAATGTTATTTGCACTGCTGCCTACTAGAATTCGATCGTTCGTACAGGAAGAACTCAGACAGCTCCCATTACATGAGCTTGAATTATAAAGAAAATTTCCACTTTCATCTTCCACCGGGGTAATGTATTGGTTTGTACCATTGCATCTCCCTGGTATCAGATAGGACCGTAGCTGATAATTGGGACCTGGTTCTGCTGATGGACAATAAGCCTGTACATCACAATACAGTGTGGCCGTTTGCAAAAGATTGATCCCTGGAACCAAAAACTGATTCATGGGGAGTCTCACTCTCCAGACTTGTCCATCCGAACAATTGCCATGAAGCGGTTCGATCGAAAGGGCGTCTGCGCGAACAATATGTCCTTGCCCAAGATCCAACCAAAACACTTCTGACGCTGAGACGGATGAACAATTGTTCCCTGCAGCGTCCAAATAAGAAGTTCCCGTGTTTCCAAAGCTGAAATTATTACAGCCACCCAAATAGGTAATGGAATTGTCTGCCACATTAGGACACGGAAGTCCCAGTCCCCTCTCCAGTTCCAATTCAAATTCAATAAACGAGCACTGGTAATCATAATGGATCGCCGCTAAATCTGTCAAATTAATTAGTCCATCAAAAAACCTTCGAACATCCTGCAAATCAAATTCCAGGGTTGTTCCTTCACCGTCCCATGTATCTGGATCGTGATCCGCATTTCCCACTAAAATAGAAGGGTTAGGGCTATTCGCAAAAGTGCTCTGAATCGCTCCATAAGCCCCGTTCACACCATATCCAAATTGTGACTGATATGGCTGTTCACAGTGATCAAATCCATACAAATTCAACGAGTGATTATTTATGATTGGCACCGTTTCCTGCAAATTGCTCCAATCGCTATGAAAGTTCTCCTGCGGCACAAGCGTCCCTTTATATTCCACTTCAATCCAGGAACCAGGATAAATCGTGATAAAAGCATCCTGACGGTTGGTGGCTGACCCAATATACATGCTATAATTATCGGCCGTATTCACCTCTGTATTAACTGCAGAGTTGGGGTTCGGAATGAACAAGTTTGAAAAGTTAATTCTGATTCTGCTTAGGATCGCATTATTCGTGCTCGAAGCACTTTCAGCCACGCTTGGCACATAACTAACCGTGTTGCTATATTTCGTCCAGGTCGTCGTATTGTAAGCCAACTCATCCTGCAACAGCGTGCCTGGATTCGTTATCGGTGCAGGAGATGCAGGGATTGCTGTCGCACTCGCCGTTTGCATCCCGCTGACACCTTCCCGTTCGCTAAGAACATTGTTCAGGATGTTTCCGTTATAAAGCTCGCTAATTGTTACATGAATCGCCTCAAGATCGACCTGGCCGTCATTATCCGTGTCCAATCCAAAACTAAGTCGAAAATCATCCGGATCAATCTCCAATAGCGCCGCTCGATCGGTTATTTCCGAGTTGATCAAAAGGGTGAAAAAGGGATCGGTTAACGAGGTGGTATTCAGTTCATATCGCGTTTTTTTCGCTACTTGTTTGCCGGAGGTCGAAGTGCAGTCTCCATCATCTGCGATTTGTGTTTCATACAGAGGAATTCCTGGAAAAACATCCGAGTTGGAAGTAGTGATTGTCCAGTTGGGACGAATAGGTTCAATATAAATATCTCCGGAGGGAGTATTTGGAAAACCTCCATTTGGGCCCGTAAAGGATACGGAAAGATCTGAATTCAGATTGGTGGGTGATCCAGAATAACAATCGTACAAAAGGTATTTTTCCACGATGTAGATATACTGATTGTTTGTAAGTGTCAAACTTGAACTGGTTTGGGTGCTCTGAAACGATGAGGAAGGATCGAAGTTTCCTTGCATATTTGAATTCAAAGTTTCTGTTTCTGAAAGGCCTCCAAAAAAACTTAGCCCGTAGGGAGTCGTGTTCGTGGTTGGATCTTGAAGTGGATCAAAACTTTGCCCGAAAACAATCTGACTACTGTTAATATAGATCGTAGCACTTTGAAAGGCTAAATCCTGAGGCGCAAAGTTTTGATGCGTTAACTCAACCGAACCCGTATAGCCCGACCCTGTATGTTGAAAGGCAAAGACTCGCCAAACATAATCACCAGCTTTAGAACCCAAAACATGTGTTCCAGCCGTATTGTTGTTGTCAAATACAATTTGAGCCATGGAAAAGCCTGCCACCAACAAGCCAGCTAAAAGGAAGAAAAACTTTTTTTTCATGTGAAAAGACGTGTTAAAATTCATTTTGATCTCGGCGGAAAGCATGAACTCTCCGAAAAGGTTCATTTAAACTTCCATCAACAATGAACATATAAAATCTATCATATTAGGCCTCTTTTAGGGGTTTTGAGACGAATGGAAGCGTTTTTGAGACGAACAAAACACTATTGACCAACAAAACTGTATGTCTTGCTTTATTTTTCAAATGAGCTTTCGTGAGTTCATTTTGGTATGTGCTACCAGAATACTATCAGTTCTTGATTACAGTGCTTCCAATCTATCGTTTCAACACACGATAGGTATGTTGCCCAAAACGATCTTCCACGACAAATAGATATGCCCCGGCGGCGAATGAGGAAAAATGTAAGGTGGCTTCCTTCTCAAAGCTTTCCTGTTCAAAAAGTAATTCTCCTTGCATGGTTAGAATTCTCAACTTCCGCGGAGTTCTCTTTTCAAAGTAAATGCTCAAATCATCTTCTACCGGATTGGGGCCGAATTGAATTTCCTGCCCTTTCAATCGCAGTCCAACTGTCTTTAAATGCTGTACTTCTCCATCGAGATCCTGTTGAGAAAGTCGATAATAGATGTAACCTGTCATACCAGGAAAATCATACGCAGTGTAGTTCGTTTGTTCCGAAGTAGTTCTGTTTCCCTCCACCTCAGTGATCAAATCCCAATGGATCCCGTCTTCAGAACGCTCCAATAAAAAGAGTGCATTTTCCTTTTCCGATTCTGTCTGCCAAAGTAGTTCTACTGCGTTCCCTTCATGCAATTGTGCATGAAAATCAATCAATGTTACAGGCAAAGGAACGGAAGTGCATGGAGTACCGGAAGCTGTTCCCCAAATGTTCTGTACCCAATTTGGACGATCAATAAAGGGGTTTCTATTACCCTGAATGGCGTAAACCGCATTGTTTCGATCAATCTCTTTACTGCTCACGGGATCGGCCTCGTGCCAGGCTAACAGCACATCCAACTGCCATGGTTCAAAAACAGTACAGGGATCTCCACTTAACGAACAATCACCTCTTGCATTCAGGCTCTCCCAGCCTCCTATTTTCGACTGATAACGGGTCGCCAGAA
Organism: Bacteroidota bacterium; assembly: GCA_006226425.1. Classification (GTDB taxonomy): domain Bacteria; phylum Bacteroidota; class Bacteroidia; order Flavobacteriales_D; family Crocinitomicaceae; genus M2408. The sequence goes on along the minus strand of SBGX01000025.1, from coordinate 84,431 downwards.
AAAAATACATCCGGGCATAATCTCCTTTGTATTCATCGATTGGCTCAAAATAATTCATGGATGAACAGGGGTAACTGGAATTACTCCCCACTTTGAAACCATTTGAACCTACCGTGGTCGGTGTTACAACTACCCCTGGTGGATAATTATTTTTAGAAGCATTTAAACTTCGATCCGATGGAACTACATGGTGCATATCGTAATAAATCGTATCGCTGACCAAAGTTCCTCCTCCCCACCAGGACTTCGGAAAGGAGTGTTCCCGATTGTAGCAATTTCCTTCGCCACCAGGACAAGATCCTGCATCACGATCTGCGCAATGATCAAACTCAAACTCCCCTATTCCACTGGGAATATCCGTAAACATATCCCACACGATGGTAGCTGTTCCTGCATCATTGAGTCGATTGTCAGTATGCAGGAGCGCATCCCAAATATCATAACTTGATGCTGTGTAGGCAATCCGATCGGTTTGATTTCTGATCAACTGGTGTAAAGCGGTTTTTAAATCACAACAATTGATGTAATCCGGGATATTTTGGTAATAATCCGATAGAATTCGAATATTGTCTAGTTTATATTGTTTGGAAGAGGCGGCTGTTCCCAGGTATTTAAAGGCGAAATAAACACTGCTCCCACTTATACCGCTAAGATCAATCGCCGGATGCCTTTGAAATAAGCTTGAAAAGCAAGCTGATGCATTAATATCAATCAACTCATTGCTTAATGCTATCCAGCTCGCCGCTCCCACCGAAGCGGGTGTACCGGCCCCATTATAATTCGTCGAATAATAGATTTCCAGCAATGCGCCTCCGTAAGCATCGTTATAGTCGAAGAGTAAATATTCTTCATCATACAGATCCATATTGATGGCCGGAGAGATCAGCCAATCTTCATCATTGCTTCCACCAAAACCATTGATAGATGCCGCACCGGATACATTTCCCCAAACATCAGTGGCGTCACTCACATCAACCGAGGTCCAGGTTCCCAAACCGGAACTAAAATTCTCCTGGTGAACAATTGTCTGAGCAGAAAGATGGCTCACCAAACAAAGTAAACTTATGCCAATTCCTTTTTTCAATAGGAGTAATTTCGCGTTCCTTAAAATTATGTACTTAGTTGGTGTTTTTGTCTGTTTTTCAGTCATTTTCGACAAAACAAGCACTCAACTGTTTTAGCCCATTATAATTATTCGGTAAAACTCAGCGAACATTTATCGAAATTTTCCGGCTTAAAAAAATTTGAACTCTGAGTTAGGGTAAGCTCCTTTTTGATTGTCTTCCAAATAAAAATGGACAAGATGAAAATAATACAAATGATCATCGCCTTGCAAGTCTTATTTATAACAACACTTGCTTTGGGACAAAGCGGCACTCAAATCATCCGTGGAACTGTTTTTGACAAGGTGTCAGAAAGCCCGATTCCCGGTGCCAAGGTCGTTATCTTGAATACGGACCCTCCGTTAAGGGTTCTGACTGATTTTGACGGAAAGTTCAAAATTCCGAATGTTCCAGTGGGCCGACAGGACTTAATTGTGAGCTATGCTGGTTATCATGACCTTGCCCTGCGCGGACTGATCGTTGATGCCGGCAAGGAAACCGTTCTGAACATTAAACTGGAGGAAAAGATCGTCGAAAAGAACATGGTCACCGTAAAAGGAAGGAAGCAGGGACCACAAAATGAAATGTCACTGGTCAGCATTCGAACTTTCTCGGTGGAAGAAACCCAAAAATATGCAGCCGCACTGAATGATCCTGCCAGAATGGCGACCTCCTTTGCCGGGGTGGTGGCACTTGACGGGATCAATAACGATATTTCCATCCGCGGGAATTCACCCAGAGGACTGATCTGGAGAATGGAAGGGGTCGAAATTCCAAACCCGAATCATTTCTCTGGTGTGGGAACATCTGGGGGAGGAATTTCCCTAATCAGTGCCCAGTTAATGGGGAATTCTGATTTTTCAACCGGGGCATTTGCTGCCGAATATGGAAATGCATTGTCTGGAGTATTTGACTTAAGCCTGCGAAAGGGAAACAATGAAAAGCGAGAGTACACTATTCAGGCAGGAGTACTTGGCCTGGATGTTGCCATGGAAGGACCGTTCAAAAAAGGCTATGACGGCTCATATCTGGTCAATTATCGCTATTCAACTTTGGGCCTACTCTCACAAATTGTTCCGATCGGAGACAATCTGACCACTTTTCAGGATTTGTCCTTGAATATCTACCTCCCCACTAAAAACTTCGGAAATTTCGGACTCTTTGGTATCGGAGGAATCAGCAGCGATCAGTGGAGATCAGACAGGGACACCGCCCAATGGAGACTGGAACCCTGGACGCAATTTGAAGGGAGCTTTCGTGCAAACACTGGAATTCTAGGGGCATGGCACAAGGTAAGAACCAGCAAAAACAGCTACCTAAAAACCAATTTTGCGTTTTCTACAACACTCAATGGAGACTATAATGATAGTTTGGATTACACTTTTCTCAAGCATCGACAGTACGAGGAAGAATTTATCCAGAAGAAGCTGACGCTTCAATCAGTTTATACACACAAACTATCTGCCAAAACAAACCTCCGAAGCGGAATCATATTTAATCACGTCGCTTTTAGCCTCATTGACCGCTACCGTTATCAAAATGTGATGAAAGAAAACCTCAATGAATCCGGGCAGACAAATACTCTTCAAGGCTTCCTGCAGTTTTCACATAAATTGGGGAACAAGTTGACCCTAAATACCGGAGTTCATTACCTGCATTTGTTTTTGAATAACACCTATTCCCTCGAGCCACGATTGTCCATGGGCTACAAGCTTTCGACAAATCAGGCCATCAATCTGGGCTATGGACACCACAGTCAAATTCAACCTTTGGGCTCCTATTTTGGGAAAGTAACCGACGATTTTGGAGGTGTCACACGGCCAAATATGGACTTGGAATTGAACAAGGCCCATCACCTGGTTCTTTCCTATAATATTGCACTGGGTAAAGTCCATAAACTGAAAGCTGAAGTTTATTTTCAGCAGCTGTATCAGGTGCCCTTGGGAGTTGCTCAGGATAGTACATTTAGCCTGTTAAACAGTGACTATGGGTATGTTACCTCGGAATTACAATCTACTGGAAATGGGCAGAATTATGGCTTGGAAATTACCTTTGATCGCTCCTTGCACCGTGGACTCTACTACTTAATTTCTGCTTCTGTATTCGAATCCAAATTTAAAGCCATGAACGGAAACTGGTACGATACCAAATTCAACACCAATTTCGTGGTTGCCGTTACGGGTGGAAAGGAATGGACGATGAAAAACAAAGAAAAACCACGTACGCTCGGGATCAATATCAAATCCGTTGCTACAGGCGGACTCCGATACACTCCTTACGACCTGACTACCTATGTGAACGGAAATTATCCGGATCGCGATTACAGTAAGGCCTACGATGAAAGTGTTCCAATATACTTCAGAATAGACACCCGACTCAGTCTGAAAAGAAACTACAAAAAGGTAACAAGCACCATTTCCCTTGATCTTCAGAATACCTTGAATAGAAAGATCGTAGGTGGGCAATATTTCGATGTCAATGTCGGTAAAGTGGTATTTTGGCACATGCCGGGTATACTCCCTATCCTGAGTTATCGCCTGACTTTTTAACTGGTTTTCAGGTAGGGTAACTGCGACAATATGTTGTCCTATGCATTAAACGGTGTATTCCATGAACAAAATACTTATTTCAGTCCTCGCTGCCCTGTTATCAACTATCTTCTGTCTTGCTCAGCGGTCTGAGTGCTCCACCTATCTAAAAAAACACGTTCAGCGCATCGATCTGGAAGCCCCTGAATTTCAATTTGACGATGCCTTTTACCAACATCAACTCTACTTTTTCGGCTTCGTACATGGTTCCCAAAAACCTCAACTGATCGATCTGAAGCTCCTCCAACATCTCTCCCGACATGGCGTTCGTTACTATGCCCCGGAAGTGGATTTTTCGCTGGCCTTTTTTTTCAATAGCTACCTTGAGTCGGGCGACGAGCAAACACTTGATTATGCCTGCCATTATTACAAGTATCGCGTTCCACAGGATGCCTCTGTCCAGTTCCGGGACAAATGGAAAAAATTGTATGCTTTCAATCAAGGGTTACCGTCAGACGAACGGATCAAGGTACTCGGAATGGATCAACATATCGATCCGGAACTTAGTCTAACTCATTTGGCGTATATCGCCCCCACCCAATGTGAAATTGCGATCATTGATAGCCTGCAACACTTCAAGAATTTTCAACGAGATACACTTGAAGTTTATAGTGGAAAACCCGCTTTTAAATCAGGTAAGGGCTGGGATTATTTTTTTAGCACCGAAAAAAGTCGTTTCTATCACCGTTTTGTAAAAGCCTATACCCGGGACTCCCTAATCTTTATCAAGGCCTTTGGAAAGGAAGCAAATCAACTGCGACATTTAATGTCTCAAAACACCAATGGATATCGGGATTCGATTCTACTCACCAATTTTAAAAAACTGGCACTCCCTCTCATTCAACAAGGGGAAAAAGTCTATGCCAACTTCGGCTATTTCCATGTTCAGCAACAAAAAATCAACAAACTCCCTCCGTTGGCACAACTCGTCAAGGAAAACACGAGCGTTTCATGCGTTTCTTTACTTGGCTTGCTTAGCCAATCGGCCTGTATGGTACGCAAAATCCGTCCGGACGGGCCGCTAATGATCAAAGGGGTCCGTTTTCGAAAGGCAAAATATGCTGGTTATCGTTCACTGAATACCTACGATGGGGATCACCTTTTTGAACGAGTGAACGGAATGGGGATACTGCGCAAAAACAGTCGGGGAAAAGACCTGACGCTATTCCCACTAAACGGAGAAGATTCTCCCTTCCGAAAAACAATGTTTTTTGCCGATTTTAGTCGGGGAGGAAGAAAGTGGAAGGTCCATAAAGGAGCCGTAACCACGGATTATTTCCAGTACGTCTTCCTAATCAAAAATTCCCGGGCCAATATTCCCATCGAAGAGATTTACTCTCGATAGAATCAGCTTGAACTGGGGAACTAGTGTCCCTGATGCTTCAAGAAGTTCTGGAGGTCTTTGTTTGACCCATAGAGAACCAAAATATCTGTTTCTTCCAGCTCTACATCCGGAGTAGCAATTCCCTGAACACTTAACTCTGTCCGACTTTTCCCCAGAAGGCTTTTGACCTCAGATTTTTTTATAATTGTAAGCACCAGAATGTTATACTTCCTTCTGAAGCCAATGTCCCTGATCGTTCTTCCGACGTACTCTTCCGGCACATTTGCTTCAATGATGCTAAAATGCTCGTTCAACTCAAAGGAATCGACGACATTCTTAATACAAAGTTTCTTGGCCCAACGTTCAGCGGTTTCTTCTTCCGGGTGCACAATTTCATCCACTCCAAGAGCCTCAAGCACCTTTTCATGAAGTGGATTGATTGCCCGACTAATGAGTCTTTTCACCTGCAAATTCTTGAACAAAGCCGTTGTCATAATATTCGCCCCCTGATCTTCTCCAATAGCCACGATTACAATGTCGGTGTCTTTCAGGGGTAAACCTGAAACAGTGAATTCATCGGTCGCATCCATACAGATGGTATGTGAGATTTTATCCTTGTACAAATCTACTTTTTCCATGCTCGTATCAATACCTATGACCTCGTTCCCCTGAGCAGTCAGTTTTTGCGAGAGTGATGCTCCAAAATTTCCCAAACCTGCAATGATATACTTCATAGAATTCCCTTTAGTTAATCGTTATTTCCTCTGTCGGATAACGATAATTCTTGTGTTTTACTTTTTTGAAAAATGCGATAATGATCGTTAGCATACTTACCCGACCAGCAAACATCACACCGACCAGAACCAATTTGCTTGCGCTCGAAAGGTCTGCCGTAATACCCAGGCTCATCCCCACGGTACTGTATGCGGAAAAGCACTCAAATCCAATGTCGATCAATTTTTTTTCACTGTCGAAAATAGAGATCAAGATCACTCCCATCCCGATCACCATCAACGATAGCGTAATAATGGCAAATGCCCTACGGACCGAAATTTCTGCAATTTCCCGACGAAAAATCTCTATCCTTGTTTTGCCTTTGGCTAAACTCAAAATATTTAAGGTGGCAATGGCGAAGGTACTGGTCTTAATCCCTCCACCAGTTGAGGCTGGCGAAGCACCAATCCACATGAGCATAAATACCATCATGGTCGTTGGGAAAAGCATCGCTCCGGTATCTATGGAATTAAAACCTGCCGTTCGGGGAGTAGTTGCTCCAAAAAGAGCAGTCACCACTTTTCCAAAACCTTCATGTTCTGCCAGGGTATTATTGTATTCCAGTATGTAAAAGGCTACGAATGCAACTACTGTGATCGAAAGGGTTGTGATTAAGGTAATTCGACTGTTCAGATTGAGCACCCAGGGTTTATAAGGCACTCTATTTTTTCCAAAGGAAAGCAGTTTTTTCAGGGTATATTTTAGGTATTTGACCAGGTTTGAAACAATGGGAAAGCCCAGTCCACCCAGGAAAAAAGTGATGATCACGGTCAACTGAAGGAAATAATTATACCGATAACCAGACTCGTAGAGGCTATTTGACAAGGTCGAAAAACCGGCATTGCAAAAGGCTGAGATGGCATGGAAGCCCGAAAAGAAAATTTGATCATACTGAGAAGGAAAGTTCTCTGCTTCCAGGCTGCTGTAGATCAAAGCTCCGGAAAAGAACTCGATCCCAAAGGTGATCAGGATCACATATTTCAAGGTAGAGAAAACTTCTCCCAACTTTTGTGAGCTTGTCATGTCGTTTAAAGCCAACTGATTTTCGTAGGATGATCCGCCTTTAAAGAAATAGCTGAAATAGCTGGCAAAGGTCAAAATTCCCAGGCCCCCGATCTGGATCAGCACGATGATAATTACCTGCCCGAATTCCGTAAAATAACTTCCGGTATCAACCACGATCAGACCCGTCACACAAACCGCACTGGTTGACGTAAACAAGGCATCAACGAAAGAAATACCTCCGTGAGTCGCGTTAGGTAGCATCAATAAGAATGCTCCCAAGAGGATGATCATTAAAAAACTGGTAACAAAAAGCTGTGCCGGGTTGAGCACCGTTCGTTTATAGTTGAGTTTCACTTCTGACAGTTCCCGAATAAATGTCAGGCCGACTGCTGTCATCAACCAAATAGGATTTGCCAGTAAACCATCTTTTTGAAAGGCGTGCCCTTCAAAAATATACATGTAAAAAATCCACAGGGTGTAGAGGACCGAGAGTAGATCAAACAGGAAGACTTTCCTCTTAAGCAAGTGGGGCCTTTCCAGATACCTGGCAAAGGTAGAAACCAATCCAACTGCCAGTACAATGAAGTAAAATCCGTCTAAAACCCGTTGAACAGTTGTGTTCTGATAAAAGCCAAAATCGGAAATAGAGACAATGATCCCGAGGATACTGGTCCATAAGGCAATCTTATATAGCCGCTGCCGGTTTAACTTCATTTCGGAAACCCCTCTGTTCTCTACAAAGTTAGGAATTTATAGTAACTGATGTCTGAACTGTTTCCGAAGTTCAATTTCTTGCCGAAACAGGCAATTCGGACCGGGAGGTTAAAACCACTTTTTGCGCGAAAAGTACCAAATACTAATCAGGGTCACCAGGGCCATCACCCCAAGTAGGACAAAATAGCCATACTTCGTATTCAATTCCGGCATGTATTTAAAATTCATCCCATAAATCCCGGCCAAAAAAGTCAGGGGAATGAAAATCACCGAAAAAATGGTTAGCATCTTCATCACCTCATTCAAGCGATGTCCCTGAATACTAAAGATGAGGTTCAATTTGCTTTCCAGACCCTGTAACTCAAATTCGATATCCGTAATCAAATTGCTAATCTGTTCTTTCAATTCGCTAAAATAATTGGCATTGAAGTCGTCTATTTCGACTTTTTCCAACTTAACAATCGTATCTCGAAGGCTTGTTGATGCCCGCTGAAAATTAAATAGCTCCTCTTTTCTACTTTCAATTTGGGCCGTAAACTCCGGTGAAGGTTTGATCTCCGACAAATTTCCTTTGCTCCCGCTCAATACGGCATTCTTCTGGTACGCCAACTGATAATTGTCAATGATGGATTCCAGGATGAGGAATAACAAATAATCAGCTTTTTTCTTCCGGATGATTCCCACATTCATCTCCAGTCGCTCTCGAATCCAGTTAAAATAGTCCCCATGGCGCTCCTGAATACTCCACACGAAATCCATGGAAGCGATGAAAAACATCTGTTCCGAACTAAAGACAGGTTCATCCGTCTTCAACACCCGAATGGCTATAAACAAGACCGGATCTAGCTCAATCACTTTGTTAGAATGCTCGCGATCTGCCAGTAGTTTCATCAAAAAATCATCCAGATTTTCCTGGTGAATGATCTTTCTGGACTCTTCTTGATAATCAAGACCATAAGTATTCAGCCAGTTAATTGTTTCGTCATTCCTACCCAGATTTACTTCTTTTTCATCTTCACAGACTTTTCGGTCAAAAAAATCCAGGGAGTACCTAATCAGGGAGGTGTTTTCTAAAAATTCCTTTCTCATGGCTTTCCAATCAATATCAATCAATGAAGCCTCCATGGACCCTATTCCCGAAAGACTCCCAATATGCGCGTATGCTTAATGGGGTCTTCGACCACTATAGGTCATTGCTTCCCCTTTTCCAAATCCATAACTAAATCCAAAAGTCAGGAAGCGGCCTCTTGTACTTTCCGTATAAAGGTAATAAGTAGTTTGATCTACGGTTGTTTTTTCAATTCGAGAAGCAAAAGCATCACGAACTCCTAGATTGATAATTCCCTTTCCCTTCATCAACTTAACTCGCACCCCGGAATCTAAATAGGTCATCGGTGCCCGGGTTCCCTGAACTGTTTTGAAGCCTGATTCATGGTTTCCAGTAAGTTCAAGGTCAATCGACTTGGTACACTTGAATTTAAACATCAGTTTCCCCTGCCATTTATCTCCGTTAAAATCAAAGCTCTGACCCTGGAATTCTCCTTTTCGGTTGAAAAGATTGTAATTCATGTCGCCACTGATCACCCACCACTTGACTGGGGTATATTTGGCATTAAATTCGACCCCAGTGATTCCATTGGTTCCAATGTTCATGGGAAGTACCGTGTTCACATTGTTCTCAAACAAAGACACCCGATCAATCGTTTGATCTGTATAGCGGTAGTAAACCCCCAGATTCATACTGATTTTCTCAAAAATATAGATACTTGTCAACTCATAGGAATCTGTAAACTCTGGAAGCAATTCCGGGTTTCCCCGACGCACATTAAAGTTGTTCGAAATATTGAAAAAGGGGTTCAAATCCCATAGTCTGGGGCGGTACACCCGACGCGAATAACCTGCCTGAAACGAAATCCTTCTGGAGATTTTGTACGAGGTGTGCAAAGTTGGGAAAAAGTTGGTGTAGTTCTGATTGTCCGTTCTCCCCGTGGTCACAAGTTCCGTTTTTAAATCGGTGTTTTCCATGCGCAATCCCAACTTAAGTCCCCATTTTTTTCCTTCATAGGAACCCGTGGAATACACTCCCAATACATTTTGCTTGTAAATGAAATGATTGGTCAGGGCACTATCTGTTACAAAACTTCCATTCACTTCATCCTGAACTTCATAGTTGTTTCCCACATCGTTCATGTTGTACATAGCACCACTTTCCAGGGTGTAATATTTGCGAAAGGGTTTGTTATAATCCAGCTTGAAAGTGTAGTCCGCCTGCTTGAAGTTTGTTTTGGTTCGTTGTGGGTCATAGACCACGTTTCCAAAAGTCGTTCTGTTGGAGAAATCCGAAGACTGTTCTTTTCCAAAAAAGCGACCCAGTGTACTAAACAACAATGTGTGCTCGACCGTATCGCGAAAAGTCTTTTTGTACTGCAGATCATATTGATACTTCGGGTTTAAGGCCCCGGTAACCTCGGTTCGGGTCCATTCCGATATTTTTGTTTGCCCCAAAACAGACTGCGTAAAGTTCGTTTCAGATGGCTGTTGTTCTATTTCATAGGCGAAATTTCCAGAAAGCGTAATTACGTTGTACTTATTGACGTGATAGTCCGTTCCCAGAGTCACATTGTAAAATTGCTCATTCCGATAATTGATCCCATCACTGATGATTTCCGTACTGTCCAGTAAGTTCCGGTTGGTCCCCTTATTGTACCTTGGAAGCGAACGGTAACCCGCTCCCATTTGTGTAAACAGGTTGAAGTGTTCCGTCCGGCGGTTCAAACTGATGCCAAAACTGTGATTGTGGGGCCAGCCAGTATTGACTGAAAAAGAACCGTTCAGCCCCTTTTTTTCTTCTTTCTTCAAGACAATGTTAATGATTCCCGAAGTTCCTTCCGACTCATATTTGGCCGAGGGGTTTGTCATCACTTCTACCCGTTCGATCATATCAGCCGTAATTGTTCCCAATGCCTTTCCCGGGTCATCTGACATAACCGATGGTTTTCCGTCAATAAGAATCTGCACTCCCGCACTTCCCCGTAGGGAAATAATCCCGTCAATGCTCACTGTTACAGAAGGAACGTGGTTAAGTACTTCCAGCGCACTTGCTCCAGATGAACTAATGTCCTGACCGACATTAAAGACGCGTTTATCCAAGCGAAACTCTGTCATGGATTTTTCCTGGCGCACCGTTACTTCTTGTAATAACTTGTCCAAAGGACTCATCTTGAGATCTCCCAGAGCCAGACTTCCATTACTTCCCTTCAACGAATCCATCACCAAGGACTCATAGCCTAACACCCTGATTTCCAAGGTAAAAAACGCCGAATCCGATTGGATATTGAATTTCCCGGACTCATCGCTGGTAACTCCGGCAAAAGGTTTCTGTCCAATGGCTCCTCTTAAAATGACTGAGGCATACACCAAGGCTTCATCCGAGCTTTTGTCCAACACCCGGCCACTCACCTTCACTTGTGCAAAGGACTGAACGGATAAAACCCCAAAAAGGAAAAACAAACAAAATTTTTGTATCATGGGTGTGGCTCTCAAGTGGATACAAAGATAACACTCTTCCGATGCTCACTACATTTCTTAACTAAAGTCAAGGTTTCTCACCTCATCCTCCAGCTACTTTTGTTCAATCATTAAAACAAGAGACAAATGAATACCAAGACGATTGCAAGAATTACCGGAGGATCCATTATTAGTATGGCCATCCTTGCCGGATTCGCTATGAGTAACACAAACTCGAAAACAGAGTCATCAGCCGCTTTGATTAGCTGGATACTCATTTTTCTATTGGACCTCATTGTTTCGGCCGGGGTATTTGAATTATTCAAACATCAGCAGCGGAAACTAGCCCTCTTTAGTTCCTGGTCCAGACTCCTGTATAGTGGCATTCTAGGACTAGCTATCATTGCTCTGTTTCAGGGGAGCACGGATTCTTTTTTTGACACTTGGGGTAAGGGCCTGATCATCTTTGGAATCCACCTGTTCTCATTGGGATTACTTTTCTTTCAGCCCTCGATCTGGACCAGAATCATCGGAGTGCTGATGATGGTTGCGGGAGTTGGATATTTCCTCATTTATCTTGGACCCTATCTTTCTGATTTCTTCACTGCTCAGAAAAAATTGCTGGAATTTCTTTTCATGGGCCCCATGATTCTCGGAGAATTGGGCTTTGCTTGCTGGCTCCTGATTCGAGGAGGAAAAATTCCTATTTCTTCACCAAACGTTTCCTGATCCGGCTCATGGATTCCGGCGTGATACCTATCAGACTTGCTAACTGATGCAATGGAACCCGATTGAACAAGTGAGGCCGTTTCTCCAGAAGACTCAAATAGCGATCCTCCGGACTCGATGACACGAAGTTGGCAAAATCTTCTTTGGTTTTCCCCAGGTTTTGTTCGATCATCGAATTTGTGATCTCCCGCAACTTGGGAAATTCCGCATACATCGCTTCATCTTTTTCCGGATTTCCAAGTAGTACAAGGGTATCCTCCACGCAGACCAAATGACTTTTGGATGCACTTTGATTTACGTAATCATTGCTCGAAACTGCTCCGTCATCTTCCGCGTAAATAGCAGTAGTCCTTTCATTTCCCTCCGAATCAACATGATACTGGCGAATGCACCCTTTCAGCACAAAGTAACATGCCTGAGGAACACTCCCTGCTTCCACCAATACAGATCCTTTCGAAAACTCTTTGAACGTTAGTTTTTCAGCAATGAGGTTTCTTTCCGATTCATCAAGTTCAGAAAAGTTGCTTAAAAATTGGACGACTGCGGATTTCATCTTTGTCAAAGTTAATCCTTTTGCAACGTACTTCGATACAATCATCATTTCTTTTGTTTTATTCGTTTTCAAACGTTTATAGACGAGTCTTATCAAAATTTTTGGCCATTTTGTGTAAAAACCTAAAAACGTGAAAAAGAATATCAAGCACATCGTGTATCTGATGCTGGAAAACCGTTCCCTGGACCATGTACTGGGGTGGTTGTACGATCAGGACAAGCCCAGCAATTTTATTCCCAAAACAAATACAGATCCTTACAACGGTCTGAATAACAATGGGCCCTTTTTCAACCCGGATGGCAAGGGTGGCTACATTCTCGCTAGTAAAATCGGGCTTTCCCAGGGACAGCAGATTCCAGCGGAAGATCCACACGAAGAATTTCAGTACGTACAGCGACAGATTGCTGTTACGAATTGTGTTGAAATGGGTGGTTTTTATCAGGATTTTGCCACGACGAAGAGCAAAAACCCAAAAGAGATCATGGAATGCTATACCCCAGAATCATTGCCTGTACTGAACAGCCTGGCCAAAAAATTCGGAGTCTCAGACACCTACTTTTCCTCAATTCCGACGCAAACTAATTGTAATCGAGCCTTTGCCGCAACAGGAAACTCGATTGGATACAACTATTACTCTCCCCACATTCTGGAGGCCTGGGTCAATAATTCCTTCGGGGAAGTTGAAAAATGGGCACTGGATGTTACTTTCAATCAGCGTACCATATGGGATGTCATTGATTCTGACCTGGGACCAGATGGAAGGCCCAGACATGACTGGAAAATATACTACAACCATACCTGGCCAGTTTCCATGTGGCCTTTCGAATATTGTTTTACGCAAGATCTCTTTTGGCCAACTCTCGGAAAAAAAAGCAAGCATCATTTCCAAACCATTGATACTTTCATGCAACAAGCCCGGGAAGGAACGCTTCCTGAGTTCAGCTTTATTGAACCGGCCTGGTTTTTGGAAGAGTTCGGAATCGGTTACAATGGAAATGACTATCATCCCCCGGGAAATGTCGGTTGTGGAGAACAATTTTTACATAAGCTATACGAAGCGCTGCAATCCAACCAGGAAGCCTGGTCTCAAACGCTTTTCATAATCAATTTTGATGAACACGGCGGTACCTATGACCATGTAACACCTCCAACCAAAAACATCGCCCCACCCTGGGAGGATTTGAGCAACGGAACACCTGTACCCCAAAAAAAGGAAAAAGACTTCGAGTTCAATCGCCTAGGTGTTCGAGTCCCCCTCATTCTGGTCTCACCACTCATTGAGGAAAAGACTCTTGTCCGATCTCAGAATGGAGCGCCTTTCGACCACACTTCGGTACTAGCCACTATTTTGGAACTCATGGAGATTCCGAAGGAACAGTGGAAATTGGGGACACGCACGCATCGGGCAGCTACCTTCGAGGAGGCAATTACCCTCACTCCGGAACAGGCACGTCTGAACGTCCAGATAGCGAATCCGATCAGCGATACCTGCAAAAGTGATAAACCCTCCCCACCCAGTGAACTTCAATGGATGGTCATGCATCGTTGTTTTGCTCGGGTCATTGACCATCACGACTTCCCCAAAGAGCGTTTCCGTGAACTCTATGAAGAGCATTTCCAAAGCATCGAACACATGGATCATATGAACGAAGCCGCTCGCAAGATCATGTCCATGATGGAAAAAGAAATCAAAAAAATGTAAGTCATGGAACGAAAGATTCAAGCAAATGAAAAGCTGGTCAAAACACCTGAAACAAAGGGATTAAAGACTCCAAATGATCAGCGGATCCAGAACACCACTCAGCGAAAAGTTCAAAAGACTGCAGACTCCAATGTTTCAGAACAATTGCACAGAATCAAATCTCTGGCAGCTGAATTTAAGGAGCCAAAAGCTCCGGATCACCCTGGTTTTGTTCAACGAACTTCATTTTCCGTTCCTATCGTCATGGCCAGTACCGGAGCCTTGTCCCGTAGACTAAGGCAGGAAAGAGACATCGGAGAAATGAACCTCGACCAACTCAATTGGCTAGAACAGCGCATCGGGGCTCACCGCGTCAATATGCATCAATTCCTTCAACAACGGGAACAAGGTCTGCTCTCACCAGGACAAATTGCAAATGCCCAACACTGGATCAGTATCTTTCAGGAAATCAGTAGTCGAAGGGCCCACTTGGGTGGCTAAACTAAGTCCCTTCTTTTTTGTTCATTGCCCGGTCCAACTGAAAAAAGTGTCGTTCGTTGTGGCACAAAATAAACTCACAGGCCTCAGGAATATTGAAGCGTACAACTGCCCCGATAGCCGAATTAAACTTGCTGAGCGAAATGGTTTCGGTGCGGTAGGTATGCACCCAGGATTTCAGTTCTTCCAAACAGTCCTTTAACTCCTGAACGACTTCCCGAAGCTCTGTTTCATTCATCTCGGACAGATGCAATTGAGGCTCGAATTGTTTCATGGTTTTCATTTTCAATTTTATTTTCCCCTCAATCGGTGGGAAACGTCTGATCAAAAAGGACGGGATTCCTGCAGCGCGAAATTCTGACTTTAATGCCCCCAGTCCGGTTTTCATGGACAATTGAGTTCGAATTTTTTCCTGATAGGCCTGATGGGCCACCGACATGTGTTTCATGATTTCAAGCGGACTCCAGGAATCCTTTTTCGCACGGCTTTTCAAAACTTCTGCGTCCCTTGCTGCTGTATCTTCCAGTTGTTGAAGCAAGCGATTGATTCGTTGAATCTGCTGCTCCGGTCTTAGTACAAGTCCCATAATTTTTGTTTTGAGACAAAGGTCCGGGTCATTTTTCCTTTTTCTCTTGATCCAGATCAAGAAATGGAGGCTCGCATCCGGCTGAATGTCTCAGGAGTCATATTCAGATAGGAAGCCAAATACTTTTGAGGAATTTGCAACAATTGCTCCGGACAGCGATCCATAAACACTTGAAAACGCTCCTTAGCACTGAGTGTAATCAACTCTATTTCTCGTTGAACGCGTCCAATAAGCAGCTCCTGGTGGACCAGTCTTCCCCAACGATCAAATTCCGGGTACAACTCAAACAATTGATCATACTGTACTTTATTCATTGCCAGCAGACGAGAAGGAGTCATCGCTTCCAAAAAATAAGCTGAGGGTTTCTCTTTTAGAAAGGAATCATATACGCCTGAAAAACTACCGTCATAGGAAAAACCGATCACCTTTTTCTCCCCTTCCCGAGTTAAAATATAGATCGCCTGAACTCCCTGCAACACGACATAAAAGAACTGTTCTGTCCTCCCGGCTTCCGTCAAGTAACTCCCTTTTGGAAATTCCCTTTCTTCCCAACATTGAAAAAAGCGGGCATGCTTCTCTCTATCCAGAGAAAGTGGTCGAAAGGCATTCTTAAGTATCTCTTCATGCATCATTGCCGGGCTTCGTTCCAAATGTACTTATTTTAGATACTTCGCACTTCCCAGACTCAATTAATTTGTGTAGCTTTAGTTCCCTTTAAATTTCTCAGTATTGGACGCAAACACTTATAATATTCAGGTTTCCCAACTCCTGCAACAACCGGTGGAAATTGTATGGAAAGCTCTCACGGAAGTTTCGCAAATGACTCAATGGTTCTTCGAAAACATTCCCGATTTTAGGCCTGAAACAGGTTTTGAAATCTGTTTTGATGTTCACTCGGGTGGAAGGCGTTTTCCCCATCGCTGGAGGGTTCGCGAGGTCATTCCAAGTCAGAAATTAAGCCTCAACTGGAGCTATGACTCTTACCCGGGTACTTCCATTGTAAGTTTTTACCTGAAAGAAGAGGAGAACGGATGCCAAATAACGGTTATCCATGAAGGAATGGACAGTTTTCCACAGGATATTCCAGAATTTTCCGCGGAAAATTGTCAGGGCGGATGGGATTACTTCATCGTCCAGCGACTTCAGGAGTATTGTCGGAAAATGGACTAAAAAGACTTATTTTTGTCGTATGGATTTTCTTCGTCACAAGGACTTTTTAATCCGAAAAGCGGAGTCCAAAGATCTGAACTCCATCGTCAAACTTTTAGCCGATGACCCCCTGGGAGAAAAACGGGAAAACTATCAGCAACCCCTCCCCGAAAGCTACGTCCAGGCCTTTGAACGAATCTCCTCCGATACAAATCAGGAGTTAATGGTCCTGGAACATGTCTCCGGAACCGTTATAGGAACTTTGCAGCTCACGTTTATTCCATATCTGACGCATCAGGGCAGTATCCGGGCACAAATAGAGGCTGTCCGAATCAAAAAAGAATTTCGTGGACAGGGATTGGGCGATTTTCTCTTTCGCTGGGCCATTCAGCGCGCCCAGGATCAGGGAGCCCGGATGCTTCAATTAACAACCGATAAGCAACGACCTGAGGCCATCGAATTCTACGAACGACTTGGCTTCAAAGCAAGTCACGAAGGCATGAAATTAGCACTTCTCCCAAAAAACGATGTATGAACACGATCCTGGAAACCGAACGTCTGATCCTACGGGAATTCTCTCCTGATGATGCCGCACAGTTGCATGAACTCAACGCCGATCCGGAAGTGATCCGATACACAGGTGACAGTGCGTTTCACTCAGTGCAAGAAGCTCGAAAATTTCTGGAAAATTATCAGGACTACCACCTAAATGGATTCGGACGCTGGGCCGTTCTCTCCAAAGAATATGGAGAATTTCTGGGCTGGTGTGGACTGAAACTCAATGAAGAACAAATGATCGATATCGGTTTTCGATTCCATCAGAAGCATTGGGGACGGGGATATGCTACCGAAGCTGCTTTGGCCTGCTTAAGATATGGCTTTAAAAAGCTCCATTTTGAGGAAATCATTGGTCGCGCTGCTAAAGCAAATCCTGCCTCTATCAAAGTACTGGAAAAACTGGGAATGCACTATTGGAAATCGGCTCCCTGTCATGGCATTCTGGACGCTTCCTATTTCAAGGTCAATCGGGAATCTTTCTTAAACTTGCATTTCCAAAAATAGTACAACATGACTGAGAGAACAAAAAAACGCACATCCCTGTTTACCTGGTTTCTCATCCTCATTTTCTTTGCCCTTTTTCTAGGCTTTCCTCTCTACTCCTCGTATGGAATCTTCTGCCATTATCAATTAAAGAAGTTGCCCGTCCTTCACTGGAAAGATTTTGAGCACCAGCAAAAAGGAGACGTACTCACTGGAATCATAGTCCTTCAGACCAAGGGCCCTTTAAAAAGCCCACTGGTGACGGAATTTGAAAAACCAATGGTGCGCCACTACGATCGCATTAACCGACAAAGAAGTGTGACCATTCCTTTATTCCATGAGCGACTTCAGTATTCCTTCGACGGCTTCCCGGATCGCTTTGGCTATGGCCCCAGAGAACTTCCAATGCCCATTTTTTCCAAAGATTTGCTAAAACGAAAGCTCCGAACTTATGGATTCATTGGCAAGGACAGCATGACGGTTCAGTTAGATGAGAACAAATCGAAGGACTTCCAATTTCTGGAATACATGAGGCAACAAATTGGATCGTATGATCACGTGTATTTTGAGCGCGGACTTGGTGTGGGTGATACGGTAGTCGGTGAGTTTGTTGTTAGCCAGACAAACCCTCTCACTATTAAAAATAAACAAATCTACTGCTTCGAGGACCCCAAGTTTCTTTTTGAGGTTTTTTGGGATGATTATCAAATGTATCTGCTCGTTCAAATTCCTGTGGCTATCATTTCGGTTTTTCTCTTCTTCCGAATGATCATTTACCAGTCAAGGAAAGCTATGAAACGAAAAAAGGGCCATCCTGTCGGACGGCCCCAGTAAATCATTTTCTGATTTTCTTATCTATTCAGGATCAATCGTTGTGCTGATCTCAAATAACCATTTTTATCTTTCAGACGAATGAGGTACATTCCATCAGGCAATTGACGAAGATCAACTTCAGCGTTTCCGCTTCCTTCCAACAGTTTTTCACCAAGCAGATTGCTCAGCTCCCAACTGGCGTGAAGCAGATTACTCTCAATATGTACAATACCCTGACTTGGGTTCGGATAGAGTTTCATCATCTCCTGACCCAACTCATCCAATCCGGCGCATGCGTTCACATTCACCGTGACCTGATCCGTATTCTTACATCCGTTAGCATCCGTTCCGGTCACTGTATAAACAGTTGTATCCGATGGTGTAAAAGCTACTCCGTCCTGAACCCCATTGTCCCAAACATAACTATCCGCACCAGAACCATTCAGGGTCACTTCGCTTCCCGCACAAACTTCCACATCTGTTCCGGCATCAACCGTTGGAAGTCCTGCTGTCGTAATATTCAGCGTATCACTTTTTGCCTCACAGCCCTGATTGCTAGAAACAGCCCAAATTTGTCCGGCATCTTTGACTACAATGCTGGAACTAGTTTCTCCAGTTGACCAGGTTAAACCAGCTGTAACAGGTGAATTGATTACCAGGCTATCTCCCTCACAAATGATCAAACTTCCCATTGGTTGCAGTTCAAAACCACCTGCACCACCATTGATCACTACCTCATAACTTCTGGCACCCAATTCCTGTAAGGTGGAAGTGTATGCTTCAATATCAACTGTATAAGTTCCTGGTGAGGTATAGGTATGTGTTACCGTCGTGGCTGACCCAAAAAAGTCATTTCCGTCACCGAAATTCCAGTAAAACAATACCGCATCCGCATCCGAACCTGTGTAGGCAAAAGCCACTTCTGCCGGAAGACAAACCGAATTGTTCGTGATCTGATAGCTAATATCCTTCACAATTACTTCAACAGAATCCATGATGGTTCCACAATCCGGTGTTTCAATGGTTGCCACCACCCAATAATTTCCGGTAGAAGCAAACGCGTGTTCCGCAACATTGTCAGTCGAAGTGTTCCCATCACCAAAATTCCAGCTGACAGAATTGTACTCTCCGTTCACTTCGAAAAGTACATTCTCGGCAACTGATGGTGTCATGTTTGAAGCCTGAACGGTGGCCCCAATGTGTACGTCGACCTGAACAGTTCCCAGGTCATTGAAAAAGTCATCGAACAAGGAAACAAAAACCGTGTACGAACCATTCGCCAGATAGTCATGTGTCAACATGGCATCCTGACCAAAGGCTGTTGAATCATCGCCAAAATCCCAGGCCAAAAATGCAGGAGTAACATCCCCAGTGAACGAAAAGTTAACTGAAGCAGGAAGCGTACATGTTCCATTGATCGTCGCACTCACTTGCATATTCGCGATGGTGATTGTTCGAGTTGCTGTTTGCTCTCCACAAAGGCTTGAAACAGATGTCATTTTAACTTCATAAACTCCTGGACTGGCATAGCTATGACTAGGATTTAACTCTGTGGTCGTATTTCCGTCTCCAAAATCCCAGTTCACGCTACCACTGCTGACACCAAGCGCTGTAAAGTTGATCTGCTGTCCCGGGTTCGTAATTTCAAAATCCGAATCGATTCCCAAACCATTGATCATAATGCTCTTTGTCAGGCTACCCGTCGGTTGAAAAAAGCCATCAAAAAGGGTTAGGGTAATTTCAAAGCTTCCCGACTGTGTGTAGGTGTGCATTTGATCTCCCGAGTTTCCTGCAAAGGCATTTTCTCCATCACCAAAATCCCAAATGTAGAAGGCTACATTATTTGTATCCCCTGAAAAGGAGAATGTCACATCCTGAGGAGTACACCCGGATTCTGGAGTGAAGCTAAAATCAAATCCAAGCACTTCGATTGACACCGTCAGTGTTTGCGTTCCGCAATCTGTCGACTCAACAGTAGCCGTTACGTCGTAAGTCCCCGCAGCAGCATAACTATGTGTCAATGAACTTTCAGTTGAAGTCGCTCCGTCACCAAAGTCCCAGCTGACCGATGTATGTGTTCCCTCAATTGAAAAATTGATGCTTTCTCCCAATCCAGCTGTGGTCAACGACGCCGAAACGAATGGTCCGGTAACTTCAACTGTATGTGTATTGAAGCCAAGTACTTCATCATTCGCATCCAAAGCAAACATCATTACCGTAAAACTTCCGGATGTGTTGTAGGTATACGAGAAATTATCGCTTATGGCACCAGATAATTCGTCTCCGTTCCCCAGGTCAAAATAAAGCGTTGCCACACCAGTTGCGTCCCCATCGAACTGGAATTGTACATCCACGGGGTTACAACCACTGGTGGGAGTTACAGTAAAATCTATTTGGGCCCAGGTCCAGGACACAAAGATTAAACTCAATACAAGTAAAAATTTTTTCATAGTTTTTAATTTGTGATTACTGCCAAACAAATATACCTTTCTTTAAGGAGTTTGTCAATACGCTGTTCAGCATAGTAAACGGCTCCAATTAAAAAAGGTTAGTTTCATCATCCTTTTTATCTTTAGTCCCACGACCAAAACACATGCAATGCTCAGAACCTGTTGTTACATTCTTACGCTATTTTCTCTTTTATCCTGCAACTCTCAACCCATTACGTTTAAAAAAAAACTGATCGAACCGGGATTCTCCATCAAGCTTTTTGATTGTGCGGAAAGTTATGATGGCGGTGCGCTATTCTGTGGAAGATTTGATAAGGCAGACTATGATATCCACAATGAACTGTACGGTTATGATGAGGAAAAATACCCTGAATACATTCGAAAATCTTTTTCAGGTCGTCCCAATATTATTTTGCATCAAACAAATGCTCGCGGCGATTCATTGTGGACCAAAATCCTCCCATTTGCATTTGAGGCTAGTAAAATCATTCGTGGTAAGGGTCAAACTTACTATATCATGGGCTTCTTTACGGAGGAACGGGAAAAAACGCATAGCTGGGATCGCACTCAGGCCCCCGTTATCGTAAAACTTTCCAAAGACGGAACCCCGATCTGGAAAAAACAAATCAAAAGCCCACTGAACAGTACGGCCGTAGATTTGGTGGAAGTTGCCGGTGGGGATCTGATCATGGCCTGCCACCAAACCCGATATGTGGGTGGAGATTTGAATGCGACCAAACACCATGAAATCAGGCTGGTCAAACTCTCTTCCGACGGCAAGTTACTTTGGGACAAAGTCTGGAAGGGAAAAGCTCCCCGATTGATGGAAAACACAGACCAAAGTGCCGCGGCTCTGGGCTGGGATGACTCCAAGGGGCTTTTTCTCCTGGGTAATTATGCTTCAAGTACTTCCACTTTTGTTGCACTGCTCGATACTTCTGCCAAAACCCTGAATCAACAACATTTTTCCTGGAAAAAATCCAACTATGGCACCGAATGGAACACTGGTTTTTCCCTGGCCGTGGCTGATGACGGGATTCTTATCTCTGTTTCGGCCTATCATGGTGAGAAGGCTCATCACCTGGTGAAGCTTAACTGGCAACTTGAAAAAAAGTGGGAACACCTTCAGGCCTGTCGTCCAACAGAAAACAGTGAAGTAGCCATTGACAAAGAGGGGAATTGCTATTTTGCCGGGCTTTCCCGGGAGCGACAATTGATTCTTGTTTCCTTTGATGAAGATGGGAATAAACGTTGGGAAAAAGATTTTGGACCCCCAGAACCAAATTGGGAAACGGAAGATCTCGAAGAGTTCATGCAAGCTGGTCGAGGTCGAAAAACCATCGGGGAAATGGGTGGTATCGTGGTCAAAACGACCGGTGAAATTTTGTTTTGTGCCCCGCAACACACGAGCGGGATCTCTGACTGGAATGGCGTCATGTATCAACTCAACCAGCAGGGAGAACTCCAAAAATAGAACGTGCCCGGGAGGATTTCATCCCAAAACACTATTTTTACCACATGTCAAGATTACCCAATAAATTCGTTTTTCCCGTCCTGGGAGTCCTGCTAATCGGGGTTTTGCTTTTTGCTCTAGTTCTCAAAAAGAACAAGAATCGAAAGTTAATTTCCTATCAAAATGTTGAAGTTTCCTGCGGGAAATGCCAGTTCGGCATGAAGTCCACCAGCTGTAAACTGGCTACTAAAATTCAAGGGAAATACTACTGGATCAAAGGAACAGATATTGATGATCACGGTGATGCACATGGCCCGGAAGGGTTTTGCAATCATGTATTGTATGCTGACCTATCCGGACATCTCGTTCAAAGTGATATTCTCTTTGTCGAAAAATTCAATCTGAAATAAGGTTCCTTTGGGATAATCAGACATGTCTTCCGAAACAACATACCAACTAAGAGGCACCAAACAAGCAGAGAATCAAGAGATTGTTTCTTTTCTGGACCGTGTACTTCCCTTCCCCTACGATCAACGAGTTTTCTCCTGGGAGTACGATCACCCCAACATGATATTTTGTACGGTTGAAGGGCCAAATCAGGAAGTGCTGGGAAGTCAGGGAATGATCCCCCATGCCATTCACAGCGCCGGCGGCATCTTTCTAAGCGCCAAAAGCGAAACTTCCTACCTCGATCAACAATTGCAGGGAAAAGGCCTGTTCAAAAAGCTCTATACTCTTGCAGTTGATGAATGTCGTGAAAAGGGAATCAAACACATTTGGGGCTTCACTGCCCTCGGACCTGTCTGGGAAAAACTTGGGTTCCAGGTTCAAAATGAATGCATCGAACAATATGTTATTCAGCTTCGGGTTCGGGACATCAATCAGGATCAAACGCCCGGTCTGGCATCCAAAGTGAAAGGATTCTCCAAAATGTTAGCATCGCTTTGGCTTAGTTCCAAAAGTAAGCGGACTCAAAAGCGAATTCAGGCGAGCTATCAACATTTCGAACGGGAACTTAATATCCGGGAAGAGTTGGCTTCTGAAAGTCAAATGAAAAATCTATATAAGCGGATTCGGGAGCAATACCCACAGCTGGTCCATCTCGAAATGGATGAATACTTCATGCAAAATCGCATCCACGAGAACCCTTTCGTCCAATATCGTTTTCGATCGGTCTATGATCAGGACAAAAATTTACAGGGTTACTATGTCCTGGCACATCAGGAAGGGAAGCACTACGCCTTTTTGAGTGATATCACTGCCGCCAAGCCGGAAATCAAAAACTGGTTGATTGCTAAAGCCTGCGAGGAGGCACGAGGAATCCAGGAAATTAAAACCCTGCAAATCCAGGGAAATGGACTGAATCAACTCAACCGGGAGGCCTTTGATTGCTTTCAGCAATTTGGCGCCCTGAAATACATGAATCGGGTGTACATTGTCTCCCTTGTTCTCGATCAAACGCTGAACGAAGAATTCAATGATTTTAAGAACTGGTATATTAATGGTCTATGGACAGAGGGAGTGAAACAATAGCTATTCAATACTATATTGAAAACCCGACTCCCATCGAGCAATATACTCTCGATTTTCTGTTTCGGGCTCTGCGCATTAAGGCCCGTATATGTTCAAGCCCCGAAGATGCACATATCGCATACCTCGAACATGTTTCAAAAACACTTCCGGCAACGAGTATTTTGATCCTTAAAAAAAAGGATGATCTCATTTGGGAAAAACTCAAATCAAGCCCCGAACAATGGCCTGTTCCGGAAGACAATCAAATTCCCTTCGACCTCATCCGTTCCATTTCTTTCTTTCTTTCGGATGAAGGGAACCTCCATGCCGACGCCTCTGCCTACGATAAACATGAGCGCTTGAAGTACAAATCATCTTTCCAGTTTAAGCATGATATCGCTCATTTCCCAATGGTCAATCGCTGTGTGGCTTACTTTCGCCTACTTCTCGAAAAGAAATGGCAAACCAAGCTCCCAACGCCTTTTCCAGATGGCAAAAAAGCCTGTGTTATTCTCTCCCATGATATTGATATTCCCGGGAAATACGATGAGCTTAAATATTTCCCCTGGCTTCCGCGAAAATGGAGTCCAAAAGGCATTCTGGGACACTACAAGTACCTGTTGACCATGATCAAACTGTGCCTAACTGAGCGACAGAAAGATGAGTTTTGGTGTTTTCATGAGGTCTATGATAGTGAAATGAAATTCGGGTACCGATCCTCCAACTACTTTGCCGTGATTAGTCGCTGGGAAGGTGCAAAATGCATTTATGATGTGACTTATAAGATTGATCATCCTTCATACCCTCCTGTTTTTGAGCGCATGAAACAAGATGGTTTTGAAATTGGTCTTCACAACTCCTACCTGTCTTACCAGGACGAAGAGAAGTTTCGAAGCGAAAAAAGAAAATTGGAACAACTATGCAGGCAAGAAATCAAGGGGATCAGGCATCACTACTGGCACCTTGGAAAAGACTATTTCAGCACACTTAGGAAACATGAAGCCCTTGGATTTGACTATGACAGTTCGCTTTCCTTCAACGACCACATTGGCTTCCGCCTGAACTCAGCTCTTCCTTATTTTCCTTTTGACTTAAAAGAAAACAGGGCAATCAAGGTCCTTCAGATACCCGTACTGTGTATGGATGGGAATATGTTCTACGATGAGCAGATGACCGTTGAAAAAGCGCTTCAAATGCTGGACGAGGGCCTGGATGTTCTTCGTGAAAACCAGGGAGTCGGATCCATTGACTGGCACATTCGTACTTCCTTTCCCAAAGGGAACACTTATCGAAAATGGGGAGAATGCTATCAGCAGTTGCTTCAGCTGATTGCAGATAAAGAAGATATCTGGGTAGCCACCGCCCAGGAAGTGCATGATTGGTGGTTGCAAGAACTCTAAAATAAGTTTAACAAGAGTTTAACAGCTTGATTTTTTGCGTGTTATGCTTTTAAACTTAACTTGCAATCATCATGAAAATGCTGCTCTTCACGTTCTTTCTAAGCCTGTGCACCGCAATTAGTGCCCAAACGCCTTTTAGCCTCAAGGTCATAGGCCATTACAGTTCCTTTGCCACGCAATCCGGTTCTCAAGTTTCCGTTCGTTTGGGGCCTCTTAGCTATACCAAGATTCAGCCTATTGAATTCGAACTCACGAACTGTAGCGATACGGTCCTAATCATCACGCGTTTGCACTGGGGAGAACCTCAGTGCGGTCCCACCAACTTTCCAAAGGAACCCATCCTTCCTGGAGAGTCCGTTCAGTTTAGATACTTCTGTGCCAGCAACCGACCTGGAAGAAGTCACCGCGTCGCAACAGTCGTCACTAACCTGGGAAGGGCTCAAATTCACTTTGAGTTTGATTGTCCCTCCCTCAACATCCAAGGCAATCACCAGATCTTTCTGAAACTGGACCCGGACACACAACGCTATTCCGGAATGATTCAATTGCACAATCTTAGCGAAGAGGATATCGAACTAAATCTGTCAGATGAATGGTACCTGAACGGATGGATTTGGGGTCATCATGATAAGCACCTGAAACTTCTGCCCAAGGGAAACAATCAACTGTTATTTAGTCTTCCAAAAGAGGCATATCACCTTGGATACAAGCTCCGGGTGCCTGTGCACGAAAAGAACTCCGATTATTTTTTGGAATATTTTCTTTTCGTCAAAGACTAAACGAGAAATTTCCGAAAAGTCTTATTCGACTTTAATACATCCGTCTTTGATCACAATCTTATCTCCATCCTTCAAAGTCACCCAGCCACAAGCTGTTTTGACCTCGATCTTGGAAGCATTGATTCCAACAGAAGCCGTTCCACTGGTACTCGAACGAAATTCTATACTTCGTGTACTTCCGTTGATCTTGACTTCCATTTTATGATTTTTGGAGTCCTTGTTATAATATTTCACCGAAAATGCCGAAGCCAGTCCGGACACTAACATGAAGGCAGCCAATAAAACAATTGCTTTCTTTTTCATCACTCTACATTTTTAACTTTCCTTGCAATCTATGACAAAATTAAAGTCTATCTGCCCGGAAATTGATAACTGCATTCGTTGAGTTATTCACCGAGGTTTTCCGACTCATAAAAGCGTGCAACAGCAGATTCCTTTCCAATGAATCAAGCCCACAAATGGAGAAAAGTTCATGGGAAGACCTATCTTTATGCTATGCGATTTCGGGTACTCTTCCTATTCATTCCATTATTTTTCTCCAATTGCTCGGAAGAGTCAAAAGAACTTCCATCTGATCCGGAGAAGGAAACGAAGCGGGAAAAGACTCCCATTGAAAACTTTGAACTCAAGGACTTTCACTGCACCTTCGAAGGACAAATTGACGGAAAGTATGACATTCGAATGGAACTTTCCTTATTTGGAAATAGTCTATCCGGCCAGTATTATTACCAAAAACATAAAGCCTGCATTCCTTTGAAAGGAAATCTTGACCCCGAGCACAAAAGCTTTGAGTTATTCGAATACCATGGCGAAGACAAAAAGGCTGTTTTCCAGGGCAAAATCAACTCAAGCTATGCTCTCCAGGGAAATTGGTCGAATCTTCCGAAAAGAAAGAAACAACTCGCTTTTCAGGTCAATAAGGTGAATGACCTGTTTTTATGGTTCCGTGAAAATCTGCCTTTCCATCCCTATCAAGTCGACCGGCTATCCAATCTGGAAGGCACCAAAAAAGTCGTGAACTTGGGCCAGGATGTTTCGCTTCCTGAAAACTATCACATGTATCCGGTTAAGGAAGGTTATCATGGATATACCATTGACTACGGGGACGATTTCATGATGCGAACTCCCTATTTCGAATACGAGTACCTGGGGCACCGGGACGAAACGTATTACATCAGCACTTCCGAAAGTGGCGGGGGGACAGGTGTTTTTACCAGTATCCGAAAACTCCAGGTCCGGGGAAATCAACTCAGGGAAATGAAAGTCATCGCTATCGGAGATCGATGCAATGGAGGAATCATTCAGGCGGGAATTGAAAACGAAAAATTAATTTTCTCTCAGCAAACCACCGATGCAGAATTACTTGCAGTCGCTTCAGAAAAGGTTCAGGATTTAGACATTTATCTTGAATCCTGTGCCATGTGTTGCATTGGAGATTTGGTCTATAGCTATGATCTCAACACAAAAGAATTGAAGTTTGAGTACTTTGATTCTCAAATCACCGACCCTCAGGATACTGGAGAAAATAGTAAGGATCAAAACCTGCTTTATTCCCTGCTGTACGAGATTGGACAAACGAATTCCTTTCGTTTCACCCAGGCAGATATTGATTTGCTCTTCCAAAGACTCGCGACAGCCACCCAAAAAACTCATTAAATCCTTGGAATTTACCCCCTCCATTTGGTGACTACGAAAACACCAAAAGGGGACTTGTTCTCTATGAATTGACCACCTAATTTAGCATTGAATAACCCTTTTTAAAACTCTACAATATGCGCAAATTAGTACAGGCCATATACAACATGGAAAATGGCGAAGTCTTGATCCAGCACCCGGAAGAACGTGACGTTTGGGTTTCTGTGGATCATTTTAATACAATTATTGCTGAAGTCGGCACCCGTGAAAAAACTTCCTGTAGATATACGGAGGAAGAGGTCTGCACAGGAGTCACTATCGGACCTCCACCCGACTACAAGCAAACGAAATTTGGCTGTAAAAAAGTCAAAACCTGCGAATGCGAGCGTCTGTAAGACTACCAGGAAAGTTAAACGGCTTACTCGATGAGCTGGGAAATGAGCGAAACGGAGAAGATCGTCAACAAAAACCAGCCGATGAAGCCCTGAACAATGGCCATGTAACGCGGTAGACCCCGAATTGGAATTTCTCCAAAACCGAGGGTACTGAAGGTATTCAGAGAAAGCATCAGGGCATTTAGCAACTTCACGAATAAATCATAGATAAATGCCAGGATAAAGAGGAAGATTAACAAACTCGATTTCCAGAATTTCTTCCAGCCGGAAAGCTTATCCCAGGTACCTCTCAAAAAATTGAGTCGCCGGAGCAAACGCAAACTGAGACTCGTTCTGGAAATTGCCCAACGATAGAGCAGGCCAGCAGTCGCGGTGAAAAAGCGAGGTACGCCACTTCTCGTCTTTGCGACCAATTCCTGAAAGGACTCGTAGGCCTTCAGTTCCTCTTTTCTTTTCTCCAGGTATAGCTCATGTATTGAACTGGACTCGCTCATATAGCGGAGAAAAAAACGATAGCGGTTGATCACTCGATGCCTTCCCTGTTCATCCCATGAATTTGGAAAAAAGAGGTAGAAGAGGGCAAAGCAAACAATGATATACAGCGAAAACAAGATGGACCTCGCCGGATTTGTTCCATACTCGGAAAAATACTTCAGAAACTGGTTGATGCGCCAACGAAAGAAATTATTGAAGCCTGGGTTTTCGTGGTACAGTACTTCATACCTTTTAGTTTCAAGATCCTTCAATTCAACATAAACCATATTGGCGTTTGCCTTGTCATAATGGGATTTGTAGTAATCCAGCATTGCACCCAAATCTGCCCGTTCGGAATTATAGGCCCACAAATCCCGAAAACGGAATTGTTTGGTGTACTCCATGGTTAGTGTTCCCACATCTCCTATCATCAAGTGGGAGAGTCCCTGTCGGACCGCTTCCTCTTGCTTCAATAACCGAAAGGCACTAAAGCCCGCATCGGAAATCGTTTTATTTTCAAATTGCCTCCAATCAATCTGGCAACGTGAATTGAGATTACGTGCCCTTAGAGTCACCCAATTCGAATGGAAGTTATCCAATATAATGACTTCTGTTGCATCATCCTCTGGTGAAATATTATAGGACATGTACGGAACAAAAAAACGATTATCCCGAATAACAATACTTGATCCGCGAGCACTCAAGGCGTACCAACATGTGGCGCGGATGGTGTTTTTTGCCATATCAACCATGGACAGAAAACCAGCAAAATCTTCTATTAGGGTCTCCACATTGGGATCCCCTCCATGAATCTCATTATTCCGAATTGTAATTACCTTCGCGCCACCTTTTAAATCCTCTTTCGCGACCCAAAATTGGGTTAAACAACCTGCTTTAAATCGATTATAATAAAGCATCAAAACAAAGCCTTTTTTCTTCTCTTCTTCGGTATACTTATTCTTGAAAAAGGTAATTTTTTCATCAAAGACACAGTCTGAGAAGGCTACAATTTCTGAATTTTCAATGCGGACTGACTTCTTGAAATGAATCCCACGAAATGCACCGATTCTAGCATTCGGTTTTCTAAACTCAAGGAAACTGACCTCTTCGTTCACATTTGTAAATACCAAATGCTTATTGATGCTCATCCACACCCTTTTAGGGCCGATCAGGGTGTCTGTCATGGCCAACTTCATTTCGTCGGTACCCAAAGAAAATTCCTGGTCTGTTTGTGGGTTAAAACGAAGAAGGGCATTTTCGAGTCGGAAGACAGTATCCGGGCAAGATTTAATAGCCTGAAAGAGTTCGCTGTACGAGTAAACCGGTAGCACTGGTTCCTCTTCCTGAGCTTGCACGTTCAGGGAAGTCCACAAAATTCCGGACAAAATGCCCACGAGCAATCGCAAATGAACTAACTGTCTTGTAATCATACTAACAAATTTTGTCTGATCCGGAAATTGGAAGTATTACTCATCGCTTTCATCAGTTTGAGACCCTCCAATAATAGCTATTAAAATCGAATTGCGATTCAAAAAAGGGGCTGTTTCAACAAAAAAAAGCCCTGCTCTATCGGTTGAGCGGGGCTTATGGTTTGTTCATGTGAAGTGCTAGCTAATCACTATCGGAAAGGGAAAATTGGAACAGTATCAGCATATGGACTGGTCGCAGAATGTTTAGGTGCTAAAGAATCCAAACTTAGGAACCTGCCCAAGCTCGGCTTGTACATTCTGCATAAATAGCTACAGGAATTTCCTTTATCGTCTATTTCCTGATTTTGAAAGCCACCTAATATTCAAGTGTTTTCGTCATCATAATGAAATGACTGCTCGACACCATGGTATCAGAAATGAAAGTTGGTGCTTTCAAGTGAGTTTTTTAATCGTGTTTTCTTGCTTAAAGATAAGCCTAATTTAGAAAATCGGTTTTCGAATAATGAAACCGCTTCGGTAGGGTCGCCATTTGCAATCATCCATATAGAGTAAAATACAAGCTTCAAGCATCTTTGGTGTTTTTGAAAAGCTCAACGTCTTTCTATTCAATCGTTTAATGCTGTTTCGAACGGTTGCTCCTTGACGTTCAAGTATATTCGTAATGCGTCTTCCTGGTCTATGTATTTCTTTAGGAATATCTGCCAACAGAGACTTATAACCTGCCCATTTATCCGTTCGAATCTTCTTTGGGTGCAATCGCTTTAATTTTTCTACCAGTTTGTTAACCGTTTCTTTTGTCCTTCGACCAACCACAAAATCAATCACTACTCGTGTTTTACGATTGATTGCCCAAACAACCCATTGGGGATTATTCTTACATTCTGAATAAGACCACAACTCGTCCAGTTCATACTCCTGACCATATTCATAATAGTCTGGTCGCTTGACTAGCGCCGATAGTTGCAAAATACAGCGAATAACATGTGTTGGGCTTAATCCGAGTAATCTTGCCATTCCCCTGATCCCAACATTTTCACTATTCAAACGCTTAATTGCATCCTTTCGCTCAGGCGTAAAGATGCAACGCTTGTAAACGCTGAATTGAGTCAATCCGCAATTTTTGCATTTCCAACGTTGCTTATTTTTAATTTTTCCATGTCTATGACATTTCTGTTTACAGTCGTAGCAATATCGGACTGTTTTTTTCATTTTCCCACACATAGTAGATTGGTAGATTTCGTAACAATAATAAGGCTTTCAGAAGAAAAAACCCACACTCCTGTAACACAAGGTTAAAATGAGCCATTTTAAGGCCTTCTAACGAACGATCTTACCAAACACATACATTTACAACTAAGAAAAATGTATTCTCCAAAACCTCAAAGAGCTTATTTTCAGTCTATTAACTTTTTAACTGATCGTTATTTTGTGGAGGGTACACTACCTACTTTTCTCATTTTTAAGGGGTTAAATAAAATGACGCTCCAAAAAACTGATTACTTGCTGGGGCATCACCTGCGTAAACAGGATTAATTGTCACATTCGCGTAATTAGGTCCAAGTTGAGCATTCAGCGTTCCTATAACTGCGTTTGTAAAATTATTAGCTCCATTTGTATTAAAAACAATATCTATGGTGATATTATTTAAGGCAGCATTATTAGCTCCATTACCGACATTCGCAAATAGCGTGCCTAAATTATTCCCCTGACCCTGGGTCCATGAATTAGAGTTACCTACTTGTCCTCCCCCTTGAAGAACTCCTGTAGCGGCCAGGTACCTTCCCTGAAAAATTTGCCTTCTCGTGTTTGCTGGTGGAGTACCTGTTCCCACGACAACAGGGTTTCCTACAGCCCCACCTGGTCCTGCTTGACCGACCGCACTAAGGGAATTATCACCGACAACAAAATTCCTTCCTGGGGAATTAATACTATTAGCAATCTGCATCATTCTTCTACTAATATTGTCCATTGTCGCACTTGCGGTACCCAAATTTGGCACACCATCACCTGGAGTAGGATCTTGAATATTTCCAGTCTGATTCTTCTGTATAGTCAGAACTTCATTTGGATTTGTTTCTCTAGCTCCAGTTGCAGTATTAACAATATTCATATCCTGCCTTACATTGGTAGAGTTATCCAAATATTGGGTAATACTTATATCCGTCATTGGCACTCCAGACGTTGCTGCATTTCCTGGTACCTGTTCTTGCGTAACTAGCTGAACTTCCAATCCCTCAAACTCAACTCCATCAATAAGCCTATTCTCTGAAAAAACATATGGACTAATCTCAGGATACTTAGGTGCTAACGGATCCAAACTTAGGAACCTACCCAATCTAGAGTCTTGCATTCTGTATTTATAGTTCCAGGAGTTTCCTTCCCCTTTGATCTCGTCATCTCTTTCCTGATTTTGGAAGCCATAGCTATAGTCGCTGTGCCATTTTGGAATATTGAAAGCACCCTCACATCCCTGTGTTTTCGGCATCATAGTGTTATGATCCATCGACACCTTGGTATCCGAAATGAAAGTTTGTGCTGTCACATCACATTATTTTCAAAGAACTATTTGCCGATCAGTTAACGTTTTAACTGATGCTTATTCTAAAGGGGTTACATTGCCTATTTCCAATATATCTACCCCTCTATCATCATAAACATTAATTACTTTTTTTGTAGTATAGTTCACTATAAAAAACTCTGATGAAAATGACCTACGCTTTGATTCTGTTCTAAACAAAACTCCGCTTATGAACTTTTCGATCTCTACATAATTCAATTTAAAAAACAAAAGATTACTATACCACTCTTCTTCTTCATCAAAAAGACATTTAAAGACTACTTCCCTTTCTGTATCAATACCACACCTATTCAACTCTATTATTGAGTTTCCAGGGAAGTTCTCCTGTGCGACTTCTGTATATGTCACCATGCAAGCATATAACTCGTCATTCTCAATTTTCGAAATTATATTTCTCTTTAAATACTCAATTTTATCAAAGGAACTTTGCATTTCGTCCAAATAAATCCTTTCTACATTTCTAAAGCGGTGGTAAATCCCAACAGAAAATAATTTATTCAAATCAAACCTTGCATCAAAATAGTCGAATATTTTTTTTAGTTCAAAATCCATATTATTGGCTTACCTTTTGAAAATTACCATTCTCAAATACTCCTGTCTCTCTATTTCCTTCCTTGTCAAATTTCTTCCATGCATTATCCGCCCTGTGACCCGCCTTATCTGGAGAAAAATAACGTTTTGTTCTTTTATCATAATAAACTGGGTTGCTCCCCGTTTGCTTTTTTATAGCTGAAGGTATCCTACCATCAGGCAGCTTTTCTCCAAAACCTAATTTTTTGGCTATTACGCTTGCTTGTTTGTTTGTGAGTACCTTTCTATTTATGCAATCATTATGGACTAAAACATCTAATCCCGAGACAAAATAATTATGGTTTTCGCTTACTTCAAAATTATATACTGTAACTAGCGTATCAATCTCATATTTCCTACTTAATATTACCCCCTCAGAATCTAAAGAATAAAGTTTATCTCCCACTACAAGGTCCTTTGCTTCAATCCATCTTCCTTCAACATAAAATGGATGGTTTGCAGTAGTTTCAATGGTTTCATTCTGAATTACTAACCTAACAATTGAAACCACACTATCGGTTATGAAAATATTCTTAACACTTTTTAATTCTTCTCGATTTGTCAAAAGATCAAAAGACCAGACTTTGCTGTCCAATTTTATATTCTCAATATTCGTATATCCATGCTTCGTTTTTACCTTTGTTCCAGCAACAAAACACACACCAGCTGCAAGATCTTTAGCTTCTTCTTTTGTAATTTCTCCCCTCCTATACTTTTCAGCCGCTTCCTTTCCGAATTTCTTGACATTATATGCATAGTCCTTCATCTTCTTAACAGACTCACCTGCAAGATATTTTCTTCCTTCGATTATAACGTCATGTGAAAACTTTTTGGCTCCTTTCTTCAGCAATTGTTCTAATACATCCAAAGGATCATTGATTACAGGTATCCCTGTTACCTCTTCAAAAACATATTCTCCAGCCTCTTCAACAAGATATGTCCCAACTGTAGCTACACCAACCGAACTAATCGCAGCAGCAAACCCTGCACCACCTAATAAAACCCCTGCAACCTTACCTGCCATATCTGTTCGAACAGTATAAGCATCTTTTGCTTCTTGAGTCATTCCCTTTCCTCCAATGAAGTTTACTCCTCTAGCGTTTTCAAATTTTATATCCTCTAAACCTTCTAACTCAATTCGGTCAATCGGTCTATTATTGCTAAACTGATACGGAGAAATGCTAGGATACTGTGATGTAAGAGGATCTATCGCAAAGAACCTACCCAATCTTGGATCATGCATTCTGTACTTGTAGTTCCAGGAGTTTCCTTCTCCTTTGATCTCATCGTCTCTTTCCTGATTTTGGAAGCCATAACGATAATTCGAATTCGTGGTAAAGTTTCGACCATCGAGCACGACTCCGAATGGAGAATAGTCAGTCGAGCTGGCAATATGTGTCAGGTAACCTGTGACGTTTCCTCCTGACTCGACCAGGTCTTGCTTGTCTTGCACCACCGTCAGGACGTTTCCTAGATGGTTTTTCATCTCATAGAATTTGTCTCCTGCTGTCAACGTTGCGATTCCGTTTGGTGTTGGGACACTCAATAAATTGACCGAACGCTTGTTGATTCCCAAACGATCGCTTCCATATAGGTGTCTTTCTGCCAATTGGAAAGTTGCGGAACCACCATTCACATCGTATTCGTATACGTTCATCGTATTGCCTTGGGCATCCAAGATGTAATATGTTGATTTCTCTAGCATATCCGTATTAGAGTAGACGTGTTTTGCGATCCGATTTCCCATCGCATCGTACTGAAATCTAAGAATTTTTTCCGTTCCTCCAACATTTCGGATGATTTCTTTTATTTTTCCATCTACTCTCCATCGGATTAATTGGATGTTTTCCTGATTATCCCGAATCAATCTCCCCTCCTTATCATACTTGTAATTATTGCTTACATTGTACTGATCTCCTCGGTCTACCGTTCCCATATCGTCGATATCATCTCCAAACGCTCCGGAAGAGACCTGATCATCCACATGATATAACCTGTTTCGCTGACGTTTTCCACCAACATCATGGTATTTGTAGCTCAATGAATCAATCGCCTGTCCGGCAGCATTAAATCGGTACTGACCATTAATATTTCCGTTGGCATCATAAGCAAAGGAATTAAAATAACGATTATCATAACTTCCTGTCAGATTCCATTTATTATTTGTCTGATCGAAATTTACAAAGCTTCTGGCTTCTCGCAATCGCTGCAACTGATCATATTTATAGGCCGTTGCCATTGGAAGCATTTCGCGCGTTGTCGGATTCATGATCGTCGTTTGCATTGCCCGGATATTTCCATTAAAGAGCGCACTCGAATTTGCCGTAATATCACTATTTGAGATATCTGATTGCATTACTCTGCTTATTCCTTCGATCACATCTGATGCCTTAATCTGCTCATAATCTCCATCAAAATAAGACAAGCTAAAACTCATGACGTCCGGTGCAAAATTTTTATTCTCGTTAACGATGTATTCCGGGGAGAATCCATCCAGACCCGGATCTCTTTGACCGTCCAGGAAGCTGCTATTGACACCTTTCAACCAACCTTGTAAATTATATACATAATCACATCCCTGCAAGTTCTCCTGTCCAATCTCCACCCTTGATAAAGGTCCGTGATCATAATAAAAATACCTGGCATCATTGTCCCAATCGGAATTCATTTCCAACTCGTTCACCAATCTGGCGACTGGTCCATCAATTCCCACTTTTGGTGTTTCTGAGGTTGAGTGTGATTCTGTGATCCGATTATCGGCATCATAATCATAAGCATGGTGCCACTGATCAGGCTGATTGCTCTGTACGCTAACACGATGAACATTTCCTGAGATCAGGTCATAACGATAGTCAACCCGCTTGATTCGATGTGCCGTCAAACTTGCCGAAATATTGTCCATCAACCTGTTTTCCTGAAAGAGTGTTTTTACATTTCCATGAATGTCATAAACATAGTGCGTTGCATGATCATAATGGTCGTAATTATCATAATCCACGGTTACCGGACCTTCCGCATAGGTTACAGAGGTGATTCTATTTCTGGCGGTGTTTATACTTACTTCATAATCTGCCGGTAAGCTAAGACTTCCGTCATTACTGTAATAAGTTCTGGTCACCTCGTATTTACCACCTGATTCTGAAATCCAGGTTCGATAACGCTGATCATCTATCATATTCGGATTATAGTAATCCGCTATTTCTGTTCCGAATATGTCCTTAAATCTCAGGGTCGTGTTGGCCGCGGAATTCTCTATTTTCTCACCTACTTCAATAACCCTTCCCAGATGATCATACAAGGTATAACTATAACGTTCCAGGCCATTTCCGACAGCATCAGCCTGACGTCCGTTCTGACTTACAATTAGTCTTCCCAGGCGGTCATAATAGAATTTTGATGTATAACGATCTGATGGATCATAGGCTGCCCGAACGTAAGGAACAGTAGCTGTCCCTCCCAAAGACTGTCTATAATTCCCTGCAATCACAGCGTTTTCAAAACTTGCAAAGGAAATACTATTCAAATTCACATCATTCAAATCGTCCACCAAATCAGGATCTGCGGATGCTATCTCACCTACCTGGTTGAAACTTCCTCCGATCAAATCCCCATTCATATTAATATTGGCATCCGTCAATTTCAGATACAGGCCATTATTTCCAACAAGAACCCCATTTCTTTCATCGTGGAAATAAAGATCATTGACCACCACAGAACCCAAATCTTGTATCCAGGTCTGTGTACCAGATGCATTGAAATAACG
This sequence comes from Bacteroidota bacterium, assembly GCA_006226425.1. Taxonomy (GTDB): domain Bacteria; phylum Bacteroidota; class Bacteroidia; order Flavobacteriales_D; family Crocinitomicaceae; genus M2408. The sequence continues at coordinate 47,927 of SBGX01000025.1, read as the reverse complement.
GAAATCCTTATTCGAGGTTACTGCGGCATAAGCTCCTGAAGGAAATACCTGCAGCCCTTTGATATTACTCACAGAACTCATCGTCTGCAATGTAGTCGAACTCAAGGTATAGTTTCCTCCTGTATTCGTAATTCCGATTTTTGCAATGGTTGTCAACCCAGAAGTTTGTGCTCCGAAATAGATTTCACCTGTTGCAGGATGACCAGCTACTTCAGTAATATCATTGTAACCGCTCACTCCACTTGGTGATGCCAGACCTTCCTGCACCTGGAAAATACTTCCTCCATCACCAAACAGGATACTCAAATCTTCATTGTATCTGAACACGCGATTCAACTCGGTTGACAACATGGATGTCTGTTCAGCTTTCACTATGTTCCAGTTGGACGCTCCATCTTCTGTTGTTCGTACCGTAAATCCTTCGGATAAGACAATTCCGCGGTAAGGATCAGCAAAATGCACATCAATTACGGGAGGTCCAAACACTTGTTTTTGTGGAAGTGAAGACGTCCCCATAATTTGATAAATTCCTGTCTCGTCAGTAACGGCGTACAACACCGTTCCGGCAAAATCAAAATCCTGAACGGCCTGTGCGCCCAGACTAAAAATACTGTTGTCAGTTCCCTGACGATAAACGATTTTCCCACCATCACCAGCGATATAAATTTTCGTATCATCTGATGGATGAATGACCACGGCGTTCAAATTCTGACCGGCAAATTGATCTCGATCATTCGAACTCAAGACACCTTCTGTCAGTCCAAAATCTCTATTCGTGAGGGCCCCTTTACTTACGAAAGCCTCTTCTCCCACGAGAATAACATCTCCACTGCTCCCCTGAACGGCTAGATCAAACAAATCTCGATCCGTTGACGTTTGTTGCAATTCCATATGCTGGGTGCCCTGGACATACAACTGTCCATTCTCACCAACTGCGTAAAGTTGATCATTATGCACCGCCAGACTACTCAATGTACCTGGAAGTAACTCATGCGTCACATCTCTTTCCGTAAAGTCGCTCAACGAAAGGGTCAACTCTGTCATATTTCCTGTATTCTCCAGAGCAAAAACTTTGTTCCCGGAAAGAACCATGTCATTTGCCGTGGCGAGAACAGAAACCGTTCCGCTTACTTCAGCATAAGTAATATTTGCATTACTTGCAATGGTCAATTTCCCTAACTTATTTCCGGTATCATTAAATGCATAGATAATTGCAGATCCGTCAAATCTGTTCGCCAGACTCGAAAACACCTTTGCACCTATGCCTGAAACAGTTCCGGTGTTCAACCCTCCGGTGGCTAAGTAATCAAAACTGATTAAGGCTCCACTATTCGTTCTAATGACTCCAACGTACTTTCCACTGCTGTGAAGCATTCCCTCAATTTCTGCTGCTGTTTCGTTTATCACCTGCTCCTTCCACGTCGGACTCTCCGCCTCCAAATTCTTTGTGAAGTAGAATCTACCTGTTTCAGAACCAACCGCAGCGGCCATACTACTGGACGAAGCATCCGTAGAATAAATCCAGGCAGCGGTTAAGTTTTCGTCATCTGGACTCAGAGAAGGATTCTCCGGTCCTGAAAAGTTCATTTTCGTCGGACCTCTTTCACCGGTCTCGTCCTGTACCAGCAAATCAATCAGTCCTGCGTCACCCACAGCTAACATTACCTGAGCATTCGAACTCATCACCAAATCATTGTAGTAGCTATCAGATGCCTTTTCCCAGGTTTTTCCTCCATCCAACGTTTGATACAACTGACGAGCCAATTGATTCTCGACCAGCGCATACCCTTGATTTTCATTGAAGAAGCTCATCTTCTTAATCGGGTTTACGAGGTTGGTTGGAATGAACAACCATCTAGGCGTTGCATCCGTTAAATCTCTTTTGAACAAACGACCGTCCCAGGCTGCTAAATACACCACATTTCCTGTGGAACTTAGGGCATAGACTTCACCTATATCATAACTTACTTCAACCCAACTGCTTGAACCAGCCTTTTCATAAATTCTTCCAACTGTCTCTCCCTCCAGCAACTCTGTTACCGAAATATAATCTTTACTGCTTGCACTAATAATACTTTCTACGTTGACGTTTTCAGCCAAACCACTCACACCGGCCGAAAGATCTATCCAGGTCGCAGACAGACTTCCCGTGTCAAAAAGTAGTTTAAGTACTGTTTTCTGATCACCAACAAGCCAAACCTCGGCGGTGCTTCCGCTAACGTTCTTAACAATTAAATCATTCAAATCTGCCGTATATGAACCACTATTGGCCGTCCATGTAGGCAACATTTGCCATTCCTGTCCTCCATTTATGGTTGCCAAAACCGTTCCGGCTTCTCCCAGGGCGAAACCTATATTGGCGTCGTACATTTCGATGGCTCTCAGATCAGCACTTACCAGATTGTTGATCCGGTTCCAGGTTGCCCCACCATCCGTTGTCTTATACAGGTAACCTTTTGTACCGATGTGTCCAGCTAAATAACCTGTCTGGCCGTCTACCATTTGTACCCGGGTTGCAATTAACCCAACATCTAACCCGACTGCCTTGCTCAAATCAAATTCATCTATTGGATCCGCATCCGGAACAGACTGTGCAATCAACTGATTCAAACTATTGTATTCATAGCGAGTCACCATACGATGATCTGTGAATACTGTCTTCGTTCCTTTTTCGCGATCAGAAGCAATTTTGTTTACCAGAGCATTTGGATCCGTTGAACTACTAGATGTCAAAGGCAACAACTCAACTCCTTCCGGTGGAACTGTTTTAATCAGATTTCCTGCCTGATCATAGTAATACAAGGTGTAGTGATACTGCTTGTCATCATAACTATATGTCAATTCCTCTTCGGCCGTCAAACAGTGCTTATTGTAAGTGTTTCTAAGTTCAGTTAATAAATTATCCTGATATTCCCGGTATTGGTTAACTGCATTAAAGTAAGCCTGATTTGTCAACATCTCCTTACAATCTGTACGTGTATCAACACTCGGGCTCTCTACAGGAATTCCTTCCGTAAAAGGTTCACAAGGCGGCAGACTAATTGGCTCACAAAAAGCTTGTGGATTCACATAAAACTCAACGAAGAATAAAAAGGAAAACTCGTAGTACCCATCAATCACCTCATTAATTCGGGCACACATCTCATTAATACAGAATGAATAATCTCCAGCTTCAAAGAAGCTGCAACTTTGCATATTCACCAAAGATGTTTTAAAGCCTTCCAAATCATCAAACTCAGATATTGTAAGGGGGTCTAGATTATTTGCCCAATCTATTAATCGCTGGATACAGGCGCTATACTCCTGATATTCCGGGTCATCATCACATGGAGTTCCTCCTGGCACGGTTCTCATCACCATGTCAACAGGCTCTGTGCTTTGTCCGCTTTTTGTACTTACGTAGGTTTCAAATGTAGCTAATTGCCCTTTACCCTTCAGACGCTCGAATATCTTTCGATCATCTGAAAAAGCCTTTCCTTTTCGTCCAACAGAAGCATTTAATTTGGCTACATTGGCCTTAAACTGCAAGTAATCAGCGTCCGGAATTTGCAATTGAGATTCAGGGTCTACAATTCTACTGCTAGGTAATCCAGTGTATATCGAGGCGTCTTCACGACAATCATAACATGGTTTAATGGGCACACAGGTGGTTCCCTGAATCAACTTACTTCCGAAATAAGCCCCGCCACCGGACACTTGAACCTCGTATTGAGTCGTAAACTGAAAGGCATAGACTCCGCCAGTATCTCCTAAGAATGTAAAATTGTCCGGATAGTTCAAATCGTTGAATGATAAGACAACTCCAGGAGCAACTGCTGCGTCAAAGCTTAGCTCAATTGGACAACTACCTGTTGTAATGATCACTTTCTTAGAGTTCCCACGAATGTCTAAAGTACTGCTTGTTGAACTCACGCCTAAAGCTGCCTCCAGGCCAACCGTCATTTGGCTGCTCGCAAATAAATTCACCGACTGTTCCAAATCAACTGTTTGAGAACTAAACAATTCCAAAATAACTTTTTCGAAATCATCATAATTCTCGTATTCCGGTGCATCACACTTTAGAGACATCGGGAACTCGCAATCTCCAATCACCACAGGTGAACTACCAACACTTTTTACAATTTTCTTTACGTCCCCTCTAAGCAATACTTCTTCCTGGTTTGGTTTCGTAACCGTTTGTTCAAAAGTATACTGCTCAGCTGGTATAAGTGAAGAAGAAGCAATGTAGCTATTTCCAAAATCATCAGGATTGTGATAACTAATTCGAAGCTGTTCATTCGTATTTCCTTGATGTCTTATGATAAAGCCTTTTTCCGTGCCAGTATCAAAATAGAACCATTCCAGGTCATCCCCCACACTAATCTGATCCTTGATTCGTTGGGTTAAAACGGCTCCAACCGCACTTTGAAGGTTTACCGGTGTCGTCGAAAACAACAATCCTTGACCCAACAACGTTTGCATCAAGGTATTTAAATCTTGTCCAAAGTCGTTCAGATTACAAAGTTGTTCGAATTGACAATTCTTTAAATTCAGATTTGGTACACTGGTTGAGGTGATCGATCCCGTCACTTCAAAACTGGATTGTAGACCTGTACCTTGATCTATATACAAAGCATCAAAGCGGAAACTTAAAGAACTTGTTCCGATAAAATTAGCCACACTTGTCACCTCCGTCCAATCAGGCGATCCAAGTGGTTTACTGTATTGTATATTAAACTTAGTGGTGGGGAAAAAGCAATTTGGATCATTATCTCCACACTCACTTATCCCGATATCCATGATATCCCCTGATACGCTACCAGAGTATTTTAAACTTGGCACCATCCCTGAGAAATCATAGTTCTCAAGCGCATTATACAAATTAAAAGTTTCTACATATCCTTTCAAACTAACGTCATAAGCAATCCATTTCCCTTCACTGATCAAACGATTGAAAAGACCTTCAAAAGCTAATGGAACAGGACATTGTCCCGTCTGTAAATACAATTGATAAGCTACCTCTCTTGGATCAATATCTGGAACAATTGAAGCATCTGGGAAACGAGAATCTTTGTCAGCATAAAGACTTGCCGTCAGACTTGAACAGGGTTGGTCTTCATCAAAATAAGCGGAAGATTGATATGATGCAAGGCTTCCATCCACATCCAACAGACCGTTATCCGTAGGATCAAAAGGACTGTTTCCAATACAGTTATTGTAACCTTTACATTCTGTCAGAGCCCGGCAATCAGCTCTTGCCTGTTGTAATTCCTGCTTTACACTTTGGTACATAGCTTTAAATCGCTGCCATTCCCGATCCAAAATCTGAGTGTTACTTCCTTTTCCAAAATTATAACAGCTACTATGGATGTTCTCATATCCAAATTGGGCACAACGCGACAAATACGCTGCTACTTCTGCCATGCTTTTTACCGCCCCATCTTCTTCAACCGCCTGATAGTTTTGCACTCTATTCCAAAGCTCAGTCCCATAATTCGAACAGTCGTTCGTTTTGTATGGCGCGGACCCACCATAGACGATAAATGGATCCCACGCATGAAGAGAGGATTGCTGAGACCAATTCGTAATGTCATAATACGGCCCCGCTTGAGTTAAACCCTGATTTCCATTGCCTCCTGTCCCTCCATTGTTTTCTTTCAACACCACCAAACCAGCATCGAGGGCATCTTGCATGGTTTGCGTACGTTGCAATAGTTGATCAAAACTCAAGCTCGTTTGTGGATCCCAAACACTCACTTTTTGATCGTATATCAAACAAGACTCATAATAACAGTATTCCGGGTGATATTTTAACAGCGATCTCGCCCAGGAACGCTCAAACAAGTCCACAAAGTCGGTCAGATTTTCCAAATTTTCGGGCACCGTGTAAAAACGATTATTGATCACCCTCACATTAAACTCATCAATAATCGCAGGCTCAAACTCGTTAAAATCATTCTTTTGTACTTCTACCAGTGCTTCGCTTCCGTCTTCATTATAATATTTGTTCGTTTCGTTGCCATACTCATCAATGAACCTTGGCTCTCTCCAATTCGCAAAAATATTTAACTGGTTTCCCGGATTTAGTATTGATAATGGATATGCATCTGCGGAAATAATTCCATTTGATTCGTCATACAGCGCATACTGTCCTCCCGGACTCATGTCAATTAACATCAAATTCAAGGCATTACTACATGGATCAAATACATCACCATTACATGCCTGATCACAATCTTTCTTCGCCTGATGATAATCTGCCGCTGTCCCTTTATTCGCTGCCAGATAGTCCGCCAGACTTCCTAGCTTCGTATGACAGGTTTCACAATCAACCTCACATTGTGTCAGATCCACCTTCGCCAATTCCTCCTGGTAGAAATCATCAAGGGTCTTCACACAATTGACCGTATCCTCGAAGTATGCTTCTAAAAAGGCGTTACGTGCTTCTTCGTTGATCGTCAAAATCTTGTTCAGACTGTATTTTCCAACGCCTAACAAAATTGCCTGGCTCGGATCAAAATCATAGGAATAATCATTTGTACAATTCTGATGGAAATAATAGGCTCCGGATTGTCCCTGGCTAAAGCTTCCTACCATTTCCTGGTATCCCGAAAGCAAATTGTTGCCACACTCATCGATCAATTCCAGTTTCAAGTCATATACACAGTTGATACAAAGACTTGGAGCACAATCAACGGTTTTGATTCCAACATCCAGTCCATAGTGGAAGTTGTAATTGGATTCATAGGCCACCGTAAGCTCTGTTGAAAGGCGAATCGACTCTCCTGAAATCGATACCCGATTATTATTTCCTTCTCTTCCCAATGCGTCCACCTCCAGATTAATAGCATTCGCAACAGCACTTGGTATTTCCTCCAGGTTTGTAGGGCTTGGACCTGAAAGCGCAGTAGCCACTACTCTTCCTTCCTGATCAAGGTACGAAACACTTACCTGTCCATTGGCATCTACTACTACATTCTTCTTATAGTGACTTGCATATCCTACTTCCGAACCAAACATTCGATCCAATTCTAACTGATTTGGTTGACCGTACAGGTACTCTGTTTCATGACCACTTCCCAACTGGAACTCTTTACCGACACCCCCCTGACGACGAATCCGCCCCGTATTATCCGGCGTATATTCCACCTGACTAAAAGGGTATGCTTGTGTTCCAGCAGCATTGGCCGAATTTGGAACATACCCTTGCTCATTCGTTTTGTTTGGATTTTGAACCGAATAGTATTTTCCAGCACCACTACTCGTTCCAATCCCGTTCAATGGTGGAGTCAAACATTGATCATTCGGATCATCCAGATCAAACTCAGTCGCCTTGTAGGGAACTCCCAGCTCATTGACCGTAAAGTTGTCGTAATACTTCAAGGATGTCTCATATGATGCATTGTGATGAGGTACCGGTAATACTTGCAGCGCAGGACGTCCTCGATGGTCATAAATCGTTTCCCCAACAATCACGTTCTGATCCGAATTAATTTTCGTGACAGACTGACGGTTTCGTAAAGTCCCATCAAAGTAGCTAAGTACTTCTTTCCGCTTTCCTTCCTCCGCAAAAGTGATGGCATACTCCCAGTTTAAGTTTTCTTCGTGGGCCTGTGAGTTTTCAATCTCATGCAAAGCTGCTGCTGGGACATTTGCTATTACATCGTTATCCAATAAAGTCCATGCCCCAAAAACATATCGTTGTAGGTTATTCAGGTCAACTCCTACACCTCTCACCCGATACACCAAATATCCCTGATTGAATACCAATGGTAAGGCATAATGCGTATTCGTTGTTGTAACTCTGGTGGAGTTCTCCTTAAAATTATAGCCCACCGCACTTGGGTCAAGTTCATCTACGATCAAGTCTCCATTTTGATCTCTTGTACCACTGTAAGAATTTACAAAGGCCCACTCTAATTGGTACTCAATCGCCCCGGTTTCCTCTGTCCAACTCACATTCAAGATGTCATTATGTCCATCCTGATCCAGATCTTCTGCAGTACTGACAAGGCCGAGAACGGCATTTGCTGCATTCGTATATTCCTGATAACGTTCCACAAAAATGGCGTTCTCCACGTACATGTTATTAGGAAGTGCCGCTGGATTTCCATTGACAACTATTGACGTAATTGTTGTCGTTACGTCGTAACAATCCGAAAACTTCAATATGGCCTCATCCTGAGTCGCTGAAGGGTTGGATGGATCATAATCTATTGAAAGCGTATAAGCTCCATTTGGATTACCATAAATACGGTTGTAATCATTCACTCCACCATTTGCCTGAGGCGTATAAATCGCCTGTACACTGAAGGTCACATCCACATGCAAGGGACCGGCAACAAATTGGCTAAAATCCCTGTCGACGGCCAATCGAATGTCATTTTTTACAAAGTCCACGCGATTTCCGGAGCCCGGCCCGATCACCGTTTGTACCATCGCACCCGTATTTACTGGGGTCGTTCCTCCCTGGGAATCGATACGTTGTACTTCCGCCAACTGTCCGAATGCAATCGTTCCTGCAAATAATCCAACCAGTAATAAAAGCTTCTTTGTCATACTAATTTTCTTTATGGTGCCAGCGTAAATCTGCCAGCGTGAATGTCTGATATTTATCTCTTAATGTCACTTTCCTTGTTCCGTCCTCTTCTACCTGTAAAATGTAGTCATCCAACTCTTCCCGCCGATGCTTCACTTTGATGTTTTCAAACTGATAATTCTGGTAGCTAATTTCCAGACGAGGTTGCAACACGCGGTCTTCTGTTCCTGAATTGTCAACAATTTGCTTCCCTCCAAGAAGCACATATTTTCGGACCAGGTTTCTGCGATCTAACCACAACTCAACACTTCGATACTTTGTCCCTTCGGGAAACTCTAACATGTATTTCGTCACTTGCTTACCCTGATAGATATAGGCTTTAACCTCACTTTTCATAAAGGATGCAAAGTCCAACTCTGTTTTGGGTCTGAGCAGGAGCGAATCAGCTTCCTTAAGGGCAATCATTCCACGTGCCGAATCAACCGTGATATGAAGAAATTCATCTTGCAAAATCAGCCGATCAAATTGAAGCATTTGAACTTTCTTGTTGTCTGTACACCAAACGTAACCTTCATAGCTCAAACTTGTCTCACTCGCATCCAGTTGCTCATAGAAGTCATACCTCGTTTCAAAATAATATGATTGATAAGCCTGGGTAGTCTTTTCCGCCTTTAAAATGGCTTGCTGAAACACGGACTTATCCACTTCCTTCCACTGCGCCCATAAAGGGACAGCTCCCAAAAGGAAGAAACCAATTGCAATATGTTTGCCTAGCTTACTGACCATAAAACTTCGCATTACTGCTTCTGTTCTCCTGAATTGTCATCACCCCTTTTTCCGTCTCTTTCTTGATTCGTACCAGTTTGCCCTCTTCATCATACTCATAGAAAGTTGCATAATTACGTTCATCTAATTCAGCCCACAATCTCAAGGTTTTAGGATCATAGACGTAGCTTTTCATGCTTCCATCTTTTGGATAAAGACGCAAATCATCAAAATAGGCCCTTCCAGAAGTCACTTCCAGGAACAATTGACTTCCTGCTTCAAAACCAACTTCGATTCGCTGCCAACCATCGATTATATTTCCTGAAGGAAGGCCAAAGGTCTCCACATTATCTTTCACAATTTTGACTCTTGGAGTTGTGTATGTTGTGGTTGTTGCTGAAGCGTCTGGATCCTTCACCCAAACGCTTAGGAAATATTTATCTCCCTCCAAACGAAGCCCAGGCAAACAGTTTTCACAGGTGTTGTCTACTGGAATTGTATTTCCAAAAGGTCCTCCACCCGTCCCCGGGCCACCAGGACACCCAGGAATGTCCTCGTTAATTTTAACTAGGACTGCCGCGTATGAATCATCGTATCTTCGTCCTGGATAATATGTTTGATTATCAGGGTCTTCATCAAAAGAAGTATATCCAACATAAATTGCTCCAGCCGTGGAAACTGTTACATAGGCATTTGGTTTCTCCTGTAGATCCGTACCCAAATAGGTACCCCATTTCCGTTTCCCATTCAAACAAAATTTTGCCAGAAATACATCTCTACCATCCGAACTAGAATACACTTGAATTGCTTCTTCCGAATCTAAAATCCCTTCTGAAGAAGTTGTTGTTCCGGAAACCACTATCTCATTTCGAAACGAATCATAAGTACATGACACTCCTTTTTCCCATTCAATTCCTCCATAGTAAGTGCTCCAATCTGTCAATCCGTCAGGTGAAATTCGTGTAACAAATGCATCTTGTGCCCCTCTCAAAACATTGCTAAAAAGGTAGTCTTGATACTCTTTTGTTTCAAAATCATAACTACCTGTCGTTCCAACAACATAGACATTGTTAGAGTCATCCACACAAACATCAGGAGTAGAATCGTGTCCCATTCCACCCAACAGCCTCGACCAAATAAAAGTTCCGTTAGACGCAAATTTTGTTATGAAAACATCGAATCCATTGCTAGTATTTGCACTCCTTGCACCTTGAACCGTACCAAAAACTGCACCCTGAGAGATATTTGTTTCACCAACAACGTATATTTCTCCCTCATTGTTTACAATTGTCGATGAGTTAAAATCGAGTTGATCTCCACCAATATAAGTAGCATATGTTCTAACTCCATATTGGTTAAATATGGCCATAAATGCATCTGAAGCACCTGAAAGGTGATTTTTGTAGACATTGGCCCCATAAGAAATATTGTTGTCAGATGTCGTTCGTCCAGTTACAACTGCATTCCCATTTACATCAATTGATACTGACTCTATCTCATCATTTCCCTCTGACGTAAGCACAAGTTCATAACCTGAAACCAGCACACCGCTTCCTTCCCATATACCTCTTCTTTCACCACCAAAGAAAGTTCCCCATGTTCTATAACCGGTAGCAACGTCTATCTTCATCAAAAACCCATCTGTCGTCTCCTCATTACTTTTCGGGTCATTGTCATACAATTGATTGGTCCAACCAGCCAATCCACTAACATTTGATTCGTCATAATTATTTTCAAAGCGACTTAATCTGTAGGTTCCCGAAGTAGTGAAAATTTCTGGACTGTTACCTGAACTGTTTTGAAGCAAAAATGATTTTGTCTCACCAACCACATAACAATTTCCGTTATCGTCAACAGCCAGATCTCTTCCTAAATCAGTGTGATCACCATCAAAAAAGGTTTTCCAACCCGGCAAACCATTTTCATCTAATTTCATTATAAAAAAAGATTCTCCAGAGATTTTCCTCGAATTATTCTGTGCTATCCCATTAACTTCATAACCTACAATAGAATTTGTATTAACCAATAAATAAACAGAGTTTTGCCCGTCACTCGCAATTGCCGCAACCTCTTCATCCAAATTATAGTCCTGTGTATTCGACCAGGCTACTACCAAAGGGTCAATCGTCAATGTTTGGTTTGGATCATATCCGTCCACCTCAAAGGAAAGTTCATTTCCCGTCTTTATCCAACGAGCAATTAACTGGTTCCCGTTTTGAAAGGCAATTGGCTTTGGTTCTGTCACTCCTCCAATTTTGTTCTTTAGTAACAGTCTTCCGTCTTCCAATACTTCCGCTTTGGCTCCTTTAAACTTAAAGCGAATATCACTCAAATCCGCTCCCGGCTTTAGAACCATGTCATACTTTAATTTCCCCTGATCGGTATAAAAGACTACATCGATGTTAGGATATACCTCCTGGTAGGTTAACTTTTTAAAATTGTGACTTTCCAATACCGTATCCGGTGCGGCATGGGTGTAATAGGTGGTCACATACGACAACTCTTCCTCCCCCATGATGTTCGGTTCAAAATTGGCCCCCACCCATTCCAACTGAATGGTGTGAGAAGTGATCTTCTTTGGACGCTTGATCTTTTTCATCGGTCCTTTCTCAATCTCTTCGTATTCGATGACCTCATCCTGCTGGTAAGTAATTCCTCTGTTTTTCAGGAAAAAGGAAAATTGTCCGGTTCTTCCGTAGTACTTGACCGAGGGCATACCTGTACCATCGTAGTTTAGCAACTGGCCATTATTCTCCGTAAAATACAAATCCGTCACATGATTCTGCATCAAACTGTCATAGGACAAGGGCTGCGCCATCGCCGCTACTGACAACAAACAACAAATGAAAGCTATAATCTTTTTCATATATTCCTTATTTCTTGAATTCAACCGTCTTTTTACACTGATTTGCATCGGTTACCGTCACTCTAATGACATAATTTGATCCACTAATGCCTAGCTCCGCTCCGTCGTTCAACAAACTCAAGCTTGGCTGACCACTGATTATCTGATAATCGAACTGATATGGTTCCACAGCCTCGCTAACACTTACCACACCTGAAGTTGCGTTTTGCGTCAGGGTGATTGCGCAAGCTGGAGGGTCACATACATCAACTGGCTCGAGAATAACTTCAACACTCTCACCTGCATTAAGCAGCATACTGCTTCTTCCCGTGTGTGCGTCCTCAGTAGATATTTTATCTCCCGCATTGATGGGGAACTCATCCTTACAGTCCGAGTAAGTATCGTCTTCAAATGAATTAAAGCCTAGCTCACGGTATCTGGTATTCACTGCTACTGCTGTCTGAAGCGTGTTATTGTATCCATAGCGTGTGGCACCATATCTATTTAATGCGTCTACTGTCTCTAATGGTAAACCATTCTGATTGAAATCAACGACAGAAGAAACAAAGGTCCAATTGTATTTGTCGATGTTCCATTTGCCCGCATAATACCTATAAAATGGATTAAAGCTTTTATACACCCCATCTACCCGAATATTTGAATTTCCACGCTCAAAGGTTTGGGTTCTATTCGTTAGGTGCGTATAATTGGTAGATGGTCTCCAATTTCCTTTAGTTCCCAACACATAGGGGTTCGAAGTTTCCTGTGAGTTATCCTCTCCGTTACAATCACAATCGGCACGCCATTTGTCTTTAAACTCTACTGCAGAAGCATCTAGTACATTGGCAAAAACATTCGCAGAAATTCCGTTCAGCGGATTCGATTTTAGAGTGACTGAACCAATCGGAGTAGATTGTAAGTTTCTTCTTCCCGAACGGATGATTTTAATTTCCGACACATCTTTGGCTATTAATTCCTGACCCAATTTGGATACCAGGTAAATGTAATTAGGTGTTGCTTCCAGCACCCAACAATCCAGGACTCCTTCTTTAGCAGAAATAACCCGAACTTCATCTCCTTCTACAAAACCATCATTGGAAGTTAATTGATCGGTCTTTCCTGCTGTGAATTCGTAGTTGATCACATTCAAATTGCCTCCCAGCGTATAGGTGTCCTGAAAACTTTTATTGACATTCTTATAGGCCTGTCCCATGCCATCGTAGTACCAGTGAGCAGGATAGGTGAAATTGTAAATCTTGTCATTAAAGTTGGTGGTTGTCTGCGTCAACAATACTGCTCCTGTTTCAGAGTCGTATGCCAGATTGTTTGTTTCTACCTCTGAACCCAGATCGGTGGCAACCGTATTGCTCATGATTCCAAAGCGCTCAATTGACTTGGTAAAGGTAGCACTCCGGAAAGCCGTTCGTTCATAAGAACCACTTCCAAGAATCGAAGGAACGACGATTACAGGGGCCGTAAAATTTAAATTCCCCGAAATTGTTCCTGAAAGGGTATTATTCGCAAATTTTCGGAAATCAGCCACCGCATCATAATTGATTCCGATCGTCCCCTGCTTCTTTTTCCCATTTGGCTCAATGACCGTTACATCATTCACTAATTGGTTTGCAGGAATACCATCCAATACAATTGCTTTGGACTGATAGAAATACTCCACTTTTGAAATTGGCTCTTCCAAATCCTGCTGATAAACCAGTTGTGCTCTCGGTTTACCGTGCATGTCATTGTTTTCAATACTGAATCCCTGACTAGCCGACATTTCATCAATCGATAGCGAAAAGAAATAGGCAAAAACAGGTAACTTAACTCTCCTAATTTGTGGATCCGTTCTACTCACAATCGTTGGGAAATCTTTCGCTGTATAGAATTCATGTACTACTTTTCCTGTTCCGTGACGGGTTACATTCGTTGGTAAAATATCGCGAACTGTTACCTTGCTATATCCTACAGATGGTGATGGGAAATAACTTTCTCCGAAGGGTTCTTCCTGATAATTTCGGATATCCGGTGCCAAAAAGTTCTTCTGAATATTGTCCACCGGCGTCTTCCAGGCATTTTCATCTCCACCCAATTGAGGTTCGTAAGAAGCAACACCGCTGCTCGACCCATCTTCCAGGGTATACTCGTAGGTTTGACCGTAGGTAGCCTGATCGTTTCCCGTTAATTCATTCCAGGCATCCAAAACCTCAATCCTACTAACGCGATGACCTCCCCCTATTTTCTTTTTGGCCGGATTCACCAGGCGCACGAAAGACTCTCCGAGTCGCAATTCTCTCGCAAACTTCCCCGGATCCTTATAAATGGCCACATTGGGACCTGTTACCAGCTCCCCCATGCTTGTAAAGGCTGCCAACAACGAACGTCCTAAATCGGCCATAGTCGCTCCTTCATCCAACTCTTCCGTATCCATCGGAGGGATAAATTGTGACAAATACAAGCGCGAAAACTGAATCGATGCCTGGGCCAATGGATTCACATCGGTTCCAAAATTGTCATTCAAACGCACTCCCTTCAACTGAAGTTTCAGCATCTTTTGTGTTCCAACATTAACGATGCTTGGTGCACTTGAAAAATCGATCTCAGCATACCCTGGAACATAGTCATAACCACTTCCAAATTTCATTTTCACCCGGAAATACACTTTATCCAAGCCCTGATAATATTTGTGGGCCTCTGCTGGGTCCTGCACATCGGGATGTAGCTCACAATAAATGGCCGGGTTCGCCAAGCCCAAATCTACATCTGAAATAAGCGCATCTCCTGAGGTCTGGGTTCCCGAAATACCATCTACTCCAAGAATGCGAAACATATTTTGGGCCGGTTTGTGCTGCACATATCCGTAATCATCTGCTTCGTAATAGATCTTGATTTTCCCTTTGGATGGTAGGGTAATTTGCTTTAGGTTCCAAACCGCAGCATCATTGTTTCTGCGTTGCTCATCCATGCCGCAATAAGGGAAGTCGCTGACCTTAAGATTTGGGTAGCCAGTTCCGGAAGTATAAGATCCCCAACGATCTGTATTGACAGTCGAATAAACGGCTTCAGCTCCGGAATTGATATCCTGTGTGTAGTACTCAAACTCATAAGGCGTATGTTCTCCCTTCCTTGAATTTTTATAAGTAAAATAGACTCGCTTCAATGTCAGCTTCCCGGAACCATTTCCTCCCAATGGAAATGCTTTGCATAGTTCCCCGATGTCACCTGAATCATAGTATTCAAAATGCACCGTTTTAATAGGCTCGGCAAGAAAATTTAAGTCTTCGAAATCCTTTCGTGCATACAGCACTATTCTATTTAGTCTTACCATACCTGAATTGCTTGGATCCGGAGCCCCATCTTCCATCAACGACTCCGAATCATTTCGCCCTGTAGCTAAAAAAACAGCTACATAATTCTTCGTCTCTATTTGGTTCAGGTACCACAACTCCTTTTCCCCATAAGTGTAATTTCCTTTATTGTCTTCTGAATCTCTATTGAGCCCTTCCTCAAAAAATGCCTTACCCTCTTCAATTGGATTTCTCCAACCGTATGAATTTGCCACCTTCAAATAGGAAAACTTAACATAGTACCCCTTATCACCAATACTTGGGCCCTTCTCTTCATCCGAATCAATATAATCAGGCCCCAAAACAGCCGTCAGCAAATGTGAGTGAGGATAAGCTCCTGTTGTCACCGAATTAAAATAACCGTCTCTTCCGCTCTCATTGTTTTCAGAGTTTTCTTTAGTAGTATAGGATACAAGGTTATCTGCATTAGCTGGAACGTTATTAACCGCAAAACTCACTTGTCGTTGCATCACGTTATACGCGGCGATCCCATATACGTAGCGTTTCCCTTCTGTATCCAGGGTGGTAATCTGAGCTATGTGATGCCCGATGTCGTTTCCTGACGGAGGAGCATAGAGATTAGTGTAGTCTTCAAGTCCCAAACCACGATCTACCTCATCCCGGGTCAAGGCATAAACCACCTGGTTTTGCTTCTCTACTTGTTCTCGTTTATAGTCCTTAATAGT
Source organism: Bacteroidota bacterium (assembly GCA_006226425.1). Lineage (GTDB taxonomy): Bacteria > Bacteroidota > Bacteroidia > Flavobacteriales_D > Crocinitomicaceae > M2408. The sequence continues at coordinate 31,769 of SBGX01000025.1, read as the reverse complement.
CGGTAATTCTGTATTGTCATTGTACTCCAACACATTTTGCAGTGAAAGCATCGTGTTATTGTTAAATCGAACTGCTTTGGTTCCACCAAGCCGATTGAGATGCTCAATATCTGGCGCTAAAGCCATTTCATTGGCTTCCCGAAAATAAATCTGATTTGACTGAAACCCTAAATTCTTAGCTGCCTGGTTAAGTGTCCTCCAGGCTCCAGAGTTTGCTTGGGAATAAGTCACGGAAATGTCTGCCCCAGCCTTTGCCGTTCCTCCAGAACCCAATTCAAAACCTGCACTTCCATTGACGCTGTTCGTTTTTTCCTTGGCATCGAATACATAACCAATGTCTTTCCGCTGCATGCGGTAACTTCCACTCACCCCCTGCCCAGAAATATTAAATAAGTCATACGTTAATGACGGAATAGGTAGAGCCGGAGTCTTCTTAGTAAAAACGCCATCATTCTCCCGATTAAAGTCAAGCATAACTTCCTTTTCATCCTGACCCAATTCCAGGTACTGATATCCATAAGCTGGCAATTCCTTTACCTTCTCCCTAAGAGACTGTTTCGAATAATATCCTGAAATACTCAGCGCTGGATCAACTCCGAACAAGTCTATCCCCGTCTTGAAAGAAAAGGTCAATCCAAAGGTATTCATGGGCATTGAAATGCTAGGAGTATAAGTCGACATCCCCAAGTTAAACCTGGAACCAGCATCCATCCCAACACTTGTTGTTCTATCCTTTTTTCCTTCTGTTCCTTTACGGACAAACTTTGTCGTTTTTGTCCGCTGAAAATTCACCTCACGAACTCCATGCCTTGAATTGAGCGCCGACCCAATCTGAATGCTAGACGGGCCATCCGGCTTACTATTCTCGTTAGCATAGCTAAAAGAAGGGCTGAGCGTCGCCCCATCGCTACTGCTGCCTGAAATTCCTAATGCGAAAGTCTTTGTTTTTACACCATCCCCTGTCTTAAAACTCGGAACAATTGAGACATCCGCCCCAAACCCTGTATAATTATTGTACTTTACACCTAGCTTTCCCTGCCAGGTGAATGCTTCATTGTCATTATTAGGAATCTCAAACCCAAAGATTTCCGTGTCTTCGGAGCTATATCCAAAAGTTCCTCCAACGGTCCAGTTATCCTTTAAATTGAATTTCTTTGTAACAATGTCCTTCCCATTAAATTCATCCGGAATCCCACGCATGGCACGATTCACCACTCCCGGGTTCAGATTCCAACCAAGACCAACCCAGCTTGCTTCCTGATCCGAACTTACCCCCGCTTTATAAGAGAGATTGATTGGATAACCATCTACATCCAACAAAGGAATATTATATGAAAAATCTCCGGTAAATGGATCGACCATATCCGAGGCTTCTATCGGTGTAAACGACTGAACTTCTGGTTGATCCGGGCCGTTTGGCATCATTCGAACTTTTTTCAATGCAGGTGGCTTGATCGAAGGCGCTTCATCATTGGATTCGGAATCCAATGGCCAAACACGAATATTTCTGGTGTCAATGAGCCTTTCTATTTTTACTCCATTACTTGAATAAAGCGCAAAAGTCGACTCAAAAAACATCAAAAAAGCCATAAAAACAGCAAGAGGTTGCGCCGTCATACGGTCATTGTTTTTGATCCTGTTTCTTTTCATTTCCATCTAATTTTTGGTGTATTTGCCAAATCGGCATAGACATATCTGAATTTGATCTCTTCTTTTTCGGGCTGACTCAAAATCAGCTCAAGTTCTTTATATTTTTTTGGTCTTTCAAAACCTATTTTGAATGTTCTATTAGGAGATATTTCAGCGACCTGATCAAAACTAAATCCGACACACTTAAGGGTATCTTTTTGATCAACGACTAACTCAATATCATTCTGGAAAGACATACTTAGATAGTTCTGATATTTCTGTTCAATCGTTCTTTGAACATCCTCTATCCGCAAAATAAAATCGAGGTACTTGTCCTGCTCTTTATACATTGACTTGAGTTCTACCTTACTTTCCTTGCCAGTATACTCTGATAAAAGGGATACTTCATTGGGCAAATACAAAACTCTATAGACTAACTCGCTTGACTCATACTTTCTTTCAAACCTCAACAAGTTCTCTTGAAACCATGGTTTGTATTCCTCCCTATCAACCTTTTTCTGGGCTATCAAGGAACAAGTAAAAAAACTTAAACAAACGACTAAGTGCAATCGCATATTACTTAACTTCAAAAGGCAGGATTAACTTTTTTCCTTTATCATTCACGGCTTGCAGCTCATACCTTCCAGCTTTGTTAAAGCCTCCCAAATCCAACTCGTAAAAGTTGCTTCCCCTTAACTTAAGGTTGATCTCTCCATCTATATCTGCTCCCTCTTTATCCACAACAGCCTGATCAAAGAGTAATGAACCTTTATCATCATACACTTGAATTTTCAATTTTCCCTGCTGATAACGTTCCTCCATCGTAAAGTACAACATCCCGTTGACAACCTCATGGTAGGTACCATCTCGTCTTCTCTTGAGTTTCGCATATTTTAAATCCTCTCGTTCTTCCTTCACTTTCGCAAGGATAAATTTTCTTGGTTCTGATTGACCAATCAAGCTGTTTGCCCAGTATTTTTGGACCTGCCACCCATACCAAACACCTCTTTCCAGCTTCGGAGCATCCATCGGATAACTCAACTGTGCTTGTCTCAAACGGCTCATTTTAAAGTGTGGGACATTCAAATTAACGGCTTCTGCTAGCTCCTGACCCTCTCTCATTTTTACCAAAACAAACACATAGGAAATTCGACCATTCGACTTTCCTGCATCCGAAACGTACCAGTTGAAAAAGGGCGTTTGTTCTTGCAGGGTATCCTCATGAAAAGGACTCAACAGAGATATCCCCCTTTGCCCAAACACTCCAGTAGTAAGCAGTGTTGTAAGTAAAAAACCAAACAGTAATCGAGATAATTTCATTACTTAGAATTTATGTTAAACACTATTTTGGATTGAATTGTATAAGGAAATCTTTGATACCTATCCAAAAAATATGTCTCATAATAGTTGCCAAGAATAGGCTTTTCAATTTTGCTTATAAAGGTAGTATTTTTACCTAAACTCCATGCTAGATCAACGTAAAAACCATAATTTTCTTCCGATATATCAGGGCTATAACTAAGTTCTGCGCTGATTTTGAGAGACTTAAGGCTAAGTTCAATTCGATCTGAAATAATCCCCGTTTCAAGCATTTCATTTGACTCATCCAAGTTATTCGTTTGATAATCGTAATAGGAGACCGTATTCGCGATTCGCCTGCCACTTAGCCTATACTCCCCACCTATATTCCTGAAGTAAAAATATTGATCTCCTACTAGCAAAGCATTATCACTATAGGTAAAGGAAGCGAAGCCATTCATTTTTTTAAGCTGATGATTGGAATTTAAATTAACCGTTACTAAGTAATTGTCTTGCGAAGACAACAAGCTGGCATTTCTATCATAGTTCGCCATACTAACATAGTTTAGATGACCAACCACGTTGAGCAGACGTCCAAAGGATGCCTGGCCTTCAATCCCCATCAAATCGATTCTCATCGTCGAATCCTGTATCGCCAACAGATTGTTTCGATCAGTTCGACCCTGAAGCCCAAGTTGGATTCTTGAATTTAGCCGGTGCTTTGATTGAACCTCCAGCCGAACATTATCTGATTGCATCACCCCCAAATTACTATTGTCCACATACGGGTCCAGCCATCTAAATGCCAGAGTGTAACTTGAACGTAACTTCGACAGCTTTTGCTCCCACTTAAGCAATCCCAAATTGGTCCTTGTCCTAAAAAAACCCTTTTCCTCAATAGGGCCAGTCCCTTCATCTACCCCTCCCAGAGAGGTTTTCCCATATACCACATCAAGTGTTCCCGGAAATCCCTTGTCAATTTTCATCCGTAGATCTAATTCTAATCCTAATGACTTTTCCACCTCATTATTGGAATCTGAATTCAAAAAAGGCAACGGAGTCAAGTACCGTATTCCAACGAAAGCATGGTCACTCTCAGGCTTTCCGTACCCCGTCCGTACCAGACTTAGCAGCTGGTTCTTTTTCAGCACTTGAAAATCAAAAAAGTTTAGCAGGTTTTGAGTGTTTGTTAGCTTATTCTCAAATTGATTATTCGTAAACATCAAGGTGTTTACCGTTAAACCACTGGCCAGGAACGTATACCAATTCTTATACTGATAAGCTAAATCGACTCCCTTAAGGGGTAAAGCCGTTTCGGACATTGCCGTCGTTCTAGGGTAACTTAATCCCAGATTGAATTTCTTTAGTCCTGCTAAAACGCCTCCAGTATATTCATTCTGTTTGTCGACCGCTTTCATTTTCAGCTTCTCAATTGCCTTCAACTTTTCTTTTTCGAGATCATAATCTACTGATTCGTAGTCATCACTCAATTCCTCCATCCGATCCTGATACCAATTCAAGGAATCCTCCATCCGATCATAATAGGCCATTTTTTCCTCAAAAAGTCGTAGCACTTCTCTAATCGAGTCTGATTCCTTTCCGGCACCTGCACTTAATGTATCCTTCAGTTTTTCCTGATATTGCTCCCTTTCGTTCTCCAGTTTTCTTTTTAGATAATCCTGCAATACCTGAAGGTACTCCTGCTTCATCCGCAATGAATCTTTCCCTAGCTTATTAAGTTCCTTCCTTTCCTCATATTCTTTATTAATACCTTTGAGACGTTCTTTTTTCAGTTCTTTTAATCGCTCTAAATCGACTCCTACTCTGAAGTAATTGTTTAGACCATAGGGAACCTGATAGTTTGCATAATGATAATTCAGCTTTAGCGGAACTCCCATAAATTCTACATTACCGATTCCTTCACTACTGTACATAGAGATAGGATCTATCTGATTCGAATCGACCAGGGCAGGCAACAAACCATAATCATGAGCTAAAGAAACATCTCCAGAATATTTTATCTTCCTTTGGAGACTATCCTTTCCAGTATTTTTTAAGATGCTGTCCTTCTTCGTTTTTTCACGAAATGACTGATACTCTGCTATTATGGCTTTCTTTCCCTGAATCAAATAATTTTCAATCAAGGTATCTTTGAATTCTTTAGAATCCAAAGATTTTAATGAATCAGATAACTGTGCGTTGGCTCCCACAAAGCAAAGCATTGTGCACCAGAATAATATTCTATCTAATTTCACCTATTGACCAGAAATAAAGTCACTATTCCTAACAAATATATAACTTATTATTTACTACTTCTGTGCCTCTGATCTGAATCTCCTAATTCACATTCTTATGAAAACTACGAAACCTCCACCTGCACCTGGCCTGCATCTGTAAAAGTGATTTCGCCACCCCACAAACAGGTAAGTGTACAGGAGTTATTGAGTGATGGAATATTTCCCAGCAAGACATCTTCTGTACCAGGAACCCATGGCGTCACCGTGGCTGGGACACAGGGCATTGGGGTTAACACACCCAGTGCAGCGGTGGTAGCCGCTTCCACTTCCGGGTTCAAAATGGATGAGCACATCCCAAAAGTGGCAATGTTTTCTTCCGGAACAAAATCCATGATCGTTGCGGCGGGCATATTACTTGTAAAAACCCTGTTTTCTGGAATTACGACCAGCGGACAGGGGGTCACTCCAAAGGAACAGGTCATCATGGCTCCCATACATACTTGTTGTGGCATAAGCTTATATCGTTTTGTTTTCTTTCTGGTATTCCCTCCGAATGCCGCTTAAGACATCGGCAATTTGCAATTCTTTTCTGGCTCGTTTCGCCGCCTGAATTGCACAGTATCTCAACACATTGATCATCTGTCCTCCAGATAATTCATACTGTTCGATCTGCTCGATCATCGTTGGATCGTTCGCTTCAAACTCATCCAGCAGAATCTTTTTCCAAAGCATTCGGCGTTGCTTCAGCTCAGGCTTCGGGAAGTAAATTGTACTCTGAAATCTTCGGGAGAAGGCTTCATCCATATTCGATTGTAGGTTGGTTGCCAGGATGACCAAACCGTCATAATCTTCTATCCGCTGGAGCAAATACGCGACCTCTTGATTGGCATAGCGATCATTCGATCCCTTTGTCTGTGTCCTTTTCCCAAAAAGCGCATCTGCCTCGTCAAAAAACAGCACCCAATCCTGAGAAGCCGCCTTGTCAAACAGTTTTCCAAGGTTTTTTTCCGTTTCTCCAATGTACTTAGAAACTACCGCGGAAAGATCCACTCGGTATACCGGCCGTTGTGTCTGTTTGCCAATCAAGCTTGCCGCCAGCGTCTTTCCCGTTCCAGGAGGTCCGTAGAAGAGTACCCGATACCCCTGCTTTAAATTGCGACTTAGGCCCCAATCTGTCAAAATCAACTCACTATTCTCCAACCATTCGGAGATTTCCTTGAGCTCATCCAACACCCCTTCGTCCAACACGAGATCATCCCAATCTAACACGGTTTGAATCCTGTGTGCCGGAAATTCAGAACCAAATTCCGGCAGGTACTTGCGGCCAAAAAACAAATAGTCTCTGTACTTTTTAGACAGCTTAAGGCTTTGTGCCATCAAGCTTCCGACCAGTGGATCCCGTTCCAGAATTTCTTCCTTCACCAGTGAATGTGACTCGGATAAAAACTCCAACCACTCGATCTTCTTCTCCATGTTCGTCCCACAAATCAAAAACAAGGCCGTTTCAAAAGTCGGGACGAAGCCATTCCGATGACTGTCTTTGTAGCGACCAAATTCCGTGTATTCTGCTCCCAGCGCTCCGTTTTTTACAAGCAATAAATCGAGAACCTGTGGTTTCAATTCCTGAACAATAGCCAACAGAAGAATCAAACGCTCCCCTGCATTCCAGTTCATTTCCTCCAACCATTTTGCGTAGGATGAATCTGAGGATTGATGATCCGGTGGAGCATTTGCTTCCAGAAGTAACGCATGGTTTTCATCCTTAAAATAGGCCGTCAGACTTTCCTCCAGGTAGCTCTCCAGCCACTGGATATCTTTTGCAAGATCTTCTCTCGATGTTATCTCCATATTACCTGTATCCTTTTTTCCATCCAACTCAATTTCAGCTGACTAATTCCCCAGGGAATATGATCGAGCAACATATCAAAGGTTCCTTTCTCAACTCTGAGGATGACATGTTCGTCATCTACCAGACTCAACTTCCCTTTCCGATTCAAAAAGGTTTCCCTCAAGCCGTCCACAGTAGTCTCTTTCAGGATGCTCCATTGCTGAATCACCGCTCCTAGCAGGCCGTCCACCAAATCCATGTGCTGCTGACTTAATTCCTGATCCATGCGAATCGGGGTATGAATATCAATCCCACAAATTATTTTATACATGACCATTTCTGGCTCGACCCCTTCTCTCTGTCCGCTCACCGCATAATGAAGTGTCCTAATCGCATAAAACAAGCTTTCTTCATCCACAAACTGTCCTTCTTTCAGCAGCTCCATTCGTTCAAACAGCGGGGAGAGAAAAGGTCCCAAAATCACCACTCCTGCCCCGTCGACAAAAAGCTCCTCTCCCTCCTGCTCTTCTTCCTCTTCTCCAAGTTTCCGATAGGGGCGGTCCTGTTTTTGCTCGCGCGGCAATTGATCCGGGCGGTCCGTATCTAATAGCCGCAAAAGAGGTTCGAGGCCTTTGTGTGGGTTTGTTTGCCTCAACTTTCGAAACAAATCGTCTCCTTGTACGAATGCAAGTTGATCCACGCTGGTATACAGCAAAACGGACCAGTCAGCTATTTTCCATTGTTTCACGGCCAGCAAACTCTGCTTCTTTAGGAATAGATCGAGAAAATTTCTCTTGATCTGCTCATGTTGCGTCAGAGTGAGGTGGCGACTCAGCAGGTCTAGTAATTTCCAGACGCGTTCCAGTTGCATGACCTGTGACTGATCCACCAGCTCAAAACTCAGTTTTCGAAAGTCTTCTTCGCTGAGCCGTTCTAGCAACTGCCTTCGATAATTCTCCAGGTACAACTTCTTCTTGATTCGATCCATTTCTGGGAGTAACTCTTCTATTTTGAGACTAGATTCCAATAGTCCTTCCAATTCTTCAGATGTCGCTTCGGTGCTCTTGCTGAAATAAATCACCTGACCCTGGGTCATTCCCCAGATTCCCGATAGCCATTGTTTACTCCTCCGAATCATCATTGTTCTGGTCGTTCGAGGATACTTTTCCAACAATTCTATCAGATGCTGATAACTCTTCCGTAGCTGTTCTACATAATCAGGAGCGAGCCCCTTCAATGCAAGTGCGATTGCTTCAATCATTTCGAGAGAGGGTTCTGTCACTCCCGGTCTGAGCTCCGGAAAGCGGTCCAGAAGCACTTTTTGAATACTTCTTGGCGAGAGCAGTGTAAACCATCTGGACAGTTCAACAACACTCATTTTCTTACGCTCAAAACCTTCCTCCTCGTTCTCCAGCAATTCTTCGGCAAAACTCTTCAATTGACCCAAGCTTGTGTTGTCAGACCACCAGGGCAATTCTCCAGAGGAGATATATGCCTCGCACACATCACGTCCGTATGCAAGTGTTTTCTCCCAGGATTTCATGGTAACGCTCAGTGCCCTTATAGCGTCTCCCAACTTTTGGTCGAGCATCGGGTCGCTTTGAATCATATTGTTCATCATTCGAATCAGGTTCTGACGAGCATAGCGTCCATCTCCTCCCAATTCTCCCACTAAAAACCATAAATCCCAAAGTAATTCCTGATCATTACCTGTGCGCTCTTTTTGACTCAATTCAAGCAAATACTGTTTGAGTCGGGCTTGATTTCGGAAATGTTCTTGCGTTTGCCGTTCAGCGAAACTTTCAATCTTTCCAGACCAATGCTTTTTAAACAAATCCAACCAATCTTTTGCTTCTGCCCATTCCTCTTTCTTATCTATGAAATCAGCAAGACTTTTTAGCAGATCCTTTAGACTAAGATTCCTTACTTCTGCTGACTTTTGGAGTAGATCGTAAACAATTACGTTTTGCTCTTTTTGCAAATAAATTTCTCTGATTCGTCGCCACTGAACCAACATGGATCGATAGTACGGTTCCAGCTGTGGTGCCTCCCAATATGCTTGCTGTTCTGTTTCAGCGCCCAAAAACATGGTCTTTAATTCTTTTGTGTTGTCCGGAAACATCTGATGGCCTAACTGATAAAGTTGTGGTCCGAATTCCTCCCAATTCAAGCCGCTGGTTTCACCAAATGTTTTTAATCCTTTCAGGAACTCCTGAATTTCAGGATTCTCCAGATCGCCAGAACGCAAAATTTCAGTCAGCGGTCGAAGCTGCTCCCGGAGTTTAGCATACCAGGCTTCCAAGGTCTTCCCTGGAAGTTTCCTCCCGTCATCCGATCGATTCACAAAATATGGTTCCACGACTTGAGTGGAGGTACCGGACGCTTTTGTTTTCTCACCATCAAAAGGCCAGAACTCTCTTAATTGATCAAGGAAATCGTTTTCTCTCAAATGGTATTCTCTGGCCAACTGATCTTCCTCCAGCACTTCGGCCAGGGACTCCAGCATAAATTTTTCTTGCTCCTGGTATGCTGACAGCATACTATAAAACACTTTTCCTCTGCGCTGCTCTAAAAATCTTTTCCAAGCACTTGCATAACTAATCTTTCCCTCCAAACGACGACTCAATTCTTCTATCCCAGTGCGCAAAGCATAGAAGTTTCTGCTTTCCGAAAATTTCAGTAAGTCGTACAGTTCCTGATCCGAAAACAAGGGCTCAAGTAGGTGATACAGTCTTTCCGTACTTCTAAACAGTTTACGCCACATTGTTTTCAAGGCCGCCGGATCCAACTCCCGATATCTTCTGAGATCAGCCCTAAAATCCGGGCTAATTCCCTGTGGAAATGATGCATTCCGACACCAATAATCTAACCACTGACGCAAGCGGGCTGCCAACTCTTCCTTCCGGTCTTCCGGCTTTCCTTCCGATTTGGCACCTTCCTCTCCTAATTGTTTCAATATTTCCAGCAAATCACCCTGTTCAAAATGAAGCTGAGACAAAGATTCCACTCCCCGGATCAACTCCCCTAAAAACGCCTTGTATTCATATCGGTGCTCCGCTGCCAAACCTTGAATGATGTACTTCAACACCTGCTTTCTTCCATAAAAACTGCCTGCTTCAACAAATAAATAGGCCAGAATCACCTTCCAAAGGGCATTCCTAAAATCTCCTTCCGACAATGACAATATTGGCTTTTCGCGATGGATTCCACGCAGATTTCGTTCGTAATAGACGATGGTCTCTCCGTGTCTTTTGTCCAGTTGTTTTGTCAGCAATTCCAGGCTTTCATCCGAAAAAGAATAGACCAGGCGCTTTCTCACTTGTTCACTCTTTCCAAGATCCCTCAGATCATTCAAAAAAGACGGTCCAAGTCCAAGGCTACTCTTCATCCAATCGTCCATTTTTCCGATTCCCAACGAGTGGTCTTCGTACCCTTTTCCTAAATATTCAATCAGTCTTCTGGCATAATAATCGTGACCTACGCTACGTCGGTACTTTGTGGTATGCAAACGATTCTCTAAAAAATGATGCAAGGCTTCGGTAAAACGATTGCGAAACTCTTCTTCAAAATGCTTTTCGGAAATGCTTCCCAAATCCAATTCCATTCGGTCAATTTCCAGGTATTCTCCATCTTCACAATAGTGATCAAATACTTCTGCCATTTCCTGATGAAGACTTTGATCAAAGCCCTTAAAGATTCGGCTTTGCCATTGATAGGCCTTCTCTTCCTGCTCCAGCGAAAGTTCAACGTTCTGACTATGTACGATATGTGAGCGTTTCAAACTCATACCACTTGTTTTCCCTCCAAATACTGGATGAAACAAATCAATTCGTATTGTTTATTCAGACAATTCCTGGAACCTGGTTCTTTGCGATACAGCTCCATCCAGGCAAAATAAATGCGCTCAAAGCTTTTCATGTCTTCCAGAGACAACCAAAAACTATTTGCGGATGTGGAAACCGGAATTTGCTCATAAACCGTGCGGTCAAATAGATGTCTGAAATTGATGTCCTGAAAACGGGCCGGCCAGTTCGGTAAAAAGAAGTCGATCACCCGGTTCAGGGTAGACTCTTTAATTTCGTGTGGTCCGTAATAGAGTAGGTATTCCGGAGCAAAATCTTCATCTGTCACCGGGTTATTCGATAGTTGCTCCAAAAGCTGCAAATCTTCCTCTAAATCGCTTTCTTTTTCATAAGGCTTTTCAGACCTGGCAATCTCTTTCCCCACTGTGTCTTTGATCAACAATTCCCACCCTTTCGCTTGTTTCTCCTTACAAAGTTCCCAACGCAGTGATTCGGAAAGACCTTTCCCCTCACTGAAATTGGCGGACAGAAAATTGACGTGATTGTTCCTTTCCAAAAATGGAATTGACCCCGAAGCACACAAGACTAGTTTTAATTGTGGGATCAATTTGGAACAATCAATCCTGAAAGCAAAACTATTACTATCCAAAGGCGGAGCCAACAACTGTCTTTCAAGTAAAAACATGCTCTCCGTCTCCCTGTTCAGACGCATCAAATAGCGAATAAGTTCCGATATTGAATTTTGGAGTTCCTGCTCGTCTTCAGCCGTATGCACCAATTCCAATTGCTTTTCCATTTTTAGAAGAGCATAATACATTACGTTCTTCTTTCCGGCTGACTTTTTGACCACGTAGGAGGCTCTGTTTACCCCTTCTTTCAGGACTTTTTGCAGGAGATCTTTTTCATGCCCGGTATAAAAAAAGGAATTCTCTAACTGATCCACTTCTTCTTCCACAAAAATGATCTGATTGCTGATAATCAACTCCCCTTCTTCTTCACTCAATATATCCTGCCAATTCTGTGTCAATTGTTTGAGTCCTTTTGGATTTCTGTACATCTTCAGCCTCGAATTCTCGATTATATCGCAAATAGACACCCCTGATTCGCCATCTATTCCCATCAATAATTTCAACTTTTGTAACAGCGCACATTGCTCCATGGCCTGTTTCACGGGGAGCTGCATATCTGGTGCCGCACTTCGTCGATATCCTAAGTTTCCGTAGTCATTCACGAAATTCCGCTTTGCCTCAAGAGCTATTTGGTCAAAATAAGCTCCCTGCTTTCCATAATTTTGCTCACTAATCTTTCTCAACGAGTAGGTATCTAACTGTTCGGCAAAGCGCATTAACAAATTCGACGTTGCCTGGTTTAGGCGCTCGTAGGCCTGCTGATCATGCCGATGGGTCATCCTATTTAACTCGACATCCCATTGACCCAAAACCGCTGCTTCGCTTTGCTCTTCATCGGGATCAGACAATAAATAGAGTACTTCTTTCATGTCCTTCATCGATTGGTCAAAATAAGACTGTACTCCTTTTTCCCGGGTATCGTACAGCTTATACAAGCCGTGCAGCTGGGCAGATCCGTTAGCGATCATCTGTTCAAAGGGAAGTAAATAGGCCTGCAGTTGACGAACCTGTGCCTTTCGTTGCGGCGTCGCCCCCACCTTTAGTCCATCCGGTCCAATTCCATACAGATTGGGGAACTGCTTTCGAATGGTCGAAAATTCTTCTATCCTACGGTATGTTCCCTCCGGAATTTCCAGTTTTTCATCCAAATGAACCTTTTTATTCTTTGCCTGTTCCCTGGATTGTAGGTAAGCAATCTGGTTCTTAACTTCTGTCATGTTGGGAAACACCTCCAAATCTCCCAATATAAACACGGTCTCCTCCTTTTTCTTTGGAAACATCAACACTGGTGTTTTTCCGGGGGGAATCAAGATGTCTTCGGAAATTTGTTTTTGTCCCGTTCTCAAAACGTTGTCGGGGGTGGTCAACCAAAAACTAGTGACACTTGCCACCGATTCCAGACGAGCAATCTGCTTGATCACATTGGATACATCCAGGAGCTCCCTTTTTTCAGGCAATTCTTCTTTTAAAACAAATCCATTGTTGGTGCGTGGCCCGTTGAAAATCTGTTGTAGCTGCATTCCCCTGGATAGCAATTCCTCCAGCTCATAAAAATTATTTGAAGGAGATAACCAATTATTGACAATGCCTACAATTTCGGTCATCACCTTTTCGACTGTTTCTGATTTGCGCAACAAGTGGATTTCGAAGTTCATCCTGACCGGAAAAGGTTCCAGTACTTTCACTTCCAGGAGTGATTCGCACAAATTTCGGTGTGCCGAAAAGAGGCGTTCAATTTCTTCCACCACCTTCTTTGCTTCCTGCTCATACGCCTCCTGAGATCCAGGGTAAACATACAATTCCACTTCTACTTTGAGCTGCCCGCGCAAGGAACGATTGACCCAATTGCTCACGGCATTTCCCTGATAGTTGGTGATGTACACGTTCTTCACATTTTCAATACGATCCAGAATCAAAATTCGGTAGTCGTCGAAGGTCACCGGGCTCATCGTCAAAATATCCGGAGCAATAAAAAAGCCATTTTCCCCGGATTGAAGCTTTTGTCCTTCGTGTTGAATCAGGATGTCTGCTATTGGCAGATCACATTTGTTCAATATTTCGGTCAGGGCCCAGACGACATTCTCGAGAATGGTCAGTCCCGGATCGTGTTCATTGTAATCCGTCCACTGTGCACTCGAAAATTCCTGCAACAATGCAATTCCTTCCGACAGAAGTTGTCGGTAAAGATCCGTCCCCGGATCAATCTTCGTGATCGTTCCCTTTTCCTTCAGTTCGTTCATTCGTCTGCTATCAACAAGCTTTCAATTTGCGTATCCCAGAGTTTACTTACGTGATATCGGATATACATTCCCTCCCCGTAATTCGATCTGGTCTTCATTTCCACCCCATAGTCGTGAATACTTCCCCGAACGCGAAAAGTGATCTTATTCCAACAAAAACCATAGTGTGCCTGTGTGCTCCTGATTTTGGATTTGCCGAAAGTACAGATGACGGTTGCTTTAACAAGGGCATACTTTCCACTGTGCTTCTTCCCTACCTGCGCCACAATTTCAAATGCCTGACAACCATCAAGACCTGAAATAATCTGCTGCCAACTACCATTCGCCGGACTTTTGCCAATCTGAAAGGTCCCTATTCGAGCGTTCGTTCCGAAGACCCCATTAACTTGCAAATCGGACAGCGGTTTTTCCGTGTTCACTCCTATTCCACCGTTTTCCTTCAGAAAAACTCTTGATTCTTTCTGTTGGGGGTCGTTTGCCTGAACCAGGCGAATTCCCTTATTCTCTTCAGGACCCAGGTCAATGGTCCAGTTAGCCTGATCCTGCTGGATACTCCTGTAAAAACTGATCACCGGGTCTTCTTCCTGCCCCTCCGGGCTCAGCACCAAGCCATCTTTCTCATTTTTGGTTATCCCATCATCGACCACATTGAGCATGGAGTCAATCATATTCGAAAAACTCGTTTCGTCTGGACGTGTTCCATTGCTAAAGAGTTTTTTCAGACTTGCTCTGTTCAGCAGTTTATTCATAACTTCTAATTCATTTTAATCACGATCATTGCATTAGCTTCCGTCTCTTTGGACTGTGCCTCCTGTTCCAACATCATTCCTGTGCTTGCTGTACTTTCCTGAAGAATAAAATCCTGATTGATTCGCATGCTGCCAATTCCCACTTTATTCGGATAATTCCCCCGACTTCCATCTGTATAAATGTTGTGCATCTCCATCGGGATCATGATCGAACAGGGAGTTTGTGCCTGGATCATCTGTCCCCCCCGGGAAACGGAAAGACTGTATCTATTTCCCTTCTCTTCCGAGATATGTTCAATATACAGGTCATCCACTGAGTCGACATATTGCAAGTTTTCCAGATAACTCGTTAGCATCTGTGGAACGATAGTCCGGCCGATGCCGTTTTCAGGACTTTTATCTCCGGAAACCGGCGACAAAAACTCATTGATTTCTTCGTTCAGTCTCGCGAGGTAATAGCCATTGGTATCTCCCTTCAGAAAGCGCACCAAGCAAGTCACCAGTAAAAATTCTTTCCTCGGATTCATGACCCGTACCTGACAGAATGGGTCGCTAACGGACTGCAAATAATTCCGAATCTCTGAAAGTTCATTCAGGTCAAAGCAATACTGGTTTTTGAAATTCCATTTGTGGCTCATGACGACCACGGAAACGTAATCTGTCTGCACCTCAAACTGATTGTTCAGATTCGTGCACTTGACCATTCTCACTTCCGGAAATTTCTGCAGTACCAGGTGTTCGTAATCCCAAATCGAGATAGCTCTCTCCTTGTGTCTCAGGCGCTCTCTAACCCGGGCATAAATGCTTTCTTCCGGCATCTTTCCTCCATAGGATTCTCCGGGTTGATATACTGATTGAATCGTCGGGAAAGAACCGATGATGGCTTTCACAGACGCCGCCGGATAATGTTCTCCCATTATTTGCTGATCCGTGCTGGCACATTTCAACTCCATGGCATTCATGTAGATCCCTGCAAGCGAAGGGTAATCCATTGCCCGTCCCAATGGGGAGATTCTGATCTGCAACAGACCGGTTTCCGATTGGATTTCACTTTCCGGAAGTGCCAGTTCAACAATCCCGGATTGAGAGAAGCCGTTTGTCGTATCAGATAAAATTAAATCTGTCGGCATCTCCAACCATTGGTCCAATTGCCGGTATTCCCACTTCAACCCGCTTCCGATCTGTTTTGAATCTGGCGATTCGGAGCTCAATTGAAAATACAGGCTCAACATGGTCGGAAAAAGCACTTTTTCAAACGACAGGAGCAAATAAGCTTCGGCTCCCATTTCCGGAAAAAGACTGTTTCCTTTGATGATTCCCTTGTGAATCTGTTTTAGACTTCCCAGAGGGCTTAACAAGGTATAATTTCCTTCGTTAAAGTCCGTGGACCCCGAACCGGAAAAGCTTTGGTCAAAGCGGAATTCATCATAGGCCTGATAACTAAGTTCCATGCCTGAAACTCGCGGAACAAAAGCCCGATTGGGATAGGGTATGTTTGCTTTGTTTTGGGCATTGAATTGCGCTATTTTAGTATAATCCTGAATGTATTCTTTGCTTCCAAAACCTGTTTCCGGAGCCGCCAAACTCCACTTAAAAAAACCACTTTGGCTATCTGCTTGAAACTTCAGGGGGTCTACCAGTCGGAAATCCCTTTTCATCCCACTGAGCTGATTTGCTCCAAGGGATAGCGTTGTTTCAGGACAAAGCACTGTTTCTTCATTGCCGTCTGCCCCCAATTGTTGTTTCGTACTAAAAAGGGATTCCGTCTGCTTCGAGACGACCCAATTTCCTGCATTCAGAACTGATTCCCGAACTTGAAAAGAATCGTTTTGGTAGTTGCTGGAATAGCCTTGATAATAGGTTTCGAACCCACCATCTTTTTGTGGTAAGCCCATCCATTCTAACTTCAATTCCAATCCCGTCAGCTGTTTCTTAAATAGCTCGGACTTTCCAAACATCAGATAGTCCCCCAACTCTGGGACCGGACCGAAAAGATCGAAGGTTTTGTTCGGGACCACCTTCCCGGCATTGTTGTACACGGAGAGATTCCGCATTTGCTCAACAGCAACCTGGATTCCCACCCTTTTTAGCTGGACTCCATCAAAAAATGAATATGCATAGTATGGACTTTCTTCGTTCAACTCTACCTGAAGAGCCGGATACTCCTGTCCGCTCAGAGCTTCCCAGGCCGAATCTGTCGGAGCCAATTCCAACTCAATGCTGAAGGCATTCTCTGTACGGTCATAATCAGACCCATATTCTTTGATTTCTAACCAGCTTCCTCCACTCGTATAACTAATCCTGAATGCACTTTGCAACAATTGATTATACAAATGAGCAAAACTGTGACCTGTATTATGGGAAATTTGATCTAGCAGCGTCCATAAAGGGTTTTCGGAAGCATCACCCTGCATATAAAAAGTGAGATTCACCGTGCGTTTCCCTTCAGATAAGAACAATACAGGAGAGGCAATCTCAAATCCAATCACCGGGCTTTGCGCCGGATCATTTTCCAGATTCGTCCAAATCTTTTGATTTACTCCAAACAATGGGATATTGGACCCGGAAGGCTGGATCGTTCCATGTTTATCCAGCTGCGCTTTGTTCTGGTTAACCGAGGAGATCAGCGATACATCTGTCCCCATATCTATGTATGGATTCCTGATAGCCGCCAGGGTTTCTATCCCCGTTAATTTACAGGCTACCGCAATCATAGATGTCTGTGAGGCAAAGGAAATGTCCTGTTTACTCCCGAAAAGTTTGCCAGCACTAAATGTGGTGCCTGCAGGAATGAGCACATATTCCTGCTTGGGCATCAGGGCAACGGAAACCACCAACTTGCTTGCCTGAGCTCCTTCCTCCGATTGTCTTAAAACCTGCCTGTAATAGAAGTCCAGGTGTTCTTTCGGGAGTTTGTTCTGACGCTGCTGTACTTTTTGATACAGCTCTACAAAAGTCATCAGCAAGGCGATATCAGGTCGGTGATCATTGACTTCCTGAAGACGATGTTTTAAATAGTCCCGGGTCAGCTCCTGTAAATAGAGGATCATTTTCAGGTAGATGTGTGCCAGATTTTCCAGGTCTACCTCCTGATTGTATAGGTTTCCTGCATGGACTGATAAAAGAAGGTCCTGCGTATCCGTTCCCTCTTTTTTCTGACCACTGTCTTTTTGCAAAGTTGAACCAATCAACTGCAGTTGAGAGATAAAAACTTCATCCGACAAGGCCCCGGTAATTTCTTCCGCCAGTGTGTACTCTCCCAGTTTGTTCAGGCGGATCGGCCAAGATTTAATCTTCTCATCCCACTTTTGAATACAACCCATAAGGTCCTCCGGTGCGACATTGGTATTCAGAAGATCTTCCGGGTTTTGATTGAGGATACTGACCAGGAAAAATACCGGGCTATCGGCCACCAGTTCTCCCCAGTTTCCATCAACTTTGTTCTCACTATCGTAGTACAAAATTTTGCTGAGATAGCTGTGAATATAAGAGCAGATGTCAGAAAAGGAACGGTCATCCACCTGAAAAGTATTCATCCAGGTAGATTCCATTTGTCGCTCATAGCGAGATGTTCCCGTTCTTCGTTCTTTCATCCCTTATTCCCTTATCTTATTTCCTTCCTGAAAGCTGTATAATGTCGGAACTCCCGTGCCTTCCACTTTGTAATACGGAAATACCAGATTGAAACGGGTATTGTTGGCTCGCACAGTGTAGTCCACCCGAATCCTGATAATCCCATCCTGATAGCCTGATTGGTCCACACTGACTTCGTTTAAGACCACGCGCGGTTCATAATTGATGATCGCCGTTTTGATCATATCTCTAATCATGTAATCTCTGGAAGTAGAGATTGGTTCAAAGAGGTAATCAAAGAGATTACAACCATATTCCGGTAACATGACCCGCTCTCCCAGACTCGTGTTCATCAGGATGTGAAGAGACTGGGCAATGTCTTTGTAATCAGAAACCATCTCGATCCCTTTCTGCTTGTCGAACTCCGGCGGAAATGCCCATCCTTTTCCTAAAAATGACTTTGACATACGCTTCTGTTAATTGATCATTACTGCTGATCCTTTAATACTTGTTTCCCCATCACTACTCACCGAACAACTTCCGCTTCCGGTAACACTCACACTCTCATCTCCGCTCAGGCTAATGCTTGGAGCCGATTCCTTAATGCTTTCCGTGCCCGTCAATTCAATCGTCGGGGCATTCATCTTAATCGAGTCAGTCGCTTTGATATTGATTGCCGACTGGCTGTCAATCGTGATCCCCTGATCATTCATCGTGATCTTGTTTTGATTCTGATCTGTTAGGGTAATACCTTTGTCCTGATCACTCAACACGGCCTGATTTCCTCCAGGTGTTAACAGCGTGATTACTTTGTTCTGATCATCAAATTTTAGTTGGAGCTTGCTGCTAGTGATAATCGTTTTGATCGTGTTGTCCGCATCTGGCGTTTCGGGTGCGGCAATTGACTTGCTATACACGCTTCCAAGGATGATCGGATAGCGTGGATCGTCATTCATAAAGCCGAGTACCACCTCATCATTCAACTCTGGCATGAAATAAGCCCCGATGGAATTTCCCGTATAAAACGTGGCTAATCGTGCCCATACCGCACTTCCCTCAGCTCCTAGGATCGGTATTTCAACCTGTACCCGGAATTCGCCATCCGGATCTTCATCAATCTTCTTCACGATGCCCGTTTGCAAGCCATTGACTCCTGGTAAAAGACCGGAAGCTTTTGCTTCGGGTGCCCCGCTTTCTTCCATCCATTCGGGTGACAGGCCTATTCTCACTTCGGTGGTCCAACCCTGATGATCAATTTGTTGGTATACTCCGCTGATATAGGCGTTTCCATTAAAGCGCTCACTGAGATCTTCCAACTGGATCAGCGAGTTTAATTTTGCTAAGGAAGATCCTTGAAAAGAGATGGTCCCCTGAAACCGTGACAATCCTGATCTCAGCCAACTTGCATTCGCCCAGGCCTGAATTCCTTCCTGCTCCAAAAAAGCATTACTATCTCGATTGATCGTTCCTACACCAAGAGCCTCCGACAGACTATCCGAACTGATATTTCCCTGGCTGTTCAATCCCGGACTTTCTCCTGTTGCACTGATGAGCGCCTGATTTTCAATTGACCAGGATTTGGCCTCTACCCCTGAGTATTGGTAGGTGGCATCCAGCTCACAGTCAAACTCCCGAATGTCTTTCCCATAGGTCAGCAGCAATTCCGGTGATTCGCTCACCTGCGGTTTTGTCACTTTCAATTCTCCACTATCCATGTATACCACTAGACCATTGGCTGCGGCTCTTTTGAGGACAAAGTCCCAGTCGGAAGCATAAAACTGAACCATTTTTTTGTGTGTCAACGAGGTGGAGTCCACACTTGCGGAAAGACTGTAATCGGATGCAATCTGTTCCATGATACTGCTGTCGGTCTGATCCAGGAAAATGGCATTCTTCCGGTTGATCGTCATTTTCATCGAATCTTCACGGCAATGGATCTTCAAGCGTGAACCATCGGCATCTCCCACTTGCAGGAGCATCCGCAGCACCATCCCTTTAAATACCGTCTCATTCGACCCTTCGTATCCCATCTGGATCTCGATTTTATTTCCAGGTTTGAAGGTGTCCGAATCAGATATTGGAAAGTCCTGTTTTGCCGGATTTCCATCCCGAAGGATAATTTCTGCTTCTCCCACCTGATTGATGTCTTGTTCCGTTCGAATTTCGATGACCTGATCATGATAGCTTCCACTGATCTCATTTCCTTCCACTAATATTCGGAAGGATAACAAATTCGCTTTCTCTGTCAATGGAGACTGTGCCATGAACTTATTTTATTGGTGGGAAAAACAATTTGGTTCCAGGAGCAATGTCCCGGAAATTAATGATGTCATTATAGGTCGCCACCTGTAAATAATAGGCGGGGTCATTGTAGTACTTATAACACAGGTTCGGCAGACTGTCCCCTGCTTTGAAAATGATGAAATGAGTCAAATCAGGCGATTCATTGTTGGCCATCTTTGCAATCGTGTCTTCATCGAGTGCTTCTTCAAAACTGACATCCACTTTAGCCCTCAAGGGTGTTCCATCCTGTTTGAACAGCGTATAATTGATGTTCATCGAGGTTAGTTTACACTTGAAAACCAGGCTTGCCCAGGAAATCATCAGGTAATTCGGCTCATGAATACTTCCATTGTAGGTAAAGCAGATCTTCTTGAATGTATCGATCTGATCCTTGACTGACTTCGTGCTGTTCGGTACCGCACCAGTAGCATCAAAATAAATCTCGAAGGACACTTTTTCGGGGGGAATCCCCTTGAATTTCAGGGTCGTTCCAGGTGCTCCTTGTGGAATTGTACTGTCGTAATTGATCGTATGATTGTGCGAATAGGATGCCGGATTGATTTGAACAGTGACACTACCGGTCCCCTCCCCGCTGTACTTATTATCCGAATAGGCTGTGATAGTCAATTTCCCCTGTCCCATGAGCTATCGTTGTTTTCCTTTTCTGATTTGTTCTCTGATCTCCTTTTTACAGGCTCTTAAAATGCTTTTTCTCAACTCGGACAAGTCCTGTTCTTTTTCCGATTTTGACGATTCATCTACCCGAACCTTCACCACTATTTCTCTGATCTCTACAGGCATCTATTTTCCTTTTACCTGATTAAAACTACTGAACACAAATTCCAGGTTTTCGATGACTAACTCGCTGTTCATGGAGTTAAATGGGGATACGTCCCATTTGATTGGCCAGGCATCTGCAAAGCTCCAGGACTTGATTGGTTGCCCCTGATCGTTGAGCAGTTTGACCACAATTGTCTTGGTCTTGATCCCTTCGTTCAGCCCTCCCGAAATGGTGGAAGTACACCAATCGCTTAACTCCGAATCCGCCGAAACCAATCCGCGTTTCAGGACGAGATTCTGGAATTTATTTCCATTAGGTACTCTGTGCTTGAAGCGATTCTCTCCTCCCTCACTAATTTCTTCCACAGCCATCTCCATAGAAATGCCTGAGACTTCTTTAAAAGAAGTCTCAATGGCACCTTTTACTCCGGAAAAACTGAGCTGGAAGTAAAATCCTCCCAGCGGATATCCCGTGTTCATAATGGCTTATTTTATTTGTTCGCTATGACCAGTGTTTCATAGGCCAATTCCAGCGTTTCTACCGCCACCTCATTCGAATCAGACTTCATGTCTGTTCCGGAAACTTTGGTTGGCCAGGCATTGGATAAAGTCCAAGTCATGGTTGCATTTCCATTTTGATCCAGCAGTTTGATTACTACTGTTTCCCGCTTAATTGTGTTCATGGAAATATTCTTATACCAATCGTAGAATTTGTTGTCTTTGACAAAAATTCCTTTTTTCAGCGTCACATTTCCAACTTTCGAAATGCCCGGCATTTTGATGGTTGAGAACTGTTTACTGTCTCCGTGCCTGTACTCAATTACCTGTGTTTCTGTTTCCAAACCGGAAATCTCCTGAAACGAAGTGGTACTGTCCTGTGACCCCAATGATACTTCGAAGTGAAACTTGGGTAGGGGCCATATATTGTCTTGCGTTGATCCGTCTGACATAATTCTTTGTTTTTAAATGAATAACTTGAATGTTAAGATTGCATCTCCTGTTCAAAGGTGATATCAATGAATTCCGCAGGATGTGAAATAGCGACTTTAACCGCTACCCGCATGATCCCGTTCAGGATGTCTTCACTGGTCATGGTGCTTCCCAAACCAACTGAAACAGAGAAAGATTTCTCCGCTTTTGATCCGGCTAGTCCACCTTGCGCCCAGAGTCCTGTCAGAAAATTACTGATCGCACTTTCCACTTCTACCCAGGTGTTTGAAACATTCGGCGCGAATACGTAGCTAAACGCCGCATCTTTTACAGATTGCTCAATGAACATCATGGTTCTTCGCACGTTGACATATCGCCAATCGTTGGAGTTTCCATCCAATGTTCTGGCTCCCCAAACGAGGGTTCCACGTCCATTAAATGCTCGAATCGCTGAAATGGACTTCCCGTCAATCGGAATGTTCAAATCTGCTTGCATTTCATCATCGATCTTCAAGGATGGTGCTGTCACACTCTGAACCCCAATGTTCGCCGGAGCAACCCATACCCCTTCATTATTGTCTACGGTGGTATACAGCCCGGCCATTGCTGCACTTGGTGGCAACAAGTTCAACTGCGTCATGATTGCATTCATCAGCAATTGATATGATTTACTTTGAATCGATAATGCTGCATTCGCCTGTTCCATAGTAACAGGTGGTAGCGGAGGATTCGCTGTCAGTTTCGAATTTGCATCTGCAAAAACATTGACATAGGGAATCATCTTGTTGTTCATTCCTTTCGTTGGGTCCGTAAATTCATCCACCAACATTTTGAAGATTGTTGCATAACTATCCGGTGCTTTCGTATCGACATTGCTTGCCGTAATCGCATCAATCTGATTGATGGTCGTATGCAACCAGGGATAATAAGCCGCACCATAACTGTTGAATTTAGGCAGCGTTGGATTCGCCTGGTTTCGGAACACTTCTACGCTTGTCTCTCCAATTTTCGGCTCTGTCCAACCTCCTGGGATGTCCAGAATAGCAATTCTGTTTCGCTGTGTTCCACAGTGATCCAACATTTGCTGTTGCAGGGAGTAACAATTTGCATAAATACTCTCCAGGTCCGTACCCGTTGTTGATTTAATCTCTACGGCATCCGGAATGACCAACATGGTTGGTTCTGTTTCCTGAACCAATAGGGTCAGCGCTGTCTGAAAGGGAGTAATATCATCAATGGTTGTCTTCGTATAGTCGTATCCTCCGATAGAGTACACATAACAATTGGCTCCCCCGTTGTCGAAGAACAGTTTAATGCTGTTAAACAAACGGTAATTAATCGTCGTTGCGTCCAACAGATATGGGGTGTTGTCCCACCAATAGGCAGCATTGTTCTTTGCCTCATCAAATGGAACACTTGCCTGATCCAGCGCTTGCTGGGCCGTGTCGATTGCCTTTTGCTGATTTGCATTCGGTGCTGTTCCCCCTGCCTTTTTAGCCGCAGCCAAATCACTTTCTGCCTTGAGATAAGCAGCCATGTCAGGATCTGCCGATGCTGTCAACAGTTCCTGCTGTGCCTTGGCGTAATCCAAACAGGCCTGTGCCGCTGTTACATCCAGCGCTACTTGCGGGCTGGTCCCTTGCACTGCTTTCAGTTCTGTTTCCGCTGCTGTTACCTGTGCCGCAATATTTTGATCTGTCGCTGACTTGATCGCCGTATTGATTGGATCCAACTTAGCTTTGACTGCCGCTGTAACTCCAGTGGCATCTGCCGCGTTCGTGGCGTTGGTTTCCAGGGTGCTCACATTACTTTGCATGCTCGTTACCTGGCTGGGAAGCGTGACCGACTTTACGCTAAATTGCGTTTGCGGTGCGTTCCCTCCAAAAATTCCTGTAAAATCTGCCAGACTGCTGATTTTTATCGGCTGGAAGGTGATGTCCTTACCATTATAGGAGGTATTCTCAGTAAATCCTATAAAGGCAGGTACTGCCGTCGCTACCGGAACAACCGAACTTCCAAATGCATCCAGTTCTTCGAAGTAAACTCCGGGTGTACTCATTGTTTGTGCCATAGTTTATATTTTAGGTTATACATATACAATTTGATTGGAGTAAAAGCTTTCTATCCCCTGATCATCACGCACGACACGAATCAGCTGTGCATCCGGGTAAGGCATCCGTACTTCTCTGTTTTGAGAGCGTCCGGAAAAGGCATTTTTATAGCTCATGGTCAGCGTCTGCACCTGTCCACCATTTTCTTGCAAGGCAATTGGCTTTCCAGAAACATACTGACTGGTTTTTTGCCCATTGGGCAAGCTCCCTGCCTGAGGACCTGTATAAGAAACACCCCCCGCTCCACTAATACTCATTTCATTGATCTCGATTTGCTTCTGATCGTCCAGAACCAGGTCGTATTGCCAATAGGTTGAACGACTTAGGTAATCCAAACTGAATGTGGTCGGTTTAGAGGCCGCCAAAGTGCTTATCAGTTCTACTATATTTAGCTGAAAGACACCCATACATTGTATTGGCAAATCTCCTTGAAGTGCGACGAAATGATCGAGCTTTTTACTCCCCAAAAAAACCTGGTAATACCCCGGCTCCTCCAACACTGCTGTGAACTGCCTCGCTGGACCGGAGGAAATCTCCTTTTGCCAACATAGATTTCCGGTCAGATCCTTCAAGCTCAATGTGTTGTCTTTTTGTTGTTCCGGAATGGCAATGGTAGGAGTCATGGTGCTCTGTTTTACCAAATCCTTGACCCCAACCGATTTCCCCTTTTGGAGAGTTGTACTATTCTTTCGATTTGAAAAATAATAGATCTGTCCAGCCCCCACTTCCATCGGCAAATTGCTGTAATTGACAAAACGTGGATCATCTGTCCGAAGGTAAAAACACAGGTCGGGGGCACTTGCTAAACGTGCTGACCAATTCACCTCCTGTCCAGCTGGATCCGCACTTAAAATCTCATACTGATTTTCGAATTGCCGCACAAGCAAAGCCAGACGTTTCATCGCTAGTTTACTATGCGGAAATGCCTCAAATTTTAAAGCACGACAAACGTCGTTATTAAAATACGTGTGTGTGACAAGCGTCCGAAAAATGGTGTGAATCTTCTGATTCATCTCGCAGCATTATAGTAAGAGTTCCGTGTAAACCTAGTAAAAAATTATCGATAAAACAACGCGTAAAATCGATTAATGCTAATTTTTTTTCGTCGTCGAGGAATCCAGTCCGCTAATTCCACTTACAGTAGACTGAATCTTAGCCTTTTGAACGGCAAGCATGCGAAGCTTGTAAATCATTGATGGAACGTATTTTGCCCCGATCCCACTCCAAATATGACTCAACTCATTGATGGGAATATTGTGAATTTCCATGGTCAAACGGTCAATTTGCGGGTCCATTTCCGGAAAATTGTTGCGTTCAAATGTCGGGTTGGCCTGGATCATAGCAATGGCTGCTGACAACATCTTCAGGGATTCCAAATAATTTTTAGAAGTATAATTGGCTGCAAACAATAAATACAAATTGATGTAGAGCGGCGGCTCCTGTTTTGCATAGTTATTTTCCCCAGATTGTTTGTAAGCACTTTGGGTGTTTCCGGCGAAGGTCTCATTCTCAATATTGATGATGGTCACAATAATTTTGTTTTCCATATTCTCTGTAACAGAACCATCCGGATTGATCAAACTTCCGGCTATTACCTTGTCTTCGCTCAACCCGAAACTGGCCTTCAGTTCCTGATTGACGTAAGTTGTTATAAAGGAGAGTGCCTTGTCGATCATGAGCTTCCACTTTTAGGTTTTGTTGCTGACTGAACCGCTCCCAGAACCATTCGAGAAAAATATAATCCGGCTCCACATCCCAATAAAAAAATAAGATAAAGAGAGGTTCCCGGAAAGCTCTTTTGAAGTGCCATCACAAAATTCGGGGCTTTCTTTTGAAACAAACTCAGAGCAAAATAGGAAAGGGGGAGACTGATCAGCAAGATGGTAAGCAGATACAAAAATTCCTTTGAAAGTGCCTTTTTCACCTTCTTCAAAAACTTCATCAATTTTCCTTCCTCTGCCTCAAAGGCTTTTTGTTCTTGTGACAATGTACTCATGGCAATTCCTTTTCCCGTTTACTTTTGTACTTCTGAATAAAATAATAACCGATTGCTCCTGCCATAAAGCCATAAAACAGGGTCATCGCCCCTGGGCTGAGCATTCCGGTTAATTGCAAAATACACATGCATACGGCCAACCAACCAATCAACAATAGATTCCTGATTCCCACACGGCTGAAGAAATACAATCTCGTTTGTGGATACAAAAGGCCTAGCAGGATTCCCAGGGCCCCAAAGACTGCCAAAAAGCCAAAGGTGATCAACAAAACCTGTTGATATTTGACCACCCCTTCCAGATTCTGTTCCAACTGGGTGATTTTTTTCCAGACCACACCGGTATCCGCCTTAATCGCTGCCGAATCCTTTGCGATCAGGTCCTTGATTTTCGTTGGATCGTTGCTCGTAAGTCCCTGTACGATGGTCGCCCAAAGATCATGATACCCCGCGTCAAAACCGAGTGCCCATATTCCTAATCCGGCTAATTTATTCTCCGTGATCAACGCCAATTTAACCTGAAAACTGGAGTCACCCTCATACCAGTATTGATCATAGCTCCCAGTGGTGTTTTGCTTCACTTTATAAGCACTTTGGCTGTATATCCCCTGCTTTCCGTCCAATTGATGATTGCGAATGTAGCTATAGGTCATGTTTCCCAAATATTTTTGGGCCGCTGAAGGGATCTCCGGACCAGATGTTTGCCAACCCTGTCCATAAAAAGGAAGCCCAAGAATAAGTGATCCCGCCGGAATCTGATGATCCAGATAATATTTAATGGATGTTTCCAAATTGTGGGATGCCCAAATACTACCACTCGAAAGCGGAGAGTTTGGTCCTGCTTTGGAGCTTACCGCGGAATAATAGTTATACCCCATCATGACGAAGCGATCCACGGAACTTAGCAGGGAATCTATTTTCAGGGAATTCGTCCAATCGACCGCCGGAATTGTAATGTAGAGTTTGTTCTTTGCACTCTGACCAAGCAGCGCCTTTTTCAATTTAGAAACAAAGGAGGCAAATGCCTGTGCCTCTGATCCGTTTATTGCTTCAAAATTTAAGCAAATTCCATCAGCAGCATATTGCGAATTAATTGCAAGCAATTCCTGAATTAGCTGGTTTCTGGCAGCTTCATTGGTGAGTAGTTTTTTGTTGTCCGTGCCACCAAAATTGCTGGCAGTTAGTAAAAATTGATGTCCGTGTTTTTTTGTCGAATCACAAAGTGCCTGGATCAAGGATGTTTGCTGCACACTCAAATGTCCACTCGAGGGATCTACTTCATGCGCAAAGAATGCGACGGTTGAAACCAATTTATAATTAAGTTCTTTGTAATAGTTCCCGTCCCAATAGGGATACCAGCCAAAAACTTCATATTCCCCGGTCAAGCCAGGTAGCTTCTTCAATGATATTTGAGAAGGGCCCTTTGCATTAAAATAGGCATGCAAGGAATCATTTTGAAGCAATTTATGCTGATACTGATGCGGCGACACCTGTCCAAACAGGAAGGTCACGGAACAGAGCAGATAAGAAATAGCCAGGTATTTCCAGTAGAGTTTCATCCGAAAGTTTTTCCGTTCCTAAATTAAACATTTTTCCGGATGTCTCTCTAATTTTCCCTTCCTTAGAGTTCTTTGTAATACTCGTAGAGTTTCAGCATATAAGCATCACAATTCTCTCTCTCTTTCTGTCGATCAGCTCCCAGAAAGGTGTCTTCCAGATACTTTTTCATCTGCATTTGGTAGATGAGATAACCCTTTGGCCGTACCCATCCGTAACCGCCTATAATATTGTGAAAAGCAAATTGTGGAACTTCTGGGTTCATTAAATCCTTGCTCCAGACATAGTCTTCGGATGAAATCCCCATTTGATACAACAAGGTTGCCGGAATATCAAACTGAGACCCCACCGTACTAATCCGCTTTCCGCGATAGCTGTCTTCCAATACCGGACCCCAGAAAAGCAGTGGGATTCGATAAAAAGCATGCGCATTCGGACTATTGACTGTAGGTGTTGTATGACTGTGATCAGCCACAAAGATGAACAGGGTGTTTTTATACCATTTTTCTTTTTTGACCTGCTCGATGAAATCCCCCAAACAACGATCCGCATATACCAGGGAGTTCATGTAGGCCGCTTCCTCTCCTTTCCAGGTTTGTCCGGGCACTTTAGGCACATCAAACGGGGAATGTGTACTCCCGGTAAAGGCACAGTGCATGAATGGTTCCGGGCTCTTCCTGATTCCCTGAATGAAAAAATCGTACAGATCGGCATCATAATAATTCAGCTTTCCACGCTTCAAACCATCGGGAAAATCCGATTCGTCCTGTACCTGGTCAAAGCCATGATCCATAAAGAAGCCACCAATGTTGCCGTATTTTAGATCCCCACTAAACAGGTACGAACTAAAATAATTGTCTTTTTTCAAGCTCTGATTCAAGGACCTGAGCTTGCGACTTTTTTCCGGTTGCATAGAAATGGAAACTTCCGGAACAGAAGGAAAGCCTGCGAAAATACTGGCATTCCCAATTTCAGAGGTATGACTGGTACAAAAGATACTGTCAAAGAGCAGCCCCGTTGAGGCCAGCTGATCAAAGTGAGGAGTGCTTCCTTCTGTTGGACTCATACAACTAATGGCCCCCGCCGCCCAGCTTTCCATCACGACGAATACGATGTTCGGGCGTTTATTTTTCAAAAAGTAACGCTCATGTTCCCGGGGGAAATCACGAAATGGGGTAAGCAATTGCTCCGCTTTCCCGGAATCCATCTGTGGCATGAATTCGTCTATCTCACTTCTGTTGTAAAGCAAATAGCTTTTGGAAAAGAAATAAAGTGAGTTGATTGAAAGGTCGTTTGTTGTGGAATGATTGGAATAAATGGCCGAGTTAATATTGATGGGGATTGCCTGAAATCCTCCGCGAAGTAAGACGATTGAAAAAAATGCAACAGTTATAGTTGAAACTAATATAATAGTTGTTTTTTGAATCCAGTTAAACAATTGTATTTCAACATCTTTTCTAAAAAGTAATTTGAAAATTCTCCATGAAAAAAGCACTTCTATCAATACGTAAACGAAGAACCAAAAAGTCATGGAGTAGTCCGCAGAACGAAAGACTTCATCTGGGTTCGATAAATGCATGAAAACGCGTGAGGTCAGTTTGTGATTCCATTCTCCGTAGGCGTTGATCTCCCCGGCATGGATCAGTGCCATGAACACGAATTCCAACACGAGCATTCCCACAAACAAACGCCTGGACCACTTTGCCCGGAACAGGATAGAAACCACGTAGAACACAAAAGGCAAAAAAGCCAATCCCGCCGCCGTGGCTAAATCCAAACGAATCGAATACCAGAAAGCCAGCAAAATTTCCGACCAATTCACCTCCTTAAATTTGGAAGCATGATGAATCAGGAAAAGGAGACGCCCAAAATCAAAAACGGCCACCCAAAGGAGCAGCAACTTGAGATACATGAGCATGAGTCGTTTGATCATAGCGGCAAATTACAAAGTATTTACAAATTAGCTCTGAATTGATCGGACTTTTGAACTAAATTGATTTATTAAGTGTAACTTTGCGGCAAAGTTAAGGACATGGAGCTTTTAAACGGTAAAGAAACATCACAAATCATCATGAAAGAGATCTCCGATGCGGTTCGCAACCGTAAATCGGAAGGAAAAAAAATTCCACACCTCGCGGCCATTCTTGTTGGCGGTGACGGTGGTTCGATCACTTATGTAAACAACAAGCTACGTGCCTGTGAAGCCTGTGGTTTCGAAAGTACTTTGATGCGTTATGATGATTCCGTTTCCGAAGAAGTGCTGCTCAATAAGATCCATACCCTGAACGAGGACAAAAGCATTGATGGTTTTATTGTTCAATTGCCCCTGCCTCCACATATTGATGAAACCAAGGTCATTCTGGCGATTGATCCCATGAAAGATGTCGATGGATTCCACCCGATGAACCTCGGAAAAATGGCCCTGAATATGCCCGCATTTATTTCGGCTACTCCTTCCGGAATTATCGAACTCATTCGCCGTTATGAACTGGATACAGCCGGTAAACGTTGTGTCATTATCGGCCGATCAAATATCGTAGGAATGCCTTTGAGCATCCTGCTCTCTCAAAACAAAGAATTTGGAAATTGCACCGTTACCCTAACACACAGTCAAACCAAGAACCTCAAGGAAATCTGTTTGCAGGCGGACATTGTTATCGCTGCTCTCGGACAACCAGGATTTGTGAAGGAGGACATGGTCAAAGAAGGTGCTGTTGTTATTGACGTTGGAATCACTCGTGTGAAAGATGAGAGCAAAAAAACGGGCTGGAGACTTTCCGGGGACGTTGACTTCGACCAGGTTGCTCCCAAATGTTCATATATCTCGCCTGTTCCTGGGGGGGTTGGCCCTATGACCGTTGCCTCTCTGATGATGAACACCTTGAAGGCCATGGATCTAAAAGGAAAATAATCATCCACATGGAGATTCATCACCAGCTAGATCAAAGCTTTCATATTCCGAATCCCATTCTGACAATCGGGACCTTTGACGGAGTCCATCTGGGACATCAAAAGATTATTTCCCGTCTGAACGAAGAAGCCCAAAAACACCAGGGGTCATCCGTTTTATTTACTTTTCACCCGCATCCACGGATGGTGCTAAACCCTGAAAATCACGGGCTACAACTGCTCCAAACTCAGGAAGAAAAAATGGCCAAGCTCGAACGAAATGGCCTCGATCATACGATCATTTACCCTTTCACCAAAGATTTTGCACAAACACAAGCCTCGGATTTCGTTACCCGTTTTTTGATCGAAAAACTGGGCGTTCATACCATTGTGGTTGGCTATGATCATCAATTTGGCAAAAATAGGGAGGGCTCATTGGAACAGCTCATCGAACTTTCCGGCAAACATGGATTTCGGGTGATTGAAATTCCGGCACATGAAATTGACGAAATCAATATCAGCTCTACAAAAATCAGGCAGGCCTTGCTGAGTGGAGATATTGATACAGCCAATAAATTCCTGAATGAAGCTTATGAAATCTCTGGAATCGTAGAAAAGGGAAGACAGTTAGGTCGTGAAATTGGCTTTCCAACTGCCAATCTGCAATTGACTGATCCCAATAAACTGATTCCGAAACACGGAGTTTATGCCGTCCGCGTGAAACGCAAAAACGGAACAGCTTTTGATGGAATGATGAATATCGGTTTTAAACCGAGTGTCAGTACTGAAAAAAAATTAAGCTGTGAAGTTCATTTACTCGATTTTGAGGGCGATCTCTACGACGAGAATATATCCGTATCTTTACTCAAAAGAATCCGGGATGAACAGCGCTTTGAAAATTTACAGGGGCTTCGAGAGCAGATCGCTCAGGATGAAGGGCTTATTCGCTCTTTCTTTGCTGCTAGCCTGTAACTTCTCTTACAGTCAAAGCCTCCAATATTATTCCTGGAAAGAACTCCAGAAAATGCCACACAGCCCTGATACGGTCATCGCGATCACTTTCAAACACAGTAAGTTAAGGCAAATTCCAGAAGAGCTCTATGATTACCACCAGTTACTTTTCCTGGATTTAAGTTGGAACAAATTGGACCAGGTTCCCGATTCATTGGCCCGATTAAAATATTTGCGGGAGCTTAATCTTTCAAGAAACAAACTAAGTTCTTTTCCAGACGCCCTCTT
>SBGX01000028.1 GCA_006226425.1 Bacteroidota bacterium | reverse complement strand
GTGTAATCACTGTATCCACCGTTAGCCGTAGAGTTATTATTAATGCTTCCCAGCGTCACATTGCTGATCCACTCGTAAGAAACATTGGAGCTGCTTGCCGTACAATAGTTGGAAACTGGTGCAGGGGTATCTGTTGTAAAGTTACTTCCAGTAGTACTTGCACTGCTTCCGGAGCTACAGTTGGTGTTTACTTTCCAATTGTAAGTGGTTCCGGCAGTCAATCCAGTGACATTCAAACTGTTGCTGCTTGCACTCAAACTACTCCATGAACTGGAACTAGACGTTTTGATTTGAACCGTGTAATTGTTTGCACCAGAAACAGCGTTCCAGCTAAGGGTAGCCGTCGTTTCTCCGATGGCGCTGGTGCTCAGTCCAGATGGTGCGTTACAAACCACAGGAGCTGAAGACGTTGTAAAGTTGCTTCCAGTTACGTAAGAACTGTTTCCAGAAGAACAGTTAGTGCGTACTCTCCAGTTATAAGTTGTACTGGCAGAAAGTCCGCTTAAGCTATAGTTGCTAGCTGTCGTTGTAGCACTTGTCCAGGTACTGGCAGCACTTGTTTTGTACTGTACCGTGTAGCTGCTTGCTCCTGAAACAGTCGCCCAGTCAAGATATGCACTTTCGTGTGTAATACTTGATGCACTCAAACTACCAGGTGCGTTACATGTTGGTGCGGCAGCGGTAATGTTTACGGTGTAATCTTCTACTTCTCCATACGTGTAGGAGATACAAGGTCCAGAGATTGAACCATCTTTCATGATGATTCGCATCCGCTTGGCACCCGTTGAAGTTCCAGAAGGAACGGTGAACGAACCACTAACCGTAGTTGTTGTCCCTGCACTTGAATAAACCAATTCTCCGGCATCTTCGAAGTCTTTGTCATCATTATAATCGATGTAAACTTTGAAGTACTCAGTGTACGTAGATCCGGAGTAGGTTGGAGTTAAGGAAATAGAATACGCTGATCCAGCTGATAGGTTCGTTGAAATATTTGTGTAATCACTGTATCCACCGTTAGCCGTAGAGTTATTATTGATACTTCCTAAAGTCACATTACTGATCCACTCATAAGAAACATTGGAACTGCTAGCTGCACAGTAGCTTGGCGTGGAAGTTCCACCACCACAACCACCTGAATTCAGTAGGCTGGCACGGGCACCTCCGGCAGCAAACAGTGCTTGCATTCGGGATTTTTGTCCGTTCGTAAACATGTACATACAGGCATCGTCTGTGTAGTCCATGTAGTTCATAAACATTTCTGCAGTTGTTCCGGAACACTCTCCAGAACGAACAAGTGGGTGACTTGGACATCCGTAGTTCTGTCCATAGCCATTTCCAGTTCCATTAGAAGTCGAACCTCCTTTTTGTGTTGGGGTATCCGAAACCTGATCGTTTCCACACCCACCGTACTGGTCACCACCAATGTGGTAGATATTCAACCAGTGACCTACTTCGTGCGTAGTGGTTCTTCCCAGGTTAAATGGAGATTGAGCTGTTCCTGTAGTACCGAAAGCTGTATAATTGATAACAACCCCGTCCGTAGCAGCTGGTCCACCAGGAAACTGAGCATATCCGAGTAATCCAGTTCCCAGGTTACAAACCCACAGGTTCAGGTACTCGCTCGTGTTCCATGGGGTACTTCCTCCAGTTGAGTTTGACTTCACACGGTCATCATCCGTAAACAAAGTTGTAGTCGTTGACTTTCGAACGATCCCTGAAGTAGGGTTTCCATTCGGGTCAACAGAAGCCAGACAAAAATTGATCTCACAGTCGGCAGCTAAAGAAGCAAACGTAGAAGGAACAGATGAAGCATCTGAGTTCAATTTACGAAAATCCTCATTCAGTACAGCGATCTGAGATTGAATCTGACTCGTGGAAACATTTTGAGTGGAGTTGCTATAAACTACGTGAACAACTACCGGAATCGTTACAACGGCTTTGTTCTTTACACCGTTTTTAACGTACTGTTCCGTAAAGTGATTGATTTGATCCAGATTGTGCTGAATCTGAGGGTTTTGCTTGACAAGCTTTTCGTGGTGATCTGTCGTACCACAACTTCGCTGCCCGAAAGAAAAGGAGCCGGATAGCAGAAGGCTTAAGCTAAGGATTAATAATTTTTTCATGATTAAGAATTTGGTTTTTAGTGGGGCAAAATTAGCAGGTTTGTCGACAAATACAAGTAATTGGTCATAAAAATTTTAAGATTACAACCCCTAAACCAAATTTTGTTAAAAAAATAACACGCAATAGAAAGGGCTTATTCCCAGTGTTTTAGGTCTTTTTCAAAATCTGAGACCCTGCATGGAAGAGTTAAACTGATTTTTTTGAACATAGAAATCAATCGGTAGAATTTTGCATCAATACCATAAAAGTGGTATTTTTGCCCTCAGAACAACTGCTTATTTAAAATTAATCTAAATAAAGATAAAGGCAGTATCAATTGTTAGAAGTTTATGGTAACAGTAACTGAAGCAGCAAAAAATCAGGCCCTGAAGTTGATGGAAGAAGAAGGGAAGAAGGGCTATTTTATCCGGGTTGGTGTACAGGGTGGAGGTTGTTCCGGTCTGATGTATCAACTTGTTTTCGACAACGAAGACAAAGAAGGAGATAAAGTGTTTGAAGACAATGGGGTCAAGGTGGTGGTAGACAAAAAAAGCTACCTGTATTTGATAGGAACTACCCTGGATTATTCCGGAGGATTGAACGGAAAAGGGTTTGTGTTTAACAACCCGAACGCCGATC
Source organism: Bacteroidota bacterium (assembly GCA_006226425.1). GTDB lineage: Bacteria > Bacteroidota > Bacteroidia > Flavobacteriales_D > Crocinitomicaceae > M2408. The sequence goes on along the minus strand of SBGX01000028.1, from coordinate 102,420 downwards.
GCACCTGTGGATGTGGTGAGAGTTTCGCCGTATAACAATTTTAATAGCTAAAGCTCAAATAAGATTAACGTATGGGTTATACAGAGCACGAGTTGGCCAAAGACCTGGAAAATCAGGAGTACAAATACGGATTTACGACCAATATTGAGTCGGATAAAGCCCCTAAAGGATTGAATGAAGACATTATTCGATTCATATCGGCTAAGAAAAATGAACCGGAATGGCTCCTGGAATTTCGCTTGAAGTCCTTTCAAATCTGGAAAACGATGAAAGAGCCGGAATGGGCTCATGTCAAGTATGAAAAACCAGACTTTCAGGACATTATTTATTATTCAGCCCCTAAACAGACAAAAAAATATGAGTCCTGGGACGACGTGGATCCGGAGCTAAAGGAAACCATGAATAAGCTCGGGATTTCGATGGAAGAACAACAACGTCTGACCGGAGTGGCGGTAGATTTTGTGATGGACTCAGTTTCTGTGGCGACCTCCTTTAAAGAAAAGCTCAAAGAACTGGGGATTATCTTCTGTTCCTTTTCAGAGGCTGTTCAGGAACACCCGGAACTGGTTCGGAAATATTTAGGAACGGTGGTTCCTTCCACGGATAATTTTTATGCAGCATTAAATAGCGCCGTCTTTTCGGATGGTTCCTTTTGCTACATTCCGAAAGGAGTGAAATGTCCAATGGAATTATCTACCTATTTCAGAATTAATGAAGGAGGAACCGGACAGTTTGAACGAACCTTGGTAGTGGCCGATGAATCTTCTTATGTTTCGTACCTGGAGGGTTGTACAGCCCCCCAACGAGATGAAAATCAGTTGCACGCAGCAGTGGTCGAACTGATCGCACTGGATCAGGCAGAAATTAAATATTCCACCGTTCAGAACTGGTATCCAGGAGATAAAGAAGGGAAGGGAGGAGTTTACAACTTTGTGACCAAGCGGGGAATGTGCGGCTATCGTTCGAAGATTTCCTGGACACAGGTAGAAACAGGTTCCGCAGTAACATGGAAATATCCTTCCTGCATCTTGAAGGGAGATTATTCGGTAGGCGAATTCTATTCGGTGGCCGTGACAAATAATTTCCAGCAGGCAGATACCGGGACGAAAATGATTCATCTGGGAAAACACACAAAAAGTACGATCATCTCCAAGGGGATTTCAGCCGGACAGTCACAGAATTCTTATCGTGGCCTGGTACAAATTCACAAAAACGCGGAGCATGCCCGAAACTTCTCACAGTGCGATTCATTGCTGATGACAGATATCTGTGGGGCGCACACCTTCCCGTATATTGAATGTAAGAACAGTACGGCTAAAATAGAACACGAGGCAACTACTTCAAAGATCGGTGAAGACCAGATTTTTTACTGTTTGCAACGTGGGATCGGTGAGGAACAGGCGATCGGATTGATCGTAAACGGATACTGTAAGGAAGTATTGAATCAGTTGCCCATGGAGTTTGCCGTGGAAGCACAAAAGTTGTTAGCAATAAGCCTGGAAGGCTCAGTCGGATAAAAGAAATTAGAAATAAAAGAATGTTAAGTATTAAGAATTTACATGCCTCCATCGAGGGAAAAGAAATCCTTAAGGGATTGAACCTGGAGGTAAAGGCCGGAGAAGTACATGCGATCATGGGACCAAACGGAGCAGGGAAGAGTACCCTTGCATCCATTTTGGCTGGCCGGGAAGAATATGAAGTGACGGAAGGAACGATTGACTTTGATGGAAAAGACCTGTTGGATTTGGAAACGGAAGAACGTGCCCGGGAAGGTTTGTTCCTGGCCTTTCAGTATCCGGTGGAAATTCCGGGGGTTTCCAATGTGAATTTTTTGCGGACAGCACTCAATGAAATTCGCACTTATCGAGGAGAAGCTCAACTTTCTGCCAAGGATTTCATGGCGCGAGTAAGAGAGAAGTCCAAGATTGTAGAATTGGACCCAAAACTGGCGTCACGCTCCGTAAATGAAGGTTTTTCAGGAGGAGAGAAAAAGCGAAACGAAATTTTTCAGATGGCCATGCTGGAGCCGAAGCTGTCCATTTTGGATGAAACGGATTCCGGACTGGATATTGATGCCCTTCGTATTGTTGCGAATGGGGTAAATACCTTGAAATCTCCAAGTAATGCCACCGTTGTGATAACGCACTATCAACGTTTACTGGATTACATCGTTCCCGATGTGGTACATGTACTCTACGACGGAAGGATTGTTAAATCAGGGCCGAAAGAACTGGCTTTGGAATTGGAAGAAAAAGGCTACGATTGGATTCGCGAGTCCTTTGCGACAGCTCAATAATTAAAAAGGGTCGAAATGACAGAAGCAATTCAGGAAAAGAAATTTGAAATCGCTCAGCAGTCCGGTACATCGGCTTTTTCAACATCTTCGACGAAGGAGGCCAGGAAGGAGTTTGCTACACTGGAACTGCCAACGACCAGGATGGAAGCATGGAAATACACCCGTCTGGCAAAATTAAAAAGGGCTAATCTTCGTATTTCCGACGAAGAAACGGTCAGTCGTGAACTGATAAAGGAAAAATTAGTGCCTGGAATCGAGGGGTCCGTGTTGGTTTTTGTCAATGGCTTTTTCCAGGAATCACTTTCGGAAATTCAAGCTGAGAGTGCGTTGAGTATTACGGCATGTAGCAATGCGGATCAATTACTACAGTTCGAAACAGTTCGTCCGAATGAGGCTGATTTTTTTGATACGATGAATCAGGCTTATGCCACAGATGGGGTTGAACTTCATGTCAGGAAGGGAGAGACCGCCGGACAGGTCGTTCAGTGTCTCTTTTTGACAGTAGGAAACGAGTATTATGCCGGTGTTAGAAACAGTATTCATATAGAGTCAGGCGCAGCAGCGGAATTCATTTTTCTATATGATTCTGAAAAGTCTGAGCAATGTCTCAATCATAGTTTGACAAATATACAAGTGGATCAACAGGCCACTCTGACCCTGAATTTGATCCAGAATAGTGATCCGCAGGGATTTTGTGTCAATAGAAGTTATGTGAGTCAGGCAAGAGATTCCAAATTCTCAATCAATACGATTACCCTTGATGGGCTATTGGTTCGAAATGATTTATTCATCCGGGTAGATGGTTCCAATGCAGAGACGCACTTGAACGGAGCTTATATTCTGAAAGGAAAACAACATGTGGACAACCATACAACGGTGGATCATCGAGTGGCTCACTGTGAATCAAATGAATTGTATAAAGGGGTCATGGATGAAGAGTCCACAGCTGTATTCAACGGAAAAGTATTTGTGCGTCAGGATGCGCAAAAGATCAATGCTTTTCAATCGAACGGAAACGTTTTGTTGAGCGACTCGGCTACGGTTAATTCCAAACCGGAATTGGAGATTTACGCGGATGATGTAAAATGTTCGCATGGATCGACTACCGGACAATTGGATGAAGAGGCCGTATTCTATTTACGTGCTCGTGGCTTGTCAGAGAAATCAGCCCGTTCGCTCATGGTTTCAGCCTTTATTGGAGAAGTGCTGGATCAATTGGGGAATGAAGAACTTCATAGCCACATTTATACGCTTTTGGAGCGCAAATATGCCTGGGTCCTTTGATGCCGGAAAACCGGTTTTTCAAAAAAAGGAATCGAAGGACAGTTTTGTCCGGGATTATGTGTAATTTCGTTAGGATGAGGATCTTGAAAAACATTATTCCTGTACTGCCCCTGCTGATGCTTGTTTCTTGTTCAGAAACGGCACCAGAAGAGGAAGCTGTTCAACAATTAAGTTTCAGCCAAAAGGCCATGAGCTACCCGAAGTCTTTGGAGGACAAAATGGAGTACTTTCCAAAGAAGGATAACTATGCGATTGATAGCCTGAGATTGACTCAAATGTGGAGCCATCTTCCTGGAGATGGAACAATGCTGACTCCAAAGCAGGTTCGGGAGCTAAGTGGAAAAATGAATCGGGATGACCTAACAACACCCAATCAGTATTACCTGAATGATTTTCACAAAATTTCAGCCCTTAAGCAATCCGGAAAGTACCAACAGTATGTAGATAGCCTTGATATTGGCATGGTTCGGGATGTAAATTGTTTTGCTATTGGACGAATGGAGTTTTCCGATTCTCTGGCGATTATGATCTGGCAATTGCGCTATAACTCCTATGAAGCCTGTCCGGCCTTTGAAGGAATGAACGTGATAGGCAGCCTGATTGTTGGTGGAGAAGTCAAACGAAGCATTCAGTTGGCAGCTTATGAAACTTCTGCAGACGCTCCTGTGTCTTCGGAAACATATCAGTTGATGAGGATCATTGACGGGAAAATTTTAGAAAGGCGGGAACATGTGCGGGTCATGGAGATGGAAGAAATGGTGGAAGACAGTCATCGTATCCATTTGAATCATATAACCACTCAGGGGTATATCAAACTCTAAACAAGGGAAAAAGTGCTTGAAACGGAAGTGAAGGGAAAAAGAAAATTAGAACTCGAAGAAATCAGAAGGGATTTTCCACTGCTTGGTAGAGAGGTTCATGGTCGTCCGTTGGTTTATTTCGACAATGGGGCAACGACGCAGAAACCGAAAAGGGTGATTGATACCATTGAACGGTATTACAGCCTGGAGAACGCGAATATCCATCGGGGAGTACATTACCTCAGTCAGCAAGCAACGACTGCTTACGAAGAAGCCCGCAAAAAGGTGGCAAATTTTATCGGTGCCGCTTCGGACCGAGAAATCATATTTACGAAGGGAACGACAGATTCGATCAACCTGGTAGCTTTTTCTTTTGGAGAGAGTCTGAAAGAAGGGGATGAGATTTTAATTTCCCATTTGGAGCACCATTCGAACATTGTGCCCTGGCAAATGCTTTGCGAGCGAAAAGGCTGTGTACTGAAGGTCATTCCGATGAATGATCGGGGAGAGTTGATCCAGGAGGAATTTGAGAAGCTGTTAAGCACTCGTACCAAGTTGTTGGCACTAAGTCATGTGTCCAATAGTCTGGGGATCGTGAATCCGGTCAGGGAAATGATCCGAAAGGCTCGTGATTATGGCGCCCGGGTCTTGATCGATGGAGCACAAAGTGTTCAGCATACAACGATAGATGTCGTGGATTTGGATTGTGATTTTTATGTGTTTTCTGGACACAAAATTTACGGCCCGACAGGCGTGGGAGTTCTATACGGAAAGGAATCCGTGCTGGATGCCATGACACCTTATCAGGGGGGAGGAGATATGATCAAGACTGTTCGTTTTGAAAAGACTACCTACAATGAGTTACCTTTTAAGTTTGAGGCAGGAACTCCCAATATTGTGGGAGGAATCGGATTGGGGGCTGCCCTGGATTATCTGTCTGAATTTGACATGCATGAAATTGAAGCACATGAAGCTTCCGTGAGTGCTTACCTGGGGGCCTGCTTGAAAGAAATAGATGGCGTCAGAATTTATGGAGAGTCTGAACAAAAGTTAGGAGTTCAGTCCTTCCTGGTGGAAGGAATTCACCCATTTGACCTGGGAACCATATTGGATCAGCAGGGGGTTGCCGTGAGGACCGGACATCATTGTACCCAACCAATCATGGATTTCTATCAAATTCCCGGAACCGTGCGAGCTTCTTTTGCCATGTATAATAAGAAGGAAGAGGTAGATGTATTTATGAATGCCCTGGAACGAGCCGTAAAGATGTTGAAGTAATGATGACCCTGGAAGAAAAACAACAAGACGTTATTGAGGAATTTTCCCTCTTTGAGGATTGGATGGAAAAATACGAACACCTGATTGAGTTGGGAAAGGATTTGCCGTTGATTGATCCGGAAAAGAAAACGGAGGATCGACTCATTCAGGGCTGTCAATCACAAGTTTGGTTGGAGTCCGGTATTTCAGATGGGAAAATGCAGTTCACGGCAGACTCCGATGCGATCATTACAAAAGGGATCATCTCACTTTTGATACGGGTACTTAATCAGGAGTCACCTGAGTCTGTCGCGAAAGCTGACCTTCACTTTATCAGAGAGATCGGTTTGCATGATCATTTGTCACCCACGCGTTCCAATGGTCTCCTCAGCATGATCAAGCGCATGAAGATGGAAGCATTACGACAGATCTAGTCTTAAAATAAGAGTTGCGATTTTCGCAACTACCCGATATTTCCTTGCTTAATTCGATTTCAATAGGGGCCTTTCTGCTCCTAACTTTGTCTCAAAACAAAAGAGATGAAGAAGTTCTTAAAATATATCGCTTGCTTGCTTTTTGTATTGTTACAAAAAGACATACTCGCCCAGGCAGCTCTTGAAACAATGAATTGGAAAGAGAGACATGGTCTGATGAAATTAGAGAGGAAGCAAGAAAGAATTCAGAAGAAAGTACTCCGGAAAGTGAAGCGGGCAAATAAAAATGAGATTTTAGTCTTTCAAAATCCACGATTCAATGGCCTAAATCTGGTGGCACGGACTCCGAAGCGAAAGTCGAAGTTGCCTTTCAAGTTAAAATTGCAGGGGCCACACGCCGGATTTGGTTTGAAATGGAAGCCCTCGGCAGATCTTCCGGCAATCCGATTCAATTACCTTGTTTACAAAGGAAAGGATGAAGTGTTAAGTGCCTTGTTCGGTTCTTGAGAAAAGATCAAAAAAAGGGCCACATGATTTGAATGTGGCCCCAGGATGTTGTCTTAGAAGTTACTTCGCATCTTCCATCCACCCAGTCGATAGATCCATGATTTGAATCTGGTCACCAACACGTATAGTGATGGGATAATGATGAGTGTCAGGAAAGTAGCGAAGGTGAGTCCGTAAATGATCGTCCAGGACATCGGCGCGAAGAAGATGTTATTGTCTCCACCGAAGTAGATTTTTGCATCATAGGTCGCGAAGAAGCTGAAGAAATCAATGTTGAATCCAACAGCCAGCGGGATCAGTCCCAAAATGGTTGTGATCGCCGTTAGAAGTACCGGACGTAACCTGGTTTTTCCTGCTTCGGCCGCGGCCTTAATGACTTCGTCGATCGGAGTTTGATCATATTCACCAAGCTTTAATTCTTCTCGTCGGCCCTTGATCAGCTGATTGGTATAATCAATCAATACGATGGCATTGTTCACCACGACTCCGGCCAGAGAGATGATTCCGATCATGGTCATCATGATCACAAAATTCTGACGTGAGATCACTAGTCCGAGGAATACTCCCATAAACGAAAGGAATACGGTGAACATAATTAGTACCGGTGCGGAATAGGAATTGAACTGTGATACAATAATCAATAGTACCATGAATACGGCAATCAAGAGGGCCTTGCTCAAGAAAGCCATTTCTTTGGCCTGTTCATCCTGCTGCCCGGTAAATTTGTATGAAATACCCTCCTTCAACTGATCATCCGCTTCGTAGTCCATCATATTCTCTTTCAATTCCTGAACGACTTCGTTGGCGTTGAATCCTTCCGTTACATTGGAAACGATGGAAACGAGAGGAACTTCGTCTTTCCGGATCACGGCCGAATAAGAAGTGGTTTCCTTCGGATCTTTGATGACAGATCGAATTGGAATATTCAGGAGCTTTCCTTTGTTGTTTCGGAAGATCAGCTGCTGATCCAATAATACGTCGAAATTGTCTCTTCGTTCCCGGTTGAATCGAACGACGATGTCATAGGATTCATCATCGAGATTGTAGGTGGTGATATCCTGTCCGAGGAGAGCTTTTCGAATAGCCATTCCGACCTGCATGGTTGAAGCATTCAATTTTCGGATTTGATCCCGATCTACATAGATTGGAATTTCGGCCCGACTGGATTCTACGTTTAGCTTAAGCTTTTCTACTCCAGGAACGTTTTTCCGATCCAGGAAGCTTTTGATTTTTTCGGCTTCTTCAATCAGCAATCGGTATTCTCCTTTTCCGAAAACATCAATGTTGATTGGCGCCCCCTGGGGAGGTCCCTGCTCATCTTTACTGGCAGAAATTTCAATGTCTGCGGTAAATTTTCCTTTGAGTCGATCCTGGATATCTTTGAGGATATCGCTGGTCATGACTCCTTTTCGATGCTGGGATTCTACGAAGTTAACCGTAATCCGCCCCTTGTGTGGTGTATTCCCCATGGAAACTCCCTGGGCTGGATCGCTCGTTCCTTCTCCCACCTGGGAAATAATGGACTTAATGATTCGTTTTTCAGAAGGAACATTGTTTTTGATGTCCCGGTCCATGATCGGTTTGAGTAATTCGTCCAGTTCGCGTTCAACAGCCAGTGTTGTCTGGTTTGTCTGTTTGATGTCTGTTCCAACCGGATGGGAAATGAAAATGTTTACATAGTTTGGTTCATTGACCGGGAAGAAATCCACTTTGGGCGGAAAGGCTCCCAACAGCATTACGCTGAAAATAAAAAGTCCGATCGTTCCCAGGAGGAATGTAATGGGCTTCCGGCCACTCAGTGCGAAATTCAGGAACCGGGAATAAATGCGCTCCAATCGTGGGAGAAAAGCATTTTGAAATGCCCGTGTTCCAGGGAAAAGGATAAAAGCATTGATCAGAACCATCAAGCCGATGAATATGAGTAGATTTCCCAGGCTCATCTTACCCGCAAGTAAAATCAGTACCCCCAGGAAAAGGAAAACTGCTGAGATCAGTACCACACGTTTCTTTCGGGGTTGATCGTCGGTGACCTTCATGTAAGCAACGGCCAGTACCGGGTTGATGACAAGCGCCACAAACAGGGAAGATGCCAATACGATCATCAGGGTGATTGGAAGGTATTTCATGAATTCTCCCATGATTCCCGGCCAGATAGCGAGGGGAACAAAAGCTGCTACAGTTGTACCCGTGGAAGAAATGATTGGCCAGGCGACCTGTCCGACCCCGCGAATAACAGCCTGGGTGGAACTATAGCCTTCATCCATGTGTCGATAGATGTTCTCCACAATCACAATCCCGTTGTCCACCAGCATTCCCAGTGCGAGCACCAAAGAGAATAGTACCATCACGTTCAGGGTGACCCCCATCGCATCCAGGATTAGGAAGGACATAAGCATGGACAGCGGAATGGCAATCCCTACAAATAGGGCGTTTCGAAGTCCCAGGAAGAACAGAAGTACCCCAACCACCAACATGATTCCGAAAAGAATAGAGTTTTCCAGGTTGGAAACCATGTCCCGGGTATTGTAAGACTGATCATTCGTTTTGGATACCTGAATACTTTTAGGGATCGTCCCGTCCTCCTGTGCTGTTGTAATGATTTCTTCAATTTTATCGGCGGCGATCAAAAGGTTTTCCCCACCTTGTTTTTTGACGTCCAACATGACTACCGGTGAACCGAATTCACGTGCGTAAGACGTTGTATCGGCATTCCCGAAATACACCTCCGCGACATCTTCCAGATGGACCGGCATGAATTCATCCTGCTTCACAATGATCTTTTTCATGTCCTCGGCAGATTCGAATTCTCCTTCGATTCGGATAGTTTTCTTCACTCCGTCCATCAATACTTCCCCTCCAGAAATGGTTTGGTGTTCCGAATTGACAGCATTTTGGATATCATCTAAAGTAACGTTTACCGCCTGCGCTCTGATCGGATCCACTTCGATTCGCATCTCTTGCTCCTGAATCCCGCGTATATCGACTTCATTGATTTCTGGAAGTGCTTCAATCTGATCTTCGAGATCTTCAGCGACTTCTTTCAACAGGGAGGCATTTGGGCCCCGCAGGTTGATGTTCATAATCGGCATTTGCGAAGGGTCTAGTTCAAAGATGTTTGGCTCGACAGGCAAACTTGGAAAATCTGTTTTCGCACGTGCCTTATCAACAGCATCTTTGACCTTTTGAAGGGCCTTGTCAACGGAGACATCAAAGTTAAACTTGACCTGGATGGTCGCGTAACCGTGTACGGCATTTGATTTGATCTCGTCAATATTTCGAATTCCCGAAAGTTCTTTTTCAATAGACTTCGTGATCTTATCGGCCATGTAGTCCGGAGAAGAACCCGGTTTGGGAATCCCAATATAGATTTCCGGGATTTGCAGTTCCGGAAAATTTTCCTTGGGCATACTGTTGTAGGAGAAAAGTCCGCCGAAGAAAATAATGATGGCGATCAGATAGACTGTTTTTCGGTTTTTGACCGAGAGTGTGGTTAAACCGAAACCTTTAAATTCTTTTTCCATGATAATTAATGTGCTGGGACTTATTTTGTTCGGACAATATCTCCATCAGCGATTCCCCGGGCTCCTTCTACAATAACATAGGCTCCAGGCTGGACGTTATGATCTAACAAATCAATATGTGCCCAACCGTCGTAACGGCTATGAAGTGTAATTTGGATCCGACGGGCTTTGTACTTTCCATCTTTTTCAGGCTCAGCAATGAAGATGTAGTCTTCGTTTTGCTGCGACTTCAGAATGCTTTTGGAAGGAACCACCATGGCATCGGGAACTCGGATGTCAGTGATTTCCAGCTCTGCAAGCATGTTCGGGAGCAACACTTTATTGTTGTTTAGCTGCGACATGACCCGGAAAGTCCGGTTGGTAGGATCAATGTAATTCCCCACATGACTTACCTGTAATTTCAGTGTGGTGTCCTTAAAGTTTGGAAAACGGACCTTCATATTGGTTCCCACCTGGACGTTTTCAAGGTGTTTTTCGGAAATATCAGCAGTGATTTTCACACTTTGGTTGTTGACCAGTCTCAATAATGGAGATTGAGGACCAGCCAATTGCCCGTTCTTGGCAAAGACCTTGTCAATCATTCCAGAAAAAGGAGCTTTGATGGCTGACTTACCACGCTGCGTGCTCAGGGATTTCATTTTTGATTTGAGTGAGTTGACCTGGTTCAGAGCAGTTTTGTACTCAAATTCAGAGCCTACACCGCGCCTTTTCAGTTCTTCCTGCTTTTCGAGCATGTACTCTGCATAAGCAAGTTGTGTTTCCAATTCCTTCATGTTAGAAGAAAGAATGGACGCATCCAGAGTAACCAGTACCTGACCGACACTGACGCGTTGTCCTTCGTGGACGTGAACCTGGTTGATCAAACCACCCATTTCGGCATTGATAAGAACATCCTGATCCGTTTCAACATTCCCCTGAACAATGATTTTGTGCTCGTAATTTCGTTGAGCAAGTTTGTCAAGTACAACAAGGGGAGCAAGTCCGGTTTTACCTTCTTTTTGTTGGGCCTGGATTTGATCCTGAATGCTTGCTAATTCAGCTTTAAGTGCACTTTTTTTCTCCAGTAACTTGTCCAGGTCACCGGTTTGTTCCTGGCCACAGGCTACCAAAAATAGGATAGGCAGGAAGTAAGAAACTTTTTTGGGATAGCGTTTCATGAGTTTTGGGATTAAGTATAAATTATTGAATGTGGTGATAGAGTTTATCAAGATTTAATTTCGAATTAAAAACTTCGAGCATAGCGCCGACATATTGTGCCTGTGCCATGACCAATTGATTGTACTTTTGAGATACAACAATACTGCTCTCTTTTCCAATTTCTTTTTTGGTAATAGAGTTTTGATAGATTGTTTTGGCGAGTTCAACGTTTTTTTGTTGCAAAGCCAGTTGACTCAAAGCGCTTTTCAGATTGTTTTCGTACTGAATTTTCTGCATTTGAAGTGCCTTTTCCAACTCCGTTAACTGCGTTCGTGATTTTTCCAATTCAACGCGCGCCTGACTGACCTGTGATTTTCTGGAACCACTGGAAAACAAGGGGATTTGAAGTTGAAGTCCCCAGAGTGTTTGAGGGAACCATTTTTCGTTGGCAAAAAAGTTAAACTCGTTGCGGTAGGCATTGTACGTCTGCTGAAAAAAGGCACTGGCGGTCGGTAAGTAAGCCATACGTTTATTCTTCAAATTGTACTCGTTGAGCTGGATTTGTTTCTGAAGCAAGACATAATTGATGTTGCTTTGAACAGTCTGTTCTCCGGACAGTGACGCGCTTCGTTTCAACAGTGTCCGGATGTCTTCAGTCGGCTCAAGATCGACACTTTGCTCCAGTCCCATGGTCATTTTTAACAGGGCCAATGCATTTTGATATTGCAGCCGTGCACTTTCCTGACTGTTTTGTGCATTACTGAGGGCAAAGTTCAGTTGATCCATATCCTCCTGAACCATAAGTCCCAATTCAAAGTAGTTTTGCTGCTTGTCAACCAGATTTTTCGTAGCCAGCACAATGGAATCCATGAAAAGCTGATTTTCTTTGGCAACTACCGCCATTTGATAGGCCTGGGTGACATTAAACAGAACATCTTCCTTGGTTTTTTCCGAATTCGTTTTGGCGAAGTCCTGGTAAAACTTGGAGACCTGGAGACCTACCAAATAGGACCCGTTGAAAAGCAACTGATTGGCCTGAAAAGTTCCGCTGGCACTGTAATCTGTCCCAGCTCGGAATGAAATGGTTTCCCCCGGTTTGGCGTTCGGATTGATAAAAGAAGCGTCCACCACCTGAATGGGCAGGTTGAGGAAATTTTGAAAATTCCCGCTCAGGGAAGCCTGCGGAAGCCCGATCGCTCTGGTCTCCACCACTTTGAGGCGGGCAATTTCTTCGTCAAGAACGGATTGCTTTAACTTCTCGCTGTTGTTAAGAGCAGTTTCCTGAGCCTCGAGGAGATTGTAACCCGCTTTTTCCTGCCCCCAAACGGAGGTGCTTGCTACCAGGAAGAGAGTTACAAAAAAGGTATTTTTCATGGGATTTTAGGATTTGTGAATTCGTTGTTTTAGATATTTGAGTCCTTTTTCATTGACCATTCCCGAAAGTTGGAAATGGAGAATTTCTTCAAAGACTTCATGGGATTTGTATTCTGATTTACTAAAGATGTCTCCGTTCAAAATGAGATCGGTGGAGGCCACATAGGCCGCAGCAATAATTTCTTCTTTGATCTCCTGACGATAAAGTCCTTCTTCTTTACCTCGGAGAATGTTGCTAAGAATAGTGTTAAAAACAAACTCCCATTTGTGATCATGTAAAAGTTTCCATGCATCCTGGTGAAACTTTTTCAGGTCGTAGAAAACAGAAGGGTGAATGTCATTCATCATTTCGGAAACGAATCTATTGACATGGAGCAACTCGTCGATGGCATTTTCCGCACAGGAGGAGTTACTTTGACAGGCCATTTGATCCTGAGCTATTTTGCCCTGAATGATCTGTGATACCAGGTCGTTTTTGTCCTTGAAATGAACGTAAAGAGTTTTTTTGGATATCCCCAACTCACGCGCCATGTCATCCATTGTCACACTCTTGATTCCGTATTTCAGAAATACGAAGCCAGCTTGTTCCAACATCAGCATTTTTTTCTTATCCATGCGGCAAAGATATAGTTAAAATTTAATTTGGAAACTAAAAAAACAAAAAAAGTTTCTTGCGAGAAAAAAGTTTTTCCTGTCGATGGAATTTCCTTTGTACTTTTACGAACGATGAAAAAAGGGCTCATTGAAATTTATACAGACGGCTCTGCCAAAGGAAATCCTGGAAAGGGAGGTTATGGAATTGTGATGAGAATGGGAAAACTTGAAAAGGAGTTTTCGCAGGGATATTTCATGACAACGAATAACCGGATGGAGTTGCTGGCTGTGATTGTGGCTCTGGAACAACTAAAGTCGGACCGTTATCAAATCCGGATTTATTCTGATTCGAAGTACGTGATTGATGCTATTGAAAAGGGATGGGTCTTTGGATGGGAGAAGAAAGGCTTCAAGGGGAAGAAAAACAAAGATTTGTGGCTTCGTTATTTACCACTTCATTTTAAGTACAAACCAGCGTTTACCTGGGTTAAGGGGCATGACGGGCATCCTGAAAATGAACGCTGTGATCGTCTGGCTGTTGAAGCTTCAGACATGCCTAATTTACTGCATGATGAAGTGTATGAAGAACTGTTGAAAAACGGAGAGAACTAGTGATCTTCTTTTTCGATGGTACAGGCTTTGATAAACGTATAGACCAGGGGATGTGGAATATCTCTGGTGGAAGAGACCTGAGGACAAAAACCACAACAGACGAAAAAATCCCTGTTTTTCAGACTAATAATCTCTGGCTCCTCGAACTGATTGTAGGCATCAATATCCATCTCATGTTCTGTAAGCAGGGGAATGATCTGAGGATAGAGACTGTATCTGGAAGAGCTTAATTCAATGTGGCTTCTGTTTTCGTAAAGTTTTATGATCTCCTTGGAATGAGGCACAATTTCTACCTGTTCGAATTGTTCTCCATCTACCAGGTTTTCAGAAATGAGTTTTTCTCCCTGGGCGTTTAGGTTATTTCTGCTAATCAGGACATCGACCAGGGTTTTGAATCCTTCTCCCGTAATGAATGAAGGGAGATCCTGTTTCATCAGGGCATCAATGATCCCGTAAAGTAAAAAAGGATTCTTGTAAGGTCCGGGACTTACCCAAATGCCGTCGTATTCCTGAAATTGAAAATTCTTGAATTGACTGACTTCCTGAAGCTTAATCCAGTAATAACTGATTTCAATATCGAGGAAATGAGCAGCATGATCCAGGGCTAAGTTAGTCGCATGATGGGTATTGTAGGTAAAGTTATAATCTCCAATAATGGCTATTTTCAAACTGTTTTTACCCATGTTTATTCAAGCTGATTAGCGCTTGAACCAACCCTTGAAATAAGCGTTGTCAATGCGCAGCGAATCTATTTCTAGCGGGTTTTGACTCACTGTACGGTAAACGTGACAGGCAAAGTCAAGCTCAATGAGAGCATAGTCCCCGGTATCATCCGATTTTGTTTCGACAGATGTGAAATTGACGCTCTGAGAATTGACGCTGTTTTCTTTGGAGGTCCAAACATTCCCGAAAGCATCTTTGTACTGAACAACGAAACCATCTACGGCGTTGTCCGAAAAACTAACAGTTGCATTTTTCAGCGCTTCACAGAAATCATTGAATTGACCGATGGAAGGCTTTTCAAGCGCGGCAGCATCCCATTTATTACTTCCGATTCCCACCTTGATGGAGTTCAAAACCAGATTGGAACTGATGTCGCTATAGTACTTGGCAGAGGAAAGAGAAGGTGGTGCCAGGATGATTTGATCCTGACTGTCGTCACCGTTGAATCCGTTGACATCATCGGTGTACTCAACATCCGTACCGTTAATGATACCTGTGAAATGCGCATCCAACTTCACCAAATCAGATGGAGCCGGAACTACTTCGTGTTTTACACAAGCAAACAGTAGTGTCAGGGATGCACCGAAAATCAAAAATTTTGTTGTCTTCATTCTGCCAAAAAAACGTTAAACAGCATTTAAAAAGTATCCAAATTTATAAAATATTTCTGAATACACCGTACTGGCTGTTTATTGGGCCTTTTTGACTAAGCTCTGATTCTTAGTTGAGCCTGGGGAAGCAGTTCCTGAGGAAGCAATGCGTTTTGGACATCGGAATGTTCCAAATTGAGTGAATAAAGCTGATAATCAGAGCCTACTGCTTGTGTTTCGATCATTTCATAAAGGTCTAGCTCTTCGTTTTGCTGTTGCAATGATCCAAATAATTTGTTGAGATCGGATTGAGAAATAATCATATCCCCGTCAAAATATTCGTGCTCAGAGTAAAAAGAGCAGCTCAGAGTTACTTCGGTACTGTCCGATTGAAATTCAATTTTGTTCAG
This sequence comes from Bacteroidota bacterium, assembly GCA_006226425.1. Classification (GTDB taxonomy): domain Bacteria; phylum Bacteroidota; class Bacteroidia; order Flavobacteriales_D; family Crocinitomicaceae; genus M2408. The sequence goes on along the minus strand of SBGX01000028.1, from coordinate 86,881 downwards.
TTTGGCAAATGGTGCTAGTGTTCTCATGTCCTTTGTTTTTTGACAAAGCTATATGGAGAAGAACGTAAAGTACTTACGTAGTTTTTTTCAAAGCGCTAAAATGTGTAACTTGCAGCCATTTGAAATCAGAATAAATCCTTATTTACTTGAAATAGATATGAAGTACCATCAATTACCAAGCCAGTTGTTTAAGAAGAATCGCTCCAAGTTTATGTCAAAAATGAAATCGGGCGCATTGGCCGTATTTAATTCGAATGATATTTATCCAATTAGTGCCGATAGTACCATTCCTTTCCAGCAGCATCGTGACATTTTTTACCTGTCAGGTGTAGACCAGGAAGAAAGTATGTTGGTATTGTTCCCGGATTCATCGAATCCCAAACACCGGGAAGTACTTTTTTTGAAGGAAACGAGTGAACATATTGCGATTTGGGAAGGTGCGAAACTGACGAAGGAACAGGCTTACGAATTGAATGGGATAGAAACGGTATACTGGTTGGATCAATTTGAGACGGTCTTCAAACAAATGATGTCGGAAGCAGAAGGAGTTTATTTAAATACCAATGAACATTTACGTGCTTCAACGGAAGTAGAGACCCGGGAAGATCGCTTCATTCGAAAGTGCCGAAACGATTACCCGGCACATCAGGTACATAAAAGTGCCCCAATCATGCATCTGATTCGATCGATAAAGGAGCCGGAAGAGATTCAATTGATGAAACAGGCTTGTGACATTACGCATTTGGGCGTCAATCGTCTGTTAAACTTTATCAAACCGGGTGTATGGGAGTACGAAATTGAGGCGGAGTTGGCTCATGAATTTTTGCGTAATCGCTCCAAAGGGTTTGCCTATACACCAATCATTGCTTCAGGAAAAAACGCCTGTGTATTGCATTATATTGAGAACAATCAGCAATGCCACGATGGGGATGTGATTTTAATGGATTTCGGGGCAGAGTACGCCAACTATTCATCGGATTTGACGCGGTGTTTTCCGGTGAATGGAAAATTTACGGAACGTCAAAAGGCCGTCTATAATTCAGTCTTGCATGTCAAAAAGGAGGCGGAGAAGTTGCTGGTTCCCGGAACAATCATGGCTGATTATCATCGGGAAGTAGGGAAGTTGATGGAGTCCGAATTATTGAAACTGGGACTGATTGATCAGACAGACATTAAGAATCAAAACCCGGATTGGCCGGCGTATAAGAAGTACTTTATGCATGGTACCTCACATTTTATTGGTCTGGATACACATGATGTTGGTTTGTGGCATGAGCCGATCAAGGCAGGAATGGTTTTCACCTGTGAACCAGGAATTTATATACCAGATGAAAAATTGGGAATCCGGATTGAAGATGACTTAGTGGTTCAGGAGTCTGGCGCAGCCTTAAACCTGATGGCCGAAATTCCAATCGAAGTCGATGAGATAGAAGCGGCCATGAATGCTTAATTCGTCAAAAATTTTCATAAAACAGTTTGGAAGTGGTCGTCCCATAGTCTGGATTCACGGATTTTTGGAATCAGGGACCATGTGGGAACACCTGGCATTAGATCGAATTCCGGGAAAACATCTTTGTATTGACCTTCCTGGCCATGGAAAATCTCCGGACCCTGAGGTGCAATTCTCTATTCGGGAATTGGCAGTTGAAATACAGCTGCTGCTAGCTGGAATGGGTTACGAGGAGTATGATTTGGTTGGACATTCGCTAGGCGGGTACGTGGCACTTGAAATGCACCGAATCATGTCTGTGAAAGGGAAATTAGTGTTGTTTCACTCAAATTTTTGGGCAGATGGACCACAAAAAAAGAAGGACCGAACCCGTGTGGCTGATCTGGTGATGAAAGATGCTGCCGGTTTTGTAAAACAGGCCATTCCCTTGCTATTCATCGATCGGAAGAGAGATGCAAAGCAAATAGAGGAATTAATTCGCGAGGCACTTCAGATGAATACTAAAAGCATTGCACAATATTCCAGGGCCATGCGTGACAGGAGATCGAATATCCGTTATGCCTTGTCTATATCAGATCAGTTGCTCGTAATTCAGGGTGAAGAAGATCCTGTGATCCCGCTGGAACAGATGTTGCATTACGATGAAAAGCTTCAGATTGAGTCCTTTTCCGAAACGGGGCATATGGGGCATATTGAAAGGAGTCAGGAAATTTCCCAACGTTTGAACCTTTTTTTACGTTAGGTGTATCGTTGAGTCGAAGATGATTTTCGGTTGGTCGTTTAATAACTATTGTTGGTCGTTAGTGAATTGAAGTGGGCCGTTTATGTACCGAAAAAGTGCGGTTGTGAGAAAATGCGTAGTTTTGTATGCATTTAATACTGTATAAACAAAGGGGTACTGCGAAAGCATGCGCCGAAAACTATAATTTACAATATAAACGAATGACGATGAAAAATGTTTTTACGTTTAAGTACTGGTTCAGTCTGATATGTCTGTTCAGTATTTCTTCATTATCTGCACAGCAGGTCCTGTATGAAGGATTTGAATCGGGTACATTTCCACCTGCAGGTTGGACAACGTATGATTTGGATGGTGATGCTACTGATAACTGGACTTCATTTGCGGGTTATACCCGAAGTTCAGATAGTAAACCCTTTTTACCCGTTGTCGGTGATTCGGTGGCCATGTCGGCATCATATACAAGTGCAGCGACAACGCCAGACAACTGGTTAATTACTCCACAGGTGAATATTCCGTCCGCTCAGACGGAATTGAGTTTTTATGCCGTGAGTAGCTGGGGAACACCAGCAGGGGGGACAGGAGACTTTTTGGAAGTCTACGTCTCGACCACAGGGGTTAATCCTGGAGACTTTGTTTCCATTTACTCCAATGCTTTTGATACGGAGACATGGGAAAAGGTAACATTGAGTCTGGCGGCATATGCTGGACAAAACGTTTATATTGCTTTCAGACACCATAATTGTACGGATCAATGGTTGTTGCTTTTGGATGAAATTGTTGTAGCAGGACCATTTGTGGACGTTTCTGTTTTGGGTGGGGAAATACATGAGTATACTTCACGTCCGATTTCTCAGGGAACTCAAAACCTGAATGTAACCGTTCAGTTTATGAACAGAGGAAATCAAACGATTTCATCTGTTCCGATTGAAACGAAAATTTATAAGGATCAGGATTACAATAATCCAATTCAAACTTTGACCCAAACATATAGTAACTTGGCGGCAGGAGATACAGCCACGGTTAACATGGGGACTTATACTGTTACCGAAACAGGCTTTTATGAAGCATTTACAGTAACGAATGCTACGAACGATGTAGATCCAAATAACGATAGTCTTCAGCGGTATTACAATATGACTAATTGGACCTATGCTAGGGATAGGGGCTTAACCGGAACACCGGGTCTTGGTTATGGTAGTGGAACCTCGTTGGTTTTAGGGCAGACTTTTGAATTTACGCAAAGTGTTGTGCTTGACTCTGTACTGTTCGGAATCTCTCCTGATTCTGTAGGAGGTGTTGTTCAGGTTAAAATTTTTGCTGTTTCTGGAGGAGTGCCTACCGGAACGGAGATTGGACACAGTACATTTATAGATGTAAATCAAACGGTGGTTGATTTTGTCACTCAAAATCAGCGTGCAATCTTTACATTGGATATAACAGATTTGAGTGGTAATCCACTGACTTTGACTCCCGGAACCTATTTGATTGGGGTTGAAGAAAGTACGGATGCAAAAAATATGGGTTTACTTTGTTCTTCAGGAATTGTCACGCCCGGAACCTTTTTTTCCAGTTTTGATGGAGGAGCATTTCAGGAAGTCGTGCTAAGTAATCCACGAACTCCTATTATCAGAGGATATATTACATCTTCGGCACCAGTGATTACATCTTCGGATGCAGATAACGTATTGTGTGACGGCGAAACACTGACACTAACTTCCAGTAGTGCAACAGGAAACACCTGGTCTACAGGAGAAACAACTCAGTCGATTACAGTAAATTCAGCCGGAAACTATTCAGTCATGGTGAACGGACAGGCGTCGAACATCATTGCGGTAACAGTTGCTTCTGCGACGAAGCCGACAGTTTCAGCCAATGGAGCTACGTCATTCTGTGATGGAGAAAGTGTCGTATTAACATCTTCTATGGCGACCGGAAACACCTGGTCATCAGGAGAAACAACCCAGTCCATTACCGTAACAGCTGCCGGTAACTATACGGTTACCAATGTGAATAATGGTTGTTCAGCCACTTCAGACGTGGTAAAAGTTACTGTAAATGCGAATCCGGCTAAGCCAACTATTACGGCTGACGGACCGGTTGCCTTCTGTTCGGGAGATCAGGTGGTGTTGACTTCTTCGTCTCCAACCAACAACTCCTGGAATAACGGAGGAAGTTCTGAAAGTATTACAGTAACATCAGGAGGTAGTTATGTGGTAACAGTTACGGAGAATGGATGTTCCACGGACTCAGATCCGGTAGCGGTTTCTGTGACAGTGTCACCAACCATTTCTATTGGATCGACAAATGATCCAGTGACTTGTGGAACTACGACAGGATCTTTTGAAGTGATGGGTACGGGAACAGGAAATGTGACCTGGGACGGAACGGCTTCTGGAGTTGCACCTTCGGTTACTCTACCATACTCGATTTCAGGATTGGCAGCAGGATCGTACACGGCATATTACGAAAATGCCAATGGATGTCGTTCCAATACGATTGCCATTTCACTTTCCGATCCGGGAGCACCTACGAAGCCAACAATTTCGGCGAGTGGCTCTACATCATTCTGTGATGGAGGAAGCGTAACCTTGACTTCTTCGGCTTCTACAGGAATTACCTGGTCTACAGGAGAAACAACTCAGTCGATCACTGTGGATGCTTCTGGATTATACACAGTCACCGCGACGCAAGCAGGATGTTCTTCTACATCAGATGCTACGGAAGTGATTGAGAACAGTATTCCAACTGTGAGTGCCGGGAACTACAGTGCTGTTTGTTCAAATGGAGCCCCAGTATTCTTGAATGCAGGATCGCCTTCGGGAGGTAGCTATTCGGGAACAGGAGTTTCTGGAGCTGATTTCCTTCCATCGAATGGAACACAAACATTGACTTATACCTACACTGATGGAAACGGATGTTCCAATAGCGCAACAACAACGATCACTGTCAATAGTGCACCAAACGTAAGCGGAGGAAGTGATGTTGCCGTATGTGACGGGGCGAGTGTTACCCTGAACGCTTCTGGCGCAGATACTTATTCATGGAATAATGGTGTAAGCGATGGACAATCTTTTGTTCCAACGAGCACTACCACTTATACAGTAACAGGAACAGCTGCAAACGGATGTTCTAATACAGCTTCTGTTTTAGTAACCGTAAATAGCTTGCCAAATGTATCGGCACCTGCAGATTATGCGGTTTGTACTGGTGAATCAACAAGCCTTTCAGGTCAGGGAGCCAGTACGTACACATGGACGAATGGTGTGACCAATGGCGTGATCTTCACACCATCCGCAACGAATACTTACGTAGTAACAGGGACAGATATCAATGGTTGTCAGGGAACCGATCAGGTGACAGTTACAATTAATGATGCACCTGCAATTTCTACGACAGCGACGAATCCTACAACTTGTTCCGGAACGGACGGTCTGATCATTGTGACAGGAACAGGTACAGGAACGATCAGTTGGACAGGAACTTCTTCAGGAAGTGCGTCCGGTGAAGCATTGCCTTATACAATCATGGGCTTGTCTGCTGGTTCTTACAGCGTAGAATTTACTTCGGATCAAGGTTGTGTGTCAAATTCAGTGAATGCAACATTGTCTGATCCGGGAGCTCCAACGGCTCCAGTGATCACTGCAGATGGAGCAACTGCTTTCTGTGAAGGAGGAAGTGTTACACTTAGCTCTTCGGTAACGACAGGAATCACATGGTCTAATGGATCAACTGATGCTTCGATTACGGTGAGTACCAGTGGAAATTACTCGGTGACACTGAATGAGAATGGATGTATGGCTACTTCAGATGCAATTGCAGTAGTGGTAACAGCTAAACCATCAATTACAGTTGGAACAGTGAACAGTCCAAGTAGCTGTGGAGCAGCAGATGGGTCTATTGAACTGACTGGAACAGGTTCAGGAACACTTACCTGGACAGGAGTGGCATCAGGTTCACAAGCAGGAGCAAGTTTGCCATTTACCGTGAGTGCATTGGGTGCAGGAAGTTACACATTTGTCTTTAACAATGGATGTGATAGTGATCCGGTATCAACAACGATTTCTGATCCAGGAGGACCAGCAACACCTGTGATCTCCGCTGATGGTCCAGTGACACTCTGTCAAGGAGATAGTGTCGTGTTGACTTCTTCTGAAACAAATGGAATTACCTGGTCGACAGGAGAAACAACAGCATCAATCACTGTAAAAGCTTCTGGAGATTATTCCGTGACGGCTGAGGCAGGAGGATGTTCTTCCACTTCATCGATCGCTACAGTGACAGTGAATCCATTGCCAGTAATTAGTTTTGCTTTGGTAGACACTGTGTGTACTGATGCAGCAGCTGTAACGTTGACCGCAACACCAGCAGGAGGAGCCTTCTCCGGAACAGGAGTTAGTGGGGCAAGCTTTGATCCAAACGGCCTGGCGTCTGGTACGTATGATGTAAGTTATTCCGTAACAGAAAACGGATGTACGAGTACCACAACAGAAGCCATTGTTGTTGATTCTTGTGGTTCGGCGGCCCTTGCTGATATTGATTTTGCTCAGGTGAAAGTTTATCCGAATCCAACACAAGGAACATTAATGGTCAGTGGAGATCAATTGAAGCATGTTCAAACGATTTCATTGCTTGATCCGTTTGGACGAGTTGTGATGGAAGAAATGGAGGTTGAAGGAACAGTAATGGAGTTTGAGCTTTCAGAGCTGGCTACCGGAACGTACTTCCTGGTGTTAAAAGGAGAACAAAATCAAAAGACCATCCGAGTTCAAAAACTCAAGTAAGGAAAGGGTCATAATAAACTAAAAAGAAGCGCTCAAATTTATTTGGGCGCTTCTTTTTTTGATTGCAATCCAACCTTTTTAGATTAATTTCGTTTTGGGAATAACTAAAGACAATGAAAATTGTTTATTTTTACACATCCAAAATTGAAAAAAATGACTCTTGGTAAGGCTTTGGTAATGTTTGCAGGAACGATCCTGTTCGTGTCTTGTGCGACTTCGGAAGAAGTGGTAGTAAAAGAAAAGGAAGGAACGGAGAAGGTGGTCGATGCAAATGGAGCCGAAAAAGAGAAAAAGCCTTATACTATGACGAAGACCTTGGATGGTAAAACCATAAAGGCTCCGGTGAAGTCTCAAAAGATTTCGAAAAAACCAGTCACGATGAAAAAGGTGACGAAAGAAGAAAAAACGGAGTTGAAATAATCAAAACAGGAAATAATAAATCAATTCATATGAACAAAAGAAGTACAATGAAAAAAGCTCTTCTGACGCTGTTTGTATCTGGACTTGGCTTTTTAAGCTTCGGGCAGGTACTTTTGACAGAAAGTTTTGAAGGAGCAGAGTTCCCTCCGGCTGGTTGGACAACCAAAGATCAGGATGGGGATACAATAGATAACTGGTCAAAAGGTAACCCTGCATGGATGCCGGCATCGGATGGAAATTCCTATGCTGCTTCATATTCTTGGTACGCTCAGGTGGCTAAAACACCGGATAACTGGTTGATCACTCCACAATTGACAATTCCAAATGATCAGATTTCGTTGACATTTGAAGCGGTTGGAACATGGGGGGCTCCAAACGGTGCCGCGGGAGACTTTTTGGAAGTTTACATTTCCACCACCGGAACAGATGAAGCAAACTTTACCTCTGTTTTCAGTCAGTATTTTACAACTGAAGCCTGGGAAAAAGTAAATATTAGTTTGGCTGCTTATGCGGGGAACAATATTTATGTTGCTTTCCGTCACCACAATTCTTCGGACCAATGGTTTATTGGATTGGACAAGATTGCTATTGCTGCGCCATTTGTTGATTTGGCGAATGATGGCATGGCTAACCCATCGGTATATACTTCAGTTCCAATTACAGAGGCTCCACACACATTGGCTTCGGTTTCTCGTGTGAAGAACGTTGGAACACTGCCAATCGCAAACTATTCGGTAAACTCGTTCATTTTCAAAGATGGAAACGAGGCAAGTCCAGTGAAAACATTTAACTTTTCCGGGACAAATTTGTTGCCAGATTCAACAGCGCTTGCAGATCTTGGAACGTTTGACGTGACTGAGCAGGGAACTTATACGGTTCGCAATGTGGCTGTAGCTGCAAGTGATATCAATGGAGCCAATGATACCCTGGAGAGAGTGATTACAATTTCTGATAAAACGTATGCTCGTGAGAATGGATTGCCATTGTCTTGGTATGACGGTATTGCAGGAACACAAGAAACATTCGGACATGCTTTTGCTATTTCAACACCTACGTTGTTGGATTCTGTAACTTTTGCTACGCAAGCAGATACACTTGGAGGAAACTTCTCGATCATCGTAACTAAGTTTGATGAGAACGGAGTAGCAGATTCAGTTAATTTTGTAGGTATGAGTGCTGATATTCCAGTTGATCAGGCGATGGTTGACAATAACAGTACGAACGGTTTATCCATTATTAATGTACCTGTAACGAAAGCTGACGGTTCAGGTAAGCCAGTGGTTTTGACTGAAGGTAGATACCTGATTGCACTGCGTGCTGATGCAGGTGTTACACGTGCCGGAGCTTTGTTGGCAAGCGGATATACTTCTGCATTCTATTATGCAAGCAATAATGGTGGATTTGGGTATGTTGGATTTAACTCCGGACTTATTCCGATCTTGCGTGCACACGTATCTGAGTTCACCGGTCCAGTAATTACTTCCAGTGATTCTGACAATACGGCTTGTGCTGGTGAAACAATTGTCCTGACTTCGAATAAAGAAACAGGAAACGTATGGTCTACTGGAGAAACAACACAAACGATTAAAGTAACGACTTCTGGAATAATCACTTTGACTGTTGATGGAGTTGATGCTGAGCCAGTAGAAGTATTCTTCATTGATGCCAGTGAACCAAGCTTGATCGGAAACAACCCAACTACTTGTGGTGGTTCTGACGGATCTATTGACGTAACTTTGTCTGGAACTGGTATTGGTACTTTGTACTGGACAGGAACAGCTACTGGAAGTATGCCAACTACGGATATTCTACAATCAATCGCAGGCCTTGCTGCCGGAGGTTATGTAGTAACTTATGACAACGGATCTGGTTGTCTTTCAACACAGCATGCTGTTTCTTTGAACGAACCAGGAGCTAACATTCCGGTAATCGGTGCAGCTGGTGCTACTACTTTCTGTATGGGCGACAGTGTTCGTTTGGGGTCTTCAGTTGTCGGTGGTAACACATGGTCAACTACTGAAGCAACTGATTCCATTACAGTGTCTTCTTCAGGAAGTTTCTTTGTAGTTAATAACTCAAATGGTTGTGTCGGAGTATCTGACGCGATTGCAATCACTGTAAATGCACTTCCAGTTGTAAACGGAGGAGCGGATCAGTCTATTTGTAACGGTGATCAGGTTACTCTGAAGGCTTCAGGTGATGCTGACAACTACTTATGGTCTGGTGGACCATTGGATGGTGTTCCATTTGCTCCTGTAGCTACTGGAGATTATGTTGTAACTGGTACAGATGGTAATGGTTGCGTTAGTACAGATACAGTGACAGTTGTTGTGGGGAACCCTCCATCAGTTACATTTGATGCTTTAAACAATACTTGTACATACTATGACCCAACAACACTTGTTGCAGTTCCTGCAGGAGGTGAGTTTACTGGTCAGGGTGTTGCAGGTACAACTTTCAACCCAATTGGATTGCCGGCTGGAACATATACAATTACGTATGAAGTGGTTGTTGACGGATGTTCCGGATCAGCTACTCAAACAATTGTTGTTGACTCTTGTTTGAGCTTGAGTACAGTTGATCAGGCACGCCTACAGGTTTATCCAAACCCAAGTACAGGTGAGTTTACTGTAGCAGCAGATAACCTGAATGACTATGATGTAATTGAATTGCTTGACCAAACTGGACGAGTAATCGGATCATGGAAAATTGATCAGGTAACTATGAATATCGAAGCGGGAGATGTCCGTAAAGGAAACTACCTGTTGGTAATTCGTGGTGAAAAAGGAAGACTGGTAAGACAGCTTTCGATCATGAAGTAAACAAGTTCATATGAATTCAAAAGCCATCCGTCATTGACGGGTGGCTTTTTTACTTTATAGGCTTTGTCCCAAGCCAATTTTGTTATTTTTGTGAGTACGAAATCAATATTAAAATACGGATGAAGGCATATGTATTTCCCGGTCAGGGAGCACAGTTTTCCGGAATGGGAAAAGATCTCTATGAAGCTTCTGAACTGGCTAAAGCCATGTTTGGAGAAGCAAATGAGATATTAGGATTCGATATTCAAAAGATCATGTTTGAAGGAAGCGATGAAGAGTTGAGGCAGACGAAAGTGACTCAACCAGCCATTTTTCTTCATAGCACCATATTGTCAGCCTGTTTAGGAGAACAATTTAAGCCTGATATGGTAGCAGGTCATTCCCTGGGAGAGTTTTCTGCCCTGGTGGCCAATCAATCCATTTCATTTCGGGATGGGTTGAGTTTGGTGGCCAAACGGGCAATGGCTATGCAAAAGGCCTGTGAAGCGGAACCATCGACCATGGCAGCTATTTTAGCACTGGAAGATGATAAAGTAGAAGCAGTTTGTCAAGAAATAGAAGGAATTGTTGTTCCAGCGAATTATAACTGTCCCGGACAATTGGTTATTTCAGGTGCAATTCCAGCCGTAGAAGAAGCTTGCGAGAAGTTACTTGCTGCCGGAGCTAAGAAAGCGGCCTTATTGAAAGTGGGAGGAGCTTTTCATTCACCTCTCATGGAGCCGGCTAGAGAGGAGTTGGCTAGAGCAATAGAGCAGACGGCATTTAAGACCCCAATTTGCCCTGTATATCAAAATGTATCAGGAATGGGAGTGAATGACCCTTCTCAAATTAAGGAGAATTTGGTAGCTCAGTTGACTGCTCCAGTCCGTTGGACACAAACGATGAAACAAATGATCTCGGACGGTGCTGAGGAAGTTGTTGAAGTTGGTCCGGGGAGAGTACTTCAGGGATTGTTTAAGAAAGTAGATCGGGCATTCCCAACTTCTTCAGCCACGCTGGAGGAGATGGCATAGCGAATAAAGGAAAATTAAAAAGGGGCTTCGAAAGGCCCCTTTTTTTATGTTATAAAGAATGTAAATTAATTTCGATACATGGTTGAACGAATGGCGTCAATCAGCCTTTTGGCATTTGGTAATGCTTCGTCAATCAAGGTTGGTGAAAATGCGAATGGTGTATCCGTTTGAGTAACTCGTTTTACCGGAGCATCCAAATGGTCAAAAGCATAGTTTTGAAGGTGGTAGGCAATTTCTGAAGAAATAGAGGCAAGTGGCCAGGATTCTTCCAATACCACACAACGATTTGTTTTCTTCACGCTTTCCACGACGGAGGCATAATCAATTGGTCGAACCGTACGAAGATCAATGATCTCTACTGAAATTCCTTCTTTTTCAAGTGCTTCGGCCGCTTCATGGGCTACCTTGATGATTTTTCCGAAAGTTACAACCGTGACATCAGTACCTCTTCGTTTGACGTCAGCAACACCAATTGGAATGATGTATTCATCTTCTGGAATATCTCCTTTATCACCATACATTTTTTCCGACTCCAGAAAAACAACCGGATCATTGTCGCGAATAGCAGCTTTCAGCAGTCCTTTGGCATCGTAAGGAGTAGATGGAGTGATTACTTTTAAACCCGGAACATGGGCGTAAAAAGACTCAAAACTTTGAGAGTGGGTAGCTGCCAATTGTCCTGCCTGCCCGTTTCCTCCACGGAAAACGATCGGACAGTGGTATTGTCCTCCTGACATTTGCAGCATTTTAGCAGCGCTGTTAATGATTTGATCAGCGGCCAAAATAGCAAAGTTCCAGGTCATGAACTCGACAATAGGTCTTAATTGGTTCATGGAGGCTCCAACGGCAATTCCTGCAAAACCAAGTTCGGCAATGGGAGTATCAATAACCCTTTTGGGGCCAAATTCATCTAACATTCCTTGAGAAACCTTGTAGGCGCCATTGTATTCGGCAACCTCTTCTCCCATCAAAAAAACGTGCTCATCACGTCGCATTTCCTCTGACATGGCTTCGCGAAGAGCTTCTCTAAATTGAACCGTTTTCATGCTTAAAGTTTGTTTGTAATCATGCTTTTGAATGCCCGTCAGGCCTTTGAAGGGCTATCTTGACAAGGCTCCAAAAATACAAAAATATTCCGGCACGAATCAAGTCCCTAAAAGTTTTCCCCGGATTGGTTCAGAAATAAAGGTCTTTCCCCATGGTTTTAGACTTTTCTTTTGTATTTTTGCTCGTTTTAAAACAATATAAAGACTAGCATGAAAATACTTGTATGCGTTAGTAAAGCGCCGGATACAACTTCAAAGATTGCCTTTACAGAAGGGAATACAAAGTTTGATGAAAATGGCGTGCAATATATCGTAAATCCATACGACGAGTGGTATGCATTGGTTCGCGCTTTGGAATTGAAGGAGCAACATGGCGGACAGGTTACAACGATTACAGTAGGTACTGCTGCAGATGATGCTGTGATCCGAAAGGCGCTGGCTATTGGAGCAGATAACGCGGTTCGTGTCGATGCCGAAGCCACAGATGCATATTTTGTGTCGAATCAAATAGCTGATTATGCGTCTAAGAACGGATTTGATTTGATCCTGACAGGAAAGGAAACAATCAATTACAATGGTTCTCAGGTAGGAGGGATGTTGGCGGAAGCCATGGATCTTCCTTTCGTTTCCCTGGCGGCCAAATTGGATGTTGAAGGATCTGGATTGAAGCTGGAACAAGAAATAACAGGAGGGGTTCAGGTAGTAGAAGTGGCAATGCCAGCAGTAGTTAGCTGCGCCAAAGGAATGGCAGAACAGCGAATTCCTAATATGCGAGGAATTATGGAGGCACGGAAAAAGCCATTGGAGGTCATTCAACCGGCCGCCTGTGATGCGATGACCGATTTTGTATCGTATGCCATGCCTGAAGCGAAAAAAGCATGTCGCATGATCGACCCTGATAACATGGATGAATTGGTTCAATTGTTACACACCGAAGCAAAAGTTATTTAAGATCCAAAAGCGAAGAAATTATGAAAGTATTAGTATATATTAATAGTGAAGGAGGTATTGCTAAGGCGTCTCAGGAAGCCTTGACTTATGCTTCTAAGCTAGGAGGTGAAGTGGTTGCTGTGAGTCATGGTGCTTCCAATGAACTGGAAAGCCTTGGAACTTATGGGGCATCGAGTGTTCTGGTTGATCGATCTTTGAGTCAACCGGATTCACAACAGTTGACAAAATTAGTGGCTTCTGCAGCCGAAAAGACAGGGGCGGAGATAGTCGTTTTTTCGCATGATTTGTTAGCGAAATCAGTTGCTCCTCGATTGTCTGTTCGTTTGAAAGCCGGATTGGTTGCAGGAGCAGTGGATTTGCCTGATACAAGCAATGGATTTCAGTGCAAGGTAAATGTTTTTTCAGGGAAAGCTTTTGGCTTTGTTTCTGTGAAAACTCCAAAAAAGATTATCTCTTTGTTACCAAATAGCCTTCAGCCGGAAGCAAACGGAAGTGCTTGTGGGGTAGAAGAATTTGATTCTGCTGCTGGTGCTTCTGCAGTGAAAGTAGTGGATACAAAGAAGCCAGAGGGAAGTATTCCATTGCCGGAAGCGGAATTAGTTGTTTCTGCGGGTAGAGGATTGAAAGGTCCTGAGAATTGGGGGATTGTTGAAGATTTGGCAGAGTCTTTAGGGGCGGCAACAGCTTGTTCCAGACCAGTAGCCGATATCGGATGGCGTCCACATCATGAACACGTTGGTCAGACCGGTGTTGCTATTCGTCCAAACCTTTATATTGCCTGCGGAATTTCCGGTGCTATTCAGCATTTGGCAGGAGTAAATGGATCCAAAGTGATCGTGGTGATCAATACGGATGCTGAAGCTCCATTCTTCAAAGCAGCGGATTACGGTGTTGTTGGGGATGCTTTTGAGGTTTTGCCGAAGTTGACAGAGGCCGTGAAAAAATTCCACTCCTCGAATTAAACTAATTTGATCAGAATAGTTATTTTTAACCAGAAAAGCCGATGGAAAATGAGCTCTGTCGGTTTTTCGGTTCCCAGCTCTCAGAATGGATAAAGTAAAACTTGAAATTGCCGGCCTGTCGTATAGTCAAACTCAATCGGGTGCTTATGCACTGGTATTGACAGAATCAGGAGGTAAAAGAAGTTTGCCAATTATTATTGGTGGTTTTGAGGCGCAGGCCATTGCTATTGAGTTGGAGAAAATGACGCCTACGCGTCCATTGACTCATGACCTATTCAAGAGTTTTGCTCAATCCTTTGGCATTCAGTTGAAGGAAGTGGTGATCTACAATCTGAGCGAAGGTATTTTTTATGCCAAACTGGTTTGTGAAAAGGATGGTCAGTTGAGTGAAATTGATGCCCGAACTTCTGACGCTATTGCCTTGGGGGTGCGTTTCCAATGTCCCATCTTTACATTTGAAGAAATTTTGGCATCTGCTGGTATTGTCTATGATGAACAGGCGGAGGAGGAAGAGGAAGAAGATCTGGAGAACGTAGAAGCGGATCCTATCGCTGGCATGAGCATTGAAGAGCTGGAAGAGCAGTTGGAAGAGGCTATTGCTCAGGAGAATTATGAAAAAGCGTCTCGTTTGCGGGATGAGATTAATCGAAGAAAGTAATTGATGAGTCTGAAGTTTCGTCTGATATTGATGAATTTCCTCCAGTTTTTTGTGTGGGGGTCCTGGTTATTGACCATCGGTTCATACTGGTTTCAGAATAAACAGTGGTCAGGGGCTGAGTTTGGTGCAATTTTCTCTACCATGGGAATTTCATCGCTTTTCATGCCAACACTGGCGGGAATCGTTGCAGATCGATTTATTTCCACAGAGAAGTTGTATGCCGTGTTTCATCTTATTGGAGCAGCCATTTTATGTTATGTTCCTCAAATTGAAGACCCGACGACTATGTTTTGGGTGCTTCTGGTGAACATGATCTTTTATATGCCAACCATTTCACTTTCAATTTCCTTGGCCTATACAGCATTGAAACGGGAAAATTATGATGTGGTAAAAACATATCCTCCGATTCGTGTTTGGGGAACAGTTGGTTTTATAGCTGCGCTCTGGACAGTGAATTTACTTGGTTTCGGAACATCTTCCAATCAATTTTATTTGGCAGCCGGCGCTGCATTGATGCTTGGATTGTATTCGTTTACATTGCCGAAATGTCCACCGAATCGAGATCAGGGGAGTAAGAGTTTTGTTGATTCTTTGGGTCTAAATGCCTTTGCCCTGTTCAAGAATCGCAAGATGGCAGTTTTCTTTTTATTTGCCATGTTCTTAGGAGCGGCACTTCAATTGACAAATGCATACGGAGATACTTATTTGTTGGATTTTGAAAAGAATCCTCTGTATGCCGGAAGTTTTGCGGTAGAGTACTCCCAGATCATTATGTCTATTTCGCAGGTGTCAGAAACCTTGTTTATTTTGACTATTCCATTTTTCCTGAAGCGTTTTGGAATCAAGAATGTGATGCTGTTTAGTATGATCGCCTGGGTACTAAGATTTGGCCTGTTTGCTTACGGTGATCCGCTGGATGGCCTGTGGATGATCATTTTATCTTGTGTCGTTTACGGAATGGCCTTTGATTTTTTCAATATTTCAGGATCTCTTTTTGTGGAGACGCAAAGTGCTCCTGAGATTCGCTCCAGTGCACAGGGTCTTTTTATGATGATGGTGAATGGAGTTGGAGCGGTGATCGGAAGTGTAAGCAGTGGTCTGTTAATTGAGTGGTACTTTACGAATGCAGACAAAACCTTGGATTGGCAGGGAATCTGGACAACCTTCGCCATTTATGCAGGGATCATAGCAATTCTGTTTGCGCTAATCTTCAAACACAAGCACGACCCCAATCAAAAGCTGGAGATTAATCATTAGTCGCTGGTTACTATTTAGTACTATCCCAATCAGAACGTTCCAGTTCGAATACTTCTTCAATCGTCTTTTCCATGACTTCACAAATTTTGAGTGCAAGGATAATGGAAGGATTGTATTTTCCCTGTTCGATCGAATGAATCGTTTGTCGGCTGACCTGAACTTTGTCGGCAAGTTCTGATTGCGTAAGTCCGTGGATTGCTCGTTCGATCTTAAGCCTGTTCTTCATGTCTCAGTTCTTTTTGCTCATTCATTTTCATCCAGTTGAAGCGAATGAGAAAGGCGATTAAAATAGTGAAAAGGTTGAAAATAAGTACCCAGTAAAAGCCAATTCCATATACAAACAAAACGGCAAGTAATAGAATGCCATAGTTCACATAACAGGCCCAAATAAGGCTTTCCATTCTGATCTTCGCGATGTACTCGTCCTCGACCTTTTCTCTGGAAAAAGTGATGAGGAAGATACTGATGATTAAAAGGATACTGCAGACTTCGTCAGCGATATTGTTTTCGACCAACTGGAAATACTGTGTTTCGGCCATGATCGGGATGTCTATGAAGGCAAAGACCTGGATTTTCCATTCGATTAAAGATTCCTTGAAGAGAAGCATTCCGGCCAGTACCAGGGCAGGAACGAACAAAATCCACCCGATGCGTTTGAACTTGTGGGGAAAAAGAAAAGATGTCTTCATAATTTATTGATTTTAATCAAAAGTAATGTAAAGTTTACAAAATGTCAAGGATACTTTACTTTTTGTTTTTGAATTTTCCACTTTTGTGACGCTTGGTTTTGTTAAAATAAGCTTGGAACTGTGAATAAATTCTCGCGTTTTCGGGGAGGAAATTCACTACTTTTACCTTTATGAAGCAGTACCATGATTTATTGAGCCACATTATTGAAAATGGGACAGACAAAGAGGATCGTACGGGGGTAGGAACTCGTTCTGTTTTTGGATATCAGATGCGTTTTGATTTGAATGAAGGCTTTCCGCTGGTAACAACTAAGAAGTTGCACTTGAGGTCTATCATTGTGGAGTTACTGTGGTTTTTAAGAGGAGACACAAATATTCAGTTTCTGCACGATCATAAAGTGAGTATCTGGGATGAGTGGGCAGATGAGCAGGGAAACCTGGGGCCTGTATACGGTCATCAGTGGCGGTCATGGCCAGCCAGAGATGGAGGAACCATTGATCAGATTTCTGGTCTGATAGATCAAATCAAAAATAACCCTGATTCTAGAAGATTGCTGGTTTCGGCCTGGAATGTGGCAGATGTGAACCAGATGGCACTTCCGCCCTGTCATACGATGTTTCAATTTTATGTAGCGAATGGCAAGCTGAGTTGTCAGTTATACCAAAGAAGTGCAGATACGTTTTTAGGAGTGCCTTTTAATATTGCGTCTTACGCTTTGTTGACGATGATGGTAGCCCAGGTTTGCAATTTGGGTTATGGGGACTTTGTTCATACCTTCGGTGATGCTCATTTGTACTCCAATCACATGGAGCAGGCACACTTACAGTTGAGTCGTGATTGTAGGCCATTGCCTCAAATGAAGATCAATCCGGAGATCAAAGATATTTTCGGTTTTTCACTGGAAGATTTTGAACTTCAGAATTACGACCCACATCCACACATTAAAGCAGCGGTTGCCGTTTAAACATGATGAAGTTTATTGTCTCTTTATTGTTCGTACTAACCTTGTTGTCCGGATGGAGTCAGGACAACACACTTCAGTGTCTGTTCGTTGGAGATGTGATGCAACATGGAGGTCAATTGAAAGCAGCTTATAATAAGAATAGTGATTCGTATGATTACCATGATTGTTTTCGTTTTGTTCGACCAGTTATTCAACAGGCTGATCTAGCTATTGCAAATTTGGAGGTTACTCATGCAGGAAAACCATATAAGGGTTATCCGCAATTTTCAGCGCCACCCAGTTTGTCTGAAGCATTGGTGAACGCAGGATTTAATCTGATCCTTACAGCAAACAATCACTCTTGTGACGGTGGAGCCAAAGGAGTGCGAAAAACACTAGATGTATTGGATAAATTAGGGGTCCGACATACAGGGACATTCCGAAATCGTAAAGAGCGCGATTCTCTTTACCCCCTGATTTGGGAAGAGCAAGGAATGCGGATTGCCGTGTTGAACTATACATACGGAACCAATGGACTGAAGGTGCCAGCTCCTTTAATTATCAATTATATTGATACTCAGGTGATGATTCGGGATTTTGCCCGGGCCAAAGCCCTAAAGGCGGATTGGATTATTTGTACCTTGCATTGGGGCTCAGAGTATAAGCCCCTTCCTGATGCTTATCAGAAGAAATGGGAGAGGTTTTGTTATGATCAGGGAGCTGATATGGTCGTGGGAGGTCATCCACATGTCTTGCAACCAATCGTTCAACAACATGTTGGAGACAGAGATCGAATGACCGTATGGTCATTGGGTAATTTTGTTTCCAATCAGCGAACGAGGTATCGGGATGGTGGTGTGATGGTTCGTGCCAACTTAAGTAAGAAGGCCGGAAAAGTATCAATCGCATCCAATGACTATGTGCTGACCTGGGTACACCCTCGTCAGGAGAGCTCGACAAAACCATATTACATTCTACCTGACTTTGATTATAACCGACATTTTCCAGGCTTTCTCAATCCAGAAGAGTTGAGCAAGTCCAAGCAGTTCTATGAAGATAGTCGTAAGCTATATCGAGATCACGGCAAGGGTGTTCAAGAGTTTAAAGTGGGTCAGGATACGACATTGGTCGAACAATATGAACGAATGCTCGGAGAACACTATACCGTTGTGCTGGAAACAAGTGTTAAACCCTCTTTCAAGACCAAAGTGCCTGCTGTGTTGCAGGAAGAATTTTACCAATTACTGAAACACGATGGAACTTATGCTTTGACTTATGGAGTTTTTAAGGACGCGAAAAAAGCATTCGGTGAGGCACGTTTTTTGAAGGATGCGGGCTTGAATCCCATTGGAGTTTTTCTGGTAGACCCGAAAACAAGGGATTGGAAGATAAAAGAAAGTGAGGTGAAATGAAGATTAAGTTAATTGTCGCTTACGATCAGGAAAAAGGAATCGGGAAGAATAATGATTTGATGTGGAATTTACCTCGAGATATGAGATTCTTCAAAGAGACGACGGAAGGATCTGTAGTTATTATGGGAAGAAAGAACTATGATTCAATCCCGGAAAAGTACCGACCACTCCCTAATCGGCAGAATATTGTCCTATCCAGAAATCAGTCATTTGAGGCCCCAGGCTGTTTGACATTTCAAAGTTTGGAAAAAGCACTGGAATATTTGAAAGAAACGGATGAACAGAGAACGGTGTTTATTATTGGTGGTGGTCAGATTTATCGTGAAGCTCTCGTGATGGGGGTGGTTGATGAAATGTACATTACCGAGGTCGATCACGTCTTTGGAGCGGATACTTTTTTTCCAGAGTTGGATTTAATGGACTGGGAGGGAGAAGAAATTCTCCGACAGGAAGTAGATGATAAACATGCCTATCCATTTCGTACAAAACACTATTTCAAGCAAGCGTAAAGTTGAAAGTTTGTATAGCTGAGAAACCAAGTGTGGCCAGGGATATCGCAAAAATTCTTGGTGCGAACCAATCCAGAGATGGATACATGGAAGGAAATGGCTATCAGGTAACATGGACTTTCGGACATCTTTGCACCTTGAAAGAACCACATGACTATTTGGAAAAATGGAAAGCCTGGCGATTGGAAGACCTGCCGATGATTCCATCCAGTTTCGGAGTCAAAGTCATGGAAGATCAGGGGGTGCAGAAACAGTTTAGAACCATCACCAGGCTGGTGCAAGAAGCAGAAGAGGTGATTAATTGTGGTGATGCCGGCCAGGAGGGAGAATTGATCCAAAGATGGGTGTTGTTGAAGGCGAAATGCCAGGCACCGGTGAAACGATTATGGATTTCCTCATTAACGGAAGAAGCAATTAAAGAGGGCTTTGATCGTCTGAAGAACTCAGAAGAATATAATAATCTTTATGCAGCAGGGAGTGCCCGGGCGATTGGGGATTGGTTACTGGGGATCAACGCAACCAGATTATTTACCAAAAAGTTTGGAAGGGGTAAAGCAACCTTGTCCGTAGGCCGTGTACAAACACCTACGCTGGCAATGATCGTACAACGTCAAAAGGAGATCGATGCTTTTGTGGCACAGGACTACTGGGAGTTGAAAACAGTGTACAGAGAAACAGAATTCAATGCAAGCATTGATCGCCTTGGATCTGAGGAGAAAGCTCAAAAAGGATTAGATTACTTAAAAAACGCTCCATTCGAAATCAGCTCTTTTGAGCAGAAAGAAGGGAAGGAAGGGAACCCACGTCTTTTTGATTTGACTTCATTACAGGTAGAAGCGAACAAGGCACATTCTTATTCAGCGGATCAAACCCTGAAGTATGTACAGAACCTGTATGAAAAGAAACTGGTGACTTATCCAAGGGTGGACACCACGTATCTTTCGGAGGATATCTATCCAAAAGTTCCCGGGATACTCAAAGGAATGAAGTATTACCAGAAATTGGTTGAACCACTCCTTCAGCAGGAGATACCGAATCTAAAAACCGTTTTTAATAACAAGAAAGTAACGGATCACCATGCCATCATCCCAACGGGTGTGGTTCCTTCAGGAATTAGCCCTCAAGAGCAGCACATCTATGATTTGATTGCACGGAGATTCATAGCAGCCTTCTATCCGGTATGCAAGGTGTCGCATACCACTGTTTTGGGAAAAGTAGATCAAATTGAGTTCAAGGCAACAGGAAAACAGGTGTTGGAACCAGGATGGAGAGAAGTGTACGAGCAGGGAAAAGCAAGTAAGGAGGAGGAACAAGTAATGCCTGAGTTCAGAGAGGGGGAGAGTGGTCCACATGAGCCTTTTATTCATAAAGGGACGACAAGCCCGCCCAAGCCATATACTGAAGCCACTTTGTTGAGAGCAATGGAAACAGCAGGAAAACAGGTGGAAGATGAGGAAACAAGAGAATTGATGAAAGACAATGGAATTGGGCGACCATCCACCAGAGCAAATATCATCGAGACACTGTTTCGCAGGAAGTACATTGAAAAGAA
This sequence comes from Bacteroidota bacterium, assembly GCA_006226425.1. Taxonomy (GTDB): domain Bacteria; phylum Bacteroidota; class Bacteroidia; order Flavobacteriales_D; family Crocinitomicaceae; genus M2408. The sequence continues at coordinate 65,673 of SBGX01000028.1, read as the reverse complement.
GCGCAAAAATATTCACCCAACCCAGACGGGTATTGATTTGATTGATACGATTCAAAATGATCTGTTAAAGAGTGCGGAATTAACGGGGTTGTGGGAGAAAAAATTAAGGTTGATTGAAAAGGGGGATTATGAGGTGGAGGTTTTTAAAAAAGAACTTATTTATATGGTGAGTTCCCTGTGTGATGAAGTGATATTTAATACACACCGGGTCATTTCAATTCAACCTGAGAAAACACAAGAGCCAGAGCAAAAGAAAGTAACAACACCTGCGGAATTGAAATGTCCCAAGTGTTCTGAACATCTTCTTGTAAAAGGGAAAAAAGCATACGGCTGTTCCAATTATCAGCAATGTGGGTTTAAATTACCATTTGAAATATTGGGGAAAATGCTCACAGATAAACAGGTGGAGCAATTGGTTACCAAGGGGAAAACAAATAAGATAAAGGGTTTTGTTGTTCCTGGTTCTGAAGAGAAAAAGGATGGAAAGTTGATCCTCAATGCGTCGTACAATATAGAGTTTGAAGCCTAATTAAGCTTTTCCTTTTTGCATAAGAGGATATTCTACAAGACGGTAGAAGATTGTCGAGACAATCAGAATTGCTGGGATCAGAAGAAAGCATTGCAGTATGAAGTTGGGTAAAAATTCATCTCCAATACGTATATGCAGGGTAAATTTTCCGAGAAAGGAAATGACTAGGATATGGATCAGATAAACACTGTATCCCATGTTTCCAATGAAACAGAACCACTTTTGACAAAGTAATTTGCTAAGGAAGTTGTGATGAATCATTAAGTACAGGGCAATAAGAATCAGTAATGGTGCCAGGTCAATTTTGACCCCCTTCAATTCAACATAGTACCAGTTAAGAAGAAACAAGGTCAAAAGACAGAGCGATCCAATGGTGCCGGAAATCCATCGGGGAATTTGCTTTCTTTTCTTGTAGTTTAAGGAAAGATCTGCCAGGAGTACACCGGCCATGAAGTAGGGGATTTGGAAGACCAGAAAGGTGTGTTCGTACCAGTCAAAAGATCCAAGCAGAGGAGGTAAAAGAAGCAGAGAGAAAAGCGTAATTCCACGACCTAAAGCCATGTTCTTTTTGTACACCCAAAGAAACAAAGGTAAGATACAATAGAATTGGATTTCCAGTTCAATGGTCCAACCAATAGGCATGATGATGGGATGCGTAAAAGGATAAACAAAGTTGTTTGCAAAGAAGAGCGAGGCCAGGTAATGCTCCCAGCCATTTTCAACGTCAATCTTATTCAGAATGAAGACCAAGACAACAAAGCAAATTGTGAGCACGATTGCATAGGGAGGAAAAATTCGGATAAAACGTCGATAATAGTATGATTTTATTTTTTCCCGGATACTGTTTCGAAATAGATAGGAGCTCAGTAGGTAACTACTTAACACGAATAGGAGGCTGATTCCCTGGAAAAGGTTGTAAATAAAGTTGGCCCGAACAAAGCTAACGGAGTCCCTGAATCCGCCATAGATGTCCGTGTGATTTGAGATATGACAAAGCACGACGGAGATAACAGCTAAGAATCGAATTCCATCCAGTTTTGCATCATACAAGCCTCCTGATACGACTCGTTTATAACGATCGGGAATTTGGGAGATTTGCCGAAAAATGGTTGATTGTGCAGACACAAATAAGCCTATTTGAATGCTAAAATTAAGAAATCCTCCTTATTTGAGGTATAAAAACATTTTAAAGATAATTAATTGATAATCAGTATAAAAAACGTTTTTAAATAATTATAAACGAATAACAAACGAAAACAAATGTTTAATAACCGATTCGAATTTTTGTTGCTTCAGAGCTTTGTGAGGTCGAAATAGACGAGAAGTTTAACCAAAATTCAACGTTATGAACACGCTAAGAAACAAAGTTCAGTTAATTGGAAGAGTGGGTGCAAAGCCTGAGTTGCAAACAGTAAAAGGAGATTATAAGCTTAGCTTCTTTTCCCTGGCTACACATGAAGTTTACAAGGATAAGGAAGGGGTGTGGCAGGATCAAACAAACTGGCATCAGATTAAGGCTTGGGGAAATGTCGCCGAAAGAGTCGTATCGACCCTTGATAAGGGGAGTGAAGTTGTCCTTGAAGGTCGAATTGTAAATCGTCAGTTCACCGCTAAGGACGGAGAACAGCGCAACGTGACTGAAGTAGAGTTGCACGAGTTTGTGCTCCTGAAAAGAAATCAGCACGAGCATAAAACGGAGGTAAAACCAATTAAGAAAAAAGCGGTATGAATTACGTGAATTTGATTGGGAAAATAAGCTCTGAACCGAAGTTTCAGGTGCTGCCCGACGGACAACGAATAGTTCGCTTTTCGTTGTCTACACAAGAGCCTTATTTAGATGAAAAGGGAGAGTTGTTGAAAAGAAAACAATGGCACCGGGTCATGGCCTGGGGAAATTGGGTGCGGATTATGGAAGAATTAGGTCAGAAAGGAATTAAGTTGGCTATAGAGGGTCGTCTGATCTCCAGATATTACCATACTTCCAGTGGAAAAAGACAAATCACCGAAGTCGAAGTTAACGATTTAGTAATTCTATAGAATCATGAAAAATCAAATCACAATAGTTGGAAATATCCTTACTGATCCACAGGTGACAGATACGGGAAACGGGGCTAAAGTAGCCAGGTTTCAGATGAAAGGAAATAGAAAGCTTTCCAACTCTACCAAAGATGGTTGGTATAAGCTTTTTGCCTGGGGAAATGTAGCTCGCTTCATTGAGTTGTATGCCAAAAGGGGAAAACAGATAGCTGTAACCGGACGACAGGTGAAGCGAACTTACCTGAATGAAACGGGGAGGTTAATTCAAACCCTCGAAATTGAGGTCCAACATGTTGTCGGCCTCTAAAACACACCTACCTACAACCAACAACCTAACCTGAAAGAAAGGGGTTTTCTGTAACGAGAACCCCTTTTGTTGTTATAGTCATAATTTGTACTTTTTAACAGTTCTGAACCCATTGGTTCGGAAATTCTTATGTATTCTTGTAGAATTGGTAAGATAGGAAAATGACCCACAAACTCTATTTATGTTTGCTCTTTCTGTTTTTGAGCCAGATCGTGCTGGGGCAGGATGAAATGCATATTCGTGGAGTCGTGATAGATACCAATGACAATAATCGACCATTGCAATATTCTCTGGCTACCGCGATTCGGATTCGAGATTCCCTCCTGTTAGATTTTCGTAGGACAGATAAGGATGGGCGTTTTGAAATGAACTTGCCAATTGATACTATCCAATTGTTGTTTAGTCATCCAAAATATGGAGAGAATTCCTATTACCTTTTTGGGAGTGCTGAAAATAAGGAGTTTGATATCAATCGAATTCTTCTTCCTCCTAAAATGCAGGAGATTAAGGAAGTGGTGATCTATGCATACAAGGATCCGGTCTATTTTAAAGGAGATACGCTCGTATATGTGGCAGATTCATTTGCAACAAAACCAAATGCGGTCGTAGAAGACCTGTTGAAAAAGTTGCCGGGAATCAAAGTCAATTCGGATGGTTCAATTCAGGCTCAGGGACAGGACATTCAACAGGTTTTAGTGGATGGTGATGAATTTTTTGGGGCGGACCCAACAATGGCAACCAAAAATCTGGGAGCCAAGGGGATTGAAACGGTGGAAATCTATGAAAAAAGAGATGAGAATTCAACAGATGATACAGAGACAATCAAAGTGCTGGACTTGCGGCTAAAGGAAGAGGCGAAAAAAGGATATTTTGGAAAGTTGGCATTTGGGTCGGATGCTCAGAAGTATTATGAAGGAGAGTTTTTGGCGAATAAGTTTAACAAAAAGCAGAAAGTATCTCTATTCGTTTTGGGAGCCAATACGATGAAATCGAGTTTGGCCTGGGGGGATATGTATCGATATGGAATTGTTAGTTGGGATCAGGGCGGCGGCGGTAACCGAATGAATTTTAGTAACGATCAGGGGGACGGAATTCCATCGACCTTTAAAACAGGAGCTTATTACCACGATCAGTTGACAAAATCTACCGAAATTGGAGTCAATTATACTTATCAAAACCAGGGATTAAAGCGACAAAACTTTAATCGTTCTCAATACATTTTTGAGGATACCTCCTACGTTACTGATGTAGAGAATAACTCAGACAACCTCCATGAATCTCATATTTTTAATTTGAAATTGACTCAGAAACTTGATTCTCTGACAACTTTAGAAATTGAACCTCAGGTCGTTTTCAATAAATCTGCTTCGAGTGAATTTTCCAGGACAGATTTTTTATTTGAGGATCTCAAACTTTCCAGGTATACGGATGTAAGTAATCGAAATCAATCGGAAGGAATGAGCTTAAATGCGAGAATAGGTTTGAATAGAGATTTTCGAAAGAAGGGAAGGCAATTGCGTAGTTCATATCGATTTTCTCAGGATAGAAACTCATCCGAGGGATACCTTTACATTGAGGACTCAAGTGTAGTACTCCCAACGTTTAAGGAGGTCACGGATCAACGAAAAGAGAGTAGAACCCTTTCAAAATCTCATTACGGGAGAATCTCATACCTGGAGCCCCTTGGCAAAAAGTTGAAATTGGAGTTGAGCTATAATTTGAATGCCGATTCGGATGATCAGGATCGACTCACCTATAACCGAGAGATGGGAAATTATAATCTACTTGATTCCACTCTTTCCAACGATTTTGAAAGTTCCAGACTTCAAAATAAGGTGGGGGCGCAGTTCATCTATAAGCACAAGAAAAGCAGGTTGTCGATTGGCTTAAATGCGCGGAATGTTCGGATTGACAATAAAAATTTGATCACCGGAAAAATCATTAATCAGGATATTAGTAATTTGCTTCCCGTAGCCAAGTATATTTTTAAAATTAGTCAACACAACCGATTGACACTTAACTACAACACCTCGTCGTCGCAACCAACCGTGAGTCAATTGCAACCCGTAAATGACAATTCCAATCCAAACAGAATACTAGTCGGTAATCCGGATTTGAAACCGAATTTTGTCCATAGTTTTTCGGGGTCATATAGCGTTTATAAACCTTTATCGGGGACTTATTTTTGGTCTTCCTTTAATCATTCGGTCACGCAAAATGCCTTTGCGAGTTCGGTGCTCTATGATAACTTTGGCCGAACCTATTCATCTACAATTAATGTGGATGGAAATTCCTTTAGTTCTGCGAATTTTGGTGGTGGATTCTCGTTGTTTAAGAAGTTTCTAGAAGTATCTCCGGACGTCTATATGTCTTATAGTAGGATGTATAACGAAATTAACGGGGAATTGAATACCACGATTAATGCTAATCTTGGGGGAGGTTTGGAACTGACTGTGGAACAGGATGACTTCGAGATTTCATTAGGTGCCAACTATGATATTTCAGCGGCGAAGAGCTCGATTAATGAGCAAAGCCTGCCGTACTCTTCACAAAGTTTTGACGGAAGTCTGGAGTGGGATCTGCCCTGGAAGATATACTTCGAGACAGATTTTGAATATACACTCAATATGCAGCGTGCTGACGGATATAATGTCAACTTTTTTATTTGGAATGCGTCTCTATCGCGGGACTTTTTGAAAGGGGAGAACTTGATTTTAGCACTTGATGTATATGATATTTTGGGTCAAAATGTCAATGCAGACCGCCTTGTATCAGGGAATATCATTACAGATACAAGATCAACCATAATTACCAGGTATTTTCTTGGGCGGATTACATATAAGTTTAATAGTACAAAAAAGGTGGGGGGCAATGAGTACTTTTAAGTGGATAGTGATTTGCTCTTTCCTGTTTGCTGGGGTTGATTTTGGGAATGCCCAGATCACCTCCGGAAAAATAACTTTTGAACGGAGGACGAATCTTCTGAAGAAATATGACAACAGAAGAAGGGGGCGTTTTATCACTGAAAAGGATAAATATCAAATTGACGTGTTCAATCTCTATTTCAATGATACGCTGTCTGTTTTTATCCCTGATGAGGATGCTCAACAGGATCATCGAAGCTGGATGACAACTAGAAATCAGGTGGTACAGAATCTTAGTACAGGGGAACGAACGTCCATTATTAGTGTTTGGGGAGAAGAGGTATCAATCCTTGACTCTTTGGTAGAACGAAAATGGAAAATAACCGATAAGCGTAGAAAAATAGGGAAATACTTTTGTACAAAGGCGATGTTTGAGTATAACGATACGACGCGAATTTATGCATGGTATTGCTCGGATATTGTTCCTTCAATTGGTCCTGAAACTTTCCGTGGTTTACCAGGAGCAATACTCGGCCTTGCTACGGAGGACGGAGGGGTGGTTTATTTTGCCAAAGAGCTTGAAGTGATGGAACCCAGAATGAAGAAGTTGATTCCCAAGGCCTCCAAAAAAAAGTATTCCCAGGACGAGTTCATAAAACTGATCGAAGAACGCTTTGGGGATAGTCCTCGGGGAGCCAGAATGGTGAGCGAACTGTTAATGTGGTAATCTAATCTTCCAGAATTTGTAGCTTGGCAAAGCGGAGTAGAATCGTTTTGGAGCCTTCTTTTGGGAAAAAGATCGTCGCTTTTTTGTCGCTTCCTTCCCCATTGATCTCAATCACTTTTCCTTTTCCGAAACGATCATGGATCACATTGTACCCAACCTTTAAAGCGGCATGTTCTTCCTGAACCCTGGAATTCGTCTTTCCACTTTTGATTGAATCAAGTGACCGCAATTTGGGGGCCGGAGAAAAACGTTTATTCAATCCACCCTGGAAAGTTGGTTCACTTATTTTCGAACTCAGTGAGCGGGACGATACTTTCTCTCCATAGGGATGTTCGTGTTGGATGAAATCGTCGTTGATCTCAGAGATGAAGCGACTAGGCTCCGAAGAAATCAGGTTGCCCCATGCGAACCTGGAGGCAGCATAAGAAATGGTACAGCTTTCCTCCGCTCGGGTTACAGCTACATAGAAGAGTCTTCGTTCCTCTTCCAGTTCGCTTCTGGTATTTAGTGACATTTGCGAGGGAAACAAATTTTCTTCCAGGCCTACCAAAAAAACATGTGGAAACTCAAGTCCCTTACTTGAGTGAATGGTCATCAATGAAATTTTGTTTTTATCCTCTTCTTTTTCCTGGTCGGCATCAGTAAGTAGAGCAACATCCAGCATGAAGTCGGAAAGTGTTTTTTGATCTTCTCCTTCCTCGATGCTTTCAGCAAAAGCTTTGATCCCGCTCAATAATTCTTCGACATTCTGATACCTTTCAACTTCTTCTGGCCCTTTTTCTTTCTCACTATGTAGTTCTTTTAGAATTCCGGAAGACTTGGCAATATGGTGAGCCAGATCGTAGGCGGGGGTCTGTTCCAGCTGTGCGCCGAAGCTTTTGATCATTGTCACAAAGTCGATTAGTTTGGCTTTCGCTGCAGCACTAATATTTACCGGATATTGGGCCATGTTTTCCAGAATAGTCCATACGGTGACATTATAGCTCGAAGACGCAATGATCAGGTTTTCTACAGTGGTTTTGCCAATCCCCCGGCGTGGATAGTTGATAACCCGTTTAAAGGCTTCCAGGTCGTGAGGATTTGCTGTTAAGCGAAAATATGCCAGTAAATCTTTGATCTCTTTTCGTTGATAAAAAGAAAGTCCTCCGTAAATTTTGTAGGGCATATTTAATTTGCGCAGGGCCTCCTCGAAGCTTCGTGATTGCTTATTCGTCCGGTAGAGAATGGCGAAATCCTTGTAGGTGTACTCTCCCGTTTGCTTTAAATCGAAGATGCGGTTGGCAATGACTTTTCCTTCTTCATTGTCGGTCAGCGTTCGGAGAATGACGATGGGCTTTCCCAGTTCATTTTCTGTCCAAACTTCCTTCTTGATCTGATCTTTATTTCGGGCAATAACGCTATTGGCGGCTTCAACGATGCTTTTGGTGCTTCGATAATTTTGCTCGAGCTTGAAGAGCTTGAAATCCGGGTAGTCCTTTTTGAAATTCAGGATATTCTGAATATTGGCTCCCCGGAAAGAATAGATGCTCTGGGCATCGTCTCCTACAACACAGATGTTTTCATATGCGGCTGCCAGCTTTTTGACAATCAGGTACTGCGCGTAGTTGGTATCCTGATACTCATCTACTAGAATGTAGCGGAATTTGTGCTGATAATATTGCAGGACATCTGGAAAATCGCGAAGAAGCACATTCGTCTGAAAGAGGAGGTCGTCAAAATCCATGGCTCCTGCTCGTTGACATCGATTCACATAAGCCGTGTAAATCCGACTTAGTTCTGGTCTTCGGGATTGCTTGTCTTCCAACAAAATTTCTTCATTGGTCGCATAAGCCTCGGCAGAGATCAGGTTGTTTTTGGCAGCAGAAATTCTACCGAGAACCATTCCTGGCTTGTAGGCTTTGTCGTCGAGATTAAACTCCTTCACAATGTCTTTGATGACACTCTTAGAGTCCTGCGTATCGTAGATGGTAAAATTACTTGGGTAACCGATGCGTTCTGCGTTGTATCTCAGGATTCGCGCAAAAACAGAGTGAAAAGTCCCCATTGTTAGATTTCGCGAATCTGAATCCCCCACAATTTTCTGGATTCGCTCATTCATTTCCCGGGCAGCTTTATTGGTAAAAGTCAATGCCAGAATGTTGAATGGGTCGACACCCAATTTAACCATGTGAGCGATTCGGTAGGTAAGGACCCTTGTTTTTCCGGATCCCGCACCCGCAATGACCATCATGGGTCCTTCAATGCACTCAGCAGCTTTTCGCTGACTTTCATTTAAGCCATCCAGATAATTGTCCATGGAACAAAGTTAAACGATCCAATTGATAATTCCGATGACCAGGCTAAGAAGATCAGATAATTTTGTCGCTTCGATGATACAGGATCCCTCTTTCTTCTAAATAATTCAGAATGAAGTGGAAGCAGGCCGCCTCTTTTCCGACTAGTTCAGGAGGGAAGACTCCCTGTTCCGAAAAAAGCCCGTTTAGGAACATATTGGCTGCTGCTGTTGCTGTATATCCCGTTGTTCGAGCCATGGAAGAAGTTCTCGTTTCGGGGTCGTATTCGTCATACAGTTCGTAAACAATCTCTTTTTTGACACCATCTTTTTCTGTTCCAAGCAGTCGGACTTGCATCACGGTGAATTCGGGCTCGTCTTCTGCTAATTTCCATTCTTTGAAAAGGATGTTACAAGTGAATTCGAGGGGGCTAATCTTTTTTCCATTCATTTCAATGGGCTCTTGATCCAGGAAACCAGCGTCACGTAAAGCACATATTTGTTGAATGTGTCCAGGAAAACGAAGTGTTTTCTCTTTCATATTCGGAATGTGGGACATCGTGTGAACAATGGATCTTAAGCCATCCGAATTAAAGGCTTCTAAAGTGCCTAATTGATCGAAGTAGCGATGTTCCACATCGCTCATCGCAGGTTTAATGACGAGCTTTCCGTTTTCGACGTAACGAGCAGGTCTGGTATATTCTTCGATGACATCGATCGGTGAAAAGGGAGCTTTATAGTTGAAAGGCCATTTTTTGATTTTTGGGAGCCCTCCGACGTAACACTCAAAGTCGGTTAGCTGCATTTGCTCATTATGGAATCCCAGAATTAGATTGTCCATTCCAGGCGCTACACCACAATCGATGATTGCGGTTACACCTTTCTTCCGTGCGAATTCATCGAGTTCCAGACCATTTTCAGGAAAGAAGGAGATATCAACTACATTTTTGCCGCAGTTGATGATTTCCTTCAGGGTATTGAAACCCAGGAAACCGGGTACGGCGGAAATAACGAGGTCGAAAGGGGCAATAGCAGATTTTAGCTCCTTTGGCTTAGAAACGTCAAGAAGAAGGGTTTGAATTTTTGGGTTACGTTCAGCTAATCGTTGAAGATTTATTTCGCTTAAGTCACATGAACAAACAGAATGAATTTTAGCGAGGTCGAGTGCCATGGCTGATCCAACCATGCCGGCTCCAAGAATAATGATGTTAGCCATCGGGTCAATACGTTAAATTTAAAATGAAGGTGAATAGTAACTTGTCATGAGGCAGAAGCTCAGCACAGCTACAATCCCGGACAAAGTATCCAGGGAAATTTTAAAAAACGTCTGTCCTTAAAAGCCATGATCAAATATAGAAATTAATCGCGACCTGCAAAACGACCCGTCGATGGTCATCATTTGTTATATGATAATTTAGTGTGCGTTCAGCGTGAGTTTACTCAGGAACGCCAGGTATTCTTCTAAAGATGCATTCAGCATTTTTTCCAGGGCTTGTGCTTTGATATCCATTGTAGTCAATTTTTAAGGTTACAATGAGCTAAAATCAAATGCTGTGCCAAATTTAAAAACGGGGACCTCTCTGGTGGCAAAATCATCCAATTTTTAAGGGAGATTTTTCAAAAGGAAAATTGTTTATGTTTGTCGTCGAATTTGAAGGTTTGATCCTGTCAAAAAAAGAAATAAACAGCCAAATGTGAAAAAAGGCTGATTTATTTGCCTAAACCCTTGCAATCTAAGATTTTCTTTCTATCTTTGCACCCCCAAAACTATGTTTGGGCTTGAAATATATTAATAAAAAGTAAGATTAATTTATGCCAACTATTCAACAATTAGTTCGCAAGGGACGCACGGCGGTTGTTAAGAAAAGCAAATCTGCAGCTCTTGACTCCTGTCCGCAGCGCAAAGGGGTATGTGTAAGGGTTTACACCACTACTCCTAAAAAGCCGAACTCAGCCATGAGAAAAGTGGCCCGTGTTCGTCTAACAAATGGTAAGGAAGTCAATGCCTACATCGGAGGTGAAGGACACAACCTGCAAGAGCACTCCTTGGTGCTGGTGCGTGGTGGAAGGGTGAAAGACCTTCCAGGTGTTCGTTATCACATTGTCCGTGGTGCTGAAGATACAGCAGGGGTAGAAGGAAGAACACAGCGTCGTTCTAAGTACGGTGCTAAGAAACCAAAACAGAAATAATAAAGCTGTTCAGAGATGAGAAGAAGAAAAGCAAAAAAACTGACGATCCTGCCAGATCCCAAGTTTAACGACGTTCAGGTAACCAAGTTTGTGAATAACCTGATGTATGATGGTAAGAAGAACCTGGCATTCAAAATATTCTACAGTGCAATTGACATCGTAGATCAGAAAGTGGAAGATCAACCCGGTTTGGAGGTTTGGAAAAAAGCACTGGAAAACGTTACTCCAAGTGTTGAGGTCCGAAGCCGAAGAGTTGGAGGGGCTACATTTCAGATTCCTACTCCAGTGCGTGAGGGGAGAAAAAATTCATTGGCAATGAAATGGTTGATTGGCTTCGCACGTAAGCGTAACGAGAAATCAATGGCTGGTAAGTTGGCCGCTGAGATTATTGCCGCAGCAAAAGAAGAGGGGGCTGCTTACAAGAAGAAAGAAGATACCCTTCGAATGGCTGAAGCTAACAAAGCATTTTCACACTTTAGATTCTAAAATACGATGGCAAGAGATCTTAAATTTACAAGAAATATTGGTATTGCTGCGCACATTGATGCTGGTAAAACCACAACGACGGAGCGAATCCTTTATTACGGTGGTGTGAGTCACAAAATTGGAGAGGTTCACGACGGTGCGGCTACGATGGACTGGATGGAGCAAGAGCAGGAGCGGGGAATTACCATTACTTCTGCAGCTACAACCCTAAACTGGAAGTACCGCAATCAGGATTACCACGTGAATATCATTGACACCCCAGGACACGTTGATTTTACCGTTGAGGTAAACAGATCACTTCGTGTATTGGATGGTTTGGTATTCTTGTTTTCTGCGGTTGATGGTGTAGAGCCACAGTCAGAAACAAACTGGAGACTGGCCAACAACTATAACGTTCCACGTATTGGTTTCGTTAATAAGATGGACCGTCAGGGAGCAGACTTCCTGAATGTTTGTCGTCAGGTAAAAGAAATGTTGGGAAGTCACGCACTTCCACTTCAAATTCCAATCGGGGCAGAAGATCACTTCAAGGGAGTGGTTGATCTGATTAACTTTAAAGGAATCGTTTGGAACGAGGCAGATATGGGAATGACTTTTGAGGAAGTTGAAATCCCAGCTGATATCGTAGATGAAGCAACTGAGTATCGTGAGAAGTTATTGGAAGCAGTAGCTGAATTCAACGATACGTTGATGGAGAAATATTTCGAGGATCCAGAATCTTTGACAGAAAGAGAAATTTTGGATGCTTTAAGAGAAGCAACAATCGCTGGAAAAGTAGTTCCAATGATGTGTGGTTCTGCATTTAAGAACAAAGGAGTTCAGGCGATGCTGGACATGGTGATGGAAATTCTTCCTTCTCCATTGGATATTGAGGCTATTGAAGGAACAAACCCTAAAACGGATGAGCCTGCTTCAAGAAAGCCATCTTATGATGAGCCTTTCTCAGCCCTGGCATTTAAAATTGCAACAGACCCATTCGTAGGTCGTTTGTGTTTCGTGAGAGCATACTCAGGGAAGCTTGCGGCAGGGTCTTATGTAATGAATACACGTTCAGGTAACAAGGAGCGAATTTCCCGAATCTTCCAAATGCACGCGAACAAACAGAACCAAATTACTGAATTGGGGGCTGGAGATATCGGTGCGGTTGTTGGATTTAAAGATATCCGTACAGGAGATACATTGTGTGCGGAAAATGCACCAATCGTCTTGGAATCAATGGTGTTCCCGGATCCTGTAATTGGATTGGCAATCGAGCCTAAGACGCAGGCGGATACGGATAAGCTTTCTGTTGGTTTGTCAAAATTGGCTGAAGAAGATCCAACCTTCCGTGTTCATACAGATGAAGAAACAGGTCAGACAGTGATCTCCGGAATGGGAGAGCTTCACCTGGATATCATCGTAGACCGTTTGAGAAGAGAGTTTAAGGTGGAAGTTAATCAGGGTGCGCCTCAGGTGTCTTACCGTGAGAACATTACGATTCCGGTTGATCATCGTGAAGTTTACAAGAAACAGACAGGTGGTCGTGGTAAGTTTGCCGATATCGTTGTTAAAATTTCACCACAGGAAGATTCTGAAAAAACAGGGTTGGAGTTTGTCAACTCAATCAAAGGGGGTAACATTCCAAAAGAATTTATTCCATCTGTAGAGAAAGGGTTTAAGGATTCAATGAAGAATGGTGTACTTGCTGGATATCCGGTTGATGCCATGAAAGTTGAATTGATTGATGGATCTTTCCACGCAGTTGACTCGGATTCATTGTCGTTTGAGGTGTGTGCCAAGATGGCTTACAAAACGGCCTTGAAAAAGTGTAACCCGGTATTGCTTGAACCAATCATGAAGTTGGAAGTTGTTACTCCAGAGGAAAATATGGGGGATGTTGTTGCTGACCTGAACCGTCGTCGAGGAATGATGAAGGGAATGGATGACAAGAACGGATCCAAAGTAGTAAAAGCTGATGTGCCATTGGCAGAAATGTTTGGATATGTAACTCAGTTGCGTACAATTACATCAGGTCGTGCTACTTCCTCGATGGAGTTTTCTCACTTCTCAGAAGCACCAAAGAATGTTGCTGAAGAAGTGATTGCAAAAGTGAATGGTAAAGTGAATGCTTAATTGGTAAAGAAATGAGTCAGAAAATTAGAATAAAACTGAAGTCTTACGATCACAACCTGGTAGATAAATCAGCAGAGAAGATCGTAAAAACCGTAAAAGCGACAGGAGCGGTAGTAAGTGGACCAATTCCACTTCCAACGCACAAAAGAATCTACACGGTATTGAAGTCACCACACGTAAATAAAAAAGCGCGTGAGCAGTTTGAACTGTGTGCATACAAACGTTTGTTGGATATCTACAGTTCATCTTCAAAGACAGTAGATGCCTTGATGCGTTTGGAATTGCCTAGCGGTGTCGATGTTGAAATTAAAGTTTGATAAATAAATAGTTAATAGTTAAAGTATGCCTGGATTAATTGGTAGAAAAATCGGAATGACTAGCGTCTACAGTGCCGAGGGTAAGGCAACACCATGCACAGTGATAGAGGCTGGTCCTTGTGTCGTAACACAGTTAAAGACACAAGACCGGGATGGATATGAGGCAGTTCAGTTAGGATTCGGCGAGCGTAAAGAAAATCGCACGCCTAATGCACTGAAAGGTCACTTCAAAAAAGCGAAAACTTCGCCAAAAGCAAAGTTGGCTGAGTTTAAAGGTTTTGAAGGTTTGAATCTCGGAGATGTAGTGGACACAAGTGTCTTCTCAGAAGGAGAATTTGTGGACGTAGTTGGAACTTCAAAAGGAAAAGGGTTCCAGGGGGTTGTGAAAAGACATGGATTTGGTGGTGTAGGACAGTCTACACACGGTCAGCACAATCGTCTGAGAGCACCTGGTGCCATTGGTGCCTGTTCTTATCCTGCACGTGTATTCAAAGGGATGCGCATGGCAGGTCAGATGGGAAACAAACGGGTGATGATTGAAAACCTGGAGGTATTGAAAGTTTTGGCTGATAAGAATTTAATTGTGGTGAAAGGATCAATCCCTGGAGCCAAAGGTTCAACCGTAATATTAGAGAAATAATGGAAGTAAAGGTATTTGACTCAAAAGGAAAAGCGACTTCTAAGAAAGCTACTCTTTCGGATGCGATCTTTGGAATTGAGCCAAACGGACATGCTATTTATCTGGACGTTAAACAGCATTTGGCAAACAAAAGACAGGGAACGCACAAATCAAAAGAGCGTGCTGAGATCACAGGTTCAACTAAAAAGTTGAAGCGTCAGAAGGGAACAGGAGGAGCTCGTGCAGGTAGTGCGAAATCTGGTACTCGTGTTGGAGGAGGAAGAATCTTCGGACCAAGACCACGTAACTATCGTTTCAAACTGAATGTGAAATTGAAGCGTTTGGCTCGTAAGTCAGCGTTTGCATATCAGGCCAAGCAGGAAGCAGTAATGGTGATTGAAGACTTGAAGTTTGACGCAATTAAAACAAAAGATTTCAAAAGCCTGATCGGAAACCTGAAATTGGAAAATGAAAAGGTACTAATGGTTTTGGGTAGTGCGAATGACCAGGTTTATTTGTCTTCACGAAACCTGAAGAAAGTGAAAGTCGTAACAGCGGACTCAGTGAACACTTATGATGTGTTGAACGCGAAAAAAGTGTTGTTGGCTGAAAGTTCAATTGAAGCCATTGAAAAGATTCTAAACTAATTAGAGATGTATACGATCATTAAGAAACCAGTAATTACGGAAAAAGCTACTGAAGCAAGCGAGAATCAAAATCGCTTCACATTTGTAGTGGACCGTAGAGCGAATAAACTGGAAATAAAGAAAGCCGTCGAGAAGATGTACGGAGTGAACATTACTGAAGTTCGTACAATGACATATGGCGGTGGTAAATCCGCGGTGAAATACACCAATAAGGGAATCGTTGAGCAACCAAACAATCCGTGGAAAAAAGCGGTAGTAACAGTTGCTGATGGAGAAACGATTGATTTGTTTAACAACATTTAAAAAGAAGAATGGGTCTTAAAAAATTCAAGCCTACAACTCCAGGGCAAAGACACAAAGTCAACAGTACTTATTCGGAAGTAACAACAAATGTTCCGGAAAAGGCCCTGACAAAGGGTACTAAAAAGTCTGGTGGACGAAACAATGACGGGAAAATGACCATGAGATACATTGGAGGTGGTCACAAGCAAAAGTACCGTGTCATTGATTTTAAAAGAAACAAGCTGGAAATTCCTGCAACGGTTAAAACGATCGAGTATGATCCAAACCGTACGGCACGAATTGCTTTGTTGTATTATGCAGATG
The DNA here is from genome assembly GCA_006226425.1 of Bacteroidota bacterium. Classification (GTDB taxonomy): domain Bacteria; phylum Bacteroidota; class Bacteroidia; order Flavobacteriales_D; family Crocinitomicaceae; genus M2408. Next base: position 49,960 of record SBGX01000028.1, on the reverse strand, counting down.
GTGAGAAAAGATACATCATTGCACCGGACGGATTGAAGGTCGGTGATACGGTTGTATCTGGAAAAACAGCAACACCAACAGTTGGAAATGCGATGTATTTGAGTGATATTCCATTAGGAACGGTTATTCACAACATCGAGTTGAAGCCTGGAAAGGGTGGAGCGATTGCCAGAGGAGCAGGAACTTATGCTCAATTGAATGCACGTGACGGACGTTACGCTATCGTGAAAATGCCTTCCGGGGAAACCAGAATGATTCTGATTACCTGTATGGCAACGATCGGAGCAGTATCTAACTCAGAACACAGCCTGGTGGTATCCGGAAAAGCGGGACGTACCAGATGGATGGGAAGAAGACCTCGAGTAAGAGGAGTTGTGATGAACCCGGTTGATCACCCAATGGGTGGTGGTGAAGGTAGAAATGCTGGAGGTCACCCACGATCACGAAACGGTATGCCGGCGAAGGGATTCAAAACACGTGCGAAGAAGAAATATTCGGATAGATTCATTATTGAGAAAAGAAAGAAATAAGTTATGAGCAGATCGTTAAAGAAGCCACCGTTCATTCATTACAAATTGATGAAACGAGTTGAAGAAGCGAAAGCTTCGAACAGTAAGTCTGTGATCAAGACCTGGTCACGTGCATCCACGATTTCTCCTGATTTTGTTGGAATGACGATCGCTGTTCACAATGGGAATAAATTCATACCTGTGTTCGTGTCGGAAAACATGGTAGGTCACAAGTTGGGTGAATTTGCACCAACGCGTAACTTCCGTGGTCACGGGGCAGATAAGAAAAATAAAAAAAGATAAAATAGTAGTCAGATGGGTGCTAGAAAAAGACTGAAAGCAGAGCAGTTGAAAGCGGAGAAATCAACGATGGCAATCGCCAAGTTGAACGGATCTCCGATCGCTCCGAGAAAGATGAGAATGGTTGCAGATCTCATCAGGGGAGAAGAAGTAAACAAGGCTCTGAACATCTTGCAACACAACTCAAAATTTGCTTCTAAAAGTTTGGAAAAGCTGCTTCGTTCAGCGATTGCGAACTGGGAGCAAAAGAATGAGGATAAGAACATTGAGGAAGAGAACCTGATTGTGAAAACAATTACGGTTGATAGTGCTACTATGTTGAAGAGAATTCAAACAGCTCCTCAAGGTAGAGCGCACAGAGTTAGAAAAAGATCCAATCACGTTACCATCGTTGTTGATGGTGCTAAATAAGAAGATAGCATGGGACAAAAGACAAATCCAATAGGAAATAGACTAGGTTTTATCCACGGATGGGAATCCAACTGGTACGGAGGATCAAACTACCGCGAAAAAATTGTGGAGGATGATCAAATCCGTAAATACCTGCGAGCCCGTCTATCTCGAGCTAGCATCTCAAAAATTATTATTGAGAGAACGTTGAAACTGGTTACCGTAACGATCAATACTGCCCGTCCGGGAGTAATTATCGGAAAAGGAGGTCAGGAAGTGGACAAACTGAAAGAAGAATTAAAGAAATTGACAAAGAAGGAGATTCAAATCAACATCTTCGAGATCAAACGTCCAGAATTGGATGCTCGATTGGTGGCTGATGGAATCGCTCGCCAGCTGGAAGCTCGTATTTCTTTCCGTCGTGCAATCAAAATGGCTATTGGTTCTACGATGAGAATGGGAGCAGAAGGGATTAAGGTGAAGATTTCTGGTCGATTGAACGGAGCTGAAATGGCTCGTTCAGAGATGTACAAAGAAGGACGTACTCCGTTACATACGTTCCGAGCTGACATCGATTATGCAGTGGGTGAGGCCCTCACTACTTACGGTTTGATCGGTGTAAAAGTATGGATCTGCAAAGGAGAGGTATTCGGAAAACGAGACCTTTCTCCAAATGTTGGAATGGGAAACTCTTCCAAAGGAGGAGGAGCCGGACGCAGACCAGCTGGAAAAAGAAAGAAAAAATAAGTTGAAACAGTAAAAAGTTAGAAAATGTTACAACCAAAAAGAACGAAATTCAGAAAGGCTCAGAAAGGACGAAACAGAGGGGTAGCGGAGCGTGGAAGTAGAATCGCTTTTGGATCTTTTGGTCTAAAAACACTGGAGCCTGGTTGGATTACATCCCGTCAGATTGAGGCGTCTCGTATTGCCGTGACGCGTTACATGAAACGTGAAGGTCAGGTTTGGATTCGCATTTTCCCAGACAAACCGGTAACAGCAAAACCAGCTGAGGTACGGATGGGTAAAGGAAAGGGTGCACCAAGTCACTGGGTGGCAGTGGTACGTCCGGGACGAATCATGTTTGAAGCAGATGGAGTGCCTTACGAAGTGGCGAAAGAAGCCATGAGATTGGCCGCTCAAAAATTGCCAGTCAAATGTAAGTTCGTCGTGCGAAATGACTATGTAATACCAGGAAAATAATTGAAAGATGAAACAGAACGAAATCACTCAATTATCAGATGCAGATTTGAAAAGCCGAATTGGTCTTTTCGAGGAGCAATTGGGAAAAATGAAGCTGTCTCACCGGGTAACACCAATGGAAAACCCGATGCAGATTAGAACGCTGAGAAAGTCAATTGCCCGCCTGAAAACTGAATTGAACAAAAGAAATGCTCAGGCGTAAGTCTGATAACTAAGAAATAGGCTTCAGTATGGAAAAGCGTAATTTAAGAAAAGAAAGAATCGGGGTCGTTACCAGTGACAAGATGGATAAATCCATCGTTGTTTCCGTGGAACGGAAGGTAAAGCACCCGAAATATGGAAAGTTCGTAAAAAAAACTACTAAATTTGTCGCCCACGATGAAAAAAACGATTGCCACATTGGTGATACGGTTTTGATTATGGAGACACGTCCTTTGTCAAAAACAAAGAACTGGAGAGTAGTTGAAGTTGTTGAAAGAGCTAAATAAGAAATTAAGTAATGGTACAACAGGAATCAAGACTTGCAGTAGCAGACAACTCCGGAGCAAAAGAAGTGCTTTGTATCCGCGTATTAGGTGGAACAAAACGTCGATATGCTTCAGTAGGAGATAAAATTGTCGTCTCAGTCAAGAACGCAATGCCCTCTGGCGCTGTCAAAAAAGGACAGGTGGCTACGGCTGTGGTAGTTAGAACAAAAAAGGAAGTTCGTAGAGCTGACGGTTCGTACATTCGTTTCGATGATAATGCCGTGGTTATTTTGAACGCAGCAGGTGAAATGAGAGGAACTCGTATTTTCGGTCCGGTTGCACGTGAATTGCGTGAGAACAACTACATGAAAATCGTTTCCCTGGCACCTGAGGTACTTTAATAATTAAAACTGGAACACAATGCAACAGAAATTACATATTAAAGTAGGTGACACCGTGAAGGTATTGAGCGGAGAGTCACGCGGTCAGGAAGGAAGTGTTAAGTCAATTGACAGAAAAAGCCTGAGAGCAATTGTCGAAGGGGTGAACATGATCAAGAAACATGAGAAGCCCAGCGCATCTAATCCGGAAGGAGGAATTGTGGACAAAGAAGGAAGTATCCACATTTCCAACTTAATGTTGGTGCACAAAGGAAAAGCGACAAGAACAGGAAGTAAGTTGAACAAGGACGGAAAGAAAATCCGTTTCGCTAAAAAGTCAGGGGAGGAGATTAAGTAATGAAATACACACCAAGACTAAAGGAAAAGTATGATCAGGAAATCATTCCTGCGCTTACTGAAAAGTTCGGGTACAAAACGCCAATGCGAGTGCCTAAACTTGAGAAGATTGTAATTAGTCAGGGAATCGGAGATGCCGTGGCTGATAAAAAACTGGTTGAGAGTGCCGTAGAAGATTTATCTCGTATTGCTGGTCAGAAAGCAATTCAAACGATCTCTAAAAAAGACATCTCAAACTTCAAACTTCGTAAGGGAATGCCAATCGGAACGAAGGTTACTTTGCGAGGAGAGAAAATGTATGACTTTTTGGATCGTTTGGTAGCAGTTGCTTTGCCACGTACACGAGATTTTCGTGGAATTAGCCCAAAAGGCTTTGATGGACGAGGAAACTACAACCTTGGGGTAAAAGAGCACATCATCTTCCCGGAAATAGATATTGATAAGGTAAACCGAATCTTAGGAATGGACATCACTTTCGTTACGTCTGCACAAAGCGACGAGGAAGGAAAGGCGTTGTTGGATGCATTTGGATTCCCATTCACAAAAAAATAAGAAGAAATGGCAAAAGAATCAATGAAAGCGCGTGAGCGCAAAAGAGAAAGACTCGTAGCTCGCGATGCTCAAAAAAGAGCTGAGTTGGTAGCGATTCTGAAATCAAAGAATACGGATGACGAGACCATTGAAGCCAAATGGGAGGCCATGAGAAAATTGCAAAAAATGCCTGCCAATGGAGCCAAGAACAGAATGCACAATCGTTGTGGTCTGACTGGGCGTCCAAGAGGTTACATGAGACAATTCGGTATCTCCAGGGTAACTTTCCGTGAAATGGCTTTGGCTGGAAAGATCCCAGGAGTAAAAAAATCAAGTTGGTAATAAAATAATAGGAAGAGATATGAATACAGATCCTATAGCAGATTTCCTGACACGTATTCGCAACGCGAATATGGCTGGTAAAAAGGTAGTGGAAATTCCAGGTTCGAATGTGAAGCGTGCCATGACAAAAATTCTTTTTGATCAAGGTTACATCACAAACTATAAATTCGAAGAGGATGATAAGCAGGGAACAATTAAAATCGCCCTGAAATACAATCCATCTACTAAAGTACCTGCAATTACCAAGTTGGAGCGTGCTTCCAGACCAGGATTAAGAAAGTATAGCAGTGCATCAGATTTGCCACGAGTGTTGAACGGATTGGGAATTGCCATCGTTTCAACTTCAGCAGGTGTGATCACTGACAAAGAAGCAAGAAGTAAGAATGTTGGTGGAGAAGTTCTCTGCTACGTATATTAATTAATAACGTTTATTTAAAATGTCAAGGATAGGTAAATCCCCAGTTACGATCCCGAGTGGAGTAGAAGTAAAGGTAGACGGAACGATGGTTACCGTCAAGGGTCCTAAAGGAGAATTGGCACAAGAAATAGATACTTGTGTGAAATTATCTGTAGAGGACGGAACAATCACCTTTACCCGCGAATCGGACGCACCTGACCACCGTTCCAAGCATGGTTTGTACCGCGCTTTGTTGAACAACATGGTGATCGGCGTTTCGGAAGGGTTTAAAAAGGAATTGGAAATCAACGGAGTAGGTTACCGAGCCAATGCCAACGGACAATTGTTGGAATTAGCATTAGGTTTCTCACATCCGGTGGTTATCGAGATTCCAAAAGAAGTTAAAGTGTCTGCACAGACCGAAAAAGGGAAATCCCCGGTAGTTACATTGGAGTCGCATGACAAACAATTGGTCGGGCAGGTTGCAGCTAAAATTCGATCCCTTCGTAAGCCGGAACCATACAAAGGAAAAGGAATCCGTTTTGTAGGTGAAGAAATCAGAAGAAAAGCTGGTAAATCTGCAGCAAAATAATTAATGTAATTAACGAGTTATGGCATTTAGTAAAATAAATAGACGTGCGAAGATCAAGAGAAGAATCAGAAAAAGAATTTCTGGTAATGCTCAAGTGCCACGTTTAACTGTGTTTCGCAGTAACAAGCAAATTTATGCTCAATTGATTGACGACGTGAACGGGGTAACCCTGGCGTCAGCTTCTTCTTACAAGAACAAAAAGGCAGAAAAAGTTGCTAAAATCGAGCAAGCTGCTGTTGTTGGAAAAGAAATTGCAGAAAAAGCAGTCAAAGCCGGAATAGAGAGCGTTGTTTTTGATCGCAACGGATATCTGTATCACGGTAGAGTTAAATCATTGGCCGACTCAGCAAGAGAAGGCGGACTTAAATTTTAAGAAACGATGGCAACACAAACATTGAATAGAGTAAAATCCGCAGACATTGAGTTGAAGGATAAGCTGGTAGCCGTTAACCGGGTAACGAAAGTGACCAAGGGAGGGCGAACTTTTAGCTTTTCAGCCATTGTCGTTGTCGGAAATGAAGATGGTATTGTAGGTCACGGTTTAGGAAAAGCCAAAGAAGTAACTGAGGCAATTACTAAAGGGATCGACGATGCAAAGAAGAATTTGATCAAAGTTCCAATTTTGAAGGGAACTGTTCCACACGCCCAAAAAGGGAAGTATGGAGGTGCTCAGGTTCTACTGAAACCAGCAACGAATGGTACCGGAGTAATCGCAGGTGGTGCGATGCGTGCCGTACTGGAAAGTGTTGGAGTACATAACGTATTGGCTAAGTCGCAAGGGTCTTCAAACCCACACAACGTGATCAAGGCAACAATTGACGCCCTTTCTCAAATGAGAGACGCGGTAGCAGTTGCCAAGCAACGTGGAATTAGTCTGGACAAAGTGTTTAACGGTTAAAAATTTCGGACATGGCTACAATTAAAATAAAGCAAGTAAGAAGTGCGATTAAACGTCCAGCTGATCAAAAGGCGACGATCAAGGCTTTGGGATTCAGAAAACTGAATCAGGTAGTGGAAAAAGAAGCTACACCACAAGTTCTTGGAATGGTTAAAAAAGTACAGCACTTGGTAGAAGTGGTTGAGTAGAACATTAAAAAGAAGCAAAATGAACTTACATAATTTAACTCCGGCAAAAGGTTCCGTAAAGAGCAAGAAGCGTATAGGCCGTGGTCAGGGTTCTGGCTATGGTGGGACTTCTACTCGTGGACATAAAGGAGCAAAATCAAGATCCGGTTACAGTAAAAAAGTAGGATTCGAAGGAGGTCAGATGCCATTGCAGCGTCGGGTACCTAAATTCGGATTCAAGAATATTAACCGGGTAGAATACAAAGCAGTCAACTTGGACATTATCCAGGATTTGATCGACCGTAAAAAAGTAAAAGAAATCAACGTGGAGGTTTTACGTGAAAACGGAATCATCTCCAGAAATGATTTGGTGAAGATTCTTGGACGTGGCGAGTTAAAAGCAAAAATTAATGTAACAGCACACAAATTTTCGAGCTCTGCGAAAGCAGGAATTGAAGCTCAGGGTGGTGTATGTTCAGAAATCTAATTAACTTTGCACACATTTTTGTAAAATGAACAAGTTTATACAAAATCTAAAGAACATTTGGAAAGTAGAGGAACTGCGCAAGCGGATCCTCTTTACACTTGGTATGATCCTGGTGTACCGAATAGGTTCTTTTGTTATCCTGCCAGGTGTTAATTACGATGCGCTGGCTGCTGCAAATGCACAGGACGATGCAAATGCAATTGAGTCACTTTTGGCCCTGTTCTCAGGAGGTGGTTTTACGAATGCCTCCGTAATGGCATTGGGGATTATGCCCTACATTAGTGCCTCCATCATCATGCAGCTTTTGGGAATGGCAGTACCAGCCGTTCAGAAAATGCAGAACGAAGGAGAATCAGGAAGAAAAAAGATCAATAATTATACGCGAATCTTGACGATCGCGATTTGTGCACTTCAGGCACCTTCTTACCTGGCCCTTTGGGTTGGTCAAAAAGGAGCCCTTCCAGTAGATGCCGGAACGTTTTGGTGGGTTCAATCCACCATCGTGATGGTTGCAGGTGCTATGTTCGCAGTATGGTTAGGGGAGCGTATTACAGATCGTGGAGTAGGAAACGGGATTTCATTGTTGATTACCGTAGGGATCCTTTCCAGATTGCCACAAGCCTTGATTGCAGAGATCGGATTTAACGAAAACAACCTGATTAAGATGGTTCTTGAATTGGTAGCCTTTATGGTGATCGTGATGGGAACAATCCTCATTGTTCAGGGAGTTAGAAAAATTCCGATGAACACCGCCAAACGTATTGCTGGAAGTCGAAATATCGAAGAGGGGGGAGCACGAAGCTATTTGCCAATTAAGGTGAATGCAAGTGGGGTAATGCCAATCATCTTTGCTCAGGCGATTATGACCATTCCGGTGATGTTGTTTGCAAGCAATGCAGCCGAAGGAGGAGGATTTATTCAGCAAAGTTTAGGGGATATTTATGGCTTTACATACAATTTAGTGTTGGCCATTTTGATCATTGTGTTTACTTATTTCTACACAGCGATCATGATCAATCCTCGAAAGATGGCGGACGATATGAAACGTAATGGCGGCTTCATCCCAGGAGTTAAACCCGGGGAAGAAACAGCAGAGTACATCGATTCATTGGTTTCGCGCATTACTTTGCCGGGATCGATTTTCCTGGCAGTCATTGCTATTTTTCCAGCAATCGCAAAATTGGCAGGCGTGAACCCGTCATTCGCCATGTTCTTTGGAGGAACATCCCTTCTGATCATGGTAGGTGTGGTGTTGGATACATTGCAGCAGATCGAGAGTTATTTATTGAATCGTCACATGGACGGGTTGATGGAAGGCTCCAAAGTACGAGGTCGTCGAACATCAAATGAATACTCGATATAGTCTATGGCAAAGCAATCATCAATAGAGCAGGACGGAGTTATTATCGAAGCCTTATCCAATGCGATGTTCCGCGTAGAGTTGGAAAATGGACATGTGATAACGGCACACATTTCCGGGAAAATGAGAATGTATTACATTAAGATTTTACCTGGTGATAAAGTGAAGGTGGAAATGTCTCCTTACGATTTAACAAAAGGACGAATCACATTCAGATACAAATAGGCCCTGGCCCCAAAAAAGAAATAAAATGAAAGTAAGAGCGTCAGTAAAGAAGCGATCAAGCGACTGTAAGATCGTGAAAAGAAAAGGAAGAGTTTACGTGATTAACAAGAAGAATCCGAAACTAAAACAAAGACAAGGATAATCAAATATTATTATGGCACGTATAGCAGGAATAGATATCCCAAAGAACAAGCGAGGAGTAATCGCTTTGACCTATATCTTTGGAATTGGTAGAAGTACCGCCCAAAGTATTCTGGCAAAGAACAATATTGATGAAAACATCAAAGTTCAGGATTGGACCGATGAACAAATTGGTATGATTCGTGAGTCAGTAAATGAAATTAAAACAGAAGGTTCTCTCCGTTCAGAGATTCAGTTGAACATCAAGCGATTGATGGACATCGGATGTCAGAGAGGAATCCGTCATAGAGCCGGATTGCCTTTAAGAGGTCAGCGTACAAAGAACAACTCCCGAACAAGAAAAGGAAAGAGAAAAACAGTTGCTAACAAGAAAAAAGTGACTAAATAAGAAATGCGTTAGTGCTTGATGAAAACAAGCATTGGTGCAGTTAAAATTTAATTAATAAAGATGGCAAAGTCTAATCAAAAGAAGAAGAAAAATGTCAAAGTAGACGCAGTGGGTGAAGCGCATATTCAAGCTACCTTCAACAATGTGATTATTTCTTTGACAAACAGCGCTGGTCAGGTGATCTCCTGGTCTTCTGCTGGAAAAATGGGCTTCCGCGGTTCTAAAAAGAACACTCCTTATGCAGCACAGGTAGCCGCTGAGGATTGCGCGAAAGAAGCACATGACTTCGGATTACGTAAGGTGAAAGTGTATGTTAAAGGACCTGGTTCCGGTAGAGAATCTGCTATACGTTCCCTGCATAATTCCGGAATCGAAGTTATGGAAATCATTGACATCACGCCGTTGCCACACAACGGATGTCGTCCACCTAAAAGAAGAAGAGTATAATTTTAAATCGTAACAACTAAGGACCGTTGTTTCGCACAACAAGATTATCGAAGGAGAAGCCTTAATTCATAATCGTCCTTAATTAAATAAAGTAAACAATGGCAAGATACAGAGGTCCCAAATCGAAGATTGCCCGTCGTTTCCGAGATCCAATTTTTGGACCGGACAAGGCAATGGACAAGCGACCATACGGTCCAGGACAACATGGCCCTTCCAAGAGAAGAGGGGGAAAACAGTCTGAATACTCAATTCAGCTGGCAGAGAAACAAAAAGCGAAGTACACTTACGGAATTCTGGAACGTCAGTTCTCGAACATGTTTGAAAAAGCTTCACGCATGAAAGGAATTACCGGTGAGGTATTGCTTCAATTGTGTGAAACTCGTTTGGACAACATTGTTTTCCGAATGGGGGTGTCTCCAACGCGTCGTGGTGCACGCCAGTTGGTTTCGCACAAACACATTACAGTAAACGGAAGCGTGGTAAACATCCCGTCCTATACAGTTCGAATAGGGGATGTAGTTGGTGTTCGTGAAAAATCGAAAAACCTGGAAGCGATCACAAATTCACTTGCTGCAAACTCGAAAAAGTATGATTGGTTAGACTGGAATCCAGCTGAAACAGCAGGGAAACTGGTAGCTGTTCCTTCACGAGAAATGATCCCAGAGAACATTAAGGAGCAACTGATCGTCGAATTGTATTCTAAATAATAAAAACAGCATTATAATGGCTATTCTAGATTTTCAAAAACCAGATAAAGTGATCATGATCCAGTCGGATGAGCAGAAAGGACAATTTGAGTTCCGTCCGCTCGAACCTGGATACGGAATCACTGTTGGTAATGCACTTCGTCGTATCCTACTTTCATCTTTGGAAGGATACGCGATTTCATCCGTGCGAATCGAAGGTGCCGATCACGAGTTTACCACCTTGAAAGGAGTGGTAGAAGACGTTACTGAAATCGTTTTGAATCTGAAGCAGGTTCGATTTAAGCAGCAAATAGATGGAATAGACAACGAAACAGTCGTAATTTCTGTTTCGGGTCAGGAGCAATTGAAAGCTGGGGATTTAGGTAAGTTTACTTCTGCGTTCCAGGTGTTGAATCCGGATTTGGTGATTTGTAACATGGAATCATCTGTCAAATTCGAAATGGAATTGACAATTGTGAAAGGAAGAGGTTATGTGCCTGCTGAGGAGAATAAAGTAAGTGGCGCCCAGTTCGGGACCATCTTTATTGACTCGATCTTTACTCCGATTAAGAACGTCAATTACAAAGTGGAAAACTTCCGTGTAGAGCAAAAGACGGATTATGAGAAGCTTGTAATTGAAATTACAACGGACGGATCAATTCATCCAAAGGATGCCCTGAAAGAAGCGGCTAAAATTTTGATTCACCACTTCATGCTGTTCTCTGATGAAAAAATCACCTTGGATAGTGAAGTGAAATCAGAAACGGAAGAATTTGATGAGACTTCCCTGCACATGAGACAATTGCTGAAAACAAAATTGGTAGATATGGATCTTTCCGTTCGTGCCCTGAATTGTTTGAAAGCAGCAGATGTAGAAACATTGGGAGACCTGGTTTCCTATAACAAAAATGACTTGTTGAAGTTCCGAAACTTTGGTAAGAAATCGTTAACTGAGTTGGAAGACCTGGTAGATAACAAAGGTTTGACATTTGGAATGAACGTTTCTAAGTATAAACTTGACAAAGACTAGGAACTGAGCTAAAAATATTAACATGAGACACGGTAAAAAAATTAATCATTTAGGAAGAAAATCGCAGCACAGAAAAGCGATGCTTTCCAACATGGCCTGTTCTCTCATCGAGCATAAAAGAATTACAACGACAGTTGCTAAGGCTAAAGCTTTGAGAGGATATGTTGAGCCGCTTATCACGAAATCAAAAACCGATTCAACGCATTCAAGAAGGGTTGTATTTAGTTACTTGCAAAATAAAACAGCTGTTTCTGAATTGTTCCGGGACATTGCTCCTAAAGTAGCAGATCGACCAGGAGGATATACGCGTATCATTCGCACAGGATATCGATTGGGAGATAACGCAGAAATGTGTATGATTGAATTGGTTGACTTCAACGAATTGATGCTAAACAATCAGGATGCGAAGAAAACAACGCGTCGTTCCCGTAGAGGTGGTTCGAAAGCGAAGACTACAGAAACGGTGGCTGCAGCTGCAGAGGAAGTAGTTGAAGAAGCTGTTGAGGTAGTGGAAGAAGTAGCTGAAAAGGCGGAGGAAGTTGTGGAAGAGAAAGTAGAAGAGGTGAAGGCAGAGGAGAAAGAAGCAAAAGAAGAGAAGGAAGAAAAAAAGCCAGCAGCTAAAAAAGAAGATGATTCTAAGGAGGAAGAAGAGAAATAATTCAAACCTTTTTATCAGATAATTTAAAGCGACCTCTTAGGGGTCGCTTTTTTATTTGTATGGATTGAGAGCTTGAATCAAGCAGTTCAGTTTCAGGGAGAAAATACACCTATGTTTTTAGGTGATAGATCGACAAAAAACCGATTTAGCAACTCACTTAATCAATGTTGGACGTAAAGTTGATCATTTTCAAGGCAGCTAATTAAAAATATTCGATCTTTACGGCCGAAATGGACCGGCTAAAACAATACGAATCCCTTTTTAGGAAAAATTACAGGCGTCTTTTTGTCATATCACATCGCATTACCGTGGATGCTGATGTGACGGAAGATATTATCCAGGATGTTTTCCTCAAACTGTGGGAGAGTAATCGGCTAGAGAGTTTTGAGGGTTCGATCGATGCCTATTTGACGACAGCCGTGTACAATCGTTCATTAAATCACAAGCGAGATTCGGGCAAAAATGTAAGTCTGGAACAGTTCCCTTCAGATTATCTTGGCACGCCATCTGCGGGTTTTGATCTTACGCAAATGGACTTGAGCTTGCTGAAGCAGGAAATTAATAGAGCCATCGAATCCTTACCCCCACAGTGTCGAACAGTTTTTGTTTTGGGTCGTTTGGAGGAGATGAAGTATAGAGAAATTGCGGAGTTGATGGATTTATCTATTAAAACGGTCGAAAAGCACATGGGAAAGGCCATTCGCATTATCAACCAGAGTCTGAAACCGAAAATTTATAAGGAGTTTTTAGGAACAAGTGACTGAAATGGCTAGGTTTGTATAAATGACAGAACAGTTTCATATAGAAGATTTAATCATGAAGAACTTGCTCGGAAGTGCTAGTTCTGAAGAAATTCTTTTGCTTGAAAACTGGCTTTCCGAGTCGGAAAGGAACAGAGTGTATTATGAGCACCTGGGGAAACTTTGGAAAGAAGTACCGCCGATGGAAGATGAAAACTTAATCAACGAAGACCGATCCTGGGAAAGTTTGAGACAAAAGCTACTTCAGCAGCCAAAAGGCTTGAGGATGATTCGCCCCCTGTACAAATACGCGGCACTACTGTTGCTGTTGGTAGGTGTCGCAAGCATTATTTTTTGGGTATCAAGGTCCAAAGAACCCGAAGCGTTTCAAAAAGTGCAGCAAGCTCAGGTCAAAGAGCAGGTTACAAATGACGCTCCTACAAAGCAACGATTTGAAACCCGGGATGAAGCAAAGGAACTTTTCTTGAATGATGGATCATTTGTTTATTTGGATCAATCTAGTAAGCTGAAATATGAACAAACGTCGGATCAGTCGAAGCCCCGGATGGCATACCTGAACGGAGAGGCTTATTTTAATGTGAAGCCAGGCAAGAAGCCCTTTCGTCTATATGGAGAGCATATTCGGGTAGATGTCGTTGGAACTATCTTTGGAATTAAAGAGCATCCTGAGAAAGAGCGAGTGGAAATTTCCGTGCTCGAGGGGGAGATTGTTGTTTATTCCGAAGACCGAAAGGAAAAAGTACATATCAAAGCCGACGAATTTTATCATTATGATATTAAGAAACAGCGTTTCTCGAAGAAGAGAGGAAAGGGCTTTTTTCACAAGTTTAAAAAGCTTGGATCGAAGGTAAAAGCGTTGTTTCAACGAGATTCCAAAAAATAATTTCAGATTTGGGTGGGGGTAAATGGAAGTTTGCGTGTTAGAATAGTAGAACCGCAAATCTTTTTATCATGAAAAATCTAGTTATTGTATCGCTTGTATCTTTGAGCGCGTGTTTTATAAATGCACAAAGTATGTTAGGAAAAGGAGGAAAACAAGTGAATGCCGGAGTTGGCCTTTCTTCCTGGGGAATACCTGTCTATGCCGGGATGGATTTTGGAGTACATCCAGATATTTCTGTCGGCTTTGAAGGCTCCTATCGATCATACAAAGAGCACTGGAAATTTGACGACCGTAAGTACAGACACTCCATCATGGGATTTTCTGGGAATGTGAATTACCATTTTAATACGCTATTGAACATCCCGAAGGAATGGGATTTGTACGCCGGAGCGAACATTGGATTCTACGTTTGGAATTCTTCCTCTGATTACCCTGGAGATCATACCAGTGGTTTGGGATTAGGTGGTCAGCTTGGAATCCGCTATTACTTCAATGAGAAATTCGGACTGAATCTGGAAGGTGGCGGAGGAAATGCCTTCTCTGGTGGGAAATTCGGAATTTCGATTATTCTGTAAAAGAAACCGACCTCCATACAACAATCACATAGTTTTATAGTTTTCAGCGTCCCCGGGAATTTCCGGGGACTTTTGTTTCCGCCCCTCTTAAAAAGGAGGAATTTCTTACCGTCAATATTCCATTTATCCTTTTTGTCCGCCAGTTAGCTTCACAAGTTCTTATCTTTGATTAAGAGAATTTTGGTGTATTATGACAAACAGGAAAGTAAGCTTTGGACGCGTTTTTTGGCCTAGTTTTTTAGCGACATTGCTGGTAGCGATTGTAGTAATTTTATTATCGGTTCTGATTCTGGGAGGAGCAATTGCAGGTTTGACCAGTGAAAAGGTAAAAAGCTATAAGGATGGGACGGTTCTACATTTGACCCTGCAGGGTCCGATTTCTGAAAAATCTCATTCAGACATTGATCCGGTGACGATGAGGGTAAACAAGACCGTCGGTCTGAGTGAACTGCTTTATGGTTTTGAAATGGCCAAAAAGGATGATAGAATTCGGGGGGTTTTTCTGGAATTGGATGGAGTTAGTTGCCGAATGGCGACAGCGCATGAGATCAGAGAAGCAATCAACGACTTCGAACAATCAGGTAAGTTTGTGATCGCATATAATGCCGGGGAGATCATTACGCAAAAAGAGTATTACATTTCCAGTGCGGCCAATACTTGCTACGGTTTTCCAAGTTCCATGATGGAATTTGTCGGACTGGGAGCGGAATTGACCTTTTTCAAAAACACGCTGGAGAAAGTAGGGGTCGAAATGCAGGTCGTTCGGGGTCGAAATAATGATTTTAAGAGTGCCGTAGAGCCTTTTTTCAGGGAGTCGATGAGTGATTCCAGCAGGCTTCAAACGGAACGTTATGTATCTCTGCTCTGGAAACAAATGCGGGAGGATATCGCACATGACCGAAAAATGAGCAGTGAAAAGCTCAATCATCTGGCGGAAAATTTGGATGTTAAGAACCCAAAGGAAGCCGTTAAACATGGTCTGATGGACGCCACAAAATATCGGGACGAGGTATTGACTATTTTGGCAAAGAAGTCAGGGGCAGGGTCTGAAAAGGAGTTGAAATTAAGTTCATTTGAAGCTTATGCAGCGGATAAATTCAAATTGGATCAGAAACAAAAGTCGAAAGCAAATGTGGCCGTGATTTTGGCCGAAGGGGATGTTGTGCGACAGGGAGATGGTTTGAGTTCGGAAAAACTTTGTCAAGAACTCAAAAAAGTACGATTGAACAAGAAGATCAAGGCCGTCGTTCTTCGTGTCAATAGCCCGGGAGGAAGCGCTCTGGCGAGTGATGAGATCTGGAGAGAGGTCGATTTGTTGAACAAGAAGAAGAAAGTAGTTGTTTCCATGGGAGATTTGGCCGCTTCCGGAGGATATTATATTTCTTGTCCGGCTAGCTATATTTTTGCAGATCCCAATACGATTACGGGATCCATTGGGGTGTTTGGGATGATTCCTTTCACGGGAAAGCTGATGCAGGATAAACTGGGACTGAGTTTTGACCAGATAAGTACCAATAAACACGCTGTGGTGAGTACCAACCGGAAACTAACAGACGAGGAAAAAGAAATTATTCAGCGGGAAGTTGATCAAATCTATGACGATTTCCTGGCTCGTGTGTCCACAGGTCGAAAAATAGAAGTAGCGCGCGCCAATCAATTGGGGCGTGGTCGTGTGTGGCTCGGATCAGATGCCAAAAAGATTGGTTTGGTTGATGAACTTGGTGGGCTCCGAGAGGCGATTACTTTTGCCTCGAAGAAAGCTGGAATAAAAGACCCGGAAGTGATCTATTATCCTAGAAAGAAGGAGAATCCATTGGAAAAAATTGTGGAGGCTTTGGATGAACAGGGGAATGTGAAGTCATCCGGAAAATTAACAGATCAGCTTTATCAGCAGTACCAGCTGATTAAATCCATCGATCAACGAACCGGGATCCAGATGCGCATGCCCTTTGATTTGATTATCCGCTAAAATTTAGAAGGTAATTCGGATCGCGAAGGCTCCTCCATAGGTAAAGCCTCTTTTTCCATCCCCGATAAAGCGAAACATTGGTCGGGCGTCAAAGCTCAACATCAAAGGGGGACCGTTGTAAGAAAAATCATATTCTACTCCGAGTTGTCCTCCGGCATCAGCCGTAAAGCCTTCCAACTCAGGGTTTCCGGGGAGGTAATAACCCAATCGGGCTCCGGGTCCGATGAAGGCATTGAAGCCACCGAAGAGGTTGAGTACCCAGTGATATATTCCGGCCGTTGTGATTTGATCTGCTGCATTTTGCCGTGTATATCCCAGGTCAAGTTCCAATCTGGTAATGTCGGAAAATCCGAGTTGATAACTGATTTCTCCTCTGTTCTCGTGATCTCCCAATTCTCCCCGAAGACCGAGAGCATGGTCATTTACCTGTGCGCTGGTCCAGACACAGAGCGAAAAGGAAACAAGACAGGCAATAAGTTTTAAAGTGGTCATATATCCCTAAAAATTTTAGCAGGCAACCAAAATAAATATTAATGCTCAAAAGAATGGGGAATTGAAACGAAAGTTATCCACAAACTTAGTTCGGATCAGCGAAGCGTTGGTCCTTGACAAACTGTTCATCTGTCAAACAATGCAGGAAGGCCTTGAGCGCTTGTTTTTCCTCCTCACTCAACTGTACCCCTCCCTGGTGGGCAAACTCCATGAGCGGATCTGTAAGCGTTGTATTTTGGACTCCGCTGGAGTATTGTTCAATGACTTCATCGAGTGTGGCAAAACGTCCGTCGTGCATATAGGGAGCGGTCAATGCGATATTGCGAAGACTGGGAATCTTAAATTTCCCCTGATCTTCCGCTTTTCCGGTTAGGAAACCATAACCAGGGTCAGGTGGAGATTGATCAAGCCCATTATTGCTGAATCCCTGGACCTGCATCAAGGGGCCATTGTGACAGTGAAAACAGTCAGCCCCATTCAGACTTTTGAAGAGGTCATAGCCGGCCCATTCCTGTGGGGTGATTTGATTCGAAATTACTTTTTCGGAAGCGTCCAAACTAAGGCTATTGGCAATTTTATACATCACATCAAATTTGGATTTTCCTGAAATCAGGGTCCTGAGAAATTGAGCGATTGCTTTACTGACCTCTTCCTTGCCAGGACTTTCCGAGTTGAATACTTTTTTGAATTCCTGCTGGTAGAAAGGATCAGACGAAATGCGCTGAAGTGCTGTTTCCCAATCCAAATGCATTTCGATCGGATTAGGTACAGGTTCCAAAATCTGCTCTTCCAGCGTATGTGCCCGACCGTCCCAAAAGAAAGATTTTTGCCACCCGAGATTGAAGAGTGCCATGGCATTGCGCTGACCGAGTGTTCCGTTAACTCCTTTTGAATAAGCTACAGAGTCACTGAATGCCCTTGATTGATCGTGGCAGGATGCACAGGAAATGGAATAATCGAGGCTGAGCTGCTTGTCATAAAAAAGTTTCCGGCCCAACTCAACACCCTCCAGACTCATAGGATTATCTGGTGGAATCGGCATGGCCGGGAAGTGTGAGGGGACGTCTGCCTGGTATGGAGTGAGTTCATAATGAACCTGGTCCTTTCGGCAGGAGATCAGCGTGATCATCAAAAGAAACAGAAATATTATTCTCATGGGTTGAGGTAAAACGCATTGGCAGCATTTTGCATAATTCGGCTGTTTAAACCAGCTAGATTGGATTCAGAATGGGATTTGTTTTCTGCTCTAAAATTGATCGAATTTGGTCCGTTCAGGAAGCGATGTAAATCAAAGTACAGATGCATCATTCTCAAATTTCCTTCTTTTTTCCAGTCAATACTATCCAACTGAATCTTGACAAGGTTTTCATCGTTCCCAATATGATAGACAAAACCGTGATCGAATTGATCAATTTGATCTGGAATAGTGTCCATGTAAGCCCTTAATTTTAGAAAGATATAGCCAGGATTCCATCCCCAGTGCATGTCATTGGCAATGAGTATATTCAAATCATTCGCTGGATGAAATGCGGATGGATCGAGATGATTTCTGCTCGAATCAACTCCCAAGTCCAGAGATAGGTTTTCCGGTCGTAAATCCTCGCAGAGTTCAAATTCAAAATGATGTTTTTTTGCTTTCCAGTCGTAGAGAAAGGCCTCCTTAACAGATTGGTTTTGGAAGTATAAATTTCCCAGATAGCATTTGATTTCGTCCCATTTCAAAAAATCCCCGGAAGGCATTTGGTAAATTGAATCTTCCTGAATAGGTTCACCCTGATAGTTTGCAACAACTTCTACCCGATAGGTATACACAGGTGGATTGGTATGATCCTTTTTGCAAGCCGTGAAAAAGAGGCTCGCGAAAAGGGCAAGGACAAACAAGTTTTTGTGTGAAAAAAGCCTCATATTCATATAACGTAGGGAGCGGTAGGAAAGTTGTAATAAAGATAAGGTATTTTGTTCAAATGGACTGTTGGGAGGAGTCCGAAAGTTTCTATCTTTAGCCTTGATGGAAGCAAGGGAACAGAAGCCTTTACAGGTGTTAAGTGCATCAGCTGGAAGCGGAAAGACATTTAATCTGGTCAGAAGCTATCTGCGTTTGGTCCTCGCCGGTTCTGAAGAGACACAGAGCTCTTTTCAAAGCATTCTGGCGATGACCTTCACAAATAAGGCATCCAGCGAAATGAAATCCCGTATTGTTCAGGCGCTTCATCGCTTAACGAATCCAGAAACCCCATCTGACCAGAATTTTCTCTCAGAATTGGCAGGCAATTTCATGATGGAAACGGATCAGTTGAGAAAACGAGCGCGTCGCGTGCTGAAGCAAATCCTACATCGCTATGAGGACTTCCATGTACTGACTATTGACAAGTTTAACCTGAGATTGATCCGGTCGTTTGCCCGTGACTTGAATATAAATAGTGATTTCCAAACTTCAAGTAATGAAAGGGAAATTTTGAGTCAGCTGGTAGATCAGCTCTTTCAGAATATCAATGAACCGGGCTTGGATGAGTTCACCAATATTGCGCTGCGCTATTCCAGGGAAAACCTCGAAGAGGGATTGAAATGGGATTTTAAGACAGAATTGAAGGATTTGTCCGAGATTCTGACAAAAGAACACAGTGCATTGTTATTGGAGGAATTGCTCAAGAGTGACTTTTCAGTAGTACGTTACGATCATCTGAAACAGGAATTGGGAGAAATAGAGGCCGAAGCCAGGATGCAAGCCCGAAAGCTGTATGAAGTTACCACGACTTTTGATCCAAATAGCTTTCCTGGCGGTAGCAGAACAGTAAGTGCTTTTGAACGCTTGAAGGCCGATGATTTATTTGAACAAACGAAATATGAGGCCTTTTTCTCACCTGCACTGATCAAATCCCTTGATGAGGATGGCAAGAGTAAGTCTTTTGATCCGCTTCTCAAACAGCAAGCAAAGGCTTTTTGCACCTGGTATGAAGAACATCGTGAAAAGTATTTTGCCCGCAAAGTGTTTCGTTCAAACTTCTTCAATATCGCTTTATTACAATTCATCGCCTCGGCCTTGGATGCCTACAAAAAAACGGACAATATCGTCCTGATTTCCGAATTTAACCGTTTAATTTCAAGTCTGTTAAATCAGGAAGAGGCGGCATTTATTTACGAGCGGATCGGGACGCGCTACCAACATTTTTTGCTAGATGAGTTTCAGGATACGTCTCATTTGCAATGGTTGAATTTGATTCCCCTGGTTCACAATTCTCTGGCTTCGGGGCAATCGAACCTGATTGTTGGAGATCCCAAACAATCGATTTATCGCTTCAAAAATGGTTTGGCAGAGCAGTTTGTAGAACTTCCTGGAATTTATAACCCGGAAAACGATCCTGGTCTGGCATTGAAGTCTCGCTACTTTCAGGAAATGGGAGAACTGGTTTCGCTTAACGAAAATTGGAGATCGGGAACACGACTGGTGGATTTCAACAACCGCTTTTTCGAACATTTTAAGGAGACTTATCCTCAAGTTATGGAAGAGTTCTACAAAGATTTGGAGCAATATCCAAAGAGCTTTGAGGGAGGTTATGTTTATTTTGAAAGTCGGGAAGTAGAAGAACAGGGAGCCGATTTATCTTACCTGTTGGCCTGGGTGAAGGATTGTCTTTCAGAAGGCTATGATCCCGGCGACATCTGCGTCCTGGGATATACCAAGAAAGAGTGTAATGATTGGGCGAATTATTTGAGTGATCAGGGCTATAAAGTGGTCTCGGTAGATAGCTTACTATTAGGATCAGACGCACAGGTTCAATTAGTGCTGGCATACTTCAAATGGCAGCTGAATCCGGTAGGAGAACTTGAAGCCAGAATTTTCAGTGAAAAGTACTTTTCATTTCGGGGAGAGGAAGTCGTTGAACAGTTGAGATCATTTTGGAAAGAGGAGGACAGGAGAAAAAGGCACTTTGATATAGATGCTTTCCTGAGCTTAATCGTTCCGCAGGGTCATGATTTTTTTCCTCAGTTTGAGACCTTGTATCAACTATTTCAGCATTGTTGCAAGTTGATAGGACTGAAAGAGTTAAACAACCCGTATCTGCATCAGTTAGGGGATTACCTTTTCCAGTTTGATCTTCAGATTGGCCCGGATTTGGCTCTTATGATTGAGCACTTTGAGTCGGAGGGAGCCCAGACAGCGGTCCAAATTCCTGAAAACAGAGAGGCGATTAAAGTAATGACCGGACATAAATCCAAAGGGCTGGAATTTCCGGTCGTGATGGTCCCCTCATTGTCATGGAATATTGTGAACAGACAGAGTAAGTATTTATTGAAACAGGAAGATTTTTTCTTTTACAGCACCGTGTCCAAAAATGCTTCTCTCGCATGCATGAGGGCAAAGTATGAAGAAGAATTTCAAAAATCGATGCTTGATAAGATTAACCTGAATTACGTAATTTTTACGCGTGCCCGGGAACGGCTATACGTGGTCAATATGGTCGATAAAAAGAAAGGAGATTACAAGTATCAGGAACATATTCATAAACTGCTGCAGCAGTTTCCAGGGGTGAGGGCGAAAGACGATGCTGTCTGGATTTATGTTTCCGGGGAACCTGATCGAAAGCATGAAGAAGCCAGGGAACAGGCAGGAAGTGAATTGATCCCAAAGGATACTGGTGAACATCTATGGTTTCCGGATATTTCACTCCAGGAACTCGATCTGATTCGAGATCACAGTTTATCCGAAGCACAACGCTATGGAAAACAACTCCATCTATTGTTGGCATCGCTCGACGGACCCGAAAAGATTCCTTTGGTGTTGGAAAGTAAGATACTTTCGGGAGAAGTGGAAGAGCTGTTCAAGAAGCGTTTCGAAGAAGATTTACACGCGATTTTTGAGATGCAGGACTATCGGCAGTTGTTTGAAGAGGTGGATCAGGTCCTGAGAGAACAGGAAATTATTTTGGCAGCTTCAGAGCACCGACGACCAGATTTGATTCTGATCAAAAAGGACCAGACAATTATCCTGGACTATAAAACCGGGATGCCGCGCAAGAAAGATACAGATCAACTCCGGCAGTATGTAAAGGCCTTGCAGGAGATGGGATTGCCAGGGCTTCAGGCATATTTGTTTTACGTGTCCGATAGGAAATTGGAGCAGGTCGCCTGACCTGGGATATGGAATACTAGAAAAATATCAGCACTTTTGTAGGCTAAAATGAGTGAATATGAAGTTATTTAATGGAATTTTCGGAGCGAAAAAAACAGAAAGTCAGGGAAAGGGTCCAAGAGGATTTCACCAGCTAAGAGTGAAGGAGGTCCGTCGCGTGACTGCGGATAGTGCGAGCGTAACTTTTGACGTTCCGGAATCATTAATGAGTACTTTTCGCTTTCGACCTGGACAGTATATTGACCTGTCGATCGAAATAGGAGGAAAGGAAGAGCGAAGATCATATTCGCTGTGTAGTCAACCCGAATCAGGGATAGAGATCGCAGTCAAAGCGGTGGAAGGAGGATTGGTGTCCCGGTGGTTGAATGAACAATTGGCCAGTGGTGCACAATTGTGGGTGTCTGAGCCAAGAGGGAACTTTACAATCCCTGAAGGAGCGAAAAGCATTGTCGCATTTGCGGGAGGAAGTGGAATTACTCCGATCATGTCTATGGCCAGGCAGGCAGTTCAGGAAGAATATAGCATGCAATTGTTTTATGCGAATAAAACCCTGGATTCAGTCATGTTTAAGGATGAGTTGGAAGCATTGAATAATTTATCTGTGAAACATTATTTGACCCGTGAAGAACATTCGGACCACAGCCAGGGAAGACTGGATCAAAAAGCGCTTTCAGAATTGGTAAAGGAGAATCTGGACTTATTGAAAGCAGATGCATTCATGCTTTGCGGTCCAGCAGAGATGATTGAAGGAATTCGGGCTGGACTTAAGTTATTTGGAGTACCGGAAGAGCGTGTGCATTTTGAGTTGTTTACGACCCCTGAAACAGGAATGGAGAGTAATGATGTGGGAGCTGAAACGGATTTCCATGGAAAAGCTCAGGTAGAGGTAATCCTGGATGGAGAAAAAATCCCATTTGAACTGGAAAGTGACGGGCAAGTGATCCTGGATGCTGTCAATGACCAGGGATATGATGCTCCATACTCCTGTCGCGGAGCTGTTTGTTGCACCTGTAAGGCGAAAGTGATCGAAGGGAAAGCAAGAATGACCATGAACTATTCGCTGACGGATGATGAGGTACAGGAGGGATATATTTTGACATGTCAGGCACATCCGGCAAGCGAACGACTAAAAATCACTTACGATGCCTAGGCAAATTATTGTGGTGGGCGCCAGTCGTGGGATTGGCTTGAAGCTGGTAGAATTGTTGGCCGAAAACCAGGAGAATCATATCCTGGCACTTAGCCGCAATCAAAAGGGGATGGAGAAACTGTTGGAACATCCTAATGTGGAATGTGCTCATTTTGATTTGGGAGGTGATTCCGTTAAGCAGCAACTGACCGAGTTGACAAAAAATTTGGACCGAGTTGACGTGCTGATCAATAATGCCGGGAAACTGGTCAATAAACCATTTCCTGAGTTACAAAGAGCAGACTTTTTGGAAAGTTATCAGGTTAACTTGTTTGGTGTTATGGAAACGGTACAGGCCTTACTACCAAAAATGGAACAGGGTTGCCACATTGTAAATATCAGCTCGATGGGTGGATTTCAGGGAAGCATCAAGTTTCCTGGACTGACAGCCTACTCGGGTTCAAAAGCGGCCCTGTGCAATTTCACAGAGCTGTTTGCAGAAGAATACAAGGAAAGCCAGATACGAATGAATTGTTTGTGTCTGGGTGCGGTACAGACAGAAATGCTGGAAGAAGCTTTCCCGGGATACCAGGCCCCTTTGTCCGC
The DNA here is from genome assembly GCA_006226425.1 of Bacteroidota bacterium. Classification (GTDB taxonomy): domain Bacteria; phylum Bacteroidota; class Bacteroidia; order Flavobacteriales_D; family Crocinitomicaceae; genus M2408. The sequence continues at coordinate 26,462 of SBGX01000028.1, read as the reverse complement.
AGAGGAGATGGCTGCTTATATTTCCTGGTTTGCACTTCAGGGAGGACGTTATTTCAACGGGAAAATTTTGCCTGTTTCACTTAGCACCCCTTAAAAAAGAAAGCCCCAAACATTCGTTCGGGGCCCTCATCATTATTGAAACAACTGGGTCTACCAGTTTTTTGAGAATTACTTAACTTTTACAATTCGGAATTCTACCCGTCTGTTAAAGGCTCGTCCTTCTTCAGTATCATTTGTCGTTGCTGGTTTTTTCTCCCCGAAACCGATGGAAGTCAAACGCTCAGCTGCAATTCCTTTAGAAACAAGGTAATCTACCACTGATTTCGCACGATCTTCTGAAAGTTTCTGGTTCGTCGCATCAGATCCCTGGCTATCCGTGTGTCCACGAATTTCAATGACCATTCCGGAATTGTCATTCAGGATTTTGATCAAGGCATCTAACTCGTTCTGAGAAGTTGGAAGAAGCGTTGCTTTTGCCGTTTCAAAGAAGATGTTGTTCAGACGAATAATCGCCTCAGCCTTGATTGGACGTAACAAAATGTCTTTCTTAATTACGGCAAACTCACCTACCTGTGAAAGATCCAGGTTCAGGTTCTCAGAGTAGTAACCTTCCAGGTTCGCTCCAATCGAGAAATTAGAACCATAAGGAAGAACCACTTTGTATGCACCGTCAATGACTGAAGAACGACCAATCCCCTCAATGCTGTTTGAAGTCAGGTTGGTATACTGAAGTGAAGCTCCCAATGGCTGATTTGTTTCAGCATCTTTAACTATACCTTCTACAATGATTACAGGATCTGGTTTTGCTGCTTCTACGATCACAGCCTCCTCTTTTTTCTCAGAGAACAAAGGCAATCGGTAGATGTCGGAGCTTCCTCCGATGGCGCTTACTAAGAACGCGTAACGTCCTGTTGGCGAAACCTTAAAGTATGCATCCCAGTCGGAAGTGTTGATCTTATCACCCAGGTTCACAGGCTCAGACCAGTTCAACCAGGTATCATCCAAACGCTTCATGACAAAAATGTCTGCATTTCCCTGGCCACCTCGGGCATAAGCCGAAAAGTACATTGTTTTATTATCTGAAGCAATGAAAGGAGCAAAATCTCCGTCCAGAGTTCCAGTCAATTTTTTAGGCTTCGTCCAGGTTTTATCGTCAATACGCTTAGACATATACAACTCGGAACGTGGGTGTCCTTTTTTCTCTGAGAATGAAAGGATCATAACGTTTCCACTCGGAGCCAGACACATTCCAACATACTGACCGCGAGCCATTTTGTCGTACTTTTTGATCTTCATTCCAACAGGATCAGACCAACCTTCTTTGGTCATAGTCATGTAGGAGTATCCTTTTTTCTTGTACTGACCGAATTTGTTGAAGACCCCTTTAATGATTCTCAACTGACCATCAGCACTTTGAAAACCGATACTGTTGTACGAAATGGTATTGAACGGGAAACCGAGGTGTTTGGCCTGAGTGGTCACACTGTCATTTTCCAGTCGACACCACCAAACATCTTGTGTTTCACCAGCCAGGGTGTTTTTTGGGTGATCTTCACGGATGAAGAACACCTTACTTCCATCCGGCGTGATGTACGGAGAAATCTCACTGTACTTTGAGTTGATCTTCGGACCGAGGTTCTCGATCTTATTTTGACTATTTAATATCGGGCTTATTCCAACTAGACATAAAATCCCTAAAACTATCTTTTTCATAATATCTTTTCTTTAACGCTTAAACTTTTTCTTAGTGAATTTTATTCCATTTCTCTAACTGGGCGGAATGAACTCAAAGCTTTCACCTTACGCTTGAAGTTGAATCCAAGAGAGTACATCATATAGTAACCATTCAAAGGTCTTGAACCAAGTTCGATTTTTTGGTAAATCGCGTTCCCCTGAATTTTTCTAGGTTCAGGTTGCATGAACTCCCAGCCAATTCGGAATCCGAGTGCTGAAGGCTTCACATCAGTAAATTCTGTGCCAGTATTGATGTCCGTCAGTTTTTTGATTGGGTTAAAGATGAGGTCAATGTATGTTCTACGGTAAAGACCAAAACCTCTAACACCGTACTCAGCGGTATGTGTTGTAAGGTTTACTTGTTTGGTCAACAAAATCCCTGCATAAAGACCGTTGGAGCTAAAACTTCTTGCTCCGTCGAATTCATGCGTTTTCATTTCACCATGAATCACGTCTTTTTGGCTGTTAAAACCAGCACGTACTCCAAATGAACGCATTTGAGTTCCGGGAACCTTCATCGAAGTAGTTTCCGTATAGGTTTTACCACCATACGAAGAAGATTTCGAAGAAAGAACCACGCGCATGTTCTTTGTTTTTTTCTTACCGAAAAGGTTGTAGTAACCACCTAATTCAAAATTGCGTCCCTTTCCCTCTTCAATAGAGAAGTAGAACTTGCGGTAAGTGAACTCACCTCCCATTTTGTTCTTGACGTTTACGACGGAATTAACGCTCCATCCCAACATCCCGTAACCTTCGAGGTTACCCATGGCCAGGCCGAAGTCCATTAATCCAAAATTGATCCAGAAGTTAGCCGCATCCTCCGGTTGATCTTTAATGATCTTGTAGTTAATGCTTTGTCCGAAGCCGATAGACGAGACCATCAAACAAAGCGCAAAAAGTTTCCAGTGTTTCATAATTTTTGTTTTTGACAAAGTTAAAGGCTTCTTCGTAATAGGAGGCTACGCTATATGACGTAAAAATGCAAATAGCAAGGATAGAGGTATGTCATAAAAGTAGAAAAAAAAGTAGAAAAACAAAGTCCCGATCATTCAAAAAAGCCCTAAATACAAGGCTTTCAGGGTAAGTTGTTGATTTTCAGGGTGCAAGTAAAAACCAAACAGCATTGTGAGATCGTACGGGGTAGCATCTATTAAAGGGCCGGTTTTATTTAGGTGGTGGGACATTGGTATTCGCGCAATATTTATAAATTTGAGACTTTGTTTTAGTAGCATTCACCAACTCGTATGAGGGCACTTTTTTATAAGGAGATAAGGAGTTTTTTGAGTTCTGTCATCGGATACACCTTTATTCTGATCTTTCTGATTACATCCGGACTCTTTCATTGGGTCATTTCTGATACTACCAATTTGCTGGAGGGATCAGAGGCCGATATGATTCCTTTTTTCAATTTGTCTCCCTATATTTTTCTGATTTTGATTCCAGCGATTACCATGCGCTCTATCGCAGAAGAGAGAAGGTCCGGGACCATTGAGCTGTTGTTTACCAGACCGATTTCAGATTTAAGTATTCTGTTGGCGAAGTATCTGGCCGGTGTTTGTTTGGTCGCGATTGCGCTCTTGCCAACCTTGATTTTTTACTATTCAATTTACTCGCTTTCCCTGGACCCGGCGAAATTCGATCATGGTGCCACGATTACTTCTTACCTGGGGCTTTTGCTTTTGGGTGCTGTTTTTGTAGCGATTGGTTTGTTTGCCTCTTCAATTACCAGTAGTCAGATTGTCGCATTTATTCTGGCGATGTTCCTTTGCTGGATTTTTTACCAGGGACTTGATTTGCTGGGTTCTTTCAATTTGATGGGAGGCTTCGATTTTATTTTACAGTATATAGGGATCATCTATCACTATGACTCCATCAAACGGGGAGTGATAGACTCCAGTGATATCGTCTATTTTTTGACGGTAATTATCACGTTCATTTTTGCATCTCTGACAGTGATCAAATCAATTAAAAACTAGGATGGAAAGAAAGAAATGGACGAGCGGCATTTTTAACTGGACTTTTTTTGGAGTCCTGTTGGTTGGTTTGATACTGATCAATATCATCGCCTCATTTATCTATTTCCGTTATGATGCTACGGCGGATAAAAGATACACGCTTTCTGAGGGGACCGAACTTTACCTGAAGGATACCAGCAATTTTTCGAACCGGATTTTTCTAAAGATATACCTTGAAGGAAATCTTCCGGCGGAAGTTCAACGATTCCGAAATAGCATTGAGGATAAATTGAAAGAATTCAAGCAATTCGCAGGAAGTCGCCTGGAATATGAATTTGTAGATCCCATGGCCGGGTCAGAAGGTGACCAGCGGGAGTTGTTCGAAGAGCTTTATAATAAAGGAAGGGGGATTGTGCCAGCGGAGATTGCCTTTATGAAAGATGGGGCTCAAACCCAGATGATGCTCTGGCCGGGTGCCAAAATTGAATATTCAGGAAGAACGGATGGCTATGTGCAGTTCCTTCCCGGGACGCCACAAGGGAAATATTATACCTTGAATGCTCATTTTGAGTCGCAGATTGAAAACTCCATCAACAACCTGGAGTACATGCTTGTCAGCGCTTTGCGAAGAACGACTCAAAAGATCAAACCACGGATTGCCTTTTTGCAGGGGCATGGTGAATTGGAGTTCAAAAACACCCAGCGAATCAGGTCCTTGATTTCTCCGTATTATCAGATAGAGGATATTGACCTGAAAGATTCGATTGATGCCTTGAAAGGCGTGAAGGGGCTGATTATTGCCCGGCCAACAAAGAACTTCAGTGATAAGGACAAGTACCTGATCGACCAGTTTCTGATGGATGGAGGACGATTGATGTGTTTTCTGGATAAACTGTATTTGAACGAGGACACATTGCACAAAACAGGAATTTCTCATTCGACGCGTTATGAGCTCAACCTTGATAAGATGTTGTTTGATTACGGGCTCAAGATCAATGACAACTATGTAATAGATGTGCGTTGTGCTCCTAAGTTGATTCCGGCGAGTCGACAAAAGTTGATTCCATGGTTTTTTGATGTGGCAGCAAGTCCAACGAGCCATCCGATTGCTCGAAACCTCGATCCGGTGATGCTTCGTTTTACTTCGGAAGTGCAATTTGTCGGGAATCATGAAAATATTGCACCCATTTTGACTTCATCGACAAATTCATCAGTTACGGGATTGGCACCATTGGTTAGTTTAGCCTTTCCCTTGAATTACGGTCAAAATCCAATGTTAGTGCCAGATCCGGAGGATGAGAGCAATAAAGTGTGTTTGGCTGGCTTGGTAGAAGGAAGTTTTGAATCCCATTACAAGAACAGAATTGTGGATGCGTTTATCAACAATCCGGCGATCAAGTATCATGAGAAGAGCGTCCGTGAGGGAAAAGTACTGGTAGTCGGAAATGGACGTTTCATTCAGAATGATTATGACTCAACGATTCAAAAAGGACAAGTGTTGTATCGGCCGAAGGCATTGAATGGTTTGCGTTTCGATAAAACGATGGCCCAGATGGAAGGAATGCAACCCATTGTTTACGGGAACCAGGAATTTTTCCAGAATTTGGTGGATTATATGATGGGGGACCATTCAGTTCTGGATTTGAGAAGTAAGCAAATAGATATTAATACGATAGACAAAGAAGCGGTGAAAGTGCAGGCGAATACCTATAAATGGTTGAATATGGCCGGACCTTCATTGTTGGTACTGGCACTGGCATTTTTGTTTTTCTATCTCCGAAAAAGGAAATATGTTCGAAGCGAACGTGTGGAGGAAAAAATAAAGTAGATGGATAAGAAAAAGATAGGGATTGTTTTGGCCATCGTGGCCGTTGGGTTTTTAGCATTTATGGCGAGCAACCTGATCCGAAACAGTGGGAAGTCGGATACTGAATTGTTAGAGTTCAGTGTTGCGGATACATCAGCCGTTGATAAGATCATTATTACGGACGCCTTCTCGAATAAAATAGAATTGCTGAGAACAGAAGGTACCTGGACCGATAGCAAGGGAGATTGTATCATTCAGGAGCCAGTTAGACGAATCCTGGAGGTATTTAAGAAGATCGAATTTAAAGGTTATGTTCCAGAGAATTCCAGAAAAACAGTTGCTAACCGAATGGCGACTTCTCATATCAAGGTGGAGATTTTTCTGAATGGAAAATGGGAAAAGACCTGGTACGTCGGGTTTTCTACTCAGGACCACTATGGGACCTATATGTTATTGGAGAATCGAAACGAAAAAAGTGACCTTCCGGTCATTATGAAGATCAAGGGCTTTGAAGGAATTATCGAACCAAGTTTTTTTGCTGATCCCAGAAGATGGAGATGTACAAATATTTTCGCAATAGAGCGGGACGAGATCCAAAGTGTTCGGGTCCGTTATGCAGAGAATCCGGAACGGAATTTTTCGGTGATAAAAGAAGGGAATCAATATCAGGTGGAGAACAATGAAGGTCCCTTGCCTTTTGTGGACACGAACATGGTGATTCGCTACCTGAATAACTACAAAAAAATACACTTCGAATTCGTTAATTATGATCTGACGAAAAAGCAGGTGGATAGTGTCAAAAGAACCAAGCCTTTTTGTCGATTGGATCTAAAAGAAATCTCTGGAAAAGAGCATCGTTTAAGAATGTTCCGAATCAAAGGGGACGGAGAATGGACCGTTGATGATTTCGGAGATACGGTTTATTATGATGCCAACCGATTCTGGTGTGAATTACCCTCTGGAGAGTTGGTGAAGTGTCAGTATTTTGTGTTTAATCCATTAACGATGGGACACATTTACTTTGCCTTGAAGCCGGATGAATCAGTTGAAGCCAATTAAGATCGCTAAGAAGGAGAATAAAGCCCTTGAGTACTGAAGGTCGTTTCAACAAAAAGGGTATATTTGTGTCAAAATCTAAGAAAATGAATTTCATTGTTTCAAGTAACCTTCTATTAAGACACTTACAGAGTATTAGCGGTGTCCTTAGTACAAGTAATACGCTGCCAATTTTGGACAACTTCCTGTTTGATATTCAAGAAGGGGAACTGACCATTTCAGCGTCTGACCTGGAGACAACCATGCGTACGAAAATGAGTGTGGAGGCCAATGAGTCGGGCAAGATTTGTGTACCGGCAAAATTGATTCTTGAGATTTTGAAAAACCTACCGGATCAACCATGTACATTTTTGGTCGACAATGACACTTTTGGAATAGAAATTTCTTACGATAACGGGAAATCCAAAATGGTTGGATACAACGGAAGTGAATATCCTAAAATTCCACCAATCGAAAAGCAAAATAATTTGAAAGTGACCGGGGATATTATTTCCAAGGCCATCAACAAAACGCTTTTTGCCACAGGAAACGATGATTTACGGCCAGTGATGAGCGGGGTGTACTGCCAATTCTCACCAAGCGAATTGACTTTTGTGGCGACAGATGCTCACAAATTGGTTTGCTACAAAAGAACAGACTCTCAGGCTGAGGGAAGTGCTTCATTCATTTTACCGAAAAAGCCATTGAATCTGTTGAAGGCAAACTTGTCCGGAGAAGAGGAAGTGTTGTTGGAATTCAATGAAAGCAACGCTGTTTTTACCTTCAATGACATCGAATTGATCTGCCGACTGATTGACGGAAAGTTCCCAAATTATGAAGCGGTTATTCCAAAGGAAAATCCGAATGTACTGACTGTTGATCGATTGCAGTTGCTTGGTTCTCTGAAACGGGTATCGATCTTTTCAAATAAAAGTACACACCAGGTCAAGTTAAAGATGGCCGGTTCGGAATTATCCTTGTTCGCAGAAGACATCGATTTTAGCAATGAATCAAACGAACGTCTGACTTGTTCTTACGACGGGGATGATTTGGAAATTGCCTTTAACTCGAAGTTTTTGATGGAAATGTTGGGCAACCTGGAAACGTCTGAAGTACAGATTCGAATGAGTGCACCGAACAGAGCGGGAATTTTGGTTCCAGCGAATCCTGAAAATGAGCACGAGGATGTTTTGATGCTGGTGATGCCTGTGATGATCAATCGCTAGTAAGCGGGTATTCAGTATTCGACTGATAAATCTTTAGAATAGGGCAATATCTTCCCAAAATGCCGTTAATCCTACTAACCGGATTCTCAACCGGAAGAAAGGAAATAAAATCGTAAATTCGCCCGATAATCAGTTTATGGAAGAAAAAGAAAAAGCAATGCAGGAAGGCAACAATCAGTTGTTGCTTTATGTCTGGAAAAAGCGGAAGTTTATTCTCATCAGTTCTTTTATTATTGGTGTTGTTACGGCGGGACTTACCTTTTTGATGACACCCAAATTTTTGTCCACGGCGATTGTGTTCCCGGCAGCAACCAGTACCGTTTCTTTCTCGGAGCAACGAAATGCCAAGGCATCTTCAATGGACTTCGGAGAGGAAGAACAGGCAGAACAATTGGTACAGATTCTTTCTTCTTCCAGAATCAGGAACCTGGTGGTGGATCGTTTTGATTTGATGAAGCATTATGACATCGATCCGAATGACCCGAACAAATATTACAAACTGAGTAAGGCGTATGAACAGCACATTCAGTTCCAACGAACAAAGTACGGATCGATTCAGATCGATGTATTGGACCGGGATCGTTTTCTGGCGGCAGAAATTGCAAACAAAATTGTAGACCTGATCGATACGGTGAAAAACCAGATGGTTAAGGAAAGAACCCTTCCGGCCTTTGAGATCAATAAACGAAAGAAAAGCATCGTTGAGCAGACCCTCGAGGAAGTGAATCGCCAATTGGATTCGCTCTCAAAAATGGGAGTGGTGAACACTGAGGCCCGGGCCAATCTTTATCAGGCATACAACCAGGCTAAAAGTGGGCCGGACAGAGCCTATTTTAAGGAGCAGTTGGATGTGAATATGAAGCATGGAGCGGAATTTGAAGCCCTGGTAATGCTTCGGGACGAGAAAACAACCAAATTGGCAGATTTCGAGGAATCATACGAACAGGCGGAATCAGATGCCTATACAGATTTTAATCACAAGTTTGTGGTCGAACGAGCCGTTGTCGCGGATAAGAAAGAGAAACCCAAAAGAGCGGTTATTGTCATTGTGACAACGATGATGTGGTTCGTACTGATCATCTTTATATTATTGATTAGGGATAGACTCAAAGAGCTTCGAAAGGTAGCCTAGTGAACTTTCTCAAGGAACATACTTTAGGGATTATTTTGTCTTTAGTGGCGTGTGGTGTCGCTATTTCACTTGTATGGAAGGATAACTGGTTGGCCTATGCCATTCCGATGCTGGTGGTCTTTGCGTACGCACTTTTTTTTGAGACGAGGTGGCTCTTCCTCTCTTTGTTTTTACTGACCCCTATTTCAATTAACCTGGAAGAGTATGTGGAAGGCATTGGTTTGTTTATTCCAACGGAGCCAATGCTGGCGGCATTTACGATTCTTGCTGCTTTGAGGCAATTGCACAAACCATTTATTCCATCTTATCTTTTTCGATCTCCCTTGCTTTGGCTGATGGCTGCTTATTTGTGCTGGTTACTTATTAGCAGTACGGTCAGTTCCCACCCACTTGTTTCGATCAAATTCCTAATCGCCAAACTTTGGTTTGTCGTTCCACTTTTTGCCTTTGGAAGTGTGTATTTTGAATCGCGGGTCAATCGGGTCCGGGCCATTTGGTTGTTTACGATTGGAATGACTTTGGCGATGATCTATACCCTGGTCGTTCATGCTTCGTACCAGTTTGGAGAGCAGGAAGGGCATTGGGTGATGTCGCCATTATTTAAAGATCACACGATTTACGGAGCGATGGTAGCATTCAACCTCCCCCTTTTGGTGGGATTGTATTTTTCGAAAAAACACGGACCGCTGGTCCAGGCTTTCTTATGGGGCTTGTTCGTCGTGAACATGATCGCATTGTACTTCTCGTATACCCGTGCTGCCTGGCTAAGTATCGTAGTTGCATTAGGCGTTTGGGCCGTGATCAAATTGAGAATTCGTTTTTCGCTTATTTTGGGAACCACCGTGGTTTTAGCACTGGCTACCTTTTTTTCGTGGACAACGATTCAACAAACGCTGGAAAAGAATAAGTCAGAGCACACGACGGAGGATTTTGGAAAACGCCTGGAGAGTGTTTCCAACGTGACCACCGATGCTTCAAATCTGGAACGTTTAAACCGATGGGCCTGTGCAATTGATATGTTCGTGGAAAGACCTGTCTTTGGTTTTGGTCCGGGGACATACGCTTTTGAATATGCACGTTTTCAACGGCCGGAGAATCTGACGATTATTTCCACCAATTTTGGGAACCTTGGGAATGCACATAGTGAATACCTGGGGCCTTTGGCTGAAACGGGTCTGATCGGCTTTCTGTTAGTGGTCGGGCTGGTGGCTTATTTGTTTTACCTGGGGATCACCTTATATGTTTCCTGGGACCCCACCGACCGGGAGAGTCGGTCATTGATCATGGCAATGATTTTGGCGCTGGTCACCTACTTTTTTCATGGATTGCTAAACAACTATTTAGATACGGATAAAGCCTCTGTTCCAATTTGGGGTATTGCGGCGATGTTCATCGTGCTCAAAAATCAACGGCTTTTGTTGGGGAAGCAAGCTTGAGTACTTACCATTTTACTTGGGGATGAATCTTCAGAAAAGCGTCAATTTTTTCCTGTTTTTCAAGTTCAAAACTTCTGATTTGCTCGGGATCATTGCTCTGAATCCGATGCCCATCCAGTTTTCTAAGTTTTCCAACTTCCTTAGCAATAGATTGGCTGGATTCATCCAGGAAGGCCTCTGACCAATGTTGCCAGATATAGGAGACAGCTAATTTGGACGGATGCACTAAGTCTTCGGTGTAGAAACGATAGTCCCGGAGTTCATCAATCAGGATTTCATACGATGGATAATAGGTGATTTGGCATTCTTTTTCAAGTGTCCCAACAAGTTCGAAAAGCCGGCCTTTGCTTCGGTTGTTTTCAATGATTCCATCCCGAATATGTCTCACAGGGCTGATGGTAAAAACGATTTCGAGCCCGGGATTCATCTGTTTTAGGAGTTGAATGACATGTGTCCAGGGTTGAACAAGCTTGTCAATTTTACTCAATTCTTTGGAGAATTTACTTGGTGGAACTTTGTGACAATTGGCAACTAGTTTTTTTTCTTCCAGCAGATAGCCCCAGGCTGTTCCGGGAGTAATGAAGAGGTGCGAAGCCCCCTGAAGATATTTTTTTAGAATAGCAGCCTGTTCTGTTAGTTTTTGATGGAGTATTTCGGAGCTTATGGCATTTAATTCATGAGCGCATGACCAGGAATAAAAGCGTTTTTCGTGTTCGAAAATCATCCAGTCAGTTTCATTTCCCAAGCAAGACATCAATAGTTGGCAGAGGGCGTTGGGGTGGTAAATGGTTCCAAACGGATTGCTAAGGCAGTCAAATCCAGCATTCTGTAACTCATTTCCTAATTCATCGGAGAAACAGCTTCCGAGCAATACAAGTGGCTTTTTATAGCTTATTTTTGCTTCGGTCTCAAAGGGAGGGCTGTCAAGCTTAAATTTCATTTTCCTCCAGTTTTAAAGTGAACTCCAATACTTCGTTCCAACCTTTCCAGGAGCCAAAATCTGTAATTGTTTCATTGTGCCAGATACAGATAAACTCTCCGCCATATTTTTTGACTTCCAGATATAACTTTTGGATGAGTTCTTTGGCTTGTACGGGGTCCATGCGCATGTATTCATTGAGGGTGCCGTCCATGTAAGCAAATGGGTGAACCCGCAATTGACTGGGACGATTTTTATGAAGGTCGAACCAAAGGAAACTTCGTGCTGTTCCGGCTCTGAATCCGGCTTGATCTGAAAAGCCCATCGTATAATCATCCGTAAAACCGACCTTAAGCAAACGGAGGTAGGTTTCTGGCAATTTCAATTTGAGAAAGTGCTGTCTACTGCAGGAGATCGGATTTCCCAAACAGGATTCGAGACCACTCTTTTCTTTTTCCAATAGCTCAAAGTGCTCATTTGACTTGTAGCTGGGATGCAATCCAATTTGGAGATCTTCTCCAAGGGTTTGAATTAACTGTTGATGTCTGCTGTCCAGGATTGAAATATTTCGATCGTATTTGGAATGGGAACTGGACAGCCAGAAAAGGAGCACGTCAAAGCCACGGTGTTTTATTCCTCGAATGTACTCAAAACTATCGTAGGGGTCCTTTTCGTTTCCTTGTTCAAATGCTTCACGGGCAAGTAGTCGTTCATGGTCCTTTCGAATCCGGTCCCGGAATTTGCTTGCTAGATTTCTCCATCGGGATTTCCATTTGAAGGCGAAGGTGTTGTCGATATCGAAAGTTGGACGAATGCTCGAAGGAATCTTTTTTGGGGCTAGTTCGATCTGAAGTTGTTTCTCCAAAAAATGAATCAAAAACTCGGCCCATCGATCGCAGATGCAGCTTTGATGCCAGCCAAACTGGTAAAGAATACTTTGTGCTGCTGTAAAACGGTCGTGGATATCGGGATGCTTTAAATGATACTCTTCATACCTGCTCAAGACATAAAAAACGGATGCAAAAGGGTCTGTTACTTTATTGATCTTTAGAAATTCATGCTCGTGGAATAAGTCCTTTTGGACGGAGTATTCGAAGAGGTCTTCATCGAAGAGTATTTCGGCGGGACTAATCCTAAAAAAATGTTCCTCATCCCGATCGGAATAGACGAATTTAGGAAGTTCACTTTGTTTAAATTCACGCCAGTCATTGGTTAGTTGGTAATGAATTTTGCGGTCCTTAAAAATAAAATCAAGGGTGTAAATCAGTCGTTCCGTAATTTGATCTACATAGATTAACATGTCAGATCATCAATTATTTTTTGGACGATGAATTCGGAGGCACGTCCGTCACCAAAGATGGAAGGATGGCTGAACTCCTTTTTTTCGAGCAGCTCATGAGCTGCCTTGAGAATTCTGTTTTCGTCAGCATCGGCAAGAATGGCATTCCCGTTTTCCACAATTTCTACCCATTCGGTTTCGGGTCGAAGAATCACACAAGGTTTCTCGAAGAAATAAGCTTCTTTTTGAAGTCCACCGCTATCCGTAATGACCAATCGAGCATTTCGTTCCAAAGAGATGATATCCAGGAAGCCAGCAGGAGGAATAATTTGGATAGAAGCATTCTCTTCACATGCCGCTTGAAGGTCTTCGTCGAGCAAAGTCTCCATCATTTTCCGCGTTCGTGGATGGAGGGGCAATACGATGTTGATTTGCAATTGCAGTTGCAAAGTAACTAAAGCTCTAAAAATGCTGTTTAATCGTTCTCGTTCATCCGTATTGGCGTTTCGGTGGATGGTCACGAGAATGAAATTTCCTGCTTCAAGATGAAGTTGTTGGAGAATTTCCGATTTCTTATCCGCCAGGGTAGAGAAGTGCAAACTATTGTCAAACATGACATCCCCACAATGATAAACAATGGGGTGATTGATCTCTGCAGGCGCCATTGGATTTAAACTGAACCCCTCTCGTTCCAGGTTTTTTACGGCTGCTTTCGTTGGACAAAAGAGCATGCTTGAGACATGGTCGCTAAGTATCCGGTTGATCTCTTCGGGCATGTGCTTGTTGAAGCTTCTCAGCCCGGCTTCCACATGGATCACTGGGATATGTATTTTAGAGGCGGCGAGTGCAGCTGCAATGGTGGAGTTCGTGTCCCCGTAGATCAAAACGGCATTGGCCTGGGTGTCCTGAATGATTTTTTCGACACCTTGCATGATTTCAGCTGTTTGCTGAGCGTGTCCGGAACTTCCAACTTGTAGATTAATATAAGGTTTGGGAATCTCCAATTCTTCAAAGAAGATGGCGGACATGTTCTCATCGTAATGTTGTCCGGTGTGAACGATTAATTCCTCTACCTGTTCTGAAAAGTGATTCCGGATGGCCCGGCTGATGGCTGATGCTTTGATAATTTGTGGTCGTGCTCCGACGATCGTTATGATTTTGATCATATCATTCCTTTGTCTGCGAAGCTAAAATAGCTATTATCGGTTAATATGAGATGGTCAAGCACCTGGATTTCCATGATTTCGCTCATGGCGACTATTTTCTTCGTCAGCCGGATGTCCTGACTACTTGGTTTCAGTTGTCCACTAGGGTGATTATGCGCCAGAACGATTGAGCAGGCCAAATAATCGACGGCCTCTTTAAAAATAACCCGTGGATCAACGGTCATTTCACTGACGCCACCTATAGAAATAAGAGAGTGTTTGATCAGGCGATTGGCTCTGTTTAAGTAAAGTACATAAAATTTTTCGATGAGTTGATCTTCCAATAGGGGCCTTAGGATTTCGTAGGAGTGTCGGGGAGATGTGATGGGGCGCTTTTGTTCCCGTTCACTAAGTTTCCTTCTTCTTCCCAACTCCATGGCGGCCACTAATTTCATTGCTTTGGCTTCTCCGATGCCTTTATATTTGCAGAGGTCGGAGATGGATTTTTTGGCAAATTTATGGATGCTGTAATCACAGTCCCGGAGAATTTCTTTGGCGAGTTCAACGGCGTTTTTATCGATGGTTCCTGTGTTGATGAGAATGGCCAGTAATTCAGAGTCGCTACAGGCACTTCTTCCGTGGGATAATAGCTTTAGTCTGGGTCTATCATCTTCGGCCCATTTGTGGATCGGTTGATTGATGGTTGGCATAGTTCTTTAGGTTTACCTAAAGCTACGCATTTTTTTCTGGTTTTAAAAGTCCCAATCAACGTTCATATCCAATGACTAAAATAGCGGCTTGATGATTGACATCCGTCGGGAAAATTTCATATTCGACGACCACTTTCTTTAATCGAATATTGTTGTTGTTTTTCTTTTTTCGGTAGTTCGTATTGAGTTCATTCGAAGAGACGACAGCATTTCGGAACTGGATATTCCTTATTTCTTTTAACAGAACCCGATTGTTTTCATTTTCGGAGTCATAAATTCGGACGGCTACCCGATTAGAACATTCCTTTCCGCTAAAGGCCAGTTTGTATTCGCGAGCCAATAAAAAGTAAACCTCAACGGATTTTTGTTGCTTTTCATTTGCAGCAGTATAGTGGGTGATTCTCGAACCATCGTACCGACAAGGCTGAATGAGCGTTTTGCATTCGTGTTTGAAGGTGTTTAGTCGTGCCGTATAAGATGCGGCATTTGGATCCTGTGCAAAAAGAGACAGGGGAAGTAGGATAGTCAGGAAGAAGTACAGAAACTGGATGCGTGTCTTCATAAGCCTAAGAGGTTATATACGTTCTGAGCAAAGTGATTTTTTCGGCAAATTGTTTGAATTCTTCCTCGCTTAACTGTGGAGAGATAAGTTCGTTGGAACCCTGGGCAGCTTTAACAGATTCAAAACCGGAATACAGGCTAAGAATTTCATTTAGTTTTTTGGTTACTTCGGTTAATTTTTGATCTGATGAAGGGTAGGTTTGAATCCCGATAAGCATGTTTTTGAGTAGACTGATTTGATCTACAATTGTTGGAATCATTTCTTGCGAACTAACCTTTCTTAATTCAATATCACGTACTCCAAGGTACATTCCCTCGGTCCAGGCCCCTGAAAATTGAACAATGGATAAATACCTGATGTCATTGTCTTCCATATAGGCTTCGGAACGCTCCTGAACCTCATAAATCAAATCTTCGATGGCCTCCATGTTATTGAGGTTGCTATCGAATTTTTCAATGATCTTTCGATCAGAAAATACAGGTTTTAAGCCGACCTGATTTCCCATGTCCTGAACCGCTTTCAGGTAGGATCTTGCATCTTGTGTTTTTCCGTTTAATGCACAATAGGCAAGATCAGTAGAGTAAACTCCTAAATTGAGGAGTTGGCTTACCTTGTCATTATAATTTTTGCTGTTACTGACGGGATTTGTGATTCCCGGGAAGTATTCCAGTCCGGCTGCCTGAAAAGCCTTTGCCAGTGAAATGGGTTGGGGAAGAACAAAATCATACTCGTCGGAATTATAGTTGTTTTCTACCTCCGCGATCACCTCAACATCCTTTTCATTATCTGCACTTTCAGTACAGGCGGTAAGCAGGATAAGTGCTCCTGCAATAAATGGTCTCAAACGGGTATACATACTATTCAAATCGTATTTATGTTCCCAAAATAAGGAATTTATTTGACTATGCGAATTGTTGGGAAAATTTCGGCTTCGGAAAGGAAAAAGATTAACTTTATCCAAAACCTAAAACTTGAAACAAATTCCCTTTGTGTGGATCACCGGGGCTGTTTGTACTGGTATCCTATTGAGTCATTTTTTTGATCCGGGTTGGAATGTTGCCCTGATTTCGCTTTTATTACTGGGAAGTGCTTATATCGTTCTGGAGAAAAGGTCTGTAGTGGTTAGATGGCCACTGAAATCGACTCTGCTGATTTTGTTGATCATTGTTTTGGGAATCTTCCGTTTTGACCTCGAAAAGGGAAGTGCCAATCCGTATTCATTGGATAAAAATTATTTGTCAGGAGATGTGTTGGTCGGTTCTTTGGATGAGATTCAGGAGTCAGGAGGAAGCTATCAAAAGTGCTTTTTTAAAACAGAAGCGCTGATTCGTTTAAGGGATACAATTACTGTTAGGGATCGCATCTTGCTGTTTGCAAAAGATTCCTCACATTTACTGAGATCGGGTAATCGTTGTGTCCTCGGGGTTGATTTGATGAAGATTGCTAATAAGGGAAATCCGGGAGAGTTTGATTCGAAAAGCTACTGGGAACATAAGGGGATTCGATACCTCGCTTTTGCGTCGGAGGATCAGTATGAGGTGATTTCGCAGGGAACAAGGCCCTGGTTTCACATTTTTAGGGATTTACAACAGTATTTTGGGGCTATTTTGGACCAACACCTTAGTGGAGATTCCAGGGCAGTGGCCAAAGCTCTGATTTTAGGTGATCGAAGCCAGTTGGATTCTGAAATTCGATCTAAATTCGGGAATGCAGGAGCGATGCATGTATTGGCTGTTTCGGGTTTACATGTCGGGATTCTCGTGGAAATACTCACCTTATTTTTTGGTTTGTTTGCCAATTGGATTAGTAAAAAACAGGCAGTATATGCAGCCTTGGCTTGTGTTTGGTGTTACGCATTTTTGACCGGATTTTCTCCCTCAGTTGGGAGGTCGGCCCTGATGTTTTCAGCCCTTTCTCTCAGTGCGCTTTATGGAAAAGGGTATAACAATTTTAATGTGTTGGCTTTTTCGGCCTTTGTGCTGCTAATGATTAATCCGCACATGCTGTTTGATCTTGGTTTTCAACTCTCTTTTTTAGCGATGTTGGGGATTTTTATGTTTTACAAACCCCTGTCCAGAGTTTGGAAGATCCCGAATCGTTATCTCCGAAAATTGTATGAAGGGACGATGGTGGGAGTTGCCGCCCAACTGATGACCTTTCCTTTGACATTGTACTATTTTCACCAGTTCCCCAATTATTTTATGTTGACCAATATTGGATTGATGCTCCTGTCCTTTTTGACCCTGTTTTTGGGCTTGCTGCTCGTTACTTTTAGTTGGTCTGCCTGGCTCGCAAAGTGGATCGCCTTACTGTTGTTGGGGATGTTGGTGTCGATGATTGCGTTGGTCAGTTTTATAGATGAACTTCCGGGATCCGTGGCAGAGGCATTTGTTCCGGGCATCCCATTGGTATTGGCTTTTTTAGGCTTGGGAGTCTTCTTGTATTTGGCAATTTGGAGAAAGAATCTTTCCTGGCTGAAGACGGGTTTGTTGGTCTCTGCGGGCTGTGTGTTGATTTTAATCTTTACTAGAACCCGCCAAATGGAACGTCATGAAGTATGCTTCTTTCAATCGAGAGATATTGCTTTTGTCGTTCGTCTGGGACAACAATCTTTTGTGTTTTACAATGCTCCGGCCAGGCGTTTGAAATCCATTCGTTTCCTGGCCGAATCATATCGAAAAACTACTTCGGGTACGATGAATTACTACAATTTAAAGGATTTGGAACAGGCTCATTTGAAAGTGGAAGAATGGGAAATTTTGATCCAACGTGACAAGACGGGGTATCAAGTAGAGTTGGGAGATAAAAAATTCTTGTTGGCAACTAATTACGGGTCTCTGAAAAAAGGGACTTCAACCATCATCTGTGCGCCATGGCTTGATCCTCCCAAAGGGGCATATCACCTGAAGCGGGGAGGACTTCGTTTTAACTTGAATTAATATTTCGCTGAAAATCGAGCTTGTCACTAAAGCGGACATCTTCTTTGTAAGGAAGTTTTTCCAGGACATGAACTTCAATGGAAGGATGTTCAAATTCGATACTAATAAGCCCTTCGAGACGATAAATTCCTTTTCCGTTGATCGGATATTTTCGAATGGAATCAGGAAAATGAACACTGTCGATGATGGCTCCACTTTGATCGTAGAAAGTTCCAAAACACATGGTTGCTCCAGCGTTGGTTTCTGATCGTTTGAAGGCTATGAGGTAACCATACGTACAAATTGCTTGGTGTTCAAAGTCAAAGAACTGTTCGCTGCTGACATGTTCAGGGAGTGGGTTTTGCAGGAGTTCAAAGGGATTGCAAATTGGAAATCCCAGAAGTTCCAGTTGTTCAAAGGCTTCTTCTTCCGGAAACTCTTCCAGGAGAGGAAGTTCAAAGTAAGGACTTGCCTGTTGGAATAATTGCAAGGTATTGGTCTCTCTGGGAGCCCGGTGGTAAAAATGTGCTTTCCAGAGCAGGGCTTTTCGATTGCTTTCCAGGTCCCGAAGTGCCCCGATTCGGATGATGATGCTTAATTGTTCGAGTGGGATTTCAACACGTCGGATGAGGTCTTCGAACTGGGAGAACGGACCGTTTTGATCGCGTTCCAGGAAAATGAGTTCCATGACTTTTTGCTCAATTCCCTGGACGAGATTGAAGCCCAGGAACAGTTTTGTTCCTTCCAGTCGTGAAAGGTAGGCCCCCTGATTAATTGACGGGGGAACAATTTCTGCCCCAAGACGCTGGGCTTCCCGTACATAAACCTCCGTTCGGTAAAAGCCTCCGAAATTATTGATCGTAGCGGTCATGTACTCCAGGGGGAAATGGGCTTTGAGATATAAACTCTGATAACTTTCCACGGCGTAAGAAGCTGAATGTCCTTTGGAAAAGGCATAGCCGGCAAAACTTTCGATTTGATGCCAAACATCCTGAATAAGTTGGGGAGCAAATTTTTGTTGGTAGCAGTTATCAAAGAAGGTTTTCCGAACCTGCTGGAATTCTGCCCGTGACCTGAATTTTCCGGACATTCCTCTCCGAAGCACATCGGCCTCTGCTAAACTCAGCTTGGCAAAATGGTGGGCCACCTTGATAACATCTTCCTGATACACCATGATGCCATAGGTGTCGGGCATGATTTCTTGTAGGGTTGGATGTGCCTGCTTTCGTCGATCTACCTGCCGATGTCTTAGAATATATTCACGCATCATGCCAGATCGGGCAACTCCTGGGCGAATGATAGAACTGGCTGCTACCAAACCGAGGTAGTCATCCACGCGTAATTTGGTCAATAACATCCGCATGGCAGGAGATTCAACATAAAAACAACCGATGGCCAAAGCATTTTTGAGCAAGAACTTAATTTGTTCGTCTTGCTTCAAAGCATGAATGTTGTGGATGTCGAGAGCGATTCGTTGCCCCTTTTCCTGAAGCATTTCGAGGCAATCATGAATTTTACTGAGTCCTCGTTGACTGAGGATGTCAAATTTGTAGAGCCCGACATCTTCTGCTTCCAACATGGAGAACTGGGTGGTCGGAAGTCCTTTCGGCGGAAGGAAGGTAGCAGAAAACCACTGGGTAGGTCGTTCGCTGATGATGATCCCTCCGGCATGGATACTGAGGTGGGAAGGAAGTCCGTTGATTTGTCTGGCATATCGAATCACCAGGCGGGAAAGCTCGTCTAGTTTTTCTTCGGAGACGTCCCCTTTGCCGAGTAGATCAATTTCATTTTTAGGCATCCCGAATACTTTTCCGATTTCCCGGACGGCGGCGCGGTATTGAAACGTGCTGTAAGTACAGAGAAGGGCAGCTGTGGGGTAGCGCTTGAAAATGTATTGAATTACCTGATCGCGTTCTTTCCAGGAAAAATCAATGTCAAAGTCAGGAGGATTTCGACGGTACAGGTTGATGAAGCGTTCGAAATAAAGGTCCAGTTCGAGTGGGTCCACATCAGTGATTCCCAGAATGTACGCAATGATGCTGTTAGCGCCACTTCCCCTTCCGACATAATAAAAGCCCTGCCTACGGGCATAGGAGACAATATCCCAGGCAATCAGAAAGTAGGATAGGTAGGACTTTTGATGAATGACCTGAATTTCCTTGTCGATCCGTTCCTGGATAGAAGGTGTCAGCTGTGGATAGCGCCTGGGAGCCTCTTGCCGGATGAGTTCGTGTAAAAACAAAAGATCTTCTTCGACACTATGGGTGAAGCTTTGTTTGTTTTGAGAAACAGATTGTTCCCCGAAGCTAAATTGGACGGAGCAGGAATTGATGAGTTGCTGAAGTTGTTGGGTCAGGTAGGGATGTTCGGAGAACAATTTCAGCCAGTCTGCATAGGAACGGAAAAACTCATCTTCCTGGCTTTGTTGTTCGGGGGTCAGTTGGGAAAGTAAGATGTTGTTGTCGATCGCGCGCAACAAACGATGTGTGTTGAAGTCTCGCTTGTTGCGGAAACTCATGAATTGAAAAGCAAGCAGTTTTTCCCGGGGGAGTTGGCTGTTTAGGAAACGGAATTGATGAAGCTCATCCGAACGAATTCCAAGCCATTCATGTTCCCGGAGTTCGGCAGGAGCAGCATCCAGAGGATAAATTACCTGGCAATGGGCTAAGAAAGGAGCTATGGGAGGAAAATCAGTTTTCTGATGTAGGTGCTTGGAGAGAAAATGATTGATTTGCTCAAAGCCCTCATTGTTTTCTGCGAGGATGACATAGCAGCGTTTTCCTTCATTGTGAAAATCTACTCCAAGAGCCACCGGAAAATTCAAAGTCTGGGCTTTTCTGATAAAACTGAGTGCGGCTGAACTGGAATTGATGTCGCACAGAGCCACTTTTGGGAAAGAGAAAGTTTGTGCGAGACTCAATAATTCGGGAGCATTCAAAACACCGTATCTGAGGCTGAAAGAAGAGTGTAAAAACATGGCTTAACTTCTTCGGTTTGGTAGCAGGGGAGGAGGTTCTCCGGTAAAAGGGTTCCAGCGACTGATGCTTTTCGTTTCCATTCCGATGGCCTTCATGACAGATCGGTCTCCATAACGATTTCGAATGTGATCCAAAGCCTGGTATAGTCGGGCGTAACGGCTGGCATCTTCGAACAATTTCATTTGATGGTAGCCGTTGACAAGTGAACTGTAATTGACTCCAATTAGACGGACCAGTAAACGTCGGTTGTAGAGTCGTTTAAATAGTTCCAGTACGAGTGGAATTAATTCGTGATCGGCTGCGGTATAAGGGATTTTTTTCTGAAGGGTTTGGGTTTGAAAATCGGAGTAGCGAATTTTGACGCTGACACAGGCGGTGACTTTATTCCCCCTTCGTAACTGAAATGCCAGATTTTCGGCCATGGCCGTGAGAATACCCTGTAATTTATGAATGTCGATAGTATCCCGATCGAAGGTTCGTTCGGTAGAGATGGATTTACGTTCATGGTAGGGGATGACCGGACTGAGGTCTATTCCCTGGGCCTTTTTCCAAATGCCGATCCCATTCTTTCCCAGGGCAGTCTCCATCATTTCCAGGGGCATTTGTTGAATGGTTTGAATTTTCCGGATTCCAAGATTACAGAGCGTGTGGTAGGTTTTTAAACCGACCATAGGAATTTTCCGAACAGACAAGGGTTGGAGGAATTGTTTTTCGGTGCCGGAATCAATGAAAAGTTGGTTGTTGGGTTTGGCCTCTCCGGTGGCGATTTTGGAGACTGTTTTATTGAGTGATAGACCAAAAGAGATCGGGAGGCCTGTTTCGCGCATGATTTTTTGCCGGAGTTCGGAGACATAAGACCGGACCCCAAAAAAGTGGTCCATTCCGGTCATGTCCAGGTAAAATTCATCGATGGATGATTTTTCAAAAAGTGGGCTGGCTTCCCGGATAATCTCTGTGACTGCTTCGGAATGTTTGCTGTAAATAGAGGCATTTCCCTTAATTACAATGGCTTCCGGGCAGCGTTCCATCGCCATCTTCATCGGCATGGCAGAATGAATTCCAAAATGTCTGGCTTCGTAGCTGCAGGAGGCGACAACTCCCCGGTCGCTGGTTCCTCCTATTAGGATCGGTTTTCCCTTTAGTCGGCTGTCCTGAAGCCGTTCACAGGAAACAAAAAAGGTGTCCAAATCCATGTGTACAATGGATCGCGATGAATTGTCTGTACGCATATAGCTCCAAATAAAATAATTAATGATTAATAAATAATCAATTGTTGATTAAAAATTAATCATTGTGTAAAAAAAGAGCATGGAATACGTAAAGGATTTACGTGCTGTGTAAAATTAATGCTTCATCCAAAGGATGTCCTGTAGTTGGAGATAGGGGTCCAAATAGAGCTCACATTGTTGCGAATGGTAATCATTCTCTTCTCCTTTGACAGAAAAGGTATAGATGACCTTGTAGTAGGCCAGTTGATCCTGATCATCAAAGAATTCTTCAATGGAGTCAAATCGTTCATTCAGGTAATTTTTGCGGGTTCCCTGGGCGTATTCACGAACCATTTGCTTGATCAGGTTGACCTTGTCCAGGTTTCGTTCCTGGCGTGCTTTTTTCATTAATTGAAGCGTAAAACTCAGGAAAGTCGTTTGTTCTTTGCCTTGAAGCTGTTGAAATTTTTCACCGTAGTATTCGTAAAAGGCCTCTTCGCTTTCATCCATGTAAGAACTCGGATAAAGAAAGGATTCCCGGAGGAAGAAGCAGGCAAAATAGAACTTTTGGTTTTCTTCCAGTTCATGAGATTGATGAATGTCCATGGTAACGACCTGATTTTGTGTGTTGACACTTAGATCGGCAAAAATCAGGCTGGTTTGAATACTGTCTTTAATGGAAAAAATGTGCTGTTCACGGTAATAGATTTCCTGATTATCCTGAAGAACAACCTGTCGCTGAAGTGCAATCTGGTTTTCCAGTTCCCGGTTGATTAACCCTTTTTTCTCCAACTCATATTTGACGCCATAAAGGGAGTCCAGGGTGTAATGGCTCGGAGGTTTGATCGTTATAGATTGTCCGAATCGGACAGCCTGATATTGGACATGTTCTTTGGCAAAATCAGCGCTTAATTGATCGATGATCATCTGCTGTCGTTTTTTGATCATATCCCGGGGGCTTTCAACGGGAGTGTACCGAAGTCCACAGGAAGCAAGAATCAGTAGAAGAACTCCTGAAAAGAGGAAATGTAAAGACCTTCCGAATTGGCGCATCAGATCAAAAATAAGGATTAAATCCAAACGAACAAAGTTCTTTTTAGTTCGATGAATTCAATCAAAAAATTGACTACCTTTATTCTATGCGCACATATCTTTATCTAGGGGGATTATTTTTACTGCTTGCCTGTTCACCGGCACGTTTTGTAGAGCCTTTGGAGAAGGGGAAGTGGGCACTTGGCGCATCTCTGGGAGGTCCGGTACTTGATTTTGAAGGACTGCCCGTGCCGACTCCAATAACATCTGTGGAAGCTGGCTATGGATTAGATTCTTCATTAACAATTCATGGAGCATTGCATACCTCCGCTGCCTTGTTTGGAAATGCTCAGGTGGATTTGGGGCTGACCTATCGCCTTCGGAAACAACAGGCATGGTATCCGGCGGTGAGCGCTTCGGCATCCTTGAATACCATCTATGACTTTGATGATCGCAGCGCTAAACTGTGGCCCATTGTGGATCTGAATGCTTATTGGCATTACGGCTCCCGGGAAAATTACTGGTACCTCGGGGTCAATAACTATTTTGAATTATCTCCAACGATGGCTAATGACCAGGCTCAGAAGCACCATTGGATTTTTAATCCTCAATTAGGGCATATTCTGAAAGGAAAACGAGGTGGCTGGGAATTTTTGGCAGAACTGAAGTTTTTGGCTCCTAATGTGCGAAATACCTATGCATTTATTCCGTATAAAAGTCTTACGGGTCAATTTGGAGCAAGCGGAATTTATATTGGATTCAGAAAATTACTTGGAAAAAAATGAGAATAATAATTGCATTGATCGGACTTGCATTGCTATGGTTTTCCTGTAAAAAAGCCAACCTGGATTCCTTTGCTTTTCCTTCCAAAAAAATAGATCACTACGAATTTGAGAAGTATGCATTGGGTGAATTGGGAGACCTGCCAAAGGAATATGACATTGATCCGGCTCAACGCAGCCTGGTGACCATGAGTTCTACAGATGCGGAAAGCGGAGAAACGTATACGCTGTATGGAGTTTATATTGGAGATGTATCAACGATAGCGACCGATACGGTAATCCTTTACCTACATGGACAAGGAAAACACATGGATTTTTATTGGACCCGGGCAGCTTTGTTGGCTCATCTGGGAGGAAAGTATCATTACGGTGTTTTAATGGTTGATTACCGGGGTTACGGGATGTCCGAAGGAGAAGCGAGTGAGCAGGGCCTGTATGAGGACGCGGATGCAGCGATTGACTGGTTATTGACCCGTGGAGTTCAAAATGAACGTTTGATTGTGTATGGTTATAGTTTGGGAGCCATTCCAACGATTGATCGACTGGCATACCGCGAGCAGTTCAGTCCGACAAGAATGATTTTGGAATCTCCTCTGGCATCCGTTGAGAACCTGGTACACACTTCAACCCTGATCAACGTAAATCCGGATTATCTGACAGATTTGAAGTTTGATAATGCAGAAAAAATTAAAGAAGTGGATTGTCCTCTATTGTGGTTACACGGAAAGGAAGATACCTATATTGCGATTGAAAATGGCGAACTGATCTATGCTAATCACCCAGGGCCCCGCAAGGAAGCCATCCGGGTAGCGCAATGTGATCACGATGAAATCCCACTCAAAATGGGGCTGGAAAACTACCTCAAACAAGTGCTGGATTTTATTCGGAAATAAAAAGTGGATTGGACGTAACGAATGCTTTTGGAATACGTTCATGAAATAGAGGATTCGTTTAACCCTTAGTACTTCCAACTTATGAAAATACCGATCAGTCTTTTGTTTTGTCTCTTGTTTATTATGCCCAAAGCGCAGGAAACCGTGGAGCATCGCATCTATTTTGAAACCGCTTCGGCAACATGGAGTGAGACGGAAAAAACAAGGCTGGCAAACTTCTGGAATAGTCAGTTTCAGGGTGGGGTGGAATCGGTTCAGGTGCTTGCATATTGTGATGATCGGGGAAGTGTATCGTACAATAAAAAGCTGGCCGAACGCCGTCTTGAATCGGCCATGAATTACTTTCGTGAGAAAGGTTTTAAAGCCTTTGCTCAGGCGGATACTGTTGCAGTGGGAGAGTTGTCATTGAAAGGAAATGCTTCAGAGAAGGAGGAAGAACGGAAGGAAAATCGACGGGTAAGCATTATCCTTACGATGCGTGAAGAAAGTCCTCCACCGGTGGTAGTTGAGCCTGAACCGATCCCAGAAGAAGTATTGGAAAAACCAAAAGAAAAGGTCCAACAAATATTTACGGAAAACACCAAAGTGGGGGATAAAATCGTCCTGGAAAACATTCTTTTTGAAGGGGGGAGGCACTACATTTTGCCGGAATCAGAACCGAGCTTGAGGCATTTGCTCAAAACGTTGAAGGATCATCCAAAGTATCACGTAGTCATTTTGGGTCACATTTGTTGTCAGAAGCGCGGAATGGACGGTTATGATTACGATACGGGCCGGAATGATTTGTCGGAAGCCAGAGCAGAAGTGATCTATCGTTTTCTGGTGGCCAACGGTGTGGATGCCAAAAGGCTTTCACACAAGGGGATGAAATCCGATTATAAATTGGGGAAGGGAGACAAGTATGATCGGCGCGTAGAGATCGAGGTGACAAAAATAGTGGAAGAGTAATTGCGTCTTTTTGGAAAAGAGTACGTCTAATACATTATGGAAACAGCACAAGTTTGGAAAGAGTTTCGGGAGCAGATGCTGGGATTTATCCGCTCCAGGGTTCGTCGAAAAGATGATGCCGAAGACATTTTGCAGGACGTATTTTTGAAAATTCACCAAAAATTGCCCGGACTAAAGAAGGAGGAACGATTGACCTCCTGGGTCTATCAAATAACGCGTAACGCGATCATTGACTTTTACCGCAAAAAGAAAATTCAGTTGTCGGAAGACCTGGAAAAAGAGGTGGCTTCAATGAATGAATCAGAGGAAGTAGTTCCAGACGAACGTTTTTTAAACTGTATGCAACCATTTATCAAGCGTTTGCCTGAAGCTCAGCAAAAAGCATTTAGAGCGACCGTCCTGGGGACGATGAGTCAAAAGGAATATGCCGAGCAGCAAAAGACAGCATATTCAACCGTAAAATCACAGGTACAAAGGGCTCGCGAAAAAGTGAAACAGCAGGTTGTGGCTTGCTGCTCTGTCGAATTGGATCGCTATGGAAATGTGATAGATTCAAAAATAGATGAATGTAATTGTTGATTTGCGTCTTTTTTTAAATACCACGTCTATCTAAATAGAAACCTTTAAAAAAAGAATGATGAACAAAGAACAAGAAAAAGCATGTTGCACAACGGAGCAGTGCAACTGCGGAGAAAAATGCAATTGTCAGTGTACTTGTAGCTGCCAATGCTAAGAAAAAGCCACTCATTAATTAATGAGTGGC
>SBGX01000030.1 GCA_006226425.1 Bacteroidota bacterium | reverse complement strand
GCCACTCATTAATTAATGAGTGGCTTTTTTATTTTTCTGGAAGACAGGAGTAGGAGTTTCATCTAAATGGTCCCCAGCACATACATTTGTTCCAAAGTAGGCTTCACGCTTCCACCATTCTTCTCCAAGGTAATCGCAAATGCTTGAATATTTTTCAAATCGATTTCTTTCGGAAAAAGGATTGTTGAGTCTTTATCAAGAACCCCTAAATCCACAGGTACACCATCTGCAATGGCCCATAATTGGTATTGTTTGTTCGATGCAGGGGTAGGTAATCGATCAGAAACAAGCATGAATTTTTTCTTAGTGTCATTCCAAAACACACGCGCTTGCGATTCGGGACTCAAATCCGTTCCTGCGAGTAAGACCTTTTCGGTTGCTTCGTCAAGGATGAGTTCCTGATACGCCTCGTTTTGCCCGATTATTTCACGTAAGCCGGAAAGGCTGTCTTTATATTGTTTCGCAGTTTCAGTTTCTACTTGTGCCAATTGCTTAGTCACTTCGATACGTGAATTACGCTCTCCGAAGTAAAGCACCCCCAATCCGATCAATGGAATAATTGTAGCAGCTACGACCCACTTCAATTTGGACCTTGATTGCATCGGAATCACTTTTGTTTGTTCAGCTTCCGGTGTTTCAGGTTTTAGAGAAACAATTTTTCCCTGGTTTTCTGAAGGTTCCTGTTTCACATTTCTGATGGACTCCAAAATAGATTGCTTTACTTCAACAGGCGGTTCTACCGCCATGGATTGCATATAGGATTCAATGGTTGATTGAGCAGCACGCAATTCATCCATCAATTCAGGGTAGATAGAAGACATGCATTCTACTTCACGACGTTCCTGGTCAGAAACCGCTCCGATGACATACCGTTCAATGATACCACTTGCTATATATTCCTTGCAATCCACAATAAAAGAATTGATACGAAAATTTCTCTTAGTTCCTGCACGGCTGATCGTGCTCTCGTTTTTACGGTTCCCAAAGGAATTTTTAACTCATCAGAAACTTCCTGTTGAGTGTATCCTTTGAAGTAAATGTATTTTAATATTAATTGTTGATCTTCTGATAGTCGGGCAATGTGATCTTCTAATCCAATTGCACTTATATTTGTTTCCGTTCCTGTATTCGAATAGACATCTTCTCGCTGTAAATTGTCTTTTCCCGTTCTTGTACGCTCAATTTTTCTGATTTCATCAATCGACTTGTTCCGACAGATGTTCAGCATCCAGGTAAAAAAGCTTCCTTTCGATGAAGAGTATGTATTCGCTTTCTTCCAAATGTTCACGAAACAGTCCTGCAGAATGTCCTGGGCTAACTCTTCATCATTTACAATTTTCAGAATGAGCCCATAGAGCGACCCACCATACAAATCGTATAGTTGGGACAATGCCAGCTCACTACCCTTTTGTAGTTGAATAATGAGTTCTTCTATGTTCGTTTCTTTCACCAGATTCTGAAAAACGGAAAGATACGTTTTTTTCGTTAGTTAGTAGGTTGTTGCTTTGTCAGTAGGCTAAATAAAGGATGGAGCTCCAAACCAGAACCCCATCCTTCTCACGCTAGCTCCGGGCAAAAAGCCCAAGCAAAACATATGTAGTAGGGTCTGTTGTTGTAATTGCTTGCAGTGGATCATGCACGACAAAGAATCCATTGTAAACAGATGTGATATCAGCATACGACATGGATGACATCTGACTTCCTCCTGCTGTACCTCCATTTCCTGTGATCATCATTGTACAGAGTCCGGAATTTGGCGTTTCATTATAAGGTGTATTGTTCGGAGTGGTGCTTGGGTCCGCTGCATCATGTGCGTGAACGTGATACATTTCTCCGTCCATGGAATTGTTAAGCATTACCGAAACGCGTGATGTTCCGTCTGCCAACTCTTGAATTTTCAAGTCGCCTGAAAGGGAGGAGTTGTGTGCCCCGCTGTAGGCATAGGCTGCTGCTACCTGACCAGTATTAAATGCATATGGAAAGGTCATTGACTTCAGGTTGGATGCTGTCTGTGTTCTCGCAAATGACCCGACGATCAGGTAGGTTGAAATGTCCGTTGTCGTAATTGCCTGCAATGGATCGTGCACGACAAAAAAACCATCGTAAGAAGTCGTAATATCCGAATAGCTCATTGAAATTTCCTGCGAAACAGAAACGCTTCCACCATTACCCATAATCATTTGAGTGTACACCGCCGTATTTGGTGTTTCGTTGTAAGGAGTACCGTTTGGGGTTGTAGCAGGGTCCGCTGCATCATGTGCATGGGTATGATACGTTTGCCCCGAGATGGTGTTGTTCAGTGTAACCGTAATTTTCGAAGTAGAACTGCTTAATTCAGTGACGGTAATGGACGCTGTCAGGTTATCCATGTGCATTCCATTATATGCCGCAGTGGGAACAACCTGTCCGTTGTTAAATTCGTAATCATACGTTGAACTCATCGCTGGTGTTGGCGTCGGTTCATTCGGTTCTACGTCCTCCTTTTTACATGATTGTGTTCCTGCCAGTAAAGCAAAAGCCAAAATTGGAAAGGCTAAATTTCTTGTAAATTTCATATTCGTTAATTTTTAAATTCGTCATACATACGCTGCAGATTGGAGTTTGGATTTTTTTTGGAGAAATTTTTTTTGAAAATGGGTGATTTTTCTGTTTTCCCTATGTTTTTAAGGGGGGCAAACTTTGAAAATAACTCCGTATCTTTAGGGGGAATGAACAGATTTCTTTTACTTCTATTCCTTGCTTTGGTGTCGTGCAGCGCGAACGAAAATGAGAAGCATGTTCCGACAGGAGAAAATGTTCGTCAGGATACTGAAACTCTGGATAATTCTTTGGAGAAAGCAGAAAAGTGGACCTGGATTTCATTCGGTGATGTACGTATAGCCATTGAGAATATTGAATTGGGTTGGGATGATATGTACCTGACTGGAAATGATAGCCTGTATCGGGCGGCTGGAGACACAGCTTACCTGGATTTAATGCCAGGGGAGTGGTTTGATCATAAAACATTTAGGATAGAGGGAGCTCAACAGGAAAAGGTGACTTTGCTCAGTAAGGAAATTTGTCATGTATCCGTGAGTACGAACCGTCCGATCGAGGTGCCGATTTGTGTTTTGTATCGTTGGAAAAGTGTCGAGACAGAATGGGATACGGTGCATTTGGATCAGAAGAATATGAGATTTTCCGTGAATGAAGAAAATCACCTGCCAAAGCTGGAGTTTTCAAGAGAAGAGCTTTTGAAGGCCGTGGAACAAAACTGTGGAGAGGTCTGGTCTAAGGAGTTAGCCGTCAGTAAAGAACCATTGCCGGCAGAGATTCAGGTCACGAAGTATCTTTTTCAAATTCTTTGGAAGCGACAGGAAGATGGTAAGGAGCAGCGTAAGTACATCGTCTTTCATGTTCCGATCAGTTGTTAATTTAGGGAATCTCAATAATTTAAGACAAACGAAAAGAAAACATGAATACACCGAATGATAATTACATCAATTATGTTGAGTTCAGAGCGAAAGACCTGGAAAAGGTAAAGGCATTTTATACGGCTGCTTTTGATTGGAAATTTACAGATTATGGTCCCGATTATATCGCTTTTTCTAACAGCGGTTTGGAAGGAGGTTTTGAAAGAACATCCGGTGAGATAATCAATGGTGTCCTCGTTGTCCTTTATCACAAAAATTTGGAAGGGATACGGGAACGGGTAATGAAGAATGGGGGAGAAATCACCAAAGATATTTTTTCTTTTCCCGGGGGAAGAAGATTTCATTTTTCAGACCCTGCTGGGAATGAATTGGCTATATGGTCGGACAAAGAGTAAAAAATACAATTTTTTTTGAAAAAATCTCAAAAGAAGACTTTCGGGTTGAATTATTTGATTGGTGATTCATTGTTTATGGAATCATTATATTTAGACTTGAAAATCTGCCATGGACTTTTAGAAGTTGAATAAGGGTAGAAAAACAGCTTGCAAAATCACGAAATGTGGATTAGCGACCAATATTGAGCCACGTAAATCATAGAAACAAATTATGGATATTAAACAAATCTTTAAAAATAACCAGGAATGGGTTCGACAAAAACTCGAGGTGGATTCCAACTATTTTAATGACCTTTCAAAAGGACAGAATCCGGATATTCTATACATCGGATGTTCGGATAGTCGGGTAACAGCGGAGGAATTGATGGGCGTATCTCCCGGAGAAGCGTTCGTACACCGGAACATTGCCAATATGGTTCCCAATACAGACCTGAGTGCGATGTCAGTGATCGACTATGCCGTGTTGCATTTGAAAGTGAATCACGTGGTTGTTTGCGGACACTACTTCTGCGGAGGAGTGAAAGCAGCGATGCAATCACAGGATTTGGGAATTCTGAACCCATGGTTGAGAAACATTCGGGACGTGTATCGTTTGCACAAAGAAGAATTAAACGCCATTCAGGATGAGGATCAACGCTATAACAGACTGGTCGAATTGAACGTGCAGGAACAATGTGTCAACGTGATTAAAACGGCTGAAGTTCAAAGGGCGCATCGGGAGCGAGGAATTACCGTTCATGGATGGGTATTTGACATTCATTCCGGGAAGCTGATTGATTTGGAAATTGATTTCTCCAAGATCATGAAGAATGTCATGGAGATTTACCATTTAGAGTAAATAATAAGAAAAAGTCCTGGTAACAGGACATTTGTTAGTTAGAGATGAAGTTAAGTGAAATTGATAAAATTGAGCTAAAATATCTTCAGCTGGAGGATTACTTGTCCCTGAAAGATGCGATGATATTGGCTTATGCCAGTATGCCGGATGCGTACTGGAAGAAATTCCACATTCAGTCCTTGCTTGAAAAGTTTCCGGAAGGTCAGGTAGTGATCAAAGTCAATGATGAGTTGGCCGGCTGCGCGCTTTCGATCATTGTTGATTATGATGAGTTTGATGATAGCCATACTTATCGGGAAATAACGGCGGATTACAGTTTCAATTCTCATACGGATGACGGGGATATTCTGTACGGCATAGATGTGTTTATAAAACCCGAATTCAGAGGGCTTCGCCTGGCCAGAAGGTTGTATGATTATCGAAAAGAACTTTGTGAGAAACTGAATTTGAGAGGGATTGCTTTTGGAGGAAGAATCCCCAATTACCATAAGTATGCCAGCGAACTGACGCCCAAACAATACATTGAAAAAGTTCGGCGCAAGGAAATTGATGATCCAGTACTTAATTTTCAAATTTCGAATGATTTTCACCCGAGTAAAATTCTAAAAGGTTATTTAGAAGGAGATGAAGCATCTAACGAGTTTGCGGTGTTGTTGGAATGGGACAATATTTACTACGAAAAACCGGCCAAGAAAGCTGCTTCGAAAAAGAAAGTGGTTCGTCTGGGCCTGATTCAGTGGCAAATGAGGTCCTATGAGAGTGTAGAGCGCTTGCTCCAGCAAGCTGAGTACTTCATTG
The DNA here is from genome assembly GCA_006226425.1 of Bacteroidota bacterium. Taxonomy (GTDB): domain Bacteria; phylum Bacteroidota; class Bacteroidia; order Flavobacteriales_D; family Crocinitomicaceae; genus M2408. The sequence goes on along the minus strand of SBGX01000030.1, from coordinate 15,045 downwards.
ATGCGGTTTCAGGATATCGCTCGGATTTTGCCCTGTTTCCTGAATTTTTCAATGCACCATTGATGGCGCAGAACAACCATTTGTCAGAATCGGAAGCAATTCGAAAACTGGCGGAACATACGCAGGAGATTGTCGAACGTTTTTCCGGTTTTGCTATTTCTTATAATATCAACATCATTTCGGGAAGTATGCCTGAAATTAGGGATGATAAACTGTATAATGTCGGATATTTATGTAAAAGAGACGGGAGCGTTGAGCGTTATGAAAAACTTCATGTGACACCTGATGAGGTGAAAGTGTGGGGGATGCAGGGAGGAAGTGAATTGAAAGTGTTTGACACGGATTGTGGAAAGATTGGAATTTTGATTTGTTATGACTCGGAATTTCCGGAGTTGAGCCGACTTTTGGCGGATGAGGGCATGGATATTTTGTTCGTTCCTTTCTTAACAGATACACAAAACGGCTATTCCAGAGTCAGGTACTGTGCCCAGGCCCGGGCCATAGAGAATGAGTGTTATGTAGCGATTGCAGGAAGTGTTGGGAATTTACCAAATGTACACAACATGGACATTCAATTTGCGCAGTCTATGGTGTTTACGCCATGCGATTTTTCCTTTCCAACCAATGGAATTAAAGCAGAGGCGACCCCCAACACGGAAATGATCTTGATCGCCGATTTGGATTTGGATTCCCTGAGAGAGTTACATGAATTTGGAAGTGTCCGAAACCTGAAAGATCGTAGAAAGGATTTATTCGAATTGAGAAAAAAATAAGTTGATAGTGAACGTAAAACTAAAACTTGGAATAGGCTTGTTAAGCTTATTGATGTTTTCCTGTTCCCAACCGGAAGAGAAAAAAGAATTAATCAAAATAGGGACTGTTGGATGGGACGTTGAACTGCCGGAAAAATATGTGCACTTTTATGAGGAGCCGCAAGAATTCGAAGAAAATAGTTTTTGTGGTATTAAAAGAAAAGGGACTGTTTTATTGCTTTTTAAAGTTCAGCAACATGATACGATGCGGGTGAGACCCGTTCCGAATCAAATAAGTGCCACGGTGCTTTCGAAAGAGACTATGAAACAAGTATCTGACAGCTGTATGGAAGATTTGGCCGGAATGTATCGTTTCTTTTTTGGCGCAAATGAGACCAAATTTGGACAACAGAAATCCAGGGTAAAGATAGGAGGAGTGGATTTTGAGCAGTTGGAAAATCAGATCGTGGATTCTCTGGGAGCAGTTTCTTATGGAGATGTTCAGTTGATAGGTTTGGTGAAGGACCAGTATCTTAAAATTCAAATTTCCTACAAAGATTTGGAAGAAAAGAAAAGGATGTATGAGGCCATTCGTTCATCCCGATTTGAACTGTAATTGGGAAAATCATGGATGGGAGAGCAGAACAGTTTGAACAAGAGTTTTTGGCCTTCAGACCCCAGCTAAAATCCTATCTTTTTCGTTTGACAACCAACAGGCAGGATGCCGAAGACCTTTTGCAGGACACTTTTATTCGGGTGGTGAATAAAATCGAAACGTTTCGGGGCGATGCCGGGTTTAAAACCTGGGTATTTCAAATTGCCACCAACCTGGCCAGGGATCATCATCGGGTCAAGGCTCGTTGGGGAGAAGACTGGATGGACCTGGTGAAAGATGCGCACGTTGCTGATCCAGCCCTGTTTGCCCGGAAGAAAGTGGTTCTCGAAAGCGATCCGGAAGGGAAATTTGTGTTAAGTGAACACCTCAATTACTGTTTCAACTGCACCGTCAAAACTCTTTTGGTGGAAGAGCAAGTCTGTTTGTGGCTGAAGGAAGTATATGACTTTAAGGTTTCGGAGATTATGCTCATTCTGGAATTGAGTGAAGGAAAAGTCAAACATGCTCTGACAAATGCGCGTAGACATTTGAGTAGAATTTTCCAGCATAAATGCGTATTGATAAATAAACAGGGAACGTGTAGTCAATGTACGGGCTTGAATAAAATGTACAATCCGGAACAAGATGCTCATGTAGAGGCAAATAAATTGAAGTTACTTCGGGAGCAAGAAGGAAAAAATATGGAACAATTGCTCGAATTGCGGATGCAACTCGTCAAAAGTATCGATCCGATGTCTGGAAAGACCAAAGCACTGCATAGTTACCTAATCGAAAACTCACCCGCCTGGGCTAAGAAACAGCAGCAAATTCAGGACCTGAAGAAATAAGGGTTACATTTTTTTAATCATTTCCGTCCGTTTTTATTCCCTTGTTCGTCTAAACAAAGAACAGCAATAAAATAGACGATGGCCGTGAATGAAGAATACTTCAATTTTGTGTTAGATCAACTTTCAGAGTTCGGTCAGGTTGTTCCAAAGAAGATGTTTGGTGGAATAGGATTGTTCCATCAGGGACTGATGTTTGGGAAAATTGGAGGAGATGTATTCCGTTTGAAAGTGGACGAAGTAAATCAGGCCGATTTTGAAGCATTCGGAATGAAACCCTATTTCTCCGAAAAAAAGAAGAAGGAAATGCCCTATTGGGAAGTTCCAGTTCAAATCCTTGAAGACAAAAAAAAGCTGTGCGAGTGGGCCCAGAAATCGTATGAATCTGCTCTTCGGGCAAGGAAGTAAACAAACAAAAACAAATAAGATGAATAATCCAGTAAATTGGTTTGAGATCGCCACGAAGGATCTCGAAAGAGCGAAAAAATTCTATGCAACTGTGTTTAACAGGGAGTTTCAGTTGATTGAAATGCCAGAAATTAGAATGTACATGTTTGCTGGTGGACCAGACTTGAAAGGTGCGCTTGGTGCGCTGGTCAGCTCTGCACAACAGGAACCATCCACGCAGGGCACATTGATTTACTTTGAATGCGAGGATGTGGCCAATGAGGCAGCTCGGGTGGAAGAAGCGGGAGGACAATTGCTATTCCCGAAAACAGCTATCGGAGCTTTCGGCTTCATCGCTCAGTTCATCGATTCGGAAGGAAATAGAATCGGTCTACACTCACATCAATAGCGCGAAAGGAAGATTATTTAGTAGGTGTAAATATGACAATCCCGGAGTTTTCCCTGGAGTTTTTTCACTTCTTCTTCCGGGATTCCGTTTTTGCCAAGCCATAGACTGCTCAGTTGCTGAAAATCAAACAGGCAGTCCGGGAGTTGATTCAATTGATTGTTTCGAAGATCTAATTGCTTAAGTGCACGTAATTTCCCGAAGGATTTGGGCAAAGATTCTAATTGATTGTTGGAGAGTTCCAGGATTTCCAGACGCTGAAGGCGACCAATTGTATTGGGTAGGGACCTTAATTGGTTGCCTGAAAGCTGAAGCATTTTCAAGCGTCTTAATTTCCCAATGGAACGAGGGAGCTTTTGGAGTTTACTGTCCACAAGTTTTAAACTTGTCAGGCTTTTTAAATGTCCTATTTGTCTGGGGATCTTTGAGATATTGAAAGCCGTAATAGTGAGGCTTTCCAGTCGATGAAGACTTCCAAGGGCCCCCGGAATGCTCTGAATGGAGTCGAAAGTAAGTTCCAGATGGGTGATTTGAGAAAGTTTCCCGATCGATTGACTCAATTGCCCCGATAAATGTCCGTAGATCGTCAGGTCTTTCAGGCCGGGTAGCCGTTCGATGTTTTCAGTCAATAGATCGACTTCGTCCACATAAATCTCAAGGTGTTTTACTTGGGATGCGTGCGCGAGCGCCTGCTTCATACCACTGAAGTATTTCACTTCGTCGGTTGCAGTTTCACTCGGTTCTGTTTGACAATAGTCTTTGTAAAGAACAATGTAGGAATGGATGGCTTCAATTGCCTTCGGACGAAAGTCTGAATTCAAAGAACGGTTTTGTCGTACCTGATCGACGCGCATCCAGACTTCGCAGAAAGAACTATTCATCAGGGTTTGAGACTCTATAAGTGCAGTAACCATTTGAATGGTGAAACTTCTTGGATTCTTTTTGAGCGCTGTATAGGCATAATGACTTGCCAGACGAACATCGAAATAATTATCCATGCTTTTCAAGTAGGCCAGGGACATGATTGCACAGGCTTCACCTTGTTGAAGAAATTCATCCATGCTCTTATATCCTTGTTTTTTCTGAAGGAGTCGAAAAAAGGTTTGAGCGTTATTTTTTCCATTGGAATTCCATCCGAGCGCGTTGATCAGGGCCATCTGTGAACCAATATCCTGAGTACCATCACTTAAGAAAAGAACTTGCTCTTCGTTCAACTGACCATCACTGTCAATGGCTTTTTGCACCAGTTTAACATCTTCATAAACTTTTGCAAAATAAGTGGAGGTGAGAGGAGAGTCAGCCCTTAAATCCAAATGAACCAGAAATAGTCCTATGAACAAAAAAAGATGAGATAGCGGACGGAAAATTTTCATACGATGAATTCAGGTTAATAAAGGTGTTGTCTGAGCCACTGGCCGATCATACGATCTTTCTCCTGATGATGATTTCTCAGAATGTGGTCGTCTCCCTCAAAAATAAGTGTTTTATGTGGATAGCCCAAAGACTTAAGCTTGTCAGAAAGACGATGTGTGTGTTGCACAGAAACTCGTTGATCCTGATCACCGTGCATAAGCAGAAGTTGGCAGGGGTGAAGTTGTTCTGCCCAGTAAATAGGAGATCTTTTTTGAAGTTCCACTTGCTGATGTTCTCTGTAGTTCGGAATGAGCTTTTCAAAGAGTAAATCCATTTTGGGACGTTCTTCAATCAGTTTCAAGAGGTCACTTGGGGCACCTCCAATCACGGCGCAGTCGATGTCTGTTCGCATTTTTAGACTTAGGTAGGTCATCATTCCGCCACGCGACCATCCAACCATTCCTATTTTGTTCGAATCGACATAGTTTTGTTGTTTGGCCAAATCCAACAGGTGAAAGACATCCTGAAGATCTTTTCCGCCAAATTCATCCTGTTCCCGATATTGGGTCGCAAAAATGGCAAATCCCTGTCGGGCAATCGGCGCGATCCAGTCAGTCAGGGTGCGTTCACCGATTTCAAAATAGTGACGGTTCCCGCCTCGGTTAAATAATACGATTGGGAGAATCTGATCCGTTTTTGGCCGAACGATGTAGGCTTCTACTTCCTGACCATCACTTTGATAGCGAATCCGTTGGAAAAGCAGACTGTCCAGAAAATGATATTCGATATCTTCCTGAACGTTTTTGGACTTTACATGTTCGAAGTTTTTGGGGTCCAGGTCCTGGACAGGTAGAATAAGCTGCTGGGCAAATGAACAGAGAGCGGAGAGATAGAAAATAGACAGCAGGGCGATTTTCATATCTTATTTGGAAAAAATGAAAACTTAGCTTAGGAGGAAGAAAATTAGGTGATCCAGAATTTTCCCTGGATCACCTATCATATTATTATAATTTTCGATAGAAGTGCAGGCTGTCTTGAAGGGTATGACCGCTTTCAATCCATGATCCACCAGCGAAAAACAGGTCATTATCCGAAACAGTTCCATTCTCGCTGACACCTAGAAAACTTTCTTTCATTTGCGGGCAGGTATCACACTCTGAAACGTAGGTAAACATGTTTATGTTTCCACTCGCAATGGTGTACTCATAGCCATCAATTCTTCCATAGTCATTTACATCGCAGTTTGCAGTGCCCTGAAAGACATTGCTGTGGTCGTATTTATAGACGATGGAAGTTGTTCCACTCATCCCAGCGATGAGCACATTTGTATTGAAAACACATTGATAGGCATTGACGGAGTCACCGTAGCTGTAATAAAGAGGTCCGCCGTATACCTTGACATGGTTTGTGGAAGTCTCTTTCGCTACGATTGTCTGAATATTCGTGTGTCCGCTAATGTTCAGTGAAACAATCGGATTCTGACCGTCCGCGTCAACAGAGAACGTTAAATTAACAGTCCCTGAGTTGTCTTTAAAAACCGCATTGGAAATGGCATTCCCTAAATCAGAACTGCTGACATCAGAAGTACTCAGTTGATAACCGGTCCCGTTCAGGATCAAAATTCCGCTAATGTCGTCACTTTGCAGTGTCAGTTTGTAAAATCCGCTAGAACCGACGAAGGTTCCTTTGTAAACTCCGGAAGATTTTTGGTCGTCCTCAGCTTTGGCTGAAGGTGAACTTTCAATACTCAAACTCACAGGAGTGGTCCCTGGATCGTTGGTGTTCGTATCCGAACCGGGATCTTCTTCTTTTTTACATGAGAACAGCACCAGTAGGCTTAATCCCAATACACTTAAGAACTCTTTTTTCATACTAAAACAATTTAATATACAGGAGTTAAGATACTATTTAAAGTTTAATCAGAAACTCCATTTTCGTCCGATCTGCATTTTCGCTCGACGGATTACAAAATGATTATACGCATTCGTTCGATCTTTTGATCGTGATGATTCACTTCCAACAGATAGGTTCCTGGCTCCAGATTTTTTTGCCGTATCTGAAATTCAGTTGTGTGTGACAGCATTTCACGTCGAATCAAATTTCCTTGTAAATCGTATATGAGGAGTTCTGCGTCAACGGGGAGCACAGAATTTACTTTTAGAGTAGCAGATTCGTGAAAAGGGTTTGGATACAGTTGAAATATTTTCTCAGAATGTTTCTCACTTAGGCTACTATTTCCGATTTTCGCCCTCCATATTTGCCCCCCATCTTTGTAGTTAGGACCTCCGAAATACTGGTAATCGCCAAAACCGATTGTGACTGGATTTTCACCACTATTATTAGGGTTCCCGAATCCATCCTCATTGGACTGTTCCCACTGAACACCATCCCCTGTTCTCCAGATTGGAGTTCCTGTAGAGATTGCTGTGTCTGTATAGGCTGTCACCCAGAGCTTTCCAAATGACTCTCGCAAGCTGCGTAACTCGAAAGCTTCCTTTCCTTTTCCGAAGGCATCTTTCGTGACGAAGTTCCAATTAAGTCCATCACCTGATTTCCAGATTTGTCCTCCCTGTCCAGGATTGTTGGTGCTGACATAGAGTTCGTTTTGATAGACTTCGATGGAAGAAATGACCTTGTTTCCCGGACTGTCAAAGCCATTTCCAACTCCCTGGTTTTGTGAAAAGAAAGTTCCATCAGTAGATTCCCATAGTTGTCCTCCATTGTCCGTGCCGAAATAGATTTTGTCCTGCCACACCTCGAAATATGTAATGGTTTTGGTGCCTGCATCAATCGTTGCAAAATCGACGACTAAGGACCATTTGCTGGAGTCTGTGTTGTTATACGGAGTTCTCCATACCTGTCCGGAGGCCCCGGCTCCATGCGATCCCGCTCCTGCATAAAGGTACGGAATACTGTCTGTACTTCCCTGAAATACCATCATGTGAGGTGCGGCTCCGGTAAGTTCCGGATTGCCGAAACCACGCTTCGAAATTTGAATCCAGTTTACTCCATCTTGTGATCGGTAGATGGCGGCTCCTTTTCCGCTTCCTGTTCCCAACCAGATATAACCACCGCCAAGTGTCGTGCTTCCAAAGGAGTGAATGCTTTTATCCATGTTCAGGGGAGGGTTGAATTGAGCGTTGTCCGACCAGGTTCCGCTTTCCCCGTTTTCTGTATGCCAGAGTTTTGCAAAGCCACCCGAACTGGGAGAGGTAGAAGCAAAGAGCATGCCTTGAAAAACCTCCATTTCCGGAACTGTGTTTTGAGTGCTTTGATCAAATCCATTAGTACTAACAAACTGCCAGTTGTCGCTTTGTGCATTAACGAGGGGGGTAGATGCCAGGATTATTGAAGTGAGTAGTAGTTTTGATTTCATTTTTTTAATTTTTGACACTCAAAAGAGAGAAAGGTTTAAACCTATGAATTGGTTTTCCCATCTCCAGGGGACAGTTTGACGAAGATAAATGAGGCGACAAAGGCTTCAAGCATACTGAGCGGAATAGCAATGTACAGAATCCCAAAAGGGAGGACGTCCATATTTCCAAGTACCACCCACATCAACACGAACCCGATAAACCAGGCTAACAGAGTCGTTTGAAACAAGGTAAATTTTCGGGAAATCACATAGATGCTGATGGCAAAGCACAGGGACCAAAGTCCCCAGATAGCCCCGTTAATTGGTTCAGTAGGGAAAGTGAGCCCTAATTTTTCATAGTGTTCTGTCCAGTATTGTTTGAGCAGAAATTCATTCCGGACGAATTCGGAGATACTAATCCACATAGTCGCCAGTATAATGGGGGCAAGAGTTTTCCTTAAAAAGTTCATAGCTCGTAGATATTAAAAGCATTTCCGGATACCCGGAAAGCTAAAAATAGCAAAAAGTAGGCTGCTTGGAGCTTTAGGGTTGAGTAGACGGATGATTTAATAACTCGATGAGCTTCTCATTGAAAAGTGTCACTCCCTGCTGGTTCAGATGGTCATCGTCGTAGAAATGTTTGTGGTCATCCAGGGACATGATTTCATTAAAATTCCAGTAGGTACCACAGGAACGAATTCCCTGGTCAAAGGCCTGTTGATTGGAGTAACTTTGATAAAGTTCTTTGCTGATTGGAGCGTAAACAAGGATTAGTTCAATGTTTTTTTCCTTCAAATCCCGAACAATTTGGCCGAATGCTGCAAATTGCTCCCGCTTAAAATGCCATTGTTGCCTTGGAACCTCGGTCCCTTCGAAGGTAGCTAGATCGTGTTCAACGTAGCCTCCAGGAACATAGTGATCTCCTGGTTTGTCATGAGGCTCGCTGAAATTTCGATCCATTCCGAGTACTTGTCTCATGGATGTGTATAGATAGGTGTTGAGTGTTTTGACATGTGGGACTTCGTAGAACAGGTCGAAGGCGTATTTATCCGTTTCGGAGTTACTGATCAGATCAATGGAAGCTTCCACCCCATCGATACAAAATGTCATGGGATAGACTTCGTAAATGACTTTTTTTGGTCGTACCTGCTTGAGGTATTTCTGTAAGAGGATTCTGGTTTGTTTAGGGCTTTGAGAACTACTTCCCAGATTGAAACTGCTGTATCCGTAACGTTCAAAAATTCGGGGATCGAAGCCACGGTAGCAGTGGGAGGAACCCAGGAAAAGCAAATCACACTCGCGAAGACTGTCCATTTCTTGTAGCCGGGAAAAACTGTGCCCGTATGCCCCTTTCTTGTATACGAGATTCGGACGAAAAAGTGCGGGAAGAAATTGTCCGCTAAGGAATAAGAACAACAGGTAAAGCAGCGCTGTTAGCAAGGAGAATTTAAGCAAGTTCAGGATGAAATTTCTCATGGCGCCTAGAATTGAAAGTAAATAAAAGGTGTTTCCTCCGTCACCATAAACAGACTGATTAAAAAGACGATCATGGAATAAAAACTCCATCGAAGTGCGCGAGGCCAATTCAGACCAAGTTGTTCTAGCCCATGTTTTGCAGACCTTCCTTTCCACTCGATCAGGATCAGGAAGAGTACCAGGATCATGGTGACCAAAGCAACTCCTTTCCCTTCAAAGACAGGAATACTGAATAGAGAGGAGCTGAACAGTCCCTGAAAGTACTGAATGGCATGTCCGAGATTCTCGGCCCGGAAAAAAATCCAGGCCAGTACAACCAGGGCAAAAGTGCTAAGTATTCCAAGAAACTCACCGAAGCCGGGAATGCTTTTTTGATGAGCAATTGAATCTAGATTTTTTCTGTTTTTCCCAAGTAGGAGCAAGGGAAGGAAAAAAATTGCATGCAAGGCCCCCCATAGGATGAAGGTCCAGTTATCTCCATGCCAAAAACCACTGACCAGGAAGATGATGAACGTGTTCCGGACGCTGATTAAACGTCCTTCCCGGCTTCCCCCAAGTGGAATATATAAATAGTCACGGAACCAGGTAGAAAGTGAGATGTGCCAGCGTCTCCAGAATTCTGCAATATCTCTGGAAAAGTAGGGGAAAGCAAAGTTTTGTTTCAAATCGAAGCCAAAGAGGCGGGAGGTACCAATGGCAATGTCTGAGTAACCGGAGAAATCACCGTAAATCTGAAAGGCGAAGAACAGTGCTCCGAGGGCCAGGGTGCTTCCTCCCAGCTGATCGGAATGCTCGAAAATGTAATTGGCCGTTTCAGCACAATTATCGGCAATGACCATTTTTTTGAAGAGTCCCCAGAGAATTTGACGCATGCCATCCACCGCCTTGGTGTATTCGAAAGTCCTTTTCCGGTGAAACTGGGGAAGGAGGTTGCTTGCCCGTTCGATCGGACCGGCCACTAGTTGGGGGAAAAAGCTCACGAAAGCAGAAAAGGCGATGAAATCCCGGGTAGGTTCCAGTTTTTTGCGATAAACGTCGATTGTGTAGCTCAAGGTTTGAAAGGTATAGAAACTAATTCCGACCGGGAGGATGATCTCCAGGCTACTCGTCTCCAATTTGTTCCCGAACAAGCGGAATGCCTCGACAAAATTGTCAATGAAGAATTGACTGTATTTGAAGAAGAAGAAGAGTCCGAGGTTGGCCAAAATACTCATCCACAACAGAGCCTTTCTTCGAAGGGGGACGCTTTCCCGACCGAGTTGCCGACCGACAAAATAATCCACACCGGTACTAAAAAGGATGAGCACCAGGAATCGCCAATCCCACCATCCATAAAAGATGTAGCTGGAAATAACAATCAATCCATTTTGATCCGTTAAACTGTGTTGTGTCAGAAACCAGTAGGCAATAAATACCAGCGGAAGAAAAACAGCAAAATCAATGGAGTTGAAGAGCATGTTTGTCCAGAATTATTTGGAGTCGAATAAGTTGTCCAGGAAAGCCTGGTCTTCATCTTTTAATACCTTCCTCGCGGCTTGTTCTTCTGGGCTGTAGCCAAAATTTTGATCGCCGGCGCTGATCCGTTTGATTCGGTCAACTTCGATGGTTCCAAAGCGTAATTCCTGACCGCACAATGGGATGAGGTATTCTGAAAAATCCTTGATCTTGGACTGATCGCCAATGGCGCAAAACAAGGTGTGGAACTTCCGACTGTACTGAAGTGGATCGGGTTCGGCAAACACCGGATGCCTGAATTTGAAAAAGGATTTAAAATGAGGGCTGTAGTTCTTAATATCTTCCAATGTGATTTGCGCAAGCTTTCCCGGAAAATCTTTCAGGAGCTCAAAGAAGGGCATGGCCTGTTCCCGGTAAGCGGCTTCCAGGTAGGAAATGGTTTCGTAGTTTTCATCCCGGGTTCGCCCAAGGTCGAAATCATAATTCCCATTGGGGAGAAGTAAGTAATGATCGAAAAGCGGATTTAGCTTGGCCTTTTCAAGGATTTCCAATTTGGCACCATAACTGAATCGCATCCGGTCATACTCCCGGGGCACAGCATCAAACTCAACAAAAAAATGAATGTGTGGATTTGATTTGTTCTGATATCGATTTCCCGTCCCTTTAAATCCCTGTTCTCTTAATAAGGGGATAAATGATTCCTTGAGCAGTTCTTTAAACTCACGTGGTTTGATGTTCTGACTTTGTCGCTCCATTCGATCCAGAAAATACTCCGTAGAGTTTTTGGACTCTTCAAAACGCATGGGCAACTGATTTTTTTTTCTTTTCCCGAACATGTATCACGCTTAATTGAGAAACTAAAAATAAGATTTTTGATTTTTATAGTGATCCAACTAAAAAGCCGCCCTCTATTGATGGCGGCTTTTCAATTTCAAATTTGAATGGATTAAAGCACTGAACTTTCCCGTTCCAGTCGCTTTACCTTATTTTCCATTTGATTGACATAAACATCAACAATTTGCTTCAGGATATTTTCAGAATCATTCTTCCCTTTTAGAGTCAGACTCATTCCTTTGTTTCCTCCTTCCATGTAGATATATTTCATAGCCTTGAGAGCAGCGGCATCATCGTCTATGTCTTCCATGTTCATTCCTTTCAGGTTGACGAAAAAGCTGATTCCGGTTTTACCAAAGTTGGAGGCAAAAGAGGGAAGTTCAAGTTTTCCTGAACCAGATGTTTTGACTGATGTTCCTTTAATTTCATGATCATCGATCGTAATTTTCATTCCATTGAAAACGAGTGAATTTCCATCGCTTTTATCTGCTGGGATCATCCCTTTCATTTTGTCTGCGATCTCTTTTCCGGATTTTCCTAGTCCGAAATTGAAGTTGATCTCAGGGACTACAGCACCTCCACCCATCATTTCTCCGACCATGACCAGGCCAAGCCGGCCATCCCATAACTGGGAAATAGAATTGGTCTTGGCACTAAATGTCATCATCGAGATTTGCTGGCTGGCACGGTCCATTTCTTCCTGTAACTCTGGACTAAAATCTTTGATGAATTCTTCCATCTTTTTGCTGTCCATGTTCAGCGAAATTCCGGCCCATGCTTTTCCACTTCCTAATTTTTGAGAGAGATTTCCAGAAGCATCTTCACGGAAACACATGCGCTTCATCAATTCATCCGAGAGCAAATTTTCTGTTAGTAGTCTGGCCTGTCCTTTTTCAAAGTGTACTCCTCCTTTTAGATAGGAGTCTTTGGCCAATTTCATTAATTCACTTCGCTTCGCATCGCTCAATCTGGAATTAAGATCTTTCGTGTTTTCAAAAGTATTTTCGAGACTTACACCAAAACAAACGTCTGCCTCCTGTTCCAGGATCTCCTCGACTTTACCTTCCATCATCTCACCAGCGCACTTGGTAAAAACACCTTCCAGGATCGACTTGGCATCGAAATCTCCGTCACGTACCACAAACACAGCCAGGTTTTCTTTCATCCCAATGGCCATATCATGATCTTTAGCAAATTGCATTTCACCACTTTTCTGAAGCATGAGTCCTTGCGAGCTAATTTTGTTAGCCAGTGAATCACTGTTTTTGATCCGCGCAAAACTGATGGCACACATTTCTTTTCCTCGCTCATCAATCGGACCTTCCACGACAAATGCGATCCCTTGTTCCAGTTCCAGGGCATTTTTGTACTGCTGCATTTCATTTTTCAACAAAACGTTGACCTTCGGGATGGATTGATAATTTGCCTTTTCCATGATCTGAGCAAGCTGTGCCCTTCCGAAGATGACGGCTTTTTTATTTCCATTCAGGTAAGCAGCCAGGTAATCACTTACGCTACGATCCTTTACTTCCTTTGAGCAGGAGCTCAAAAGGATGAGGCTCAGGGCCACTACGGCCATTCCAAATTGTTTCATACGTTCATTTTAGTGTGACTCAAATATAATAAGAATGCCCCGATCGTGGGGCACTCCTTTTTAGATTTAATCTAAAGAAAACGATTTTTGGTCGATTTCATCAATGATTTTATCGTCAACCAGCTCAGGGATGGTTACTTTCAGCAAAGGTTCCTGTTCCATGGCTCTTTTGATGGCGAAAATGGCTCCTTCGTTCCTTGCCCAGGACCGTCGTGAGATTCCGTTGTTGACATCCCAGTGTAGCATCATCTTCAATCGTCTGTCGGCCTCGGCACTACCGTCCAAAAGCATTCCAAAACCTCCGTTGATCACTTCTCCCCAGCCAACGCCTCCTCCGTTGTGAATAGAGACCCATGTTGCTCCCCGGAAAGAATCTCCAATGACATTATGGATGGCCATATCAGCAGTGAAACGTGAGCCGTCAAATATGTTGGATGTTTCCCGGAAGGGAGAATCCGTTCCGGAAACGTCATGATGATCTCTTCCCAGGACGACCGGACCAATTTCCCCTTTTTTAATGGCTTCATTGAAGGCTGCTGCAATCAGCATACGCCCTTCTGCATCGGCATACAGGATGCGCGCCTGAGAGCCTACAACCAGCTTGTTTTCCTGTGCTCCCCGAATCCAGCGGATGTTGTCGTCCATTTGCTGTTGAATTTCCTGGGGACTCCTTTTCCTGATTTCTTCCAGTACCTGACAGGCGATGTCGTCCGTTTTTTGCAAATCATCTGCAGAACCAGAGGCACAGACCCATCGGAATGGACCAAAGCCATAGTCAAAACACATGGGTCCCATGATGTCCTGTACGTAAGAAGGATAACGGAAATCAATACCGTTCTCAGCCATTACATCTGCTCCAGCACGTGAAGCTTCGAGCAGAAAGGCGTTTCCATAGTCAAAGAAGTAAGTTCCTTTGGCGGTGTGTTTGTTGATGGCAGCTGCGTGGCGAACGAGTGTTTCGCGGACACGTTGATTAAACTGCTCCGGATCGGAAGCCATCATTTCGTTGGATTCTTCCAAACTCAGGCCTACTGGATAATATCCTCCGGCCCAGGGATTGTGTAGGGAGGTTTGATCGGATCCAAGATCAATAAAGATGTTTTCCTGATCAAATTTTTCCCATACGTCAACGATGTTTCCCTGGTAAGCGATTGAAACGATTTCTTTCTGATCTTTGGCACGTTGAACTCTGGTACAAAGTTCGTCCAAATCCGTGATTACTTCATCTACCCAATGCTGCGAATGTCTGGTGCGGACTGCTTTTGGGTTCACTTCGGCGGTAACAGAAACACATCCGGCAATATTTCCGGCCTTGGGTTGCGCCCCGGACATTCCTCCGAGTCCGGCGGTGACAAAAAGTTTACCGGCCAGGCCTTCCCCGTTTTTGGAAATTTTTCTTCCTGCATTCAAAACGGTAATAGTCGTTCCATGAACAATTCCCTGCGGTCCGATGTACATGTAGGAGCCGGCAGTCATTTGTCCATATTGGCTTACTCCGAGTGCATTGAAGCGTTCCCAGTCATCCGGTTTGGAATAATTGGGGATCACCATTCCGTTGGTCACAACTACCCTGGGAGCATCTTTGTGTGAAGGAAAAAGTCCCATGGGATGACCGGAATACATCACGAGCGTTTGTTCGTCTGTCATTTCGGCCAGGTACTTCATAGTGAGGCGGTACTGAATCCAATTCTGGAATACGGCACCGTTTCCACCATAGGTGATCAGTTCGTGTGGGTGCTGAGCCACGGCATAATCCAGGTTGTTCTGGATCATCAACATAATGGCTTTGGCCTGGAGCGATTTTCCTGGATAATCTTCAATCGGTCGGGCTTTCATCTCATAGTTTGGTCTAAACCGATACATGTAAATGCGGCCGAATTGCTTGAGTTCATCCATAAATTCCTGGGCCAATTCGGCGTGGAATTTCTTTGGGAAGTATCGGAGTGCATTTCTCAGCGCCAGTTTCTTTTCTTCGTCCGAAAGGATATCCTTT
>SBGX01000006.1 GCA_006226425.1 Bacteroidota bacterium | reverse complement strand
TTGGACCAGGTTCCCGATTCATTGGCCCGATTAAAATATTTGCGGGAGCTTAATCTTTCAAGAAACAAACTAAGTTCTTTTCCAGACGCCCTCTTACAATTCGTTGAACTGCGAAAACTCAGTCTGAACCGCAATGAAATAAGTCGTCTCCCGGAAGAAATTGATCGCCTTGAAAAGCTGGAATACCTGGATGTTTGGGACAATCCTATTCCGAATTTTCCTGAAAATCTTGTTCACTTAAAGATGTTGAACGAATTTCATGCAGAAGGAATTAAGTACGGTCCAAAATTTCAAGAAAAATGGATTCAACGGATGCCACACACCAAATTTTTCTTTGATGCTCCCTGCGATTGCCGAGAGTAAATCTTAGGAATTGAATCAGGCTTTTTTATCCAGTACTTTGGAAACCCGGAAGTAATCCGAATCTTTCTTCGGGGCATTTTTGAGTGCCTCTTCCTTGGTCAACGTTTCTTCAGCAACGTCTTCGCGTAGTACATTGTACTCCTCAGACATAAAAATCAATGGCTCCAAATCTTGAGTATCAAGTTCTGAGAGCTTGTCCATGAAGGAAACGATTTTTTCCAAATCTTCCCGAATAGCCACTGTTTCCTGCCCTTCAAAACGGAGACGGGCCAGGTGGGCAATTTGTTCAACTGTTTCTTCGCTGATTTTCATTTTTTCCTGCAATGAGGCAAAGGTACTAAATTTTGTTAATTGTCTTCGCTTCTCCAAAGCCTATGTTAGCTCCCTTTCAGGCATTATCCCTACCTTTGTCTCATGGATTATGACGTGGAATTGCGTTTTCAGAATCTGACACAAAAACTGGAACTCGTTTTCGGAGAGGGACTGGATGTACAGGCCATTCTCTTTTTAATTGGCGTTCAGGAATTGGGACAGGGTTACCGAAAGTTTAAGAAGCATGAGAAAACAGATCTTATGCACGTGGCTATTTGTACCTTATTGGAACCTCATGGATACTACCAATATAAAGGGCGAGATGAAGATTTGTGGCCTCATTTTGAGTTAATTCAGCAACTCCCTCCGCTGAACGAGCGAAGCCAGCAACACCTGATCAAAGAGGCCATTCTCGATTATTTCGAGGAAAATGAAATCTTTGAAGGCCCCGAAGCACGTGAGCAACACTAAAATTGTATCTTTACGAACCAATAAAATTAAAACATGGATATTTGGGTTAAAGCTGGTCAATTAATGCTGTCACTGTCAATTCTGGTGATTCTGCATGAATTTGGTCATTACATCCCTGCCAAGCTATTTAAAACCCGCGTTGAAAAGTTCTATCTTTTCTTCAATCCCTGGTTTTCCCTCTTCAAGAAAAAAGTAGGAGACACGGAGTGGGGAATCGGCTGGCTTCCATTAGGTGGTTTTGTCAAAATCGCTGGAATGGTGGATGAATCCATGGACAAAGAACAATTAGCCAAACCTCCTCAACCCTGGGAATTCCGATCCAAGAAAGCCTGGCAACGACTGATCATTATGATCGGTGGGGTAACGGTCAATATCATTGTTGGTGTGCTGATCTATATTTTTGTCGTGTATGCCTACGGAGAAAAACAGTTGAAAACCGCTGATGTCTCGCACGGACTTTCTGTCCATCCTTATATGGAGAAGTATGGCTTAAAATCAGGTGACCTAATCGTTTCACTGGATGGAGAAGAATTGGAGGATGCCCTGGACGCCAATGTGGAGATCATGCTTCGTGGAAAACGAAAGCTAAAAGTGAAGCACGAGGATGGGAGCTTTTCTACCGTGCAACTTCCGGAAGAGATTGAATATGAACTTTTTCAAAAAGGGGCGTTCCCGATTTTCGGCTTGCGTCACAAATCCACCGAAATTGAATCGCTGACGGCATCGAAAAGTTTTGATGAAGGAGCGTTCTCCCTTGCCGAAGAAGATATCCTGTATCAACTGGACGAAACGAAGGGGTCTATTAGTGTTATCCGGGAGAGTGATACGATTGAACAAAAACTCCCTTCCGGGAAAAAGAACGAGATCATGGCCTGTTTTCCTGCATATCAATCCGGTTTGCGCCCTCAAGATAAAATTCGTCAAATCAACAAGCAAAACATCACTTACTACGATAACCTGCAATCTGCTCTCTATAAACAACGAGGAAAGGATGTTGAAGTACTGGTTGAACGAGCAGGGAAAGAACTGGCGATAAAAGCGCATGTTTCAGAGGAAGGACGAATCGGTTTTTTGTCGAAAAGTGCCCCATTTGTAGACGAAAAAAGCATGAAGCAGGTGTATTACTCCTTTGGAGCGAGCATCGGCCGCGGATTCTGGAAAGGATACTATACCATGCACGACTATGCTGCCCAGCTTAAATTTCTTTTCACCAAAAAGGGGGCTTCTTCGATTGGTGGATTTGGGTCCATGGGAAAACTCTTTCCTTCTACCTGGAACTGGAAGATTTTTTGGTTGAATACTGCCTTGATCTCCATTATCCTGGCCTTCATGAATATCCTTCCGATTCCTGCTTTGGACGGGGGCCATGTCGTCTTCCTGATCTATGAAATGATTACAGGGAAGGAAGCCCCTCAAAAGATCCTCGAATATGCGCAATACGTTGGAATCATTCTCCTCTTAGGGCTCATGCTCTATGCCAATGGAAATGACATCTATCAAGCCTTCTTTAAGTAGATTTTAAAAAGCGGACGTTTCGTTGCATCCCTTTTAATTTACTCCGCTCTAAGGGACTGTGTTTGGCGAGCTGCTCAAAGGCTTCTTCTTCGAGCTCCAACCATTCTTTGGCATTTAGGTGAACGAGTCCCTCTCTTAAATCGAAATCGGAGATATGGTGAGGCTTCGAGAAACGATTCCAGGGACAAACATCCTGACATATATCGCAACCAAAAGCCCAATCCTGCATTTTATCCTGAAACTCCGAGGGAATCATTTCTTCCTTGAGTTCAATGGTTAGGTAAGAAATACAGCGCGAACCATCCACGACATAGGCTTCCTGAAGCGCATCTGTCGGACAGGCATCCAGACATCTTGTACAGGTTCCACAGTAATCTTTGATAGGACCATCCGGACGTAGTTCCAGGTCAATGATCAACTCAGCTATGAAAAAGAAGGAACCTTCTTTCGGATGAATCAGGTTTCCATTCTTCCCCAACCACCCGAGTCCGGATTTGCGCGCCCAGGCCTTATCCATCACTGGTGCTGAATCAACAAAAACTCTTCCGTCAACTTCACCTATTTCAGCCCGGATACGGTCCAGAAACTGAAAGAGTTTTTCTTTGATGACCACATGATAATCTTTCCCGTAGGCGTATTTGGAAATCTTCGGGAAACCGTCTAACTGCTTTTTTTCCGGATAATAATTCAGGAGGAGTGAAACTACGCTTTTGGAACCTGGCACGAGTTTCCTCGGATCGAGACGCTTGTCAAAGTGCCCCTCCATGTAGCTCATCTTCCCATGGTAGGATTTCGATAGCCATTCTTCCAGCCGTGGCGCTTCTTCTTCCAGAAAACAAGCGCGCGAAATACCACAATACTGAAATCCCAAATCGTAGGCCATTTCCCGAACCTGGGCCGTGTGTTTATCGATTGATGACATGTGCTAAAAAAGTCCTCCCTGCATGAAGCCAAGATCCCTTCCAAGATGTCGGTATGCTTTCTCGGTCACTTTGCGTCCTCGTTGTGTTCGGATCAAGAATCCTTCCTGAATCAAAAAGGGTTCATAAACCTCTTCCAGGGTTCCGGCATTCTCTCCGATTGCGGTTGCAATCGTCGTCAGTCCAACAGGTCCTCCACTGAACTTATCAATGATGGCCTTCAGAATGCGGTTATCCATTTCATCCAAACCATAGGTATCTACATTCAGAGCTTCCAGGGCCACATTCGTGATCTCCAGGTTGATGGTTCCATCCCCCTTGATCTGTGCAAAATCCCGAACTCGTCTCAACAAGGCATTCGCGATCCGGGGGGTACCCCGACTTCTGCTTGCGATTTGAAAGGCTGCTTCTTCTGTGATTGGAATATCCAATAGTAAACTGGAACGTTCAACGATCATCGTCAAGACCTTCGCATCATAGTATTGTAAACGGGCATTGATTCCGAAACGAGCCCTCAACGGAGAAGTCAGTAATCCCGAGCGGGTGGTTGCTCCAATTAAGGTAAAGGGATTCAATTCGATTTGTACCGTACGGGCGTTCGGACCACTGTCAATCAAAATATCGATCACATAGTCTTCCATGGCCGAATAGAGATACTCTTCAATCACCGGACTCAAACGATGAATTTCATCAATAAAGAGTACGTCTCCTCTTTCCAGGTTTGTTAACAAACCAGCCAAATCTCCAGGTTTATCCAAAACAGGCCCGCTAGTCACTTTAAATCCAACTCGAAGCTCATTGGCTATAATATTAGCCAAAGTCGTCTTACCGAGCCCGGGAGGCCCATGTAGCAACACGTGATCAAGTGGTTCTCCACGTTTTGTGGCCGCTTTTACAAACACAGAAAGATTCTCGACTACTTTGCTCTGACCGGCGAAATCACTTAACTCTTGCGGACGAAGTACTTTATCGTACTCCTTTTCCTGGTTGCTTTCCGCCTCCTTTCTATAGTCAAATGAATCTTCCACGATGCTCTTTGTAATGGATCAAAAATACAAAAAGCCTTTCAAACGAAAGGCTTTCTGATCATCTATTTGGTAGGGCTTAGTGACCCTCTTCTTCTCCTTCTCTCAAGGGAACTGTTTGAGGAACAAAGTCCTCTTCATATCCGGGCTTCGAGTAATCGTAAGGCCATCTGTGAACTTCAGGAATTTCTCCAGGCCAGTTTCCGTGAATGTGCTCTACCGGAGTCGTCCACTCAAGTGTGTTGGACTTCCATGGGTTCTGCACTGCTTTCGGTCCTCTGAAGACACTGTAGAACAGGTTGAACAGGAAGAATCCCTGACCAATTGCTGCAATAATCGCGAATACCGTAACGATAACGTTCAGATCCATGATCATTTCGAAAGAATTGGAATCGAATTCTCCATAAACTGAATAGTCATAGTAACGACGTGGTGCTCCTGCCAAACCAACAAAGTGCATTGGGAAAAATACTCCGTATGCTCCAATGATCGTAATCCAGAAGTGAGCATAACCCAAACGCGTATTCATCATTTTACCGTACATCTTCGGGAACCAGTGGTACACACCGGCAAACATTCCGAACACGGCCGACATACCCATTACGATGTGGAAGTGTGCCACAACGAAGTATGTATCGTGCGTATTGATATCCAATGCGGAGTCAGCCAGGATGATTCCCGTTACACCCCCCGTAATGAAGGTAGAAACCAAACCTACTGCAAACAACATCGCTGGAGTGTAAATGATACTTCCTCTCCAGATGGTTGTCAAATAGTTAAACACTTTTACCGCTGAAGGAATCGCAATTAACAAAGTTGTGAATACGAAGACACTTCCCAGGAACGGGTTCATCCCCGTCACGAACATGTGGTGACCCCACACGATAAAGGAAAGGAATCCGATCGCTAAAATCGATCCGATCATCGCACGGTAACCAAAGATTGGTTTTCTAGAGTTTGTTGAAATAATCTCAGAAGAAAGACCAAGTGCTGGCAACAATACGATATATACCTCTGGGTGACCAAGGAACCAGAACAAGTGCTGGAACAACAGTGGCGAACCTCCGTGGTTCTCCAACATTTCACCTCCTACAATGATATCAGAAAGGTAAAAGCTTGTTCCCATCGTTCTATCCATTAACAGCAACAGGGCTGCAGAAAGAAGTACCGGGAAAGAAAGAACCCCTAATACAGCTGTTACCAAAAAGGCCCATACTGTCAATGGCATTCTCGTCATTTTCATTCCTCGTGTACGCAAGTTCAATACGGTTACGATGTAGTTCAAAGATCCCAAAAGTGATGATGCAATGAAGATTGCCATAGAGACCAACCACAAAGTCATCCCTACTCCTGACCCTTCCACCGCCTGCGGCAAGGAAGAAAGTGGCGGATAAATTGTCCAACCAGCCATCGCAGGTCCCGTCTCCACAAACAGCGAAGTAACCATGATTGTAGATGAAAGGAAGAACATCCAGTAAGAAAGCATGTTCAGGAATCCTGATGCCATATCACGCGCTCCCACCTGAAGTGGAATCAAGATGTTTGAGAATGTCCCTGACAAACCTCCTGTCAAAAGGAAGAATACCATGATTGTTCCGTGAATTGTCACCAATCCCAGATACATGTTCTCTTTCAACACCCCACCTGGTGCCCATGTTTCACCAAGAAACATGCTCAGGAAATCAGAACTTTCACCCGGCCAGGCTAACTGAATTCGGAATAAGATAGACAACAACATGGCTATCACTCCCATAAACACAGCAGTCATCAAATACTGCTTCCCAATCATTTTGTGATCCTGGCTAAAGATGTATTTTGATACAAAGCCCTCGTCATGATGCTCATGTCCGTGATGTCCGTGTGCTTCGTCGTGTGCTACAGCTCCCATTTATCGTCGATTTATTTAATGTTGTTTAATACTTTATTTAACTGCTACTTGTTGTACTGTGTCAGCTACAGGTGCTTCCGGTACTGCCATCTCAACCGGAGCTTCCGGCTTCTTCAAATAGTCATCTCCAAAAGTTGACTTACCTGCCAACCATTTCTTATAATCCTCTGGTGTGTCAACCACAATGATCATTTTCATTTTGTAGTGAGCTCCACCACAAATCTTGTTACACATCAACACATAATTGAAATCTGGATTCTTCATCCTGTCTTTCATGTCTGCAGTAGTAATCGTTGGAGTAAACTTCAGTCTTGTTGTCAAACCAGGCACCGTATTGATCTGCTGTCTGAAATGAGGAAAATAAGCTGAGTGAATCACGTCCTTTGAACGGAAATTGAATTCATACTCCTGATCGACCATTAGGTGTAAAGTATCCTTCTGAATGATGTCGTCATAAGCCAAAGCATCATGTTTCGCATCGTGTGTTGATCTCATTTGATACAACAAACGCAACAATCTTGTTTTGCGATCCAAATCAGCTTCCATCTTCTCACGGTCTTCTGGAACGAAGATATTCGCCGGATCATTCAATTTTTTCTCCAACAAAGCGATTCCCATCACTGTTCCATCCGCACTACCGTACTCCATCAAACGAATTGCGGAATCCAGGGTGGCCGATGTTTTCAGTGCCAACTCATTTTGCTGTGTCGTCAATTTGTAATCAAAGTATCCCAGTTTGTTGTTCTCTCCAGCATAACGTGCTGTCCAGTCAAACTGCTTGGAGAACAACTCAATGCGGATCGCATCTTTCGCTGAATCACCTGTCAAATTGTTCCACAGTTTCAATCCCAAAATGATGATTACTGCCAACACGATCGCAGGAACAACCGTCCAAAGCATCTCCAGTTTATTGTTGTGCGGATAGTAATATGCTTTTACTCCTGGCTTACGAACATACTTGTATGAGAAGTAAAACAACAAGGTATTCGTTAAAAAGAATGCCACATTAATGATGATGAAGTTGACATTCAACAACCAGTCAGTTTCAACACCTTCCAAGGAAGCCGCTTCACCTCTACCTGTCCAACCAAACTTCGCGATCAAATAAAAGTACCCAACGTAAGACAAGATCATAAATAGCAACATCAAGGTTGCATTGGCTTTATTATCCCGATGAGTGATGTCTTCCTCTCTCCTGTTTCTCAACTTAGAGGAGAGCTCGTATACTCTTACCAGCTGAGCAAGGGCAAGAACTCCTAATACGATGACGATTAATGTAATTAACTTGATACTCATTTTTCTTTATGCTAATGTATGAATACTTCTTTTTTAGATATCGTGGTGAATACTCTCGTCCAGGAATGGGTGATTCTTCACAGTTAATGGTGCTTTGGTTAAATTCGTTAAGATGACCCTAACAAAGAAACCTAAGACCAGTAACATCATTCCCAGTTCCATGAAACCAATGTATGCCGTAGCACCCATTGAACCTGCCATAAACATCAGATATACATCCATCCAGTGACCTGCCAAAACCAACAGACCAACGAAAGTCAAAATACCTGCATGTCTTTTTGCATCACGTGACATCAACAATACCATTGGGAAAGCGAAGTTTATGATGAACATTCCAAAATACAGGAATTTAAAGTTTTCGATTCTCATTAAGTGATAAGTAGTCTCTTCCGGAATGTTGGCATACCAAATCAGCATGAACTGAGAGAACCACATATATGACCAAAGGAAAGAGGTAGCAAAAGTCCATTTTCCGATGTCATGAATATGACTTTCGTTCACATTTGGCAAATATCCTTGTTTCTTCAAGTACAATACCAACATCACCAAAACGATCATGGTAGAACACCACATTCCCGCGAATACATACCATCCAAACAGGGTAGAGAACCAGTGAACGTCCACAGACATGATCCAGTCCCAGGCAGAAGTTGAGCTAAAAACCGCAAAGAACACCAGGAACAAAGCTCCTTTTTTATAGTTGGTAAAGTGGATATCAGTTCCTCCTACTTCATCTTCCAACATGGAACGCTTCTTGAATCCTCTCCAGAAAATCAGGTATGTTGCCAAATAAACAACTGTTCTGATCCAGAAAAACACTTTATTCAGGTAAGCAGACTTTCCATCAATAATCGCATCGTAGTGAGCACTTCCTTCTGTCGTGTACTCAGGATCCATCCAGATATAGATGTGTGCTCCATCCATCAAGGTGATCAACAGCAACGAAGCTGCCAACATGGCCGCACCAAAAGGAAGATACCCGGTCAACGCTTCGATCACTCTTTTCACAGAAGCATACCAACCCGTTTCCGTAGCATACTGTAGCGCCAGGAAAAACAGGGCTCCCAAACCAATGGCAAAGAAGAAGAAACTATTTACCATCAGGTTACCGGAAATCCGTTGCATCAAATGATGTCCCTCATCATGCCCCATTTCGACAACGATACCAGTTATCGTAAAGACAGCACCTACGACCATCAGAATAATGGTTAGGAGATTGGCTTTCTTTGTTACTTTAAATTCCATTGTTTACGTCTTTCAAATAAATATTTAACTCCTTGTGCTTAGTTTTGGTTATTATCCTGTGGAACCACAGCAACTGAATCCTGGGCAGCAACTGCTCCGGCCATATTTCCTGAAGCATCTACTTTTCCGTAATCCGCATTTTGAAACTTACGAATGTAGTGAACCAGTGTCCAAATTTCCTTTTTGTTCAACAAAGAAGCATGTGAACCCATTGCCCCTTTTCCGTAATAAATAGAGTAAAACAACTGTCCGTCACCAAGTGCAACTTTCTCAGAGTAGTTAGGTACTCCGGTATAGGCACCACTCTTCACCATCGGTCCGTTTCCGTCTCCTTTTTCTCCGTGACAGTGCATACAATTCGCTGCGTACAAAGCTTTCCCTTCTTTGAACATTTGATCTGCATTCTCAGCAGTCAGCTTCAGTGGGTTAGCATCATTTGCCGCCTGATTGTATTCGTAGTCAGCCTCTGTATTCGTTGTAAACTCCCAACCATACAGACCATGCGTGCTGGCAAATGCCGCTGATGGCTTTCTTTTGTACGGAAGCATGTAAAGTACTTCTTCTTTGTTTACCCCGTAATAAGGAATGGTATTGCTAGGTGGAACCTTCGCTGATTGTACCAATGCCTGATCCGTGTTTACACGCCCTCTGATCTCTGCATAATCCACGTATGGCTCAATAGCCGGAGATCGATACATGTCTGGCATATACTCCAGACCGGAGCTATCAGGATCAGCTGTACAAGAACTGATGATCCAACCAGCACTTACTGCCAGCGATACTTGTCCAATTATTTTTACTACTTTATTCATCTCGTCGATAAATTATCACGTGTCTGCTACGCTTATTTTACTTCTTTTTGATCAATTTCAACTACTCCGGTTGACTTCAGCAAGCTTTCGATTTCTTCTACAGTAAATCCAGCATTATCTGATGTTCTTAGTTCCATTACAAAACGGTCATCCGTTGTACGTGGATCCGGGTTGGTAGCCGGCATTCCTGGCAATGTCTTGTTTCTCAACAGGTAAGTTATCGCCATTCCGTGTGCTGCACACAAGACCGTAAACTCAAAAGTTACCGGAATGAATGCCAGGATGTTATCCAGGTAGGTGAAGTTTGGCTTACCACCAATGTTCATTGGCCAGTCATGAATCATGAAGTATCTCATTCCAACTGTTGCCAACATGGTTCCCGTAATACCATACAAGAATGCCATGATCCCCAATCGGGTATTCTTTACACCGATGATCGGGTCAATCCCGTGAATCGCAAATGGAGAAAATACTTCGGCCACTTTGATTCCTTTCGCGACCAGTTTTTTTGCACCATCCTTCAGTACATCGTCATCGTCGTACATTGCATATATTACTCTCTCTGCCATGTCTCTTATGAATTAGATTTATTCATTAACTCTTTTGCCTGACCTGCCCAATCATCACGTTCTGCGCGTCCTGGAAAGGAAGCTGTCAACTCATCCAACAGATCATATTCTTCTTTGGTCATCTTGCTCACCTGCTCATAAGTGAAGATTCCGATGCCGTTCAATTTATCTTCCAATACCGGACCTACTCCTGAAATTGCTTTCAGATCATCCTTGGCATCTCCCGAAGCAGCTCCAATTTTTTCCATCAATTTGGAAGCTTTTTCTTTCATTTCTTCAGCTGAAACTGCTGGTGCAGCCGCTTTTTCTTCTTTTGCAGGAGCCGGAGCTTCTACTGCTGGCGCATCGTTACTTGGCGTGTGATGTGGTACATCTCCGTTTTTGTAAGATTCTCCTGAAGACTTCAGAATAGATTTCAATTCCGCAATCGGTACTACCGGGAAGAATCGTGCAAACAACAGGAAGAACACAAAGAAGATTCCGATGGTTCCGATATATACCCCGATATCAATGTGACTTGGGTAATGCATACTCCATGATGATGGAAGATAATCCCGGTGCAGAGATGTTACGATAATCACGTAACGCTCAAACCACATCCCGATGTTTACGATAATTGAAATAAAGAATGTAAAGTAAAGGCTTCTTCTCAATGGTCTGAACCACATCAACTGAGGAGAGATTACGTTACATGTCATCATCGACCAGTATGCCCACCAATATGGTCCCGTCGCACGGTTCATAAAAGCATATCCTTCATATTCTACTCCTGAATACCAGGAAATGAACAACTCCGTAATATAGGCCGTACCTACAATCGATCCGGTTACCATGATTACAATGTTCATGTATTCTACGTGCTTGGTGTGGATATAAGCCTCCAATTTCATGGCTTTTCGCATCACCAATAACAGAGTTTGTACCATCGCAAATCCAGAGAATACCGCCCCAGCCACGAAGTATGGTGGGAAGATGGTGGTGTGCCATCCTGGAATCACCGAAGTGGCGAAGTCAAAGGATACGATCGAGTGAACCGAGAATACCAGCGGAGTTGCAACCCCTGCCAGTACCAAGGACACCAATTCGAAACGGTTCCAGTGCTTCGCACGTCCAGACCATCCGAAAGATAGAATGGAATACATTTTCTTTGGAATCGGACGCTTTACGCGATCTCTCAAGGTAGCGAAGTCAGGAATCAGACCAATGTACCAGAAAACAAGAGATACGGATAAATATGTCGAAATCGCAAATACGTCCCACAAAAGCGGAGAGTTAAAGTTCACCCACAGAGAACCAAACTGGTTTGGAAGTGGGAACACCCAATATCCTAACCAAAGACGTCCCATGTGGATCAACGGGAAAGTACCCGCCATAAATACCGCAAAGATCGTCATGGCTTCTGCCGAACGGTTAATTGCCATTCTCCATTTCTGTCTGAACAACAATAACACGGCTGAGATCAGGGTTCCGGCGTGACCGATACCTACCCACCATACAAAGTTGGTGATATCCCAGGCCCATCCGATTGTTTTGTTAAGTCCCCAGACTCCGATACCTGTACCTAGAAGGTAAAAGATACAACCTATCCCGTAGATCGCAATGATCAAAGCAATTGCAAACAATACGTACCAGGCTCTAGGTGCTTTATCCTCTATCGGTTTACAAACATCTACCGTGATTTCATGGTAGGTCTTGTGACCTAATATCAGAGGCTCTCTTATTGCTGATTCCTTATGCATTTCAAGCTATTTTAATCTAAATTAATGATGACCTTTATTTTCTTCTCCATGATGTGCTCCGTGCTCCTCATGTCCACCGTGTCCATGCTCTTTCACAACTTGCAGGGCTCCTAACACATCATTCTTCTCGTTACGAACTTTTACTTTGTACCAAACGTTCGGCTTCACACCAACCTCTTCCAGGGCCTGATAAGCTCGCTTATCTTCTGTGCTCTTACGAACATTTGAGTGTACATCGTTCCAGTCTCCAACAGTGATTGCATTGGTTGGACATACATCTGCACAGGCAGTTGTTACATCTCCATCCATCACTGGTCGACCTTCTTTCTTAGCAACCAGTTTTCCAGCCTGGATTTTTTGCACACAGAAAGAACATTTCTCCATCACCCCTCGCGTTCGAACTGTTACGTCTGGATTCAGAACCATACGTCCTATATCATCCTGCGCAGGGTTAACTTGCGTAAACTTCTTGTATGAAGGATAGTTGAACCAGTTGAATCGTCTCACTTTGTACGGACAGTTGTTCGCACAGTAACGTGTACCGATACAACGGTTATATGTCATTTGGTTCAATCCCTCGTTGCTGTGTGTTGTTGCAGCTACCGGACAAACTGTCTCACAAGGAGCGTGGTTACAGTGGTGACACATCAATGGCATGTGAACCACTTTCGGGTTTGCCGCAGCAATCTCTGCCGCACCTGCATCAAATGTTTTGGAGTCTTTCTTTGTTCCAACTGCAGCCTCTTCATCCGAAGCAAAGTAACGATCCAAACGCAACCAGTGCATTTCACGTCCTCTTCGAACCTCGTCTTTTCCAACAACTGGTACGTTGTTTTCAGACTGACAGGCGATCAAACAAGATCCACAACCAATACAGGAAGAAAGGTCAATGGCCATTCCCCATCGGTGACCAATATTTTCTACCGGATGCGCATCCCAAAGATCAAATCTTTCCAGATCTTCTTCGATGTGCTCTCCTTTTTGATTCAGCATTCCCAGTTTATAATCCGGGTTGTATGCGTCTTTCTCTCTTGATTTGTAAATATCAAAGGTCGTCTCACGAACGATGGAGTGACGCCCCATCAACGTGTGATGAATCTGAGTCGCCGCAATCGGATAAATCCCTTCTACTTTCGCCATCGAGGCTTTCGCATAGTTGGACATCGTTCCGTTCTCTGTCTGAACAAAACGGAAAACATTTGCTCCAATTGGTGCACGATTTCCATTCTCGTCAGTTACGTGACCTCCGTATTCTTTTGTCTGATATGCTGCGCTCCCAATTTCTTCGTTGTTCTCACCACGACCATATCCAAGTGCGATACCAATGGTACCTAATGCTTGTCCTGGTGACGGATAAACTGGCAAAGTCACTTCTTTCGAACCAACCTTAACCGTTGCCATGTTCAAGCCGGTCTCCTGGTCATAAACCGTCGTATAGGCATCCTTCATTTCAACCGGGTTCATGGTAATGTAGTTGTCCCAGGTTACTTTTGAAATCGGATCCGGCATTTCCTGCATCCAAGGGTTGCTCGCTTGCATACCTGTTCCGATAGCTACCTTTTGGTACATCTCAATTTCCAAGCCTGCCGTTGAAGGCAATTTCCCAGAAAGACCTGACATACTTCCGTCGTTAAACGCTGGCATTCCCATTGGCGGCTCAGGCATATCAGAACAACTGTTATGAATCATCATATTCCAGTAGGTATCTGCATCTGCAAATTCCGTTTGTCCTGGGAAACCGTAAGTCATCCAATTGGACTTAATCAGGTTGTAATAAACTTTAGAGTCTTTTCCGCCTCTATTTGCTTTTCCTGCCCATACCATTAAGGATTCTTGCGCAGAAGCAGTATTGTAAAGAGGACGAATTGTTGGTTGTGCGATTGCATAGTGTGTCATCACCGGATTGTAATCATTCCAGGCCTCCAGGGCATGGTGATCCGGTGCAATATACTGACAATGTGTGCTTGTCTCATCCGCATAAGCCGCGAAAGAAACTGTCAAATCAACCGATTTCAGTGCTTTGGCAAATTCCGTTCCATTTGGAAGCGTGTATGCCGGGTTCACACCATAGAAAATGATCGCTTTAGGTCCTTTTCCTGAAACAACATCAGCAACCAGCTTCATCATCTTATCATCCTGAGATGCATGCATCATAACAGGATTATTCAAGTTGATTGTTTTATTGTATGCTCCAAGTACTGCGTTCAGTTTGTTTGCCAACACCTGAACCGCCATGTTATTAGAACCAGCCACTACAACTGATTCTTCCTTGGATTTTTTCAATGCTTTTACTGCTCTGTCAGCAACAGCCATCGCCTCTTTAGAGAGCTTGGCGTCTACTCCTGTGCTGACACCAAACTTAGACAACATGTAAGCCAACACTTTTGCTTGCTCAGACGGCTTGATCATTGCACGATCATCGGCATTGGATCCCGTAACAGACATTACTGTCTCAAATTGAAAATGTTTTGACATCCATTCTCCATCCGGATTTCTGCGCTCAGCATACTGAGGTTGAAATATCGTTGGCATCAACCATGTTCCCAGGAAATCAGCTCCTACAGAAACAATTGTTTTTGCTTTTGAAAAGTCATACGATGGAATCACTCCATCAGACATTGGGTCTTCTTTTACTGTTGTCAGGCCAAAGCTAGCTTTGTTTGCCATCCGCATTCCTGCGTAAGAAACGGCATCATACTGAATATGTTCAAAAGCACTTCCTCCTTCTCCGTTCAACTCTGTCTTCATCATTTCGACAACTGTCATTGTTGAAGGAGAGATGATTGTATTAGACAACAGTACAACTTTTCCAGAGCCAGCCGCCTTTTTCAAACCGGACATTACTTCCTTGTCCAATGTCGACCAGGATGTTGCTTTTCCTGACTTCACCGGCCCTCTCAGTCTGGCCGAATCATACAATGGCAAAACAGATCCAATAATCTGTGGGTTCGTTGCTCCTCTGGTAATTCCGAAATCCTTATTTCCTTTAATAAAGATCGGACGACCCTCACGTGTCTTAACCAAAACACTGGCGTAAGAAACACCATCATAATAGGTAGAAGCATACCAGGTCGGCATCCCCGGAGTTACGTTCTCCGGCTTCACGACATAAGGAATCGCTTTTGTCACCGGAGCCTCACAGGCCGCAACCGTAGCTGCCGCAACACTAAACCCTAAAAACTTCAAGAAATCTCGTCGTGCTGTAGAAGCCTCCTGAACATTCTCATCTTCCAGAAACTCGTCTACAGACATGGATTGTGGAAACTCTTGGTCTCTTTGCTCAATGAATGACGGAGTTTCATGTAACTCCTCAAGACCCTTCCAATATTTTCTAGTCATTCCCATAATTCTTTATAGCCTTCTCTAGTAATTTATTAATAGTGGCATTTAGCACATTCCCAACCACCTAATTCTTTTACGGTAATCTTCCCGTCTTCCAGGTACTTGCTGTACAAGCTTCTGTCGTTGTTCAACAAACGTTTATGAATCTCATCATAATACCCGTCTTTTTTACCATCAAGTGAACCTGCATGAATTTCTTTTTCAGCGTGACACTCGATACACCAACCCATCGTCAATGTTGGGCGAGACAATGTAACGTTACCGTCAATTTTGTTCAGTTCCTGAACAGGCACTACACGTGCTGTCTCTTTTTGCTTGGTCATATCTCCGTGACACTGCTTACAATCCAAGCCTCCAACAACTACGTGCTGAGAGTGGTTGAAGTAAACGTGGTCAGGCAAAACATGCACCTTATTCCAGGTAATTGGCTTGGTTTTTCCTGTGTAGGAACCAGCTCCTTCCGGATTCCAACCAGCCGCTTCGTAAACCGCCTTGATTTTTTCTTCTTGTTCAGGAGTCCGACCGCTCACTTGTTTGTGACAGTTCATACAAACGTTCACTGTTGGAATACCCGCTGTTCTGGATTTTGTCACTGAATTATGACAATACTTACAGTCGATTCCATTGACTCCAGTGTGAATATCATGCGGGAATTCGATTGGCTGTGAAGGCTGGTAAGCTTCCAAAATTCCAATCTCTCCTAATCCCTGAAGCCCCATGACCAACATCGCTACCACGAAAATCAATCCGAAGAATCCGATATAACTCTTATTGTGCCATGCCCAACTTCTCAATTCCTGCCCGTATGACTGCTCATCTTTTGAATCCGCATCAACAACTGCAGACTTCAACTGACGACGCACCCCGCTAACTGCCGCTACTACAATAGCGAAAACCAGGCCTAGCATTACCCAAACCCAGGTAGAAGAACCTTCCTCTTCTTCAGTTGCTCCTGCGGCACCACCTGCTCCCGCACCGCCCTCAGCTACCAAAGTAGCCGGGTCCGGTTGTGCATCAACCCAATCAAAAATAGCGTCGATTTCTTCTTTCTTTAACTCAGGGAAAGCGGTCATCGCCGTTGGAGACCACGTTGACACTGACTGCGCATACGGATCTGCTCCTGCTGCAGCCTGCCAGTTGTTTACCCATTGGTAAATAGACCCTTCCGCTGCTCCTCCGTCAGACCATTTCTTTCTAACCTCAAACAGCTTAGGTCCTGTTCCGTTCTTGTGCGGCTGGTGACATGTGGCACATTTCGCTTTAAACAAAGCGTCTCCCTGCGCCTGCGCGCTGAAGGTTCCCGCCAAAAACAATACAGTTAAGGCTGCGAAACACCATGTGTTAATACTTCTAAACATTTGATTTATAGATCTTTTCATTTAAAATCCTTTTCGTCCTCTGTCTTAAAAACACTTTATGACGATCGCAAATTTAGTATAAAGCATAAATTAAATGACACTTTTGTGACAATTTTGACCAAAAGCCAATTAATTTAGAATAGTTCTAAATAACAAATTTTAACAACTTTCGGAAACCCTTAAAAACAGACGACTTTAAGGTGCTAATTAACAAGATATTAACAATGGGTGGATTTAGGCCCGGTAAATCGGAAGTTGCACATGAAAGGTCGTTCCCTCACCGGGTTTTGTCTCGAACCACACTCTCCCTTCATGCAATTCAATGATTTGTCGAACCATCGCCAATCCAAGACCTGTTCCCTTTGACTTTGTTGTGAAATTCGGCACAAAAATTTTGCCTTGCAATTCCTCTTCTATCCCTTTTCCATTATCAGAAATGCGCACCACAAACAGATCTTCTTTTCGTTCTAATTCGATGACAACCATTCCCTTTCGATCATCCGGAATAGCCTGAATCGCGTTCTTCAAAAGATTATTGAAAACGCGTAGCAACAAATCCTTATCTCCCTCAACTGCTGCCCTAGTCAACTTGCTCTCGAACCTCAACTCAAGTGCCTCTCGTTGCCCAAAAAGTAACACTGTTCCTTCCAGCAAACTAACCAGATCCAATTCGACCCGTTGCCCCACCGGCATCTTGGCAAAATTCGAAAACTCATTGGCAATATTCGTTAGTGCATCAATCTGTTCTATTAAGGAGTTCGCCACCCGATCAATCTTCTGCCTGGAATCCGGATCATTCGGATCATATACACGCTGTAAATGTTGTAAACTCAGCTTCATCGGTGTCAATGGATTCTTAATCTCATGGGCCACTTGTTTCGCCATTTCCCGCCATGCAGATTCCCGCTCACTTATGGCCAATTGTTCTGCGGTATAGGCCAATTCTTCTAACTTCTGATTATAATTTCGAACCAGGGCGCCAATTTCATCATTCGGTTGATATTCAATGGGTTTATTGTACTTGCCCAACTGAATTTTTGCCAGGTTTTGTCTCAATTCTCGTAAAGGCGCTGTCACCCAGTTCGAGACGAAAATCGTCAGAACCACGGAAATTGCCAACAACAGGATGAATACATTAATAATGGCCACCAGGAAATTTTCGATTTGGTGTTCAAAGCCTTTCTGCTGTCCAAAATGCTGCAAATTGACGAAGGCTAAAAATTTTCCGTCATAATTGTATAAGGGCACATAAGCTGATAGGTAAATCAAGCTTCCGATGTGTTCCTGATGAATGAACTCACTCTTCTTATTGACGTATAACTGCCGGTACGCTCCTGGATTAATTTGCTCGCTCAATAAACCGACATTATACACTTTAGGTCTCGAACTGGCCAGTAAGTAGCCGTGCTTATCGTAGAGATTGATGTCGGTTACGAATACACTGGCAAATTTTCGCATCAGATAATTCAGGTAGGCTCCCTGCTCATTGATCGCCAGATTTTCTTCCTTTTCCAACTTGTGCTTTACCTCAACCTGTACTGATTTTATCTTTTCTTTGATGAGCTCATTTGAGTACTCGTTGTACTGTGATCTCACAAACTTTCCGGAACCGATTCCAAATGCGACCAAAGCAATAATGATGATCGACAAAAAGGTCAATTGAATTTTCAGTGCAAAACTGAGCTTTGACACTTGGAAAGTGCTGTAATTATTTACCGCAAGTGGGATCAATAAAAGCAAACCAAAAAAACAGAATAGATACGAAAAGGATGTCAGCAACTGGAAGGTAGATGGCAACTTTCTGGAAAGTACCACCGCATCATCGTCACTTTTCCGATAGAGCAGGTGATTATATTCCTCCCCATCAAAAAAACCAGAGCCGATCTTTCGGTCCGTCACCAATGCTTCTTCCCGGGTTGGAAAGGAAAATCTTCCGTATTGACTTACCAGATTGCCTTTGTAATATTTGGCGATCGAATAATTCTCCAGGGAAGAGAACACCCCTGTTTTAGAGGAAATAAGCAACCGAGGAAAACCGATCTTCTCCGGAATTTGTTTCGACTTAAAGGTCGCATAAAGAATGATTTCCGATCCATCAAAATCAAAGGAATGCTTTCCAATATAGCTCAGTTGACTGGTGAAGTCTGTGACGTAAAACACTTGACTGTCAATCTCCGAACGGATACTGTGTTTTTCCAGCACTTCTTCGAGTTGTTCCAGACGTTCCCGATCCTGTCTTGTATGGCTCAACAAAGCCTTCCCCTGTCCATCAAAAAGATAAAACTCACAAGCATAGCGATCCCAAAAGCCATTGAAATAACTCCGCTCCATGTGATCCTGAAATTCGGTTGAAGTCAAGGTTTTTTGAGGGGAGACCAGTTGTTTAATATATCGATCTTCCTTCATTTTTTCTCGTACCTTCACATACTCCAACTCCGTCAGGATATCCTGATCTGAAGCCAGCTGCCCGGCATAAAGTTCCCGTTCCTTTTTTTCTTTGACCTCATTAAATGCATCAATGTTGAGAGCGATGTACCAGGAAAAAAGTAACAACAACAACACGCCATAATTAAAGCCATAACGACCAGACTGCCGAAGTTCCACGAACAGAATGACTCCATTGACCAACATGGGCCAAAGCCCTAAATAAAGCTGTTCAAAGCCCCCGACAACATCAAAGAGAAAATATCCGATACTACTCAAAAACCAAATGACCACCAGGGTCGTCTTCTTCCACTGCTGATGCTGCATCATCTTAATCAATCCACGGATCAGAATGAAATAGGTGTAAAACAGAAGACCCATTCCGAGCGCTGCCCATACAGAGAACATGTTCAGACGAAAGAGTTTTCCAATCTCAAATGGAATAGACGAATCCATTACAATGGACAAATACAGATATCCAATCCCATGTGCTGCAAGAAGAGATAGCAGGAACAAAAGCAAACTAAGCCATTTAAACAGCTGTTTTGAAGGTAATTTTTTCAGAATTGCAACTAACAAGGTCCCCTCAAACAAGAAGATCATGGCATTAAAACAATAGAGCAACAGGTTGGGGAAAAACCATGAGTTTGCATAAACAGCTGGATCCGAAAAAGCTGTTCCATCCATCAGGCGATACGCTTCCGAACGGACCAATGCCAGGTGAACGAGTAGCACTGCCGCTAAAAGCAAAAACTGGAACAGGGCATTCCAATCGCGACTATTGCGATACAGGGCAAAGCAAAAAATAGCGATCGAAAAAAAGAGTAGAAAAACGAGGATGTTTTGTTCCAGCGAACTTATCCTCAGTTCCTCTTGAGGATCCAGCGCAAAAAGAAATTTTCCATTCTTGTCCCTGACTGAATACTCAGATTCTGTCTCCAATACAATTGGTGCATTGATCCCCGTCTTAAAATCGGGGGCAAAAGCCCTGTTCAGATAGTCGTTTTCATATGCATAATCATTCTGTATCAGAAAGGATGCCACAAAGCGGATATTCGAATATTCAAATGATTTCGCATAATACCATCCGTTCTGTAGTTTGACCAGGCCATCCGATGGATAATGTAAGTCCGCAAAATTCAATACCGGAAGTGCATTTGTATTCCAAAACACCAGGGAATCATTCCGATAGATGTGGACAAAAAAAGGACTTTCCTGCTCGGACATCAAAAGGTTCTCCAGGCCCTTTTCGCGCATCAGAACCGCTTTCTTCCCAATGTATTTCTCAAGGGCATCCTCCTTTTGCAGGAATACGGACTGCAACTTTTCCAGTTCATAACCATAGTTGGGAGATACCAGGCCCTGATAGTAGAGAAGAAAGCTCACAAAAAAAAGTGCGCCCGATAGATAAAGCCCGTATTTAGTCAACTGTTTTTTCACTGGCCAAGCAGTTTTATCACCCGTTTTAACTACAGGCGCTCACGAATCTCTCTCACCAAAAGTTCAAAATCCTGATCTGCCCGGGCATCATTCCGAAACTGAAAATCCGCTTGTTCTTTGTACGGTAGCAAAAACTGTTCGTAACAAGGTAAGACGTGATTATTCCATTGGTACATAATGGCATCATGCGTATATCCTCTGGTTTCCTGATCACGATACAATCTTCGGTCCAACTGAACATCAAGTGCTACATCTATGAAGATCGAATAATCCAATCTTTCGCGAACTCCCGGATAATG
Organism: Bacteroidota bacterium; assembly: GCA_006226425.1. Taxonomy (GTDB): domain Bacteria; phylum Bacteroidota; class Bacteroidia; order Flavobacteriales_D; family Crocinitomicaceae; genus M2408. The sequence goes on along the minus strand of SBGX01000006.1, from coordinate 232,883 downwards.
CATACAAAAAAGGCCTTCCACAATAATGATTTCAGACGGGTCCAGGGTAATCAGTACGTGCTTGTCCGGCGGAGAGTTAAAATGGTACTCCCTCACTTCGATCGAATCTCCACTGATCAGGGCATCCAGGTCGGAGACTAGTTTTTCCTCATGCAAGGCGGTGGGCAAATCAAAATTGACTTCTCCATTTTCATCAATCAATTGCTTTTCGATTGACTTATAATAATTGTCCATGGAAAAAACAGAAGGTTTTTGACCTGAAAAATTCTGTGCCAATCTCCTTAACAAAGTTGTTTTTCCCGATCCGCTACCTCCGCATATTCCAATGACCATCATTTGATCTGTGCTTTTTTATGAGCCCCTCAAAATTAATCTTTATTCTTGAATCTCCCCCCTTTCAAAACACAACAATTGAGATAAAAATCCAAGAATCCTGCCCTTTTTAAGGCTTCCAACAGCCCTTATAGCCGATTTCTCACTAAATTCACAAACCCTTTTTGGGCTTTAAACGTTTATAACTGCACGTATGAAACTAATTCTTTCAATCACATTGCTGGCGCTGTTCAGTTTGTCCTCCACTTCCATGCTGGAACTGAATGAGCTTCAGATTGGGGATCAAATGCCTTTGGCACAACAAAAAATGGATAACGTCCTGGGAACTCAATCGAATTTGATGGAACTCAATGGTGAAAACGGGCTTCTGGTGGTGTTTTCCTGCAATACCTGTCCTTTCGTAATTGGTAGCGATCACTTTGATGGTTGGGAAAAGGATTACGACCAAATTTATACCCGGGCGTCCGAAATAAAGATCGGAATGGTACTCATTAACTCCAACGAGGCAAAAAGAGATCGTGGAGATTCCATAGACGATATGAAACAACGGGCCGAAGAAAAGCACTACCGCATGCCTTACCTACTGGACACGGATTCAAAATTGGCTGATGCTTTTGGAGCAAGGACAACCCCACACATTTTCCTTTTCAATAAAGATCGAAAACTTATTTACAAGGGAGCCATTGACAACCTATGGGACCCCAAACGAACGAAAGATGAATTTTACCTGACCCAGGTTTTTAATGACCTAAGCAAAGGACAAAAACCCTCTTTGGAATCCACTGGCCCAAAAGGCTGTAGCATTAAACGAAATAAATAGATGAAGAAAGCACTTCTCATATCACTGATCGGTATAATTAGCTTCAGCCAAACAAGCTTCGGGCAGCTGGTGCAGGGGCGTTTCCCAGTTTCAATGACTAATAAATTTGATTCGGAAAGCATCCCCGCCTTCAAACTTCCGGCGCTGTCCAATCAAAAATTGAAAAGTCTGTATCAGGAACAAAATGAATTAGATGCCTTTAAAATCAAGCAATACGGCCATCCGATAAATGCGGAAATTGACTTTTTCAAAGCAGCTCAAAAAGTCATCCTGAGAAACGGAAACGCAATCTATCGATTCAGAATTAAGTCTTCCAATGCAGTTAGTCTGAACCTTATTTTCAGCCGCTTTTCTTTAGCTCCGGGATGTGAACTTTCCCTGGTCGCCTTTGACAAAAGTGCCTTTGTTGGTTCTTACACTTCCCGAAACAACAATCAGGCCCAAGTGCTTGGAACAGATCTCATCAATACGGATGACCTCATCATTGAGTTGTATGAACCAAAAAGTCAGGAAGGACTTTCAAAGCTTGTTATTGGAAGAGCGATTCATGGTTTCACCAGCCCACAGGATCTTATCGAAAAGTCTTTAAACTCATCAGGAAGTTGTAACATCGATGTGAACTGCCCGCAAGGAATAGGCTGGGAATTGGCACGGAACTCTGTAGCCATGATTATGAACTCAAATGGTGGTTTTTGCTCCGGATCAATGGTCAACAATACTTCCGGAGAACTAATCCCTTATTTCTTTACGGCCAAACATTGTGGAGTAAGCCCCGAAAGTTGGGTGTACCGTTTTCGTTGGGAATCTCCGAAAAATCTCGCTGATTGTAGCAAAACGGCAAGTTCAGGCAATGGCCCAGAACATTATAACATTAACGGAGGGGTCTTACGCGCTTCTTACTCCGGATCAGATATGATGTTGATTGAGTTAAACAGTGCTCCTGAACCCGATTGGGAAGTCGTTTATGCCGGTTGGGATCGATCCCCTTTTCCCGCCACCAGTTCGGCCTGTATTCATCACCCGGATGGGGACATTAAAAAAATCACAATTAGTTACAATGCTTGTGAACAAGGTACCTATAACGGTTCTACCGCGCCTAATGGACATTGGAAAGCCTTTTGGAGTGACGGTGTCACTCAGGGAGGCTCTTCTGGCTCGCCACTTTTCAATTCCAAACGTCGGGTGGTTGGACAACTCAGCGGTGGAGCTTCAGGTTGCTTATCCAGTGATCAATCTGACATGTACGGAAAATTCAATGTTTCCTGGACCGGCGGAGGAAGCAATCAGACCCGATTAAGTAACTGGTTAGATCCCCAGGGTAAAGACGTGGAATTTATCGATGCGAATGTCCAGAATAAAATGGACCCATTCCTCTTTCCTCTGATTGGAGGTCTTGAGGAACCGCATTGTTCCAGTGTGGCACAAACCTATGTCATTCTGGTGAACGGAGGAACTGATACTTTGACCAGTGCGACCATTCAATACGGCATTGATGGTTCGATGAATGAATTGAACTGGACGGGAAATCTCGGACTCTTTGATGCAGATACCATATTTTTGGAAACGTTAAACACTCCGGATGGAGATCATACGCTTTCAGTCATTGTTTCCAACCCAAACGGGGGTGTAGAGGATAATAACCCTGGAAATAACACGATTGAAAAAGCCTTCCTGGCGATTCCAAATGGTCTGAACTATCAATTGATTATGAACCTGGATTGCTATGCCAACGAAACCTCCTGGGAAGTACTGAACGAGTCTGGACAGGTCATCCACAAAAGTGCTCCCTATAATTCGCAGGACCAACCGTATACGGTCATCCACAATCTCTGTCTGAATCCGGGTTGCTACGATTTGAGAGTGAAAGACAATCTCGGAGACGGCATGACCTCTGATCTCTGTGAATCAGGTAGTTTTTACCTTGTGGAGCCATTGAGCGGAGACACCCTAACAGGTCTGGACCCTGAAAATGCGGATTTTGGAAGTTTGATTGTCAAGTCCTTTTGCGCTTCAAGCAGTGGAATCGAAAGCTTAAGCAAAGAACCGAAAGTCAAGATTCAACCAAATCCGGCCAAAGAGCAATTCACCATTCTAAGTGAGGAAAGTCAACTTCTTTCTATCACGATCCAAAGTATTTCAGGTAAAACGGTTTACCAAAAATCAGGAATCTTTCAAAACAGTCAAAGCATTGAAAACAAGCTTGTTAGTGGCTGTTATTACGTTCACATTGAAACAGAAATTGGTCAACGGGTACTTAAACTCATGATTACAAAGTAAATAGGACCCTTGTATTATTTATGAAGAGTATATATTTTTAACCTCTAAAACTAATATTTATGAAACGAAAATTACTAACGTTGTTAATGATCACTTCGGCGTATGTGTTAAACGCACAGGTGGTCTTTAACGTAACAGCTCCGGCGGACATATCCGGAAACTACGGGCTGACCTATGCCCAACCAGGGACCTGGGGAGTCGGGGACCTTCTGGACCCGGCCAACTCAGTGACCGACACACTCATGTTGGTTGACGATGGCACGGCAGCAGATTCACTCGGCTGTAATCCTTTGGTCAATAATTTGACTGGAAAAATCGCAGTTGTTTATCGAGGAGACTGTGAGTTCGGAACCAAATCCTTTAATGCTCAAACTGCTGGTGCAGTTGCCGTGGTTATTATTAATAACGTTCCCGGTGACCCAGTTGGAATGGCAGGAGGTACTGATGGACCAAATGTTGCTATTCCGGTTGTAATGATCAGTCAGTTGGACGGGGCATTACTTCGAGCCCGTTTAGAAGCAGGAGAAGATGTGGTTGCTTTTATCGGAAACAAAAACGGACTTTTCGAATTTGATCTCTCATTGAGAGATGACCGCATTTTGGTTCCTTCACCAGTTACCAATCACTCACTATTCACTCAGAATGGTGGTGAGTACACCTTCAGAATTGGTTCCTGGATTTACAATGACGGAACAATTGGACAGGGAGCGAGTTCTCTTTCTGCCAAAATTACTTATGCTGGAAACGAACTTTATTCAGAAGCGCAAAACAATATTGCCATTGCCTCCGGGGATAGTGTATATGTTGAGTTTGCACCTTTCACAAGTTCCGCATACCTAAGTGGGGAATATACGTTGACTTATACACTGAATGGAGATGCCGGAGACGATTATGCCTCTGACAACGTCAAAACTTTTGGCTTCCATATTTCTGACTTCGTATACTCCTACGTTCCGTTGAATGACGAAGGTCTTCCTGCCTCTACGACAGGATACCGTCCGAGCGCAACAACATCGACTTTCTCTGCCTGTATGCATTTCCGTGATGCAAACGCTGGTCGCGCTAAAGCAGAAGGAATCTACTTTGCGGCAACAACAAACGCTGATGCGGAATTGAATGGACAGGAATTCATTATTAATGGATACCGTTGGAATGATGACTTCACGGATTTGAATGATCCGAATGCTGCCATGGACCAATTGGAAGAAGTTGGTACAGGAATCTACCAGTACACACAGGATAGCATGGACTTTGAAACTGTTTACGCCAAGTTTGACCAGTCTTTTGACCTGGAAGATAACCAACGTTACCTTTTCTGTGTGACAACTTACGATCCAAACACCTTCATCGGATACGGTCCGGATGATTTCTCATGGGTGATCGACACTGTTCTTCAACCTTTGTTCCCAATTCAAACAGATCAGGGATTCGGAATCATCGGTTTTGGAGGAGAGCCAACAGCCATTGCGGTTAAACTTTCTTCAAGTTCTCCGATTCCTGTTATTACAGCATCTGGATATACGAACATTTGCCAGGGAGAGTCTGTTACACTGACTTCTTCTGTTTCAGATGGAAACCTTTGGTCTAATGGACAGGGAACACAGAGTATTACTGTTTCTCAGTCAGGAACGTATTCTGTAACTGTTGGAGGAAATGTTTCAAACGAAATCACTATCGTTGTAAACGAATATCCTGCCGCCCCATCCATTACAGCTACTTCAAGAGTAGTTTGTCCTGGTGGAGATGTAACTTTGACATCTTCGGCAGCTGGTGATAATGTATGGTCTAATGGAGAAACAACTCAGGCCATCACAGTTAGTTCCGCTGGTGTCTATACCGTATCTGCGTCAAACAACGGATGTATGACTACTTCCGACCCTGTTAAAATCACTGAATTTATGGCTCCGGTCATTTCAGCTGGTGGAGATGTTAACTTCTGTGAAGGAGGTTCAGTTGTGTTGACTTCTTCTTACGCTTCAGGAAACGCCTGGTCTAATGGAGAAACAACTCAATCTATTTTGGTAAATGCATCAGGAACGTATTCTTGTGAAACTTCGTTGGATGGTTGTAGCGCCACTTCAAATGAAATCGTTGTGACTGCAACAGCAGCTCCTGTCGTTTCAATTAACGCACTAACTGCTCCTTCAGTTTGCGGACTTGCAGACGGTAGCTTTGAAGTAAGTGGTACAGCAACTGGAGATTTGACTTATACGATTAATGGTTCAAGCACGACTCTTAGTGGTATTACGCTTCCCTATTCTTACGCGAATGCAGGTGCAGGTACTTATGTCATTACATTTACTGATGGCAATGGATGTACTTCTAACGCAACTTCAGCTGTTGTAAATGACCCTACTGCAACCTCTCCTACAATTAGCGTTACTGGAAACACTGCACTTTGTGAAGGAGACAGCGTTATTTTGACATCTTCTGCTACTGGAGGAAATACCTGGAGTAACGGTGCCACTACTGATGCCATCACGGTGAAATCTGCTGGTACATACAGTGTTGCGGTTGACAACGGAGGTTGTATCTCTTCTTCTGACGCTGTTTCTGTGAGCTTAAACGCTGCTCCTACAGCAGTAAATGCAGGACCAGACCTTACCATTTGTGCTGGACAGGAAATCACTCTGGAGGCTTCCGGTGCGGTTAGTTACGCATGGACAAACGGAGCAAGCAATGCTGTTGCTTTCGTTCCTAGCATGGACGGAGCTTATGTTGTTACCGGAACTGACTTTAACGGATGTTCTGCTACAGATACCATGATGTTGACAATCAATGCACTTCCTAATGTAAGTGCAGGAGACGATACCAAAGCATGTCTTGGAACATTGGTTACCTTGTCTGCTTCAGGAGCTGACACGTATACGTGGAACAACGGAATTGTTAATGGACAGCCTTTTGTCGCTACCATTACTTCCAACTTTATCGTGACCGGAGTTACAGCAGATGGTTGTGCGAACACAGATACCATCACAGTAACTGTACATGATTTGCCAAACGTTACTTACGTGGAAGCAACAGATACGACTTGTTACTACTATGAAACTACACTATCTGCAGGTAGCCCGGCACTGGGAGTTTATAGTGGAGCTGGTGTAACCAACGGTGCGGATGGAGCAACATTCAACCCATGGGCGGCCGGATTCGAGCCTGGAATCTACACAATTGTATATACGGCAACAGATGCCAACGGTTGTTCAGGATCAGCAGCACAATCGATTGTTGCAGATGGATGTGCTTCTGTTGATGAGATCAATCAATTGGAAATCAGCATTTATCCAAACCCGGCGAATACTACGCTGAATATTGCTTCTGAGCAATTGGAAAGATTCGAAACAATCGAATTGACTGATCAGTTTGGTCGCGTTATTCAAACATGGTCTGTTAAAGGTTCTTTCATGAACTTGAACGTAGATCAGGTTTCTGTCGGAAATTACCACCTGGTATTTAAAGGTGCCGACGCAAAATACATTCAAAAAGTGCAAATCAATCACTAAGATTTAACACTTATAAAAGAAGGCTGTTCGTTTATCGCGGACAGCCTTTTTTGCTTTATAATCCCTAGCTTTGCAGGAATCAGCTATGGCAGGAATCTATATTCATATCCCCTTTTGCAAGCAGAAATGCACTTACTGTGACTTTCACTTTCGAACGAACTATCAGGGATATCGGGAACGCATGCTTTCTTGCATCGCTAAAGAAATCGAAGACCGATCTCATGAATTGGATGGCCAATTGATTCAAAGCATCTATTTTGGTGGTGGAACACCTAGCCTCCTTAATTCTAGCGAAATAAGCAAACTCATTCAGCTCATTCAGGAACTTCATCAGTTGACCACCACTCCGGAAATCACGCTGGAATGTAACCCCGACGACCTTTCAGATGAAAACTGTCAGTCCTGGATCACGGCCGGAGTCAATCGCTTGAGCATTGGCCTTCAATCTTTCGATCAGAAAGACCTTGATTGGATGAATCGGGCCCATCATGCCAAACAAAGTGTTGAAGGCGTTAAAACGGCTCAAAAACATGGATTTCAGAACATCAGTATCGATCTTATCTACGGGCTTCCCGATATGTCATTGGGCCGTTGGAAAAAACAACTGGATCAAGCAATCGATTTGGGCATTCAACATATCTCTTCCTATTGCCTGACCGTTGAAGAAAAGACCCTATTGCACCACCTGGTTAAAACCGGGAAAATCATTCCCGCCGAAGAACAAATCCAAAGTGATCATTTCCATTTGCTCGTGCAGCAACTGAACGCCGCCGGTTTCGAACAATATGAGGTTTCCAATTTCGCCATACCCGGGTACGAAGCCATCCATAACAGCAGTTACTGGAAAAGTGTTCCTTATCAGGGGATTGGGCCCTCGGCGCATTCTTTTCAAAAAAACCAACGTTCCTGGAACCTTGCTTCCAATCAGCTTTACATGAAAGGTATCGAAGAAGGTCAAAGAGCATTTGAAGAGGAAAACCTGAATCCCAAAGATCGCTTCAATGAAATTTTGCTCACCGGACTGCGAACCAAATGGGGCGTTTCTTTGAAGGAACTGGAAAAACACCTCCCTTTGAGCACTTCCTTTCTCAAGCAAGTTCAGGAACTTACCAGAGCAGGGAAAATTCAACAAAAGGATAATCAGCTGACACTGACAAAAGAAGCCTTTTTCTTCGCGGACGGTATTGCCCAGCAATTATTTCAGGACTAATTCACATTTTTCTTTTCAAAACCTTTCCCGGGACTCCGGCGACTGGAAGTGAAATAGCAGTATTTTGTCCTAAAAATTCCCCATGCCTAAGAAAAAGAAGATCTACCTACTTGACACCTCTGTCCTTTTACACGACCACCAGGCCATTATCAATTTTAAGAAAAACGATGTGGCCATCCCAATCACTGTTCTGGAAGAATTGGACAAATTCAAGATCGGAAACGATACCAAAAACTTTTCTGCCAGAGAAGTGATTCGATTCATTGATAAACAGGTCGGGAATGACAGTCTGCACAAGTGGACTCCTATTGGCAATGGCCTGGGAAATTTCAAAATCGTATTGGATCACACCCCTACAGACTTGAACGCCGAATACATTTTTACCTCCGGGAAAAACGATCATAAAATCATTAATGCCGGACTTGCCTTGATGGAGCAAACCCCAAAACCGGAAGTTATTTTGGTTACCAAAGACATCAACCTCCGGATCAAAGCAAAAGCATTGGGACTCAAGTCGGAGGATTATGAAACCGGGAAAGTAGATAATCACGAAATCGATGATAGCAGCTTTGGAACCATTGACGGAATGGAATCTGACGTCATCCGGGAGCTTTTCACCAAAAACGTCATCGAAGAAAACGGACTACTAGGCAAGCAAAAAGTTTCCAATGGTTACTACATCATGAAAAACGGGAAGTCTTCTGCTCTGGCCTATTATAACCCTGAAAAGCTAACCATTGAGCGCGTTGAGAAGAAGTTTATTTATGGGATCAAGGCTAAAAACGCGGAACAGGCATTTGCCACGCACGCCTTAATGAAAGACGACATCAAACTAGTGGCACTTCAGGGAGTAGCTGGTACAGGTAAAACATTGCTGGCTCTGGCCAGCGCCCTTGAACAACAAAGTCACTACCAGCAGATCATCCTGGCCCGACCAATTGTTCCGCTCTCCAATAAGGAAATCGGATACCTGCCCGGGGCGGCCGAAGACAAAATCGGACCCTATATGGAACCTTTGTGGGACAACCTCAAATTCATCAAATCCCAATTTGGAGAAAACGAGAAGAAACACAAAGCCCTGGTCGAAATGGAAAATAGTGGCAAACTGGTGATTACCCCGCTTGCTTTCATTCGGGGACGAAGCCTTTCCAATATTCTGTTCATCGTCGATGAGGCTCAAAACTTAACCCCACATGAAGTGAAGACGATCATCACAAGAGCCGGAGAAAACACCAAAATAGTATTCACCGGAGATGTTCACCAGATCGATACACCTTACCTGGATGAACATAGCTGTGGACTTGCTTATTTAATCGACCGCTTGAAAGGGCAGGATTTATTCGCACACATCAAACTAGAAAAAGGAGAGCGCTCCGAATTAGCGAACCTTGCTAACGACTTATTGTAAAATAATTTTCTGTTGCTGTAACTTTTCCGTAACTTCTTTGTCCAACTACGAAAAGGGACTTTTTGAACGCGCGCGAATATAACCAGGCTGTTGATCAGTATGCAGACGGAATCTACCGTTTTCTGCTGAAGCATACGCGCAATGAATCCTCCGCGCAGGACATTGTTCAGGAGACTTTTATGAAGGTATGGGACAAACACCGGGACATTGATGCAGAAAAGATCAAGTCTTACCTCTTCACCACCGCCTACCATACCATGATTAATTGGATCAAGACGGAGAAGCGCATAGTAGACACAGATGTTTCAAATCTAAATATCGTTTCCACACAGGAAATTTCGAGCGAATTTGATCTGGGAGCTATTCTGGAATGGGCGCTGGATAAATTGCCTGAAATTCAAAAATCCGTCGTTTTACTGCGGGACTATGAAGGATATAGTTACAAAGAGATCGCGGACATCACTACACTCAATGAGTCCCAGGTAAAGGTCTACATTTTTAGAGCCCGAAAAGCACTGAAAGAAATCTTAAACAAACAGGAACTGGTAGCGTGAAAAAAGTGAACACACATATCAATCTAGACAATTACGAAGCGTTCTACCTGGATTATCTGGAAGGTCAACTTGGTCGTCAGGAACAATCCTTACTGTTTGAGTTTTTGGAGCAACATCCGCATCTGAAGATGGAGGATGAACAACTTCCCTCTCTGGACGAGGAACGTGCTGTATTGTCGGATCGTTTTAAATCAGGCTTGCGCGTTTTTGATGAAACGGAAGTTATCACACAAGAAAACGCAGAAGACTTCATGGTGGCATCCGTTGAGCACTTGCTCAGCAATGAAAAACAGCAGGAACTGGAACAATTTGTTCAAAATCATTCTGGGGCTTCTCGCCACATGAATCTTTACCAGGCAACGAAACTGCGTGTTGATCCATCCATCCATTTTCCAGACAAAGCTCAACTCAAGAAAACACCTGTGCTTCCACTATTTATCCGAATCGCAGTAGCAGCTTCTATCATTTCCATTGGGGTGTTCCTCTTTTTCAACAAAAATGCCTCTTCCAGTTATGAGCCACAGGATTTCCTCGCCTTCGAACAACTATATCACCTAGAGGACCCCTTTTCAGGTAGTCAGTCAGCCAAAGGTGTTCAACAGGTGGTCTCCCAACAGGTTTCCGTTGATCATCAAAATCATGGAATAGAAAGTGTTCCCGAACAAGGCGTTTCGTCTGATGTTCAGGTACTTCCACTAAAGCTAAAGTCGCTTGAAACCATTCATGCTCAAGAATTTTCTCGAAATATTACGGCTCTTCATTTGAAATCAGAACAAGGAGTGACTCAAAATTCCACGGCAATCCCGTCAGCTTTCGTGAGTTTCCAGGAAATGGAAAACCCAATTCCTCTGATTACTAAGGAAGTCAAGAAACGCCTTCATCCCGACGTAGATTTTCGTCATGCCAAAGCTACACGTGAAAAGCAAGGTGGTTTTTACCTTAAAATAGGACGTTTCGAGATCAGTCGGAAAAGATCGCCGGAGGCGGATGATGATTTGGCTACCAATTAATCCCAATCTTCCCGATCGAAGTTCCCGATTCCAGCAGTGTATGTGCCTGGGCCAATTGATTATGATCAAACATCCTTCCTTCTGGCGGATTTAGTTCTCCTTTCTGCGTCAGACGTACCACCTCTTCCAGACAGTTTTGCAAGACCTCTTCTTTGTAATCGGCTACCTTCAGCATATTGACACCCAAGAGACTTTTCGAGCGCATCATAAAAGCAATCGGGATCAACAAGCCCATTTGTCTCATGAAATTCAGGCCCGAAAAAACGCCCCATTTCCGGCCCATCAGATCAGATCCACCATAGAGAAAGAGTCGTCCACCAGAGCCCAATAAACCGAGATCCCACTTGAACGTTTTGCCAGCCACCGGGTTAAAAACAACATCCAAACGCTTTGTCCCGAGCCAGTCTTTAACTTCCTGAACATAGTCCTGTTTTTTATAATTGATCACGTGGTCGGCTCCCATATTCCTGGCAAATTCCATTTTTTCATCCGAACCTACTTTGGCGATAACTGTCGCTCCGGCCCTTTTTGCCAATTGAATCAGGGCGATTCCAACTCCTCCCGAAGCAGCGTGAATCAGTACGTGATCTCCCTTTCTAAGTGGGCTTAAATGTTCAGACATATAATATGCCGTTACATACTGCGTGGCCAGTGCCAGGGCTTTATTCCCAGACAGATCATCTATAGGAACACAAGCCGACACTTTGGTCACGACATGTTTTCCGTATCCTCCAAAACGCGTGAAAGCCAATACACGTCTATCCAATAACTGCTCCTGATCAGAAGAACCTACTTCGACCACCTTTCCTACTACTTCGTAACCCAGTACTGCTGGAAGCGGCGGGGCCTCCCGATATAGTTTGTTCCGAGCCATCACATCCGCATAATTCAAACCGAACGATTCTACTTCGATGCAAAGTTCACCTTCTTTCGCCGACTCTAATTCTATGGGTCTTCGCTCAAAAGCCTGTTCTGACTGACCATAGCGGATCAAAAAATAAGCTTCCGATTTCATTTTGTTTTTCCCTGTATTACTACTACAATTTCCCCTTTGGGAGCATGTTCCTCATAGTGTTTTTTGACTTCCGAAACTGGTCCTCGACGATATTCCTCGTGCATTTTACTCAGTTCCCGACAAACACATACTTCTCGCTCCGGATCAAAAAATTCCTCAATTTGCGCCAAACATTTCACCAGGCGATGTGGAGATTCATACAAAACAACCGTTCTTTCTTCCTCGGCCAGCGCCTTCAAACGACTTTGTCTCCCTTTCTTATGCGGAAGAAAACCTTCAAAACAGAATCGGTCACAGGGAAAGCCACTTCCAACCAACGCCGGAATCAACGCTGCTGGTCCTGGTAAACATGTCACCTGAATTCCTGCTTCCAAACAAGCTCGCACCAACAAAAAACCGGGATCTGAAACTCCAGGTGTCCCGGCATCTGAAACAAGAACCACCTGTCTGGCAGTTTTGATCTTTTCCACGGCCGAGGCAAGTATTTTGTGCTCATTATGCGCGTGAAATGCCAGCAACTGCTGTTCAATTTCCAAATGATTCAACAGACGCCTGGTTACCCGGGTGTCTTCCGCAAACACAAAGTCTGCTTCCTTCAGCATCCGGATAGAACGCAAGGTAATATCCTCCAGGTTGCCTATTGGAGTAGGCACAAGTATCAATTCAGCCATTTAATTAGCGGGTTAGTACAACGTAATCGAGTAACACCGTCCGTAAGAAAGCGACCTTTTTGTCCGGTGTAGCCTCCAGGCCCATGTGTTCAGCCGTTTTATTCGCCAGGTCGATTGCAAATTGTTTGGTTTCTCTGGATGGGTGTCTTTCCAATCGTTGAAGGGTTTTTTTGATCAACATCATGTCCTCATCCGTGAAGCGAATTACCTCCTGATAGGTCGTTTGATGCGTTTCCGTGTTTTTTATTCCAAGTACATTTTTCAAGTTGTACTGCCGACTGCTTTTCTTGCGAATCACAATGGTATTGGCCATGGTGTCACCCAATCGTTGACCTCTTTCGGAAGTACTTGAAAACAGGATCGCCAAAAATCCAAAACCGAACCAGATATCCACCACCCGAAAAATCCAGCGCGTAAAATACTCCCTCAAACCCGCATTCTCTCCAGAGATTTTTACTACCCGGATTCCCAAAGTAAACTTTCCAAGACTTTGTCCGCGAGTCAAGTACTCGATCACCGGGCTGTAAAAGACCCAGGGAAGGCGAAGCAGTAACAGAATCAAGAACTGGCCGGTCCCATAGTCGAACTGAAACAAGGATCGTCCCAACGAAAAACTAAGGATCAGGAAGTAGATGAAGAAAGCAAATAAATCAATGATCGAAGCAGCAACCCGCTGACCGGTCGAGGCAATCTCATACTCGATCTTAACGTGCTGGGCTGTTGTGAATTCGATGCTCTTCATCTCGTTTTAGCTTCCTTTTCTATGCAATGTTGGTAAAAACCTGCTGAATATCGTCGTCTTCCTCAATTTTATCCAACATTTTTTCAATTTCCACCAACTGTTCTTCTGTATATTCTACTGGTGAAGTCGGAATACGTTGTAGGTTTGACTTAAGCACTTCCAATCCCAGATTTTCTATTTCCTGAGCCAGCGTACCAAAGGCTGTATAGTCTCCATAAACAAAAATAGTGTCTTCAATCCGTTCGATTTCTTCACATCCGGCATCTATGAGGCTGAATTCCAATTCTTCCATATCCAGGTCTTCTCCGGCCTGAATTTCAAACACGGACTTTCTGGAAAACATAAATTCCAGGGATCCATTTGGAACCACCTGCCCCCCCGCCTTATTGAAATAGGACTTCACATTTGCCACTGTCCTCGTTGGATTATCTGTCGCACATTCCACATACACTAACACACCATGCGGCCCTTTTCCTTCATAATTCATCTCCGAAAAGTTCGCAAAATCCTTCTGAGTCGCTCTCTTGATGGCACTTTCAATATTATCCTTCGGCATATTTTCTGCCTTCGCATTCTGGATAGCGGTTCTCAATTTGGCATTCATCGTCGGATCATCTCCGCCTTCTTTGGCTGCCAGTGTAATGGCTTTTCCCAGTTTCGGAAATAACTTGGACATTTTGTCCCAGCGCTTCTCTTTTGCTGCTCTTCGGTATTCAAATGCTCTTCCCATAAATTGTCGACTCAATTTGCTACACAAAGTTAAAAGAATTTGCGTTTAAACACAGGACTGGCGGGGGAAAAGCTCATGCACCTCGTTAATTTTATTTTTTTTGTCCGCTCAGACTCTTTTTGAATACTTCCTTCCTACAAATTCAGTACCTTTGCAGGAAATTCATTTCGAGAAAAGATGACCGGATTTTCAGACAGACACATTGGGTCCAATCAAAGTCAGCAAGAACAAATGCTACAGCGAATTGGAATGGACTCTATCAAAACCCTAATCGACCAAACAATCCCTGCTCATATCAGGTTGGGTAATGAGTTGCAGATTTCAGACGCTATGAGCGAAGAAAGCTACCTGAACCACGTTCAGAAACTGGGTGATCAAAACCGTGTTTTCAAATCGTATATCGGCCTGGGCTACTCTGAGACGATCGTCCCGCCCGTTATTTTGAGAAATGTATTGGAAAATCCGGGTTGGTATACGGCTTACACCCCCTATCAGGCAGAAATTTCACAGGGACGACTCGAAGCTCTACTGAATTTCCAAACGATGATTTTGGATTTAACTGGAATGGAAATCGCCAATGCTTCCCTGTTAGACGAAGGAACTGCAGCCGCGGAAGCCATGATCATGTTTTTCAATGCCCGTTCCAGACAAGCTGTTAAAGCTGGTGTAAACCGCTTCTTTATCTCTGAATTTGCTTTCCCGCAAACGATTGACGTCGTTGCCGGACGAGCTGCAAATTTGGGTATTGAACTCGTTATTGGGAACCCTGAAAATTTTGAAGCCAGTGAAGATTTCTTCGGAGCACTTATTCAGTATCCAGACAAAAACGGTCGCATCAAAGATATTTCAAGCTTCATCAGTCGACTCGCTGAAAAAGACATCAAGGTTGCTGTAGCAGCCGATATTATGGCGCTTGTGTTGTTACCTTCTCCCGGATCTTTGGGAGCA
This sequence comes from Bacteroidota bacterium, assembly GCA_006226425.1. Taxonomy (GTDB): domain Bacteria; phylum Bacteroidota; class Bacteroidia; order Flavobacteriales_D; family Crocinitomicaceae; genus M2408. Next base: position 217,665 of record SBGX01000006.1, on the reverse strand, counting down.
GATGTCGTATTAGGTTCTTCCCAACGATTTGGTGTGCCAATGGGCTATGGAGGTCCACATGCCGCCTACTTCGCCTGCAAAGAAGATTATAAACGTCATATTCCAGGAAGAATTATCGGAGTATCTAAAGATGCCGACGGAAAAGTTGCCTTGAGAATGGCCTTGCAAACGCGGGAGCAGCATATTAAGCGTGACCGTGCCACTTCAAACATTTGTACAGCACAGGCTTTATTGGCTGTTATGGCAAGTATGTACGCCGTATATCACGGTCCTGAAGGACTCAAAAATATTGCCCTTTCCATTCATGAAAAAGCCGCAAGCGCAGCTGATGCCCTGGTAAAATTAGGGCTGCGTTTGCAACATGATCTCTATTTCGATACTATTTGCCTGGAACTTCCTGATGGTCTTTCCACTTCCCAGTTAAAATCACTGGCTGAAAAGGCGGAGATCAACCTGAACTACCTGAACGAAAAAGAGTTCACGATCAGCTTTGGAGAATCGGGAAGCGCTGATGAACTGGAAAGACTAATCGCTGTATTCAGTGAACTAACTGGTAAGAGCGCCGAAGTTGTTAGAACTGCCTCCTTGAAGGAAAACGAACTTCGAAAAGATCAAATTTTGACGCATCCAGTGTTTAACTCCCATCATTCGGAATCTCAAATGATGCGTTACCTCAAGCGGCTGGAAAACAAAGATTTATCGCTTGTACACAGTATGATCCCACTTGGATCCTGCACTATGAAACTCAATGCAGCAAGTGAATTGATTCCTATCACCAGTCCGAATTTTGCCAACCTGCATCCTTTTGCTCCACTTGAGCAGGCACAAGGTTATCATGCGATGTTCAGAGAATTGGAAAAAGACCTTTGTGAATCGACTGGCTTTGCAGCAATGTCGCTGCAACCAAACTCAGGAGCCCAGGGAGAATATGCCGGTTTAATGGTCATAAAAGCTTATCATGAGTCAAGGGGAGACAAGCAACGCAAGCACATGATCATTCCTTCTTCCGCACACGGAACGAACCCCGCTTCCGCTGTCATGGCAGGATTTGAGGTAGTCGTAACAGGTTGTGACGACCAGGGGAATATCGACGTGGAAGAACTTCGTCAGAAAGCGGAAGAACTGAAAGACACCTTAGGTGGTCTGATGGTTACTTATCCTTCCACTCATGGCGTTTACGAAGAGCGTATTCAGGAAATTACCTCAATCATTCATGAAAACGGAGGACAGGTTTATATGGATGGTGCAAATATGAACGCACAGGTTGGATTGACAAATCCCGGGAACATTGGAGCTGATGTTTGTCACCTGAACCTACACAAAACTTTTGCCATTCCACACGGAGGTGGTGGACCAGGTATGGGACCGATTGGTGTCGCTAAACACCTTGCCCCTTTCCTCCCGGGCAACCCTATTGTTCAGGCAGGTGGAGAACAAGCTATTCACGCTGTCTCAGCCGCCCCTTATGGTAGTGCCTTAATCCTATTGATTTCGTACGGATACATTAAAATGCTCGGCGCCAAAGGCTTGAGAGAATCCACTGAAAATGCCATTCTGAACGCCAATTATATTGCGAGTTGTCTAAAAGGCCATTATCCGGTGCTTTATACTGGTAAAAACCATACGGTAGCCCATGAATTAATTCTGGATTGCAGAGAGTTTAAGAAAACGGCGGATGTTGAAGTGGCAGACATTGCCAAGCGACTGATTGATTTCGGTTTCCATGCACCGACTGTTTCTTTCCCGGTTGCAGGTACCCTGATGATTGAACCAACAGAAAGTGAAGACAAAGACGAATTGGATCGTTTCATTGAAGCGATGATCAAAATTCGTCAGGAAATCGCTGATATTGAAAAGGGACACGCAGACAAGGAGAACAACCTGCTGAAAAACGCACCGCATACGGCAGATTGTATCATTAATCAGAACTGGAACTATCCATATACCCCGAAAGAGGCTGTATATCCGGTCGAATATCTAAAAGAGTTCAAGTATTGGGTTCCAGTACGAAGAGTGGATAACGCGTATGGCGATCGAAACCTGATCTGTAGTTGTCCAAGCATCGAATCGTATTCAGAACCAGCTGAAGTTTAGTGATCCGTCTGATCGGGACCAGAACTATCAGAGCCTAAAAAGGTATTGAAGGGGTTGAAATCATTGAGGTGCCCCACCTCTTTGAGGGATTTATCCTGCACTCGCAAAATACGCCCTGGAAACTTTTCCACCATGCCCATATCATGTGTGGCCATTACCACAGCTGCTCTTGATTCTCTGGCGGAGGCAATTAAAATTCGCATGATTTCTTCGGATGTTTCCGGATCCAGGTTTCCGGTTGGCTCATCGGCTAAAATCAATTCCGGTTTATTCAACAAGGCACGCGCAATCGCTACCCGCTGTTGCTCACCCCCAGAAAGGGCATAAGGCATTGCATTTTGTTTTTCTTCCAGACCCACCATGGTCAGGACTTCCATCGCCCGCTTCTTCATTAAATCCTTGTCTTTCCATCCAGTAGATTTCAATACGAAGAAAAGATTCTTTAGTACGGATCGGTCAGTCAACAACTGAAAATCCTGAAAAACGATCCCAATCTTTCTCCTCAACTGCGGGACTTGTTTCCTTCTTAATTTTCTCAAATTATACCCACTTACTTCCCCTTCTCCTTCTTTTAATGGAAGCTCCCCGAAAAACGTCTTCAGTAAACTGCTTTTCCCACTCCCCGTTTTCCCGATCAGGTACACCACCTCGTTCTCGGAAAGCTGGAAATTGATCTCACTCAACACCAATTCGTTTCGTTGATATATCTGGGCATTCTTCAGACTTATAATCGCTTCCACAGGCAATGATTTGATAAAAAACAGGAACTTTCTTTAACCAATGGTAAAGTTCTCCATTATATATATAGGAAGTTGTTCCGCCGCTCATTTTCTCTTAACACTCTTCCGTTTAAAACTTTTGAAATTCCTTCAAAATGAGCAGTGGTTCTAAACTACTTTTACTCATTTATTGCATCACCAATTGATCAGTAAAGCCCTTCGAAACGAAGAATGAAAAGTTGTTTAAAATATACCCTTTTTCTGGCTCTCTGTCTCAGCGCTAACATGCTGTTCGGACAGGCTAGTAATAAATATGCCGGACCCAACGCCCTCTTTTTCCAGGGCGAAGACCTCTTTGAACAACAGCAATACTCTGCCGCCAGAACGACTTTCAGGAACTACGTCAACCAACAAAGCGACCCCAACGATCCATATTACATCAAAGCGCTGTACTATGAAGGCATTTCTGCCATTGAACTCTTTAACAATGACGCAGTTGGCTTGTTGGAACGTTTCAATCAGAATTATCCGGAAAGCATTTACAAAGAAGATATTTTCTTCCGGCTGGGTGGTTATTATTTTCAAAAGAAAAACTACCACCGATGTATTGATCAACTTTCTCAGGTTCAGGTCTTCTCGCTAAATGAGCGCTCTAAACAGGCATACTACTATAAATTGGGGACATCCTACTATGAGTTAGGAGAAATGATCAGGGCTCGCAATGCTTTCTATGAAATCAAAGATGATAGTTCAAGTTACGCCGCCCCAGCCTTATATTATTACTCACACATTGCCTACGACCAGCAGGCGTACCAGGAAGCACTGGAGGGCTTTGAAAAACTGGTCAAAAAGGATGAATTCCAACAAATCGCCAAACGCTATATCGTTCAGATCTTTTACCGATTGAAACGCTATCAGGATGTCTGCAAATTCGGACCAGAATACATCGAAGGCATGGACGAGAGCAGTCAAATCGAAATGAATCACCTCATCGGTGATGCTTACTATGAGCTTGGAAAGTATGATGAATCCGTTCCTTATCTACGCAGATACAACCAAAAGGTGCGAACCACAAGAGGGGAAGATTATCAGTTGGCCTATGCCCTCTACAAAAGTTCGTTGTACGAGGACGCCATTAGCCTCTTCGACCGCATTGCCCGGAAAAAAGATACCATTGGGCAGATTTCCTTGTATCACATTGGCGAGTCGTACCTCAAACTCAAAAATAACGCTTCTGCCCGCGCTGCTTTTGAAGCTGCGTCTGTCATTTCCATCAATCCCGAAATCCAGGAGGACGCGCTCTACAACTATGCGATTCTGTCCTACCGACTAGACATTAATCCTTATGACGAGGCCATTGAAGCGTTGGAGCTGTACTTGAAAAGGTATCCGAATTCGAATCGAAAAAAGGAAGTTTATGAGTACTTGCTAAATGTTTATACCTCAACGAATAATTATGCTTTGGCACTTCGTTCACTGGACAAAATCCAGGACAAGGATATTCGTCTGAAATCAGCCTATCAAATGATTGCTTTCAACCAGGGTGCCGACTACTTCCGGAAAGCAAATTTCAATGCCGCCATTAACGCTTTTTCTAAAGTTTCTAAATACGATATCGACCCAAAACTATCCGCCAGTGCGCGCTATTGGGTTTCAGATGCCTACTATCAGCTCAAAAATTACGCGCTGTGTGTAGCAGGATACAAAAGCTTTCTGGAAAACCCTGGTTCAGCCACCCTTTCCATGCGTCGAGACGCCATGTACAATATGGCATACGCTTACCTGAAGCTGGACAAGCCCCAGGAAGCCATTGAGCATTTCCGACTTTATCTGCAACAAAGTGGAGAAAAGGAAAAAGACCAACATGCCGATGTGCTCGTTCGACTGGCTGATGCTTACTACACAACCAAACAGAACGACCTGGCCATTCGCTACTATTCGGAGCATCTCCGAATGAATCACAAGCATCAGGACCACTCGCTTTATTATTTGGCCAAAACATTCGGTTACCAGAATGACACAGATAGCAAAATCCGCTTCCTACTTGATCTCATAAACAATCACACCAAATCCCCCTATATTGCGCAGGCCATCTATGATGTCGGCTTGAGTTACCGCTTTAAAAACGAAGACGTTCGTGCCAAACAATATTTTAATCAATTGGTCGCCGACTACCCAAAATCCAGACTGCTAAGTGAAGCACAAATTGAACTGGCGGACATTCTTTTCAAAGAAAAAAACTACTCCGAATCGGAAAAACTTTATAAAAAGATTCTGGAACAAAGCGGAACAAAACGAAACAATTGCGCACGCATCGTCAAAGGAATTGTTGAAATCTATAAGGTTCAGGGACAACCCGAGCGCATTGAGTCACTCATCAAGGATTATCCCTGCGCTGAATTTACGCCAGATGATCAGGAAGAACTTTTCTACAATACGGCGGTCGAGCCTTATCTGGATAGCAATTACCAAAAAGCTATTCCGCAACTGGAAAAATACCTTGGTCGATTCTCTGATGGAAAATATGTCAGCGAAATCCGTTTCTACCTGGGGAACTGTCACTACGTTCAGGGTCATGATAGCCTCGCCCTGATCCAGTATCGTCAGGTGCTGGAAAAAGAAACAAATGACTTCACGGAACTATCCGCCATTCGGGCCTCGAAATACTTGTTCAACAAGGGAGACTATGAAGCAGCTCTTCCATACTACAAAGTCCTGGAACAAATCACCTCAAGCCCGGATGTCACTTACAATAGTCTGGTGGGAATCATGCGATCTTCCTACTTCCTGAAGAATTGGTCAGATGCCTACACTTACAGTCAAAAGCTCAGAGAAAACCCTGGTACGACTCAGTCGGTACGGGTTGAAAGCCGCTTTGTGGAAGGTATTTCCCTCTACCATCTGAAAGAAGGGGAGAAAGCCCTGGATGCCCTGGAGTGGACAAGCAAAAATGCAACGAATGTTTTTGCCGCAGAATCAAAGTATATGAGTGCCCTGATCGATTTTGAAATCGAGAATTTTGACCGCTCAGAGAAAAAAGTGAAGGAACTAATCCAGATGAAGCCTAGCTACGACTACTGGATCGCTAAGGCGCTCATGCTAGAAAGCAAAATACAACTCGCCAATAAAGACCTCTTTCAGGCAGAGTACTCTTTGAAATCTGTCATTGAGCACTACCCGAACAAGGAGGACGGAATCCTTCTGGAAGCCAATCAATTGTTGGATGAGTTAATGCAACTAAAAAACAAACCCAAAGAAGTCACGGTACCGGAAACCCCAATCATTGAAATCAAGGAAAATGACTAATAGAAAGCACATATTACTTCCTTTCTTACTTTGTTTTGTGATCGGAATTCAGGCACAGGAAGTCAACCTGGAAGTCAGTGGAAACAGAACTGTTGAGCCGGCCTATCGGATCACCAAACAACCTCATTTGATTGATACGGTTATTCCTTATTCCAGTATTCAATACCCCTTGCTGACACTTAAGTACGATAACTCATTCGAACTGGATACCATTCGTTCCGCACGAATCAAACTGGTCGATAAACTGGACAAATTGTATCCCGGTTACGTACGACTAGGCCTTGGAAATGCTATTCTACCCCTGTTTCAATTACATTACGGAAGTACACGATCCCGAAAATTTGTTTATGATGCCCGGATTCATCAATTGAACTCGATCGGAAAAGTAAATGGCTACGCCCCTGCCAACTTCAACCGCAATCAAATCGAACTTTCCGGAAAACTAAATGAACGAAAATACTCCGTCAAAGGAGATTTGCACTTTAATACGCTTGGGCTTCATCAGTATGGGATTCCCTCAACCAGCGTTCCGGCCGACAGTATCTCCCAACGATACAGTGATTTTGGTACTTCTGTGTATTATGAAAAGCATCGGAAAGACAGTATGTCTCTCAACTACGCCCTGGGTGCATCGTACAATTATTTCCGCGACAAAAAACCACAAATTGATAGCCTAAGCGATTGGTTTGCCCACGAAAATAACATTGGTTTCCTGGGGAAAATCTGGTACCTCTTCAATGACGAGATCATTCAAAGTGACTTCATTACCCGTTATAATAGCTTTGCTTATGGTGTCGCCGGAGACTCCATTTCGGCCATTGATACCGGCATTGTTTACAACAATCTTCAGCTTTTAATAAGCCCAAACATTACCACCTTTGCCCGGAACAACCGGCTGAAAATGAAGTTTGGTGCACGACTTGCGCTTGACGTGAATGACGACCGCATTCAACCAGTTTCCAAGGTGTATCTCTATCCAGATGTAGAATTAAAGTACTCTCTTTTCAATGACATTTTTATCCCTTACCTAATTGTTTCGGGGGACCTCGAACAACAAACATTGAAAAGTCTGAGTCGTCAAAACGAATTTATTCTTTCTCAAATCCTTCCTCAAAGCGAAAACAGGCAGATGGATACCCGACTAGGAATGAAGGGTACGCTATCCAATAAGTTCATGTTCAACACCAGCGCAAGCTATCGATTGATCAAAAATAAAGCGCTCTTCGTTCAGGACACTCTGTACTCCCGATCCAATCGCTTTCGGGTGATTTATGACGACATCAATGAGATCGCGTTGAATGCCTCCCTGATCTATGAAGTAGAAAAACTACAAATCCAGGCAGCCGGGTGCTACCATATCTACCAAACGAAAAATGAGGCTTTTCCCTGGAATTTACCAGCTTTCGAGTTAAATACTTCCCTGAAGTATTCATTGGACATTCCCCTGCAATTTAAATTGGATGCCTCCGCTGCATTTGATCGCAAAGCACAGGTCTTTAGCGCCACGGAAAGTGACCAGGAAAAAAACGGCGTCTATGCAAAAAACCTGGGAACTATTCTGGATCTTAACTTCGAGGCGGAATACCGCTATACGAATCGTTTCTCGGCTTTTTTACAGTTTAACAATTTCGCCGCACAACGCTACGCGCGTTGGTATAATTATCCTGTCCTGGGCTTTCAGGTCATTGGAGGTATAAGCTTCCGTTTCTAGCACTATTCTTTCATACAGGCATCAAGCTCTTCCCAGTAGGAGTCCACCTTTTCCTGATTCTCGGATTCGTTCTCAAGTGTCTTATTGTAGTCTTGCGCCTCTGGGAAAAAATTCACCGTTTTTTCGAGGAAACAATCGCAGTCATATAAATCATTGTCACACTTATCTTTCACAATTTGTTTACGCTCTTCTGTCCATTCATTTGGATTATCACATGCAGTCAATAAAAGTGTTGCGCAAAGAGCAATCTGATAGCCTTTTCTCATCTTGGTATGATTATTTCTTGTAAATTTCGAATACACACTAAATTAAAAAATTAAAACAGATGAAAAAAGTTGTCGTCTTACTCTGCCTTTTCTGGGGAGTAAATTCTTCCTTTTCGATAGCTCAGAAAAGAACGGTTGCCGGAGTCAGTTTCCCTGCAAAAGTGGAGGTTGCTGAAAAAACACTTATCTACAATGGAGCTGGCTTGCGAGAAAAATACATGATCGATCTCTACGTCAGTGCACTCTACCTCAAACGTCCTTCCATGGATGCCAATAAAATCATTGAGGACGATGCCCTCATGGGGATTCACATTGAACTCGTCTCAAACAAAGTAACGCGTGACAAATTTGTCGAAACTGTTCGTGAGGGCTTTGAAAAGGCCAGTCACGGTACAGCGACCTCAGAAGAAATCAAATTATTCATGGATGCTTTCAGTGCTGCCTTCAAAAAGGGAGACAAGATTCATCTGAATTATGTTCCCGGTCGTGGTACATACGTCAAAAAGAATGGACAGGTCCTGACAAGGGTTCCCGGACTTGAATTCAAAAAAGCGCTTTTCTCCATTTGGTTAGGCACTCGTCCCGCAGATGGTACGCTCAAAAAAGGAATGCTTGGAAAAGTCTAAAAAGAAAGGACTAAATAAAAAGGGGCGATTCAAAATGACCGCCCCTTTTTTTATTTTGCTTTCAAATGTTTCTCAAACCATTGATCCTGTTCCCAAAGCACATGCAGAATGCTTTCAATGGCTGCGTAGCCGTGACTCTCCATGGGTAGTAAGACCAAACGGGCCGGTTTTCCCATTCCTTTCAGGGCATGGAAATAACGTTCGCTCTGCAGGGTAAAAGTTCCCGGGTTATTGTCTGCCTGACCATGAATCAATAGAATTGGATGATCCATTTTGTTTGCGTTCATAAAGGGGGACATAGTGTTATAAACTTGTGGGGCCTCCCAGTAACTCCGTTCTTCACTTTGAAAACCAAAAGGGGTCAGGGTCCGGTTATAAGCACCACTCCGTGCTACCCCACAGGCAAACAGATCGGAATGTGTTAATAGATTTGCCGTCATAAAGGCACCATATGAGTGTCCTCCAACCGCTACTCGTTTCCGGTCAATATATCCCAGTTTATCTACCGCGTCAATGGCCGCCTCGGCATTGGAAACCAATTGCTCAATAAAGCTATCATTTGGCTCCGTTTCTCCTTCTCCTACAATTGGAAATGCCGCATCATTTAGCACCACATATCCTCTGGTGACCCAATAAATCGGAGACCCATAATAAGGGAAGATGAATTCGCTGGCATTGGTCGTCACCTGCGAGGCACTGCTTTTGTCTTTATACTCCTGTGGATAGGCCCACATGATCATGGGATACTTCTTCCCCTTCTCATAACTCAATGGCAGGTAAAGCTCTCCCGATAGTTCCAATCCATCTTTTCGTTTGTACTTAATCAACTCTTTGTGGACCCCTTCAATACTTTTAAAAGGATTCTCAAACTGAGTTAGTTGTACAGGTTCTTTCTTTCCCTTCCAGTTTCTTAGGAAATAATTTGGATACTCATTCTGTGATTCGATCCGCACCAGTACCTGACCTTTGGCCGCATCCAAAATGGACAAAATTCGCTCTTTCTTATCGGTATAGGTGGACTGATACAATCGTTTTTTCTTTCCGCTCATCAAGTCCATTTGGTCTATAAAGGGAAACTGGCCTTTCTCTGTATGACCATCTCCTATCAGGAATACTTTGCCCTTCTCCAGGTTCAGTACATAGGTCCCAAATTCCGTTCTTTTCGTTTCCATTTCTCCCGGATCACTGTATTGATCCTGATAGTTGCGGTCGAACAAAATTTTGGCTGTTCCTCCAGGTTTGGACGGATTGAATAAATAGGTTTTTGTATTTCGGGTATTCCACCAGTAGTCTGATGCAACAGCGATTTCATCCGTTCCCCAGGTAATCCCGGAGAAACGTTGTTTGGTCTTCATTAATGCCACCGGTTCGGACTGAAATGGCGCTTCCCAGCTATACAGTTCATCCCGGTACTCCATTTCTTTAGACGCATCTCCGTCATCCAGCGCTTTGATAAAGTAAAGCGAAGCAGCTTTATCTGCTCTCCAATTCATCCAGCGCTTACCTGGCGAAGTAGACATGAAACCTTTCGGTAAAACCTCTCTTAACGGAACGTCATTGACTTCGTGGACAAATTTCCCTGTCTGGTCATATACGCTCCACTTAGAAGGAAAACGCCCGTATGGCACAATGTAGGAAAAAGGTCTGTTGATCGTACTGATCAACACGTACTTTCCATCTGGAGAAAAACGCACATCATCGAAGAGGTCACTATCCATCCAGTGGTAAGACCAATCCGTGACAACACTTACCTGTACCAATTCCGATTTGACCAGATTTTCAAAATTGGCCTCATCCTGCTTGTTTTTCAATAAATCCTGGTATGTTCTGTTCTGCGCCTTTTCTCCTTCTTCGGAGAACGAAACCGTTGGACCTTTGGGAAGTGCCTTTTCATTAAGCACCAACTTTCCGGCATTTTTTGGCCTCATTTTCACCAAAATCGATTCACTGTTTTTGAACCAGGAGATCGGATTACCCAAACAGGCATTCATATATCCCCCACCTAGTTTCTTTGCCTCAGCTTTTTCAACATCCAATAACCATAGCTCCAATCCATCTGCAACCGTATTCGCAAACGCGATCCACTTTTCATTTGGAGACCAGGTCAGGTAGCTGATTCTTGCATTCGCTGGTAAACCCTTAATGGCAATCATATTTTCTTCTCCGAATTTCCTAAGAGCCAGCTTGTTCACATAAGTGATTCTGCTCGAAACATAATGATTGGGGTTAATTCGTAATCCGCCCAGTCTTAACTCATCCTGGGAAAGGTCTTCCAGGTTCTTGTACATTGGCCGGTAACTAAACAACACATATTCATGTTTAGAATCCATGCTAACGGAAGGAGCTCGTTCTACATCGACTAATTCAAGAATTTCTTTGGGTGGCTTTTGATAACTCAAAGCCTCTTGCGCCGATAAAAAAGGAATCATCAGGCAAGAGCCTATCCAGGCGAAAAAGATTTGCTTCATAATTTGTTGTTTTAACAATCTGTTCAAAAGTAGCTAAAAAAGGAAGGCTTTCCTTTCCGTATATCCCCGAATAGACCCTTTCAAAAAATTTCCTGTTTCGATCAAGCTCATGATATTTTATGTGAATAAATTCGTAGTTTGGACCTAACTAAAGCAAAAAAAGATGGAGAACGAGGGAAAAATCATTGGTTTGGGAGGAATTTTTTTAAAATTCAAAGACCCAAAAAAGATGAACGAATGGTACCGGGAAGTTCTGGGACTTGAAAGCAATGATTACGGGGTGTTGTTCGCATATAACGCTCTGGTAGCTCAGCGGGCCTTTTTGCAACTGGGGACTTTTGACCTGGAATCTTCCTATTTTGGGGAACAAAAACAGTTGGCCATGCTCAACTTTCGGGTGCAAAACCTGGATGATTTCCTCCTCCGGCTGAAGTCATACAATGTTCAGGTACTGGATGAAGTCGAAAGCTACGAGTATGGACGCTTCGTTCATATTTCCGACCCGGAAGGAAATCGAATTGAACTCTGGGAGCCTGTTGATCAGATTTTTGAAAAAACAGAAGGCTTCATGGACATGTACTAGACCTGAAACTGATAAAAGTCATTTCCTTGTTCATTGAATCTCCTTAATTTTGTCTTTTCAGATTTATCCTGTTAGTTATGAAGAGCCCCAAATTATACAGTATTCTAAAAGGAAAATGTCCCGTTTGCCTTAAGGGAGACGTCTTTAAAAGTAGTAAAGCCTATCGCATCCGGGAATTCGACAAAATGCATGAGAATTGTAGTCACTGTGGACACAAATATGAAATTGAACAAGGTTTTTGGTATGGTGCCATGTATGTGAGCTATGCGCTAACGGTTGCCATTTCCGTGTTTTGCTTTGTAGTTACCTATTTACTCTTCCCGAATGCTCATTCAGGGGTCTTCATCGGAGTCATTGCTGCTGCACTCATCCTAATGGCTCCAATTACGTACCGGGCCAGTCGTATGGTTTGGATGAATTTCTTTTCCAAGTACAACCCAAAATTTGGTAAACATGAGTCGGTTTCAGGAAATCATTAATTCAGATACCCCCACCCTGGTAGATTTTTACACCACCTGGTGTGGTCCATGTAAAGCTATGAGCCCCATCATTGACCAATTGAAAAACAAATTGGGTGGTAAAGTACGCATCCTGAAAATTAATGTGGATAAAAATCAGGAAGCAGCTGCCAGATTTAAAATCCGGGGAGTTCCCACTTTCATTCTTTTCAAAAAGGGAGAAATTTTATGGCGTCAGTCCGGAGGAATGGACTATGCTACCTTCTTAAAAAAGATCGAAGCCTCCATCTAATTTTCCAGGCATTTTCGATAGAGTCGAATCGTATTTTCCAGACCCAAATAGAGGGAGTCGCAAATCAGTGCATGCCCAATAGAAACTTCATCCAGGAAAGGGATTCGCTCGTTCAAATATGCGAGGTTGTCCAGGTTTAAATCATGTCCCGCATTGATCCCCATTCCCAATTCTTTCCCCAACAATGCAGCCTTTACAAAAGGCTCAACCGCCTGCTCTCGACCCTGGTTATATGCTTCGGCATAGGGACCTGTATAGAGTTCGACTCGTTGTGTTCCCGTTTTTGCCGCATATTCCATCATCCGGAGATCTGTTCCAACAAAAATAGAACTCCGAACACCCCAGTCGTGCAACTGGTCAATGATCTGAGAAAGCCTTTTCTGTTCTTTCTCCGTATCCCAGCCCGCATTAGAGGTCAGTACCCCGGGAGGGTCGGGAACCAGGGTGGCCTGTTCAGGTCTCAAATCCTTGATGATTTCCATGTATCGCTCGTCTGGATATCCTTCGATATTAAATTCCGTCGTCACGATTTCTTTCAGAGCATAGGCGTCCTCCCTGGTAATGTGACGTTCATCCGGACGCGGGTGAATCGTTATTCCCTCGGCTCCGAAGCGCTCACAATCCCTGGCTACTTCAATCAGGTTCGGAAGGCTCCCCCCCCGCGCATTGCGTAAGGTGGCTACCTTGTTTACGTTGACACTCAGACGACATTGTTTCTGCACTTTCTCTGGGATTTGATTTCTTGTCAAAATTAGCCAAATTTAAAGAGACTTTACCGGGGAAAATACATATTTCGTTCTTCCTTCCATGGCATTTGAAAGAAAATGATTACTTTGCGTTCCTATGATCGCACGACAACTCATCAGTGACGTCATTCCTCCTCTGAAACATACTGATACAGGGGTAACAGCTCTTCGTTGGATGGAAGAATTCAAGGTCTCCCACTTACCTGTGATGAAGAATAATAATTTTGTTGGGGTGGTATCTGAAACAGCCATTCTCGATCAGCAAAACCTGGAAAAAAGCCTGGACGAATTGTTTGACCATCTTCCCCGACCTTATGTGTTGGAAGACGCGCACATTTATGAGGTCCTTAACCGAATTTCAGAACATCATATTTCAGTTGTTCCCATCCTGGCCCAGGACGAAACATATCTGGGTTGTACGAGTATCCACGAACTTGGTCATTTAATTGCCAACACCACAAGTATCAAGGAAGCAGGAGGTATTTTGGTCCTGGAAGTGAACCAAAGTGATTATTCGCTGGCGCAAATTGCGCAAATTGTGGAAAGCAATAACGCGCGCATCCTCAGTTCCTACCTGATGTCTTCTCCGGACTCAACGAAATTGGAAGTGACGCTAAAGATCAATCAATTTGAATTGGATCGGATCATTCGGACTTTTGAACGCTACGATTATACGATTCGTGCCTCTTTCCAGAGAAGTAGTTTCAAGGAAGATTTGAAATGGAGGTATGATGCATTGATCAATTACCTAAATATGTAAACGATCCATGAACATTGCTATCTACGGACGGAAAATAACCAAACAAAACGCTTCTTTCTTTAAGCATGTTTTTGCCACAGTGGAACAATTTGGCTGGAAACCTATCCTGGAAGAAAAGTTCAAAGATTTATACGTCAAAAAAACTGGCCTGGGTGAAGACTATCCTGCATTTCAAAGCCACCATGATCTAAAAAGTGGTGTAGATCTCGCCATTAGCCTGGGTGGAGACGGTTCTTTTATCAAAACCGTGAGCTATGTTCGCGATAGTGGAGTTCCGGTATTGGGAGTTCACAAAGGGCGCATGGGTTTCCTCGCCAATGTCAATGCAGAAAACCTGGAAAGAGCCTTTGAACAGATCAAAAACAGAGAATTCGAATTCCAGGAGCGTTCCATGCTTCGGATTTCAACGCAACAAAACCTTTTTGGAGAAGACAATCTGGCCCTGAATGAAGTGACTCTTCATAAAAAGGATGCTGCATCCATGATCACCGTTCATGCCAGTTTGGAAGACAAATACCTGAACTCATACTGGGCAGACGGTCTGATCGTTTCAACCCCTACGGGTTCCACAGCCTATAATCTTAGTTGTGGAGGACCAATCATTACTCCGGGTTGTCAGGTACACTGTTTAACACCAATCGCTCCGCACAACCTGAATATGCGCCCCATGGTGGTTCCTGATAAATTCCCGATCCGATTGAGTGTAGAAGGTCGCGAACGAAAATATCTGATCAGCCTGGACTCCAATTCCAAAAGTATCTCGCAGGGGGAAGAAATCATCATCACCAAGGCCAATTTCATGATCAACGTCGTCAAGTTCCTGGATCAGAACTTTCTGGATACCATCCGAAACAAAATGTCCTGGGGTTACGATATTCGCAATTAAGCATCTTTGCATCCACAGATTAATTTTTAAATCGCTTAAAAAAGCGTACCTTTGCATCATTATACATTCTAATTAGAAATTGTGATGATTTTAGGAGTATTTGGTCCATGGCAGGTGGTTTTGGTTTTGGGAGTCGTTCTGCTACTTTTTGGAGGAAAAAAAATTCCAGAACTTATGAAGGGACTTGGAAAAGGGGTCAAAGAGTTTAAAGATGCCTCCAAGACGGAAGACAAATCCGCTGAAACAGCTCCGGAAGAGCAAAAATAATTCAGCCATTCATGTACGCTCGTTTTTCTGAAGTTCAAAAAGCACTTTCTTCAGGTGTCTCTGTTTTGGAGATTGTCGAAAGCTATCTAAAGCGCATCGAGGACCACCAGCATTTGAATGCTTTTTTGGAAGTATTTGAGGATTCTGCCCGAAAACAGGCAGAAGAAATCGATTTGAAACTGGCCGCCGGAAAAGCCGGAAAGCTTGCCGGGATGGTAATTGCCATCAAAGACAACATTTGTTATCGACAACATCATGTTTCTGCTGCTTCCCATATTTTAGAAAATTTCGAGTCTTTATATACCGCAACGGCACTGCAACGCCTCATTGATGAAGACGCTGTGATTATCGGAAGAACCAACTGCGATGAATTCGCGATGGGAAGTTCCAATGAAAATTCCGCTTTCGGCCCGGTCAAAAATCCACTGGATGAAACCTGTGTGCCAGGTGGGTCTTCAGGAGGTTCGGCAGCAGCTGTCGCCGCACAACTTTGTACAGTAGCTCTGGGAAGTGATACCGGAGGCTCTATTCGACAACCAGCATCCTTTACCGGAACTTATGGGTTTAAACCCAGTTATGGGCGAATCAGCCGGTATGGTTTGATTGCTTATGCTTCTTCATTTGACCAGATTGGACCTTTTGCCAACTCATTGGAGGATGCAGCACTTGTGAGTGAGATCATGGCCGGAAAAGATCCGATGGACAGCACCAGTTCTTCCAAAGATAAAGGAGAAAACTGGGGAGTCAGTGCTGATCAGGGAAAGCGAAAAATTGCCGTGATCCGAGAAACGCTAGAAACTGATGGACTCGACGAAGAAATTAAAACTTCCCTCTTAGAACATATCCAACTCTTAAAAGACCTGGGACATGAGGTGGAAGAAGTTTCTTTCCCTTATTTAGAATACCTTGTTCCCACTTATTATGTCCTGACCACTGCAGAGGCCTCTTCGAATCTTTCGCGTTTTGACGGAGTTCATTATGGACATCGTTCCCAAAATGCACAGGGAGTGGAAGAAACATACAAGGCTTCCCGTTCGGAAGGATTTGGAATGGAAGTCAAAAGAAGAATCATGACGGGAACTTTTGTGCTCTCACATGGTTATTATGATGCATATTTCAACAAAGGACAGCAAGTTCGCAGATTATTAAAGAATAAAACAGATGAGATTCTGGATCAGTACGATTTTGTATTGACCCCAACCACCCCAGGCACTGCCTTTGCCATCAACTCTGTCAAAGATCCGATCCAAATGTACCTTCAGGACATTTTCACGGTTCATGCCAACCTGACCGGTCATCCGGCTATTTCGCTTCCTTTTGGAAAAGACGCCAAGGGAATGCCTTTCGGAATTCAGGTCATGGGGAGAAACTTTGCCGAAAAAGAATTGTTTGATTTCGCGAAATCGTTCTGTGATCAAAAAACCCACGAACCGATTTGATTTTAAACAGCATGGTATTTAGACACTGGATTTTCCTTTTCTCTTTTTTAGCGGCATCCTTTCAATTGTCTGCTCAATTCGGTGTGCACAAACCAAATTCCAAGGATAGCCTGGACGCTGGAACCCCTTTTGCCAAAACAGTTGAGCAATCCCTCAAGGCCTTTCTGGATGATTATGCCAAAGACCCGAATTACGATTCCATTCAAAAAGCACTGAAACTGGAAAAAGATGAAATTCCGGAATTTACGGATTCTCAATTGTGCGCCCAGCTGAGCGAGATGAATGAACTTTCTCCTTTTCATCTGGATTGCAACGAATCTACCCTTTCCGTTATCCGTTTCTTTGCTCACAAAAGAAGACACTTTATCCGTATTGCTCTCGGAAGGTCCAAGCTTTATTTCGATTTGTACGAAGAAATGCTGGACAAATACGACCTCCCACTGGAACTCAAGTACCTTTCGGTGATCGAAAGTGGTTTGCGACCACAGGTCAAATCGCGTGCAGGAGCCCTTGGACTCTGGCAATTTATGTATCGCACCGGAAAAATGTACGGTCTCAACGAAAACTCATACTACGATGAGCGCATGGACCCCATCAAAGCCACGGATGCCGCTTGTCGTTACCTCAAAAAACTGCACGATATCTACGGAGATTGGAATCTCGCTTTGGCTGCATACAATGCCGGGCCTGGTAACGTCAATAAAGCTATTCGACGTTCGGGTGGAAAAACGAGCTATTGGGAAATTCGCCCGTTTTTGCCCAGAGAAACACAAGGCTATGTTCCTAATTTCATCGCCGCTTCTTACCTGATGACTTATCACAAGGAAAACAACCTCCTTCCTATGAGTCCGAAAGTACACCGCGCACAATTGGATACCATTTGCCTGAAGGAAGGTGTCCACATGGAAAGCATCGAAAAGTTGGTTTCCTGGCCTTTGGAGGATATTAAATCCTTTAACCCCATTTATAAGCGCACCTACATCCCGAAAACAAAACCCAGTCAATGTCTCACCGGTCCACTTCAAAAAATTGGCCGCCTGGTTGCTTTGGAAGACAGTTTGATCGCCCTGGAAAAGAAGTTGTATGGTGAAGGTGTTTCATTGATTGCGGAAAAAGAAAGCCCCTCAAACGGAGTTCAATACCATCGCATCAAAAAAGGAGAAACAATCCATTTGATTGCTTCGAAATACAGTGTCACGACACAGGACATCATGAAGTGGAATCATCTTCGTTCGGCACGTCTCGTTGCTGGAAAAACACTTAAGATTTATCCACCAGACCCGCCCAAAACAAAAGCCCGACCAGATTCTATTATGGGAACCATCCACTATGATTCCCTGGTAGAAATAGAACACGTGGTCAAGAAAAATGAAAGTATTCAGATCATTTCAAGGGTCTACAACGTTTCTGTTGATTCCGTTCGGAAATGGAACGGCCTCAAGGACAACTGGATCAATATTGATCAAAAATTAAAGATCAAAACGGTCGTTAAATTGAGCAAGGAAGGCATGATTCCGAACCCTGCTCCCGTGGAAGAAATTAAACCTGCTCCTACGAAAACAGTTGCCAAACCCGCCACCGGGAAGAAATACTACACGGTTCGATCTGGAGATTTGTTTAACCGCATCGCCTTGCGACACAATCTGAGCCCAGCGCAACTGCGAAAATTAAATCCTTCTGTCAATCCAGACCGCATCCGCGTGGGACAACGAATTCGCGTTCGGTGATTTTGGTGCAATTTTTGTACTGTAATCCTTAAAAATTATGAGGTACATCATTCCACTTCTTCTGCTCCTCACGATCACTTTGAGCGGCTGCAACCAACGTTATGATGCCCGGGAATTCGGACTAAAAGCAACTGGAAAAGTCGGCGAAATCCTTCTGGTATGTGAAAATGGTATCTGGAATAGTCCTGCCAAAGCCTACCTGGACACGAATATGACCCGTTTCATCATGCCTTATTTCCCGGACGTCGTCACCTTCGAGCTAATCCACCGAACTCCGGGAGCTTTTGAAAAGGGGAACAAACGATGGAGAAACCTCATGTTTGTCGAAATTGACCCCAAATACCAGGGAGAAGAAAGCGAAATTACCAAAGAGTTAGATACCTGGGCCCAGGGTCAGTTGGTTGTTCGAGTCAAAGCCAAAGACTACCAACAACTGGAATACAGTTTAAAAAATCATCTCGCCGCAGTACATCGTACTTTTGATGAGAACGAATGGCAACGACTGGAGGAACGCTTCCAACGCGAAAAGAACCAAACGATCTGTCGTCAAATCAAGCAAAAATTTGGGCTTGATATGGCTTTACCAAAAGGTTCCAAGTTGGTCACACAGCGTGAAAATTTTTACCGGGTCGAGTTTCCAACGGATGCCAAACCGATGCAATTTGGAGAAAACCACGGACAAACCTCCAATTTCATCCAAAGCGGAATCTGTATTTATCAATACCCCTACATTGATTCCAGTCAATTTGAACTTTCTAATCTCCTCCAGGCCAGAGACACCATGATGAAGTACAATTTCAAGCACGAAATTCCAGGGATATACATGGGCACCCAATATGCTTCTGTTATTTATCCGGAAGGAAGTATGGATTGGAACCGCAAAAAAACTACCAAAGGTTTTGAAATGCGCGGCATGTTCAAGTTTACCGGAGAATCGGCCTACAGTACGGGTGGCGCCTTTTGGGCCTTTCATTTTCGGAACAAACAGGGAAAGCTCGTATGCGTCAGTGGTTATGTCGATGCCCCACCAACGGTGAGCTGGACCCATCCACTCCGTGAAATTCAGGCGATTCTGAAAAGCGTGGAGGCCAATTGACAAAATCTTTGTTTCTTTGTCCAGAGCTTGCATAGACCATGATCCCAATCTCGGCGGTAATCATCACATTTAACGAGGAAAAAAACATTGCCCGTTGCCTTGAATCACTTCAGGGCGTTGCAGACGATATTGTTGTTGTCGATTCCTTTTCAAAGGATCGTACCAGAGCCATTTGTGAAGAATTTGGAGTCTGTTTTGTCGAACATGCTTTTGAAGGACACATCGAACAAAAGAACTGGGCGATTACACAGGCTCAATACCCCCATGTGCTCTCTTTGGACGCTGACGAAGCCCTCGACGAAACCCTCAGGCAATCGATTATTCAGGTTAAAAACAACTGGAATTCCGATGGTTATTACATGAATCGGCTGACGAATTATTGTGGGAAGTGGGTACATCACTGTGGTTGGTACCCAGATCGAAAATTAAGGCTCTGGGACTCACGAAAAGGTGCTTGGGGAGGAGATAACCCACACGACAAGTACGAGCTCTTTGAAGGCGATCAAAACACCTCCAGACTCCATGGAGACATCCTCCATTACAGTTACTATACACGTGAGGATCATTATAAGCAGGTGGAGTACTTCACCACCATTCTGGCCGAAGCCCAATTTAAACGAGGAAAAAAAGCCCCCTGGATCACCTTGATATTTAGTCCCGTGGTCAAATTCATCAAGGATTATTTCATTCATTTGGGCATCCTGGATGGAAAAACAGGCTTCGTAATCTGCCGGATCTCTGCTTACGCCACCTTCCTTAAGTACAAGAAGATCAGAAAACTCAAACGTGAACAGGATCAGTAGATGAAACAGACGCCGGACTTTCATGGAAAAACCATTCTGATCAGTCGCACAGACAGCATTGGCGACGTGGTTCTGACGCTTCCCATTTGCAGTTGGATAAAAAAACAATTTCCTGAAAGTCGCATCCTATTCCTCTGTCGATCTTATACCAAAGCCGTCGTCTCCTGTTACCTACCGATTGACGAAATTATTTGTTGGGATGATCTGATCAATCAAAGCGAACAAGAGCGTATCAGACAGATCAAATCACAGGATATTTTTTGCTGTATCCACGTTTTTCCAAACAAAGACATTGCACGTCTAATGCATCGAGCCAAAGTGCCACATCGCATTGGAACCTCGCACCGAAGCTTTCATTTGCTGACCTGCAACCACCGTGTCTCTTTCACACGAAAGCGTTCCGAGTTACACGAATCAGCCCTGAGTTTCAATTTATGCAAACCGCTTGGTCTGGAGGAACTTCCCAGTTTGAAGGAAATTAGTCAATGGACCAGTACACATTTTCAGACACCGGACATTGAACTTCCACCAGACTTACAGTCTCTCTCTAACTTTGTCGTTCTGCACCCAAAATCCCAGGGAAGTGCCCTGGAGTGGCCTCTCGAGAACTATATACAACTCTCCCGGGAACTCATCTCAAAAGGATATACTGCCGTTTTTACCGGTACAGAAAAAGAAGGACTTCTATTTCGGGATCAACTTCCTCATGAAGAAAAATGCCTTGATCTAAGTGGTCGCCTGAGTTTGGAGCAATTGATTGTCCTAATCTCCCAGGCCAAGGCACTGGTTGCTTGCAGTACAGGGCCATACCACCTGGCTGGAGTCACCGGTATTAGAGCCATCGGACTGTTTTCATCCAGAAGACCCATTCACCCTGGACGGTGGAAAGCACTTGGCCTGAAGGCTACTTTTTTAGTGAACGATCCGGAATGTCCGACTTGTAAAAAGGGAGAGAAATGCCACTGCATTGAAAAAATAAGCGTCGATCAGGTTCTGAAAAGTGTCTGAGTTGAACCTTTTGATCACATAATTGTACTCCCCTGTATGAATACAAAATTACTTGCCTGCATGCTCATCCTCTTTTCCTTCACCTTGAAGGGACAGGGAGATAGCCTTTCACAAACCTATGATGCTTACCCCTGGGGTGCTGTACTATCCGATAGCCTGGACGGACAAATTCCCAAAGGACATTATGTCCTGAGAGGACAAGTCAGTTCACTTCAGGATGTTAGAGATCTGATCATGAGAGTTGTGATTACCCCAAAAGATCAACAGGCACAAGTTATAAAAGACGGATATTTTGAATTGCTTCTTCCGATCAGTTCTGATTATGTCTGGTTCCGATCGTTTGGCTATCAGGAAAGTGCCTTTGAAAGCTATCAAATCCATGACCAGCATCGAATCACCGTACAGATGCTCCTGAGTCAGGAAGACGAGGACCCCGTCTATCTTGAAAAACCTGTTGTTTATGGGTACTCAGATAAGGATCAACACCTAAAGATTCAACTCAAAACTCCGGGAGCGATCCAATTCAGCTATCCCAAACTAAACCAGAATCAAAGCTGGAACCTAAGTCTGATCGACAACGAGTGGGTTGACCAACACGGAAAACATTATCCCTACCTATTTTGGGACGCACAACTTAAGCTTCGTTCTTTTCTGAAAGATGAACATCAACAAATCTTCGGGTGCATCCTAACCAGTGAAGAAATCCTTCCTTACCTGGAAGAAAAACTGAGTTACCTGGGGCTCAACAGCACCGAACAGACTGATTTTATCACTTATTGGGCACCACGAATGAGCAAATCCAGGTATTGTTTCGTCCAATTTGCCTTTCAGGAAGACTGTCAAATCTTTTCCAGCTATCAGATCGACCCGGCTCCTGAAAAATTGTTTCAATTATATCTCCTGTTTCAGGGCTTCGAAGAATATCCTAAACATCTGGAGGTCAATCCTCAAAAATGGCCAAAATTCCAACGATCCGGCTTCCATCTGCTTGAATGGGGCGGACTCGAGATCAACGATACAGAAAATTATGACTAATTAATTATTTGATAATCAGTTAATTAATTTTTAATACCTAATTTTCTTAGGTATTTATTTGGAAATACATAAGATTGTTATGTATCTTTGTCTTATGTATACATCTGAGCTCATAAAAGGAACCCTGAAAACCATCGTTCTCGAACTCTTGAAAAAGCAGGGAAGAATGTATGGTTATGAAATTACCCAAAAGGTAAAGGAACTAACAGCAGGAAAAATTCAAATCACGGAAGGTGCTTTGTACCCCACGCTTCATGCACTCGAAAAAAACGGTGAACTAGAAACCGAAAAAGAGTACATGGGGAAACGCGTCCGAAAATATTACAAACTGACGGAACAGGGAAAGAACACGGCTACCGAACGGGTGAATGAATTCGCTGATTTCATTGAAACGATGAGATTTTTGTTGGATCTACAAACCAAATCGGGTCATGTACAGGGTTAAAGAAGAGGAAGTTGACTTCATGCTGGATGATATCCGGGCACGTGGGGTGATTCTTGAAGATCTGCAAGATAACCTACTGGATCACATGTGCTGTATCGTCGAGCAGGAGTTGACCGAATCGGACAATTTCTTTGCGTTCTATGAACGAATGCTTCCTCGTTTCTTTCAAATGGAATTGAAGGAAATACAGGATGAAACAGACAATTTGCTAACGTTTAAAAATTTTTACGCCATGAAAAAGACCTTAAAATACTCAGGTATAGCTGCCACTTTTTTTGCACTTCTTGGGGCCATTTTCAAAATCTTTCACTTACCGGGTGCTGCCGCCATGATCATCTTGGGGGGACTCTTTTTTGCACTCGTTTTTCTACCACTGATGATCGTCCTCAAGTTCCGTGATGAAGAGGAGCGAACGGATAAGTGGGTCCTGAGCTTTGGATTCCTCCTGGGAATCATTACTAGTTCGGGAATGGTTTTCAAACTAATGCACTGGCCAGCTGCCAACATACTCATGCTGGGCGGAATTTCCGTATTCGTTTTTGCTTATGTCCCGATCTACTTCATGAGTCGGATCAGGAGGCCGGAAATTCGCTTCAACACCATTGTCAATTCAGTGCTCATGATGGCTCTCGGGAGTTTGCTCTTTGCCATGATCAATCTAGGCTACAGTGCAACACTGAAAAGCAGCTTTTTTGCCACACATGATTACCTCTATTCCCACAAGGAAGATCTGGCCAAAGCAAATTCACTTTTGCTTCAAAAAGTGGCGGATGATGATTCTGTTATTCGTTTTCACCGTGCCAGCTCAAAACTAAATGAACACCTCGAGGAAACCCGAAACCATTTGGTGGCCGTTTCTGAGGGGGTAAGTATCGAAAAGGCACGGAGTATTCCTTTCAAAGACATCAAAAGACTGAACGACAATCGAATCGTCCGACAGGAATTTGAGCATGCTCGGGGCCCCTTCTCTCAGGTAGAACTGAGAAAGCAAATCGAAGATTACAACACGCTTGTCAAAAGCTACTTTCCGGATCAACCGGAGCGACTGATCGCGGTGGACAAACTTTGGCTTCGAGAAACGGTATTATCGGTTCTTCTTCAGGAATTCGTCCAAATACAAACGCAATTGGCACATACCGAAAACAACTATCTCTGCTACGTGCAGGCTAAATCTTAATGCGTAACAAAAGGGGGAGTAATCAAAAAGCTCCTCCTTTTTTAATGTGCTTCCAACCAATTTTCGGCCAACTCCATTTCGACAACCATCGGCACCGATAATTCAACGGCTCCTTCCATTGCTTCTTTGACCAGCTTTTTCATCAGGTCCTGTTCTTCCTTGTGCACATCAAAAACGAGTTCATCATGTACCTGCAACAACAACTTGGAACGAACTCCCTGCTTCCTCATCGCTTCATCCACTTTAATCATTGCCAACTTGATAACATCAGCGGCAGAACCCTGAATAGGAGCGTTGATGGCATTTCGTTCTGCAAAACCTCTGACCACGGCATTCGCTGAATTAATGTCCGGCAAATAGCGCCTACGTTTCATGATGGTTTCCACGTATCCGTGCTCCCTTGCTCCCTGAATCGCCTGATCCATGTAGCCTTTGATTGTCGAAAATTGCTCGAAATAACGATCGATGATTCCCTTAGCCTCTGTTCGACTAATTCCAAGATTCTGAGCTAATCCAAAGGCCGACTGCCCATAAATAATCCCAAAATTGACCGCTTTGGCCGCACTCCGCTGATCTCGAGTTACTTCTTCAATCGGCACATGAAACACGTTGGAAGCCGTAGCGGCGTGAATATCCTGGCCATCCTTAAAGGCCTTGATCATGGAGGCATCCCCACTCATCGCCGCAATGATTCGCAGCTCAATTTGCGAGTAATCTGCCGACATGAGCAGATGATCTTTATCACGTGCAATGAAAGCCCTGCGAATCTCTCTTCCTTTCTCTGTCCTGATCGGAATATTCTGCAAGTTCGGGTTATTGGAACTCAGCCTTCCAGTAGCTGCCACCGTCTGCATGAAATGTGAATGAACACGCCCATCCTTTTTCAAAATCATCGTTGGGAGGGGTCCGACATACGTGTTTCTCAACTTCCGGGCCTGTCGGTATTCCAAAATCATTTCAATAATCGGATGATCTTTCCGATACTTCTCCAGTACGTCTTCGGAGGTGGAATATTGTCCTGTTTTGGTTTTCTTGGCTTTCGAAGAGATCTTCATGTGTTCAAACAACACATCTCCTAATTGTTTAGGTGAATCGAGGTTAAAATCCATGCCCGCCAGTTCCTTCACCTTTTGCTCCAGCTCGATCGCTTCTTGCTCCAATCGAACGGACAATTTCTCCAGATGATCCACATCGATGGCCACACCTTCCCGCTCCATACGGCAAAGCACCATCATCAGGGGCAATTCAAGTTCATAGAACAACTCCTTCAGGTGTTCCTTTTGGACTTCTGGCTCAAATAGCTGTTTCAATTGAAAGGTGATATCCGCATCTTCACAGGCATAATCAACGACTTCTTCGGCCGTTTTATCACGCATGGTCCCTTGATTTTTTCCTTTCTTCCCGAGAATTGTCTCAATCGAGATTGGTCGATACTTCAGGTAGTACTCCGAAAGAAAGTCCATGCTTTGTTTGGACTCCGGCTGAATCAGGTAGTGAGCAATCATGGTGTCAAAATACGGAGCTTTCAATTCGACATCGTAATTGGCTAGAATTTGAGCATCATACTTCATGTTATGCCCAATCTTCTCAATCTTACCAGATTCGAAAAAAGGCCGATACTGATCAACTATTTCTTTCGTTTTTATCTGGTCTTCCGGGCATGCTACATAATAGGCTTCCTTCTCCCTAAAAGAGAAAGACATTCCAACCATCTCCGCTTCGAGTGGCTCAATGCCGGTGGTTTCAGTATCAAAGCAGACCTGCTTCTCATTCATAATCAGTTTCAGAAGTTCCTCTCTTTCCTCCTTCGTGCTCACCAGGTGATACTTCGGTTTTTCGGTAGCAATGGTCTTTAGATCCGAAGTTTCCACGGCCTCCTGCTCTTCCACCAGGCTTTGTTTACCAAATAGATCCAGTTGACCATCTCCGTTCGAAGCGGTCGTTGTGGAACTAACAACAATTTCCTCTCCAATAACGCGCTTGGCCATGGTTCGGAACTCCAGTTCCGTAAAAATTTCTTTTACCTTATCCGCATCCGGGTCTTCCAAAATCAATTTTTCCGGTTGAAATGGTACATCCACATCCAAAATAATTGTTGCGAGCATCTTGGACATTTTCCCCTGTTCGGCAAAGTTGATCACATTCTCTTTTTGCTTGCCCTTGAGTTCTTCCGCATTGTCAATCAAGTTTTCTACGGAACCATACTGTTTGACCAGCTTTTTTGCCGTTTTTTCTCCGATCCCAGGGATTCCAGGAATATTATCAGACGCATCTCCCCACAAGCCCAAAATATCGATCACCTGAAGCGGATCTTCCACTTCAAATTTCTCCTGTACTTCCGGAATCCCCCATATTGCCGGAGGATTTCCTCCTCTTCCAGGTTTGTACATGAAGATATGCTCACTCACCAATTGTGCAAAATCTTTGTCGGGAGTCATCATATAAGTTGTAAACCCCTCCTGCTCTGCCTTTTTTGCCAGCGTTCCGATAATATCATCCGCTTCAAAGCCTTCTTTCAACAGAATGGGGATCCGAAAAGATTCAACTATTTTTTTAATCGGTTCGATCATGGATCGAATATCCTCCGGCATTTCTTCGCGATGTGCTTTATAATCGGCAAAATCCTGCTGCCTATTCGTTGCTCCCCCCGGTGCATCAAAAACAACCGCTATGTGCGTTGGTTTTTCTTTCCGGATGACGTCTATCAAGGCATTGGCGAAACCAAATGCAGCGGAAGTATTTTGTCCCTTCGAGTTAATTCTGGGATTCTTTGCAAAGGCAAAGTAGGCCCGATAGATCAAAGCAAAGGCATCCAGTAAAAAGAGTTTTTTGTCAATTTGTGGGGTTAGCATGAACGTTTGGTTTTTGATGAAAGCATTGTGCTTTCTTTCCAAAACTAAACAACTACGGGGAATATCCCCTTATTTCATGAAAATTTTTTGCTTCTTCAAAAAGGGAAGTAAAGGAATGCCTAACTTGAAGAAAAGCTGCTTTTCCTGAATGGAATCCAATTGAAAATGATAGATCAGATCTCCGTCGGTCCAACGCACTTCATTGGATACCGAATCCAGCAATTCAGGTGTTTTCATTCCTGAAAAAAACATGAGATGATCATCTCTCTGATAAAAAACCAGCGGCGGCGAGGTAAGTAAACGATAATGTTCCTGATCTTTCCGCATGATTCCCTTAGCAAAGAGTTTCCCTACAAATTGCTTTTGTTTCTCATTCATGGACAGCAACAGTGAATATGCCGGCACCCAGGTTTCCCGTTCCTTTTCTACCTGTTTTGTATTGAATTCCTCATCCATCACTGTTTCTACATACTTCTCTCGTACCATAGACAGTCCTCCTTCCTGGAAACTAACGTCTCCTTCCCAGGCTTCCAGAAATTCTCCGGTCGGAAAGCCTACTCGTTTACCCGCATCTCTCAGAAGTTTCACCAGAGGGTTGTTTTTCTTCCCTCTCAAACTGTCTATCTTCAAATGTAGATCAACTGTTCGCTTGCTTTGATCACGGTTCATCAAACTCATTCCTTGTTGCTTCATTTCCAATCCAAGGGGAAGTGAACTTCTCACAAAAGCTTTAATATCCAAATGGATCGAATCGCAATCCTGACTCATCACCAGGCTTTCAAAACCATACTTTCTCACTTGCTTTCCTTCCGAACTAACGATCAGACTTTCTCCTTCAAACTCCTTGATCTCACGGAAGCGCTTCCATCGCTCCTTGATCTCTCCGCGTTTGGTATAAAGCACTTTATGAACATAGGTAAATACATTTTTTCCATGATAAAGCATGAGCCATTTTTCACCATGTGTCAAAAAGAGGTTTTCACCATTGATTTTCACTAGCTTTTGCTTTCCGATCGTCGTGTCTTTTAACTCCACTTCTGCTGAGAGTCGCTGATAGCCAGCTCTCACCCTACTGCTATCACTCAGTGCAAACATGGCTCCCCATTCCTCTCCGCCCCCATTGACGAAAAAGTACGCTGGTTCCTGTAGATTGACACCGTAATTCTTCCCCTGCGCCAAAATAAACTCGTAAGAAAGCATGTCCCGAAATGGGATTTTATTGTAGAACAGGAAAGGCTTCAATTCTCTGGCTAACTGCAACACATCGACCTTTCCAATGAGGTCACCCTCCGGCATCCGCTCGATCAACAAGGGTTCCTGCTCCTTGTTATGCATATAAAAGCGGAAATAAAAGAAAGCGGCTAAAACTCCCAATAAAAAGAGTATGAAGAGCCCTTTTCTTGCCATCAGCTTTCCTTATTTTGAAAGTACATAGATCGAATTAACCAAATCCAGTAGATACCTTCCAGAATTATCGTAATCCCCCTGATATTTATAACTCAAGTGAAAAGAGGTTTTCTCCCGGCTCGTCTTGGAAGATTCCAATTCGATCAATCCGGTTTTTCCTCGCATGGCATCCAAAATTTCATTTTGCTTCTGGTTGAATATCTCTCTCGGAAGACTATTCAATGCTTGTCCCCAATCAAAATAAGCATACATAAACTTACTTTTCCTGGCCGCTTTTGCCTTTTTTCCTTTTAGGGATGAGGACCCATAACCGTCATGATGATGGAGCGCCAAATCAGCATCATTTGTGAAGATCAGCAAGTTATTTTCATTGATAATATAGAGTGGAACAGAATTATAAATCGCATCCTCTACCACCCAATAATTCTCCATTTTCTTGAATTTAGGAGTAATTCTGGCCAGATGATTCAACACTTTTTCAGGGATATTTCCCCGGTCGGTTGAGAACCCGAGGGTAAACACGGGCATTTCTTCCTCACCATCAATTTCTCTTTCCTCATATTCAAAGGTTTCCTCATCGTAATAGAACTCGATCTTTCTGGTTTTTACCTTGCGAATACCGTTAAAGCTTCCAAACATACTTCCTTTGTATGTCTCAAAGATTGCGTCCGTATTCACGAATTCATTGACCAGTTCTGCCATCAATACACTACTGGAAATCCGTGGATCATCCTCTTTTGATAAAATTGGGATGATGATATCATAGGCCTGATTGTAGCCTTCTTTTAAATTGATATTGTAAGTAAAAAAGCCGGTAGAATTCTGATGGATGTATTTCAACACATTCTTATCAAAACGCGCTCCATTTAGTTTTTCATAAATGCTTCCGAGAGCTTCTCCGTAATTTGCCTGAAAACGAATGTCTATAGAGCTTTCATTCAACTCAATATCTCCCAGCATGACATTCCCGGTATAAATCTCCTTGATGTCGGAATAGAGTTCCGGAAACATTCTTTTGAAATGCCACATCCCTGTCGCATTTCTAAAACCTCTTGAATTATCCAGGTAAAAAATCCCATCCGATGGGTGATTCAATTGTGATGCTAAGTTTTCATCTTCTCCACGGAGGTTAATATTGCTTTCGTATAAGTCGCACAAAATATTTTTAAAGTAATTCATGCGTAACTCCACACTCAGGCTGTCCTTCATTTCCCAGTAAGTTTTTCCTTCAATCATGGCTGGATCTTCGATACCAGTACTATCGGTAAAATCTTCTTCAAAAATTTCATCTTCCACGACCTCATCATTGACCGGTACTTCTTCTTCGATCAATTCATCCCATTGTTCTACTCCATCTCCGTAGTAGTATCCATTTCCGCGAGCAAACCAAATCGAATCCGCCATGGAGGAAAGGTGTTCGTATGCTGGATCAACCCTCAACACCACCGCTACGTTGCCTTTGATGATCAGATAATTGTAATAAAGTGCATAAATCTCTACCCCAGGAATATAACTTTCCTGTCTGTCAAAATCATCAAAGACCTGAAACAGACTTGCTTTGTCCTTCACTCCAAAGGTGAAACCAGAAATTTCATACTTCTGATTCTCTCCGAAAAAGGCGTTAAACTTCTGATCAAAATCAATTCCTGAATCTTTGAGCGTTTTTCCGGATGTCGATCCATCAAAAAGCTCGGACTGCACCTCGGCCATGAAATCGTATTTCACCAGGTCATCCATTGGAACTTTTTTGAGTAAATTGACATTATTGATACTCAAAACGGTCATGGCATCCCGAGGAATAAAATCTTCCGAATAATATTGTGCGTTCAGTGCAAAAGAAGCCAAAACACCCAGAAATAAGCCGACTATTCTTTTTTTCATGGTTGGTTAAGAAGATTGTTCAAGTTACAAAAAATAAGTTTTCTATATAGATTTAGTTATCAACACACTCACTCCTCTCCGCCTTTGACAAGGTAGATCGTGTTTTCCAAAATACCTAGTTCATTAATCAGCGCATAAGGGTTTGTCATCACCCGGCAGGCCTGCTTGCTCGGTGAGATCGCCGTCAGAGGGTTTTCTGCGTGATCGATCGATCGATCAAAGCGCGTAATCGCACTATACTTCCCGTTTTTGAGCTCGGAAAGATCCTCCTTTTCGAGCAGTTGTGTCGTCTGTCGGGTTAATGTCGGCACGGATCGAACCAATTTCTGTCCATCCCAAACCAACCAGGTGTGCTTCAGCTCTTCCACATTGCCTGAAAATTTCTGTTCCATGGCAATTTCCCGGATCGCTTTCTGCAGGGACGTCACATTTTCAAAATCACACTGAAATTTCAGGATAAAATCATCATAATTCACATCGACCTTCACATTCGAAATCCCTTCTTTGGTAGTCAATTTTTCTTCGTATTTCGTGATGATTGTCCGAATCTCATCCAGGGATGGAACGCGCTTTCCATCCAGGCTATCCAATGCCAGTACCGAATTCACTTTTACCTTACTCCAACTGAGGTTCACGACATACTTAAATGTTCCTGACCCATCACTGTTGATTTTTAAATCATCAATAATTTCCACGCAGGAAGTCATGCTCAGCAGCGTCATCACAAGATATATCCAAGCCTTTTTCATTACCCGACAAAATTACGAATAATCAGACATGCAAAAACAATACCATGCTTTTCTTTCTATGCTCTAAAAACGGTTGATTTCCTCCTGAATTTTCTACTTCAGATAGCGGACAGTTACCTCTTCCCCAACCTCTAGGGAAATCGACGCGCCCAATATTAATGCGCGGTTGTCATCAATATGTCCGGAAGGGAAGTCAAAGCATACCGGGATGTCCCGATCAAGCAGTTTTTCCAACAAGCTTTGTTTGTAGTCCATACCAAAAGTCGGTTTCGTGTCCCGAAGGTCTGTAAAGCCACCAACGATGATGCCGTTGATCTGATCAAACACCCCTGCTTTCTTCAGGGCAAAAAACATTCTGTCAATGTGATACAACTGCTCGCACAAGTCTTCGATCAATAAAATTTTCCCCCGATAATCTGCTTGTTCATCCGTTCCGAGCAAGCTGTAAATGATTGACAAATTTCCTCCTGTCAATATCCCCTGTGCCTTCCCGATCTTGCTGTCTATTCCTGGAGTCACAGCTATTTGCGTCTGTCTACCCTCAAGTGCCTCAAATAATGTTTCGATCGCTTCTTTACTGTTCTCTCTGTAATTAAGTGGCATGGTTCCATGGATACTTCGGATACCATCACGTTCCAAGCGTTGGTGAAACACTGTCACATCCGAAAAGCCGATCAGCCATTTGGGATGATCCTGAAACGTCGACCAATCCAGTTGATCCACGATTCGAACACAGCCATATCCTCCCCGTGCACAAACGATTGCCCGTACATCCTCCCGATTCAGTGCTGCCTGAAAATCTTGTAATCGTTCTTCATCTGTTCCGGAAAAATAATAGTGTCTTCCAGCAACATGTGGAGCCAGCAACACCTCGTAGCCCCTTTGTTCCCACAAAGCTTTGGCATCATCTATATACTCCGCGTCAATCGCTTTTGCCGGAGAGACCACCATGATCCGATCACCTCTTTTTAATGCTTCTGGAATTTTTCTCATCTCGCCCGTTTAAAGCAAAAATAAACATTTCGACAGGTCTTTCTGCTTGTTATATTTTTAACAGATTCTTTTTTGACAACAATTTTCCAACAAGTACATTTGACCCAAACATCACGTCATGGAAATTACACCGGAACTGAAAGAAAAGTTGGCTCTCATACAGCAAAAATACGATGCCATCGGACAGGATTTTAATGCTTATTTGGATGGACTGCTTTATCAGGATACTGTAAAATATTGGGATTACATTGCTGTAGACACCCTTCTGAGTCTTCAAAAGCCCAGAACTCAGTTTCCGGATGAGGTGATTTTTATCATGTATCACCAGATTACGGAACTCTATTTTAAATTAGCTCTCCGGGAATTTGAGCAAATCGGAAACAAAGAGGATCTGGACGCCGCCTTTTTTACGGCTCGCGTGACGCGAATCAATCGCTATTTTGAAGCTCTTACCAAAAGTTTCGAGATCATGATCAACGGGATGGAAAAAGAACAATTTCTTAAATTCCGGATGTCCCTACTCCCTGCAAGTGGATTCCAGTCCGCCCAGTACCGAAAAATCGAAATGTACTCTACCGACTTCATCAATTTGGTACATAAAGATGTTCGGAATCAATACTCAGGCAAGGAAGAAATCAAAGATTTGTACGAGCACATTTACTGGAAAGAGGGGGCAACCGAACTCGCCTCGGGGGCCAAAACCCTGACACTTATTGAATTTGAAAATCGCTATAGCCAGGAGTT
This sequence comes from Bacteroidota bacterium, assembly GCA_006226425.1. Classification (GTDB taxonomy): domain Bacteria; phylum Bacteroidota; class Bacteroidia; order Flavobacteriales_D; family Crocinitomicaceae; genus M2408. The sequence continues at coordinate 185,127 of SBGX01000006.1, read as the reverse complement.
CATTCAGCTTGGAGAAAGCGTTCGAAACAAAAACCTTTGGCAATCTTATCTGCGCCTGAACAAAGAAGAGCAACAAGACCCGGAGGTGATCAAAGCGCTCAAGCAAAATGATATCAATGTGAATGTTAACTGGCCGCTGGTGCACTACAAATCAGCCGTTCGCTACTTGCAACAAGACCCTTCAGATATTGCTGCTACTGGAGGAACAAACTGGCAAAAGTATTTGCCTCCACGTTTCCAAAAGCGAATTTTCTATCCAAGTATTTGGTCTGAGACAGAAATCGATAATTGGGGGAAATCCTGGGTAGAAGACGTTTTGAACATTCGTATCCCGGATTAATTCCGGACAGACATTTTTTTCCAGAGTTTTTGGTTGTCCGTCTTTAATTGATAGATATATTCTCCGTTCGGAACTTCTGTGCTATCGAAGTAAATGATGTGCGAGCCACTTTCATAGTGTCCTTCTGCCACTAATTTTACCTGTTCTTCCTGTTCGTTGAGGATTTCAAAACTCAGGTCTTTTTCCTCACTCAACTCAACATAAAATTCCAATTGGCCACTTGCCGGGGATTTTTCAAGTCGGTGCAAAAAAGCATATTTTTCCTTCGTGAGTTGCCCTTTTCCCAAATAGGCCAACAACTTTCGATAGGCAATGTACAGGACCAGGAGTCCTAAAGTGATGCAAAGCACACCCACTGCTACCTTTCCCCAATTGATTGATTCAAGTATCATAATGCTATAATTCCTTTGATTAGACTGGCTTTTTCATATCGTTCGATCACCGAGGCAGCATCCATCATCATCTCTTTGGCCGAAATGCTCACATAACGATCCCCATTGGAATGCTGAAACTTGATCTCAGCCGTGTCATCGAACAGGGCACATACCCGGGCAATGAATTCGGGTTCATTCTTGACAATGAACTTGTACAGATAAACTTCCGGCCAGTTTTGCTGTTCCAGTTGTTTTCTCAATTTGTCAAATGATTCCGTATTCATCGGTATTTTGTGAGCAGCAAAGATAATCTTTTCTGCTCGAGAACAAGCTCCTCAGGTGCTTGCTTTTCACCCAAACACAATTGCTGAAAAGATGTTCCTCCCCGTTCCGCGTAAAGCCGAATCTGTTGAAGTAATTGCATGGTGTCGGGTTCTCTGGAAATGATTACTCCTCCCACATCCTTATTCTCCGGACAAAACCAGGCTTCCGCATAGCAAATTTGTAATTCTAGAAGTCGTATGGCTTCATCGTGAATTTCTGCGGCTCCTCGTGCTGCCATCATGCGGCTCCATGTTTCATTCCTGATTTGATGGTATTTCAAAAAACAAGCTTCCAGGTTCAGGTCGGAAAAATGATACCCCTTTGCATCCCCGATTTTCTTTTCATCTTCAAACAAAACCTGTTCAATTTCCATCAGGTTTTGGAGCTGCTTCAATTTGGGTTCAAACAGCTTACGGACGGCTAAACGGGTCCGAAAAAAGTTTTTTAAATCAAACAACAGGCTTTCCAATGCCTCCTGGATGCCATCAGGATCATTCAATGTCTCGCCACTAAGGCGTTCCAATTCCCGGACAGCCTCTCTATAATCCACTATGGTTTTCTTTTTTTATTGACGCGCATTCGGATATTCATGAATTCCACAATGAGTGCGTAAACCATGGCAAAATAGATGTAACCTTTCGGCACATGTTGCCCAAAAGATTCCGCTACCAAAATGACCCCAATCGTTACCAGGAAGGCCAGTGCAATCATTTTTATAGTGGGTCTTGCATTGATAAAATCAGAAATCGGGCGGGCAAAAATCATCATGACAATCATTGAAATAATGACCGCCGCAAAAATAATGACCATCGGGTGGTTGTTTGGGTCTCCGTGACCAATCTCATTGGTCATCCCGATCGCAGTAATGATTGAGTCAAAGCTGAAGACAATGTCTATCATTACAATTTGACCAATGATAGCTCCAAAGGACTTTCTATTCCCTTCCTTTCCCTGTTCCTCCTGCCCTCTAATCATCCCGTGCATCTCAATCGTACTCTTATAGATCAAAAAGAGTCCTCCTGCCAAAAGCACCAGGCTTTGTCCACTAAATTCGTTTCCAAAGACCTCAAAAAGAGGCTTCGTCATTCCCATAATCAGAGAAACCAGACTCAACAAGATCAAACGGGCAATTAATGCCAATGTCAATCCAAGGTTTCTTGCCTTTCGTTTCTGAACGCTTGGAAGTCGGTCCGTAACAATGGATATAAAGATGATATTGTCAATTCCCAAAACGATCTCGAGGAGGCTTAAAACAATCAAGTAAAAAATTCCCTCAGCTGACCAAAGAATCGAAAAATACTCCATAAATCGTTTTTTGTACAAAAATACTGACTCCTGATTCATCAATCAACACTCCGCAGGCTCCCTTCATTTGATTTTGAAATAAACCGCTGACAATCAGTTGTTTTAATTTCATTCAAACGTTTGAATTCATGTATTCGCACCCTGCCACTAAACTGGTTTTGTTGTGTTTCCTGAATCCGTACATCGAATAATTGCAGGTGCTATTTTCCCCCTATAGATTTGTCTCAAATTCTTAATCATAAAAACGATGCGTTCTATTCAATTTTTTATCTCAGCAAGCCTCTTCAGCCTCTTGTTCACCTGTGGGCAAAGCTATGCTCAAAGCAACGCCGCTCACTCTTATTATATCGTCATGGAAGATCATACCCCTTCCTTTTTAAATCACCTGTTCAAAAAATACGGTGTTGAGCACAGCGAAAAGATTCTGATGAATGTTCAGGCTTTTGAAAACGAACAACATGTGACCGTTCTGTACAAAGACGAGTACTATCAGCGACTCTCTCAAATTAACCAGGCCATCAGTGCCTGTGAGGGAACTGAAAAAGCCGAGCGCCTCAAAGAACGAAAAAACAGCATGGTACTCTTCAGTACCATCGAAGATGAAGTTAACGACTAAAAACTAAGACCATGAAAAATTTAATCTTTTTATCCCTTCTTATCCTTCCCATAAGCCTTTCTGCCCAGTATTCCTGCGCCTCTGCTGTAGAAATCACCGATGGTTATTCTTCCGGTACGGTAGTTACCAGCGGAACAGGTGGTTATCAGGATTGGGTCAGTAGTGCCGATGCCAGCTGCGGAAGTGCTTCTTCCAGTGCATTTACCAGTTCGGATGTTTACATGTATTCCTACACGACCGGTTCTTCTTCCGGGGAGTCCTTTTACTTTACTATTGAGTGCAATTACAGCCTTGATGATGAACATGCTATCGGGGTGTGGACCGGATGCTCTGGTTCTTCACTTACTTCCTGTGTTGTGAACACCTACGAATTCAAAAACGTCCTTGGTGTTTGCACGCAGAACCTGGCGGCCAATACTACCTACTACATTGGCGTTGGGAAACAATACGGCTCCGATTATTTAAAATATAAAGTCATCGATTTTACCGTCGAAAAGTCAACGACCATTCCGGCCAATACCTGCTCTCTTTCCAATGCGATTGATGTCGCCGAACCCTACTCTGGGTCTACCCGGTGCAACTACAGTGCCTGGTCTGGAAGTCCAAGTGTTTGTGGTATGTCGATTGAAAACGACTCCTGGATGAAGTTTACCGCTGCAGCCTCAGACGTGGTTATTGAATACAGTGTGGGGGGGTGTTCGAGAAATTATGGGGTCCAACTATCTGTCTTCAGTGGTTCATGTGGTTCCCTATCTGTCATCTCAGGAAGCTGTATTAACTATGCCTCAAACAATAGTACCGGTAGCTGGAATTTTAGTGGCCTGGTCCCTGGAAACACCTACTATATCCGAACGGATGGCTACGCAGGAGACTTATGCTCGTACTCTTTCTCACCTATTTCTGGAGTTGTTATCCTGCCCATCGAACTGACTGACTTTCAGGCGGTCGCTACACAAAATGGCTATAACCGTCTGAGCTGGAATACGCAAAGTGAAAACAACAGTGATTATATTGAACTCGAAAAATCGCTTGATGGAACAACTTTCAGCCCGATCCAACGCATCAGTGCCGCAGGAAATTCCTCTCAAACCAACAGCTACCTGGCCTATGACGCATCTGAAGATGCATCGAACACAGTCTACTATCGCTTGAAATTGGTTGACCTGAACGGAACTTATTTTTATTCTCCTATCCGAGCAATCAATGGTTCCAGTGAAAAGGCTTTTAAGATTTATCCCAACCCAACAACGGACGGACTACTAAATATCGACCTACAGGATCCGGGAAGTTTCGACCATTTGGAGGTCCGCGACCTTCAAGGACGTCTTTTGTTTCAACAATCTACTCATTTCTCTGCTACACAGAAGATGGATCTTTCCGAATTGCCCAGAGGAATGTATCTCCTCCTGGCTGTAGGGACATTTAAGACGCTGGAAAAACGATTTTCAATTGATCGTTAAACTAGTTTTCATGGTTAAGAAGGGGGCGCCAGAAGCGCCCCTTTTCTTTTGTCCTATCGAACCGACTTAATGTATTCCGTCGGTGTTTTTCCCGTATTTCTCTTGAAGGCGGCGTTAAAGGATGACTTGGACTTAAAGCCAACATTCTGCGCCATCGCCTCAATGGTCAGATTTTGATGTTTTGGTTCCACCAAATCCTGCTTGATCGCATTGACTCTGTACTCATTGACAAAATGGATGAAACTTTGTTTGAACTCTCTATTGATCACCACGGAGAGATACTTCGTATTGGTGTCCAGATCCTTCGCCAATTTAAATAAGGTCAATTCCTGATCCAAAAAGGGTTTCTCCTCTTCCATATAGCCGAGAAGCTTTTCCTTCAGTTCTGCGAAAAGCTGTTCTTTGGTGTCATTCTTGTCGTCCTCATCCACATTTTCTTTCTCCTCGATTGATGCATCCGTACTGAAATAATGTTCCTTTTGGTGCAGAGAATGGTTTCCAACGTAGAGAATATAGGCTATCAGCGTCCCATAAAACACGGTGCCAGACCAAAAGTCGTCGACCACGATCTGACATAAAACGATCCCGGCAATCAAAAAGAGGTAGCCAAACAACATCACGCGCACCCATTTCAAATCAATCTTTTCTGTATATGAGTACACATCTGAAACATACTTCCGGTGCTGACTCAATTTCCTAAAACTCAAAAAGAGATAGATCGCATTCATGGCCAAAAAAACAACTGAGATTCCCCCCAGGGTTCCATAATAGAACAGCACAAAACTTGTGTCGCGCAACTGACCATTGCCAAATAAGACCAGGAGCATTGATGTCGCAAGCAACAAACCATAGCTAAGAGGGAAAATAACGTGTTTCCTGTTTCTTCCTTCCGTTCCGTGAATGAGCAGCCTTTTAATGTAAATGTAGAAAATGACCGGCATCAGTAGACTACACGTAACGAGCAGTGGAATCAGGTATTTCCCCACAAAATCCAGTTCCACATCCTTCAACATGAAAAAGATAATGATCAGGGATAGGTTTATGAGCAGCCAGGTGAAATAATTGTTTGCCCTTGATTTGTTTTTCTTGAGCGTCCAGTTCAAAAAAGCATACAAATAGCAGAGGATGAGTGAAAGGATACTCATCAACGCAGTAATCGATATGCTGGCTTCATTCATGAGGCTGGTGTTAGCCTAATATTACTAAAAAACAAAGTTCTTTCTTTGTCAGACAGACATTTTTTCGAAAAAAAGTGCCAGTTGCTCACTGTTTTTCTCGTCTTTTGTAAATACCTCCATCAATTTCGGACGACCTCCTTCCTCATAACGATAAAAGTCCTCCATTTGTTCAATAATTGCTTCTTCCGAATCCGCCTTAAAGTAGGCTATCCGGTAGGCTTCACAAAGCTTTTTCGCTTCAAAATCATTCTGGAAAACAAAAAACTGATCCTGCTCTTCTGTACTGTCCGGTCCGGGAATGATTCGGAATATATCTCCCCCTCCATTATTGATCAAAAAGATGCGCAGGTTGGGTGACAAATGATGATTCCACAAGGCATTGCTATCATAGAAGAAGGACATGTCCCCCGTTATCAAATTGACATATTTTTCCTTCTCGACGAAGGCTGCTCCCACCGCTGTACTCATACTCCCATCGATTCCGCTGGTCCCCCGATTGGCCCGATAGCAAATGCTTTTGACCGGATCAAATAATTGTCCATACCTCACGACGGAACTATTCGCCCAATGCAGAATACTGCCCTCCGGGACACAATCCAACACAACTCTAAATGCTTTTAAATCAGACCATTTCGCGTGTTTTTCTAGAAATTCAGGTAAACGATCCTGTACCTGAAGGTCTTTGTTTTTCCATCTAATTCCGTAATCCGAAGAAACATTCGCCAACACCTCATCCAGACGACTTTGCATCAGGAAATGCCTTGGTTCCATTTGAAAACTGCGACTTAAACACTGAAAAGTATCCATCTCTGGAAAATCCATTCCCACTTTCCAATGTTCCCGGGCTTGGTGTTTTCTGAGAAAAGCTTTAATCCGCTTGGAGACAAGCGCTCCTCCCATCGTAATCAGCAATTCCGGGGCAAAATATTCCTTTTCTTCCTCCAAAATCGCATTGAGGCTGCGATCAATGCAGTGTAAAAAACCAAAATCCACCTGATTACTCGTGTTCTCAACAAGAACGAGCACTGCGGGATGTTGATTCAGTTTTTTCAGCTCTTCCGTCAGGGAACTATCCGGATCCATTTGTCCACATAAAATCATGACCTTATTCGTTGAACGAACACGCTCACGTACGAATGCCAGTTCCTGATCACTCATTTGTTTCCTGGTATCCGACCAGCTAAACTTTCTAGACGGCAAGCTTTCCGCTTCAGTCCATTCATACAGTGGCTCAGACAACGAAATGTTTATGTGTACCGGTCCTCGTGAATCCTGGCATGCTGCCTGAAAAGCCCGACTTACTTCCCGTTGGATGTACCAATCATAATCCGCATGATCCTTGCCATCTTCAATCTGCACAAAATAATTCAGATGCTTTCCAAAAATCTCCTGTTGCATGATGGTCTGCCCATCTCCTTCATTGGTCCATTCCGGCGGGCGATCAGCAGTTAAAACGACTAGCGGAATTCGCTGATAATAAGCTTCTACAATAGCGGGATAAAAATTCACTGCTGCTGATCCGGAGCTACACAACACGGCTACTGGTTCCTTTTTTTGCTGCGCCATACCCAGGGCGAAAAAAGCGGCGGATCTTTCGTCAGGGACAACCAAACAATTCAATTGTGGGTGTTGGTTCATCGATACGGTCACCGGAGCATTCCTTGATCCGGGTGAAATCACGACATTCCTCAGGCCCATCTCCACACACTGTCCCACGAGTAAACGAACATTTTTCTTCGCACTTGTCCTCATTCAGCAATCCTTTTTACACAATTCAATATTGTTTTACTCTTGTTTTCTGTTTCGATCCACTCCTGTTCAGGAATCGATTGGGGAGTATATCCTCCTCCAAGGTATAAAAACAGGGCTTCTTCCTGAATCTGGGCGCACCTTAAGTTTACATACAAACGTGCCGATTCATCATCTACAAAGCCAATTAGTCCGGTGTACAAGCCTCTTTTATGTGGTTCCACGGAGTCAATCAGAGACAAGGACTGATCTTGCGGATATCCTGCTACTGCAGGTGTAGGATGTAAACTACTGGCGACTTCCCAGGGACTGATTCCATTCATTTGCGCCGAAATATCTGATCTCAAATGAGAAACCGGTCCGGCATCATAGTCATAGGGTCCAACGATTTCCAGGTCGCTCAATTGCTTCCTTTTACTGACTTCTTCAATGTAGTCGGTAACTACCTGTTGTTCCCACTTTTCTTTCGCCGTCCATTCCCTTGATTTCTCCTGCTCATCCCTGGTTCCTGCCAAGGAGATCGTGAAGAGATAGTCCCGGTGAACTTCCATTAATATTTCCGGTGTCGCCCCGATCCAGGTTCCAAATAATTCGGACGAAAGCAAATAGACCAGTGCATTGGGGTAGGTTTTTTCCAGCTCATCAAACAATTTTTCAGCCTGACTAGCTTCGAAACTAACTGCTTTCACTCGCGAGAAAACCGCTTTGTCCATCTGCATCAGATTGATGCCGTTCAAGAGTTCGTGTGCCTGCAAATAATACTCTCTCGCAGACATGCAGTATGGTCTTTCTTCCAAAAAATGCCAACTCGCTTCCCGGTCCTTTGATTCTACAAACTGATAGCAATCACTCAGATCCAGGTTGCTCACCACAAAACCATGTGGCTGCTCCTTCGAATCCAATTTCCGAAAAAAACCAATCGCTTCCGTGACTTCCTTTCCCGGATACCTGTATATTAATCTATCGGCCACCTTCTGTTGCTATTATCATGATCGTGATACGTCCGGAACAAAGTAAACGTTCCGTTTGTTCATCGTGAATATCTACTTTCCAAACATGTGTCTTTCTTCCCTGATGAATTAACTCCCCGCTTGCCACCACATTTCCTTCCTTAATCCCACCAATATGGTTTGCATTTACTTCCAATCCCAGCGGTGCTTCCTTCCTCAAATCCAGTAGTAGTGCCGAGCCCATGGAAGCCACACTTTCAATCAGCGCTACACTGGCTCCACCATGTAATCTCCCCATTGGCTGGTGATGCCTCCGATCCACGGGCATTTTTGCCGTAATCTGCTTCTCCCCAAGACCAATAAACTCGATAGAAAGATGTTCCATCAAGGTGTCTGCACACATCGCATTGATCCGGGTCAAATCGGTCTCTTTCCAGTCCATGCCCTAAATTTATACATTAATACCAAACTCCCCGTGTATCTTCAGACTGTTTTTATTCCCGATTTGTATTAATTTCGTCTGATGTCTTTTTTTAAAAATAAAATTGTCTGGATCACGGGCGCTTCTTCTGGAATCGGAAAGGAATTGGCTTCCCAGCTTGCTAAAAAAGGGGCCCGCCTCATTTTGTCAGCACGAAATCAGCAGGCTCTGGAGGAGCTTCAACAATCGTTGCCAAATGCTTCCAAACACCTTGTTTTGCCCCTGGACCTGGAAAATTCATCGGAATTCGAGTCTCGAGCAAAGCAGGTGATTGATCACTTCGGACGGATTGACCTCCTAATCAATAACGGGGGTTTAAGTCAGCGCTCTGAAGCAGCTGATACCTCCCTGGAAATCGACCGCAAAATCATGGAAATCAATTATTTCGGAAACATTGCTCTTAGCAAGGCTGTGCTCCCATACATGCAGCAAGCCGGTCAGGGACAAATCCTCGTCATTTCAAGCATTGCCGGAAAATTTGGTTTTTTCCTCCGCTCCGCTTACAGTGCTTCCAAGCATGCGCTACATGGTTTTTACGAGAGCCTGGCACTGGAAGAGGCCAAAAACAACATCCATGTATGCATTGCCTGTCCTGGAAAAATTAACACCAACATTTCTAAAAATGCGCTAACCGGAGATGGGAATCGCCATGGAGTGATGGATCATAATCAGGAAACCGGGATGCCTGCAGACGAATGTGCCCGACAACTCCTAAAGGCTCTTGAGAAGAAAAAGAGAGAAGTTCTGATCGGAAACCGCGAAATCAAAGCTGTCACCCTCAAGCGGTTTTTTCCCTCCCTGTTTTGGAAGGTCATTCAAAAACAAAAAGCAACTTAGCGTCCACGGTAACTGCTCTTCCGAACAAGCGCCTTCAACTTTCTTTGTGCATCTCCCAGATTTCTAATCAGAACAAAAAAGCCGTCATTCACTTTACTTTGAAGCTTTTCGGCGGTCGTAGGTCCTGTTTTTATCCCTACGATAGAAATTTCCACTCCTTTTTCCTTCGCTCGTTCGATCAGCCGTTCTCCCTGGCGGGTCAATTCAAAGGCTCCGTCCGTGACAATCACCAACATATTGGTTCCCTGAGGCAAAAATTGTTTATCCAACTCTTCCAGGCCTTTCTTAATCCCCTCCACTCCGGCAGTTGAGCCTCCTGTGCGCAATCCAGAGATTCGTTCTTTGCTTTCCGAACGACTCAGTTTCTCATCTGCTGAAAGCAGAAGTTTCGAGTTTGTTGCAAAACTGACAATACCCATACGGTCCTCCTCCCGGAGCATATCAATCAGCTGATTTAATGCATATTTCATTAGGTTTGCCTTGTCTCCTGTGCGCATGGAACCAGAAACATCAGCCACAAAGACCACATTCACTGGCTTAAAATTCTTTAGGGTGAAATCCGCCGAATCAAGCTCTTCCAGGGGGCCTTCTGCAAGTATTTTCTTGCGTTCTTCTGCCAGAATGGCTTCTTCCACATTTTTCGCTTCTATCACTTCTTTTTCCGGCACCTTTTGTGGCTCAGTAAGCTCCTGTTTTTCTGTTAAGACAGGAAGCTCTTTTTGATGCATTCGGATAACGATCAATTTGCTTGTCAATGCAATAAACACCGCTGTATCTGCCGGTTCATATCCTTCACTTACCGCGTAGAATTGCGTCATTCCGATGGGAATATTTACCTTTTTCTTTTGTGATTTCACCCATTCCGGATCGAGCTCTATCCCTTGCTGAACCAGAAAAACCTTGGCGTCCAGTGCTTTCTGGGTCTGCGCATCGATTACCAAAAGTTCCTGCTCGGATGACAGTCTTGCTTTAGCCGGTCGTTGATTAAAGTCAGGACATTTTTGCAGGGCCGCCAGTTTGTCTTCCGGAAGTTCCTTTACATTCCCTCTAACTCGAATAACTGTTGCCTCTTCCCGGTCACTTGTAAATATCTGAACCCGGTATTCGAAGGGTCCCTTTTTCACCGGATTTACCTGAATTCGTATAAACAGGGTGCTATCAGGATCAATCCGCTGACCATTGGACAAGCAACTCAAAGGCTCTTCTTTCCGAAAGCTCAAAAAATACTCTCTTTTCTTGCCAATGTTTGTTACTTCAATATCTACTAATCGTTCGCTATCAGCATCCAGGTCACCAAAATCATGCTCCGTTTTCTCAAAACGCAGTTGCGCCCATACACCTCCGGTAGAGAGCAGCAATATGATTCCCAGCTTCAGTAAATTATTCATCCCTGAGTCCCTGATCAATTTTCATGCCTGTCCAGATCCGAGGCCAAATGAATTTAAACGATGCCCAGGAAACCAGTACGCCGACCAGTGCTCCTCCCAGCAAGTCACTCGGATAATGAACTCCCAAATAAAGACGAGAGAAAGAAACCAGGATCGCGACCAGGAAGAGGAATCCCGTAATTTTCGGAAAATACCTTCTCCCATACATGGCAAAGGAAGTTGCGATGGCAAAAAAATTGGCTGCATGAGACGATACAAAACCATACATTCCTCCCTGATAAAAATGGCCTTCCCCCAGGGCATAAAAATGGAGTTGCTTCATGAGCTCCAGATGATGTGAGGGACGGTACCTTTGAATACTTTCTTTAATGATTGATGAAGCAATAAAATCAGATAAACCAACGCTGATAATCGTTGCTAAACACAGAATTATCGCAAAATTCAATTTAAATTTACGGAAAATCAAATATATTAGCAGGATATACAATGGTATCCAAAGCAGCTTGGACGAAATCCACCACATGAATTCGTCTGTGATTGGATGGTGCCATCCGTTAACGAAAAGCACGATTTGTCCATCTATTTTTTCCAGGAAATTCATGACTCATGAAGCATGGCCCACAAGCGATCTTTGAGTTCAGTCAAGCCTTCTTGTGCGACCGAAGAAATAAACAAGGTCTCTATGTCCGGGAGCTCGCGGCTCATTTCCTCTTTCAATTCCTCGTCCAGCATATCAGACTTCGTAATTGCCAATAGACGTTCCTTGTACAATAAGTCCGGATTGTACATCTGTAATTCACGCAGCAAAATCTGATATTCTTCCTGGATGTTATCTGAATCCGCACTGATCATAAAAAGCAATACGGCATTTCGTTCAATGTGTCTTAAGAAACGGTGACCTATTCCTTTTCCTTCATGCGCTCCCTCAATAATTCCTGGGATATCTGCCATGATAAAGGATCTGTAATCTCGATAAGAAACGATTCCCAAATTTGGACGAAGCGTCGTGAAAGGGTAATCGGCTATTTCAGGTTTCGCTGCTGTCAATACCGAGAGAAGCGTACTTTTTCCGGCATTCGGGAAGCCGACCAGACCAACATCTGCCAGAACTTTCAACTCCAGAATTTTCCATCCTTCCGTTCCTGGTTCTCCCGGTTGTGCATACTGTGGACTCTGATTGGTTGGAGATTTAAAGTGATTGTTTCCCAGGCCTCCTCTTCCCCCTGGCACCAGAATTTTTTCCTGGCCGTCAGCAGTCACTTCGAACAAGATCTCCTGAGTCTCAGGGTCACGGGCCACCGTTCCAATCGGAACTTCAATGTAGCGATCTTCTCCCTGCTTTCCACTTTTGAGGTTTCCGGAACCGTGCTCTCCATGTCCTGCTTTGATATGCTTGCTATACTTTAGGTGAAGGAGGGTCCATAATTGGGCATTGCCCCTCAAAATAACGTGTCCACCCCGACCTCCATCTCCTCCATCAGGTCCTCCTTTCGGGATGTACTTTTCCCTTCGGTAATGCATAGATCCTCCCCCTCCGTTCCCAGAAGTACAGTGAATCTTTACATAGTCAACAAAGTTATCGGAGGCCATTGAAGTTTTTTAGAGCCCGTTCTTAGGCATTCAAGCCATCAATTGCTCGATACAGTCTCGCTGAAATTTCGTCAATGTCGCCTGTTCCTGGAATGGATATGAATTTATTTTGTGCCTCATAGTAGGCTTTCACCGGTGCTGTTTCCTTTTTGTAAACATCAATTCGGTTCTGGATGACTGCCGGATCACTATCATCCTTTCTTCCGCTGACTTTTGCTCGCTTCAACAAACGATCTTTCAGTTCCTCTTCTTCCACATCCAATGCCAACATGACACCAATCTCTGTATTTAATTCTGCCAGAAAATCGTCGAGTGCTTTTGCCTGTGCATTGGTTCTTGGGAAACCATCAAAAATAAATCCACGAGCTCCCTGGTGTTTGGAAACCTCATCCTTCAACATATTGATAGTTACTTCATCCGGAACCAAAGCTCCTTTGTCCATGAAGCTCTTAGCCAACAAGCCTAGTTCCGTTTCCCCTCCGATATTCGCGCGAAAGATGTCTCCGGTCGACAAATGGACCAGACCGTATTTTTCAATTAATCTTTCAGACTGTGTTCCTTTTCCCGCTCCGGGAGGGCCAAACAATACAATATTCAACATTATTCTGTTTCTTTTAATTTATAGATAGCGTCCAGGTTACGGCCTTTTTCATTGTAATCCAATCCATAACCCACTACAAAATCATTAGGAATTGAAAATCCGATTTGATCAGGCGCGTGTTTGCCGTCAAAAGCATCCGGCTTAAAGAGCAATGAAGTGATTTTCAGGGATGATGGGTGAAAAGAATCGAGGTACGAATAGATCTTATTCATCGTGATTCCTGTGTCGACAATATCCTCCAGGATAATCACATCCCGATCCTCAATATTCGTATTCAAACCAATTAGTTCATCTACCCGCCCCGAACTGTTCATTCCCTTGTAGGAACTCACCTTTACAAATGAAATTTCGCAAGGAATGGTGATTCGTTTCATCAAATCTGAGGCAAACATGAACGATCCATTCAGTACCGATATGAAAACCAGATCTTTATCTCTGTATTCCCGGTCAATTTCTGCCGCCATTTCAACAATCCTATCCTGGATTTGCTGAGCCGATAAAAAGACGTCGAATGTTTTATCTAATACCTGTATCAAAGTCCTAATTTTAGTGCGAAAGTACTCTTTTTAGAGCTAAAAAAAAAGAATTTCTGTCTGTCCGGCTCCATGGATCAGGACGAATCGCCTCCTGATTGTAGTTCGATGTTTCTGGAAAAGGTGTCTATTAGCTATCTTTGTCCCATGCGAAAAAAGTGGTATGGAAACAAATTCAGACTGGGCGTCCTTGGAGGAGGACAGCTAGGTCGCATGATGATTCAGGAAGCGGTCAATTTAGACGTGGAAATCCACTGTCTGGATCCCGACCAGGAAGCTCCCTGCAAAGATCTAGCCACCAGTTTTCAGATAGGCTCACTTCAGGACTATGATGAAGTCATGCGCTTCGGATCAGATAAAGACCTGCTGACTATCGAAATTGAGCATGTCAACGTAGAGGCCCTGGAAGCCCTGGAAAAAAGGGGAATTCCGGTTTTTCCTCAACCAGGTATTTTGAGAATGATTCAGGACAAAGGCCTTCAGAAGGAATTTTATGCCGCCCATGGTTTCCCCACCGCCCCTTTTCGTTTGATCCAGAACAAATCACAAATCAACGAAAACATTAGTTTTCCAGTCGTTCAAAAATTGCGAACAGGTGGATATGATGGGAAGGGCGTTGTCATTCTCAATGGACCAAACGACCTAAAAAATGCCTTTGATCAGGAAAGCGTTTTAGAAGAAAAAATTCCCTTCGAAAAGGAACTTTCCGTCATCGTAGCCAGAAATCAGCGGGGCGAGTGTGCTTCCTACCCGGTGGTGGAATGTGAATTCAATCCGGAAAGTAATCTGGTTGAGTTCCTCTTTTCTCCCGCCAGAATTTCAAATTCTGTCGAGCGAGAAGCAAAATCTCTGGCCGAAAAGTTGATCCAGCAATTAAATATGGTTGGGCTCCTGGCCGTAGAATTCTTCCTAACGTCTTCTGGTGAGCTCCTGATTAATGAGATCGCTCCCCGACCACACAATAGTGGCCATCATACCATCGAGTGTAACTCCTGTTCTCAATTTGAACAACACCTGCGTAGTATCCTCAACCTCCCTTTGGGTGACACCAAAGCAATCCAGGCGGGAGTTATGGTGAACATTATTGGCGCTGAAGGTTATCAGGGAGAACCTTATTATGACGGACTGGAAGAGGTTCTTTCCATGCCTGGAGTAAAACCTCATATTTATGGCAAAAAACAAACCAAGCCACATAGGAAAATGGGGCATGCAACGATTCATCATGACGATTTGGACAGTGCGATCAAAATAGCTACTGAAGTTCAAAAACGGCTACAGGTCAAAAGTGTGTAAGGGAATACTGGATTCACGAAAATTTGCTATCTTCCGAAAAACTTCATTAACTGTGACCCGTAAGCTTGTCCTTTGTCTGCTTTTGTTCGTTCAAAGCTCGATCTGGGCACAGCTTTACACATTCCAAAACATCAATCATAAACGAGGGCTGATTCTTTCTGCCGTCTCTTCTCTTGCCCAGGACGAATCAAATTACCTTTGGATTGGAACAGATGGGGCCGGACTTCAAACCTTCGATGGGGAAAAGTTAAGCACCATTGAGGTCGAAGAAGGACAAAGCGAACACCATGTGACGAGCATTGATCCGGAAAAAAACGGAGTTTACCTCTCTTCATTGTACACGGGCTTTTACTGCCATAGAAAAGGAAAATTCGAGAAGCTATTTAGTCACGATGTCCGATTCGGAAATCATTTGTTGATCCGTAAAAACGGTCCTTATCTCTACCTAATCGGGAGCAAAAAAATGCTTGTCCTGAAAGATCAGCAAGTTGTCAAAAGCTACTTTTTTGAGCATGAAATTCAGCAAATCAAACAGGCTTTTGAAATTCCGGAAGGTCTCTTCTTATCCTATGATGATCGAGCTTTTTTGTTTGTGGGAAAACAGCGTATTGATGTCAATGAACAGCTCCGCCAACAATTGCCCAATGCTGCTTTTCAATTGGCCCGTTTTTATGATCGCAAACTGGAGTTTTTTGATTTTCGAAATCAGGTGAAATGTAGTGTTCCGCTTAAAGAGCTCTCTTCCCGAAGAAGCTGGAAAATCAGTCCGTTACATCAAGAATTATTTTCTCCTAAAAATATAAGACAAGCCTATAATAAGAACAAACAAATTCTCATCATTGATAGTCTGAATCGTCTCTTTCACTTGGATGAAAAAGACCGATTTCGGATCATTCCCCAGAATCACAAGCAAAACGACATTAACTTTACAAGCCCTTTCATTGATGCCAATGACGATTATTGGGTGGGTTCAGCAAATAAAGGTTTTTTCCAGGTAAGCCTGGAACCTTTTACCAAAATTGATCTTCATCCGGTATATCAAAATCCGCTGATCTCACTTATTTACAGGTCGGAAAACAATGAAATTCTGATCAGCGATTTCAACGGTAAAACTTACCTGGGGTCTTTTTCCAGGGGAGACTTCAAAACATACGATATTAAAACACAAGCCATTGCTTCCCTGAATGGCGTAAACTACGTGGCGACAGACCAGGGAATATTTGAATTAAGGGATCATCAACTTATACCCTCCACCAGATATCCCTATCGAGAAACCATCAATTTTATTTTTTCGGACGGAAAAACACTCTATTTTTCTCCTCCAGGAAAAGGGCTTTGGGTCTATCAAGACGGTGTGCCTAAAAAACTAGTTCCTCCTTTTATCGCGTCCCATTTCTATACCGCACAATACGTTCCCGAAAAGAAACTGATCTACTTTGGAGCCAATAGTGGAATCATCGAATACCAACTTCAAAGCAAGCAGGTTAATAATCTGAAACATAAATTTAAGTTTGGAGACTACTCTGGTGTTTCCACTCGTGACAAATATGGGACCTGCTGGTTCACTTACGGAAAAATAATTGCGGGAATCCTTCCAAATGGTGAAACAGTTACCATCCGGGATAAAAAGAATTTTGTTTCCACGATCTTCTACAACCTGATCGCTGACGATTATGGCAATTTATTTATCGGAACAAACAAAGGGATCACCAAACTCAACGTAAACAAAGAGGGACGTGTTCTACAGAGTCTTCACTTTAACAATCAGAATGGTTTTGGAGGATATGAAACTCACATGCGTTCTCAGTACAAAAACGAAAAACTAATTTTTATTGGAACCATTGAAGGCCTTTTCTCAATCAATACTGATATTCTCGAAAACACCCCGCCACCAACAACTCCAAAAATATTTCAAAGCAAGGATGATGAGTTGTTTCAGCAAGAAACCGATAACTCTGTTACCCGAATCAAATTTGCTGTCATCAATCCCAAAGTGAAGAATGTCTATTACAGTTACCGACTGAAAGGACGGAGCAGTGAGTGGAGTCCCATTACAACAAAACAAGAGGTCTTTTTTTCCGAGCTAGCTGATCAGGATTATGTTTTTGAAGTGAAATCGACCTATGATGGCATTAATTTCAGTCCGATCGCTTCGATCAAAATTGCTAACCATACTCCTTTCTGGAAAAGTAAATGGTTCCTGCTCATCGTTATTTTGGCCATCGCACTAACCAATGTACTGGTTCTGGATCGCTCCAAAAGCTTTGAACTCAATAAAATTATTGAAAGTCAGAGCACACAAATCAGCCCCAAGATTCGGAGCATCATTTTGGCATTCGGCTTTATAGCCAATACAGCTGCACACTTTCTCGCGATCGAAATGGAAGAGAATTTGCATGGCTTGCACTGGTTGAATTACACCGTAGCAGCTATCATGTTCGTCCTCTTTGTGCTATCCGTCTCCAGAATACTTCCGGAAAACTGGAAAAAGCACCTCCTTCATGCTGGTTTAGTGGTCATCCTTTTACAAAGCTACACCGGGGCTTATCTCAGTGAAATTGACCCGTTTTATGTGGTGGTCATCACATTAGCCACTTCCTTAACACCTTTCATTTTACACAGAATGAACGAGGTAATTAGTTACTCGGTTTTACAGATTGTTGTGGCATCCAGCATTATTTTTCAGGTCGAACACGCCGTTTATAATGAGATTCTTTTTATTCTGGCCGTCATGGTTTCGGTGAGTCTTTCCATATTCACGACCTACATTCGGAACGAATCACTTCAAAAATTGATTTTCACCTCTGGAATCATCAATAGAGGGAATATTCTGGCCATTGCCTTTGATCGAAACAAAATGATCACTTATGTCAGTGAGAACTCCCACCATTTGCTGCATTTTTATCCAAGTGACTTTTTAGGAGAACCGCTTTCCTCATTGAATTCACGCATCCATAAATTGTACCTTGACAACCAGGAAATCGACCTCGTACAACTTTTTCAGGACGACACTAAAACGGTCGTCCCCATGATGCTTCCTTCCGGAAAGGAAACATGGATCGAGTGGTCCTGCAAGGTATTTTCCAACTCGCTAACTGTTGTCTTTGGTCAAGATGTTTCCGAACGTGTCCGAATTGAGAACAACTATGAAAAACTGGTTGAAAATGCGGATGATTTCATCTTTTATGTAGATGTGCATGGCAATTTTGTTTATGTAAACGGGCGTTTCCAGGAAAAACTGGGCTACACGGCCGAAGAACTCATCGGGAGACAGTCGGTCTTTCTCGCTTCTGAAGCCTACAAGCAAAAGGTTCATGAGTTTTACGAGAAACAATTTGTGGAGCGACAACAATATTCTTATTTTGAATTTCCAGTTTGCACCAAGGGCGGAAAGGAAATCTGGGTGGGACAGAAAACCACTCTTTTAATGGCTCCCGGCTCCGGAAAGCTTGTGCAGGGATTTCTTTCCCTGGCTAGAGATATTACGCAAAGCAGAGAACAGCAAACGCTTATAGAGCAACAAAACAAAAATATCCGGGATAGTATCAGTTACGCCAAAACGATCCAGGAAAAACTGCTTCCGGAACTTCCGGAACTCAGATCCTGCTTCCCGGATTTACAGCTTTTGTTCAAGCCGAGAGACATTGTCAGTGGTGATTTTTATTGGGTCTCTTCTTTTGGGGGCAAACGTCTGATCGCTCTGGCAGATTGCACCGGACATGGTGTTCCTGGTTCCTTCATGACTTTGCTGGGCATTAATTTTCTGAAACAGATTATTTCGGATCATCACTTACTTGATCCAGGAAAAATTCTGAATGAACTGGATCAAAAACTCTCGGAAATATTTAGGCACTCCGGAAATTCGAGGATCAATGACGGCATGGAAATTTGTCTGATTGCTTGTGATGAAAGCGAAGAAAAAATCCAATATGCCTGCGCGGGAAGCAAGTTCATCACCCGAAAAGGGAGTCATTGTATCATCCAAAGTGGAGAGAGTAAACATATTGGTGACAAGGGTGATAGCGGATTTAGCAAGTATCACAGCTACGAAATCAAATTGTCTGAAATTGATCAGATCGTTTTATTTACGGATGGGATCACCGACCAATTCAGTTCCAGTCTTCGCAAGAAGTTTAGCATTAAAAAACTGATTCAAAGCATCGAGTCCTGTGATCCTATTCCGGAAGAAATGATTCGTACCGTCGAAGGAAAGTGGGAATCATGGAAGGGAGACTTTAAACAAACTGACGACTCCAGTCTCATTATTTTTAGTCCTAAAAACGCAGCCCAGGTACCTTCTACCGACGTGGAGTAACAGTTCGCCTATTATTCCTTGTTACTTCATTTTCAAGACTGCACCTTTGTTTCAGAATCATAAATTATTTGAACATGTACGACCGATTTCCTAAACACAATCCTCGCAGAAGACAAACGGCCAAACTCTTCACCGGTTTGCTCGTCATCCTTGCAGGAGTTGTCATCTTATTGAAACAACTCAGCTTTCCGATCCCGGAATTTATTCTCAGTTGGAAAGTCCTTTTGATCGCCATTGGGCTAATCATGCTGGTAAAACACGGTTTCCAAAAGAAAAGCGCCTATATCCTCATTATTGTTGGTTCTCTTTTCATTCTCAATGACTTTTACCCACAATACGTAGAAGTCAAGTGGTTGATTCCTTTCGCCATAATTGCTTTTGGAATCGGAATTATTTTTAAATCCTCTTCCTCCAGGAAACACTTCAAACACAAAAAATGTCGGGAAGAGTTCGAAAGGGACCCCTCATTGGCTAATGATCCGGATTTTATTGTGTCCAAAGCCGTTTTTGGTGGGGACACGAAGAACATCGTTACAAAAAACTTCAAAGGAGCTGAAATTGCCGCCATTTTTGGTGGAATCGAACTCAACATGCTCCAATGTGATTTTGAAGGAACCGCAACCATGGAATTAACTGCCGCATTCGGAGGGATCACCCTCATTGTTCCAGACTCCTGGAAAATAGTTTCAGAAGTCGATACGATTTTTGGAGGAACGGAAGACAAGCGACTCAATAAAGACTTGCACGAGCTCTCTGAAAAAACATTGGTGATCAAAGGAAATTGTGTCTTCGGAGGAATTGAAATTACGAACTACAGGTAAGAAATATGCTACAGTCCCTGTTTGGCACAACCATTCGAAACCGCTTTCTTTTTCTGATTGGCTTTTGGCTGCTCCTGCATCTTTTCTATGCCTTTCAACTCTATCATGCCGGTTTTGAGCCCAGGGTCTATGTCTCCGAGTCCACGCTCTCTTTTCTGTATGCTCTGGCGACCAGTTATATTCTTTACCGTATCCACCGCTATTACCATGCCCGTTCGGCTCTACATATCGGGAACTTAAGTATTCTTGTGGTTTTTTGCCTGGGCTACGTCGCGTTGGACCTGGTCTGGGCAAAAAGCTTTCTTTCAGAAGTTTCTGATTATCAGTCCTTTCTTTACAGCTCCCTGCCGCTTAAGATCATTCTTGTCTTTGTCTGTTTGCTACTTATTAGTTACCAACTGTGGATCGATCATCATGAAATTCAGTCCAAAAGGCAACATAAATTCATGGTCTCCCAGGAAAAGCAACTCGTCCAAATGGAGTTGGAGCAACTGAAACAGCAGATTCAACCACACTTTTTGTTCAACGCTCTTAATTCCATTCATACACTCGTTAAATCGAGACCGGAAGAAGCTCGCCACATGATTCTTTCCCTTTCGGAATACCTGCGCCTGATCGTTCAACAAAAAAAGGAAGATTTCAGTCGCCTGGATGCTGAGTTGGAACTGCTCAATTTTTACCTGCAAATAGAACAAATCCGCTTTGGCGATCGTCTGCATATTCATCGAGAAATTCCTGATGAACTCCTTTCCCGGGATATTCCCGTCAATTTATTACAGCCTCTTGTCGAAAATGCGATCAAGCACGGTTTATACGGAATTACCGGAGAATTTACTATTCATATCCGGGTGAAAGAATCCCCGAACTACCTGTCCATTGAAATCGAAAACCCATACGATCCCGATTCCGTTACTCATGTTCGGGGCACAGGGTTTGGCCTTAAGGCGGTCCGACAAAAGCTCTTCCTACTCTATCGCCGGGAAGGCTTACTTCACACCGACAAACAGGATAGACAATTTTTAGTTCGCATTGACATTCCCACAAAAGAACAAGTAGATGAAAGCACTGATCATTGACGATGAACAACTTGCCCGGGAGTTGATCCGGGAATATTTAGAAGACCGATCAGATATTGAAATCATTGGTGAGGCTCGCGATGGCTTTGAGGCGATGAAAATGATTCGGGAATTGGAACCAGAGCTCCTTTTTCTGGATATTCAAATGCCCAAAATCAATGGTTTCGAGCTTCTCGAATTACTTCAATCAAGTCCAAAGGTCATCTTTACAACTGCCTACGATAGTTATGCCGTCCAGGCCTTTGAAACCAGTGCGACAGATTACTTGCTCAAACCCTTTTCAAAAGAACGATTTGACCGGGCCATTGACAAGCTTCTCCATCAGGAAGATCATTCTGCTCATCCAATCCGTGAAAACCTTCACTACGCTCCTGATACCCGGAAGCGGATTGTTGTCAAACATGATGCGGGCATTGAAATCATTCCGACAGATCAAATTGATTATTTGGAAGCCTATGACGACTACGTTAAAATCCATACAGCTGAAAAGTATTATCTCAAGAAAAAGACGCTCTCCTTTTATGAAAAAGAACTGGACTCCGCATTTTTCATCCGGGTACATCGTTCATTCATCATTAATTTAAACAAGCTTTCTCGCCTGGAAGCCTACGAAAAAAACAGCTACCGATGCATTCTTTCCAAAGGCCAAACAATCCCCGTTAGCCGGAGTGTTTACCCCGAGCTAAAAATGCGTTTAGGAATATAATTTCTATTTTTGCCTTAAAACGAAACATGGCTGCAGTTGGTATTATTATGGGAAGCACTTCAGACCTTCCTATCATGAAAGAAGCCGCTTTGATCCTGGATCACTTCGGTGTTGAATATGAACTGGAGGTTGTCTCTGCTCACCGAACGCCGGAACGCATGGTGGAGTATGCCAAAAATGCTTCTGAAAGAGGTATTCAGGTAATCATAGCCGGTGCCGGGGGAGCGGCACACTTGCCTGGAATGACGGCTTCACTGACTCCTCTTCCTGTCATTGGCGTACCAATAAAGTCTTCAAATTCCATTGATGGGTGGGATAGTATTTTATCGATTCTGCAAATGCCCAACGGAATCCCGGTAGCCACAGTCGCGCTGAATGCTGCGAAAAACGCAGGAATTCTGGCCGCTAGAATCATTGGTGCTTCTCAGGCCGACGTTCAGAAAAAAATGCTTGCTTACGCCGAAGAAATGAAGCAGGACGTTCTTTCAAAAGCTAAAAATCTTTCAATCGATTAATCGCTTTGGTCTATTTCTTTTTAGTTCCTACCTCGTCCAGGTACATGTCATAGACCATTCCATCTGACAGTCCTATCTTGGGAACGAAAAGCTGACTTGCCTCGAGCTGTTTCAAAATGTACAGGTAAATATCACAGGCAGGAACAATGACATCCGCCCGATCCGGTTTCAGCTGGTATTTATCCACCCGTTGAGCCACGCTCAAATCTGCCAACTGATCTCTCAACTTCTTCACTTTCTTCACCTCCAGTGCTTCCGTGTTTTGAGCTCCCAACAGTTTATGTACCTTATTGATGTTTCCTCCTGTAGCAAAAATTTGATGCTCCGTGCTAAAATCTACATTTTCCCGAATCCACCCCGAGATGTCCTTCCACACATTCTCATGGGTCTTTCCTTTCAAAAGTCGCAAAGTTCCAACCTGAAAAGACTTGGCCGCTACTCGCTTTCCGTTTTCAAACAGACTCACCTCAGTACTTCCTCCCCCCACATCAATCACCACGAAAGGTGAATCCTTATCGAATTCCAGGAGAAAGAATGTTCCGAAAATCAATCTGGCTTCTTCGTCTCCGGAGATGACTTCGATTTCAATTGATGTCCGCTTGCGAATCTTTTTAAGAACTTCATTTCTATTGGACGCCTCCCGCATGGCTGAGGTAGCACAAGCCCTAAGTTGTTTTACCTGAAAGATTTCAGAAATCAGTTTAAAGGCCTCCATTGCCTTCGCAAAATCCTCCATTTTCTGTGGAGAAAGTTCCCCTTTGTCAAAAACCTCCTCGCCTAATCTTAACGGGATTCTGGTGTAAGAAATCTTCTTCACAAACGAATGATTGTCCTGCTTCGTCACCTCACCTACCAGTAACCTGGCCGCATTGGTCCCTATGTCAATTGCTCCAAACTTCAACGGTCTTACAAACTTATAAGATTTTCGCTTTTAATTTATCCTCGTAATAATGATACATTTCTTTTTGAGCATGCCAAACGTTCTCCTGGTCACGCTTACGATATTTATTCAATTGCTCCTGATCAACGATTCTGGCCTTGCAATTATCTCTCCACATGCTATCAAAAACAAACTGTAGCTCTTCCTGAATATCGGTCTGATATACCCGAATCCCAACTTCTATTCGCTTGTCCAAATTTCTGGTCATCAAATCCGCTGAGGTAATGTAATATCTTGGGTTCCCATTGTTATGGAAAATCATCATTCTGGAATGCTCCAAATATCTCCCGACAACACTGATTACTTCTATGTTATCACTTACTCCCTTCACTCCCGGGATCAGGCAGCAAATTCCTCGGATTAGCAGTTGAATTTTTACGCCCTTTTGACTGGCTTCGTACAATTTCTGAATAATTCCACTATCCACCAGGTTATTCATTTTAATTTGAATCAGTCCCTTATTACCCTTTTTGACCTGATCCATTTCCTTTTGAATCAATTGTACGATGGCTTTTCGATTCGTCTTCGGCGAAACCAATAAGTGTTTGAACTCCGATTCCAGCTTTGAGTTCTCAAGCATATTAAATACCTGATCTACCTCTTCCGTAATGGATTTATGTGCCGTCAGGATGGCCAAATCCGTGTACACTTTTGCCGTTACTTCATGAAAGTTCCCGGTTCCCACAAATGCAATCCGCTGCTTTTTGCCTTTGTTTTCCCTGGTGATCAGAAAGAGTTTGGAGTGCACTTTTAAATTTCGGTATCCATAGACGACCCTCGCCCCATGGTCCTTCAAACGCTGTGCCCAAATCAGGTTATTTTCTTCATCGAAGCGGGCTTGCAACTCGACAAATACCACTACTTCCTTACCGTTACTCACCGCACTCATCAAGGCGCTTAGTATTTGGGAGTTTTTTGTGACCCGATAAACATTGATCTTTATCGACTCCACGGCCGGGTCAATCGCTGCTTCCCGAAGGATGTCCACGATATAATCGAATTGTTGATAGGGAAAGTGTAGCAAAATATCCCGTTCCAGAATCGTTTTAATCAACACTCTTTTCTTCCCCAGCACCGGGTGTCTAAGTGGAGGTCGTTGCTCGTAAATCAAACTTTTATTTCCAAAATCAGGAAAACGGCCAAAATCTTTGAAATTATGATACCTCCCTCCTGATATGGCGTTTACCCCTGAGGTCAGGTTCAATGCTTTCAATAGATATCCCTGCAAATCAACGGGCATCTGACTGTCATAAACAAATCTGACAGGCTCCCCCCTTTTTCGTTTTTTCAGACTCTTTTCAATCTTCTCAATGAAAGAAATAGACAGGTCGTCATCGAGATCTAGCTCTGCGTCACGCGTAAATTTGAAGGTATATGCCTGAATGTCATTGAACTCAAAAATGGAAAAGATGGATTCCAGGTGCAAGCGAATAATATCGTCCAGAATAATAAAGTAATGCTTGTCCTCGTCCTCAATCTGATGAATCCTGGGAAATTGTGCTGGAATCTCGATCAGGGCATACATCGGCTTCTTATCTGTAAACATTTTAACCGCCAGGTAAATACTCTTATCCCTCAGTTTCGGAAAGGGTAGATTTGCCTGGAGAATGATTGGAACAATCACGTGACGGAGCTCATCGAGGTAAAAGCGTTCCAGGGCGATCTTATGCTCCGGCAGCAGGTTTAATTCATTCACCTGAATTATCTCCTTTTCTTCCAGCAAAACACTAATTTCCCGGTAGACCTGTTCAAATTTCTTTTGCTGGAGAATAACTCGCTTCCGAATCTCTTCCAGAAGTTCTTTTGGCCCTCCATCAAAGCCTTCAATGGTAACATTTTTCAGGGCCAGCATTCGTCGGGCATTCGCGACCCGGACTCTGAAAAACTCGTCCATATTGTTCGAGTATATTCCTAGAAAGCGAAAGCGTTCGATTAAGGGGTTGTTGGCATCCTGAGCCTCCTGCAATACCCGATCATTAAAGCTCAACCAGCTCAGTTCCCGATTAATCAGATATTTGGCTGAGGTATCCATCTACGGAGTCTATTTGAATTTCCAGTCGTACTTATCCAGCTCACTTACGCAGGCGGTCAGCAACTCGATACTTCCCAAAATGTCTGACTTGTCGGCCATTTCGATCACCTGATGCAAATGTCTGGTTGGAATCGAAACCGCTCCTGCGATTGATCCTCCCTGCGTCATTCGTTGAATCCCGGCAGTATCCGTTCCTCCAGCAGTCAAAATTTCCGGTTGCCACTTGATCTTGTACTTGTCTGCTGTTTTCTTCATATAATCAACCATTCTGTAATCACAGATCGTTGAGGCGTCCATGATTTTAATCGCAGTCCCTTCCCCCAGTTTAGTGATCATTTCATGTGCCGCAGCTCCAGGAAGGTCAAATGCGATGGTTGTGTCTAGTCCGAATCCAAAATCCGGATTGATTTCCAGTGCCGATACATTAGCTCCACGAATCCCCACTTCTTCCTGTACGGTAAAAACACCGTAGATGTCATAAGGCACTTTTTTTGATTTTAGCTTCTTGAGTGTTTCGATCAAGATGAAAACGGCCAAACGATTGTCCAAAGACTTCGAGTTTACACAGTTCCCCATCTCGATGTATTCCCTTTCTCTCGTGATCGGATCTCCTATGCTAACTGATTTTTCCAATTCCTCTTTCGAGAGTCCGGTATCGATAAAGTAATCCTTGATCTTCGCCACCCGGTTTCGTTCCTCCGGAGTCATCACGTGAATCGGCTTGGAAGCCATGACTCCAATAATATCTTTCTTCCCATGGATGATCACCCGCTGTGCTGTCAAAGTTTTGGGATCAAAGCCTCCCAGGGTATGAAAACGGATAAAGCCTTTGTCGTCAATATGGGTTACAATGAAGCCAATCTCGTCCATGTGGGCCCCAATCATGACTCTTTTCTTCCCTTTTCCTCTCTTAATCGCGTAAACGTTACCCAGGTTGTCTGTGCGCAACTCATCCACGACTCCTTCCAGTTCCTTCATCACTAACTCCCGCACTTTCTGTTCGTGCCCAGGTGCTCCTGGAGTTTTACATATTTCCGCTAATAGTTTCGAATTGAATTTCATTTGTTTCATATTATCTGCTTATCCAAAGTTC
Source organism: Bacteroidota bacterium (assembly GCA_006226425.1). GTDB lineage: Bacteria > Bacteroidota > Bacteroidia > Flavobacteriales_D > Crocinitomicaceae > M2408. The sequence continues at coordinate 158,610 of SBGX01000006.1, read as the reverse complement.
CGGATTCATGCGCTCTACATTGTTTCCTACCACTTTGTGTATCTCAAAATGTGAAATCGACAGTTCTTCGCCGTCCAGTTTCAATAATGACCCGACTGCCTGCTTCGTTTTTACCTTCATTCCTGCGGATACATATACCTCTTCCAGGTTACTATATACCGAACGGTAATTCCCGTGTTTTACAATGACTACTTTTCCTGCTCCCGGAATGGAAAAAACACTACTCACCTCCCCAGTAAAAACGCTCCTTACCTGCGCTCCCTTCGGGGCACTGATATCCACTCCGTTATTTCGCGTGTAAAGGTTCTTGATCGTCGGATGCAAATGCTTTCCGTAGCTTTCCGTAATAGCCCCCTTAGCAACCGGCCAGGGAAGTCTGCCTTTATTGCTTTCAAAATTGCTGTTTAGTTCGGCTTCTTTCCGTTCTGCGAGGATAACTGGCGCGCTTTTCTTTTCTTTGGGGGTACTGCTCGTCGTCTTCTTTACTTCTCGCTTCTTTCTGGCAGCCTCAATTTCTCTTGCGATCGCCGCATCGATTTCGGCCTTTACTTTTTGTCTTCTGATCTCATTCTTGCGAATTTCAGTCATCAAGCGGTTTTCTTCCTTTTTCAATTCATCGAAAACTTCCTGTTGCTGTCTCTTGTCCGCCAAAATTTTGCTTCGCTCCTGCTTTTTCTCAGAGATCATAGCCACCTTATAACTCTTCTCTTGTTGTAACTCCTCGCGTTCTTTTTCGACCAGTTTTTGGTGCTGCCGGATAATCAGTTTTTGCTTTTCCTGAATCTCAGCTACCTTTTCCAGGTATTTTTTCCGCTTGATGGCCTCATAATAATTGTCGGATGAGATAATGTACATCGTCTGGCCATCTTTGTTTCGGTGTTTATACGCGTAAATCGTCAGTTTTCGATACTGTTCCTTGAGTGAGAGGAGTTTCTTTTCCAGTTCATCAATCTGCCCGTTCTTCTGCTCTATTTTTAGTTCTGCTCCACGAATTTGATTATCGATGTTCAATAGCAATGCTTCCCGGCTTTTGACCTGGTCATCAATCAATTTAAGCTGATTTAGCGTGGCCTGTGCGCTTGTTTGTGTCTTCCCTAGTAAATCCTTCGTTGCGGCTATTTTTTCTTCCAGACGCTTTTGTTCGCGCTTCAGTTTATCCTTGCTCTTTTGTCCGAAGCTCAGATTGATCGAACAAAGGAATATTCCTAATAATATGAACAGTTTATGGACACTCATCATAATTTTCAGGTATAATCAAAATCATTTGTTGAGGTACGTCCACCTCGCTCCGGCCATAACGCAAATTCAGTTCCAGACGATTCCGCGGTGTTGAGATCAATACGGACATTTCCTGGGGTAACAAATACGGCCCCGTTTGTTCGTATTCAAAATAGCGAACTTCAATATTTGCTGTATCAGACTTACTATTGATTTCCAGCCGTTCCAATTTGTTTAATTCAGGTGATATGTAGTATTTAAAAATGACATCATCCTGCCATTTTTCCTTTTTGTTCTTATCCGATTTCCTTATTTCCCGCTTGCGATGGGATGAAATAATGTAGTGATAGGGGTCATGGATTTGAAAGTACTTCTGTTCGGGATCATAACCCACTGGTTTCGCCCAAAGCAACTCCTGAACATTGGAAAAATCAAATGAAACCCCGAACTGTTCCTTTAAATAACCCAATTCTCCTTTTTTGTAACACTTCTTTCTTTTGTCGATGACGATCAGGCTGTCTTTGGTAATCAGTGCACTAGCGACAGGGAAAGTCGCGTATTTAATCAAGGCATTAATGGCACTGTCCCGAACGATCCTGATGGATGACTTCAGCGTTATCTGGTTGTTTGTATCCTTGTATTTGGTAGTGATCTTACAATAGTAACTTTGTGGTTGTGACAACATGAGACTATCCATCGCGGCAATTAAATCTCCTGTCTTTCTACGCGGCAATTTTTCGGGTTTTTCACCAAGTTCTCCCACCACTTTTTTAGAACAGGAAAAGAACGACAGGCTTATACCAAGTAGCAGTACGAGTCTAATATTCAGGTTCATAATACGTTTGCTTGGATATTTTTTCGTCCAGTCTCTTGTTTTCCGAACCCATTTCTTTCGCTTTCTTCCAAAGCTCAATAGCCTCATTGACAGCTCCTGTTTTGAATAGTGCATCTCCCAGGTGTTCAGTGATGTGTGCACTCCCCTTTTTAAATCCCTGTGCGCGTTCAAACTGCTTCCGAGCTTCTACGTATTTTTCTTGCTGAAAAAGTACCCAGCCGTAGGTATCGATGAAGTTTCCGTCTTCGGGAATCTGTTCCAGCACCTGTTTAATTAGACTTTCCGCTTTTTGCAAGTCCATTTTGGATGCGGCTAATCGATAGGCATAATTGTTCTTGTACAGAATATTTGCAGCGTCCAGACTGATCGCCTTTTCGTAATACTTTTTCGCCTCCGGGTATTTTTTCACCCCAAAATAGGCTTCGGCCAAATGGGCACAAATCTCTCCTGCCATTTGATCATCTCCAACGGCCAGCTCTTCCCCGGTTGTCAATGCATCAATAGACTCATCGTATCTTTTCAACTGATTGGATGCAATTCCGAACAACAAATAAACTTTACTAACCGCTGGAAAGTACTTCAGGCATTCTTTGGCATCCTGATACATGGTTTTGTAATCCCTGAAATCGTAATCCAGCAACAACACCTGGTCCCAAATTGCAAAGCGTCCCTGATCATACTTCAGGGCCTCCCGAAAGTAATCACGCGCTCGTTGAGTATCTCCGAGTTTCATGAAAAAATCTCCCTTTAGGGTATATGTCCGGGCTTCTTTCGGATACTTGTCAATCAGTACATCTACTAAATCAAACAATTCCGGATCTACTTTGCTTTGCGACTCAAACATGCTAAGCATGATCTTAATCTTGACATCTTTGTCAATGTCGTCACATACAAAAGCCTTTTTCAACTCCATATAGGAAAGCTCTCTTCTGCCCTGGCGATCATAATACTGTGCCAAAGCCATGTGTGCGTTCCCGTTTGAGGGATCTGACTCAGACAATCGAACCAGATAGGAAAGAGCCATCTCATCCTGCTTCTTCTCAAAGTAAAAGTCCACCATATTGGCTAACAAACTCGGATCATCCGGATAGAGTTTCAGTGCTCGCTCCAACACGGCAATTGCTTCATTGTCTTTATTGATCTGTCTGTAAAGTCTAAATTTTTCAATGCTCATCTCCGGGTTCGGGCCCAGTTGATTTTCAATCTGATCCAGAACCTTAAGTGCACCAGAAGCATCTCCTTTCTGTAACAAAGCTTCCCCATAGGAAAGCAGCCAGTCTACATTTCTAGGTTCCAGTTCAACCAGCCTTTTAAAGCTCTTCGCTGCTTCATCAAAATCATTCGCTTCAAAGGACATAAACCCATATTCCTGAAGGTACCAGGTATTCTTCCCATCCAGGTCAATCGCCTTTCGGATTGCTTCCTTTGATTTAATCAGATCTTTCTTAACAAAGTAGATTTGGGATAAGGCATAATAGACCGCATCATCATCCTTTCGCATTCCAAGACATTCCTCAAAACTTTTGATTGCCTGATCCCAACGTCCCTGTTGCTTGTAGTTAAGCCCTTCATAAAACTTACTAATGTACCCCTTGTCCGGTTCTGTTCCAGCGTTTTGTCCACCCTGTTTTTTAGACACAAAACAAGAACTAACAAGCACCAACAATAGGAGGTATGTAAGTTTTCTGATCATTCTTCTATCTGTGTATAATCACCTATGCTGAGGTCTTTTGATCTTCCCTGATACCCAGCAAAGTTTCCGAGCATGGAGTTTTCAATCTGCGCATCAGTGAGCTTAACCTCTTTTTGCAAGATACTATTTTTCACGATCGATCGCTCAACCACGGATGATTTACCGATAGAAACGTGAGGCCCGATCACAGAGTTCACAACAATTGCTCCTGCTGCAATATGGCACGGTGGAATGATCACTGAGTTCTCTATTTTCGCCGTTTCACTCTGCATTGACACTCCTCTTTCCCGATCGTACTCCAGCACCCGTTGATTGGTGTGTACCGTTACTTCTTTGTTCCCACAATCCAACCACTCAGTGACTTCTCCCGGTTTAAATTTATTCCCCTTTTCGGTCAGTCTTCTCAAAGCATCTGGCAATTGATATTCGCCCGACTTAATCACTTTGTTGTCAATTAGATACTGAATCTCTTCCCGCAGTTCCTCACCCTTCTTAAAGTAATAAATTCCGATCATGGCCAAATCCGAAACAAATTCCTTTGGCTTTTCTACAAAATCAACAATCTCTCCTGCCTCGTTTAGTTTGACTACTCCAAAAGCTGATGGATCTTCTATTTGCTTCACCCACAGAATTCCATCCACCCCGGCATCCAATTTAAAATCTGCCCGAAACAAGGTATCCGCAAAAGCCACAACAACCGGGCCACTTAACAATTCTTCTGCGCACATGACTGCATGAGCCGTTCCAAGCGCTTCTTCCTGATAAAAGATCTTTCCTTTGGCTCCCAATTTCTCGGCCACCGCAATCAGTTCCTGTTCCACTTCGCTCCCAAAGTCCCCGATCACAAAAGCTATTTCCTCAATGGGCTCGGAGCAAACACTGGCAATGTCTTCTACCAAACGATGTACAATCGGTTTTCCTCCAACAGGAATCAGTGGTTTTGGCACTGTTAGGGTGTGCGGTCTGAGGCGGCTTCCTCTTCCCGCCATGGGGATAATTATCTTCATACTACTCTTTTATCTCATTGTTTACCGGTACTTCCAAATCCACCCGCTCCTCGTAGCGTTTCCTCCAGATGGTCCGCATCCTGCCACTCAATTTGTTCTACTTTGGCCAACACCAATTGCGCAATTCGGTCTCCTGAACTGATTTCAAAGACCTCTTTCCCGTGATTGATCAGAATAACTCCTACTTCTCCACGGTAATCTGCATCAATGGTTCCTGGTGAATTCAAGACCGTGATCCCATGTTTGTACGCCAGACCACTTCTCGGTCTCACCTGTACTTCAAAGCCTTCTGGAATTTCGAGAAACAAGCCTGTTTTCACCAATCGAAATTCTCCTGGGGCCAATGCGATCTTTTCTTCAAGGCACGCTTTCACATCCAAGCCTGCAGCTCCTGTGGTCTCATATTTTGGAAGCCCGAATCCGGACTTATTTACCACTTTTACCCTGACCATAATTACTTCTGCTTTTCTGCTTCTTCAATCAGTTCTTTTGCTCTGGAAACATAATTTTGGTTTCCTCTTTCCTCAGCCAGTTTTTGACTCAACTTCGCTGTCTCAATAGCGCCTTTATAGTCTTTCTTTTTCATCTGAATCTTTGCCTTTAACAGGGCGATCCAAAAGGCTTTCGGATTTCCTTCCAATGCTGTATTTGCCCAACTTAATGCCTGGTCCAAATCTTTTCCGTGCTCATAGTAGTAGCTCGCTGCCTGATAATACGGACGCGGATCATTCGACATGATCTGATCAATGTCTTTCATAATCTGCTCTTCGATTTCCGCAGTGATTTCCACGCTTACAAGGGTCTTTTCCCAACTCAAATCCATTAGCATACGCGTATCGGAAACCTCTGAAAACTGAATCGTAAAGCTTTCTACGTTTTCTTTTAAGCTCATCGCTTTAGCGGTCACACGCAAGGCATCTTCTTCCTCTTTGTACCCATTTTTTCCCCAAAGCGTCGTGTTACTATTGAAAATGATTGTCCATTCTTTTTCCCCTGGAATGGTGTAAAGAGAATAGCTTCCTGCTTTCAATTCCTTTCCAAAAATTCGTACATCGGAACCAAACTCAATTTTGGTTGATTCATTCGCTCCAGTTCTCCAAACGGTTCCATAGGGAACCAATTCCGTTCCGAAAATCTTTCTCCCGCGCATGGCAGGCCTTGAATAACTCACTTCTACTTTCTCCAGACCAAAGTCCTGAGAAATAGTCGCATGCGGACTTTTTGCAGGTGTTTTCAACTGCTGACCAAATGCCATTCCTACACATAAAAATCCGGATACAATTGCTCCGGCTCCCAGTTGTTTTACTATGCTCTTTATTTCCATTTTTTCTTGATTCGTTTCGGTAATTTTCTTCTTAATTTTTTCAATACGCTTTCCCGGGAACCTATTCCCCCAAGTTTTAACTGATCATACGCCACAAAAGCCCCATCCCTGAAGAACAAAAACTCAAAGGTGATTGACGCGATTCCCTCACGATAAACCGGGTACAAATGTCCCACACTCAGCTCCGTCTTCAAGTCTCCATGCATTTCCGCTTCTTTAAACCGTCTGTCATATCCTCTGACCGAAACCAAAACATAGGTGTCCACCCCTTTGCTTTTGATCAGCTGTTGTAGACTATCCTTTGCCAGGCTTGTCATTTCAGAACCTTCCTTCAAAAAATTCAATGAAGCCATGGTCTTGATTCCGCTATTTGCGAAGATTTCCGCCAGATTCACTTCCATCGTAAAACGATCTTCTGCCTTATCCTGCTGGGCTACAATCAATGCGTTGCTTAACTTCAGTTGTTCAAGTCCCTGAGCCTTCACACCTGAGCAGATGAGCAGGCATAAAAAAAGTATTTTCTTCATCTTAAAAAATTTCCTTGGCGATTGCCTTTACAGAAGATGATTTAGACATCGTGTAATAGTGAATACACGGCACTTTTTTAGCTTTCAACTCTTTGGACTGATGGATTCCCCATTCTACTCCAACCTGTTCGACCGCTTTGTTATCCTTACATTTCACAATCTCCTTGGAAAGTTCTTCCGGAAAATCAATATGGAAGAATTTCGGCAAAAATGAGGCGTGTTGAAGGGTCTTAATTGGTTTCAATCCTGGTATGATCGGCACGTTAATTCCAATCGCGCGACAGGCATCTACAAAGTCGAAATATTTCTGATTATCAAAAAACATTTGAGTAACGATGTAAGAGGCTCCTGCATCTACTTTTGCTTTCAAATATTGTAAATCTGTCTGTAGGTTCATGGATTCAAAATGCTTTTCCGGGTAACCAGCCGCACCGATGCAAAAATCAGTTGGTTCCAATTGGTAATCTTCAGACATGTAGTTTCCCTGGTTCATTCCCTGAACCTGATTAATCAGATCAACGGCATAGGCATGTCCGTCCGGATGTGGTCGGAATGTGCTTTCCGTTTTGATGGAATCTCCACGAAGGGCCAGGACATTGTCAATTCCAAGAAACTGAAGATCAATCAATGCATTTTCCGTTTCTTCCCTGCTAAATCCACCACAAATCAGGTGTGGAACCGCATCAATCTGATACTTATTCATGATCGCCGCACAAATTCCAACCGTTCCCGGGCGCTTGCGAATGGCTGATTTCTCTAACAAGCCGTTTTCACGCTCTTTATACACATATTCTTCCCGGTGATAGGTAACATTAATGAATTTGGGTTTGAATTCCATTAAAGGATCGATCCCGTCGAAAATGGATTGGATGCTCTTTCCTTTCAAAGGAGGTAAAATCTCAAACGAAAACAAGGTTGATTTCGCCTGATTCAAGTGTTCAATGACCTTCATTTAATCGATTCGATTTAGTTCTGTTTACTATAAATTTTCAAAGATAAACATTTCTGCTTCTTAACGCGGAATCTCAGGTGATTGACTTCCGGATGACGGTTTTTCCATGTACCAAACCAGTCCCACAAAAGCCGCTACCAGCAAATTCTGGATCAGGAAGTGGAAAAATGCTCCGGGAACTTCGATGAGTCGACTTAGTGCAAAAAGCAACAAGCTGCTTAAAACATAAAGAAAGAATTTTCGAATATTGTATTTGATCGGGTAATGTCGCTGCCCAAGAAAATAGGAAGCCACCATCTGACCGGCATACACCAGCAAGGTGACCCAGGCACAGGCCCAGTAACCAAAGGATGGAATTAACAGGATATTCAGGGCCAGGGTAACACTCGCTCCCCCAACAGCGATGTATGCACCAAAACGCGTTTGTCCACTCAGCTTGTACCAAATACTCTGATTGTAATAAACCCCCAGAAAAACATTGGCCAGGAGCAAAATAGGCACTACTCCCAGTCCGACCCAATAGGTCTCATTCCGGATGAAGTGTTTGAAAATGTCAATATTTACGGAAACAAGTAGAAAGACAAAACAGACTCCCGCCACGAAAAAATTCATGATTTTTCCATATATCTTTTCCCGATCTTCATTCCGTGTCTGTGCGAAAAAAAAGGGTTCTGCCGCATAGCGATAGGCCTGTATGAAAATGGTCACCAACATGGCCAATTTGTATACCGCGCTGTAAATTCCCACCTGAGCAGTGGCTTCATCGAGACTCATGCCTCCTGTAAACAATAGCCTCCTCAGCAGAATTCGATCGACTGTTTCATTGATGATCCCAGCAAAACCAGCAATCACCAATGGAACGGCATATTTTGTCATTTCCATGACCAGACTCCGGTCAATACGCCACTTTAACCCGATAAAATCGCGATATAAAAGCACAGGTTTTACAAGCGAGGCCAACAAGTTTGTCAACAATATGAAAAGTACTCCCTCCTCCGGGCGTGACTTATCAAAAACCAGGAGCATTAAAATGAGGTTAAGTACCACATTTACAGCTATTGAACTAAACTGAACTAAGGCAAAGCGTTTGGCTTGCTCTTCTGCTCTTAATTTCGCCAAAGGCATAGCTGAAATAGCATCAATGGCAACGATCAATCCCAGAAGAATAATATATTCACTATGTTCTGGATAAAGCAGAGCTTCCGCTATCGATTGATGAAAGAACAGTACCAACAACAAAAAGAAGCCGTTTACCCCAATGACCGTTAAAAAGCTGTTTCGGAAGACTTTTTTAGGATCTTCTTCCCGGTGCAAAAAGCGAAAAAAGCTGGTTTCCATACCGAAGGTGAGTAGAACAACCAGAAAAGCCACCCAGGCATAGAGGTCCGAAACGACACCGTAGTCTTTCGGGTCCGCAAAGGCAGCTGTATAAAGTGGAACCAACAAATAATTTAAAAGCCTGCCAACGATGCTTGACAGGCCATAAACTGCAGTTTGTCCCGCTAATTTCTTAATGAAATCCAACTTATCTGAAGTTTGCTTTTCTCTTTTCTAAAAATGCACCTGTCCCTTCTTTGAAATCACTTGTTCCAAAACACTTTCCAAAGGCATCTATTTCATGCTCGAAGCCATTAACTCCATCCTGAAAATTGGCATTGATTGCTCCAATAGCGGCTTCAATGGCCATTGGTGAGTTATTCAATATTTTTCCAGCGATTTTTTGACAGTTTTCCATCAACTCGGTTGGTTCACAGACCTGGTTCACAAGGCCCCATTTCAAGGCTTCCTCCGCTCCAATCATTCCCGCCGTAAAAACCATTTCACTGGCTTTCCCTTTCCCAACAAGTTGCGATAAACGCTGCGTACCTCCGTAACCCGGAATTACTCCCAACGAAACTTCCGGAAGCCCCATCCGAGCATTATTGGATGCTACACGAATATGTGAAGCCATTGCCAACTCCAAACCTCCTCCAAGTGCAAATCCATTCACGGCTGCAATCACTGGCTTATTCATTTGTTCCACAAAATCAAACAATAACTCCTGTCCTTTGGCAGCCAATTCACGTCCTTGCGACCGATCGAAATCCGCAAATTCCTTAATGTCTGCCCCGGCAACAAAGGCTTTCTCTCCTGACCCTGTCACAATAACCACTCCTGTTCCAGCATCATTTCTTGCCTCTTCCAGGGCGTCGTGCAGTTCCTGAATCGTTTCTTTATTCAAGGCATTCAACTGTTGTGGTCGATTGATCGTAATGGTACAAATCTGGTTCTTCTTATCTACGATGATATTGTTGTATGACATGCGCTTTGTTTTGGTGTAAAGATAGAAAATATTGGTTCCCGGCCGGACTATTCATTTACGAAAAGAACGTCTTTCGGTTCCATTTCAATTGAAAGCACTAATTTTATCCGAACTAATCACGTTAAACATGTACATTCTGCTGGCAGATGACCACGAATTAATCCTGAATGGGGTTCAATTGATTCTGGAAGACAGCAAGCGTTTCGATGGGATTGAATGTGTTCAAAATGGCACTGATGCATTCCAACGGATTCAAAGTGGAAAGTTCGATCTCGCTGTACTAGATATTGAGATGCCGGGAATGAGTGCCCTGGAAATTCTGGAAAAACTACCCCCCGAAAATCCCTGCAAGATCATCATCCTCAGTGCTTACGAAGATCTTAGTTTGATCAAGCGTGCGCTTCGTCTGGGAGCCCGATCATACCTGCTTAAAAGATCGAGTCCTCACAGCATTCTTGGGGCGGTGGAAAAAGTCCTTAACGGAGGTGTTTTTGTTTCTGATGACATTACCGAACAGCTTCTTTTGGAGCCTTCCTTTGAAGAAATTAAGCCAAATGAGATCCGCGAAAACAAGTTCGACCGTCTGAGTGAGCGGGAGTTAGAGATCGTAGGTTTGATCGTTGCCGGACTCAACAATCCGCAAATAGCTGAAAAATTATTTATCAGTAGAAGGACGGTGGATACACACCGATCCAACCTGATGAAAAAACTGGACATTCATTCGACCGTAGAATTAGTAAAACTGGCTTTGGAACAGGGGCTTTAACTACGCGATCCTACCTAGAAGAAATGCGCTTTTTTACGCATTGTTCGTTTCATAAAAAGCCTTTAGTTTTGAACACCTTGTTTAGCGAAGCATGAAAAAGATCTTCCTTTTTATCGTTTTTGGACTTTTTGGGATCACTCTCTGGTCTCAGTCTTATCGACAGAAGGACTCTTTTTATCCCTTCCCCGAACTGGCCTCCAGGGATTCAGCTCAAATCTATTTTAAGAAATTATATTTTGCCTGCCGCGAACACAACAATGAAGAAGCCAGACTTCTCATGAGTCGCATCCAGAAGTTTCAGGATACGGAACTGCGTCAGGTTCCGAAAGGAATTCGCCTGTTCACGGAAGCTTACTATCAACTCATCAATAACCAACTGGATGTTGCCCTTAAAAATTACCAGGACGCCCAACGCTACTTTGAAAAGAAAAAACGCAGTCGTTCCGCCCACTGGGCCCAACTGGGAATTGCCAACTGCTATTATTACCAAAGCCATTACGAAAAAGCCGAGCGCAAGTATCTTTCGGTTTTGGAAAGTCTCGGACCCGAACAAATCCAGCTTCAAAACAATCTCACCATAAACCTGGCTATTCTTGCCCAGCAAAGCTACGACCTGGACCGAAATCAAAAAGAGCACCTTGAACGCGCCCGACGCTATTTTCAACGAGCTATTCGGGGAGGAAAAGAGCTTGGAGATACCCTAATGGTGTGTAAGGGATATAATCTCCTGGGAACCCTCTTGTCTATAGATGAAAAAGAAAATCAATCCATGGCTTATCTGGACACGGCTGAGTCCCTGGCGCTTCAAGCAAAGCTTTCAGATGAGTTGGCTTTTATCTGGTGTAACAGGGGCTACGTTGCCATTGAAAAAAAGCAATATTCTAAAGCGATTCACTACCTTCAAAAAGCGGTAGATTCCTTTGGTGTTAGACAAAGATACAATATGCTTTCTCTGGCCGAAATGAGATTGGCAAACGCCTATGAAGCAAATGGACAGACTGATCAGTCTCTGATTCATCACAAAAATTATGCAACGGCTCTCCACCTAAATTTTCAGAAAATAGCCCAGGACCGAATTGCTTTCTACGAGACCGAATTTCGGACTCAGGAACTGGAACTCAAAAATGAAAAGCAAAAGCAAAGTAAACTTGCTCTGGAGAAGAAATCACTTCGCATGAAGATTTTCATTCTGGGACTGGCTTCTGTTCTCCTGGTACTAATCCTTTTCTTCTTTTATTTCATTCGACTCAAAAACAAAAGACAAGAACTGGAGCAGGAACAGCTAAAAAGTAACTTGAATGCCGAACTCATCGAAAAATCTCTGGAAGCCATGGATCAAACGAGAGCAGAAATCGGAAGAAATCTCCACGACGGAATCAGCCAACAGGTAACCGGTATCAAATTGGGCCAGGAACGACTTTTGACAAAAGCCCAGGAACAAAACAGTCCACTTTCGGAGCAAATAAAACAGCAAGTGGGCTATCTGGACGAACTCTACGAAGAGATTCGAAATGTTTCGCACCAACTTATTCCGGCCGGTATTGAACACCATTCACTAAAAGAACTGGTGCGCATGAGCCTGGTTCGGTTTCTGAAAGACTATCAGGTAAGTCTAAATGACCAACAATTGAATCCGGAATTTCTCCGAAAAGACAATACACGTAAATATCAGCTTCTGTGCATCCTTCAGGAACTGGCTGGAAATGTGGTTAAGCACGCCTGGGAGGCCAATCGCATTAATTTGAGTTTCTATGAACGTGGGCAGGAACTGATCATGATCTTTGAGGACAACGGAAAAAGCCAGTCAGGAGAACTCCGGGAAGGAGTTGGACTTCGGAACATTCGCTACCGAACACAACTTATTGGCGGAAAGGTTTCCTTTGAAAATAAACAGGGCTTTTCTTGCATCTTACATGTCCCTATCATTTGATTAAGTCCTTTCTATTTTTTAGCTTTATCTCTTTCCAAGGTGCATGATCGGGAACCAACTTCGTTTTATACTGGCCTTTGTTTTATCTGGTGTTTTTTTAGTTTTAACTATTTATTTAGTTGCTCTAACCAAAAAGGAGACCACTGTTTACAAGCACGAAAAAGAACAAGTTATCAAGATTCTAAACTTCAGTGAACGACTTCTCTCCTTTCGAGACTGGGTCTTCAGTGAGCAAGCCTGGGAAGAAAAGAAAACTCGCTTTGAAGAAGTAAATCAGCGGGCCGATCAAGCCTATTTACGGGCCAGTTCATATAGCTACTACTTACTTGGTGCCTGTGCCTTGTTTCTATTAATCATGTTGGTGCTATTCCTCCCCAAAAAACCCTTCTTTGGGCTTTCTCTTGCAACGATTATTCTTTGCATTCCTTTGTTGGCACAGGGACTTTTCAATCCTATGATGGAATTGTCGGCCTATAAAGAAAATTTAACGATCAAACTCTATGTGAAACCAAATGACATTCCCCAGTTTCGAGAGGCCGTTAAATATCTGAAAGAACTGGATCACCTCGCGTCGTACATTGAAATCATCCCCATCTACGGAAAAAGCCTGGCGGATGACACGCGTGAATTGTTTCATGTGGGCAGTGATTACCTGGATAAACAAGGGGACAAAGAGTTTGGAAAAGATCAGGTCTTCCCGGGAAAAACCTATTTCTACTACCAAAACAAGGGCATTCTGGATGTTGTTTCCCTTTTATGGAACCAGGGAAGTAAAACCATTGCCTGCGCGATTTCCCTGTTCAGTCTGATTATTCCTTTTTTCAAGCTGTCATTCAGCCTGCTCTTCCTGTTCTCCCGGACAGATCGTTTCAAAAGACTAAAAGCTTTCATGTCCAAACTCTCCAAATGGAGCATGGCCGACGTCTTCGTCATAGGAATCTTTATGTCCTACCTCAGTTTCAATCAAATGAGTCCTGGTGTAGAGGTGGATGCAGGTGCTCTCCTCGGACTCTACTTTTTCGTCGCTTATGTGCTCGTCTCCTTAAGTTTAAGCTATAGCTTGAAACGGGCCGAAAAAGAGCGTTCCAGGCAATTATATCCGGCCGATCAGGAATAATTAATGCGGTAATATACTTTTTGTGCCTCCCGGAACAGGACTAAGTCACATAATTTCCCGATCAGATTGGCATTTCCCAACGAAGACAAAAACTGACTTTCAGAAAGGTCAATGATGTACAAAAGATTCAATAGTTTTTGTTCCCCTGCTTCCATGGTCGCCAACAATGCCTCCGAAACCCGATCCTGGATTTCTTCCCAGGACATTTGCTCTTCCTCTAGTTGCAGCTCTACCGATCCACGTTGAAAGTCTTTGATCAGTTGTTCCTGAAATAGTCGGGCAGCGCGCTCGTTGGATCTAACTAGACTAATTTCCTGTTTCATGCTTTGTGAAATAATCCAATAATTCTTCCTGTTGAGCCGTTTTTAGTGTGTAAACCGCATCATACCCCTTCTTTTTCAAGGCCTCCTGGGTCGTTTTTCCCCAGGCGATGTACTGTGTTTGATTATTCCCTTCGTTTGCAAGAAAAAAGGCATCTACATTGCTTGGACTGGTAAAAACAACAAGCTCCGGAACCCGCTCGAGTTTCCGTGGAACTAGTCTTGTTTTATAAACGACCAATTCTTCAAACTGATCTTTTTCCAGGGCGGAACTAATTTTCTTCGCGCTCTTATCCGAATATACGAAGGTGATTTTCTTGTCTTTCAACCAAATTCTTAGTTTTTTCGAAACGCTATTTGAATCGCCAGAATCCTCTCCTACAAAACTCACCTTGAATCCCTGATTTTGAATATGTTCAGCTGTCTTCTTACCAATACATGCTAATTCGCTCTCTGGGCTCAGCGTATATTGCTCTAGATAGAAGTCAAATCCTCTTTTGCTTCCAAAAAAAAGACAATCGCGTTGGTGTTCTTTGTCAGTGAAACAAGCTTCAAAACGGATGAAAGAATGGGCCATGATGGAGATTCCCTGATGCTTTTCCAAATCCAGAAGCGTTGGTTGTAATTCGCTCCTTTCCTTTGTGATCAGAAAACTATTCATTTCCAACAAGCAGCGATTCCACGATTGACTCCGCCGGATTGGCATAAGTGCCAAGGTCATACTGTCTAACAACCGCGGCTTCCCCTAATTCCGAAGCATAAGAGACATGGGCCGTTTGTTCGTCTGGACAGTAAACCCCCAGAGGCAATCTGCATCCCCCGTCCAATAGGTTCAATACTTTTCGCTCAATGCTGATTCTTGCAAAGACGTCCTTATGATGAATGACCGAAAGAGCCTTCTCCATTTCCAAATCTCCTTCTCGAATTTGGAGCCCTAACACTCCTTGCGCCGGAGCTGGTACGAATTCGGTTGGATTTAGGACACACACTTCGAATTCACTTAAATCAATGCGGAGACGATCCACTCCTGCCTTGGCCAACAAAATGGCGTCATAATTTCCCTGGCGTAACTTTTCAATTCTAGTCGGAACGTTACCCCGTAATTCATTCATCTGAAGGTCAGGTCGATAAGTTCTCAATAGCGATTGGCGCCTCGCGGAAGAAGTTCCTACCAAAGCTCCTTCCATTAAGCCCCATTTTTGATCATTTGACACCTTCTCCTTGCGGATCAACAACAGTTCGGAAGGGTCCTCCCGCTCCGAAACCGCGGCTATCTTCAATCCCTTTGGTGGATTCGTTTCCAGGTCCTTGTGTGAATGAACCGCTAAATCAATGTTTCCTTCCAGTAATTCCTTTTCGATTTCCTTCGTGAAAAAGCCTTTTCCTTCCAGCTTGTCAAAGCTCAAATTCTGAAAGGCATCTCCCTGGGTAACAATGATTTTAATCTCTACCTCGTGCCCTCCTGATTCCAATTTTGATTTTACGTGATTCGCCTGCCACAAAGCCAGGTCGCTTCCCCTGGAACCAATAATGATTTTTTTCATATTACATTTCCTCTTTCAGCAAGATCTCTTTGGCCATGATCATCGGGACACTCATATATTTCTTCTCGACGTAGCCCATCACCTTCTCCAACACTTCACGTGAATTCTCATCCAAGGTATCCAGGTCGTGCTTGAAAACGTGGGTTAATGCTGTTTGCTTGATTTCTTTCACCTTGGCTGGTACCTGACGCATCGCCAATTCTACTTTTCTGGCTCGTTCGATGTATCGGAACTCAAAAATAGCTTCCTTCAGAATCTCTTCTACATGGGTGATTTCTTTGGATCGTTCTTTGAGATTTTGCTCCGAAATTCTTTGCAATTGCTCTATGGAAATGTGATTAACCGCAAAATTTTGACAAATTTCCGGATTCAAATCCTGAGGAATGGCTAAATCAATAACCACTTTGGATTTTTCCTCTCCTCCTGCCAATTGACTGTAAATCTCCGGCGTAATCAGATGGTGATCAGAACCGGTACAGGTAATCATGATGTCAAAGCCTTTATCGTACTCTTTAAGGATCTCCAGAGGATATGCTTCTCCTCCCAGGTCTTCTGCCAGTTTTTTGGCTTTTTCAAAAGTTCTGTTAAATACCGCAAAGCTCTTGAAACCGTGTTTCTTAAGGAACTTGGCCATGTTGGCATTTGTCATTCCCGCACCAACCATGAGTACCCGGGCATCCAGGTCAATTTGCAAGTTTCTTAGCGTATGATAGGCTAAGGCCACCACAGACACTGGCTTGGTCGCAATATTCGTTTCCGTGTAAACCCGCTTGGCTGTCTCAATCGTATGGCGCAAAACAATGCGGATAAAGTCACCTGTCAAACCATAAGCTTTACAGTTCTCAAAAGCAGATCGCACCTGCGTAATGATTTCACGTTCTCCCACAACCATTGAATCGATGGATGAGGCAACTCGCAACAAATGCTCAACAGCATCCATTCCATGCAGAATTTCAGCCGAATCCAGAATTCTTTGGTGCAAAGAAGCTTCCCATTCCGGGTACAGTTTCTGAAGAAAGTTGGAAAGAAAATGCCGATCGACATTTCCGTTGTGACAAAATAGGAACTCAACACGGTTACAAGTGGAAAGAAACATCAGTTCATCCAACAGCACTTCTTCTTTCAGTGCCTGCAAACGCTCCTGTTGCTGTTCCGGATCAATATGTAGTTTTCCTACTTCCAAAACCTCCAGTGTTCTATGTGTAAACGCTACCGTGTGAAATTCAGCGAGCATATACCTTGCTTTCCTTTGGCAAAGTTGCATACTTCCTACAGTTCCATTGTCACAGAACTGTCACCAATTTTTAATTTAGAACTATTTTAAATAGGCTTCAAACGAAGCAAAGTGTTCTTTTGTCGCAAATGCAATCTTATTCATCCCGCTTAAATCCGCATTCAGCATAGGCAGAAGCCCTCTTTTTCATTGTTTTTTTTAGCTATCTTTGTTGTACATATTAAAATTGAGCCAATATGTCACAGGAATTAAGCATAGAAGAACTGGAGAAACGCTTTCAGGAGAAGATAGATGCCGAAATCAAAATCGAACCAAATGACTGGATGCCGGATGACTATCGTAAAACCCTGATTCGTCAGATTTCACAACATGCCCACTCTGAAATTGTCGGGATGTTGCCGGAGGGGAACTGGATTACCCGGGCGCCTAGCTTGAGAAGAAAAGCTGTTTTGCTCGCCAAAGTGCAGGACGAGGCCGGTCATGGTCTTTATCTGTATAGTGCCGCCGAAACTCTTGGTGCTGATCGGGAAGAAACCATCGATGATTTGCATTCCGGAAAAGCCAAGTACTCTTCCATTTTTAATTATCCCACCCTCAGTTGGGCAGATATGGGAACGATTGGATGGTTGGTTGACGGAGCTGCAATCATGAATCAGGTTCCGCTTTGCCGTTGTTCCTATGGACCCTATGCCCGAGCCATGGTGCGCGTTTGTAAAGAAGAGTCTTTTCACCAACGTCAGGGCTTTGAAATCGTGACCAAACTTGCGCAAGGGACTCCCGAACAAAAAGAAATGGCTCAGGATTCCCTCAATCGATGGTGGTGGCCTTCACTGATGATGTTCGGACCAAGTGATGCCGATTCACAGCACACGGCACAATCTATGAAATGGAAAATCAAACGCAACACCAACGATGATCTGCGTCAACAGTTTGTTGATATCACTGTTCCACAAGCTGAGTTGATCGGACTGACAATTCCTGACCCCGATTTGAAATGGAACGAAGAACGACAATCCTACGATTTTGGTGAAATCAACTGGGATGAGTTCAACCAGGTGATCCGCGGAAATGGTCCCTGCAACAAAAAAAGAATTGAAGATCGCCGCAACGCGAAAGAAAATGGAAAATGGGTGCGGGAAGCTGCCCTGGCCCATGCCGAAAAGCGCAAAATGAAAAAAGCGGTCTAACCTTACAATCAATAAAACATGAGTCAAGCAGAATGGCCTCTTTTCGAGGTTTTTATACGAAGCAAAAACGGGTTGAATCACAAACATGTCGGAAGCCTCCGCGCAGCAGATGAAGAAATGGCGATCCAAAACGCACGGGATGTGTACACTCGCCGTAGCGAAGGGGTAAGTATTTGGGTAGTGCAATCTTCTCTGATCACTGCTTCAGATCCGCAAGATGCCGATGCTCTTTTTGAGCCGGCAGATTCCAAAATTTACAGACACCCAACATTTTACGACGTACCAGACGGTATCTCTCACATGTAATTGTTTCATCGATGGAAGAGAAAAAAGCACTTTTTGAGTACCTGCTGCGCTTAGGAGATGACAGTCTTATTTTGGGACAACGTCTTTCTGAATGGTGTGGTCACGGTCCTATTTTGGAGGAGGATATTGCTATGACAAATATTGCCCTGGATCTCATCGGACAGGCTACAAACCTTTTTGAATATGCTTCATCCCTGGGTGTGGACAAACGATCTGCCGACGAATTGGCATTTGTGCGCTATGAGAAAGATTATCGAAACCTTTTACTCGTAGAACAGGAAAACACCGATTTCGGATATACTTTGGCGCGGCAATTTTTGTTTGACGCTTTCCGAAAACCCTTTTTTGAAGCCCTCAGCCAATCTTCGGATCAACAATTAGCTGCCATTGCAGAAAAATCACTGAAGGAAACAAAATACCATCTGCAGCATTCATCCGAATGGATGATTCGCCTGGGAGATGGAACGGACGAATCGCATGAGCGCATCCAACAGGCCGTCAATCAACTTTGGGCATATACCGAAGAAATTTTTGAACAGGACCAGATCGACCAACAACTTATTCAGGCTGGTATTGCCGTAGACCTATCCGTTATTCGAGCAAGCTGGACCAAACAAGTCCAGGCTGTTTTTTCGGAGGCGGGAATTGATCTGCCACAAAACACCTGGCAACAGAAGGGAGGCCGTCAAGGAAAGCATACCGAACACATGGGCTACTTGCTTGCCGAAATGCAATTCATGCAACGCGCATACCCACAAATGGAATGGTAACAACTGACGATATTTGGAAACTATTAGAAGGAGTTCCCGATCCGGAAATTCCTGTCCTTTCCATTTTGGACCTGGGCATCGTCCGCGATGTTACCCTGGAGGAAAACAGTTGTACGATCACGATCACCCCTACCTATAGCGGCTGTCCGGCCATGAAATACATTGAAGAAGAAATCGAGCGAACACTGAGTGCTTCGATCTCTCTACCCCTGGAGGTTAAAACGGTTCTTTCTCCTGCCTGGACAACCGATTGGATTTCCGAATCAGGACGAAGTAAACTCAAGGACTACGGAATTGCACCACCCGAAAATGAAGTGGATAAAAGCGTCTTATTTGCCGAGCCAACGGTCGTCCCTTGTCCAAGATGCGACTCCAGTGACACCAAAATGGTGAGTCAGTTTGGAAGCACGGCTTGTAAAGCACAATATCAGTGTAACCAGTGCCACGAACCGTTCGACTACTTTAAGTGTCTGAAATAGCTTAAAAACGATCTTATTTTGACTTTTGTCGGTATCTTTTGTATGCTTTTACGGCAAACATCAATACCAAACCAACCACAAAGAAAATAACGGTTCCTTTGATCCAGTTAAAACTGTGTTGCAACTCGACCAAAAAGACGATGGCTACCAACAATAATGTGGCCAGTTCATTCCACAGTCTCAGTTGTGAGGAAGACCATTTCAACGCATCTTTCTTCAACAAGTTCATCTGATACTGACAAACAAAATGGTAAAGCAAGAGAATTACCACAAAACCCAACTTTAGACGCATCCAGGTAAAATCGAGGTAATACGGATACAATATCAGCATCCAAACACCAAACAGCACAGTCAATACCATTGCCGGTGTTGTGATGATGTACCACAACTTTCGCTGCATGATCCTAAATTGCTCTGTTAAAATTCGTGCTTCCTGCTCCGGGCGATCCAGTGCCTCCACATGATAGATGAACAAACGAACCATATAGAACAAGCCGGCAAACCAACTTACCACAAAAATGATGTGCAGGGCTTTAATGACACTTAAATCCATCAATCCGGTCGTTTAATGACCATGAAAGGAGCTACAGTCCTAGCAATACTTCTACCGGATCTTTTCCTCCGAAAATCATTCGCTCCGGATTCTCCAGCATCTCTTTCACTTTGACCAGGAATCCAACTGATTCTTTTCCATCGATAATTCGGTGGTCATAGGAAAGTGCCACATACATGATCGGTCTGATCTCCACTTTTCCATTAATCGCTACTGGTCTCTCCACAATATTGTGCATTCCCAAAATAGCCGATTGTGGCGGGTTAATGATTGGCGTGGAAAGCATTGATCCAAAAACTCCTCCGTTTGTGATCGTGAAAGTTCCTCCAGACATTTCATCCGGGGTGATCTTCCCATCTCTCGCCTTAATGGCCAAACGTTTGATTTCCCTTTCTATTTCGGCCAGACTCATTTGTTCCGCATTACGTACAATCGGAACCATCAGTCCTTTCGGCGACGAAACAGCAATTCCGATATCGGCATAATCGTGGAAAATCATCTCTTTTCCATCAATTTGTGCATTCACTGCCGGGTAAATATTCAGTGCTTCTGTCACTGCCTTCGTAAAGAAAGACATGAATCCCAAATTGATTTCATGGAATTTGGCAAAATTGTCCTTGTACTTCTTGCGCAAATCCATGATTGGTTTCATATCTACCTCGTTAAAGGTTGTCAGCATGGCCGTTTCATTCTTCACTGAAACCAGTCGTTCAGCAATCTTACGACGAAGCATGCTCATTTTCTCACGATTCTGATCCCGGCTACCTCCCCAACCCTGTGCATCTGCAGTGGAAAAACCTCCAGCCATGGCCGCAATCACATCTTGTTTGGTGATTCTTCCGTCTTTTCCACTTCCATTCACCTGAGCAGCGGACACTCCATTTTCGGCCATGATCTTCGCCGCAGCAACTGAAGGAGTTCCTTTTGCATAACTTTCTTTCTCTGAAACGGGGTTCGGATTCGGTTTAGACGCCGCTTCCTGAACGACAGGTGCCGCCACTTTCTCTTCTTCTTTCTTCTCTTCTTTTTCTGCTTTTGGCGCCCCGCCACTCGGTGGTGCAGCAGAGGTATCAATCAAACAAACCACCTCGCCTACTTTTACAGCGTCCCCTTCTTCTGCTTTCAAGGTGATAATACCACTTTCCTCCGCTGGCAATTCCAATGTCGCCTTGTCCGAATCAACCTCGGCAATCGCCTGATCTTTTTCTACGTAATCACCGTCTGAAACTAACCAGCTGGCAATCTCTACTTCCGAAATAGACTCTCCCGGACTCGGAACTTTCATTTCTAATACAGACATTTTTCTCTCTTTAATTCGTTTGTTATGCGTTTATCGTAGCATATTGAAATATGCTGTCGAAAAGTTTCTTCAGACGTTTTTCATGGAGTTTTTTGGACCCCTCTGCCGAGGCCGCTGAGGCCTGTCTGGTGATTCCAATAAATGGAATATGTCTCATGCTCATAGCAATGAAATTCCATGCTCCCATATTGGCCGGTTCTTCCTGTGCCCACAAAATATTCTTCGCTTTTTTATAGGAAGCGATCACCTTTTCTATCTGATCCTGTGGTAGGGGATAGAGCTGTTCCACCCGAATAAAGGCCATATTCTCCACACCCAATTCACGCGCCTCAGATTTTAGCTCATAGTAAAACTTCCCTGTACAGAAAACCAGCGTGTCCACATTGTTTTTGTTTTTCACCTCATCATCGATCACCTCCTGGAATGTTCCTTTTGCCATTTCTTCCAAACTGGAAGTTGCCTCCGGATATCTCAACAACATTTTTGGTGAGAAAACGATAAGTGGTTTTCGGAACGACCATTTCAACTGTCTTCTCAATAGATGAAAATGATTCGCTGGGGTCGATGTGTTAACCACCTGCATATTCAGATCTGCACACTGTTGCAAGAAGCGCTCCATGCGACCGCTTGAGTGTTCTGCCCCTTGTCCTTCATATCCATGCGGAAGCAACATCACCAAACCGCTTTGTGTGGACCATTTATCCTCTCCGGCCGAGATGAATTGATCAACCATGATTTGTGCCCCGTTAAAGAAATCTCCAAACTGAGCCTCCCAAATGGTAAGCCCTTCTGGAGTGGCCAAAGAATAACCATATTCAAAACCTAGCACTCCGTATTCAGACAACAGCGAGTTATAAATAGAAAACGGCGCTTGCTTTTTTGAAAGCAAATTCAATGTTTCAACTTCTTCCTCGGTATCCTCCGTCTTTACGACCGCATGACGGTGCGAAAAGGTTCCACGTTCCACATCCTGACCTGAAATTCGAACCGGGTGACCTTCTTCCAACAAGGTGGCATAAGCCAACATTTCAGCGGCTCCCCAATCCAATCGATCTTCTTCAATTCCTTTCAGTCGATCGTCAAATATTTTGGAAATCTTTCTGAAATATTTCTTCCCTTCCGGAAGTGTCGCCAACTTTTTACCTAACTCCAGTAATTTTTTCTTGGCCACCGCTGTATTTGGTGATTTCAAGAAGTCTTTGGATACTGCATGGGGATAGGCATCCCAAATGCTACTTAAAAAGTCGTAGGTAATTGCCTTTTCTTTTTGACGGGCTGTTTCAAACTCTTTCTCCAAGAACTGAACAAAAGAAGATTCCTTTTCTTTCGACTCTTCCCGGGTAATCAAGCCCTCAGCCTCCAGCTGTTTGAAGTAAATGTCCTTTGGATTCGGATGTTTCGCAATCAGATTATATAAATGTGGTTGTGTGAATTTTGGTTCATCTCCCTCGTTGTGTCCATACTTTCTGTAACAAAGCAGATCGATGAAAATGTCTTTTCCAAAATGCTGGCGGTACTCCATGGCAATTTCCACGGCTTGAACGACAGCTTCCACATCGTCCCCGTTCACATGGAACACCGGACAAAGTGTTGTTTTTGCAACGTCTGTACAATAGGTAGATGATCGTCCATCCAGGTAGTTTGTTGTGAATCCAACCTGATTATTAACGATGATGTGAATGGTTCCTCCTGTCTTATATCCATCCAATTGCGCCATTTGCACCACTTCATAAACAACCCCCTGACCAGCAATAGCTGCATCACCGTGAATCAGCACCGGACAAACTTTTGTCTGATCCGCCCCAAACTCCAAATCAATTTTGGAACGAGCTATCCCCTCAACCACCGGGTCTACGGCTTCCAGGTGAGAAGGATTGGGTGCCAGAGTCAGAGAAACTTTTCTCTTTCCCTCTAAAACAATTGATGAAGAGAATCCCTGGTGATATTTCACGTCCCCGTCAAAATCTCCTTCGTAATCAAATTCTTTTCCTTCGAACTCGGAAAAAATATCTTGTGGTCGCTTTTCAAAAATGTTTGTCAAGGTGTTCAATCGTCCCCGGTGAGCCATTCCCATCACAAAGCATTCCACACCTAGTTCCGAACCCTTGTGTACGAGGGTATCAAGTGCCGGAATCAGTGACTCTCCTCCTTCAACTGAAAAGCGCTTCTGACCCACGAACTTCTTCCCTAAAAAGGACTCAAAATTCGTTGCCTGCAAAAGCTTATTGTAAATGTGTAATTTACGTTCCTTGTCCAGATGTGGTCGGTTTTTGAGCTCAATCTTGTTTCTAAGCCACTCAAAACGGGAAGGTTGTCTGATGTAAAAAAACTCAATCCCAATGGACTGACAATATGTTTGCTCCAGGTGCGAGATGATTTCCCGCAAAGTGGCCGGTCCAATTCCAACCTCCGCTCCTGATTGAAACACGGTGTCCAAATCCCCTTCACTCAAACCGAAGTTTTCAATATCCAACGTAGGAGAATACTTTCTCCGATCCCGTACGGGGTTTGTTTTGGTAAACAAGTGCCCGCGAGAACGGTATCCGTTAATCAGGTTAATGACCTTAAACTCTTTCTGAAAATTCTCCGGAATTTCCCCATCCTCGTAGTTTGTTCGGGCAAAGTCAAATCCTTCAAAGAATTTTTTCCACCCAGCATCTACACTTTCAGGGTCTTTTTGATACGACTTATAAAGTTCGTCAATCGCATTCACGTCTGCATTTCCGACGTACGATACCTTGTCCATGTTTTCAATCAATATTTATGGAAAGACAAAGTTACACAATTTAAGCCGAATAATAGTTTTCGATGTTTTGATTCCAAACAAAAAGCGCCGGAATAAATCCAGCGCTCTCATTATCTAATTATCTCGGGCTTATTCCCCTATCTATTTAATGATTTGTCTTTTTGTGAAGACTTGATTTCCGATGGTCAATTTAAGCAGATAAACTCCTTTCGCCATGGTCGCTGGAATCACAACAAGATTAGACCCCTTAGAACCACGAACATGATTGGAAACCACTTGTTTCCCCATCAGATCAATCATCTCCAGTTGAACATTTGCATCCTGCTCCAAATTGAAAGCAACATTTACTTTGTCCTCCGCTGGATTTGGGAACACCTGAAATGCCAGTTCCATTGCGGAAAGCTCATTGATTCCGACACTCGGATCAGTTTCTTCCCCAACATTGACATTTGAAGGTCCAGAAGCATAAATATTGATATCATCCAGGTACAGGTTGTTTCCTCCTCTTCCCTCAAAACGGAATTTGAAACGGAATGAAGAGTTCCAGAAGTTGGAAGTGATGTTGGTCAAGTGAACTAGTTTCCAATCACCCTGAGAAGCTGGTGCCCATGGATCAGTCACTACTTCAGAACCTAAAGAATTTCCTAACAGGGTCTTGCGGATGTTCCATGTCTCTCCACAATCATCGGAATAAAGCACCTGCAATTTTTCAGAATTGGATGCATCTCGCTTACGGTATGCATACTTGAAACTGATCGTGACTTCGCTGCTAGATGTTACCTCAGAAAGGTCGTAAATGGATGAAACCAACTCATCCACGCTATTTTCTTCCGAATCGTAGTTGTTCAATCGAATGGATTTATTTCCGGTGTATGCAACACCCTCTACCACTTCGAAAGTTGGATTATCCTCCTGATTGAAAACTTCCCATTCCAATGTATTTCCTACACTTTCGTAAAGTTCAAACCCATCCAGAATCGGCATAACTCTTGGTTCTCCGTAAACTCTAACGTACTTTGTTTTTGTCATGGACGACTTTCCGTCAGAAACCGTCAATGTCACCGGATAGACTCCTGGAGAATCATATGAAACAATAGGGTCTGCCTTTGAAGAAGATGCTACGCTTGCTCCCGGAAAACTCCAGCTACGTTCCACAATGTAATTGTATGACTTATCAAAAAACTGGATTTCTCCTGTATTACAAACCGAAGATTTTGAAGCATCAAAATTGGCCAAAATCAAGTAGTCGGACCCTGTTCCTGTCAGATTCTCTGTTGTTGAAAGATTATTTCTTCCACCAACGGAGGAATTCAGGGCTGCTCTCATTCGATTTACCTGTCCCTGCGTAAACATTTTGCTACAATAAGAGTAATCCATAAAGTTCTCTACATTCGCCAAAGGACCGCAGGTTTTCTCTGTCAGGTTACAGGAGGTTACTCCGATGGTGTTTGGCGTATCTGTTACCCCATCATCAGAACCACAACTACTTGCATTTCCAGGGTTGTTGTTTGGTCCCCATGGGTGTTCCAGATTCAACCAGTGACCAACTTCGTGTGTCAGGGTACGACTTCTTCCAACCGTTCCGGTACCAATCGAACCAACATAATCGGAAAGCACGTAAATTCCATTTCCCATGGAAGCTCCCCAACCACCCCAGTTAAAAGGGGTTTGCGTATATCCTGCAGCTCCGCCAATGTTTTCTGCAATGACAATGTTTAGGTACTCATCTCCTGCCCATTCTCCTTTATAGACATCATTTCCCTGAACAACTGCCTGAAGCTGAGTTTGCCCATCTCCTGAGCTGGTTGCAGCTGACTGTGTATGGGTGATCCCATTAAACTTTGTTCCGTCCGGTGCAGTCGTAGCCAGCGAAAATTCAACTTCCGTATCGCCAATTCGATCATGAAAGTCCGCAACCACGTCAGCCGTATCTGCATTTCTTCGTCGGTAATCCCGGTTCAAAATGTAGAATGCATCATAAATCTGTTGATCGCTAATTTTTTCCGATCCATTATTGTGAAGCAGGTGAAAAACAACCGGAATGTGCTTGATATCCCCTCTCACGGGTCCTTCTTTTTCCAGTTTGTCTATCTCCTGTTTAAGGATTTCCTGACTTTCTTGATAAGCCTTCATAAATTCAGGGTTACTCTTCAGAGCCTCCATCTTTTTATGTGTCTTACAATACTCGACCTGTTCCCCTTCGCGAACATTTCCCGGGTCAATCTGTGCGTTTATGGAACCCAGTGAAAACGATGATATTAGTAGTAAAGAAAGGTGATGTAATCGACTTGTTTTCATAAACATGGTTTATAGTTTAAGACGTGCAATTTAGCTAAAATGTTGGTATTATTTTCTGCAAACACCTGATATTCTGATAAACTGTAGCCTTTATTGATTAAAGTGCTAGCTCAAGCGGTCTACCACTTCCAGCGTGCCGTCCGAAAGCCTTTTGAGTAGATTTTGCGCAACATCTTCAGCCTGTCGGAGCGAATTCGTCTCCTTGAGTTGATGAAAATTATCCACTGCTGAAAAATCTTCTGGAGACACTTTCCTAATCTGCTCTTGCATGCCCGTATCGACAACTCCGGGAGCCAACGAGTGAATCCGGGTATTCGAACCCTTCTCATTCTCTTCCTCTTGTAAAATCAGCGAAAAATGATCCAGTGCGGCTTTGGAGGAACCATAGGCCGCCCACGATGGAATGGCTCTTCGACCCGCTCCGGAACTAATATTGACAATACTCACTTTTTGCTCTGGTCGGCGTGCTTTCAGCAAAGCATGACTGAGTTCTACTGCTGCTAAAAAATTTACTTCAAAAACCTTTCGAATATCTGTTTCTTCCTGATCTGAAATCCTTCTTACCTCTCCTAAAATTCCAGCATTATTTATCAGTAGAATCTCTGTTGCTCCATCGAGGTAAGCATCCAGAAAATTGAACTCTATCTGCTCCGATAGGTCTCTCTCCTCAAAGTCAAAGCCCCCTGATTGAATATCTGTGCTTCGCCCAATCCCAAGTACGTTCCACCCCTGATCCAGACAGGTTTCCGCCAGAGCCTTTCCTAGCCCTCTTGATACACCGGTAATAATCGCTCTTTTCATCTTTTATTTATGCCAGGGCCTGCTCCAAATCAGCAATTAGATCGTCTGCGTCTTCTATTCCGACGCTTAAGCGGATTAAGGAATCTACTACTCCAGATTTTTCACGCTCTTCTTTAGGGATAGAGGCATGCGTCATGGTCGCCGGGTGTCCAATTAATGATTCAACGCCACCCAATGACTCTGCCAGGGCAAACAATTTCACTTTTTTAACCAGCTCATGAGCATCTTCTATTTTGTTTCCCTTCATCGTGAAAGAAATCATTCCTCCAAAGCCTCGCATTTGTTTCTTCGCTACTTCATGGTTTGGATGTTCTGGCAAACCTGGCCAGTATATTTTATCAATTTTGGGATGCTCCTGAAGAAATCGAACTACCTTTTCTCCATTCTCGCAATGTCTTTGAACACGCAAGTGCAGGGTTTTAATGCCACGCAAAACCAGGAAAGAATCCATTGGTGCAGTCACGGCTCCTGAAGAATTCTGAATACGATACATTTCCTTCGCAATTTCTTCATTGGAAGTCACCAGTGCACCCATGACCACATCGGAATGTCCACCCAGGTATTTTGTAACGGAGTGCATGACGATATCAGCACCTAAATCCAGTGGGTTTTGCAAGTAGGGCGTTGCAAAGGTATTGTCCACACAAAGCAGTGCATTGGCTTTTTTAGCAATTACTGCTATCCCCTCTATATCCAAAATATTCATCATCGGGTTTGTCGGTGTCTCCACCCAAAACAGCTTTGTGTTTTCATTGACCAGGGCTTCCACGTCAGACAGGTCCCTCATTCCAACGAAATGGAACTTAATCCCGTATTTTTCAAAGATTGTTTTAAAAATTCGATAGCTTCCCCCATAAAGATCATTGGTAGAAATAACCTCATCCCCAGGATTCAGCATTTTAATCACGCAGTCAATCGCTGCCATTCCAGAACCAAAACAAGCTCCATATTTTCCATTTTCAATCGCTGCAAGGTTTTTCTCTAACGCATGTCTGGTCGGATTTAACGTTCTGGAATATTCATATCCCTTGTGATTTCCAACCCCCTTCTGAACATAGGTTGATGTCTGATAAATCGGGGTCATGATCGCCCCTGTGGCCTCATCCGGGTGAACCCCTGCGTGAATTGCTTTTGTTCCGAATTTCATGTTCCCGTGTTTACTGGTAAAGATATGAAATTCCCCCTGATTTTAGGGGCTTCTTATTCTTGGTTTGTCGTTTGATTATCACGATTATTGCCTTAACTTCGTGTCTTTGTTCGCAAGTGTCTGTTTCTCACACATATCAACTGGATGACTTCATCTCGGATTTGACCCGGGTTTCTTTTACGGACCCCCTCATACATTTACCGGAAGATTCCAGATCATGTGTAGTCCTGGATCATGTTTCTCAAGATTTAAATGAAATCGAACTTGCATTTTCAGGAAGACTGCATCAGGTCTATAAAATTGCGCTTCAACTTAAAAGACAGTCGGATGTACATTCACTTTGTCTGGCTCCAAAACTCATCGAATGGGAGTTTAGACAGAAGCACATTCAAAGCCCTTTGTTCCTTGTTCCGGTCCGGGCAAAAAAGAATAAGGTCAAACAAAGCTATTCCTTTTCGCTTCAATGGGAAGAAGCTATTATCAACCCTTTCTTGATCAATATTCTCAAAAAGGAGTATCAACTGGATTATCTTCCGGACCCCCAACTGAGCCTGGCGGATCAGGAGGACGATTTTATTGCTTTTTTGAAGCGACATGATTTTCAAATCAATATCATTTCCGCTCCGAAGCTTGGAAACTTTCATCATCATCGCTTTGAAATCTTACGCGATCTGGAACTAATTTCTCAAAAGGAAAATCCCGGAAGATTGATCAATCTTCTCCTCGGCTCTCCAAATGAAACAGAGGTAGTACCACCTCTCGAACTTGTTCCAGATAAGTGTTTTTACTCTGATAGCGATCAGGAACAGATTTTTTCGTTGTTCCAGGATAAAGACCTTGTGGTACAAGGTCCTCCAGGAACAGGTAAAAGCCAAACACTCGCCAATTTGCTTGCCAAATTACTATTCTCAAACAAGCCTCATCTGTTTGTTTCCGAAAAGAAGACCGCTCTGGATGTACTTGTTCAAAAACTTCGCTCGGTTGATTTGCATCACTTGCTTTTCCTTTCACATTCCCAACAATCGAACAGTGAGTTTATTCGACATTTGAAGTCTTCCTGGACCTTTTTTGAACAGCATGATGCTCCCTCACAAAATCACCTATCCTTAAGCCAGAGTCTGGAACAACATCTCCAACTTCGTTTTGAACGACTTAGGAATGTCAAACTTCTTCAATATTATCCACTTCATGACCTTCAATCTTTTGCGCAAAGCAAAACATATCAAAACATCAGCTTTGTCAGCCAGGTACCCGAAATAGACTCCTGGCAGGAAATCCGAGAAAAATTAACTCCTCTCTTTGAGCACGGAAACACTATTTCACAATTATGCTCCCTCGTTCCACAATCTTCCCTACAATATTTCGATCATCTGGACGAGCAGGTTGAGCAGCTACGTACCCAACATCACAAGATCTGTTCCGAGCTGAACATTGTAAACCTGCAGGACCTGGAATCTGCCATGAAAAAGGCCGCACGGGTGCATTTGCTCGAAGTAGAATCTGGAAAAAAATATTTTGACCTATTCAACGACAAAAGCAAACTGAAACGCTTCCAAAATCTCCGTAAAAAATACCTCCATGCCCAGGAATCATTTAAGTTGCTGGATGAAGAGAAAAAGAGATGGAAAAAAACACCCTCAGCAACAGAACTTCAAAGCTGGAAAATACAACTTCAACACAAGAATTGGTTTGTCAGAAAGCGGATCGAGAAACAAATCAAAGCACTTTACCGCGGGGAAAATATCCTGGCCCAAAAAGCGCTGGATCACCTCGAGCATTGCCTCGAACAAGAACGAGATTTTATCGAACTCCGGCAAAAACTCCGCTCCATTGGTGTTGAAGATCCCGACACAGAATTAAGCCTTGTTTCTTATGTCCTGGAAAAAATAAACTCCTGGGAAAGTAATGAATTGAATGACATTATGGAGTTATCAGAAGGAGAAAAAAACAAACTCATTCAACTATCTTTATCGTTAGGGCAGTTTCATAAAAAACTCTCCCGAACACTTCAACTCAACGAACAGGAAAGCATCAGCCAACAACTCAATTTCATTTCCGAAAATTTCGCTAACCTTTGGAAGCATCGGGAGCTCCTTAAAGAGCTATCACCTGAAAGCTATAAACTATTCTCCAAATCAAAGGATCAGGAGCAGATGGAACAGATTGTCCTCAAATCACATTGGGTTCAGTTTTCCTCTCTTTACCCGGAACTAGCAGAGTTCAATGGTAAACAATTGTATCAATCTCTGGATAAAATCATCTCCTCTCAAGAAAAAGAACAAGGTGATTTCGCAGCTAAAATCATTCAACAAACGGCGACAAGGTTCAGATATTTCGAGCAATTATTGCTCACCCCGGCACGTCAACTAAGTGAAAAGGAAAAAGAACTCAAAAAAAGGCTTCGTAGCGGGAAAGCGATTCTGGTGAAAGAATTCGCCAAGAGTCGTCAACACAGAAGTATCCGAGAACTCATGGCCTCCGAAGCTCAAGAATGGATTCGGCTAATTTGCCCCGTATTTCTATGTACCCCCGTTACGGTTTCCAGAAACTTCGAACTAGAAGCTGACTTATTTGAGTGCCTCATTGTAGATGAAGCCTCACAGCTTGCCCTTCCAAAAATCATTTCAAGCTTGTTTCGGTCGCAGCGCCTACTTGTTGCCGGTGACTCACAGCAAATGGCTCCAAGCAGTTACTTTGGTGGTGCCTATGAATCCGTTGATCTTTTGCATCAGGCCCGTTTTTATCTAAAACAAAGCCCTTTGAGGCATCACTATCGAAGTAAACACAATGCTCTAATTTCTTTTTCCAATCGTCACTTTTACGACAATGAGCTCCTCGTTTTTCCAGAAGCACCGAATTCTAGTGGTAAAGAAGCCCGAACACTCCACTATGTTCCACGGGGAATTTACGAAAACCGAATGAACGTAGGTGAAGCCAAACGCCTTTCAGAAGAACTTGAGAAGATCATTCATCAACCCGAATCAATTGGAATTGTCGCTTTTTCAGAGCAACAATTAAAGTGCATCCAGGATCAGGTTCCCTCCGAAATTTGGACGGCTTTTGAGCAAAAAACAGAGCGAGACGGATCCTTTTTCAAGGCGCTAGAGCAAGTTCAGGGAGAAGAATGCGACATATTACTCATTAGTTTGGGTTATGCCAAAGACCCAGCTGGAAAGTTTCATCTCCGCTTTGGCCCGATCAATCAGGAACACGGAAGTAAGCGCTTAAATGTCTTATTGACGCGCGCCATTCGGGAAATCCATTTTTTCTGTTCTGTTCGAAGTGAAGATTTTCGGATTAGTAATAACGATGGTGTTAATCTATTGCGTCGCTATATCCAGGCACTGGAACAACAGGAGGTTCAACGAGAAGAAGATGCCTTTCTTCCCTTTGGAATCCCCGTTTCTGGAAGAAATTCAGGGGGTGAACTGGAAATTATGCAACCCCAGCTCCTGTTTCCGGATGGCTCCGAATTAATCACCTTTCATCGCGTCATGAAGGAGCGAAAATGGAAACTGTCCTATAAAATCTAAAACGATATGAAAGAGGTTCAAATTCATCCGAGCTGGAAAAAGCTACTGGCGACAGAATTCGAAAAAGGCTATTTTCAAGAGCTTCGACAATTCCTGGTGGAAGAAAAAAAACATTATACAATTTACCCTCCAGGAAAGAAAATTTTCGCCTGTTTTGATCGAACTCCCGTTGAAGAGGTCAAGGTAGTTATCCTCGGACAGGACCCCTATCATGGTCCCGGACAAGCCAATGGGCTCTGTTTTTCGGTAAGTGATGGCATTCAAAAACCTCCTTCTCTAAACAACATTTTCAAAGAAATCCAGGATGACCTGAACATCCCTATTCCAACAAGTGGAAACCTGGAGCCCTGGGCCGACCAGGGGGTGTTACTCCTAAACGCAACGCTTACCGTACGTGCCCGTAGCGCCGGATCTCATCAACGGAAAGGTTGGGAACTGTTTACAGACCATGTTATTCAGCGTATTTCAGACGAAAAAGATCACCTGGTTTTCCTCCTGTGGGGGAATTTTGCCAGATCAAAAACACCGCTGATCGACCAAAACAAACACGTCATTCTGAGTGCTCCTCACCCCTCCCCTTTGGCGCGAGGTGGTTTTTTTGGTTGCAAACACTTCTCCAGGACCAATCAATTTCTTGAGAGTAAAGGACTCGCTCCCATTGATTGGAAGATCGAATGAGTAGCGAAAATCCAAGCTATTAAAATTAAAACGTATCTTTGCCGGAATTCCGAATAGAATCCGAAAACACGCTGTGGGAAGCCCTATTCGCTATTTTCTATCGTATGAGAACACTAGCCGATCTATTAAAATCCAAAAACAGTATTGGTTTTCTGAGACTCGTAAGTGCCTGGTTGGTTGTAGTAGGACACTCCATTCCCTATGGTGGCTTTGGGGAGGATCCTTTGATTATCCTGACAAACAACCAAATTGCGTTGGGACGTTTTCCGGTTGACCTTTTCTTTTGTTTGAGTGGATTTTTGATCGTTGCGAGTTACGATCGACTGGATAATTTGGTTCGTTTTCTCTGGCACCGCTTTCTGCGTATTTACCCGGCTTTTTGGGTTTGTTTGATTCTCACCGGTATTGGTGTTCCATTGCTGATCGGGATCAATTTTGACTGGCATTATATCTATTCAAACTCCCTTCTTCTGTTGATTCGTGACACGAATGTAGGAGACCTGGGACACAATGCTAATATCAACTCAGCACTTTGGACACTTCCCTGGGAATTAAAAGCCTACCTGATCGTTGCTGCAGTTGGCGTTTTTCGTTTGCTCAATAAAAAAATTGTCTGGGTCATTTTGTTCCTGGTGAGTTATTTTTTCCTCATTCGGGAAATCGCCATCAGTCCGGAAACACTAGCAACGAACAGTGCGGTTACATCAGGATTCCGCTTGTTAACCTTTTTCTTCTGCGGGTCTACTTTTTACATTTTCCGTGATAAAATTCCAATTACTCATTTGCTCGGAATTGGATCTTTGATTGCGATCCTATTGTTCCTCTTCCTCGGGGTTCAATTTTATCACCATTCTGCTGGTTTCTTTTACATGCTTTGCCCGATCCCATTTACATATTTCGTCTTTTACCTTTCCAGTGTGGTTCCCTTTCGAAAAATCAACACCAAAACAGACATTTCTTACGGGGTCTATATCTATGGAACCCTCATTTTGAACCTGCTTTGCTATTACGGTTTAAATGAGAATTATCCCCTTTTCCTAAGCTTGATTGTTGCCATCACTACAGCCGTTTCCCTGCTGAGTTGGTTCCTGATCGAAAAACCGAGTATGAGTCACAAACATGCGACATTTATCAATCACTTTGATTTTAAATTTCTGGGAGGAAAGAAAGCCTAGGACTCACCAATCCAGGAAATCATCTAATTCCCGACGGTCCTTTTTATTAGGTTTACCCCCTTGCGGACGATAGCTCTTTTGAGCCAATTGATACTCCCGGTACTTTTCCAATTCAAGAGGATCCGTGATGTCTTTCAGATATTGTTCTACTAGCTTGGCCCCTACTCTTCGATCTAATAAATCCAGGACTTTATACTCGAATACTGCGTTGTTTTTCTGAACGGAAATAATATCTCCCACCTTGACATCTTTGGAAGACTTACATTCTTCCCCATTCAAACGGATTTTCCCTTTGCTAATCAGGGTATTGGCGATTGACCTGGTTTTGGCTAGTCTCACGGACCAGGCATATTTATCCAGCCTGTAGCTCATCTCTTATTTTTTTTGGGAGAGATGCATAGATAAGTTCATACGAATGTTTGGTCAGTTCCCTGATCAACTCGTCATCCACATCGCTATTTGTTTCTACGGTGTTCCAGTGACGTTTATTCATGTGATATCCCCCGCGAATCCCCTGATGGCTTTCTCTGAGCTCCAGGGCGCGGTCCGGGTCACATTTCAGGTTGATTCCATCAAACAGATCTACATCACACAAGGCAAACATCTTACCGCCAACCTTGAACACAAGTGTTTGGCTATCAAAAGGAAAACCCTCGGTAACCCCATTAAAAGAAAGGCAATAATCTCTGTATTCCTCGAGATTCACAACGATTAAATTCCAGGAGCCAAATCGTATCTCCCCAGGTTCTTTAACATTCTGGTATGCTCTCTCAATGCCTGCCAAAAGGTTTTTTGACTGATGTATGGCAGGTTATACTCCTTCGCTGTCTGAGCAACAATTCGTGCAATTTTCTTATAGTGCGTATGACAAATCGTCGGGAACAAATGGTGTTCGATCTGATAATTCAAACCTCCAACATACCAGGAGAACCATTTTGAGTTTGGCGCAAAGTTAGCTGTGTTAAACAATTGATTCACCGCCCAGTCAGCCTCTATGTTCCCACTTTCATCCGGCACAGGATAACTGGAGGATGGCACTACGTGTGCTGGTTGGAAAATCATGGCCAGCACCAATCCACAAATAAAGTGCATCATCAAGAAGCACAACAAAGTCGCCCACCAGGAAAGTGGAGAAAAGTACATTGGTAAACCTAAAAAGATGGTAAAATAGATCAATTTAGAAAGAACGATCTTCCCTACAAATCCAGCGAAATTTTTTATTCTTTGTGTTTTCACCAGGTCCATCTTACGATAACGGAACGCCTGTTTATAATCTTTAACGGTGATCCACATAATCGTCATCAAACCGTAAAAAAACCAGGCATAGATGTGTTGAAAGCGATGAATTCCCTTTCGTTCTGCTCGTGGTGAAAAACGCAGGATTTTTCCTGGACTAATGTCCTCATCCACTCCCGTCACGTTTGTATAGGTATGATGCAACACATTGTGCTGAATTTTCCAATTTACGTCGTTTCCCCCCAACAAATACAACAGCTGTCCTAAATAAGTATTTACTTTTTCCTTCTTCGAATATGCTCCGTGGTTGGCATCGTGCATAATGGACAGACCCACTCCTGCCATTCCAAAGCCCATCGCCACCCAGGACAAGGTAATTAAAAGCGGGTGTTCAAAAACTGTTAAAATTAAGATAAATGGGAGCAAATACCAGGTCAGCATTGCTACTGTTTTCCATTTCATTTCGCGATCAGCGTGTCGATCTCGATTGTTCTCTTTGAAATAAGCCCTGATTCTGGATTGCAAATCCTTGTAGAACTCATCGTTGTGATTTCTGGCAAAGCTAATTTTTTGCATGGTGTATTAAACTAAAAGTTGCAAAATTACCCAAAAATATTCATTTAAGGTACTTTCACCTCTAAAAGGCTCCTTTCGCTTGTAAATTTAATACGTAACTTTGCTCATAAATATGCGTGATTCGATGGAAAATACAACACTTCCTCCCTATTGTGAAGATTATTTTGATCTCAAACGTTTTCCTACCATTGAAGTGCAAATCGGAAACATCTCTTTGGGAGGGAAACAAGCTATTCGGGTCCAGTCAATGACCACGGCAGACACCATGGACACGGAGGCTTCCGTTGAGGAATCCATTCGGATGATTGATGCTGGTTGTGAAATTGTCCGATTGACTGCCCCAAGCAAGAAAGAGGCGGAAAACCTCAAAAACATCAAGGAACAATTGAATAAAATGGGATATCACCAGCCCCTGGTGGCAGATATCCACTTTACTCCGAACGCTGCAGAAATTGCCGCCAGAATTGTTGAAAAAGTGCGTGTAAACCCGGGGAATTACGCTGATAAAAAACGTTTTGAGGAAATCAACTATACCAACGAGAGCTATCAGCAAGAATTGGCTCGAATTGAGGAAAAATTTACACCCCTCGTTCTGCTTTGCAAGCAACATGGAACCGCCATGCGCATCGGAACAAATCACGGATCTCTTTCCGACCGGATATTAAGTCGTTTTGGTGACACTCCCGAAGGAATGGTGGAATCTGCCATGGAGTTTATTAGAATCTGTGTCAAAAATAACTTTTATCAACTCGTGATTTCCATGAAAGCGAGTAACACCCTGGTGATGGTACAGGCCTACCGCTTGCTCGTGAGTAAAATGAAAGCTGAAGGGATGAATTTCCCGCTTCACCTGGGAGTAACAGAAGCTGGAGACGGAGAGGATGGAAGAATTAAATCGGCCGTTGGAATTGGTGCTCTATTGGAAGATGGTCTCGGGGATACAATCCGGGTTTCTCTGACAGAAAATCCGGAGTATGAAATCCCGGTAGCACAAAAGCTTCTTCAGAAATTCTCCTCTCAGGAAAAATTTCAGGTTCCGACTAAAAATCAGGAGCTGAGTTACGATGCTTTCCATTATACCAGAAGGAACTCGATCGAACTGCACAATATCGGGGGAAAAAATGCTCCGGTTGTATTTGCGGATCTTTCAAAAAAGCAAGACATCACCGCCGCTAACTTTTTTGCTTTCGGATACCAATACTCTGTCCCACTAGACAAATGGAATATTTCGGACCTCGCTGCCGATTATTTGTATCTTGGAAAACGAACTATCAATTTTGAAATCCCAGGCACACTAGGGTTGGTATATGACTATGAAAAATGGGCCTCCCTTGACTCCAAAAAAGAGAATCAATTCGCACTCATCAAATCTACCGAAAATCTTCCTGAAGAATTGCTGAAAGAAACGCTTTTTTTCCTTGAGGTTAGCTCAGAAAACATTGATTTTCAATCATTTAACATTCCAAAAAACGCAGTTCTTGTATTGACGTCCGAGCAGAAGAATAAAACACAATGGTTCCGGTATGTGCGCTGTGAATTAGATCGAAAAGGAATTCAGAATCCGGTTATTCTCCAATTTGAAAACAATCAGGAGGACGCTGAGGAATTTCAACTACATCTATCCAGTGAATCGGGCGTACAGCTTTTGGATGGTTTTGGAGATGGCATCTGGCTTCGCGCGAAACAAAGTCTTCAAGCCATCAATACCCTCTCATTCGGAATTCTGCAGGCAACTCGAACGAGAATTTCTAAAACAGAATACATTTCCTGTCCTTCCTGCGGAAGAACTTTATTTGACCTACAGGAAACGACGGCTAAAATCCGAAAGAAAACCTCGCATCTCAAAGGCGTGAAAATTGGAATCATGGGATGCATTGTTAACGGCCCTGGAGAAATGGCAGATGCTGATTACGGATATGTGGGAACCGGTCCTGGAAAAATCACCCTTTACAAAGAGAAAGAAGTTGTACAAAAAAATGTTCCGGAAGACCAAGCTGTCGATGCGCTCATTGAGTTAATCCGTTCACATGGAGATTGGGTAGAGCCACCGAAAGACTAAATTGTTGTTTTTTTATCTTTTTTGTTAAAAAATTCACGCGATTTCCTGCGACTTCTCCATTTTTAAAAGGTAAGGCACCAAAAAGGAGTAAATCAGCTCTTAAAACGATTCCTACGGCCCAAAATCAGCCCCACAAACTATACTTATAGTTTTTTTAGGATATAAATCTGCGAACTGTAGCCTCCGTCCGAAGATTTGACATTTGACCGCCAGGCGTTCCATACCGCCTTCAACATAGATCCATTTCGATACTTTTCCGAAAGCATGGAAACATAATAGGCATCAAACTTCATAGGAACGGTTCGCTCCAAAACAAAACCATACTGCTCTGCCAATCGACGTATATCTGTTTCTCTAAAATGATACAAATGACGTGGAACATCGTATGCAGCCCAGTCAGACTGATACAGTTTTGCGTCATAAGACATCCGGTTGGGAACCGCTATAAAAAATGTACCCCCAGCCTTTAGTACTCTTGCGAATTGTCCAAAATCCTTTTGCAAATCATATACATGCTCCAGAACATGCCACATGGTAATCATATCATGCTCACCATTCTTTAATCGATAAAGTTCCGGCATTTCTTTCATTTCTAAACCAAACTCCTTTCGAGCAAAAGAACGCGCATCTTCATCCGGCTCCAGTGAAAGAACCTGCATGCCAGACTTCACACAGTGGTTTGAAAAATGACCACTTCCAGCACCAATATCCAGCAACAAATTTCCCTGACCATACTTCCGCAACAAACGAAGCTTTTGACCAAGGGTATAATTGCGCACCTTATTGTATAGGAAATTAATAAGTCCCTTCTTGGTGGAAGAGTGAGAAATGTAATCCTCACTTTTATAGTATTCACCTATTCTTTCTCTGCTTGGCCTTGGGTTGGTAAAAACAAAACCACAAGAAGCACATTCCGAAAGTTTAAACTCCTCCTTCGTAATCATATGATCACGTATCGTCATGTACTCGTTTAAAGATTCCGACTCGCAAATCGGACAGTTTTTCAATTCAATATGTTCCACGTGAAACTATCTCCCTAAATAAATTAACAATACTGATATGTCGCTGGGGGAAACCCCACTAATTCTCGAAGCTTGTCCTAAAGTTTTAGGCTGAACCTCAGAAAGCTTTTCCTTCGCCTCTGAACTCAAGCTAGAGAGTTTTCTATAATCCAACAGGTCTGGTATCCTCAAATCATCCAAGCGCTCCATTTTAGAGGCCAATTCTTCCTCACGGCTAATATAACCTTCATATTTCAATTGGATTTCTGTCTGGATAACGATGTCCTCATGCTTCTCTTCCGCATCTGAAATCAACTCAGATAGGGCACTGTTCATTTTTGCTAACTCATCCATTCCAACTCCTGGCCTGGTAATCAAACTAATCGCCTTTACTTGCTGGCTCACCGGGCTCGAACCAAGCTGAGTTAGTACATTGTTGGCATCCTCCTGCTTTACACCTTCCTTCCCGAGAGCCTTCCTCAATCTGACAACGCCATGCTGCTTTTCCTCACATTTCTTCATTTGATCCTGAGAAAGAAGTCCTAGTTTGTAGGCTTTTGAACTAAGTCTTAAGTCAGCATTGTCTTGCCTTAATAAAATTCTAAACTCTGATCGACTGGTAAACATACGATAAGGTTCCTCTGTTCCCTTTGTAATCAGGTCATCAATAAGTACACCTATATACGCTTCACTGCGCTTCAAAATAAACGGTTCTTCAGCATTTACCTTTAAATGTGCATTGATCCCCGCCATCAACCCTTGACAAGCGGCTTCCTCATAGCCAGTCGTCCCGTTAATTTGCCCGGCAAAATAAAGCCCTGAAATCAACTTTGTCTCTAGCGTGTGCTGCAGTTGAGTAGGGGGGAAGTAGTCATACTCGATGGCATAACCAGGACGAAACATCTTAACTTGCTCAAATCCTGGCACGCTCTTCATTGCCTTTAATTGAACCTCTTCCGGAAGTGAAGTGGAAAAGCCATTCAAATAAATCTCAATGGTGTTCCAACCTTCAGGCTCCACAAATAGCTGATGCCGATCCCGCTCAGCAAAGCGATTAATCTTATCTTCTATACTTGGACAATACCGTGGTCCGGTGCTTTGAATTGCCCCATTAAACATAGGTGAACGATCAAAGCCCTCCTTCAACAGTTCATGTGTCTCTGGATTGGTGTATGCAATAAAGCAAGACCGCTGTTTGCTCAGTGGATTGGTGTCCCAAAAACTAAACTTTCCAGGTTTCTCATCACCAAACTGCTCTTCCATTTTACTATAGTCAAGCGTCCGGCCATCAACCCTCGGGGGAGTACCCGTCTTCATTCTTCCAGACTCAAAGCCCAACTCTCGCAACTCCTCCGTAATTCCATGTGAAGCTCTTTCTCCAGCTCTTCCACCACCAAATTGCTTCTCGCCCAGGTGAATGAGGCCATTCAAAAAAGTTCCATTTGTCAAAACCACAGCCTTGGCAAAAAAGTCCACTCCAATTCCTGTCTTCACACCAACAACCCTTTCTCCTTCCACATGCAAGCCAACCACCATGTCCTGCCAAAAACTCACGTTCTCATTTCTTTCGAGCAACAAACGCCACTCCTCTGCAAAACGCATCCGATCATTTTGTGTTCTTGGTGACCACATGGCCGGTCCTTTCGAACGATTGAGCATGCGAAACTGAATCGCACTCAAATCACTCACAATTCCACTTCCACCACCCAGCGCGTCAATCTCACGCACAATTTGCCCCTTCGCCACACCTCCCATCGCAGGATTGCAACTCATTTGAGCAATTGTATTCATATTCATCGTGATCAACAGAACCCGACTCCCCATCTTCGCGGCGGCATTAGCCGCCTCACAGCCGGCATGACCAGCACCCACCACTATCACATCATATTCTTCCCGCATAACTCCGTTGTTTCACGTGGAACAAAATTACAGTAAAGCATCCTATTGCGTTCCACGTGGAACCTAATATTTGTCTTTTAATTTCTTTAAGTAGTGGTTTTCTTTGGATCTCATCTCTTTCTCCTCCAAATCGCTTTTATCCTTGTAGCCACACAAATGAAGCACACCATGGATCATCACTCGAGATAATTCCGTCATTTGATCAACACCCTCATCGAACGCATTCTCTTTTGTTCGATCAACACTAATCATCATGTCTCCAGAAACAACCTGTTTCTCGGAATAATCAAAGGTGATAATATCCGTATAGTAATCATGATTAAGGTACTTTCTGTTCACATCCAACAAAAACTCATCAGAACAAAAAACAAAAGAAAGATCCCCTGACTGAAATCCTTCTTCATGAATCATCTCGACTACAAACTCCTTAAATACTTTTTTCTTTAAACCACGAATAGGGGAGATGTCCTCAAAGACAAAACTAATCATAACTAAAATAGATGTTGGCTACACTTCCTCCAGATTCAAACTCTAACTCATCCGCCAGGTTCCTGATCAGAAATATTCCTCTTCCGTTTTCCTTCTCAATATTCTCTGGAGCCGTTGGGTCTGGTAAATTATCAAAATCAAATCCTGATCCATGATCCTTCACTGAAAAACAAATTCTCCCGGGTTGTTCACTTACATTCACCTCAACCTCCTTTTGAGTTTGAAAACAATTGCCATGAATGACTGCATTGTTGACCGCTTCAGTCACCGCAATAAGCATGTTCCCATAAAGCTCCTCTTTAACCCCCTTTAACTCACACACCCTATCTATCAGTTTTTCAACTTCTACAATGTTTTTCAACTCCGACGGGATCTTAATGGTATCTATAAGCGTAGAATCAGAAATCATTTAAGCACATTTTCAATTGACCAAATTAAAGTACTCACTCGCCTTGTCCTTGTAGTATTTCTTAAACACTGGATCGACGCTTCTGAGTAATTCAATCTGTCTCAGTTTTTGCTTATTATACTCCTCGATTCTATTTTGGTTACCATAAACTCTATTTTTTCCAACTTTTGACTCTCGTTTCTCGTCAAAACCTCGCTCCATCATTGCCTTCTCGCTTTCCAGCAATCTGGTCAAAATGCGCTTCTGTCTGTTGATCATTTGCTTGTTCAGGTTCTTATTTATTAAGTCCCTTTGTTGACTTTCCAACTCATTCAGCAATGGGTTCAACTGATTTCCCTGTCCTTTTCCATCTTTATTGAGTTCGTTCTTTAACTTCTCAATACGTTGTCGGATCAAAGCCTGTTTCGCTGCCATTTTGGCCAATTGCTGACTTCCCATACCCATCATTCCCTGCTGTCCCTCCTGACCTTTCCCGGGCTTCTTTCCCTTGCCATCCTTTTGACCTTTTCCGTCCATGGCTTTTTGCATTTGTTCCAATTGCTTCTTGAGCATTTCCTTCATGTCCCCTTCCCCCGGCTTTGCCAGTGGTTTTCCCTTACCGCTATTCGGTTTGTCACACGAACCGCTGCCCTGCATTTGATTTTGCATTTGCATCTGCATCTGCTGTAAACTCTCATTCAACATCAATGCCAGGTTATTGTATCCCGTCATCACGTACTGTAAATTCATGTTCAACTGCCTTCTCCGATGCTCGTCAATATTCTCCAGTCCCTGGTCAAAGTTCATTTGAATCGTATTCAATTCCTTCATGATGAAGCTTGAAATTTTCGGTTGTCTGTCCGCGATCGCCTTCAAGCTGTCCTCAACAATTCGCGTATCGTCAACTATTCGTCGCTGATTCTTTCCTAACTTAACGTAATAAGGGTCTTTGTCCCGGACCTTTCGAAAACGATTCATCACGTCCTCCTGATCAAAACTCAAGGTCATTAAACTTTCCAATATATTTCTCAACAGGTCAATGTCCTCTTGCTGCTGCTGCATATTTGATTGACTCAGCATCTGCTCCATCTCCTCGGCCATTTGCTCCATCTTCTCCGAAGACTTTTGCTGGTTTTCAGAAGCCTTCTTCTCCTTGCCCTTTGACAGTTTCTCTTTCGCTTCCTTCATCTGTTCATCAACCTCCTGCTTTAAATCCTCCTGATCCCCTAGATTCATCGGACGCTTCAAATTCTCATTCAGGTCATCCAATTTTTCCATCTCTTTCTTCAGATCATCAAACTTCTCCTGAATCTCCTGCTGATCCTTCATTCCTTCCTCACTATCTTTTTTGCCTTCCTGCATCTCGTCCTTCAACTTCTCCTGTTCCTCACTCAACTCTTTCAACTCTTTAATGATATCCTCAGCCTTTTCCGTCACCTGCATCCTCTTCAACATCTCTAAGCTACGATCCATTTGCTCCTTCATGTCTTCCGCTTTCATGTCAAGCTGATCCAATTGACGTTCCAGGTTGTTTTGATCTTGCTTCTTCATCAACTCTTCCAGCTTCTCCAACAACTCTTTTAATTCATCGTCCATCACCTCTTCCAAAAGCTCCTCGATCAGCTCCTGCTTCTCCAAAAGTTCTTCATCCATTTGAGACAATTGCTGCTTCTCAGAAATACTTTCATTCATCTCCATCTGCAGTTTCTCCAATTGGTCTTTTAGACTTTCCCTTTCTTCCTGCAACTGCTGTACCTGGTTCAATTGATTCCAATCGCTTCCTTTTTCGTTCAGCACCTTTTTCTTCAAGCGCTCCACATTTTTCTGAAAGTCTTTCGTACGATTGAGCAACTCATTCATCTTGTTCTTCGCATCTTCCTGAGACTCATCCCTTTTGTCATTCAACTCACTTAGTGACGGAAGTCGATAATCAAACTTTTGCGAGCGCGTGGATTTCGATCCATTGACCCCATCATTATCATACACGACAAAATAATATTCGATGCGATCCTCTACCTGTAAACTCTCACTTCTAAAATCAACTGCATGACGAAATGGTTGAGAAGTTCCTGATGGCCGTGACAAATCCTTTCTCACTATACGTTCCTTTCCATCCTTTCCGATCACCTTGTATACAAACTCCAATCTTGAAAGCCCCTGATCATCCGCCAATGAACCCTCAAAAAAGCGTAGTGCTTCAGAAATAGAATCCTTCTGCTCCCTTACCTCTATACTTGGCAATTGATCCTTCACCACATCGATGCGATAGTTCATTGAGTCCTTGAACGATTCATTCTCATTCCACAGGATCAATTGTAGCTCGCTGCTTGAACGAAAGCGTTTCGCAAAACGAAAGCCCTGCTTTCCAAAAGAAACGGTCGTATCCTGAAACTTCATTTTCGTTCGCGAGACATTCTTCGTAGCAATACTCCATTCAATGGTGCTTCCTTCAGGTACCATTAAATCTCCCGCATTTTCTATCTCTTCATTCTTCCTTCCTAAATATGCCGGATACTTAATACTTGCTGTAAACTTGCCTACAGAAGACCTTGGAACCACCTTAATCTGATAGCGCTTTGAACTAAAACCATTCGCTTCGAAATAAAATGAACCCGATTCCTTCAGGCGTTTCAACACGAAAAAGGAGCGAACCTTGCTCTTTTTCCTCATCAAAAACTTTCCCTCAGATGAGATGAGATAAATCTTCTCAGGTATCTCTGTTCCTTTCAATAAAAGCTCAACCGGGTAATCATCCCCTTCACGAATTGTGAGCTCATCAGATTCCAATAAAAACTTAAACGGTGCCTCCGGCTTAAACTCTTTGTTATACTGGACCACACGCTTTGTTCCTTGAGAAATAAAACTTGGAAACAAAATAGCAAGCAATAGAAACAAGGCAAAAACTGGTCCCACATATTTCA
Source organism: Bacteroidota bacterium (assembly GCA_006226425.1). Taxonomy (GTDB): domain Bacteria; phylum Bacteroidota; class Bacteroidia; order Flavobacteriales_D; family Crocinitomicaceae; genus M2408. The sequence goes on along the minus strand of SBGX01000006.1, from coordinate 114,299 downwards.
TATAGACCAGGTTCTCTTTCAGTTTTATTCCACTCGAAAAGGGAACTACTGTTAATGTTTTCGAACGCTGCAACACACTCGCTCTAATGAGTTCATAATTGGCATTATGTTCTTCCAAACTTTCATTCAGCTGCAGGGTGTTTAGTAAACGGTCAGATACTTCCGGGAAAAATTCACCAATGATTCTAGATGCCTGATGTCTGTTAATTCTTCGACCAAAGGCAAACAGCTTACTCAAAGGAAGGATCAAATATTTACTGGCCAAAAATAGATTGACTCCAATAAATGTATAGAATAAAGCAGCACGAACCCCCGATCCAAAACGACCAAAAAATTCCAGTGAAATCACCACGAGGTAACTCAACAAAAGCAATGCACTAAACAAAATAAGACCTTTTAACATCTCATTTTTATAGTACTTCCTAATAAAAGCGTCGATCTGCTTGATCAACTCATCATATGCACTCATATCTCCAACGATCAGGCTTATATACTAAATTACAACATATCAAACGATTCGTTCATAAGATTCATCAAAAAACGTGCAAAAACAGGCTTTAAATGTATCTTTGCAGCAAAATCCTAAATAGATGTCTGAAAAAACTGTCAGAGTACGCTTTGCACCATCACCAACCGGACCTCTGCACATGGGGGGGGTTCGAACGGCCCTTTATAATTACTTATTTGCCCGAAAAAACGGAGGAACTTTCATCATTCGTATCGAAGATACCGATCAAACCCGATTTGTTCCGGGTGCTCAGGAATACATCCTCGATGCACTGAACTGGTGTGGCATCACTCCAGATGAAGGCCCTGGTATTGGAGGAGAGTTTGGGCCATACATTCAGTCCGAAAGAAAGGAACTTTACCGTCCCTATGCCGAAGAACTCGTTGCAAAGGACCTTGCATACTATGCTTTTGATACTCCTGAAGAGTTGGATGCCGTCAGAGATCAAGCCAAAGCGATGAAAATGCCGAACTGGCAGTACAACGGTGTAAGCCGAATGAATATGAAAAATTCGTTGACTCTGCCACAAGATGAAGTCGATCAACGAATCAAACAGGGCGACCCTTATGTTATTCGGATGAAAATGCCCCGCAACAAAGACGTCCGTTTCGAAGATGAAATCAGAGGATGGGTGGTCGTTAATACGAATAACCTAGACGACAAGGTTCTCTTTAAAAGTGACGGAATGCCTACTTATCACCTGGCAAACGTGGTAGATGATCATTTGATGCAAATCAGTCATGTGATCCGCGGGGAAGAGTGGTTGCCTTCAGCACCTCTTCACGTTTTACTTTACGAAGCTTTTGATTGGAATTGTCCGTGTTTTGCACACCTTCCTTTATTGCTTCGCCCAGATGGAAACGGAAAACTTTCAAAAAGAGATGGTGACCGCCTTGGTTTTCCAGTGTTCCCAACAGACTGGACAACAGCAGAAGGAGAGCTTTATTCCGGTTATCGTGAAAAAGGATATTTTCCCGGAGCCTTTATCAACATGTTGGCCTTCCTTGGATGGAACCCCGGTACCAGTCAGGAAATTTTCAGCCTGGAGGAGTTAGTACAAGCATTTAGCCTGGATCGCGTTGGAAAGGCCGGTGCTAAATTTGACGCTGAAAAAACCAAATGGTTCCAGCAACAATACCTTAGAAAAACATCTGATCAGGAACTCGCTAAGATATTATCGCAAAAAAACATTGAAAATTGCGATTTAAATAAATTAGAAGCGATCGTCTCCCTCATGAAAGAGCGGGCTACCTTTGTTGAAGACATTCTTACGGAGGGTGCATACCTGCTTCAGAAACCAGCTGAGTACGACCAAAAAACCACCGATAAAAAGTGGAAGAATCAAGCCAGCTCGTTGATGGAAGAATGGAAAAAAGTGCTTGGAGGGGTACAGGATTTCACTCCTGAAAACATTGAAGCGGCTTTCAAAAACTTCCTGGAACAAAAGGAACTGGGAATTGGCGCAGTACTTCCTCTTTTCAGATTACTCATCACCGGAAAAGGTGCGGGACCAAGTATGTTTGAAATTGCCTCTTTCCTGGGCAAACAAGAGTGCATCGAACGAATGGAAGAAGGAGTTAAAGTCCTCGGAGAAACACATCCGGTCGCATGAAGCACCAAATACACGTCAACGGAATCAAATGCTTTGCTAACCACGGATGTCTGGACGAAGAAGGCCTGATCGGGGGACATTATATTGTTCATGTTTCTCTTACAACAGACTTTAGTAGTGCCGCTCAATCAGATAAGTTGAGTGAAACGATAGATTATGTGACCGTCAATAAAATTGTTTCCGAAGAGATGAAAATTCGTTCCAAACTCATTGAGCATGTTGGTCAACGAATTGTCGATCGAATGAGGGGTGAACTGAGTACGATTCAGAGTCTCCGGGTAGAAATTATCAAACTTTCACCCCCCATTAACGGAGACGTAGAAAGTGTCGCAATTGTCATAGAGGATTAAAAAAAATTAACTATTTTTGCTCTGCTGAATGGTTTCGTGGCCGAGTGGCTAGGCAGTGGTCTGCAAAACCACGTACAGCGGTTCGAATCCGCTCGAAACCTCAGAAAAACACCCCCTCATCGGCGGGTGTTTTTTTTTGACACAAAAAAACCCATTAACGGTTATATCAATGGGTTTTAGTGATTAGTAAAAGGTGAGGTATTATCTCGTTATTGTCAGAAGGCTATGTTTTGAAACATTTTCTCCTCCCTTGGATTTTGCTATTATGTAATAAATGTAGTTCCCATTTGGCACCGGGTTTCCGCTCAAATCTCTTCCGTCCCATTTAAAGTTCGGGTCTTCGGAGAAGTAAACTCTTTCGCCTCGTTCATTCAGTACCGTTACGGTAAATTCTTCCAGACCTTCGCTGTTGACTTCCAGAAAATCATTGTGTTGATCTCCGTTCGGGGTAATAATGTTTGGAAGTGCTTCCAGGCGATAGCTTATCTCTTGTTGCCTTTCTTCCTGTTGCTGGTCTTCTTGTCCTACACTCGTTTGTTTCTCTTCCTGACCAGATGTTGCCTTTTGCTCAGGGATTTCGATCATTTCAATCTTCTTCTCCTCATCCTGGCTATTCGGATCTGGAAATGGCACTTCAAACGGAGGTTTATTCAATGTTACGGACAGGTTCGGTTTCTCCTTGGTCAGTTTTGTTTGCTCTTCGAAGTTCTGCTCCGCGTCTTTAGTATCGGATACTTCTCTATTCTCCTTGAAACCTGTTTCCTTTTGAGCCTGTTTCTGGTGCTCATTCTCCTGACTCACCGGAGATGTAGTTTCTTCCGCTTGTTGTGGTTCTGCTTTCTTTTCCTGTAGTTGTATCTGGCTATGCTGTGGCTTTCCGGTAGTCTGTTCGTCTCCCGAAGAAAAGAGATAAACTCCAAGACCTAAACCGGCAACTCCGGCAGCAATGAGTCCAAATTTGGCAATCGAACTCATTCCCGTACTATAAGAGATTCCCTGCACGGAAGATGAAATACCAGCCCATAGTTCCGGATTCACCGGAGCTTCCCCATGCTTGAGTTTTTCCTCAAACAAATCCTTGATATGATCTTTATCTTTCAAACGTCAATTTTTCTAAACAGTTTTTCATGTATGCTCGTGCCCGATAATATTGCGATTTGGATGTTTCTTCCGAAATTCCCAATAGTTCCGCTATCTCCTTGTGACTATACCCCTCGATCGCAAACAGGTTAAACACCGCCTGATAACCGGGTGGCATTTGTTTGATCAGCTTCAGTAAATCTTCCGCGTACAATTGATCAATGGCCCCCTCTGAGGTACTCAGCTTATATTCCACCGATTCCAGGGAGTGATCGTTCATAAATTGCTTGTTCTTCCGGATGGCATCCAGGCAACTATTCACGACGATTCGCCTGATCCATCCTTCAAAAGAACCTTCAAACTGATATTTCGGCAATGAACGAAATACTTTAATAAAAGCTTCCTGAAGTACATCTTCGGCTTCGGTTTGTTCCCCCATATAGCGCAGGCAAACAAACATCATCTTCGGAGCAAACTTGTCAAACAACTCTTTTTGCGCTATGGAAGATCCCTTCAAACACTCTTTTACCAGCACTCTTTCATCCATAGTTATCTGTAAGACTTATTTTTACAATAAAAAGTTGCGTGGGTCCTCAAATTTAGACATAAAAAGCTATCTTAGCTCACTCAAACCAAAAACAAAACATGTTCCAAAAGGCTCTTTTTGCTGTACTTGGCCTTACCTTTTCTGTATCCTGTTTTCTGGGTCAAACAAACATAAAAGTAAAAGAAGGAATTTGGGCAGCAGGGCTTGTCCTAAATGATACGACGACCCTGCCTTTTAAGCTTCAGGTAGCAAATTCCCAAAAATCTCTGGTATTTACTATTCATAATGCTGAAGAGCAGATCCAATTGACTCGTTTCCGGGCGATCGGTGATTCTTTTCAAATTGATTTTCCTCATTTTCATTCTTTCCTGCGATTTAAACGGATTAATAAGAAAAAAATATCCGGCTACTGGCAAAACCTAAATAAGGGGACAAATTATCGCATTCCTTTTTGCGCCAATTATGTGAAAAAACCTGTTAAAAATGATGTTTCCAACCTGGCTCTTTCCGGGAAATGGAAAGTGGTTTTTGATCCGCGATCAGGAAATCCCGATTTGGCTCAGGGTGTTTTTAATTCAAGTTCTGAGGGACTGGAAGGAACCTTTCTAACGGAAACCGGAGATTTCCGCTTTTTGTCAGGAAGAACAGACCAACAACACTTTTTCCTGTCCTGCTTTGATGGATCTCATGCTTTTTATTTCTCGGGCGATGTTTCTGGGGAACAAATTTCCAATGGACATTTCTACTCCGGAAAACACTACCATACCGACTGGATTGCCCATAAAGATGATGCTTTCAGTCTAAGAGATCCTGATTCTATTACTTACCTAAAAGAAAATAGCGCGTTTCGCTTCTCTTTTAAGCAAACGGATGGGAATACTTTTGATTTTCCAAACAAAGCTTTTCACGATAAGGTCACCATAGTCCAAATCATGGGTACCTGGTGTCCAAACTGCCTGGATGAAATCATGTATTTCAAAGATATTTACAAGAAATACCACTCACAGGGTCTTGAAATTATCTCCATTGCCTATGAAACACCTGAGAGTTTTGAGAAACAGGTAGAAATTATAGAGTTGTACAAAAAGCGATTGAATCTAAATCATCTTTTCCTGGTCGGTGGACAGGCAAGCAAAAGTAAATCCTCCGAAGATTTTTCTATGCTCAATGAAATTATTTCTTACCCAACAGTCATTTTTATTGATCGGGGAGGAGATGTGGTTCGAATCCATACCGGATTTAATGGTCCCGGAACAGGAAAAGTTTATCAGGACTACGCTGAAGAAACCGAAAGATTCATCCAAAAACTACTGAAAGATCGGCCCTGATCATTTCAAGCTACCCTCCATATTCAGGAGTTCCCATGCTGTATGAGCAACAAGTAGGGCAACCTCCCGGACTTTTATAAAATCTATTTTTTCCGCGTCATCTGTTGCCTGATGATAGTCTTTGTGAAAACCTCCGAAATAGAAGATGCATGGAATTCCCTTCTCCGCAAAATTATAGTGATCAGAACGGTAATATAATCTCAATGGATCCTTTCGATCATTGTATTTATAATCCAACACGAGTCCACTTTTCTTCGCTGCCGTTTCCGAACTGATCTCATGTAAACGCTTACTGATCCGATCAGCCCCAACCAAAAAGATTTTTCTTTCTCCATCTTCTACGCCATCCTCATTCCTTCCGATCATATCGATATTCAGATTTACGATCGTTTTTTCTAGAGGAACCATCGGATGTGTGGTATAATACCTTGAGCCAAACAATCCCATTTCCTCACCAGTAAACCAAACAAACAGTAAACTTCTCTTACTTCCCTTTCCCTGCTCCTTCAATAAGCGAAACAAGCGGGCAAGCTCAAGCATGGTCGCCGATCCGGTTCCATTGTCATCTGCACCGTTATGCACCTTTCCGTTGTGAATTCCCAAATGATCATAGTGGCCACTTATAACAACAAATTCCTTTTTCAGTTTGGGATCACTTCCTTCGATCCATGCGACCACATTCTCCGTTTCCACCGCTTTTTTTCCAGGATTCAAATCCAACTTTATATCTATTTTTCCGGTCGACAGATCTTTTAATTTAGATGCCGATACGTAGATCAGTTTTGTTTTTGGAATCCCCTGGAAAGCCAGGTCTTCATCATCAATTTTTGAACTAAAATAGTCTGATTGATACATTTCACATGCCACGATGACGAGATCCACATTTAATTTTTTAATCCCTCGAATATCAAACTTCATGAGACTTTTTGCCTGAATGCAAATCACTTTTTCCCGACTAGATTTTACTGCCTCTTTCACAGAAGCATAGACTGGAATAGTTCCTTCAAACTGAAAAGGTTCATAAATACTGGAAAAACCAAAATCTCTGGGAAAAACCAGCTTGTTCTGCTGATTCCACAATTCACCGCTCAAGTTCTTTTTCCACAGCCCGAAAGATTGTTTGTATGATTCTCCGTAAGCAGGTACCGTATTTTCCTCCAATACACTAATCAGATAATCCGCAGCCTTGTGCTGACCATATTCTCCTGTCCTTCTCCCTTCAAAAGAGTCAGCAGCCAGAGTATAAACATCCCTCATCAGATAATCTTGTCTGATCGATTGTCTGAAATCGACTTGTCCGTACAGGCCACTTAAGCAAAGCAGTACCGCCAGTCCAGTAAAAACCCTTCCTAACATGATCCGAGTGGTATTTTATCAATTCTACGTTGGTGTCTGCCCCCCTCAAAGTCCTCCGAAATGAAGGCATCTAAAATTTCCTTTGCCTCTGCTTCACTCACAAAACGAGCTGGCAAGGTGAGGATATTGGCATCATTATGTTGTCTGGCCAAACTGGCAATTTCTGCCTTCCAACAAAGAGCAGAACGAATTCCCTGATGTTTATTAGCGGTCATATTGATCCCGTTACCACTGCCACAAAGCAATACGCCAAAAGTGGCATTTCCAGACTCAACAAAATCTGCTACCGGATGTGCGAAATCTGCATAATCAATGCTTTCTTCAGAATAACACCCAAAATCTTTCACTTCGTAGCCTTTTTGCTGAAGGTATTCAATGAGTACTTTTTTCAACTGAAATCCTGCGTGGTCGGCTCCTATGGGAATAATGCTGCTCTTCATTTTAAATCATTCTATTTTCAACGGTTATTAACAAAAGCTCTTTTTAATGAACATTGGGAATTTCCCCGGGTTCATAGTTTGCTGAAAATCAAAGATCAGAAAAACAATTTTATGCACAAAGATCTTGTTGAAATCTGTTTCTTTTGTTCATGTTTAATTAAAATATTTACTTGCTATTTGAGAGAATTTATATATACCAGAATGAAATTGAAATACGCAAGTAAAAAAGACGAATTTTTTCTCTGCTTTTCACACCTGTTTTGAACGAGAGACTTTCCTTTTCAGAGACAAGAATTGTCAACATAATCGATGTTAACATTTCAACAGGGTTAGATAACAGAATGCTTATTTTCAGAGGTTTACCCCTACCCATATTGTTTATAATATCGTTCATTTCTTTAATAACTCATATAAACAAATAAGTATTCATACACTTATAAACCTATTAACACTCTTAATAAGAAAGAATAAATACTTCTTTAAATAAGATTAATTTATTTTAATTATTATACTTCCGTACACTTTTGACGGGAAGCCAAAAATTCGTAGCTTATCGAAACAATGAAATATAACTCTTATTTTAGGGCCTGTCATGAAAAGAATCAGAGGCAAAAATATTGTTCCATTTTTTTACAATTATCAAAGCAAAAGTGATGATAGTAATAGACTGACAATCATATTGTTAGTCTTTGCCTTTTTGTTGTGTCCTCCCTTTGCTTTTTTTTTTAAATGGGTCGGGGCACCGGAATCCCTTTTTGTGAGCCTGATTTCTGCGAGTATTGTCTTTCCTTTCATTTTGTTGCTGGAAAGGACGATTCCTTTTTTTAAGAATCGACTTCCCTTGCTTTATTTCATCTTCTTCAATGTTGTTACGATATACAGCTTGATCGATTTAAGGAATCATGCTTATGAAGCGTACGATTTCATCTATTTTTTGGCCATTTTTTCTACTCTAAATTTTGCAATTCAACGATTCCGATATTCTTTGATTCATTTTTTGTTCATCGGAGCTTGTCTCACTCTGGGAGATCTCTTTTTCCCGGTAGAAACATCGGCAAATTTGACTGCTTATTACACGCTTTTTATCTGCGTCGGACTTTTCTTTAACATCATTTTATACAGTCGGGACCGGCTGATTAATTCACTGGAAGATAATAACTTATATCTGAAGGGAATTGTGAATAACATGGGACACGGTGTCCTTTTGTTTCAGTTAAAAGACAAACAGATCAAATTAATTGATTTCAATGTTGAGTTGAAGTCAATTTTTGATGAGGATCAGGCGGATCAAATTGAGCGTAAATTTCTCAAACAACTTTATTCAGAAGATATTATTCGACTGAACTCCCTGGAAGAAGAGCAGTTCTTTTTGAAGGAGCTGCACCTGGACAATCAAAAGATTGTGGAGGTAAAGTTCAATCGGGTGAATTTGAAGAACGGAAGCTACATCATCGGAATGTTTCGGGACATCACCGAGAAAAAAGTGGAGAATGAGCGCGTCCGACAAAATGAAAAGAAATACAAGAATCTGTTTATCCGAAACCTGACAGGTGTGTTCTCATTGGACCTGGAAGGGAAAATACTAGAATGTAATCCGGCCTTTTTACGTTTATTCAACAAAGAGCATAAAGAAGAGATTCAATTGTTCCCCGACCAAAAGGAATGGTCTGATTTGCGCGAGAAACTACAGAACCAGGAACGTGTTATTAACTACCGAAAAACGTATTTAAATGAATTTGATCAGGAATTCTTTTTCGTATTCAACTTCTATTACGATTTTGAGTATGATCAGATCGAAGGGAACCTGGTGGATGTGACGGAATTAACTCTTAGTGCGCAGGCATTGGAATCCAATGAGAGAAAATACCGGTCCATTTATGAAGAAAGTAATGATTCAATTTTGCTCCTGGAGGGAGATCTGATTGCGGACATCAATCAACAGGGATTGAATTTATTCGGGAAATCCAGAGAAGATATTCTGGAGAAAAGTCTGTGGGATTTTTCACACGCTCAGTCCCCGAAGCTAAAAAAGTACTATGATCATTATTTTTTGCAGCTGAGCCAAAAGAAATCCATTCGTTTTAACTGGTTATTTTCCAAAGGAGAGGAATTTATTGAGGCGGTTGTTTCAATTGTTGAGTTAAAGATAGGAGATGAAAAATGCTACCATTGTGTTATCCGGGATGAAACAGAGCGGAATCGCAATATCCGGGCTCTGGAGAACAGTAAAAAAACCTTTGAGTCCATCATAGAGAACACACCTGAAGGATTCCTGATTTTGAGGAAAGATCAATTTCTATATGCCAGTTCGGAATTTTATCGACTCATGGGGCTTCCGCACGGAGATCCTTCGAAAATAAACTTTTGCGAAAAGTACTTTGGTTCAGGTTGTCATCAGTTTCAGGCGGCTATTGAGAAGCATCGGAAAGATAAGAAAACAAGACATAGTCAACTGGAAGTAAAGGTCGGGGAGAATCAATTGGTATTGAGTCTGACCTTGGTGACCATTATGTTTGAAGGGGCAGAGGCCACCATGATGATCCTGAAAGATATTTCTTATCAAACAAAGCTTTCCAAGGAAATGATTCGATCGGAAATTCTGGAAGAAAGTAATAAACAACTCGAAAAAGAGATCGAGGAAAGAAAGCAGGTCGAATTGAAGCTTCAGACAGAGTATAAAAGAACGAGAGCGATTTTTGACAGTTCTCAGAATACTTTGTTGGTGACGCTAGATCCAAATCTAAAATTTTCAGGATTCAATCAGCAAAGTAAATCGTATTTCGACTATCATACAGGGAAAGAATTTCAAATTGGAGATGATTTTGAAAGTTACTTCGGAGAGATTATTTCTGAAATCAAGATGCGCTATTTCCGTTTTATGTTAAGTTCGGTCAGAAAGGGAAAATCGCATCAATTTGAGTTAAAATTCATCAATGTCCATAATGAAAAGGTTTGGGTTGAAATATACCTGAATCCGATTATGAACCTGGACAATGTACTGACAGAGTTTTCATTGGTAGCGCACGATATTACGGATAAAAAGAATAACGAAAAGGAAATACTTCTTTCGCTCAAAGAGAAAGAGGTATTGTTGAAGGAGGTGCATCACCGCGTGAAAAACAATTTGCAGATTATCTCCAGTATTTTAAATCTGCAGACGTCTTATATCGAAGATGAGCGCATTTTGGAGATCATGGAAGAAAGCCGGCATCGAATCCGTTCAATGGCCATTATTCACGAAAGTTTGTATCAAACGACGAATTTTTCTTCGATCAACTTTAAGAATTATGCACGGGAACTGGTTAGAAATCTAATTTCTTCCTATCAATTTAATCGGGGATTGAACATTGATTTGGTGGAAGAAGTAGAGCATGTGGACCTGAGTCTGGATCAGGCCATACCTTGTGGATTAATCATCAATGAGTTGATTACAAATTCCATGAAATATGCCTTTAACGAAGTAGGAAACGGCAGCATCTATCTCGGCTTGAAATCAGACAAGGAAATGTTGGAACTGGTCGTGGGAGACGATGGGGTAGGATTACCAGATGATTTTGATATTGAAGCAACAGAAACACTTGGTTTGCAATTGGTTATCACCCTGGTCGAACAGCTAAGCGGAGATATCAGGCTGGAAAGAAAGAAGGGAATCAAATATTTTATTACTTTTGAGAAGCAAAAACTGTAAGTAGCATGGGACAAATCAACGTGCTGGTAGTAGAGGATGAGTCGATTGTATCGAAGGACATTCAGCACAGTTTAAAAAAACTGGGCTATCAGGTTGTTGGTGCTGCTGCAACTGGGGATAAGGCTTTGGAGCTTGCCCGTGAAACAAATCCGGACATCGTATTGATGGATATCATGCTCAAGGGAGACATGAACGGGATTGAAGTGGCTGAGGTCGTTAAGAATGAATTGAATACCCCGGTTATTTTCCTGACAGCTTATGCAGATGAATCCACTTTGAGTAAAGCGAAGGTAACCGAGCCTTACGGATACATCATCAAGCCGTTTAAAGAGATCGATTTACATACGTCGATAGAAATGGCTCTTTATAAGCACAAGAAATCGCTGGAACTCGAAAAAGAGCGGGATTACCTATATTCCTTGGTGGATAATAAAGAACAATCGGACGGCTTTATTTTTGTGAAGTCGAACAGCAAACTGGTTAAGTTGAATACCAGTGATATCTACTTTATTGAGGCACTGAAGGATTATGTCGTAATCAATACACTGGAAACGCGCTATACGATTCATTCCACGATGAAGGAGATAGAAACAAAAATGGGTAAAACAGAATTTATCCGGGTGCATCGTTCCTTTATTGTGCGCATCGATAAAATAGCTTCTATTGACTATCCAAACCTGCATTTGGAGAATGATAAGAAGGTCATTCCAATAGGAGGGTCGTACCGGGAAGATCTCAATAAGCGAATCAGGCTGGTTTAATACCACATCGATTTTAGAACAAATCATCTTTTCATTCGTTTTTTATAAAAACAATACATGGATTGTATCGTATTGATTGCTGGAGGAACAGGTTTTCTGGGACAGGAATTAAAGAATCATTTCACAAAAGCGGGGTGGAAAGTACGTATCCTGACGAGAAATAAGAAAAAGACCTTCGGAAAAGCAGGTTTTCATTATTGGGATCCGTCAAAAGAAGAGCTGGATGAAAAAGCGTTGGAGGGAGTGACACATCTAATAAATTTGTGTGGCTCTGGAATTGCTGATAAAAGATGGACTTCGTCCCGAAAAAGAGAATTGCTGAACTCAAGAATAGAGCCAGCGGCCTTCCTGAGAAGTAAAGCAGCGTTGATGCCGGAGCTTCAGTTGTATATTAGTGCCTCAGGCATCAATTGTTTTGATACCTCGTCCGAACAACATTACACAGAAAAAGATTCAATGGGAACGGATTTTCTTTCTGATTTAGTGTCCAAATGGGAGGAAGAAGCCCAGAAAATGGAAGTTCATTGTCCGGTATTGATTTGGAGAATTCCCATGGTAATAGCAAACGGTAAAGGAGCCTTGAAGAAAATGGAAGAACCGCTTCTGAAGGGTTTTGGTGCTATATTGGGCAGTGGTGAGCAACGAATTCCATGGGTACATATTAGTGATTTGCTACAAGCCTTTGAATTTGGGATCAAACAGCAGTTGAAGGGGATTTATCATGTGAATGCCGGGACAACGAGTTTGGGAGAAATAATGCGATTGTTGGCCCGCAAAAACAAAAAGAGACTACTTCCTTTTCGGGTGCCTCGTTGGGTGGTTTTTCTGATTTTCGGAGAAATGGCCAGCTTATTATTGGAGGGGATCAGTGCATCTTCTGAGAAGTTAATCTCGGAAGGCTTTCATTTTCAGCAAAAGGAATTGCCAAAGAACATCTAAAAAATTAGCTATATTTCGGGTATCTAAAACTCTCGAAATGCCTGAAACAAGAAGTTGTCAGGAGTGTGGAAATGCGCTAAAGGGCCGGAAAGATCAAAAGTTTTGTTCGGACTACTGCCGAAATGCATTCCATAATCGCCTGAATGAAGAAAGCAACAAGTATGTCAGGAGAATAAATGGAATTCTCAGGAAAAACAGGAGAATTTTATTCGAATTAAATCCGCACGGAAAAACTAAAATAGACGGAATCAGCCTGGCAGAAAAAGGCTTTAACTTTCATTATTATACAAACGTATATACGACTCAGAAGGGAACGACTTATTATTTCTGTTATGATTTGGGTTATCGCTGTTTGGAAGCGGATCAGTTTGTTTTGGTAGTGAAACAGGACTACGTTAAGTAGTTAAAAAACAACACATTATTTAGTTATTAAGATTGCGTTGCTCAAAAAATATGGGCAAAAAAGAAGCGGGGTATCTAAAAAAATGTATTTTTGATTAGAATTTAATCAAAAGAAAGACAAAAAAATAACCAAATGATACAAAAAGGAGAAATGGCCCCATCGTTTATATCAGTAGATCAGCAGGGAAAAGAATTTGATTCGGGGCAATTGAAAGGAAAAAAGTGGGTTTTGTACTTCTATCCCAAAGACATGACACCTGGATGCACCACACAGGCCTGCAATATCCGGGACCATCACCAGGAACTTCAATCAAAGGGAATTACAGTGGTGGGTGTAAGTATGGATAGTGTAAAGCGTCATCAGCGGTTTACGAATAAATATGAATTGCCTTTTACGCTATTGGCAGATGAAGAACGAAAAGTGATTGACCTGTTCGGTGTTTGGGGGGAGAAAAAATTTATGGGACGTGTGTTTGACGGAATTTTAAGAACCACGTTTGTCATCGATGAAAAAGGAGAGGTTCTGGAAGTAATAACACGCCCAAAAACAAAGGCACACGCCGAAGAAATATTCGCTATTTATCAAGAAAAAGAAGAACGTAAGTAGTTTACGCACTTCGCCCTATAAATTTGTCACATCAACTTAAAAACAAACGATATGTCTAAAGAAACGAACACAGAAAAATTGAAAGCACTTCAGTTGACCATGGAGAAGCTGGATAAAACGTACGGTAAAGGAACTGTTATGAAGCTCGGAGATGATGCCATTGAGCAGGTGGAAGTCATCCCAACAGGATCAATAACCCTGGACCTGGCAACAGGAGTCAATGGCTACCCAAAAGGTCGGATTATTGAAATATACGGGCCGGAATCTTCAGGAAAAACAACCCTGGCTATTCACGCAATTGCAGAAGTTCAAAAACAAGGTGGAATAGCAGCAATTGTAGATGCGGAACACGCCTTTGATCAGTTTTATGCCAAAAAATTGGGTGTGGATATTGAAAACCTGTTGATTTCACAACCGGATAACGGAGAACAGGCCCTGGAAATTGCGGATAACCTGATTCGTTCCGGAGCCATTGATCTACTGGTGGTGGACTCAGTTGCAGCCTTGACCCCAAAAGCGGAGATCGAAGGAGAAATGGGAGATTCACAAATGGGCTTGCAAGCACGTTTAATGTCCAAGGCATTGCGAAAATTAACGGGTTCTATTTCAAAGGCCAACTGTTGTTGTATTTTCATCAATCAGCTTCGGGATAAAATCGGAGTGATGTTCGGGAATCCGGAAACAACGACTGGAGGGAACGCATTGAAGTTTTATGCTTCCATGCGAATTGATATCAGAAGATCTTCTCAGATCAAGGATGGAGAAGATGTAACCGGAAACAGAATCCGTGTGAAGGTGGTAAAAAACAAAGTAGCTCCTCCTTTCCGAAAAGCAGAATTTGACATCATGTACGGAGAAGGAATTTCCAAAGTTGGTGAAATCATCGATCTGGGAGTAGATATGGATATTATTAAGAAGAGTGGTTCCTGGTTTTCATACGGAGAAACAAAACTTGGACAAGGTAGGGATGCGGTGAAGAACCTGATCCTGGACAATCCCGAATTGTTTGAAGAACTGGAACAAAAAATCAAAGAGGCTATCACCGGCGTCAGCAGCGAAATGCTATTGGAGCAGGACTAAGCACATATCGTTTGTAAGGAAAAGGGAGGGAAAACCTCCCTTTTTTTGTTACACAGATAGAAACCCTCACCAAAAAGGGACTATGAAACCACCAAAAGGGGACTTGCTTAAAAAGGGGTTTAATCATAGGTTTGCCTGATAGTATGGACATATGAGAGCAGTCGTATTCGTTAATAAAGAAGTTCCAATGCATTTGGGACACATTGGCTGGGGTTTTGAGACAGAACCCGGAGTGTTCTGCTTTGGCGCCAAAGAAACCGTAGGAAGCGTTGCCATCTGGCCGGGTCAGAATAATGGTGTTTTTATAGAAACCAATGATTTTGAAAGGATGCTGGAAACCATGAAGCGAGGGAAAACCTTCAACTATCAGCAATATAAAATACTTGATATAGACCATACTTGCCCGGAAGCAGCTAAAGATATGGCGGAAGATTCTAAAAACTGGGGGTACTCGCTCGTGGGAAATAATTGTGTAGACGACGCATTTAAGATCATCAAGGCCTTTTCCTGCGGCGATGATCTGGTGCTTCCATGGCCATCAACGCATCCGGTTCCAAATAAATTTTTCCACCATATTCCGGGAGAGGAACTAGTACTATAATTAGTGCTTCAATGTTGGCCAGGATTCTTTGAATCCAATGCCTAACTCTTCCAATTCGTCTAAAATGGGCTGATAAACGTGCTCTTTAATCGGAATTTGAACTCCCAGGTCTGGAATTTTTCCCTGAAGGATCAGTTTGGAGCAAATAGCTACAGGCAAACCAACCGTGTTGCTCATCGAAGTATAAACCTGATTTTCTCCGATGTTCACCATGGAAGAAGTCATCTCCAACTCCTGTCCATCCAACTCGTATCGGAAAAGGTGATACATCACAATCATGTCCTTGTCTTCCGGATCCAGTACCAGCTTTTTTTGCAGGATATGTTGCAACAAAATCGCCGGAGAAGCATTTTCGATTCCGATCGCCTCATCATTTTCAAAAAGGCCAACCCAATCGAACTGATCATAAAGTTGCTTGTTTCCTTTTGTAAACAGTTTGTCGAATTTATATTCTACGGGCTTACTTGTGTCGTAAGGTAAGAAGGTATTCAAAAACTGGCGGGGAGTCAAACGTTCTGAATTTTCCAGCACGTATGAATCATCAGTCATTCCCAGATTCACCAAAATATTCCATGCCTGGCAAAAACCAGGTCGGCGCAAGGTTCCTCTAAAAATCGTGGGGATCTCATCCAAACCGTAAATAGACCTATAAAGCAGGGAATCACGATTGGCATAGCCGTCAAAAGAACCGTACCCTTCAATTTCAATGTGATCCAGGCGGTTAAACAACTCATGATAAGGGATGAACTTATACAGTCCCTGCTCGATGTATTTGGCTGCCCCACCAAAACCAGCAAGTACTACATTTCGGGGGTTCCAGGTGAATTTATAATGCCAGGGATTGTTATCGTACTCCGGAGCAATCAGGCCACCACAATACGATTTAAAACAGGTAATCTTTCCACCCTGGTGTTTGATTTCATCAATAATTTTAGCCGCACTCATGTGATCGATTCCAGGGTCAACACCAATTTCATTCATGATGAGAATCCCAGCTTCTTTCGCTGCCTGATCCAGTTCCTGCATTTCTTTTGAAATATAGGAAGGAGTGATCAGCTTAGTTTTGAGTTCAATACAATCTTTGGCCACATCCACATGAAACCTTGCCGGAAGCATACTGATCACCAAGTCAGCGCGCTCTATTTCAGGTCTTCTTTCTTCTGGATTGAGTGCATCAAAGGACAAGGCAACTCCATGAGGATTTGAAGCGATCTTTTTTTGAACACTTTCAATATTTTGGTCGACAATGCGAACCTGCCAATTTTGTTGTCCGGCGTGTTGAAGTAAGTATCTGATCAGGGAAGAGCTGGACAGACCTGCCCCGAGAATAAGGATTGTTTTCATGGTTTACTGCTTCAAACAAAGTTAAATATTTATCAAAATAATGCTGTGCGCGTTAAAAATTAAACTACCTGGACCATTGAAATCCAAAACGAAACATGTGACTATATGCCTGATGCGTGTATGCAAACTGTTTCACGTAGCTATTACTTAATTGGAACTGGAACGAGTAGGCTAGAATAAGCCGGACCTGAGGACTGATTTTGGGCTTGATACCTAATACAGAAGTTGTTGAGAGGGAAATTCCCCGAATGTTGGAGGTACTTTTGTCTGTGGACTCAGAGTTTATTCCGTCAATGCTCCGTTGTTCCTCGTGTCGATATGAACTGAGCATCTGGCCTTGCAATCCTGAGTTGATGAAAAAGCCGATTTTGGATGGTCCTTCAAATTGAATCCGAAAGGGAACCGCTAACCAATTGTACTTGTTTTGATAAGCGAACGAAGAGTCCACCCAATCAATTTGATATTGTTCTCCAAAAGAAGTGTAGCTGATCCCCAGATTAAACCACCAGTTTTTATTGAGTTTGCTCAAGAGGCCTAACTCGTAGGACTGCGTAAACAAGGGTTTTTCATCATTGCGATCGCCTAATTCCTTTCCGAATGCCGTCGGACTTTTTTGGAGAATGCGAAAGGAACGTGCGAGGCCCATGTCTCCGTATATTTTGAAAGTCGTCGGTTCTTCATTTAGTTCAACACGCTTTTTCTTGACTTTTTTGCCGGAACTAACGATTTGTCCATGGATCGAAAAAGCAATAAGTAAACAAAGAAGAGATAAAACTCTGAGCATGTAAAAAATGTTGCGTGCAAAGACAAAAGTACTATTCTAAGGAGTCTAACAGCAATTTTTTCGATAATATCGCTAATTGCCCCTATGAATGGCATCAGGGAAAATGTTGAAATTCAAAAGAGCTGGATCAGAATAAATAAAATGGCTATTTTTGAGAAAAATCTGAAAAGATGTCAAAGGATAACTGGATCATAGACGGAGAGAGAATTAGTACCATTCCTGGTGCCAATGTGCGCTGGGATGACGATCGTTTTTTTGTGATTGAACATCGTGGAAAAGTGTTTCGTGGCGAAATCCTTGAAGAGCGTTTTGAAGACAGAACCCTACGCATTAAGGTTAATCACCGTGAATTTGTTATTCGAAAAGAAGGAAGCCTCGACGCCCTGATCGAAGAACTCGGACTAAACAAAGTGAAAGTTAAAAAACTGAAACAATTGGAATCTCCGATGCCGGGAAGAATTGTGTCCTTGGCCGTTGCCATTGGTGATGAAGTTGAAGTTGGCTCCGAATTGCTGACTCTGGAAGCGATGAAAATGGAAAATGTCCTCAAATCCGAAGGAGTTGGGAAAGTAAAATCCATTGAAGTGAATTCAGATCAAGTGGTGGACAAGGGGCAGGTTTTAATTTCCTTCGAGTAAGGTTAAACCCGGGCATTTATCGCTTCGTCAAGGTACTTTCCAAAGTAGTAGACATCTTCGAAAGAATTGTACAGAGGAACCGGAGCCACCCGGATCACATTGGGTTCACGCCAGTCAGCGACCACCCCTTTTTCAGTTAGGAAATCAAAGACAGGTTTCCCCCCACCATGTATAAACACGGATAATTGGGCTCCTCGTTTGCTTTGGTCTTCCGGTGTGATAATTTCCAATTGACAACGATCGTGATATTTCTCAGATACTTTCCGGATGATGAATTCCAGGTATGCGGTTAAACGGTCTCGCTTATTACAAAGGGCATCCATTCCCACTTCATCAAAGATTTCAAGAGACGCCCAATGAGCAGCCATACCCAACACGGGTGCATTGCTCAGTTGCCAACCTTCAGCTCCTTCCATTGGATGAAAACCAGGCTCCATCAAAAACCGAACTTCCTTATCATGTCCCCACCACCCGGCAAAACGGGGTAAATCTGGTCGTTTTGCATGTTTTTCATGAACGAAAAGGCCCGAAACACCACCCGGTGAAGAATTGAGGTATTTGTAACTACACCAGGCTGCAAAGTCGACTTCCCAATCGTGCAGGTTCATCTTGATATTTCCAGCAGCATGGGCCAGGTCCCAACCAACGATGGCACCTACCTGATGTCCGGCTTCCGTGATTTTCTGCATATCAAAGAGCTGTCCGGTATAGTAATTGACCCCACCCATCATGATTAACGCAATTTCGTCACCATGAAGTTGAATTTGTTCCAGTACATCTTCTTCTCGAATCAGTTCTTCCCCAGTTCTAGGATGAATTTCAATTAAATGTTCTTTTGTTGAAAGACCATGAAATTTTAACTGTGATTCCAGCGCATATTGATCACTTGGAAAGGCCTTCGCTTCGCAGAGGATCTTACAGCGTTTTCCTTCCGGTCTGAAAAAAGAGACCATGAGCAAATGCAAATTGGTCGTCAGAGAATGAGTAATTACCACTTCTTTTTCGAGGGCGCCCACAATGTTGGCAGCCATTTTACTTAAGTTCTCATGATATGAAAACCAGGGATTCTTGGCATAAAAATGCCCTTCGACCCCCCATTTGGCCCAATCCTCCAATTCTTGCTGAATGTAAGTGGCACAGGATTTCGGCTGAAGCCCCAATGAATTACCAGTGAAATAGCGAACGGTGTTCTTATGAAAGCTTGGGAGCAGAAAACGATCCCGATATGATTTCAGAGGATCAAGTTGATCAAGTTGCTGGGCATATTCAAGGCTGTTTTCAAAATTCATAAGACGACGGTTAAGAAGTGAACAAATTTGCTCATGAGCGAGACAAAGATAGCTAATATTTAAAAGCTTGCTTTCATTGATTTTGAAGCCAATAAGCGGCTATTTTCATTAACTTTGGAGTTCTATTTTATCAAAATCAGCAACATGGAAACAAAATCAGCAACAAGTGTAGAGCGATCCCAACAATTATTTGATCGGGCGAAAGAACTTTTTCCAGGAGGAGTGAATTCTCCGGTACGGGCTTTCAAGTCAGTAGGGGGAACACCTTTGTTCATGAAGAAGGGGAATGGATCAAGTATTTGGGATGAGGACGGTAATGAATACACTGATTTTTGTTGTAGCTGGGGACCTTTGATTCTCGGACACAATCACCCGAATGTCTATCAGAAGATTGTGGAAACCCTGCAAAATGGGGCAAGCTTTGGAACACCGACCCAATTGGAAAATGAACTGGGAGAACTGATTTTGTCGAAGAATCCGTTTATTGATAAAATCCGCTTTGTGAGTTCCGGAACAGAGGCCGTTATGTCGGCAATTCGACTGGCGCGTGGCTATACTGGAAGAGATAAAATAGTAAAATTTGAGGGTTGTTATCACGGGCATTGTGATTCACTCCTCGTGAAAGCAGGGAGCGGACTGGCCACGCTCGGAACATCATCCAGTGAGGGAGTTCCAGAGAGTTTTGCGAATGAAACGATTGTTTTGCCATTGAATGACAACGAAGCCCTGCACAATTGTCTGAACGAGCATGCCAAAGAGATTGCTTGTATCATTATTGAGCCTATCCCGGCAAATAATGGCTTGTTACTCCAGGAATTGGACTTTTTGAAAGAACTGAGAAAACAATGTACCGCCCATGGCATCCTGTTGTTTTTTGATGAGGTGATTTCCGGTTTCAGAGTGGCGTTCGCAGGAGCAGCTGAATATTACCAGATTCAACCGGATTTGGTGACCTATGGAAAGATCATAGGTGGAGGACTTCCCGTTGGGGCCTATGGAGCCTCCAAAGAGATCATGGGACACGTTGCTCCGGAAGGAGGCGTTTATCAGGCTGGAACATTGTCCGGAAACCCGGTCGCGATGGCCGCCGGAATTGCCCAGCTAAGCGAATGTGCCAAAGACGGGTTTTACGAAGATCAGGAAGCTCGAACAAAAGCATTTATTGAACCAATCAATCACTATGCGAAGGAAAAAGGCTATGATTTTGAAATGGTACAGATAGGATCTATCTTTTGGCTCAACTTTGATGGAAAAAAGACAATACGGGCTGCCGCTCAGATCAACCCGGATATGAACAAGTTCAAAATTTTGTTCCACAGTCTCCTGCAAAAAGGGGTTTACCTGGGGCCAAGTGGCTACGAAGTAGGCTTTGTTTCTCAGGCACACACTCCTGAAATCCTTGAAAAAGCAGGGAAGAAGATCATGCAGGCCCTCGATGAGGTATATGCAGCCATTTAAAACTGCAAATAATCGCTAATCCTTAACGCTTAATCAAAAAGAAGGGGCGACTTATCAGATAGATTCTTGATTTTCAAATGAAAAACAGATATTTGTTTTGGATAAAAATGAATATCATGAGAATTTTAACGCTTCGCCCAGTCTTTTTTGTAAATGTTTTATTAATCGGGATCATCCTGGCCTGTAACTCAGGAAAGGAGATCGTACCTGTTGATCCGGCCTATGGAAAATACGTGTCGGCCTATACCTCGGGAATGATCGATCGGAAATCCAGTATTCGGATCGAATTGACTGAAGATCAACTCAAGGACATTCGAAAGTCTGGACAGTCTCATATCATTGAGGACACCAATGAGCTGAAGAAGCTATTTCATTTTGAACCGGAAATCCCTGGAAAAGCGGTGTGGATTAATTCGAGGGTAGTTGAGTTTGTTCCGAGTAAAGCACTCGAAACAGGACAGTTTTACAATGCAGAGTTCGATCTGAGCAAAGTGAGTAAAACGGAGGCAAAATATGAAAACTTCCGCTTTCAGTTTGCCACTTACCAACAACAAATGTTTGTCAATGTCTATGGACTGCGAAATTACAGTGATTATGAGTTAGACAAACAATATGTTTACGGACAACTCACTCTATCAGACTATGCGGACCCGGAGAAAGTAAAAACAACGATTCAGGCGAAGCAAAAGGGGAAAACGTTACCAGTCAGAATAGACGAAAACCGCTACAACAAAAGACGTTATTACATTTATGTGGACAGTGTGGAGCGAGGGGATAACCCAGGAGAAGTAATTCTGAGTTGGAATGGGGAAGCAATCAAATCCATTAGTCGTGGAGAACGAGTGGTGAGAGTAAGTGCAGGGGGCGAGTTTTCCATTTCCGGTATGCGTGTTCGGGAACGGGAAGAGCAGTTTGTAGAAATCAACTTTTCAGAACCATTGCAAGCCAATCAGAATCTGGAAGGGCTTATAGAGATTGAGGGAATAAAGAAATTGAACTTTACGATCGACTACAACACGGTTCGGATTTATTTGCCGAATCGGGTCGTGGGAGAAAAGGAAATTTTGGTAGCCGCTGGAATCAAAAATGTACGCGGACACCGGATTAGCAAAGAACATCGCAAAAAGATCACTTTTCATGAACCAAAGCCACGTGTAAAAATAATAGGAGAAGGGTCTATTTTACCAAATTCGCAAGGTTTGATCTTCCCCTTTGAAGCCGTTAGTTTGAAAGCAGTGCACGTGCGGGTTATTCGCATCATGGAACACAATGTGCATCACTTTTTGCAGGTGAATGACCTGGGGGGTGGAGATAAACTGACCCGTTTTGGAAAAGTGGTGGCAGAGAAAAAAGTAGCACTGGATTATGATCAATCCAAGAATCTGAAACAATGGAACAAACATGTGATCAACCTGGAAGAATTGATCAAGCCAGAACGTGGAGCCATATACCGCGTTTCGATAAAATTTGAGAAGAAAGATGCTCTTTGCGATTGCTCTGTGGAAGAACAAAGAGAAGAAGTCCAGGAAAATGTACAGGAGCCGGTATGGAGTGAAAGAACCTGGCATGGTTACGGCTATGGAGGAGGTTATGATACCTGGTACGACTACGGAGATGATTATTCAGCTTGCAGTGACTACTATTACCGTGGAAAGGCCGTTTCGAGAAACGTTTTGGCGTCTGATCTTGGTTTAATCTTTAAACTGGAGGAAGACAAAATAGCACATGCCTTCGTGAGTGACTTACTGACGACGGAGCCGATTTCAGGGGCAAAAGTGGCATATTATAGTTTCCGTAAGGAACTGATTGCTTCCGGGCAGACAGATGAACAAGGAATGTTTACCACGCAGCTGAAGCAAAAACCTTTTTTAATGTTGGTCAAGAAAGGGGAACAGCGAGGCTATCTGAAACTGTTGGATGGGAAAACGAATTCACTCAGTAAGTTTGATGTTCAAGGAGAACAGGTTCAAAAGGGAATCAAAGGATTTTTATATGCTGAAAGGGGAGTGTGGCGACCCGGAGACTCTATTTACTTGAATTTCATGTTGGAAAACTCAAAAGGAGAATTGCCACTGGATTATCCGGTGAAATTTGAATTGAGAGACCCTTCTGGAAAAATCATTAAGAACGAAACCCGAAGAAGTCATCTGAATGGGCTGTATGACTTTAAATGTACAACAGGAACAGATGCCAGAACAGGGAACTATCGTGCCTCCGTGAAGATTGGGAACAAGGTGTTTTCAAAGACATTGAAGGTAGAAACAGTGCGTCCAAACAGGTTGAAAATATACCTGGATGCGAAAGAACATGAACAGGGAAAGGAAATGTTCCTTTCTGCCAAATGGCTGCATGGAGCAACGGCTAAAAACCTAAAGGCGAAGGTGGATGTCTCGCTCAATGCAACGAGAACGACATTTAAGGGATATCGAAACTATATTTTTGATTCTCCCATCAGAAAATACAGCACACACCGGGAGGTCGTTTATTCAGGGCAACTGGATGATCAGGGAAAAACAAGTTTTATCTCTCAATTGTCGAAAAAGAAGGAGGCACCAGGGATGTTGAGTGCTACCTACTATACAAAAGTATTTGAAAAAGGAGGTGGATTCAGCCAGGATCGCATGACCTTTGTGCATAGTCCCTTTGACCGTTACGTGGGAATTTCAAAACCGGATTATCCGAACAACACAGACGCGCTTGAAACGGGGAAGACGCATGTATTTAGGATCGCAACGGTTGATAAAAAAGGAAAGGCGATCAACATGGAAAAGCTAAATGTAAAAGTATATAAACTTCAATGGAGATGGTGGTATGAACGAGGAGGGGAAGATTTGGCAAATTACATTTCCAGAACCGGAACCGTGGCAATTCGAGATACGGTTATTTCTACGAAGTCAGGAAAGGCGAGTTATCGACTGAGAATAAACTATCCAGAGTGGGGACGTTATTTAGTAACGGTAACAGATTCGGAAGGGAAGCACCAAACGGGAACCATTGTAAACATCGACTGGCCTTATTGGAGTAGAGCGAACAGAAAGAATGGAGAAAATGCCAGTATGCTGAATTTCTCCAGTGATAAAAAGAGTTATATCAAAGGAGAGAAAGTGAAGTTGACGATTCCTTCACCGGAAGCGGGAAGAGCATTGATCAGCGTTGAAAGTAGTGATAAGGTCATAGAAAAACACTGGATCGAAACGAAAAAGGGAGAAACAACATTTGAGTTTACAAGTACGGAGGAAATGACTCCGAATGTATTCGTGCACGTCACATTGGTACAGCAGCACCTGCATACAGCAAATGATTTGCCGATTCGAATGTACGGAGTGATCCCGATTTTGGTTGATGATCCGGAAACGCATTTGCATCCCGTATTGGCAATGGCAGACGAAATCAGACCGGAAAGTGAAGCGAGTATCCGCATTAAAGAGCAGTACGGAAACAAAATGACTTATACGCTTGCGCTGGTGGATGAGGGCTTGCTTGACCTGACATCATTTAAAACACCAGATCCCTGGAATAGTTTTTATGCCCGGGAAGCGCTAGGAGTAAAAACCTGGGACATGTATGACGATGTGATTGGTGCCTATGCCGGAAAACTGGATAAAATGTTGAGTATCGGAGGGGATATGTCCGGAAAACAAGCCAAAGATGCCAAGGCAAATCGCTTCAAGCCAATGGTCGTTCACCTGGGGCCTTTTGAGCTAAAAGCCGGAAAAGAGGCGGTACACAAAGTAAAAATTCCAAATTATATTGGTTCGGTGAGAGTGATGGTTGTAGCCCGGGATGAAGAGAAGTACGGGAAAACGGAGAAAGCGGTGGCAGTTCGCAAGCCGTTGATGATCCTGACAAGCCTACCTAGAGTACTTGGTCCGGGAGAAGAAGTGGCCGTTCCGGTGAATGTTTTTGCGATGAAGGATCACGTGAAAGACGTACAGATTAGTGTGGAGGTCAACGGAATGTTGCAAATGCTTGAATCCGGTCAGAAATCCGTTCACTTTGATAAGATAGGAGATGAAGTAGTAAACTTCCGGGTGAAAGTAAAAGAACAATTAGGTTTGGCGAAAATCAAGGTGATTGCACGATCCGGGAATGAAGTGTCTGTTCAGGAAACAGAGCTGGATGTGCGGGCACCAAATCCGGTCATGACAGAGGGTACCAAGCACGTGCTGGCGTCTAACAAAAGCTGGGAGCCAAGCATTTCTTTGAAAGGAATCAAAGGAACCAACAAGGTCATGGTTGAATTCTCCAGAGTGCCAGCTATGGGGCTGGAACAGCGAATAGATGAACTCGTAAGATATCCGCACGGATGTATTGAGCAGACAACTTCGGCGGCGTTCCCGCAATTACTGGTGGATGGTTTGATGGACCTTGATATGAAGCGGAAAAAACAAATCGATGAACACATCAAACAAGCGCTGAAAAGAATACAGTCCTTCCAGACGGAAAACGGTGGTTTTGCCTACTGGCCGGGAATGAATGGAGACAATGAATGGGGAACAAATTACGCCGGACACTTCATGATTGAAGCGGAACGAAAAGGATATGTATTGGCCAAAGAGATGAAAGAACACTGGTTGAAATACCAGAAAAGACAAGCACAAAACTGGTCAGCATATACGGGAAGTTACGCACGAAGAAGAGAGTCTGGGGAACTGACGCAGGCATATCGTCTCTATGTATTGGCGCTGGCTAAGAGTCCGGAAACAGGAGCAATGAACCGCCTGAGAGAAAGCCCTGACTTGAGTGTGGCAGCTAAGTGGCGACTGGCAGCAGCCTATGAATTAATAGGTCAGAAACAAGCTGCCAAAAAATTGACTACAGGACTATCGAAAAAAGTAGCTGAGTATCGGGATCTATCCGGAACCTATGGTTCACATGTGAGAGATCAGGCGATGATTTTAGAGGCGAATAGTTTGATGGGACGCCACAAAGAAGCAGATGCAATCGCTGAAGAGCTGGCCGGAATTTTAAGTTCAAACCGTTGGTTGAGCACACAGGAAACAGCCTATAGCTTAATTGCCATGACGAGGTATGTAGGAGAAGGAGACGGACAAGGGGGTGTGGACCTGAGTTATCAGCTGAACGGTGGAAGTGTTCAGAATAAGAAAACAGGGAAGAAAGTGTTGCAGATGCATTTCGGCGAGAAGGAACTAAGCAAGAAAACGGCATTTAAGTTCAAAAACCGAAGCGGAGGCAAACTATATGCCAAGGTAGTCGTTCAGGGAATCCCACTGACAGGAGATAAAACATCTCGAAGCAACCAAATGGAATTAAATATCGTCTATAAGGATATGAATGGTCAGAAGCTTGATGTGAAGAACCTAAGTCAGGGAACAGATTTTGTTGCTGAGGTAACGGTCATGAATCCAGGAAAGAATGGATACTATCGTGAAATGGCATTGACACAGATATTCCCGAGTGGATGGGAAATTCACAATGAGCGTCTAAATGGAGGAAGAAGAACACCTGGAGTAGATTATCAGGACATCAGAGATGATCGGGTTTATAGTTACTACAACCTGGCACCAAAGAAAAGCCTGACGGTCAAAGTGCAGCTCAATGCGAGCTATATGGGAAGATTCTATCTGCCAACGGTGTACACGGAGGCCATGTATAACAACCTGATCAATGCCAGTGTGCATGGTGATTGGGTGGAAGTGACACCAGAAAAGGAACTTTAGATACTGAAGAGAAAGAAGGGGGGTAAAGCTGAACCTACATCAATATGATGTTTACCCTCCGACTTTCCACTTTGATTGTATTAGAGACTTTCCAACATGCGCATCACCTCCGGTTTTTTTCTGGTAGAAACAGGGACGAGACTCCCATCTGACATGACCAGGTGACCACCGTCGATTTTCACATACTCCTTGATGAATTTTGTATTGATGAGGTGGGACTGATGAACGCGATAAAAGCCCAGCTCACTGAGTAAATCCTCGAATTCTTTCAAGGTTTTTGAAACGAGCATTTTGCGTTCGTTGACAAAGTAAAACTCCGTATAATTCACCTGACTTTCACAGCGTAAAATGTCGGCAATATTAACGATATTGATCTTGTCCTGGGAATGGAGCGCCAATCGCTCATGTGGACGTTGATGATTTTTCAAACTTTCGTTTAGTAAACGGTACTGATCATTTTCATTCAATTGCTGCTTGCGAAAACGATCCAGGGCATTCATGAGCTCGTCCGGGTCAACAGGCTTTAACAAGTAATCGATGGCGGCATAGCGGAAAGCAGTAATCGCATGGGCATCGGAAGCCGTGATAAAAATGATTTTAAAACTTATTTCAGGGAGAAGATCCAGCAAATCAAAGCCGCTACCATCCTGCATCTGCACGTCTAAAAACAAAATGTCCGGTTGACAATCTTTCAGGAGTTTAGCGCCTTCTACCACCCCTCCGGCTTCGGCGATGACCTTGACGTCTGGGGCATAATTAGCCAGATCTAGTTTGAGGGTGGAGCGAGCCTGTTCAATGTCGTCAATAATGATAGCTTGGATCATAGGGATTAGTTTATAGGGATTCGAATCACAATTTTAGTTCCTGAGGCCTGACCGTTCTCATCATAAAGATCGTCAATTTCCAGGGAGGCGGAACCTTTTTCTGATTCAAAAAGTTCCAGTCGCTCACGAGTGACGAGCAAAGCAGTCGATTCATGATAGGTTTCCATACTTTTCTGATTGATTTCTGCCGACTTCTTCCGGCCGATTCCATTGTCGCTGACCTCACAAATCAGCTGTCCTTTTTCTTCAGCAAAAGAAACACGTAATACATTACGTTTTTGATTGGAAACCCCATCTATATCTTTAAATCCGTGTTTAATAGCATTTTCAATAAAAGGTTGAATGATCATGGGCGGAACCTGGATATAATCAGTTTCAAGTCCTTCCGTCACCTCTATTTCATAATCGAAACGATCACCATTGCAGAAGCGTTCAACCATCAGATAATTTTCAATTAATTTGACTTCCTCTTCCAGTGAGATCATGTTTTTGCGTGAGTTGGCAAGAATTTGTCGCATCAGGCCGGAGAACTTGGCGAGAAAATACCGGGCTTGTTGTTCATTCCCACTGCCGATTAGAGCCTGGATGGAGTTCAGGGCATTGAAAATGAAATGTGGATTCATCTGTAAACGAAGTGCTTTTTGCTCGAGTTCTACGATGTTCTTTTGCAATTGGAGCTTTCTTTTTTCTTCGTTTTCCTGTGACCTGATCCGGCGAATGTACCAGCGAATGATGAAACCGATGATCAGCAGGGCGAGTAAAACTTCCCCTGCGATGAACCACCAATTCATCCAGTAAGGAGCCATGATTTCAATAGGCAAACGGACAGGGTGAGGAGTCCAAACCCCATCTTCGTTGCAGGAACGGACCAAAAAGAGATACTTCCCTGGCCCCAGGTTGGAATAGACGATCTGATGATCCGAACTAACCGGGGACCAATCAGCATCAAAGCCAGCCAGGCGCCATTGATACCGGACATCATCCATGTTGTTGAGGTTGATACCCAGAAAATTAAAACTCAAATGGTTTTGGTCATAGGGGAGGACCAGTTGCTTGACGGTGTTCCAATCTTCTACCTGCTCTTTGTAATTAGTGGTTGCCAGGCTTTCATAGAAAAGCTTTACATCCGTTAAATGGAGGATGGGAGGATTCGTGTTTTTGACATTGCGTGCCGGATTGTAGTGAGAAAGCCCATTGATTGTTCCGAACCACATGGTCCCATCCCGATCCAGAAAAGAGGAATTTTGACAGGTTTCAACCCCTGTGAAACCATCTCCGCGCCCATATTGTTCGAGTTGGAGAATCCGACATTGGCGATCCAAAACCAGTAGATCCAGTCCGGCTTCCGAACCGATGATGAGGTTATCTTTCGAATCAAAGCAAAGGAGGTACACGTTGGCGGAAGTTAAGCCATCCTGCAATTGATAGCTTTTGATTCGGGTTCCGTACTTCTGGTCATCGCCGTACAAAGGAAAAAAGGAAACCCCTGAACCGGCGGTCCCCACCCAAAGATTTCCGCGTTGGTCTCCAGCCAGCGAACGAATGGAGTTGGAAGCAAGCCCTTGCTCCTTGCGAATGATTTCGGGATAAACCTGTTGATTGTGAATAAAACCAAGCCCTTCACTTTCCGTTCCGAACCAAATTCGACCGATTCGATCTTCAAAAAGGCTATTGACGCGATCTTGCGGAAGTCCGTTAGAGCTGTTGAAAATAAGTGGAGATGCCCCCGGATTCTTTGGATCGATTCGGAAAACACCGTGCCCGGCAGTGGCTGCCCAGATTCTTCCTCGTTGATCACGGACCAAAGAACGGATGTATTTGCGATCCATTCCAGTACAAAGTACAATGGTGTCGCCATCATAGCGGTAAAGACCCAGTCCATCTGTTCCGAAATAGAGTTGCCCCAGCTCATCCTCGCAGATCGCTTTTACCTTGGTATTCAGAAAGCCGTTATCAGCATTGAATTGCACGAATCCCGAATCGGTTTGACAACTCAGTCCCTGTTGTGAATTACCGACCCAAAGACGTCGCTGGCTATCCCGAAAAACACTATAAATAAAATTTCCACCGAGCCCGGAACTCGTATTGTAAGTGGTGAATTGCTTTCCAAAATAATGACAGACTCCACCTCCGGAAGTTCCGAACCAAAAATTTCCACAATTATCCTGCAAGATGGCCCGGATATGGTTGTTACTCAGCCCTTCTTTTTCGGTGAGTTCACCGAATGAACGATCTTCCGGATGGTAACTGATCACCCCATTGGAAAGAGAGGCCAATCTCACCACCCCTTCCAGATCAAAATGGATGTCTAAAATCGTCTTCCGGTAGAGTTCCTGGTTTTGGTCCGGCTTTGAAAACTTCCCCTGATCATAGTAATAGGCACCACCACCATAGGTACCGATCCAAAGTTGGCCCTTTGCGTTTCGACGAATACAGGTAATGGCATTGTTCATATAATGGGAAATCTTCCCCATGGATTCACAAAGGAGTTTATTCCCTTCCGGTCGGATACGAAACAAGCCTTTTCCGGTTCCGAACCAAACAATTCCCTGTGGATCTACCAGAATACTGTTTACTAACTCATGCGGAAGCTCACCAAGAACATCAGGTTCACGGAATTTTCCGTTTTCAAAGAGAAGAACTCCCCGGTTACTGGCTAGCCAAAGACGTTTTGAAGAGGACTCCGTGGCAAGATCACTCACCCAAAATTTTTCTTCTTTGCTGCCGTAGTGATAGTTAACAAAATGTTTTCCGTTGTAGGAAGAGAGTCCTTTATTGGTGCCAATCCAGAGTTTTTGATCGGCATCCTGTTTCAGGCAAAAAACGTAATTATTGATCAGGCCGTCTTTTTCCGTAAACGTTTTAAAGTCCTTTCCATCAAAAGCAGTGATCCCGCCTCCGCGAGTCCCCATCCAAATATAGCCTCGGTGGTCCTGGAGCAAAGCATAAACCTGTGATTGGGCGACACCATCGCGAACAGAGTAATTCTTAAATGTATATTCCTGAGACCAAAGGGAAAGTGAGATCGTAGAAAAGCAAAGGATCAGGAAAAGGGATTGGCGCAGCAAACGAGAGATTGTTAAGATGGTATAATCAAAGATAACAAACAGTTTTTAAATGATTGACGACGAATAATAAAGAGAACTTCAAGAAGCCATTTACTTCCCTTATATTTGGATAAGA
This sequence comes from Bacteroidota bacterium, assembly GCA_006226425.1. Classification (GTDB taxonomy): domain Bacteria; phylum Bacteroidota; class Bacteroidia; order Flavobacteriales_D; family Crocinitomicaceae; genus M2408. The sequence continues at coordinate 83,799 of SBGX01000006.1, read as the reverse complement.
ATGTTGAAAAGAGGACTTTTTTACTGGAAAACGGCCTGGTTCTATACCAAGAAAATTCGGAAAATCACTTTCCGGGTAGCTTTGGTTGTGGGGCTCATCTGGTACATCAATTGTCTTCCGGAGAAACTATTTTCAGATAGCACGTCCACCGTTTTGTTCGATGCAAACAATGAGCTTTTAGGTGCTCGAATCGCGGGAGACGGACAATGGCGCTTTCCAGAAAGTGATTCTGTTCCGCACAAATTTGAGGTTTGTTTATTGGCCTTTGAGGATCGAAATTTTTACAGTCATTTTGGAATTAGTTTGAAGGGTTTGGGCCGGGCGGTGGTTCAAAACTTTCGCAATGGCCGCGTAGTGAGTGGAGGGAGTACAATAACCATGCAGTTGGCACGGATCATGCGCAAGAATCCTCCAAGAACCATTGGAGAAAAGCTCATTGAAATGATTCTTGCTACCCGGATGGAGATTCGCTTTTCAAAAAAGGAAATATTGAATCTGTATGCTTCGCATGCACCTTTTGGAAATAACGTGGTGGGCCTGGAAGCAGCTTCATGGAGGTATTTTGGACGTGGTGCTGATCAATTGAGTTGGTCTGAGTCGGCGACCTTAGCGGTGCTCCCGAATGCTCCGGGATTGATCTATCCGGGACGGAACCAGGAGAAATTACTTGCCAAGAGGGACCGCTTGCTGCACTTTCTGTACACTTCGGGGAAACTGGATAAAATGAGTTATGAACTGGCACTTGAAGAGCCCCTGCCAGGAAGACCTTTGGCATTGCCTCAAATGGCATCGCATCTGATGAACCAACTAATTCGCGAAGGAAACAAAGGAAAGTTGGTCAAAAGCACAATTAAAAAAAATTTGCAGCAAAGCATTTCTGAAAAACTGCAGGCACATAGCAATATGCTGGCGGAAAATAAGATTTTCAATGGTGCAGTGATCATTAGTTCGGTCAAGACGGGAGCCATTTTGGCTTATGTCGGAAATACGGAGCGCGAGGAGGCAGAATATTGTTCCCGGGTCGATTGTATTACGGCGGCCAGAAGTACCGGGAGTATTTTGAAGCCGGTGCTATATGCAAGCGCCCTGGACGCGGGAGTCATAGCCCCAAAACAGTTGCTCCAGGACATTCCTTCTCATTTTGGAGCCTATACGCCAAAGAACTATTCGGGAAAATTTCATGGGGCACTCCCGGCAGACCAAACCCTTTCGATGAGTTTAAATGTTCCAATGGTGCATCTCTTGAATCAATATGGTTTGCATCGCTTTCACGGACAATTGAATCAACTGGGTTTTAGTACGATCAGAAGACCTGCCAGGCATTATGGTTTATCACTCATTCTGGGAGGAGCCGAAGTGAGTTTGTATGACCTGAACAAAGTATATACCAGCATGGCGCAACAGTTGAAGTACGGAAAATATACAGGGATACACAGCAAACAAGAGGCACTGCAAAAAAAGTGGCATCAAAAGTATGTGCTGGGTTCACCAGCGATTTATAATACCTTCGAGGCCATGTTGGAGGTTCGGCGTCCAGACATCGAAAACAATTGGCGCGTTTACGAATCCAGTCAGGCGATTGCCTGGAAGACGGGTACAAGCTTTGGTTTTCGTGATGCCTGGGCAGTTGGGGTAACACCGGATTACGTGGTGGCTGTTTGGGTTGGTAATGCGGATGGAGAAGGAAGACCAGGACTTACTGGTGCGAATGCGGCAGCGCCTCTTTTGTTTGATATTTTCACGTCACTTCCGCGATCAGGAGCCTGGTTCTCAGAGCCCCAAAAAGAAATGTTGCGAACAAGTATTTGCCGAAAAAGCGGTCATCAGGCCAGCAATTTTTGTCCCGAAACGTATGTGGATTACATTCCCCAGGCGGCAGCCCAAACATTGGGCTGTCCGTATCATCAGCAAGTATTGTTGGATAAAAATTCCGGCTTACGCGTCAATGCCAGTTGCCAGTCCGTATACGAAATGAAAAAGGAGATACGTTTTGTGCTAAGTCCGGTGGTAGAACGTTATTATAAACAGGATCACCCGAATCATGAGAGCTTACCAGAATACATGGAAGGATGTGAATCGGGGGATGAAAAATTGCTATTGGCGGTGATTTATCCGAGACCAAATAGTCAAATTTTGATTCCACGCGAGTTGGATGGCTCTTTGGGAAAGAGCTTATTTGAGGTAACACACAAGAACCCCGAAGCAACGGTGTACTGGCATTTGGATGATGAGTATATTGGACTAACCAGGGATCTTCACCACATGGAGTTTCGACCAACAGAAGGAAGTCATCGCCTGCATTTAAGCGATGAATTGGGAAACAACATTTCGCTAAAATTTACCTGCAAAATAAGTGCGTACTCGATTACGAAGTAATCTTATAAAGAATTGGTTTGCTGGGGCTTGCATCGTTTTTAAAGGAGCTTATTTGTAAGTTGAGTATATAAGCCCCGTCAACAACGTAATCATTTACGTAGATCAACTCAGTAATGGTACGATCGAAACGAGGTGCCTCGGGAACCTTCCAGAAGGTATGATGAAAAATCAAGGTGCCGCCATCTTCTTCCCGGTCAACAGAGGGGAGGTCAACCAGTAAATGTTTGACACCCGCCTGATCCAAAACCTGAACTCCTTCCGGATCAAAATAAGGTGGATTTGTATTCGAATAGTCGCGATGCAATTTACCTTTTTCATTCGGAAGAGTTCGAACGATAAGAGCTTCACAAGACCGTCCGTCCAAAGCATCCTCCAGTTGTTTTTTACTGATGACCAAATCTTCTCCACGTTTTTCAGGTCGCAGCGTGATCAGGATGGCCTGAAAGAAAAAGGTTTTTAGTGAATCATTTATGTTGTAAACCTCTTCGGTGATATGGCCAAGGCATTCCGTGTGCGTTCCATGTCCGTGTGGATTAAAGAAAATATCCCGGAAGTTGACATTACCTCCTTCGGCCACCGATCCCAAAAAACCATTGGCCCGAACAGGCTCAAAGCGGGGTTTATCTACGTACCAGGCACGAGGATTTTGTTCATCATTACTCAGGGAAATGGAGAGATCAATCCCTTCTTCGGTGTCAATAAAACGATGGTCATCCAGAAAGAGCTTCATCGCTTATTTAGGAAGGTAGGAAACCATGCGCTTGTACTCGGATTGAAAAGTACTCGTTCCAGTACAACCCAGGGTTGTTTTTGTATTATGAAAATGTTCGATTCGGTTGCCCGGATCGGGGTGGGTACTTAGGAACTGTGGAGGTCGTTGTCCACCCTCATCCACGATTTTCTGAAAGAATCCAGCTCCACCTGCGGCATTGTATGGAGTAGGACAAAGGTAAATAACAGAGCGTTCATCAGCTTCCGATTCATGAGCTCGGGAAAATTTGAGTCCAACGACAGCAGCGGTCACTTGTTTCAGCATGGCGCGATTACCGGCCAAAATGTCCAGGATGACCTGCAGACCAAACTGTTTGGTCATTTGTCGGGTACTGTGTCGCATATCCGCATGGGCAATTTCATGACCTAGGACACCGGCAAACTGATCTTCCGAATCCAGGTATTTTAGAATCCCGGTATAGATGTAAATATAACCACCGGGAGTACAGAAGGCATTCAATGTTTTATCATCGTGAATGACGCGCAAACGCCAGTTAAAGTCATCTTTAAAATCTACTTTTCCTGTATTCAGGATGCGGTCACGCACAGCATACAGGTAGCGGTAAACATTTTTATATTGAACGGAATCCAACAAAGGATATTCATTGGGGTTGCTGTCGATTTCAGCGGCGACTTTGGCTCCGAATTCCCTGTCTTGCTGAACGGTAAACAGATTGAAGCCTTTTCCTTTGTTTTTTTCATTGATCGTTCCACAGGCGAGGAGACTTATTGACAATGCTGCAATTCCCAGGAGATTAATTGTTTTCTGATTCATGATCTTAAATTTCCGAATTAACTACTAAAAAAAATAAACAGTTGCAGTATTCCGAACAGTGAAACAAAACCGAGAAGAAAGCCGCTTATAACTTGCTTCATCGTGTGTTTTTTAAGGTATAGTCTGGCAGACATCACCAAGCCACATACCAGGGTGGCAAAGATAAGGATTTCAAAATAATATTCTGCCTGATAGTAATAATACGAGATAAAGAAACCAAACATCATGCCAGCTCCCAGAGCATGTAAACTGATTTTGTCAAAACGGTTGATGATCCCGGCAATACTGATTCCCAGGAAACCTCCCCAGGGGAGCGCATAAATGGCGACAGGGATCATTTGATTCGGGGTTTTAACCCAGAGGAGAACTCCCAGTACCAGGCAATAAAGGGCACTGATAATAATCGGAATGTTTCTTTCCTGCCGATCGTCCATTTCGATGGATGAAATCGCCTTGCTTCGTCGAAGCATGATGAGTGAGATACCGGGAGCCAGGAAACAAAAAATGGCAAACATGGACAATACCAAAAGTTTGAAATTCGGATGCATCCAGTAGAGCGTATTGTATTGAAAGAAACTGCTCTCAAAAGAAGGCACGTACATCACCACCATCAACGCATAGATTGGCATGATGAGCGGGATAAAAATCCAGGAAATAATTTGGGCAATTACTTTCATCAGAGTTCTTTGCGGAGTCTGGCGACGGGAATATTGAGTTGCTCCCGGTATTTGGCCACCGTTCGACGGGCAATGTTGTAGCCTTTTTCCTTTAGTAAAGCGGCTAGTTTATCGTCCGTGAGGGGTTTCTTCTTAGATTCGTTTTCAACGGCCTCCTGAAGGATTTTTTTGACTTCCCTGGTAGAAACTTCTTCTCCAGAATCGGTTGAAAGAGACTCGGAAAAAAAGTACTTCAATGAGAAGACACCGTAGTTTGTTTGAACGTATTTGCTGTTGGCCACCCTTGAAATGGTAGAAATGTCCAGGCCTACCTCGTCGGCAATGTCTTTTAGAATCATAGGCCGTAAGCGGGTTTCATCACCACTTAAGAAATAATCCCGTTGATAGTCAACAATGGCCTTCATGGTCAGCAAAAGCGTGTTTTGCCGTTGTTTGATTGCATCGATGAACCACTTGGCGTTTTCGAGTTTTTGCTTGACAAAAGTGAGGGCTTCTTTGTCGGACTTAGAAGTTTTTGCTCCTTCGGAATAGCTCCGCAACATTTGCTCATAATCTCTGTTCACTTTGAGTTCCGGGGCATTTCTTCCATTGAGACTCAATTCCAACTTTCCGTCAAGTTCAGTGACCATAAAGTCCGGAACCACCTGCTGCATCGATTTGGCGGCCTCTTTCATAGAGCCTCCCGGCTTGGGGTTCAGCCGAATGATTTCATCAATGGCCTCCTTCAGATCGTTTTCTTCGATCTCCAGCTTTTTCAGGATTTTGTCGTAGTGCTTTTTGGTGAATTCCTCGAAATGACCTTCGAGGATTTTCTGAGCGGTAAACAAGGTTATATTTCCGTCTTGTTTTCTACGAATCTGGATGAGCAGACACTCTCGAAGATCTCGTGCGCCGACGCCTGCAGGATCAAGTTCCTGGACAAGCTCCAAGACCTCTTCCACTTCTTTTTCTTCGATGTAAATGTTGGCTGAAAAGGCCAAATCATCTACTAATGCCTCAATTTCCCGATTCAGATAACCGGATTCATCGAGGTTTCCAATAATCGTATCAGCGATCAGGAATTGCGTGTCAGATAAATCGAGCAAATGAAGTTGTTCGGTCAGGCGCTCCTGGAAAGATTGCTCTCCAGAAAGAGGAATCACCCGCTCATCGTCGTCCCGACTATTATTATTGCTTTGCGTTTTGTAATCCGGAGTATCGTCGTCAAAATAATCGGAGAGATCGAATTCTTCGTCCTGATCATTTTGATCATCTACCTGTTCCTCCTGAGAAAAATCGTCTTCAAGATCATCTTTTCCTTCTTCCAGGGCAGGATTTTCCTCAATCTCCTGTTTGATTCGCTGATCGAGCTCCATAGTAGGCACCTGCAACAGTTTCATCAATTGAATTTGTTGCGGAGACAAACGTTGTTCCAGTTTCTGGGCCAAGTACTGCTTCAGTGCCATGTTCTAAAAATAATAAATTTAGCGATGTCCCGGGTGGACTGTACTTAGAAAGAAGCATTTTTAGGAGTTCGAGGGAATGGGATTACGTCTCGAATATTGGTCATCCCAGTGACAAACATGACCATCCGCTCAAAGCCCAAACCAAAACCAGCGTGTGGTACGGTTCCGAACTTTCGGGTTTCCAGGTACCACCAAAGTTCTTCCTCCGGAATATGGAAATCAGCACATTTTCTCTTCAGGACGTCCAGGCGTTCTTCCCGTTGTGAACCTCCGACCATTTCACCGATTCCGGGAAACAGAATATCCATAGCCGCCACGGTTTCTTTTCCTGCTTCAGAATCATCGTTGTGACGCATGTAGAAAGCCTTAAAGGAGGCCGGATATGCGGTAATGATGACCGGTTTTTTATACTCTTTTTCGACCAGGTAACGCTCGTGCTCACTTTGAAGGTCGGTTCCCCATTCAACGGGATATTTGAACTTATTCTTTTTGTAAGGCTTGGAGTTTTTCAACACCTGAATGGCCTCGGTATAAGTGATGCGTTGAAAATCGTTTTCACAAACAAAGCGAAGACGATCGATCAGTGACATTTCATTGCGTTCATTGGCCGGCTTGGAAGCCTGTTCCTTTTCATCCCGCTCACTCAAAAAGGCAAGGTCATCGGCATATTGATCCATGATGTGCTGACAAATGTATTTCAACATATCTTCAGCCAAATCCATGTTGTCGTGGATGTTGTTAAAGGCGACTTCCGGTTCAATCATCCAAAATTCAGCCAGGTGTCTGGAAGTATTTGAATTTTCTGCACGGAATGTCGGACCAAAGGTATAGACCTGTCCTAGGGCGAGAGCAGCAGCTTCTGCTTCAAGTTGTCCGGATACGGTCAGGTTGACTTGCTTTCCAAAAAAGTCTTCGGAGAAATCTACTTCTCCCTGATCATTGAGTGGAGGATTTTTAGCATCCAATGTCGTCACCCGAAACATTTCTCCGGCTCCTTCGGCATCCGAACCAGTGATAATAGGCGTATGCATATAGTAGAACCCCCGGTCGTTGAAGAACTTATGAATGGCATAAGAAACGCCATGACGAATTCTGAAAACAGCTCCGAATGTGTTTGTTCTGAATCGTAAGTGAGCTTGTTCACGAAGGAATTCGAGGCTGTGTTTTTTGGGTTGAAGAACGGTTTTTTGAACCTCTTCCGGATTGGCTTCTCCCAGGATCACAATCTCTCCTACTTGTAACTCAACGCTTTGTCCAGCACCTTCTGATTGAACCAGGAGTCCTTCCAAAGAAACCGCAGCTCCGGTGGTAATTTTTTTGAGAAGTTCTTCGTCAAAATTTTCAAAATCGACCACGGCCTGAAGATTTCGGATCGTGGAACCATCGTTTAACTGAATAAATCGCTTACTTCGGAAAGCACGTACCCATCCTTTTACCAGGAACTTTTTTCCTACAGTCCCAGTTTCCAGAAGATCTTTAATTTTCATTCTTTTCATGGTCAACAGATTTTGATGGGGAAAGTCCCCAAAAGCGTTTTTTTCGGCTAGCAAAGATAGTCAAAAGCACTCATCGTGCAATGCACTATCGATTGTTCCAGTTCGTCATAGTTAGGTTGAGTCCGACACCGACAAAACTTTTAATGAATTCGGTGGCCGTTTGAATACGTTCTTCCAATGTTTCTTGTTCCTCAGAGCTCCACTCCCCGAGCACGTAATCAACTTGTTTTCCCCGAGCAAAATCGGCTCCAACCCCAAAGCGAAGTCGGGCGTATTGCTGTGTTCCAAGGACCGCTTCAATATCCTTCAATCCATTGTGTCCACCGGAAGAACCTTTTCCTTTCAAGCGAAGGGTTCCGAAGGGAAGGGCGATATCGTCCGTAATAACAAGTACCTGGTTCAGGGGAATTTTTTCCGCCTGCATCCAGTAGTTAACGGCCTTGCCACTGAGGTTCATGTAGGTGGTGGGCTTGATTAAGGTAACTTTCTTTCCCTTAAAGCGGGTAGTTGCAAGCTCGGCGTGACGTTGCAATTCGAAAGAAGCTTCTCGCTTTTCCGCAAAGGCATCGAGGACTTTAAATCCTATATTGTGGCGGGTTTCGGCGTACTTAGGCCCGGGATTTCCAAGACCGACGATCAGGAAGCTCATGATTTGTTTTTTTTCAAAAATAACAAGGATTCTCTCAAATTAGGTCTAAAGCGGAAACATATAGCATTTGCGCTTGTCCGGGAACTTGGTTGTTGTCGCGGCATTTAACCAAAACACCCACTTCCGGGGTGCCAATGAAACGGTTGAGAGGCCCCCAACGGAGTTGATCATTCGCCCGATGATAAAGTTCTTCTCGTTGGTCAAACCACCACAAAAGCAGCTTTTTTTGTTCGAGCGCGAGTGCTGATTCAAAGAGTTTTTGGAGTATGGATGGGTCGTTGTCCTTTACAAAAACAGCTTCTGGAGTTAGAAATTCATGCTTCTTTGGTTTGAAAAGGGAGGAGAGGACCGGGATATATGGAATTGCCCGCACCTTTAATTTACCCCATTTGCCAGGCAAACGAACGATGTTCCAATGGGCGACATAGTAGCGCATGAACGCCACGATTGATCCTTGATCGTTACGGATAACGGCATGTCGGGACAGTGTGTTTTTCGCATTGAAAAAGAAGAGACGATCCTTTTGTTGTGTGATGAGGGAATTAATTTCTTCTGGATCATCAAGAAGTTCAAAACCCGCATCTTTTTTGGGACTGATCCGTGAAAAACTTTGTGTTTGAACCGTACCAAGCCGACGAAACTGAAACTGTTCGCACATTCGTAGGCTCCGCAGATTGTGAGGCTCAATATAGGCATAAAAGCAAGAGACCTCGCGTTGCAGTTGTTCTTCAAAGAAGCGGGAGAGTTGCGCTTTAAAAAGGCTATTACTTCGCTCGGAAATTTTGAAATGCTTTTGGGATTGTAGGTGTTTTGAAAAGGCAAAATAACGAATGTACCAGGCATCCTGCCGACGGCAAAAGGTGATATTGGCCAGTACGCGATCTTTTCGTTCGAGGGAGAGAAAAAGAGGCCTGTCCAGGTTCTCCAGAATTTGTTCCGTATCTAGGTGTTGGTATTGGGCTCCTCGTGTTCCAAGAACACTATCCCGCAAAAGTTTGCGAATTCCTTCTGTAATCTGTTCTCTTAGAAAAAAGGGAGGAAGAATGTTCATAGAGACTGTTCAACAATTTTTGCGGCGATTAGGGCGTCCACATTTTTATGTTCTCCTAAGTGCCAGTTGCGTTCCAGGAATCGTTCGCGGACGATATTGACTGCGGAAGGAGCCTCGGGCGAATAAGAGGACAATCGCGTATTGACTCCGAGACGCTGGAAAAAGGTTTCTGTTTCTTCAATGGCTTTTTGCGCGATTTGCTCAGGTGATCCATCGAGATTCCAGACTCGTTGGCCGTACTGCTGCAGCTTTTCTTTTTTCTCTTCAAAGAGTTGCTCGTAAAGGCGAGGAGCAACGATGGCAAGCGTTCTTGCATGATCAATTCCGAAGAGCGCAGTCAATTCGTGCCCGATCATGTGTGTTGCCCAATCAGTGGGCACACCACAACGAAGATTTCCGTTTAGTGCATGTGTGGCACACCACATAAGGTTTGCAGCCGCATCATAGTCAGACGGGTTTTGAAGGACTTTCGGACCAATTTCGATGAGGGTTTGCAGAATAGCTTCAGCTTCCCGTTCCTGCAAACGATTTTGCGTGGGATAGGTCAGGTACTGCTCGAGGGTATGCATGAAGGCATCAATGATCCCGTTGGCAATTTGTCTTTCCGGTAGGGTAGCGATCAAAGTAGGGTCCAGAAAGGAAAATTTTGGAAAGAAAAGAGGGCCTCCCATAGTTCTTTTTTCCTGAATTTCGGATCTGCTGATAACCGCCCCACTATTCGCTTCCGAACCGGTGGCTGGAAGGGTTAGGATGGTTCCAAAGGGCAAGGCGTCTTTAAATTGTGCACTTCCTTTTCTTGCCAGGACATCCCAGGGCTCCCCATCATAGTTGACTGCTCCGACAATGAACTTAGCGGCATCAATTACGGAGCCACCTCCGACGGCAAGCACGAATTCAATATTTTCCTGACGGATTTGTTCGACAGCCTTCATGAGCGTGCTGTATTCTGGATTTGCTTCTACTCCTTTAAAATACGAAAGTTGATAGGAGGATAAGACTTGCTTGATGCGATCCAGTAAACCAGTCTTCTCGATACTTCCTCCTCCATAGAGGATTAAAACTTTTCCAGAGACTTGTTCATCGGACAGATAAGAAGGCAGTTTTGGAAGTTGATCTTTTCCAAAAACGATTTTAACAGGATTGTGGTATTCGAAGTTTAACATGGCCATTGATTTAAACAAAAAAACCCGCCTGGAAAGACGGGTTTAACATATCGATTAGCGATTAATTTGCACCACTGCTGCCATCTCGAACAGCGTAAGCGATTTTAAAGGCTTCAATTTTTTGTAATTCTTTTCTGATATCGAAAATCAAACCGGAAGGAGCTGTTTTGTCTGCCTTAATACAGGTAATGACTTCTTCAATAGGAGCTAACATTTTCGTTGGCTTCCCGTCGAATTTTGCTTTCTTCCAGGGACCAATTTGCGCGGTGGCATAGAGTCCGTCAGGATTTTCGTTCAACACATTGTCCAAAGAAAGGGCATAACCATATTTGAATTGGCTACTTCGCGCTGGATTTCTAGGCTTTCCAAGGTAAGCAAAATCAATTTCGCTCCGTTGTTTATAAGGAGTCATATCTGTAGACATGGTTCCTTTTGGAGAAACAACCTCTACCGTTGGGTCCATTTCTTTGGTTGTTGTAGCCACCATGAAAAAGAATAACAGCATGAATACGATATCCGGGAGGGAAGAAGTATTCATTCCCGGCACATCACCTCTCGTACTTTTCTTAAACTTTGACATAAGGCTTAACGTTTTGGTGTTACTTCAATGATACGGGCAGGATACAGGACATCAAGCAAATCGAGCTTTTCGATCTCGTCCATTCCGGTAGCATCCAAACTATTTTTTCTTTTCAAAACAGCATAAGGAGTGTTAAACAGGCGCTTGGCCTCTTTGTCTCTCAAAATACTAATGGCTTCTTCAATTTCCGATTGAATCTTAACAAACACTTCGTATTGAGTGGTGTTAGAAACTTCGATTCGGATACTCGCCTGAAAAGAGATTTCTGGAAGGACATCCCCTCCGTACAAGGCCAGGGCATCACGTTTACCAATCCAACCATCCAACTCCTGCTCTTTTGCAACAATAAATTCCTCTGCGGCATCCTGTTCTTCCAGTTCTTTCAGCTGTTTTTCAACACGCTTGATATTATCAGTAATCACTGATTTTGGTGTACGGGAATAGAAAGGGAATTCAAAGGCTTCGTTCTTTTTTTCATTCGCCTGATAGAAACGAAGTACTTTTTCAGAGATGTTTTCCATATCCACGATCTCATTACGGATCAGGATTTGGTTATTGCTGTTTGCTTTAATAGCGAGGAGATTACGCTCTTCAACCGGAGGTTGAGGCCGTGGGTCCAGAATGGGCTTGGGAATGTAACGGATATACGCCTGATCCCGATCCATTGTCGTGGTGACAAGGAAGAAAATCAACAGCAGGAAGGCGATGTCCGCCATCGAACCTGCGTTTATTTCGGGTATACTTCGTTTTGACATTGCGTAATGTTTTTATTTTCGGAATCGACCCAAAAACGGACCGGCCAGAATTGCGATGAGTGCCAGAATCAGACCGATGATACAAGTCATCAATCCTGCGTGGGTTCCATCTACGGTAGCGTCAGCTACTGCATTTTTAAGGTTCAGGGTATCGGAAGTATCTCCGGTACCGATCATTCTTAAGATCAGATAAAGGAAAAAGAAGGCAACGATCCAGATCATGGATTTGATCGCTTTCTTAAAGTTCGTAGCTAACAACAGACCAAAAAAGATCACGATTGCGGCGGTAGCAATAAAAAGCACCAAACCAGTGAAGTTAACGGCAGCACTAAGCTTAAACCCGTCTCTGAACTTTTCGACTGTTTCCGTTCCGGCTTCCACGTTCGGGCCGGAGATGATCATCAGACACAGCAATACACCCAGTCCGATCAAGCCGTACTTGATGACATTGCTGATTAGATTCATTTTTTTCTCATTCATAATGATCGAGATTTAAAGGGTTACTAAAGATCCAGGGGCTTATTTAGCCGCTGCAACTTTATTTTTGATCACCATATCTACCAAAGAGATAGAGGCATCTTCCATTTCATTCACCAAACCGTCAATTTTAGAAACGATGTAGTTATAGAAAATTTGAAGGAAGATCGCAGCGATCAAACCGAATACTGTTGTCAGCAGGGATACTTTAATACCGTCGGCAACAGTGGTTGGAGAAACCTGTCCGTCTTCTACGATTTTATCAAAGGCCTGGATCATACCGATTACCGTTCCAAGGAACCCAAGCATCGGTGCCAGAGCGATGAACAATGAAATCCAGGAAAGTCCTTTTTCCAACAATCCCATCTGAACCCCTCCGTATGAAACGACTGATTTTTCAACCATATCAACTCCTTCATCTGCGCGATCAAGTCCCTGATAGAAAATAGATGCAATCGGACCTCTTGTATTACGACAAAGGTCTTTTGCTGATTCTACTCCTCCGTTTTTAAGGGCTGATTCCACGTCATTGAGGAACTTATCAGTATTAATAGTAGCAAGATTCAGGTAAACAATACGCTCAATTGCCAACGCTACACCGATGATCAAACAGATCAATACCGGAGTCATCCAAAGGGGATCTCCCTCGATGTATTTCTGCTTTAGAACCTGCACAAAATCAAGGTCTTTTGCTTCTTTAGCAGCTTCCTTACCTTTTTCTTCACCTTTTTTAGCGGCTTCAGATACAGCTGTTTTGGCAGCTTCACCGTTGTTTCCATTTTCTTGAGCAAATGACATGGCGGAAACACCCAGGGTCATCATTGCTGCAATCATTAAAGAACTAATTACTTTTTTCATGTTCTAAGAGGTTAATTAATCGTATTCTTAAGTTTTAACATTAAGCCTATTTAACTACATTTTCTTCTGACAAGTCACGTTTGACTCGCGGAGAGAGAGGGATTCGAACCCTCGATACCACTTTCGCAGTATACACACTTTCCAGGCGTGCTCCTTCAACCACTCGGACACCTCTCCAAAACTAGCCCTACACCAGTTTTGGGGGCTAAAGTACAAAAAATATTACGCAAAGTACCAACCCGACTCGTAAAAATTTAATTTACCGTCATCTCGCCAACAAGGCTTTTTTTCAGGGCCCTGATCCGACTCGAAATGTCCGGATATTTTCCAATGAGATACATCAGTTTGGTGATGGCTGCTTCGGTCGTTAAATCGGCACCACCGACAACACCGAGCTCTTCCAAAAAGGAACTGGTTTCGTATTTTCCCTGGTTTACACTTCCCGTGCTACACTGGGTAATATTCAGGACAATTCCTCCTGTATGGATGTATTGACGAATCGTTTCAACGAAACGCTCATTTCGCGGAAGGTTTCCGGAACCAAAGCTTTCGATGACGATTCCCTTGACCCGATCTACCTGAAAAAGAGACTCGTATAAATCCATATTGAATCCAGGGAAGACCTTCATGAGTGCGACCTGGTTATTCAATTCGGTGAAGAGTTGAAGTTCCTTTTGCTTCGGCTCATAAACGGGGAGTCGATAATTGATATCTACTCCGGCAACGGCCAGTTCCGGATAATTCGGAGAACGGAAAGCCTCGAAAAGAGAAGCTGACACTTTACTGGTTCTATTCCCTCGATAGAGCGAGTATTCAAAATAAATTGCTACTTCCCGAAGCATGGATTGACCATTTTCATCTTTTGCCGCGGCAATCTCAATAGAAGTAATAAAGTTTTCTTTCCCATCCGTTCGGATGGTTCCGATAGGTAATTGAGAGCCTGTCAACACGACGGGCTTATCCAAATGCTCCAGCATAAAGCTCAATGCGGAGGCCGTGTAAGCCATGGTGTCTGAGCCGTGCAAAACGACAAAACCATCGTATTTTGCGTAATTGTCAAAGATCGTTTGGGCTATTTCTGCCCAGCATTCCGGATTCATTTCTGTGGAGTCGATCGGTTCCTGGATCGAAGTTGAATCCAGGTGAATTGATAAACGCCCCAATTCCGGGATGTGTGAAGTCAAATGTTCGAAGTCAAATACTTTCAGAGCTCCGGTTCCGGCATCTTTGATCATGCCAATGGTTCCCCCGGTGTAGATGATCAGAACGTTTGAATTTCCCTTTTCCAATATTACTGAAGTTTATTGATTCTAATGTCGTCTTCCTGTCCCTGTTTATTCTGTTGCTCTTTCGGTTGATTGATCTGTGATTTTAAAACAACTCATGGCATTTTCACTGGTGATACGTCCCACTTCTTCCGGTGTAATTTCGAATAGATCACTGATTTTGTCGGCGACAAGCGGGATATAAGAACTTTCATTGCGCTTTCCGCGGTGTGGAACCGGACTTAAATAGGGGGCATCGGTTTCCAGCAAAATTTCCCGGAGATCCATTTGTTTGACCACCTGATCCAGGCCGGAATTTTTAAAGGTGACAACCCCTCCAATCCCAAAATAGAAGTTTTTGTATGAGCGGATTTTTTCCATTTCTTCCACCCCTCCGGTGAAGCAGTGGAATACTCCCCGAAGCTTCTCCTGATCTTGAAACTGATCGAGGACCTCAAAAATTTCTGAAAAGGAATCGCGGGCATGAATAACGATAGGTAAATCCAAATCCAGTGCCCATTCGATTTGTTTGGAGAAAGCTAGTGCCTGTTCTTTCACAAAGCTTTGATCCCAATATAAATCCATCCCAATTTCTCCAACCGCAATGAAGGTCCGTGAAAAAAGTTCTTTTCGAATGACTTCCAGTTCCGCTTCCCAGTCCTCCCCAACGGAACAGGGATGAAGCCCCATCATCGCATGACACTTTCCGGGATAAGAAGCTTCCAGGTCGTAAACGTCCTGAATGTGTTTTTGATCAATGTTCGGAAGCAAAAAATGCCCGACACCTTCCTGCATGGCCCGCTCAAATACCTGTTCACGGTCTTCTCTGAAATCTTTCAGGTAAAGATGTGTATGGGTATCGATGAACATGGGCAAAAATCTAGCAGTGCTCGTTATAGGCCTCTACCAGGTTTTCCGCAATCATTTGTGCTGTTCCTCCCTCAATGTGATGCCTTTCAAGGAAATGAACCAACTCTCCATCTTTGAAAAGAGCTACCGATGGTGAAGAAGGAGGGTAGGGCAGGAAGTATTTTCGAGCCTGTGCAACTGCTTCTGTATCAACCCCTGCGAAAACAGTGGTCAGGTGTTCCGGCTTTTTGTCTCCTTGCAAAGAGAGCTTTACTCCTGGACGCATATTTCCTGCTGCACAACCGCAGACGGAGTTTACAACAACGAGTAAAGTTCCTTTACTTTGTTTGACGGCCTGATCAACCTGATCTGGTGAAAGAAGTTCCTGAAATCCGGCTCCTGTAAGCTCCTGTTTCATTGGAGCGACTAATTCTGGTGGGTACATATTTTTAAATTTAAATTGACTTGGTAATGTATGATGAGCTAAGTTATTCTGGTTGGGGTCCTGTGTATTTCATTAAAGGGTTCAGTCCGACAAAACACCTGGAGCGGATCACGATCTGAACGTCCTTTCCTTCCTGTACTTCGAATTGAGCATCTGCCTGTTCGTAGGCTTTTTTAGCCATTTCATCTCCGACATAACTCTGATGTTGTTTTTCAACTTTATACTTTGAAACAAAATCTGCGAAGGAAAGCGTCTTATCTTCATGGATCAGGAAATAAGTTCCCGGCCCGGGAAGATGAACGGAAAAGGCACCTGTCTCGTCCGTTTGAAAGCGAGCAATGGTTCCTTTTTTCTTGTGATTGTTCATTTGAGTTTTTACCAGGAAAGAGGTGTTTTTATAGGCCTCCATCGTTCCTTTCAGCATTTCCTGGGTAGGTTTTGCCCCACCACAATAAGGATGATGAATCTCGATTTTTCCTGAAACAGCCAATTTGTTTTTGGACCTGAAGATTCCACAGGAAACCAGGCTCAGGGCGGAAAGTATGATTAGAAATTTCATAGCATAAAATTAATCATTTACGGTCAAAATGGAAATATTCAATTCATCCAGTTGTTCTTTTGCCAGTGGAGAGGGGGCATCAATCATCACATCCCGTCCACTATTGTTTTTCGGGAATGCGATGTAATCTCGAATAGACTCAGAGCCATCCATCGTAGCAACCAGGCGATCCAAACCGAAGGCTAGTCCACCATGTGGTGGCGCTCCGTAGCGGAAGGCGTTCATCAAAAAGCCGAATTGTTCCTCTGCTTCCTCTGGACTAAACCCAAGGAGGTCAAACATGCGGGCCTGTAGGTTTTTTTCATGGATTCGAATAGAACCACCACCCAACTCGACCCCATTCATAGCGAGGTCATAGGCGTTGGCTCGTACTTTTCCCGGATCACTTTCCAATAATGCAAGGTCTTCTTTTTTGGGTGAGGTAAAGGGATGATGCATGGCATGGAAACGCCGCCCTTCTTCATCCCACTCCAACAAAGGGAAGTCGAGTACCCAAACGGGTTTAAAGTCATTTTTATTTCGCAGTCCCAGTTGTTCGGCCAGATGAAGTCGCAGTTCGTTCATCTGCTTTCTGGTCTGATCCAGGTTTCCACTCAGGAGAAGTAACAAGTCACCGGCATGAGCCCCACATTGTTCGGCCCACTGAGTCAATTGCTGCTGGTCGTAAAATTTATCTACGGAAGACTTGAAAGAACCGTCTTCCAGGCACTTCACATACACCATTCCTTTGGCGCCAATTTGTGGACGCTTAACCCAATCAATCAGCTGATCCAGTTGTTTTCGGGAATATTCAGCGGCACCGGGGACGCAAATGGCCGAAACATGTTCAGCAGCATCGAAGACTTGAAATCCTTTGTTTTGAACCAGTTCCGTCAGGTCGTTTAATTCCATGCCAAAGCGCATGTCTGGTTTGTCAGAACCAAAACGACGCATAGCTTCTTCGTAACTCATTCTTGGGAAGTCACCTTCAAAGTTAAATCCCTTGACCTTTTGAAAGAGATGCTTCACCAGTCCTTCAAACACCTGTAAAACATCTTCCTGTTCCACAAAGGCCATCTCACAGTCGATCTGTGTGAATTCAGGTTGACGGTCAGCCCGAAGGTCTTCGTCGCGGAAACATTTGACAATCTGATAATAGCGATCCAGCCCGGAAACCATCAAAAGTTGTTTGAAGGTTTGCGGAGATTGGGGCAGCGCGTAAAATTCATTCGGATTCATCCGGCTGGGAACAACAAAATCGCGGGCTCCTTCCGGAGTGGATTTAATCAGGTAAGGAGTTTCCACATCCATAAAGCCATGTTGATCCAGGTAATTCCGGGTTTCTAAAGCAACCTGATTTCGGAGCTTTAACTTATGTTGTACAGGTTTTCTTCGGAGGTCCAAATACCGATATTGCGCCCGAATTTCTTCTCCACCATCTGTGTCATCTTCTATCGTAAATGGAGGCAGTTCAGAAGCATTCAGGATACTAAGTTCCTGTACTTTAATTTCGATTTCCCCCGTCGGAAGCTGTTTGTTTTTACTGCTTCGCTCGATAACGCTTCCCTTGATTTGGATCACGAATTCGCGCCCAAGCTTTCGGGCTTGTAAACACAACGCTTCATTTTCTTCCAGATTAAAGGCCAGCTGCGTGATTCCATAACGGTCCCGGAGATCGACAAAGGTCATTCCACCCAAATCTCTGGATCGCTGCACCCATCCGGAGAGTACAACCTCTTTTCCAATATGATCCATGCGAAGTTCTCCGCAGGTATGTGTTCTGAACATGCTCAAAAAATTTCGACAAAGTTAATGAAATAATGCAGGATATCAGGGCTGGGGGCTGGCTTTCGCTTTCCTGATTTTTCTAAAATGTTTGTAAAGGGCATTAGCGATCACCACCCCGATAATGATCGTGGCACC
Source organism: Bacteroidota bacterium (assembly GCA_006226425.1). GTDB lineage: Bacteria > Bacteroidota > Bacteroidia > Flavobacteriales_D > Crocinitomicaceae > M2408. Next base: position 65,706 of record SBGX01000006.1, on the reverse strand, counting down.
CAAATAAAAACGGAGACTGAGTAATTCGTGTTCGTTTAGGATAAAAACAGCCAGTAACATCGTGTAAATAGGTTCCAGGTTGATGCTCAGGGAAACGGTGAAAGAACCAAGTTTATCAATAATGTCAATGGTGAGCAAAAAAGCAAGGGAAGTGCAAATAATACCCAGGAACAGTAACCAGAGGAGGTCACTTAAAGTCATACTGAACAGTTCCTGGTTGAAATTTCCCTGGTACATCAAAACAAAACTGAGCAATACCAGTCCAAAACCAAGCTCGTATAACGTGATGGCACCGGAATTAACGTACTTCACCAGCTTTCCATTAAAAACGTTAAAAGCAGCGGCACAAAGAGCGGAGACTAAACCAAATGCAAGTGCCTCATAGTCGTTTGCGGAGAAATCCTGGGATACAATATAGATTCCCCCAATTACGAGAAAACCAAATAAAAATTCCGCCCAGGAAAAAGGAGTTCTTCGGATTAAAGGTTCCAACCAACTTACGTGTAAGGTGGCCGTTGAAAGGCATAAAATCCCCAGGGAAGCGGTAGAGAGTTGGATGGAAATGTAAAAGGTGACCCAATGGGTGGTAACCAGTAAACCCACCCCAAGTGTTGCTAGGTTTAACTTCCATCCCCTGATCCGCCAGTTCCGTCTTAAAATCAGAAGTCCAATGAACAGGGAAATAAAACCGATTAGCAAACGATGCCAGACTAGCTCCAATGCCTCCAGCTTGATCAAAACGCCCAAAATACCCGTAAAACCCCAGATAAAAATGATGAGGTGCATGAGAATATGGGTTTTGAAACGCTCGAACATGGGATGAAAATAGAAAATAAAGCATTCATCCAATTCAAAGGCCTCTGAATTTTATGAAATTACCGCTTGAATTGGTAAATTTGTGAAAAAAGCAAAAACATGAATGCACGTATAGAAAACGCCTTAAATGCGCAGGTCGAAAAAGAATGTTCTTCATCACAATATTATCTGGCAATGGCCTCCTGGGCCGAAGGTCAGGGCTTGAACGGAACAGCCAGGTTTTTGTATCGGCATTCAGATGAAGAGCGTTTTCACATGCTTAAGCTCATTAAGTTTATCAATGAGCGGGGAGGAAAAGCGATTGTACCAAGTGTTCCACAACCACCAGAGGAGTTTAAAAATCTGGCAAACGTATTTGAATTGTTGTTGGAGCATGAGTTACAGGTAACATCAAGCATCAACGAAGTGGTGGACACTTGTTTGCAGGAAAAAGATTACACAACGCACAACTTCATGCAATGGTATGTATCGGAGCAATTGGAGGAAGAGGCGCTGGCAAGAACCATCCTGGATAAATTGAAGTTAATCGATGGGGACAAAGGTGGAATGTACATGTTTGACCGCGACCTGGAAAACTTTGAGTTCGTAGACCAGCAAAATCAGGCGGGACAGCAGGCATAAAATGAAACTTTTTTTCAAAAAAACCGTATAAACAGCGGGAAAAACAGAAGCTGGAATTGATAAAATCCGTCTGCAGTATCGCATTGATCATGCTTGCCTGTCTCGTAAGTGCACAGGGGAAGTATAGCTTTCGTAATTATGCGATCAGTGAAGGACTTTCGCAAAGCTCTGTTGCAACCATCACACAAGATAAGTACGGGGCCCTTTGGATTGGAACACAGGATGGGTTAAACCGCTTTGACGGGGCAGAATTCGAGGTGTTTAACTCGGACAACACGCCAAGTATCAGCAGCAACTATTTTACGACGTCCACCATTGACGAGTCAGGGAGTATTTGGTTTGGAACCTCCAATGGATTGCTCAATTACATTCCTCAAAAGGAAACCTTTGAGTCACACATCCTGAAAGATCGGTTTACGCTGCATGTTACATCCATTGCGGACGATGGGAACGGAAAATTGTGGTTGGGAACGGCATCCAATGGGATTTGTGTTTTTTCGAAAGACAAGAAGAAATTCAACTTTTTTATTGCTCCTCTGGTATCCAGTAAGATCGAGTTTTTAGCATTTATTGATCAGAAGAGCCTATTTGTCTCCAGCGAAGATAAGGGGGCGATGCTTGTCGATGTATCAAGTAAGAAAATCAAGCCGGTAAAGATCTCCGGAAAGCAGAAGAGCTTTGTGCGGGTCAACCTGATGAAGAAAGTGCGGGATAAATATCTGTTGGGGACAAATCAGGGACTGTATATTTATCACCCGGAAACCAGAGAAGCAAAACCCTATCTCTCAGAGTTGGAAGAGCGTTTCGGCCTGATTGATGTGACGGATATTTGGTGGGAAGAGCAAACGTCAAAACTGTTTGTAACAAGTAAAACCCATGGCCTTTTAACGATCTCAATCAAAGGGGACATAAAAATTCTGCAACACACACAGGATATCTTCCAAAAGAATGCGCTGGCAAATAGTTCGATCAACGCCATTTTCAAGGATAAGAGTGGCACTTTTTGGGTGGCTACCGAACGAGGAATTAGTAGCTTCAGCCCATATAACAATGGATTTTTCAGTGTAGGGCCAAGTGGTAGTTTGTCTCAAGGCATTCCCTCGCCTGGAGTTTGGTGCTTTGCCGAAGACAAGGAAGCAAACTATTTGTTCATCGGGACGGACAATGCCGTTTCGAGATATGACCATAAACATGCCAGGTTTGATCAGTTCTTTCGAAATGGATTCGATGGAGATCAGCACGAAGGCTCGGTTGAAACGGCCATTTTGAGTCTTCATGTGATCAGTGAAAAAGAGCTGCTGGTTGGAACTACCGAGGGACTACAGATCCTCCGTATTGAATCTCCAAACAGGTATCGCTATGAAAAGCTGAATTACGAGGGTTTAGCCAATCCGGCCAATTTTGAACGGACGTATTACATCGTACACTGGAAAGAAAAGAAATACTTTCTGGCAACCAAAGGAGGAGTGCTGTTGTACGACCATGAAAAAGGAAGTGTACAGCCTTTCGAACACAATCCAGTGAATGCTTCCGGAACCATTAGCGCCGGGGCTTGTCGTTTTGCCTTTAAGGACAAACGGGGCCGGGTGTGGTTTACAACCAGTGTTGGTGGACTGAATGTACTGGAGGAGCGGGATGGAAGTGTAGCCATCGTCCCATATAAATATAACGAGACGATCAGATTGTTGTCCAGAAATTATATCACGACCATTTATCAGTCCGACGAGCGAACCTTTTGGATGGGAACCATGGGTTCAGGGATGATTCAGCTAGACCTCGAATCACGGAAAGCACACATTTATAACAAGAAAAACGGACTTCCGAATAATGTGGTGTACGGGATTTTGGCAGACAAGAACAAAGCACTTTGGTTAAGTACAAATAAAGGGATAGCCCGATTTGATCTTCAGGAGCGGAAAATAGTTAATCATGCTGCTTTGGACCGTCTCGCGGCAAACGAATACAACCAGGGAGCCTACCTAAGGTCAGCCAATGGCTTCCTGTATTTTGGGAACATCAATGGATACAATTATTTCGATCCGGGAAGCCTTCAAAATAAGAGCAAGTACACACGGATTGTGTTCACGAAATTTAAACTGGACGAAAATTGGATTCGTCCGGGAGACACAGACAAGTTGTTGAGCCGGAGCATTTCCGAAACCAAGCGAATAGAGCTCAATTACCGACAGAGGAGCTTTACCATTCGCTTCATGGTTCAGGATCTGAGCAATCCAGACCTGGTAAACTACAAGTACATTCTGGAGGGGTCGGACGAAGGAGAAATTGAGATTGGAAATACGAATCAGATCCACTTTAACTCACTCCAGCCAGGAGATTACAAGCTGAAAGTTTATGCCCGGACAGGGGCTGGAGAATGGAATCCGGTGCCGGCGCAAATAGAGATCAGTCTGGCCGCTCCTTTTTGGCGAACAGTTGGATTTTGGGTGGTAGTTGCTGTGATTGTGGCCCTGTTCATCATCGTTGTCGCCCGGAAACGAATCGAAGAAGAGCGTAGGGAACAGGTCCTTTTGGAGATGAAAATTGCGGAACGAACCCGGGAAATCAGGGAGCAGAATATTAAGATCGAGAAACAGAAAGAAACGATTGAAGAAAAGAAAAACCGACTCGAAGAACAAAAAAGGCTATTGGAAGTGGAGAAAGAAAAAACAGAAAAATTACTCAAGAACATTATTCCAGAGTCCACTTATCAGGAATTAAAAACCAAAGGAAAGGCTTCGGCTCGGGCCTATAAAACGGTATCCGTGCTCTTTACGGATTTCGTTGGGTTTACCAAAATAGCGGAAAAAATGAGTCCTTCTGACCTGGTCAGTGAGTTGGACATCTATTTCAGAAAATTTGACGAGATCATCGTTCGGAATAACCTGGAGAAAATCAAAACGATTGGGGATGCATACATGTGTGCCGGAGGAGTTCCGGTGCGAAATAACACGAATCCGATCGATGCCTGTTTGGCAGCCCTGCAAATTCAGGAAAGCATGGACATCATGCGGCAGGAAGCACGCCAATCGGGAAGAATAGTTTGGGAATTGCGTCTAGGGATTAATACGGGAGAGGTGACGGCAGGGGTCATCGGTTCTGAAAAACTAGCTTATGATATCTGGGGGGCAACGGTGAATCAGGCCCAACGAATGGAGATGTTAGGTGAGCCTGGAAAAGTGACGGTTTCTGGACAAACTTTCGTGTATGTTGAACCCTATTTCTCATGCACCTTTAAAGGAAAAGTAAAATCTAAAAGTAAAGGACTGATCGACATGTACACGGTCGATGGAATTAAACCGGAACTTTCGGTCGATGGAAAAGGCCTGTACCCGAATGATCGCTTCCATCAGATTGTAAACCTGCATCATTACAGTAGCATTAACTACTATAAGGCAGAACGTCACATCATGAAGCTTTTGGAAAAGAAATTATCACCGAAGTTGCATTATCATAGTATTGCCCATACCAAGGATGTCTGTCGGGCGGTTGAGCGACTGGCGCTCTTAGAGGGGGTGACCGATGAAGGCTTATTCTTACTCAAGTCGGCGGCCACCTACCATGATGCCGGATTCGTGGAGATCTACGATAAAAATGAACCGGTTGGTGCACGGATGGCGGGAGAGATTTTGCCAAAGTACGGTTATACGGACGAGCATATTGAACGAATCCGGGAGCTTATTTACGTGACGGAAATACCACATAAGCCCAAAAGCAAACTGGAAGAGATCATTTGTGATGCCGATTTGGATTACCTGGGTAGAGATGACTTTCATGAGATTGCCGATAAACTGCGACGGGAATTGAGAGAGCACGGAAAAATAGACAGTGATCGAAAATGGGATGAAATCCAGGTGATGTTCCTGACCAATCACAAGTATTTTACGGAAACAGCGATTCAAACTAGACAGGCCAAAAAAGAACAAAACTTGCAGGACATAAAGGATCGTCTTGAAAAGAATGATTACAAGGATTAAGAGGAGAAAGGGTCCCCTGATCCTGGCCCTTTGTAGTTTGTTCTGGGTGAAAGTGACGGCGCAACAGCTGAAAATCGAAGAAAGTTTTTTCCTCTCAGACAGCCTGCATGAGATTTCAGGGCTTGTCTATTGGAAGAACCATCTGATAGCGCATAATGACAGCGGAGACCAGGCAATTCTATATGTGCTTAATCTTCGGGGAGAAATCACAAAGACCGTTCAGCTTCGGAATGCCACCAATCGGGATTGGGAAGATTTGGCCCTGGACGAAAAAACAGGAACACTATTCATTGGAGATATTGGAAACAATGGGAATCAGCGAAAAGATCTTTGTATTTATCGGGTGTCTGCGGATTCGGTGATCGCTTCAAAGGAAGTAACCGCCGAAAAGATCCGTTTCCGGTATGCCGACCAACAAGCGTATCCGCCGGAAAATAAGGACCTGCATTTTGACGCGGAAGCAATGATTTATCTGAATGATTCATTGTGGATTTTCACCAAGTGTCGCAGTAAGCCTTATGATGGATTGAGTTATGTTTACAAATTGTCTTTGGAGTCAGACAACCAATCGGCCGAGGTGTTTCAAAGACTTGATTTAGGAGGAAAAAGAACAAATAGGCATGCTGTTACCGGAGCATGTAAGGACGGCGACAAGATTTTTTTACTTACTTACAAAGGTATTTTTGCCTTGAAACGAGATGGAGGAAGGAGCTTTGCCGAAGAAAAGTATATCAAGTTCAAAAACTGGACACAAAAAGAAGCAATTGTGCACGTGGAAAACGGGTTTTTTCTGAGTGATGAGAAAGCACCGATATTGGGAGGAGGAAAATTATATCGAATGAGAATCAAATGAAGCAGGAAGAAATCAAAGCAGTGATTTATGACATGGATGGGGTTTTGATCGACTCGGAACCCTTGTGGAAGATAGCGATGGAAAAAGTATTCAAAGAACAGGGCTGTGACTTGAAGAAAAAGGATTTTGAGCAAACGGTTGGTCTGAGGTTGGATGAAGTCATTAATTACTGGTACGATCGAAAGCCCTGGGAGGGAGTCGGCCCGAAAGAAGTATTGAATCTCATTCTAGAGGAGATGGTTCAACTGATTAAGGCACATGGGTCCTGTTTACCTGGAGTTCGGGAGAGTTTGACTTTTTTTAAAGAGCAGGGAATGAAGCTTGCACTAGCGACATCCTCCTATCAAGTGTTGATTGATGCCGTATTGGAAGTGCTGGAAATAGGAGATTATTTTGATCTGACACATTCTGCCGAGAAAGAACGATTTGGAAAACCACATCCGGATGTTTACCTTCACACGGCTCAGGAAATCGGTGTGAAACCGATAAATTGCCTGGTCATCGAAGATAGTTTGAACGGAGTTATTGCAGGAAAAGCGGCCAGGATGACAGTGGTTTGTATCCCAGAAAAAACACATGAACCAGACCCCAGATTGATTTTAGCAGATGTGCGAAGAGAAGACCTGAATGAGTTGATCGCGACATGGAAATAGAGACTGAATAAGATGTTAATTGAAGTAGAAGATAAAGTTGTTTCACTCGAAATTCTGGAGAAGAAGTTCGTATGTGATTTGGGAGCCTGCAAAGGAATTTGTTGTATTGAAGGAGATTCGGGAGCCCCCCTTGAACCGCATGAAATTGATTTGATTGAAGAAGATTTGGAACAGATAGAAAGCTATATGAGGCCGGAAGGGATTGAAGCAATCAGAGAGCAGGGAGTTTTTTATATGGACTGGGACAATGAACCAGTAACAACACTCGTCAATAACAAGGAATGCGCATTTGTTTTTTTTGATGAGAAAGGCATTACAAAATGTGCGATAGAACAAGCACACCGGGAGGGGAAGTCGAAACTGTTGAAACCAATTTCTTGTCACCTTTACCCGATTCGGGAGAAAAGGTACCCCAAGTTCAAAGCTCTGCAGTATGACAAGTGGGACATCTGTCGTCCGGCATGTGCCTGTGGTGAGGAATTGGAGGTTCCGGTATACCGTTTCTTGAAAGAGCCGATCATCCGCGCTTACGGACTTTCCTTCTATGAAGAATTGGAAAAAATAGATCGGGAATTGAAAAAGAGAGGCCTGGAAAAAGAGGAGTCGGAGGGGAATTGATAGAAGCCGGAAGAGCATTGCCAAACCAATTAAAAAAATAGCTACCTTTGCGTGCTGGAAGCCCGAGAAAGGCTTTAAAAGGACTATAAAAAGAGAAGACACGATGAGAATAGCAGAAGCAAATACAAAGTTGGATGCCCTGATTGAAAAGGTAGAGAAAAAGGGCCTGAAAGCAAAAGGAATCGTCGATGACCTGAAAGAGTTGCGCGAGTTTGCCCTGAAAGAAGAAGACCCACTGGTAACAAAGATTCTGCGATTTATGTACGAATATATCGGGGAAAATGAATCCTTTGATGTTCAGGGTCAATATGAAGAGGATGATGAAGGAAATGAATATCCAATTGAGATTGAAGACAAGGACAACTTATTATACTTGTTGACTCTTTTGAAAAACGCAGATCACAAAATCAACCGCGAAGAGATCAAGGATTATCGCTCGGCATTGAAAAGAGAATTGTACTAGATTTTCGAAGAAATAAAAAGGGCCTCCTGATTCAGGGGGCTTTTTTATGCTCTTTTGTCTGGTGCTGCTTTCCGGATAAAGAACAGCTTTCACAACTGTTTTTATCAGGAGCAAAGAAGGTGCGATACGCTCTGAAAAGAACGTATGAAGCAGCCAGGCCGACCAATAGAAAAACCAGAATTTCCTGCATTAACTGAGTATTTGATAAGTGATCAGACTGGAAAGATAAGCAAGAACCCCCATATAAGTCAACTGGATGAGGGGCCATTTCCAGGATTTTGTTTCTCTTTTCACCACAGCCAGGGTCGCCATACATTGCATGGCAAACACGTAGAAAATCATCAGGGAAAGACCTGAAGCAAGGGTATATACCGGAGTTCCGTCCGGGTAACGTTCCGAGCGCATTTTAGCGATGAGTCCGGGACTGTTTTCTTCATGTACACTGTAAATAGTCGCCATGGAGCCAACGAAAACCTCCCGGGCGGCAAAGGAAGTAATTAGGGCAATTCCCATTTTCCAATCGAGACCAAGTGGTCGAATGATCGGCTCGACTCCCTTTCCAATCATCCCAATATAAGAGCTTTCCAGCTTGGCACTTTCCAACTGTTTTTGATACTGCTCTTCCGTGAGTTTTGCTTTCTGGTTTTCGACCTGGGCGATCGCCTGGTCCATTTTGCCAGGAGGACCATAGGACGCAAGCGCCCAAAGTAAAATGGAAATAATCAGAATTACCTTTCCGGCTTCCAACACAAAAATGCGGGCTTTTTCAAAGAGGTTAATGAACAGATTGCCCCACCTGGGAGCTTTAAATTCCGGAATTTCCATGAGCAAAAAGCTCTTCTCACCGGTTTTGAGGATTTTTGAGAAAAGAAAGGCAAAAGCAAGTGCAGCAATTATACCCAGGAGGTAGAGACCAAATAAAACAAGTCCCTGGACATTAATGAAGCCCAAAAGATAAGTTCGGGGAATCACTAATGCAATCAAAAGTGTATACACTGGAATGCGGGCACTGCAGCTCATGAGGGGAGCGACCATGATGGTCGTCAATCGTTCTTTCCAATTGGGGATTGTTCGGGTGGCCATCACTCCAGGAATGGCGCAGGCGACGCTGGAAATGAGTGGCACAACACTTTTTCCGTGTAGTCCGAAAGGCCGCATGAGACGGTCCATCATGAAAACAGCACGGGCCAGGTAACCACTTTCTTCCAGAATACCGAGGCAAAAGAAGAGGATCAGAATTTGAGGCAAAAAGACAAGGACCCCCCCTAATCCTGGAATGATTCCTCCACTAATGAGGTCGTTGAACACACCCGCAGGAAGCTGTTCGGATGTCCAGGATGAGAGAAAGGAAAAACCTTCGTCAATGAGATCCATCGGAAGACTGGCAATGGAGAAAATGAGCTGGAAGATCAACAGCATGATCAAGGCAAAAACAGCGTACCCCCAGACGGGATGTGTACTGATCCGGTCCAACCAGTTCCGTTGAATTTTCTGATCAGCTTGCTTCACCCGCATAGTGGTATCAAGGATATCGCGAATCTGTTGATAGCGCTTTTCCACATCGTTGTCAGGGACCGAATGTTTTTCCGGTTTGTCAACGTCCGCATCATTTCGTGATGTGTGCTCGACGATGTTATCGGTTAGCTGAGAAATTCCCAGTCCGACCCGGGCATTGCTCGTACAAAGCTTGGCAGCAGGAAAGTGTTCCTGTAGCTTTTCCAGGTCAATTTCAATTCCTTTCCGGTGAGCAACATCCCACATGTTCAATAGCAGGATACATGGAATACCCAAATCGTAAATTTGGGTAAACAACAACAGGTTTCGTTCTAAATTGCAGCTATCCACCACAACGATGGCAAGATCGGGGAAAAGCTCATGCTCATTATTTGAGAGGACTTCATAGACCACCCGCTCATCTTCTGATTGTGGGAAGTAGCTATAGGTTCCAGGAAAATCAATGATTTGGATTTCACCCTTGTGTCCTTTCAGATCCCCACGCTTTAAATCGACGGTCACGCCAGGAAAGTTTCCGACCTGTTGGTTGAAGCCGGTGAGGCGATTAAAGACTGAAGTCTTTCCTGTATTTGGATTTCCCAGAAGGGCAACTTTCTTGATCAGACTCATGTTCAGTCGGGATTTGAATTGACAAGAACATTGGCGGCCTCTGCTCGTCGAAGGGAGAGGACATAGTCACCGACCTTAACAGCCAGGGGCCCTCCTAGCGGGGCAAAATAAAGAATCTGAATCTGTTTTCCGACATATAAGCCCATGTCAAGAATCCGGGATTTAAAATCGGAATCAATGACTTCGGAAACAACTACGGTTTCTCCAGCCTGACAAACAGATAATTTTTTGCTCACAAGCAGCCTTATTAAGAATGGGTAAAAATAAGCTAAAAGCCTTAAACAGGAAATACCCCAAAAAGGGTAATTTATTGTTTCGGAGCATGCTTAGCGAAAGGACACAAAAAAACCCGTGGATTTCCACGGGTTTCAATGCTATAATTGAGTTTTAATTCAATGTAAAGTTAATAGGTAAGCGACAACGGGTTCTGGCTTTCTTTCCTCCGGCTTCACCAGGGACCCATTTAGGCATGTTACGAACCAGACGTTTTGCTTCCCGGTCCAGGTCATCGGAGACCCCACGTTCCACTTTGACACCTGTAATTGCTCCGTCAGGCTCTACAACAAAAGAAACATAAACCTTTCCTTGTTCACCCAACTCAATAGATGTTTGAGGGTATTTTACATTCTTGGCAATCCATTGCTGCATGGCAGCTGGTCCACCTGGGAACGTCGCTTCTACATCAGGGAATTCGATCACCTCAGCCTTAATTTCCTTTGTAGGTTTCAAAGGACCTGTTGGAATCGTCGTTTTGATCGTTACCTTGGTCTTTTGCACCGTATCTTTGGTGTTTTCTTTAGTAACTGTCTCTTCAGTTGGGGGAGGCGGGATATCGATTTCAGGTGGAGGAGTTTGTTCCGGCTCTTCTTCCTGTTTCTGTTCCTGCTCGATTTTTTCCGTTTGGATATTGGCCGCACGCTTATTTCGATCGCCATCATTACCATCACCTGCTGGTGTACCGAATGTGAACGAAGCAAGCACGATGCTCATAATAAAGAGCAAACCAATGAAAAACAATGGGATTCGTAAACGCTCAAGATTTGCTTCCTGGGATTTTTTGACTTCCATAACGTACCTTGTTTTAAGTTGCTAATATACTAAAATAATCATCAAATATCGTTCCAAACAATCAGTGTATCTCCGTGAACAATCAATTTAAAAGACCACTTACACCTATTGGAAGATAAATAACTGTACATCTGAACCAATGAAAGGTTCAAAGCTGATTATTAGCCAATCAGGTCCTGGTATGCCTCTGCACTTAACAGGTCATCCAATTCGGAAGGATTGCTCAATTTAATTTTGATCATCCAACCTTCTCCGTATGGATCGCTGTTTACCTTTTCCGGATTACTTTCCAAATGGTCATTGAACTGAGTGATTTCACCACTTACCGGCATAAACAAATCCGATACGGTTTTAACGGCTTCAACGGATCCAAAAACCTCTTCCTGGTCAATGGTTTCTCCTTCAGTCTCGATTTCAACGTAAACAATATCCCCCAATTCGCTTTGGGCAAAATCGGTAATACCAACAATTGCAGTATCACCTTCAACGCGTACCCACTCGTGATCTTTAGTGTATTTTAGTTCTGCCGGAATGTTCATAATAGTTTCTATTTTGGGAACAAATGTAAATAATTTTTCGCTCGGAAAACACTTATTCATCCTGATCAGGATCATCCAAAAAGAAACGTGTGTCCAATTGCTTTTTCGCCCGTGCACCTAACTGAACCAACTTTTCCGTGCTTCGAACTAAATTACCGGAACCAGAACTTAATTTTTTCATGGCGTCGTCATAGGCTTTTTGGGCATCAGCCTGCTTTTTTCCAATGCTTTCCATGTCTGCAATGAATCCGCAAAACTTGTCGTACAAACGTCCGGCCTGATCGGCAATGTCCAGAGCATGCCTATTTTGTCGTTCTTGTTTCCAGATACTCTCTACGGTCTTTAGGGTTGCCAGCAAAGTGGATGGGGTGACCAAGACAACTCTTTTTTCCCAGGCGAGTTGGTATAGACTGGGCTCCTCTTTAATCGCCAGGGCAAAGGAAGATTCAAGAGGAATGAACATCAAAACAAACTCGGGGGTGTCAATGGTTTTCAAGGAACTATAGTTCTTTTCTCCCAATTGACGAATATGTGTTTTTACCGAAAGCAAATGAGCTTCCAGGTGTTTCTTTTTTGTTTCTGGGTCCGCTTCGTTGATAAATCGTTCATAGGCAACCAGGGAAAGTTTTGAATCAATGATCAGGGATTTGTTTTCCGGGAGTTTGATCAACACGTCCGGGCGCAGCAATGAGCCATTTTCATCCCTGAAGGTACTTTGGGTTTCATATTCCAGTCCGCGTTGCAAGCCGCTGCTTTCCAAAATTCGCTCCAGGGCCAGTTCTCCCCAGTCTCCCTGCATTTTTTGGTCTCCACGAAGGGCATCGGCCAAATTTTGAGCAGTATTATGCATCTGGAGATGCTGTTCGCTTAGTCCTTTGATGATGGTTTGAAGTCGGGTGAAATGCTCATTTTCTTTAAGCTGTCCGTTCTTCACTTCTTTTTCAAAAAGTTCCAGTTTCTCTTTAAAGGGTTGCAAAACCTGGTTGAGCTGTTGCTGATTTTCGCTTCGAAGCACCTGACTGCTTTTGTGGACCAATTCCTGTCCCAATAAATTCAGTTGTTCCTTTAAGGTGGCTTCGTCTTTTTGATGTTGTTCCAGGTCCGAAACGCGTTGTTTTTCCTGCATTTCGAGCTTCGTTTCCAGAATAGCATTTTCCTTACGGGCTTCTTCTAACTGTTTTTGGAGCAACTTCTCCCGCTCATCTGATAGAGCAGATTGATCCTGTTGTTGCCTTGCCTTCATGAAGAAAAAAACGGCCAACACGAAGCCTAATAAGCTCAAAACACTTAAGAAAATAAGTTCCATGAATTCAAAGATACATACTAAATAGCCCTCTTCCTAAAAGTAACTGATATATCCAAAGTGCACCTTTCCATCCCGGAGCAGGATCGGATTGTCAAATTGTTTGCCAAGTGCGTAGGAAAGAGAGAAATTTCCAATCTTGGTCCCAAAGGTAAAACCGGCCCCAAAGCCAAAAGGAAGATCAGTTAAGAAGGAAGCTCCCGATTTATTTTCGTACCAGGCCTGATCAAAAAAGGCGAACAAATGAGAATTTCGATCCAGCAGGAAACGATATTCTGCCGTCAAAATACTGTAGGAATTGGCACTCAGTTCCTGTTCCCGAAAACCCCGGAGACTTTTGAGTCCGCCAAAGCGAAAGTTCTCGTTTTGAAAATAATTGTCAGCCAGAAAAACAGCCCCATGATTTGAGAGGCGCATGATGTGACGTCTGGACAGGGGCAGGAAATAATCAAAGTCCAGGGAAAAACGCAGGCTGTATCCCCGGGCACCTCCACTACTATCCTGCACGAAGCGTGATCCAATACTGCTTTCTACGTCGATGATATAACCTTTTCCGGGGTTGGGTAGGTAGTCGAGATCCAATTTGTTCCAGGAGATACCATAATAGTCGCTGCGGGTGGTGTTCAAACTCGAAAAGTCCGGTGAATTGCTCCCTCCTGCAAGAACTTCCGAATTGATTCTTCGGTAGTGCATTTTAACGTAACTTCCATTGCGCAAGGCATACTGAACGGCTAAACTACTTTTGAGTTCTAAAAAGCTGGAATCTCTTTTAAAGAGGTGAAAATCGGCGTCCACCCCGAAAGGAGTCTGAAATAGATTGGGCCAGAGCACGCGGGCGTTCAGGGACTGTGTTTGGGCCCGAATACTTCGCCAGTTGAGGTCAAAGAGTTCTGCTTTCTTGAGTAGGTTTACCAGTTTTAAGCGGAACTCACCGGTGAGATTGAGTTTATTGGTAATTGGTTCTGGTTGAAGCCCGATAACCCCATTGATTAAGCTCACAGGACGCGCTTTGAGATAGAGAAAAATTTCTACTCCTTCTGGGGTAAAAAGTAATTCGGACTTCCGGGCTTCTTCTACGAATCCGAGTTGATCAATCCGATTGGAGATGTTGTTGATCCGACTTTGATCAAAAGTTTTTCCCTCCCGGATTTGGAGGAACGAACTGATCATCGACTTGGACACGGCAGGGTTCCCGACCAGGTGAATTTTAGTGATTTTCATGTAGTTTCTGGGGCTGATTTTAAGTCGTGCTCGCAGATGGGTGCCTTCAAACTGGACGCTATCGAAAGCCACGGAACAGAAAGGGTATCCATTGTTTTCATAACAAGAATGAACCGCCTTCAGGACGCGACTTAGTTCCCCGGGACGTAAGGGAACCTGTCTGAAGAAACGCTCGGAGAAACGCCCGTTTTTCCGAAGGAAATAAAGTTGTTCCGGATCCAGCCGGATTTCAGCCGAATGAAATTTGGGTCCCAGAAAAAAATAGGCGGTGTACTCCTTTCCAGAAATCTTTAGCGAATCAAAAGAAGCGAGTAAATGCCCTTGTTTTACAGCCAGGGTCCGAAACTCTTTCAGGTAGATGGACAAGGAAAGACTATCTGGAAACTCTTGCCTGACATTTCGTTTAACAGATTGATAGCTGTCCGAAGAAAAGTGCAGAGAAAAGAACTCCTGTGCATGCGAAACACCGTACAATAGAAAAAAGGCAAAAACAAGAAAAATGCGTTGTCCCATGTTAAAGTGTAACGAAATTCAAAATAACATGTTTTATAACTAACAAAACCATTGTGGATAAATAATTTTAGATTCAAGCAAATAATTATTACTTTTGGGTAAATAAAATTAGATTATGAAAAAGCTTTTTATTTTGGCGGTTGCTGGGGCTTGTTTCTCAATGATTTTGGCCGCTTGCGGAAGTTCGAAAGGCGGGAACTGTGATGCCTACGGAAGCGTAGATAATGTTGAACAATCGGATTTGGCTTCCAAGTAGTCTTCGTCACGGTTTAAGTACAAAGAAACAGGTCATTTTGAATGGCCTTTTTTTTTGCCCATAAAAGGAGGACAAATAGTTGTTTGAACAAAAGAAAAAGAAAGCAAAGTATGAAATTTAAAAATTGGGGAGCCGGAATACTCGCATGTTTAGTGTTGTTTGCCTGTAACACAGAACAGACTGAAACGGAAGGAACAGAAAGCAAGTATAAAGCGGTCAAAATGGATGGAGAAGCAGCATTCGATGCTGAGATGCTGGAGATAGACAGAGAAATTGCCAGTGAAGGGCAGTTGCTTTCCTCATTTCGTTATTCAAAGGAAGATGGGGCGATGATTTTGGCCCATGCCCACCTGACAAACGAAGGAAGAATCATTAAAATTGATGAAGAGTTCAATGATGGCCCCGGGAAAAGTTATGGTCTGAATTCCTATTATCTAAAAGGAGACAAACCATTTGCGACACGGGCCTATTTTGAAGAAGTGAAAGGAGGAAAATCTATGTTCGTGGAACGCATTTCATATTACAAAGACGGAAAGGTCCAAAAAACAAAGGAGCGTACAGCAGAGTACGAAGAGTTGATCGAAGACAAACAATTTGTTGGAGTAAAACCACAGGCCCTTTCGGTTGAAAGAGCTCAAAGAATCATGAATCAGGAAAAGGAATTTGAAACCTTATTTCAGGGATTTGTGGAAGTGCAGGCGGTGAACTATATGGTACTTGGTTCAGCTGAAGAAGATGGATACACAACAACCGTCCGGATTGAACGACCAGATCAATTCACCTACTTTTTGTTGGCAAATCAAGAGGAATGTCTGAACAAAAAAGTGAAGGTTTCCTTTGAAAATGTGGTGGACAGAACCGGATTTGAATACCAGTCTTATCTGGGAGGAGGCTTTGTCAATCCCTAGTTGACAACAAACTACTGTTGAACAAATTAGCAATTCATTTGTTGTGTGATGTAGGGTAAATGCGTAACTTTGCATTTACGGATTAACGTTATGTCGAAGTATCAAGCAGGACCGTTTCTAGATCAAATTGAATTTCCAAAAGATTTAAGGGAGAAATTTAATCAGGAGGATTTGCCGCAAGTGGCGGACGAATTGCGTTCGTATATTGTCGACGTTATTTCGAAAATAGGAAACAGTCACTTTGGTGCAAGCCTGGGGGTGGTTGAGATGACTGTGGCGCTGCACTATGTCTTCGACACTCCTTATGACCAGTTGGTTTGGGATGTCGGACATCAGGCTTATGGACACAAAATTCTTACTGGAAGAAGAGAACGTTTTCATACCAACAGAATTAAAGGAGGAATCTCTGGATTTCCAAAACGATCCGAGAGTGAATACGATGCCTTTGGTGTAGGTCACTCGTCCACATCCATTTCGGCAGCACTCGGAATGGCGATCGCGAACAACTATAAAGGAGAAAAAGATAGACAGCATATCGCGGTGATTGGAGATGGAGCCATGACTGCAGGTCTTGCTTTTGAAGGACTGAATCACGCAGGCTTCGAGAAAGATGCCAATTTATTGGTCATCCTGAACGACAACTGTATGTCGATTGACCCGAATGTTGGGGCGTTGAAAGAATATTTAACAGACATTACCACTTCGCATACATACAACAAAGTGAAAAGCGAAGTATGGAAATTGTTGGGAAAAGTGTCCAAATTCGGACCGGATGCCCAGACCATCGCATCTAAAATCAGTCATGCACTCAAAGGATCGCTGCTGAAACAAAGTAATCTTTTTGAGTCCCTCAACTTCCGCTATTTCGGGCCAGTTGATGGACATGACGTGGTTGGACTGACGAAGGTACTAGAAGATTTGAAGGACATTCCTGGACCAAAATTGCTGCATTGCATTACGCAAAAAGGAAAGGGGTACAAGTTTTCGGAAGAAGGGAACCCTACCCAATGGCACGCTCCAGGAGTTTTTAATAAAGAAACGGGAGAGATCATTAAGGTCGTTCCAAAGTCTCCAGAGCCACCAAAATATCAAGATGTTTTTGGTCATACGATTGTAGAACTGGCAGAGAAGAACCCAAAGATTATGGGGGTGACACCGGCCATGCCTACAGGCTGTTCCTTGACCTTTATGATGGAAGCCATGCCCGACCGATCTTTTGATGTTGGGATTGCAGAACAGCATGCCGTCACATTTTCAGCAGGCTTAGCCACACAGGGAATGGTTCCATTTTGTAATATCTACTCTTCATTCATGCAGCGCGCCTATGATCAGGTATTGCACGATGTTGCCCTACAAAACCTGAACGTGGTATTCTGTCTGGATAGAGGTGGGCTGGTAGGAGCTGATGGAGCAACGCACCACGGAGCCTATGACCTTGCCTACATGCGTTCCATTCCGAACATGATCGTGGCAGCACCAATGAATGAAGAAGAGCTTCGGAACATGATGTATTCTGCCCAGCTAGAAGACCAGGGACCATATTCTATTCGCTATCCGAGAGGAAATGGAGTCATGTTGGAGTGGAAGAAAGCATTTAAGAAAATCAATCCGGGGAAAGGACGCAAAGTTAGTTCCGGGGAAGATTTGGCTATTTTGACCATTGGACATATTGGAAATACCGCACAAGCTGCTGTGAAGGACCTGAAAGAATTGGGTATTTCAGCAGCCCACTATGACATGCGTTTTGTCAAACCGCTGGATGAGGTCTTATTGCACGAGGTATTTAACAAGTTTGATAAGATTATCACCGTTGAAGACGGCTGTCTGATGGGAGGAATGGGAAGTGCTATTCTGGAGTTCATGGCAGATCACGGGTATCGTACGGAAGTCAAAAGACTTGGAATCCCGGACGAGTATATTCATCATGGCACGCAAAAAGAGTTGTACGCAGACTGTGGGTATGACCAGAACGGAATCAAAGAACAGGCAAAGAAAATGCTGAACTTTGAGGAAAAAAAGGTGCGCAGCGAGCAAGCTGGCTAAGGCTATTCGATCCGATAAGCCTGTAAAATCTGAGTGTATTTCGTAGAAAGAAGTTGTTCGAGCGATAAATCGTCGTGCTCTTCCATAAAACGGTGAATCATTCGCCAACCCAGAAATTGTCCGAGTCTGGCTGGACCTTTCTCAGGTAATCCAATCGTGAAAGGAGCATCATTCAAAAAATTGGATTGTTGTTTTTCATCCTTCTTGAACAATAATTTTTCTTCGACCAGAAACTTCCAGAAGGCCGTTTCGTTGTCCTGCGCCCATTTGTAATCTTTTGCTGAGTAGCGAAGAATTTTTTCTTTCGCTTCTTTCGGGAAAGAGGCCTCACATAAATAGAGGATTTTCCCCCAACGAATCATTGCATCGGCCAGGTTTTCGTTCGCCTCTTCCACATAATGAGTCATAATCCACCCGGTAAGCACGTCTCGCTCCAGGAATTCTACTTTCATTTCATCTTTGATCCACTGAAACATTTGTTGATTCGGAATTTCCTGGATGACATCGCAATCAGGCCCCAGGTAGCGCTCCAATCCGACGCCAATTTCATTCTCTGTGCAGAAGACGTTGCTGGCAAAGAAGGAATTCATGAATACAACCCGTTTCGGGATGATTCTCTTTGGGAAGTGGTAATTCAAATAAAGGAAACCCTGCTCAATCTTCTTTTGGTGAGCATCGAGTTTAGGGAATTTTTCAGAGATTCGCTTTTCGAGTCGGCTGACGTAGGGATCATGGAGAAAGGCGTGGATTCGCTTGACTGTTTCAGCTTCGTTAAGTTGTCCGACAACCAGGCAGTGACCAAGTAAATAATCGAGAATTTGTCCTTTTTCGAGCGGAAGCTTTTCCAGGACAGGTTTTAATTGGGTCGTTTCTGTATGTACGAGAATGGAATCAAGTTGGATAAAACCAATTCCCAGGTCCTTCCGGGGAGGGTCCACATCCAAAGGATTTTTGGAGCAGGTGAACAGGAAAAGGGAAAGAAAGAGGAGTAAAAAAATGTTTTTAAAATTCATAAAAAAGCTTACATTTGCTATCAAAAGTAGTTAAAAATCAGATAAACCCGGGGCTTCAGAGCGAAAGGGAATATCAACAAACGAATAAAATAGTTTCAACATGAAAAAAATCGTTTTTGCAATAATCGGATTGGGAATGATCACTTCCGTTTCGGCACAGGAAGCTTTTGACAAAAAGTTTCAGATCGGACTGGTAACAGGTTTCGGATTAAATTTTAACAAGCCGCTTTCAAACCTGGTCGAAAGAAATGGAGTAGGTTCGGACCTGACTTTCGGAATTAACATTAACTACAATGTGAACAGTACATTTGCTGTAAACACAGGATTGGAGTTCGATTTTGATCGTTTTAAGTATAAAACAAAATCTGGAGATTCCCTTTATTATTACTACAATGACACAGAGATCTTTCAGAAGGAAGAATATATGTCTGAAAAGAATAAGTCATTCTTTCAACTTTCCGAGAGAAGTCAGAAAGCGAATTACCTGACGATTCCGGTTAACGCGATGCTGAAGACAAAACCATTTGGAAATCTGCAGTACTTTGGGAAATTCGGAACGCGCTTGAGCTTTAGAACTGCAGTTAGCCGCGCGAATGACGAAGGACATATTGCAGACTCCATCACGCTTGTAAGAGGAGCGTCAACGTCTAACACAAACATGAAAGTAGCTGGAGACATCAATTTCTTCAAAGCTTCTGTTGGTTTGTCGGGGGGGGCACAATGGAACTTCTCAGGATCAACTACCTTGATTGCTGAATTGGGATTCTATTATGGGTTGACACCTATTCACTCACGTGAAGCCATTACGGGTTCTGACCGACAAAGAAACTTCACTTTGGTGCGAGTTGAAAACGGAATCCGGGAGTTCAAAGGAATTGAAGCGAAGCAAAGTCAATTGATGCTGAAATTATCCTTGTTCTTCTAGACCTTGGAATTAGAAAAAATCAATCAACATATTGTAGCCTGGCTCAACACTTATTGTGAAAATGCCGGGCTACTTGGTTTTGTGGTGGGAATTTCCGGTGGGATTGACTCCGCATTAACCTCTACACTCTGTGCCCAAACGGGTAAAAAAGTGATCCTGCTGAATATGCCGATTCGGCAGACTAAAGCAGAGTATAGCCGTGCACAAGAGCACATTGAAGACCTTTGTCAGCGCTTTCCGAATGTAAAGGGAATGGAAATCAATCTGAGTGATGCATTTTCCAGTCTGGAGCATTTATTCCCGGAAGAGACCGTAGAAGATAACCTGGCGATGGCTAACAGCCGGGCAAGATTGAGAATGCTCACTTTATATGCCGTTGGACAATCAAACAAACTGTTGGTTGCCGGGACGGGAAACAAGGTGGAAGACTTTGGAATCGGATTTTTCACGAAGTACGGTGACGGGGGGGTAGATTTAAGCCCAATTGCCGACTTGAATAAAACACAGGTCTTTGCCATGGCGAAGTACCTCGGAGTCGTGGATGTAATTCAGCAAGCCAAACCAACGGATGGTCTTTGGGAAGACGGACGAAGCGATGAGGATCAGATCGGAGCGAGTTATCCGGAACTGGAATGGGCAATGGAGTTTAAAGGAGATGAAAGCACTTTAACAGATCGTCAGGCAGAAGTGTTGACTTTGTACCGAAGACTGAATAGAATCAATCGACACAAAATAGAACCTATTCCGGTATGTGAGATTCCCAGGGAATATCTTCGTTGATCTCTCGCTCTTCTTCATCCTGCCTGATCTGGTAAAAAAGAACCAGGTCGTAGGCAAAATGGGCCCAGATACTGAACCACAAGCCAATTTTTTCATAAGCCCAACCCAGGCCAAGAATAAAAGGAACCAGGCAGAGTCCATAAAGAAACAAGGCTTTCTTTCGAGGATTTAGGTAACCATGAATGGCTACAAAAGCCACACTGGTTAACCAAAGCCCCATCCAGTGCTGAAGACAGGCCCGAAAGAGAATCTCTTCTCCGAACCCGGCACAAAAAGCCAGGAAAAAGCGATCGAAGTGATTCAAATTCATGGAGGAAATCAAGCGACGTTGATCGATAAACTCTTTTTTGAAGTAGGGGGAACGAAATAGAAACAGCGCCAGAAAAGCAAAGGCCACCCCAAACAGTAAACCACCTAATTGGTAGAGATCAAAAGCGGAGGACCATTCAAATTTTTCAAGGAGTGGGCTATCCTCAAATAAAAGCCAAAGGCCGAGCCCGATGGCAGGAAAGCCGATTAAAGTCGCCAATCCCAGTAAATAAACCTGAATTTTAGGCATATTCCCTATGGAATATCCACCTTGATGACCTGATAGATTTCGTAGCTTTCCCGATTCATGGCATAGATGAGCACATGACAGTTTTTAGGGTCGTATTCATCCGGAATGCGATAGCTCATATCGACCTGATAAAGCCCGTTGTCTTTTAAGTACGTACTGTTCAGGGTTCTTCCGAAAGCAAAGCCGTCTAGATTTCCCCGGTGCACATCGTGATGCACATAATCCATAACAGTCTCCGTTACTCCGTTTTGCTGTCTTTTTTGGGGCGCCACAAAGGTGTCCTGAATGAAATAGGCTACGAGATTAATGTCTGCTGGGCTCACAAGCATTGGATCGATCTCTGTATGCACGAAAAGTCCACGCGTCGTTTCATAATAGTTGGCCTTGGCCTGAAGGTTTACCTGAAGCAAATTGGCACTCAGCGCTTCGTTGGTTTTTTGTTCCCATTGACTCGCCTTCTGGAACATTGTTCCATTAAAAGTAATCCGGCTGATGTTTCCTCTCGGATTACCCAAGAAGCCAAATCCACTTTCATACGTCTCCCCGTACTGTAAGCCTTCTGGAGTGGTGAAGTCATGTACAAAGACAGGCTCCTCTACCAACTGAAATTCTCCCAGTCCTCCTGGAGAGGCATGAATAGAAGCCACAAAAACGCGATTCGGATTGTTTCCGGCCAGTTCATGTGCAATGTCTGCTGCTGCCGGACAAAAAACACAAGTGTGACCTGTATAATCTTCAATCAGAATGTTTCGGTTCGTATTCGTATTATTCTCAAAAGTGGGCCAGGGATAAGAACTCCAATCATTCGGATACAAAAGGGAATCCACTTCATTCGTCGCCTGCTCTTGAATCGGGTTTTCCACTTTATCGCAGGAAAGCAGGGCACTAAAACAACAAAGTATAAATAGGTATCTCATCATCTTTAGAAACTATGCGTGAAGGAAAAAGTTAAACCATTGGAAGCAGGGACAAAGCGACAAATTCCACCGACACAGAAAAGTCCTGCACGTTGTCTTCCGTAGGAAACCATGAATCGTGACGAGGATTTAATAAATCCAAATGTCCCGATCAGGTAGTGAATTCGTTGTTCAGAATGAGGATTGCCATAATTGTACTGATCCATCAAGCCGAAAAACCATTTGGGTGAAATATTGTATTCGGCAACCGTCGTAAACCAGTTCCCTTTGTCCTGTTTCGTGAACAGACCTTGTAGTTCAAGTCGTACGGAGTGCTTTCTTCCAAAGGATTTATTGATTTCTAAAACACCGATATGTGAATTGATGATTCCTGTTGCGAAGTTAGTCACCTTAGTTGCATCATTGTTTAATCGGATCGAATAATAAGAAGCAATGAACTTCAGGCTTTTGTTGACCTTTTTAGTTACGTTAATATTGAAATCCTGCCAGAAAAGGCTGTCGCTCATATCGAAAAGATGACCCTCATACATGATCCTTCCCTGATTGCTCCCAACCGGGTGTTTTACAGGATTAAAGGCCGTTGAAAAATTGACATTGATCGGCAAACCATATTTTCCTCCGAGTTTACTCCCTCTTTTAACCGTGTACAAAACTTCAGCCTGATAAGCCACCTCACCAAGTGGTTGAGTGGTGTAAGGATAAAGAGTGGCAACGAGGTTGTAGGTATGCGTTTTGTTCATCGCCGGCAAAAAGTTAACAAAGACGTCCTGCAAATCTTTAGTTCGGTCAGAACGGAAACTCATGTTATTGACAGATTTTCCGGAAACGATAATCCCCAGCCCCTTTTTGGTATAAGTTAAATTAAAAAGGGCAGCATGACCGGAATTATAAATGTATCCGTTGTCATCCGAAGGGTCATTTTCTTTGTGAATGTATTCGGCGTTGAAAGCAAATTTCTTATAGCGAAGGTTAATCCGTCCTCCATAAGAACCAACATTTTCCGGAAGCACATAGGTGTCATTATTATCTACCTGATACTTACTGACGAAAGATCCACCGAGCCCAACTTGTAGCTGTTTGTCACTCAATTTTGAAAAGAACTGATTCACATTTAGGTCCGCATCCAGCCCTCGTACCAATCCGTCTCCTTTAATTACTTTCCCCTCAGTGAAGGAAAGGCGTTGACGACCATACACCCCAGTAAGTTTTAATCCTTTTCGAGGCCTGAAAATCAGCCGAATTCCGTCCATGACATTGTCATACCCTAAATTTCGGTCTTCATACGATCGAAAGATCATTCCGGCACCAAATTGCTCATAAAAATTCCCGAGCGTCAAATCCAGGTAATCATTCTGGTAACCGACATAGCGCATTCCCAAACCAGTTCCATCAAAACGATCCGGATACCCCTGGATGCGCGGAAGATAGGATTCAATTCTCATCCCGGCCTTGAAGTTAGAGCCGGTATAAAAAACATTCATGTATGAATTCAGAAGCCCCTTTTCACTCGGCTGGGTCGCCCCAATGAGCGAATCTTCTTTGAGGTATTGAAAAGTTGTTTCGGCGTTTCCGGAGATACTTCCCCTCAGCTGTGTCCATCCGTAAGAAGAAATGAACAGAAGACTAACGAGAGCGACTGATTTGTGCATGATTTATTTTTTGTTGTTCGCAGGTTTTTTTTGCTTATTATGTAAGTCTACCACGGCCTGGTGAAGTTCGTGTTCATCTCCCGGAGCATAATTGTTGTGAGAGTAAACAATCGTACCGTCTTTATCAATGACGAAGGTGTGAGGTGGGTTTCCAACCCCCATGGCCCGTTTAAAATCTCCGTTTGGATCCAACAGAACCAGGTAATCCCAACCTTTTCCGTTGGCATAGACAGAAACCTGATTTTTGGTTTTTTCGTCGTCGATGGAGACTGCAACCAGCTTTACATTTGTTTCAGCTTGCCAGTCGATGTAATCCTCATGAATGGTGTTCAACTCTCTTTTACACGGAGAGCACCAGGTAGCCCAAAAATTGACAATAATAGGTCCATCATGCTGAAGTAAATCCTTGGTGTCAAAAGTATTTCCCTCTAAATCTTTAAGTTTAACGGAAGGAAGTTTTCCTTGTGCTGAAGCGGAAAAAGCTAAAGCGGTCGTGAGAAGAAAAGAAAAAAGAATTTTCATAATTAAATTGAATTTTTTTGATTTAACCAAGGTCTAGCAAAAATGCTACCACAAATCAAAAGTACGCCATTTAAGGGATTGAAGGAGGGGCTATTTTGATAAAACTATTGAATTCCTATATAGAATAAAAATCAAAAACTAACATACAACACCTTGACAAACAGAGTTTTATAATAACAAACATAAACAAACATTGAACACCTATTTTTTGTGCTAAACGGTTTTTGTGGATTTCCTTTATATTTTTGGGTATATTTGTTAGTGTGGAGTACTCCACAAATGAAATTGATTATATAAAGTCAAAGCCATATAAATATGCATAAAATACTACTTTCTTTTGGACTGATCTCATTAACGGCACTTTCCGCTATTGGTCAGATGAAAATAACGCTGAAAGATTCTCAGGATAACCTTTCAGGTGGAATCCACTCTGTAACAGCAACAGACGGGGCAGAGCAAGTCGTGGAGATTCAGGTTCATAATGAATCAACAAAAGTGGAGAGTTGGTACATTACAAGAGTTCGAATGAATGTTCCAAATCAGGGCTGGGAAGATTATTTGTGTTGGGGTTCTGAAAATGACCCACTGGGAGGTTCTTGTTATACAACGGGTCAGATGATGGCCGATGTTTGGGATTCCCCAGAGTCAGCAGAGATTGCGGCTCAAGAGGCAGGATTATTGCAAATTCACATCAATCCGGATGATGCCGTCATGAATAATGGACACTACCGCTATTATGTAGGTCGGGAGCCAGGAAATGCGATGGACTCTGTGGATGTGGTGATTCACCGGGAAGATGTTGCCGGAGATACAGATAACAATGGAATTATCAATGGAGACGAAATTGCTGGGGATACCAATAACAACGGAACGATTGATGGCGGAGAAGTGGTTGGAGACGTGAACGGGAATGGAATGATCGACAACGGAGAAGTAGAAGGTGATGTAAACGGAAATGGAAAACTGGATGCCAGTGAAACTTCAGCAGCGATTGAAGAAATTAATGTGAACGTTCAAATTGGTTTGTATCCAAACCCGGCGACTGAATACATCGTCGTGAAATCTTCAGGAGTAAATACCTCAGCGACAATTCGTATTACGGATGTGCTTGGAAAAGAAGTAAAACAGGAACAATTCAAGCAAACAAAGAAAATCCGAGTAGAAGATTTGAAAAACGGAATTTATATTATGAGCGTGGTAACAGGTAATAAGACCTACTCGAAGCGCTTTGTGGTTAAACACAATTAATCATAAGAAAAATCTCATAGAGAACCCGGGCTTTCGTCCGGGTTTTTTATTGGTTTAAACGATGGAGGATTTCGCGAAGATCCTCGAGAGCAGAAACAGCACCGGAGTTGATCTGAGTAAAGCTGGAGTCCAATCCAAGATCTTTGGCACCCGGGTCAACCACAATTTTAGAACTTCCAGGAGGAGCATAGTGAACGAGTCCGGCAGCCGGGTATACCTGAAGAGAGGTCCCGATAATGAGTAGAATATCAGCTCCCGCGCAAACTCGTCCTGCCTCGTCGAGAGCAGGAACGGCTTCTCCAAACCACACGACATGAGGTCTCAAGGGATAACCATCGTCACAAAAATCCTCCGTTAGAGAGAGACTGGGGCCATTGATCGGGTAGTATTTTTTTTCGGGCTCTGGTCCGGAGCTTTTCGCAAGTCTGATATTTCCATGAAGATGAAGTACCTTACTGCTTCCAGCCCGCTCGTGCAAATCATCGATATTTTGGGTGACCACATGGACATCAAATGTTTGTTCTAGTTCGGCCAAAAAAAGATGTGCCGCATTCGGTGAGGCCTCCATGACATTGGCGCGTCTCATGTTATAAAATTCCTGAACCATCTCCGGGTTCGAATTCCATGCCTGGGGAGTTGCCACTTCTTCGATCCGGTAATTCTCCCAAAGACCGTTGGAGTCTCGGAATGTTTGAATTCCACTGTCAGCGCTCATCCCTGCGCCACTCAATACAACCAGTTTTTTCATGTCAAAATCGCTTAAACCGGGGGAAGATACGAATTTAGATGCAAAGCATACTGGAGTAAGAATCAAAGAACATCGGAGCCCTAACTACCTCAAAAAGAAGCAAAAAAGCCAATCATAAAAGCCCGAAAACATCTAAAAACACCCCGACGGATCAGTAGAGTGAACACTTAAATCAGCAAATGGTACAAAAGGAATAAAAATAAGTCAGTCAAATAGACGGCTAAACGGTTTTGGCACTGCGATTCGCTAGCAATCCAACAATTGGAACGAAAAACGATTTAGCGAATCGGCCGGACTAGTCAGCACTTTCTTATATTTGTTATTCAGTAACAAAATTTAAACACATGAAAAAACTATTACTTTCTTTGAGTTTGGTGTCGGGGTTGATGGTTTCGGCACAAACAAAGACAGTCAAGAACTTTACCTTGACGGATATAAAGGGTGTTGAGCATGACCTTTATTCGTACCTGGATCAGGGAAAAACAGTTTATATTGACTTTTCGGCTGCATGGTGTGGACCTTGTTGGAGTTTCCACAACACACATGCTTTTGAAAACCTTTATAAGGAGCACGGTCCAGCTGGAGCGCCAGGAGTGAACGAAAACACAACGGATGATGTGGTTGTATTGTTTGTTGAATCTGAGCAAAGCAACACGATGGATCAGATTAACGGGCAACAAGGAAATACAGGAAATGCCTATGCAGATAATACCCAGGGAAACTGGGCGGCAGCCACGATCTATCCATTGATCGACCTTCCTTCTGGATCTGCTGGAAATTCTGTGATGTCAGATTTCGGAATTTCTGCTTTCCCAACAATTTACAAAGTATGTCCAAACCGATCTGCTGAGAAAGTAGTGAGAGGTGACGCCGACTGGTTCTACAGTTTTGTTGGAGATTGTCCTCCTGCAGGAACGAAAGAGAAAGACGCAACGATTTTAGGATTCATGGGAGCCACTAGATTTTGTGGGCCTGCGAAATATACGCCACGTGTTGAGATTCAAAACCTCGGAACAACAGAGGGAATTACAAGTTTGAACATTTCCGTTCGTTTCAACGGACAGGAAGTTTCAACGGGATCATACAATTCTTCCGTAGCAATCGAGCCGTATAAAACAAAAGTAATTACCTGTACAGGAATTGATAACTTCTCAGGAGGAGAGTTGGAAGTGGTTGTTATGATAGATGGGGATATGAATCCAGACAACGATTCCAAAGTGATCATGGTTGAACCAGCGAAAGAAGTAAGTAATCACGTATTGCTTTCGGTTGGAACAGATAGCTATCCAGACGAAGTTTCCTGGAGAATTAAGAGTTCAAGTAACATCACGGTTCCTGGAACTCAGGTAAACGCGGGTGATTTGACTCAAGGGAACACAACATATAACTATGAGTATTTCATGCCAGAAGTTGGATGTTATACCATGGTAGCTGGTGACTCATACGGAGATGGAACAGCTAAATTTGACTTCTTTGATGTGAACGGAACAGTATTGTACAATGATGCAACATTGGAGCAACTAAAAACAGTAGAGATTCCTTTCAAAGTAGTTACTCATCTTGGTTTGGAAGATGAAGCGAAAGCAAACATCAGTATTTATCCAAACCCGAGTGCTGGAAAAGTATACCTTAAAGGAGATCAGTTGACAAACTTCAATACAGTTGAGCTACGTGATCAATTGGGAAGAACACTGGTTTCCTGGACAATTGACGGAACCCAAATGGATTTGGATTTCGGAGCAGTTGCCGAAGGAAATTACTTCCTGGTATTCAAGGGAGATGACGCCAAATTTATAGAGAAAGTACAAGTGTTGAAATAAGAAGGAACTTAAACTACTTCGGAACCGCCGGTCTTTGATCGGCGGTTTTTTTTGTCATCTACCTAAAGGAGGGCTTTTACGAGCCAAATTGTTATCTTTGCCGGTTCGTGCTAACAGAACGAGAACATGGCAAAAATCAGAAAACAAGATGCACTGGATTATCACGCGACCGGAAGGCCGGGAAAAATAGAATTGGTACCAACAAAACCATATTCTACTCCCAGGGATCTTTCGTTGGCATATTCGCCCGGAGTTGCAGAACCCTGCTTGAAAATAGCAGAAAACAAAGAGGATAGCTATAAGTATACCGCAAAAGGGAACCTGGTTGCCGTTATTTCAAATGGAACGGCCGTGTTGGGACTTGGAGATATAGGCCCGGAAGCATCCAAGCCGGTGATGGAGGGAAAGGGAGTCCTGTTTAAAATTTTTGCCGACATCGATGTTTTCGACATCGAAATTGATGCCACCGACCCCGATAAATTTGTGGAGACCGTCAAAGCGATTTCTCCAACCTTTGGGGGGATTAACCTGGAAGACATTAAAGCACCGGAGGCTTTTGAGATTGAGCGAAGGCTGAAAGAAGAGCTGGATATTCCGGTGATGCATGATGATCAGCACGGGACGGCCATTATTTCCTCAGCAGCACTTTTGAATGCCCTGGAAATTGCAAAAAAGAACATTAAAAAAGTTAAGATTGTCGTTTCAGGGGCGGGAGCATCCGCAATTTCGTGCGCCAAATTGTATCATGCATTGGGAGCGCCATTGAAGAACATTTATATGTTCGATAGTAAAGGTTTGCTATATTCCGGAAGAACGGGACTGGACAAAAACAAACAATTTTTTGCTGATCATGATAAAGAGTTAGACCTGGAGGGGGCCATGAAAGGGGCAGATGTGTTCCTGGGATTGTCCAGAGGAAATGTCGTTTCCAAAGAAATGATCGCATCGATGAAAAAGAACCCGATCGTTTTTGCACTAGCTAACCCCGATCCTGAAATTGCTTACAACACCGCCATGTCAGTCCGAAAGGACATTATCATGGCTACGGGACGTTCGGATCATCCAAATCAGGTAAACAATGTACTTGGCTTCCCCTTTATTTTTAGAGGAGCACTGGATGTTAGGGCGACGACCATTAATGAAGAGATGAAACTCGCTGCAGTGAAGGCGATTGCATCTCTTGCCAAAGAAACAATCCCGGAGGAAGTCATCGAGGCTTACGGGGACAAGAGCATTGCCTTTGGTCGGGAACAGATCATTCCCAAGCCACTGGATCAGCGATTGATCTACTATGTGGCACCAGCCGTTGCAAGAGCGGCGATGGATTCAGGAGTAGCCCGGAAACCAATCGTTGATTGGGAAAGATATGAGCAGGAACTGATGAGCCGATTGGGACTTGGAAACAAATTGCTCCGAAACCTGACATTGAAAGCGCAATCGAGCCCAAAACGGGTCGTTTTTGCAGAAGCAGATAACTATAAAATTCTTAAGGCGGCTCAGTTTGCATCCGAAGAAGGGATTGCCTATCCGATCTTATTGGGGAAAAGTGCGCGAATACAGGCTCTGATCGACGAGTATGGCCTGGAATTCACGGAATTTGAAATTGTAGATCCGAAATCCGAAGAAGAAGAGGAAAGACGGATTCGTTACGGGAAAGAATTTTTTGAGCGTAGAAAGCGCAAAGGATTCACCGAATTTGAATCGATTCAGGTCATGAGGGAACGGAACCATTTCGGATGTATGATGGTAGAAATGGGAGATGCGGACGCCATGATTTCCGGGTTAACCAGAAATTATCGGGATGTTGTTCGGCCAGCACTCCAAACGGTAGGAACGGAGAAGGAGGTAAACACTCTGGCGGGCTTGTATATTCTGTTGACGAAGCGAGGCCCTCTGTTTTTGGCAGACACCACGGTTAACATGGATCCCAATGCTGAACAGATTGCCGAGATTACGCAAAACGTCGCTAAGACCATTCGTAAGTTTCGGGTAGTTCCAAAGATTGCTTTGCTTTCATATTCCAACTTCGGGTCATCTCCGGGGCAGGATGCGAAGAAAATGGCCGAGGCCACCCGTTTGTTACACGAACAGGCTCCGAACCTGGTGGTAGACGGGGAGTTGCAGGCTAATTTTGCACTGGATAATGAATTAATGATGGAGAAATTCTCCTTTTCAGTACTGGCGAACAAACAGGTAAATACCTTGATTTTCCCCAACCTTTCGGCAGGAAATATTGGATACAAATTGCTTCAGGAAATGACAGAGGTGGAATCGGTCGGGCCCGTACTGGTCGGACTTCGCAAGTCCATTCACGTCATCCAAATGGGAAGTTCGGTACGAGAAATCATCAACATGGTCAAAGTGGCTGTAGTGGACGCTCAAAATAAGTAAAAGGACATGATTGCACATTTGAACGGAAAACTGGTTGAGAAGAACCCAACGGAACTAATCGTGGAATGCAATGGGGTGGGCTATGAATTAAAAATTTCACTAAACACCTATTCTTCCATCGGAAATGATGAACATATTTTCATCTATACCCAATTCATCGTTCGGGAGGATGCACAATTGCTATACGGATTCTACAACAGGGAAGAACGCGAGATGTTCAACTACCTGGTTTCTGTTTCGGGAATAGGACCGAATACGGCTATGATCATGTTGTCGTCTCTTGTCCCGGAGGAAATTGCGTCGGCCATTCTTTCGGAAGATGTCAAGACCATCCAGGGAATTAAGGGTATTGGGGCAAAAACAGCACAGCGGGTGATCGTTGATTTAAAAGACAAGGTTGCTAAACTTAATTTGACATCTACAAATATTTTAAGTCAGGGCAATACAAACCGATTTGATGCGTTAACTGCATTGGTGTCACTGGGCTTTGACAAGAAAGCGGCGGATAAGGCACTCGACAAATTGGATACCGGAACGGAGTCCGTCGAACAATTAATAAAAGATGCGTTGAAAGTTTTGTAATGAAGCAAGGCAACTTACATAGGGGCAATAGAAAACGTTGGGCAGGAATCGTATTGATGAATTTCTGTTTCTTGATGCTGTGGGGGCAGGAGCCGGATTCGAGTAAATTACAATTTCCGATCCAAAACAATATTGACCCGACACAGACACAAAAGCAAAGCTTTGATTTGGGAGACCCATCGTCGGTCAAACAAACGATTGTCTATGATCCGATCACCGGAAAATATATATTTAAAGAAACGATCGGAAGTTCAGAGATGAACTTCAGGAATCCGTCCATGATGACCCTGGAGGAGTACATCGAATACGAACGGAGAAAATCTCTGCAAAAAAACTGGAAAGATCGCATTGATGAGCAAACCAAGGAAAATCAGACACTGATCCCACCAATCAAAATTCCAGGTAAACTATTCCAGAACATTTTCGGATCAGATGAAATCTCCATCCGAACACAGGGTTCTGTCGAAATCTCCATGGGGGTAAACAGCTCAAGATACGATAATCCACAATTGCCGGTAAATCAAAGGAGGATTACCCGCTTTGACTTTCAACAGCAAATGCAATTGAATTTGGTTGGGCAAATTGGAACGCGGATCAAGTTGAATACCAGTTACAATACCCAGGCGGCTTTTGATTTTGACAACATTAGCAACCTGGCCTATAACGGGGACGAGGATCAGATCGTTCAGAAAGTAGAATTGGGGAATGTCAATCTTCCGTTGAATACCTCTCTGATTCAGGGATCGCAAACTCTTTTTGGTGCGAAAACACAATTGCGTTTTGGCCGTTTGACGGTGGACGGAGTGGTGGCCTCGTCGAAGGGAAAAAGAAAAGAAATCAACATCGAAGGGAAGGCACAGGTGCAGAACTTTGAGGTAACAGCGGATAACTACGAAGCGAACCGCCACTACTTCCTGAGTCATTATTTCCGAGAGGCCTATGACGGAGCGATGGCCGAATTACCGATTGTGAACTCGGAAATCAATATTACACGGATTGAAGTTTGGTTAACGAACCGGGTCAATAATACGGAAAATACGAGAAACATACTGGCATTCAGTGATCTGGGAGAATCCAGGGAAGAAAACCTGGAAGGGGGACCTCAAATTTTAACGAGTGAGGTGTTGCCTATGAATGGGGCAAATACACTGTACAAGTTTCTGACAGATCAACCATCAATCAGAAGTTTTTCAACGGCCGTTTCGACTTTGTCGGCACAAAACATCACTCCGGGACCATTCAAACAGGCGGTAGAATACGAAAAAGTAGAAAATGCCAGACGTTTGAGTGAACAGGAGTTTAGCTACAATCCATTGCTAGGATTCATTTCCTTGAATCAGCCGCTGAACAACGATGAGGTACTGGCAGTTGCATTCGAATATACGTACCGGGGAGAAACCTATCAGGTAGGGGAGCTTTCCAATGACGGGATCGAAGGAACGAATGCACTGATCCTAAAACTTTTGAAACCGACGATTATCAATCCTGGGAACAAAGTTTGGGACCTGATGATGAAAAACGTCTATTCAATCGGAGCTTATCAGGTAGATAAAAAAGGCTTCCGTCTGGATATTTTGTACAACAACCCAGAGACAAGTTTACCGGTCAACTTTTTCCCTTATGAAGGTCTGGACAAAACTCAGTTGGTGACCTTGCTCGAAATGGACAAACTCAACATGAATAACCAACCGTTTTCGGATGGATTGTTTGATTTTGCTCCCATGGAGTTTGCTGACAATAAAGCCCTGAATGGAGGGACAATTAACCCGAGGAACGGAAGAATTTATTTTTCCACGGCCGAACCTTTTGGAAAGACCCTTTTAAATAAAATGGTACAGAGTGGGATTCCAGATGTGGTGGCAGAGAAAATCGCCTATACGGAACTATACGATTCAACCAAGACAGCCGCACAACAGATTCCATCAAAAAACAGGTTCCTGTTTCGTGGTCAGTACGAATCATCCGTTAGTTCGGATATTCCGTTAAATGCCCTGAACGTACCACAGGGAGCGGTAAGCGTTACGGCCGGAGGGATAAAACTGGTAGAAGGAACGGATTATACGGTGGATTACAACCTGGGAAGGGTGAAGATCCTCAACACCGGAATCCTGGAGTCAAATACGCCAATCAAGATTTCGATCGAAAGTAATTCCGTCTTCGGATTTCAGTCCAAATCCCTCATCGGAAGCCATTTGAATTATCGTTTTTCCAAAGATTTCAATGTTGGAGCTACCTGGATGAGAATGATGGAACGCCCAGTCACACAAAAAGTGGACATGGGGAATGAACCTTTCAAAAACAACATACTAGGACTGGATGTTTCCTTTAAGAAAGAAGTTCCTTTCCTGACAAAACTGGTCGATTACCTGCCTGGAATTTCAACCAGAGCGAAGTCTGACATCTCATTTACCGGAGAAGTAGCCCACCTGATTCCCGGAACCCCCAGAGCGATCACGAAGGACGGAATCTCATACGTAGATGATTTTGAAGGGAGCCAGAGTACGATTGATTTAAGAACAGTGAGCTCCTGGCGATTGGCATCTGTGCCACAGGGACAAAGTGACCTGTTCCCGGAGGCATCTAGCAAAAAACTGGACGCTGGTTTCCGGAGATCACACCTGAGCTGGTACCTCATTGACCTCTTATTTTATCAGAACAACAGCCTAACGCCACAACATATCAAGCAAAACCCGGACATGTTGTCGGATAGCCGGATGAGGTTGGTGCAGCAGCAGGATTTGTTCCCAAACTTGCAGCAAACTATCGGATCGTTTACAAACATCCCCATTCTGGAGTTGGCATATTACCCAAGAGAACGGGGAATGTATAACTACGATACGACGAACACAGTTGATGCACAGGGACTCTTTACAAATCCGGAGAATCGCTGGGCGGGAATCCAACGATCACTGACAACGAATAACTTTGAACAGACCAATATCGAGTTCATCCAGGTTTGGATGTTAGACCCCTTCAACGAGGATGCGGAGAATGTCAATCCGAATAGTCAGCACAGTGGTGGAGATTTGTACTTTAACCTGGGAAATATTTCCGAAGATGCCCTTCCGGATTCGAGAAAAAGTTTCGAGAACGGATTACCGATTGGAGACGAAGGAACGACGGATCAGACCCCCTGGGCAAGGGTGTCGACCCAACAGGTAGTTGTCAATGCTTTTGATAATAACTCGGACTCCAGACTGGCGCAGGACCTTGGGTTAGATGGATATAATAACCAGCAGGAAAGACAGGCCTTTGCATCTTATGTGAGCTGGGTACAAAACCACCCGAATATCGATCCGGTCGTGAAGGCACGGATGATCAATGACCCATCCAACGATGATTATACGTTCTATCGGGATGACAACTATGATGCAGCATCTGCAGATATCCTCATGCGTTACAAGCGCTATAATGGGATGGAAGGAAACTCTTTTACGACGGAGATGTCGGATACGGCAAACGCCGACGGGTATCCAACGCAGGCAACGAACCTGCCGGATAATGAAGACATCAATCAGGACAACAACATTTCGGAAACAGAAAGTTATTTTCAGTATCGCATCAGCTTGCGCCCAAGTGACCTGGTAGAAGGTAAAAATTACATCACGAATATCGTGACCTTCAATCCACCGGGATCTTCCAAAACAGAACGATGGATTCAATTTAAGATTCCTGTAGCACAACCAGAACGAGTGGTGAATGGAATTTCAGACTTCCGGTCAATTCGTTTCATGCGGATGTTCATGAAGAACTTTGATGAAGAAGTGGTGTTGCGTTTTGCCAGACTGGAATTTATTCGGGGAGAGTGGCGAAGATATTTACAGGATTTGACCGCACCAGGAGAGTCGATCCAAACAGACCCAAATCTAACGAGCTTCAACATTTCAGCGGTAAACATCGAAGAAAATTCGGAAAGAGAGCCGATCAAGTATGTCCTCCCACCCGGAATTCAGCGTGAATTGGATGCATCGCAGCCACAGCAAAGACAGTTGAATGAACAGGCTCTCCAATTGGAAGTATGTGGACTGAAAGATGGCGATGCTCGTGCGGCTTATAAAAATGTTCAGTTTGACGTCCGAACCTACAAAAAGATGAAAATGTATGTTCATGCCGAAGAAGTGAGCAAAGCGAATCCTCTTAATAATGAAGACCTGACGCTCTTTATTCGTTTGGGGACGGACTTTACGGACAACTATTATGAATATGAACTTCCGTTGAACACGACTCCATGGTACAGTGGTTCTGATACAGATATTTGGCCGGAATCCAATTTTGTGGAAATTAGCTTTGATGACCTATTGTCTCTGAAGCGAAAGCGAAATAAAATCACTGCTGATCCGAATTCAAGCCTGAGCAATACCGTTGAATATGTAGCAACGGACCCACAGAACTCAAGACGAAGAATCAAAGTAAAAGGAAGTCCGAACCTACAAGGAATCCGAACGATTATGATCGGAATTCGAAACCCGGGACAAACGGATGATAATCCCTGGCAGGATGACGGATTGGAAAAATGTGCGATTGTTTGGGTAAATGAATTGTATTTGTCGGATTTCGAAAACAGCGGAGGGTCGGCAGCAGTAGCTCGTTTACAGATGAAGGCAGCAGACTTTGCCACGGTTTCCATGTCAGGTTCGTACAAAGGAATCAACTGGGGATCTGTAGAAAGCCGGGTACAGGAAAGACAGCGGAACGAGCAGATGGCATTTGATTTCAACACGAACATGCAATTGGGACAATTCTTTGGAAAGAAAGCCCGATTGTCTGTACCGTTCTTCTATGCTTATTCGGTAGGGGTCGTGAATCCAGAATTTGATCCCTTTAATCCGGATGTACGATTGAAAGACTATGAAGACCTGGAGGATCGCCGGAGAAGGGCAAAACTAGGGCAGGACTACACCGAGTTACGTTCGTACAATTTCACGAATGTCAGGAAGGAACGGAAGGAAGGAGCGAAAGCACACGTATATGATTTGGCAAACTGGACCTTGAGTTATGCGCACAGTGAGAACCTGCGAAGAGA
This sequence comes from Bacteroidota bacterium, assembly GCA_006226425.1. Lineage (GTDB taxonomy): Bacteria > Bacteroidota > Bacteroidia > Flavobacteriales_D > Crocinitomicaceae > M2408. The sequence continues at coordinate 29,556 of SBGX01000006.1, read as the reverse complement.
CTTTAACTTGAAGTACGACCGGACGAAGCTCTGGACGGGCTCATTGAATTATGCCCATACTTTTAAGGCCAAACCATTGGAGCCATTTAAAAAGGTCAAGTTCATGGAGAACTCCAAGTGGTGGACCATCGTCAGGGAGATGAATCTGTACCTGACGCCTAAAAACATAGCTTTTGAAAATGATCTGCAGCGAAGTTATAACGAACGACAAATTCGAAATAACCTGGCACCAGATTATGAATTTAACCCAGTGTATGTAAAATCCTTCTTCTGGAACAGAAAGTATCGTCTGGATTATGACATCACGAAGAAACTGAAGTTTGGATTCAATTCTACAAATCGAGCCTTGTTTGATGAAGCGAACGGACGAGTTGACCGCCGTTTGGATCCGAATGGGTATCAGCAATTCAAGGATTCGATCTGGAGCCAGATGCAAACCTTTGGTAAGACGACGGATTATACACACGATTATTATTTCAACTACAGCTTCCCCTTTGAGAAGATTCCGGCCTTAAACTGGGTAAGTGCCAATGTAAAATACACCGGAAGTTACAATTGGCAACGGGCACCATTGGGACAGTCTGAATATGGACACATTATTCAGAATAGTAGAAACATGAACTTTTCCGGGCAGTTGAATTTTGTGAACCTCTACAAAAAAGTGCCATTCTTCGAAAAAGTATTGAATGATGGGAAGAAAGGAAGAGGACGTGCGAGTGTCAAGAAACCAACCTTGAAACCTAAGAACGAAGAAAAGGAAAAGCCTGAATCGGAAATGACACCGAAAGAAAAAAGGCAAAAGGAAAGAGAAGAGCGACGGGAGAAGAGACAGAAAGAGGCAGAGAAGAAAAGAAAAGGAAAGGTACATCCGGTAGCAGGATACATGGGACGTTTGGTCATGTCCGTTCGAAACGTGTCAGGAACTTATTCGATCAATGATGGTTCATTATTGCCTGGATATGCGAGAGAGACAAGATACCTGGGCTTTTCAGATGGCTTTAGTGCTCCATTGTCAGGATTTGTATTCGGAAAGCAACCATACGATATTTACGGAAGGGAAAGCGGTTACAGCATCGCCAGAACAGCGGCTGCCAATGGATGGTTAGTGAAAAACCCGGCCTTAAACAGACAGCATACAGTCACGCACAGTCAGAATATGTCCGGACGTGCAAGTTTGGAACCGATGAAAGACCTAAGCATTGAATTGAGCATGAATCGAGTTTATTCCTTGAATTCTTCGGAGTTCTTCAGATGGAATGATGAAACGATGGCTTACGAAGGGCAAAGTCGCATGGAAACAGGAAATTTGACGTATTCGACCGTGTCAATGCGCTCCGCTTTTACGCTGATAGGAAAGAATTACCAATCGGATGATTTTGACAGGTTGCTTCGCCATCGAAGTGAAGTGTCCGGCTTATTGGGAAGACAAAACGGAAACTCTAAAGCCCTGACGAATGGTTATTATTCGGGATATGACGGAAGCCAACAGGAAGTAGTCATCGGAGCGTTTTTGGCAGCCTATACAAACAATGGGATCAATGAACGAAGCATCAATCCAATCAAAAATGTGCCACTACCAAACTGGACGATCAATTATAACGGATTGACCAAGTATAAGAAGATGCAAAAATACGTGAAGAACTTTGTAGTACGACATGGCTATTCATCTTCGATTGGAGTCACTGGATTACAAACAAACTTAAAAGCGCAGATCGACGCCAATGGAAATCCGGCAGCACTGGATTTGAATCAGAACTTCATCAGCCAGCGACAAATGCAGAACATCACGATTTCAGAACGCTTTTCACCACTGATTGGTTTTGATGCCACCTGGAAAGTCAAAGGACAGGGACTGATTACGAAGTTCGAAATCAATAAGAACAGAAGTATCGCTTTGTCATTGAGTAACAATCAGGTGACGGAAATCATCGGGAAAGAGATCATCATCGGATCTGGGTATAAATTCACCAAAGTGAAGTTCCCATTTAAGTTGAAAGGGAAACGCCCCGAGAGCGATGTGAATTTAAGATTCAGTTTCAAGTTTTCAGATAATCTGACGGTCATTCGAAAAGTGGTGGAGAACACCAATCAGGCAACAGCCGGACAGCGGGTGGTGACGATTCAGTCATCTGCGGACTATAACCTGGGGAAAAACCTGACACTTCAGTTGTATTACGATCAGGTGATCAACACACCTAAAATCGCAACGTCTTACCCAACAGGAAATACCAGTGCAGGTTTACGATTAAGATTAAACCTGGCAGGATTATAAGTATGATTAGACCAGCACAAAAAGGAGACGAGTTCGGAATTTTTGAATTGATTAAGGCGCTAGCTTTGTATGAGAAAGCACCGGAACAGGTCAGTAATACGGCACAACAACTTGGAATAGATCTGTTTGAGGATCAAATCTGCGAAGCCATTGTCGCTGAAGAGGAAGGCCGAATCATTGGATTTGCTCTATGGTATACATCCTATTCCACCTGGAAAGGCAGATGTCTGTATTTGGAGGATTTCTACGTCTTACCTGAATACAGAGAAAAGAAGATAGGAAGTCAGCTATTTGATCAGGTGGTCGAAATAGCGAAGAAACGAGGAGTAAAGAGAATGGACTGGCAAGTACTGGAATGGAATGAGCTGGCCTTGCGTTTTTACGAGCGAAAGCAGGCCATTTTAGATCCTGAGTGGGTCAACGGGCGCTTGTTTTTCGATTAGAACAATCTCAATAACATTTTTGGTATGGGTTTTGCCATGGACTAGGTACCGTGGAACTTAAAAAGTGTTAAAATATAGTTAAGGGTAAAAAATTCCCTGAAAATAATTACCACGGTAAATAAAAATATTTATATTTGCTCATACAACAAAACAAAGAAAAATGAAAAAAGGAATGATTGCCGCATTGGCGTTAGTGACCATAGGCTTAGTATCATGGAAAAGCTTCGAATCAAAAGAAGCAGGGAAGAAAGTGTATCAGTTGGATCAGGAGGCTTCCAGCCTGAAGTGGAAAGGAAGCTATGCTTCTGATGGACACACACATGAGGGATCCGTTCAAATTACAGAAGGTTCTGTTACTTATAAAGGAACGAAGTTTGAGGAAGGTTCTTTTGTGGTAGACCTGAATACGATCAAAAACACAGATCTTCCGGACAAGAAAAAACCAATGTTGGAAGGACACCTGAAAAGCCCTGATTTTTTCAATGTAGAAAAATACGCCAAGGTTCCAGTGACCATTACGGAAGTTACCGAAGAAGGAATCAAAGCAAAAATCATGGTTGTTGGAAAAGAGATCGAAGCGACTATGCCAGTGAAGCCAATGATGAAAGATGGCATGTTGGTTGCCAGCGGAAAATTTGATGTTGATTTCGCATCAACTGATCTGAATGGATTCAAAGCTGGAGAAGGAAAACCAGCCAATCAACACGTAAATACAGTAATTTCTTTTGACCTGAATCTGGTGTTGAAGTAAAAATTTGCTGATTATCAGCGTTATAGTAGAGTGAGGAGGCCCTTTCGTACGAAAGGGCCTTTTTTGTTGGAAATGACTACCTTTAGAGAGAACAAATCCAATAAAATCCATGAAAAAGGCACTTTTGTTATTCTTATTTACGATTTCCCTTGGCCTGGGAGCGTCAGCGCAGAAGATCAAATTATTTGATACTTATTTAAAGTTAAGTGACATGTCAACTCGTTACGTGTTGGTATTGGAGGATAACACAATCTGGTGGTTCGCCCCCGGACAAGCCTGGCAAAAGTCATCGACAAACGGATTGCCCGCCAATTATCAAATCAGTAAGTTTTCGGCATATTCCAAACCGGATGGAAGCAGTAGGTATGTGGCCGTACTCGGCGATCAGAGCATTTGGTGGTTTGCCCCTGGACAAGCCTGGCAGAAATCATCTGCGGAGGGACTTCCTTCAGGATACAAAATTAAGAGTATGGAAGCCTATACAAAACAGGACGGAACCCGCTATGTAGTTGTGTTGGAAGACAATACGATTTGGTGGTTTGCCCCCGGACAGGCCTGGCAGAAGTCCTCTATGAGTGGCCTAAAATAATTGAGTTTGGGAATATGAAACATGGACTGATAGGAGTTCTTCTGCTCGTTTTGTTGCAAAGTTGTCAGAACAAGTACGAAGTGGAAGATCAGATGTATGATTGCCTCAAAAGACATTACCAGGAGGCAGGTCTTGATTTGGAAAAATTGTTGACTCGGGCGGAGGATTATTACGTAGCTCAGGGAGTACTGAAAACAAAAGAGGCGGCGGAAAAAAGGCACTTTTATAAACGAATTGCCGACGGAGAAGGAATTCCGGAAATGCGGGCAAACGAATTGACGGATAGCTTAAGTAAGGTTTTCATTGGTAGGAAGGAGTTTGAGGACTGCCTGTTTTCCGAGGGGAAGGTCACAAAGGAAAAGTACGAAAACACGGCCTTTTTCAGGTTCAAAGAAGCTAGTGAAAATTTGAAGGAGAAAAGCCCTCAGGGAATTGCAGCCTGCCGGATAGAACATTTTTCTGCGGAAGACTTTGAACACCCGTATTACCGCGCCGAATTATTGATTACCATTCCGAGGATTTGTCGGGAGGCAGGTAATTTTTAATGAATCTTCTTACTCTTCTGGAAGAATATCCATTTTGTCCGCAAAGTGGTAACAATAATCTCGAAGGTCTTCCATGATCAGGTTTTCACCGGTTGCCTTTTCAAAAGTGTCAGCCATCGTTAGTAGTGTTTGGTGGAAAAACTGCTTCATCTCCTCCACAGACATATCATCTGTCCACAGGTCGATTTTCATGGTGTTTTTCTGCTCCGGATCCCAAAGAGCCAGGAACATGGCCCTTGCCGCCGCATTTTCTACCTGACCGTCACTGGCACTCCATTTCATCCCAACAGGAACTTTATTTTCATTTAGTCCTATCTGGACTTTGATCTCCGAGGTTTTTACAATTTTGTTGCTCATAGTGACGGGCTCTGATTTAGATGCAAAATTAATATTATTCAAGCGGATTCACATTCCCGATGTCAGAAATGCAATAATCGTAAAATTCAATTGAAATTTACGAAAAAACACAAGAAATTCAGTTGTGCTGACCATAAATGGAAGACAAACACGAAATATCTCTAATTATCGTTGTAACTTAGTGTAAGCGTTTCTCTGTGCGATATCTGATTCTCATATTTTTACTTTCATCTACTGCGGTCCTCTGGTCACAGCACAATTGGCGTAGTCAAAAGTTATCGGTGAAGAATCCACAACTCACCCTCGACTCACTGTCCATTTACCCGAATTCCGTTGAGATCTATTGCAATGATATCCTGCTTCCTCGCTCGGCGTACCAATTGAATTATTCAAGTGGCGCCATTGAATTTTTTGAAGCCTGTCGTTCAGATAGTATTCTTGTCAACTATCGGGTATTGCCTTTGCGTTTGCACCGCGAGTACAAGAGAAGAGACACGTCCATCCTTTACACCAGGGAAAAGGGAGATCGGGAAAAGTTTCTGATCAAATCCCGGGACGTATATACAGACATTTTTGGGACCTCAGGGATTCGAAAGAACGGAAGTATTTCGAGGGGAATCTCTTTTGGAAATAACCAGGACCTGTCCGTGAACTCAACGCTGAACCTGGAGTTATCAGGAGACATTACACCAAATCTGAAACTATTGGCCTCCGTATCCGATGAGAATTTGCCGATTCAGCCCGAAGGAAATACCAATCAGTTGCAGGAATTTGACCGCGTATTCATACAGATTTATAATGATCAACTTAAATTGGTCGCTGGAGACTTTTGGCTATCGAAACCACCAGGTTATTTCATGACCTACAAAAAAAGAGCTCAGGGCTTGTTGGCTTCTTACACCTGGAAAAACCAAAGGACAGAAGGTCGTTGGTCCGTACAGGGGAGTGGCGCACTTTCCAAGGGGAAGTTTGCCCGGCAAATCATCAATGGAGTTGAAGGAAATCAAGGACCATATCGACTGGTTGGAAATGAAAATGAACCCTTCATCATCATCCTTTCAGGAACCGAACGGGTGTACATTGATGGTCGTTTACTCGAGCGAGGCCAGGAATACGATTACGTAATTAACTATAACACGGCAGAGGTCATCTTTACGGCAAAGAACCTCATCACAAAAGATGTGCGGATCGTGGTTGAGTTTCAGTATTCCGATCAAAACTATGCGCGTTCCCTGTTTCAGGCGGGAACGAGTTATAAGACAAAGAACTTTGAATTTTGGATGAACAGTTATTCCGAGCAGGATGCAAAGAATCAGACCATTCAGCAAGAATTGAGTTCTTCCCAAAAAAGTTTGCTGAGAACGGTGGGTGACAGCTTGCACCTGGCACGAACCAATAGTATTGATTCAGTGGGCTTCCTGGAGAATCAGAACATGTACAAATTAGTCAGTCAATCGGGGTACGATAGTGTGCTAGTCTTTTCCATAGACCCTGATTCAGCCTGGTATCGCGCCTCATTCGTGTATGTTGGACCCAATGCGGGAAACTATGTGTTGGATACACCGAATGCCCTGGGAAAAGTTTTCCGCTGGGTACCTCCTCTAAATGGAGAGCCGCAGGGAAATTATGCACCGGCCCGAATCCTGATTACTCCGAAACAAAAACAAATGGTGTCCGCTGGGGTGAGATACCGGATCGGAGAATTTTGGGAACTGGAAAGTGAATTAGCTTATACCAAAAACGATCTGAACACGTTCTCTCGTTTGGACGCCAAAGATGATCAGGGAGTCAGCAATCACACAAAAATTTCCTCAAGGCTTCCACTTGGAGCAAACAGAGATAGTAATGCGCTGTGGTTTTGGAAAAACAGTTTGGAACTGGAGTATCTGAGCGCCAGTTTTAGTCCGATTGAACAATACCGTGCAGTTGAATTCGATCGTGACTGGAACACGAGGGGGAAAAACTTTTCCGGGCAGCAATTATCATTGTCAATGGATTCCAGATTGGAGCGAAAACAGTTTGGGCAATTCGGTGCAGGAGCTTCCAGTTATGGGATCGGAACCGATTATCAGGGGTATAAAACAGGGCTATACGGGAACTGGGATCGAAAGGGTTTTCATGCGCGATGGAATGGAAGCTTATTGAACAGTCAGTCCGGAGAATCTCTGGAGAACTTTTTTCTGAGGCATAAAGTGATGTTGTCACAGCGTGTCGGAAAGGTAAAGCTGGGCTTCAAAGATGACTTTGAGCGCAATGTCTTTGAGGCAAAGCAATTGATCGAGGGGAGCAGCTATTTGTTTTATGATCACGAATATTTTATAGCGAATGCGGACAGCAGTATCATCGACTATAAAGTTTATTATCGGGAACGGATCGACCGGCGCCCGGATTCGATCGCATTGCAACGTGCGGCAAAATCCAGAAACGGAGGTTTTTCCATGACTTATAATCCAGATATTAAGAAGCGATTGAACCTGGTGCTGAACTATCGGGAGCTGGAAATTCAGAATGCCCAGCTGATTAAACAAACTCCGGAAAACACCTTGCTAGGAAGGCTGGATTACAATCAACGGGCCTGGAAAGGAGCACTTACCTGGAACCTGTTTTACGAGGTGGGAAGTGGTCTGGAACTGAAAAAGGAATTTTTGTATCTACAGGTAAATGATGGACAGGGAATTTATACCTGGATCGACTACAATGGAGATGGGGTGAAAGATTTGAATGAATTTGAAGTGGCCCAGTACGTTGATCAGGCAAGTTATATTCGGGTATTTACGCCAAGCAATGAATATGTCAATACCTTTTCCAATGAATTCAATCAGGGTTTTTTCCTGAAGCCGGAACGTATTTGGTCGCAGCGAACCGGAGTGCTGAAAGCGCTGTCCTACTTTTCAGATCAAATGAGAGTCCGGATCAACCGAAAAACGGATAGTTTTGAAACAAATGAAGTGCTCAACCCCTTTTCCGGAGAAGTACGAGACACAAGTTTGTTGAGCTCAGGTGCGAGCGTCCGAAATACGATCTTTTTCAATCGGACAAGTTCTATTTTTGCTTGTGACTACACAATACAACGGAATCAGTCAAAAGTCCTTCTAGCCAGTGGTTTCGATGCCCGGGAACAGCGTTTTCAGGAATGGAATATTCGCTGGAATATTCAAAAAAAGTATAGTCTGGAAGCCAGTGTGCAGCACGGGAACAAATTGGTACAGGCAGATTACACAACGGGGAGAAACTATGATATCCGCTATACTTTTGTAAAGCCATCATTCATCATTCAGCCATCCAGCTCCTTTCGTCTATCCTTTGATGGACGCTACCACGAAAAGAAAAATGTGGCAGGAGAAACGGCATTTATCAATGAATTTGGGACAAAAATGAAACTGAACCGGGTCAAAAAAGGAAGCTTTCAGGCCAACGCCTCCATGATTGTGATTAAATACAGTGGAGAGAGCGGATCAGCTTTAGGGTTTGAAATGTTGGAGTCTCTAAAAACAGGAAATAACTTCACCTGGAATGCCTCCTACCAACGAAGCATTTCCAAAAACCTGCAAATCTCCATTCAATATGCAGGAAGGAAGTCGGAAGGAAGCAAAACCATCCATTCCGGGGGAATGGAGGTCCGGGCATTCTTTTAATCAGAATCGCTTATCTGAAGCTATTTTTTCGGCGTAGTTTTGGAATTCACCGATGAGTTTGTCCAGTTTCATTTCTTCATTCCTCTTTTGGGTAGCCTCAACGGTTTTGCCGGCATTGTCCAGGCTGCTGATCTCATCGCCAAGTTCCTTTTTCTTCTGCTCAAGGATCGAAACAAAGTAGGCAATATTTTGAGGCATGAACATGCGGGTATAAAGCCCTCCTTTTTCGCGGTAGTTTTGATAGATTGGAAGCGCTTTTTCCTGTATTTCCGTTCGTTGTTGACTCATGAAAACCGTAAACGAGTTTAAACAAATGATCGCGTCATAACCTTTTACACTTCCCTGATCAAGCAGATGTTCAAAGAAAGAAAGTTTGGATTCCTGGGCGTTTTTGGCATAAATCTGAGCGATGGCTGCTTTCATTTTGGAAGCGGGTTCCTTCTCCAGGGATTGTGCCAGTGAGCTGGCTTCCCGAATATCTATTTTATTGAGTTCAGAAAGTGCCGTTCCAATAACCTGATACGAAGAATCCTTTTCAATGCGTTCGCGACAAAGTCGGATCATGTCTGATTTTAAAAGTAGAGAACTTAAGAAACTAAGGCCCGTGGCGCGAACGTGCGGGCTAGGATCGCGGTCCACCAATTTTCGTACAATGTCTGAGGCTCTTTCCCGATCTGTCTCATTGAGGTAAGAAGCGCGTTCCATGGCCTGGAGACGAATATCCCAGAAGGGATCGTTCAGCGCTTTCAGGATCATTTCCGCACTGGAAGAATCCCGCAACTCGGCACCATGGATGAGGGCATCTCTACGTGCCAGATAACGTTTTCCATGCTCATATTGATGGATGTACTGCTCTTTTGGCTTGTAAACCTTGATCTCACCCAGAAGGGATTGTTGATAGTCAAAAATGACATTGTGAAGCACTCCACTGATTGGAAACGTGAATTTGCTTTCCAGTTTCTCAATCGTCACCCGATGTAAATGCTCTCCGGCATCATCGTAAACCATGATCTGAACAGGAAGTTTATAGAGGGGAGTAGTGCCTAACTCCTGATTTTGGAAGACCGTGATCGTTACTTCCTTGTTTTCCTTTGAAAAGTATTGTTCCACATCCAGAATCGGATGTCCGGACCCCTGAAACCATTGATCGAAGAACCAGTTTAAATCTTCTCCGCAAACTTCTTCGAAGGCCAGACGTAATTGATGGAATTCCGCGGCCTTGAACTGATTTCGCTGAAGGTAAAGTTTCAGTCCTCCGAAGAAAGCTGAATCTCCCAGATAAGACCTTAGCATGTGCAGGATTCGTCCTCCTTTGTTGTAGGAATGTGCATCGAACATCTGCTCTTTGTCGTCATAATCATACCATATTAGGTCATGACTATTTCCGGAACCAAAGCTTGCAAAGTAACCGTCCTTTTCCGATTCCGCGTAATAGTCAGCCTGATCCAGGCCGTAGCGATGCTCATCCCACAGGTACTGGGAATAGTTGGCAAAAGATTCGTTGAGAGGAAGGTTGGACCAGGATTCACAGGTGACAAGATCTCCAAACCAGTGATGAAAAAGCTCATGAGCAATCGTGGATTGATCGTTTTCGTCTAGCAACTCCCTCTTCGTTTTGTAGGCGTAGTCTCCAAAAATGACGGCTCCGGTGTTCTCCATAGCTCCGGAAACGTAGTCCCGGACGACAATTTGATGGTATTTGTCCCAGGCGAAAGGAACTCCAGTTAGCTCCGAGAAAAAGGCAATCATGGCAGGAGTTTCCCCAAAAATGGCCTGGGCGTGTTCCTCCCATTCGGGCTCCACGTAGTAGTGAACAGGCATTTGTTCTCCATTCTTTCGGATGTACTTATCTTCCACCACTTTAAAAGCTCCGACACCCATCATAAACAGGTATGGTGCATGGGGTAAATCTTGTTTCCAGTGGTCGGTTCGCGTTCCGTCACCATTATCCTTTGACCCAAGAAACTTTCCGTTGGAAAGGGTTTTGTATTTATTAGCGACGGTAATGAGCATTTCCTGACTCGTCTTAATGTTCGGTGCGTCAATGGTCGGGAACCAGACAGAACTAGCCTCCGTTTCTCCCTGAGTCCAAATCTGTGGCATCACATTCGGGTCTTCTCCTTTCGGGTTGATGAAATAAAGCCCTTTATCACTTGTGATCGCAGCACTTCCGGAAGTTTTTCGCTCTTCCGGCTTGGCGACATAATCAATGACCAGCTGATAATTTTCGTGGCGCGTGTAGTTTTTCCCGAGATGAATCCGTAGAAAAGCACCGTCATATTTGTAATTCAGGGGAGAATGGTCTTTGGTGACACTCTTAATCTCCATTCCTTTCGCGTCCAGGATTAAACTGTCGGTCGGATAGAAATGAGCTTTGGCTGTAAGCGTTTCACGACCGATCAACTGAGATTGATTCCAATTAAAACGGACTTCCAGTTTGGTGTGGATGAGGTCCGTTACAATAGTTTCCGAGGCATGAAAAAGTTTTCGCTTCGTGAGATCCCGCATCACCTCCATAGTATCTGGAGCCGTTTCCAGTTCATTCCACATGATCTCAGATACGATTTCTTTCTCTTCATTTCCTTTGCTTCCTTCTTTGGTGGTACCACAGGCCGTCAAAAACAGGCAGCCCGGAAGGATCAAAAGCCAGGAATTTTTCATGATTGTCGCTTTAGCTTGTTTCGAAAGTAAAAGAACGAAAATTTTTTAAATGTCCTTCCCGGATTGGGATGAAAGAAGATCTTTTGAGGTTATAAGGTTTTAGGTTGGGAGTAAATGATTAACTTCGAAGCAGAACCGAATGACCTTAAGTACAACCAGACATGAAAGCAAGTCTTGCTTTATTGATGACTCTGTGTTCCTTTTGGGGACTTGCGCAATTTCCGTTGAGGGATACCCTGGAATTTAATCCGCGCGACGGACTTCCGAATTTTTTCAACAAAATCCATCAGGGGGATACCGTCCGGGTGGCTTATTTTGGAGGAAGTATTACACATGCTGATTTTTGGCGTCCCCCGATCATCGAGTGGATGCGCTCTCATTATGGGAACAATGTAATCGACACGAATGTTTCGATTGGAGGAAGCAACTCAAAACACGGTGTTTTTCGAATTGATGAGGATATTCTGAGCGGAAACCAATACGATCTCATTTTCGTTGAGTTTGCTGTAAATGATCAGAGCTTTGCAAAGAGTGAAGATGTGGAACGAAGTTTTGAAGGCCTGGTAAGAAAGATTTGGCAGCATAATTCGGGCACGGACATTTGCTTTGTTTATACGGTTCGGGAGCTTCACCTATATGATATTCGTTTTGGGAAAATGAATCTGACGGCGTCCAAACAGGATTCAATAGCTTCCCATTACGGCATTCCATCGATCTTTTTGGGAACTAGGGTCGAACATTTGCTTCGACAAGACTCCATCGTTTTTTATGATCCAGAAGTGGACCTGGAAACCTCGAAAGCCCCCGATGGGAGTTGGGTGTTGACCAGGGATAATTTGCATCCAACCAAATTCGGAACAGCTCATTATGTGGAGGTGATTCAAAATGCGCTCATGAAAATGGAGTCGAACGGATTCTATTACGAACATCCTCTTCCCATGCCGGCGATTCACAACCACTACACTTCTGCCAGCATGCTAGCCGTACAGGATTCGCTTAATCATGGTTTCGATGTCATCGATTCACTTGGACAAAAGTCGGCGATTGATGAATTCATGGTGCGCGACAGGAGGTATATGATCAGTGAAGATGCCTCGGACACCTACCGTTTTCACTTTGAAGGAAGTGAATTTGGAATCAATTTGCTGGTCGGTCCGGGGGTGGGATACTTTAAGGTGAAGATAGACGGGGCGGAAAGAGAGTACAAAATTTTTGATGGTTATTGCATGTACTATCGGCCTCAATATCGCTTTTTTAAATTGGCACATGGACCTCATGAGGTAGAGATCAGAACCTCAGAAAGGAAGCTTTCCTTGGAGGAGAAAGAAGAGCTGCTTTTAGGTTTCCGGAAAAAAGACATCCAGAATTTTCCACACAAATATGATCGAAATGAGTTCCTTTTTTCGGAGATTTTCCTTTATGACGACCCTCCTGTTCCGACGATTGACTTTGCGGACAGCCTGATTTTCTGTGAAGGGGACAGCGTCCAATTGAGTTCTAATTATGTGTTGGGAAATACCTGGTCGAATGGGGATACCAGCAACGTGGTTTGGATTAGGGAACCGGGAACCGTCTCCTTTTCCGTAAGAGATCAATCTGGAGAACTTCAAGGGATAGATTCGGTTTTTCTTGAGATGATCCCAGGCCCCGGATTGGAGGCGACCATTTTATCTGAGCCAGACGATTGCGAGAGTCTCGAAGGGAGTATTCGAATAGAAGGTGAGATCGGAAGCTTGTTGCTCAGGAACCAAAAGGATAGCATCATTCTTGAAGAAACACCCTTTATTTTGGACAGCTTGAAGGGAGGCATTATTGAACTGAGCCTGGAGAACAAACAGTGCAGGGAGCTAAAAAGACTCGAGTTAATTAATTCGGAAGCATTGGCGGCCTGGGAAGTGAACCCTTCGGGGACGAATCAGCTTGTATGTACCGGAGACTCTGTCTGGTTTTCAAAAAGAGGGGAATACGCGATCGAATGGAAGGGACATTTTGAGCAGGATTCTGTTCTGGTTTGGCAGTCTGACACCCTCGTTTTTAGGATCAACGATTCAGGATGCCTGAGTGTGTGGGATACGATTTATGTTCAAGAAAGGGAGCGACCAGAAGTCCGGATAGACATGGATAGTCTCTGGTGTATTCAGGAAGGAGAAATAGTACTCAATTTTGCCAGCCCTGCAGGCGGAAGTTGGCGAGTGGATGGCGAGACGACAGAGGTACTGAACCCATCGAAAATGGACACTGGAATGGTTATGGTCAATTATAGCCTGAACTGGAGCGGTTGTGAGGGCGAAGACTCATTGCGAATCACGATAGCAGATTGTCCTGAAAGTGCGTTGAAAGAAGTAATTTCAGAAAAAAGGGTCTCCATCTTTCCAAATCCAGTGGCGGATGTCCTCTATATTGATGGAGTAACAGAAGGTGATCAATTGGCCTTATATGACGCACAGGGACGGCAGGTCTTTCGTCTGGTAGGTGTCGAGACCAAGTTGGATTTACGGAGTTTTAGTCCTGGAATTTACCTGTTACAGGTGACAGGGGAACGTCAGCATCCTCAAAGCTTTAGGCTAGTCATTTCGCCCTAATGACTATTTGCTGATCAACTCAAATAAAGCGTTCAGATCCGGAGAAATAATGATTTCAATCCGTCGGTTTTTAGCCTTGTCTTTAGCATCCACCGGATGATGCATGGATCGTCCGGCCGCCATCAACTTCGTAGGGTCAATTTTAGAATTGGCGATCATAATTTCGATGACCGAAGTAGCTCGAAGTACAGAAAGTTCCCAGTTGTTTTTGGGGTGATTTTGACTTTTGAGTTCATCCGAGTCAGTATGTCCTTCCACGACAATCTCCAGGTCTTTTTCTTTTTCGAGTACGCGAGAGAGGTCCACCAGTGCCTTTTTTCCGGTTTCTTCTACATCAGTACTTCCGGACTGGAAAAGTAATTTGGCTTCGAGACTTACATAGATTTTCCCATTTTTTTCAACGACACTTAAGCCTTTATTTTCATAGGTTCGAAGCGCTTGACTGACCTTATTCTTGAGTGCTTTGACCCCTTCGTCCTTTCTGCGAAGAGCTTCTTCCAACTCGTTGACTTTCTTTTCGCGATCAACCAATAATGCCTGCTTGGTTTTGAGTTCCTTTTCCAGAGCGAGCAGGGCATCCTCCTTGCGTTGAAGCTCCAGGTTTTTGGAGTCCAGGTTGCTTTGAAGTGTGCCTGTTTGGATCAGGTTTTTTTCTTTGTATTCATCCAGTTTCTTTTCGACAGCCATGTTGTAAAGAACAACCCGATCGTACTGAACCTGAAGGGAACGAAGTTCTTTCCCTAACTTTAAGGTGTCACGCTTCAAACGATCCACATCTTTCCGGAAGCTTTGGATATTTGCTTCCAGTTCCTTGGATTGGGCCTCAAACGTAATGGCATCCGACTTATACTTGTTCAGCTCTTCATTGCAGCTTTTTTCGCGTTCTACCAGGTCATAATATTTCTTGGAAGGGACGCAGGAAATAATCCCGACAAAAAGAATGCTAAAAAGGATAATACGTTGAATCATGATAAAGAATTGCAATCGATAACTACAAAGATCGGATCAAAAAGGGGGCAAAAAGGGCTTTCGGAAAGATAGTTTTACACAAGAAAACATGGAAAAGCCATGCTAAAAAAGAGGACAGGTCGTCTTACTGTTCGATTTATCCTTGCAGGTTCCAAAGCCCAGGGAGAACTCGTGGGAGAAGAAATCATTTCGGGCAAGATCCGAAATAGTATAGTCAAAAGAATAGGCAAGGGTAAAGTTTCCGTTGATCCGAACCTTGATACTGGTCAGGATGGCATCAGTGTTTCTAAAGCCAATTCCGAAGGTAATTCGGTTCTTGTAATCGAACAGGGCATTCAGGTCCAGTGAAGCAGGTCCTTTGGGAGGAATACGAAGCAGAGCAAAGGGGAGCAGGGTAAATTGATCATTGATGGGAATATGATATCCACCATTCAAAAAAGTGTGGAAACGAAAACGCGATTTATCTCCAATATCAGTCCACTTACTGCTAGTCAGCTCCATAAAGGACAGGCCGACAAAATAGTTTTTCCCATTCCACCAAAAGCCACAGGAAGCATCAGGAGAAATAAACGAATTGCTTTCCGGAATAGCCGGGTCAGGGGCCAGGGTGGAAACTTTGGTTTTATCAAAGACCCATTGACGGATACCGGCTGCAATTCCAATGGAAAGTCGTGTATCAGGCGTGAAATTAAAGTGCCCTGCATACATCAGGTTGAGACGATTCATCGTGAATGGCCCGATTTTCTCCGTTTCCATTTTGAAACCAACTCCTTGTCGGGGAGTAAAAATCTTCTTTCTTTCGGTGTAAATAGGGGTGCTAAAAGTCGCAAAGCCCGAATTAGGACTTCCATCCAGTCCGGCCCACTGACTGCGGTAGAGCGACTTAATTTCCAGGCAAGGTTTGATCCCGGTATGTGCTGGATTGATTGCCTGAAGATTCCAGTACCATTGGCTAAACTGGGGGATTTGCTGAGCCCAAAAGGCGCTGGCTCCTAAGAAAAATGATATGAAGAGCAGCCACCTCACTTGACAATACTTACGTTTCCTTTTAATACCTGCTTTTCAGCATCTCTTAATTCGATGATGTAGAAGTAAGTAGATTCGTTCAACAAGTGACCATTGCGTTTTCCGTCCCAGGCCTTTTGTTTGTTGTATCCGGTCGTTGCAAAGACCTTTTGTCCCCAGCGATCGTAGATTTGGACCGTACAGTTCGGATATAACTCAATTCCCGGAATGACCCAGGTATCGTTTGCCCCATCATCATTTGGCGTAAAGGCTTTAGGGATGACCAATAAAGGCTCCAAAAAGACTGTCATCTGATCACTGAGGGTACAACCGTTGAGCGTACCAGTGAGTGTATAGGTGGTAGTGACAGTTGGAAAAACGACTGTGGAAAGTTGATTGGGATCACTGATTCCTTCCGTCGGGCTCCAATAGTAGCTCGGAGCTTCAGTCGTCCCTTGCAATTGCACAAAACCTTCCGGCCCCATGTATTGATCCGGTCCGGCATCAATGTCAAATTGAAACACGGGAAGCATCCCGGTTGTTCCCTCGGGATGAATCACACATTGGGTGAAGCAGGAGTTGGTCACGGATACGACATCTCCGTTTTCCAGTGCCGAAGTTTGATAAATGCTATCGATCGTAACCGCCACCAGGGTATCATTGATGTACCACATATAGGAACTGCTGTCCGGACATTGACTTAGGTGAGCCGTGAAGGTGGCAATGTCGTTTTTACAATAAAAGGGTTTATCCGACTCAATATCCATGCTGGGAACGATCCGATTGACCCCATTTCCTGAAAGGATGAGGTCTGTTTGAAATTCGCCCGGAGCCAGGTTTCCACTCATGCCACCATTTAAAACGATGTAGTACTCCTGATTAGGAGCGAGGTTGGTGGCGAGGGAAAAATCACTTACTTGCCCAACGCGACAGCTACCGGCATCCGAATAGGTGGAAGCATCACAGGGGACAACAGCAGAAATAATAGCTGCCTCAATTTCCTGCGTTTTATTCCCATCGAACAAAATCTTTGAGAAGGAAATATTCACTCCTCCCCCGAATTCATTGGTGGTAAACTTGAGCCAAATGGTGTTGTTGGCTGAGAAGCAGAGGGAAAAATCATCTTCGCAATCGTTGCATAAGGTTTTGTTGGCCCCAACATTTGTCACCGTGTAATTGATTCCGGGACAAATTTCCAGCGCTTTTGAACAATCGTTGTAGCTTTCCTGGGAATACGAATAGATGCCAGGAAATAGAATTAACGAAACATTAACAAAAAAGGAAAAGATTTTCGGAAAGTCCATATAAATCAATACTTTCGAGTCGAACAAATGACAAATTTTTGCCATATTCAGGCTAAAATTAATGAAATACCCTTAATTTGCCTATTTTTTGAGTTTTTTGGCACAATAATGGATTTTGCTAGCAACACACTTCTTAATAGAACGCATTATGTTTAAAAAGATTACACTTACTGCTTGTATCGTTTTCAGCCTGCTGTTCGCTTTCGGACAGGGGAAATCGGATTACGATAATGATTCCAGATGGTTTTGGAATTTTAATGTCGGAACAACCTGGCAAACTACAGATGTCAAAAACAAGAACGACTGGGGATTGGGCTTTGTCATCGGAAAGTCCTTCAACTACAATTACGGAAAGGCAATCAGCTTTGATATAAGAGGGAGATACCTTTTCGGAGAGTGGTACGGACAGGACAATGTTCGTACGAACTTTGATTTGGCCAACGAGGTCTTGAGTCAGGACCCAACCAATTATAAAGACAGCTTGGGTTATTCCATTCTGAACTTTCAAACGAAGAATCACCGACTGGCGCTGGAACTAGCCTTGCATGCCAATAACCTGAGAGATCGGACGGGCCTGGACCTGTACGTCTTCGGAGGAGTCGGTTTATCGTTCTTTGAAACCCGGGGAGATTTGAGAGATAGTTTGGGTGGACTGTATAATTACGACAGTATTCCGAACATGACAAACAGTACACTGAAAGGGGTGATGGATGGAAATTACGAGACCTTGCTGAACGGAAGTACCGGAGGAAGAAATGTGGCTTTTATGCCCAGCCTCGGTTTCGGGATCGGATACCAGGCAGGAAAACGCTTTTCTCTTGGGATTGAGCACAAAACGACCTTTACACGACTTGATTATTTTGATGGCTACAGCAATCCGGATGGAGCGCGAGCCAATGATCTTTACCACTATACAAGTGCTTACCTGAGATTCCATATTAAGAGTAAAAAGACGACGTATGTGGATGTTGATCCGGTAGGGCCACCAAAAGTTTACTTTACGACACCATCGTCTTCCGGAACTACTGTGAGTCGTCCTGACTATCGTATTCGGGCGGTCGTCAAGGATGTGAAAGGAAGAGAGAACATCAACTTCCGTCAAAATGGAGTCTATCAGGGACAATTCACGTACAATGCTTCCAACGATCGAATGGAGTGTAATGTGAATCTTCAACCGGGGCAGAATGTCTTCGAAATCATTGCATCCAACGCATACGGTTCCGATCAGGCACAAACGGTAATTATTTATAAACAAGAGGAAAAACAGCCACCTAGAGTGAATATTACAGATCCGGCTGCTAACCCACATACCGTTGCAACTGGAAACTACCAGTTGAAAGCGACCATTTTCAACCTGGAGCGAAAAGATCAGTCTAGCGTGCTGTTGAACGGACGTGCCGTGAGCAACTATAATTTTGACCCTGTTTCAGGAAAACTAGATGCCAATTTGAACCTGTCAATCGGATCCAATGTGGTGACCGTGAAAGGAACAAATGAAGCTGGTTCGGATAGTGAAACGCGTACGATCATTTACAACAGAACAGCCCTTGTTCAGGCACCGGAGGTTTATTATACGGACCCGAGACACTCACCACATCAGGTGAATCAGGGAACCTATAACCTGAAAGCGGAAGTACGTCACGTGGCCGGAAGGGAAAACATCACTTTCAAACAAAACGGACGAGTAAATCAGAATTTCTCTTACGATGCAAATACAGATGATTTCTGGGCGAAAATCTACTTGAATCCTGGACAGAACGTATTTGAGATCATTGCTAGCAATCCAGCCGGAGAAGCAGATGAGACTATGATCATCATTTATGAGAAGTCAGCCCCGAAACCACCGGTGGTAACGATCACCAATCCGGGAACGAGTAATGTGACAACAGAGAACCGACAGTTCCCATTGAGAGCAACTGTGCTCAATGTAGACCGAAAAGATCAGGTGAAACTGCGGGTGAACAATGTGAATTATTCGAACTTCCAGTTCAATGTAACGACACATCAGCTCACGCATTTGCTAAACCTGAACGAGGGAGCCAATGTCATTGAGGTGTCGGCAAGCAACAAGGATGGTCAGGATAGCAAAGAAACGGTGATCATCTATCGAAAAGTAGAGCAAAACAGACCACCTGTCGTCAGCTTTATCCATCCGGCAAGCACGCCGTTCTACACAAGCGAGTCCAATATGCGGGTTGCTGCAACGGTGCTGAATGTCAGAAAACAATCAGAGATCAATGTGAACGTGAATGGTAGAGACTTTACCGGATTTAGTTATGAGGCATCCAGCAATCAGGTGAGCTTTACTTTTAACCTGTTGGAGGGCGCAAATGTTGTGACAATCACGGCAAGTAATGCAGCAGGAACAGATTCCAAGACGAGAAGTATTTACTACCGAAAACCAAAAACGGAGTTGCCTCCACAGGTAAGTTTTACGGATCCGATCGCAAATCCGAAGACCGTATTTGATCCTGTTTACCCATTGGAAGCAAGAGTTCAAAATGTGAATAGCAAAAACGAGATCGAATTGCGAGTGAACGGAAATGCGACTCAAGCCTTCAATTTCAATGCGGGTTCTGAAACACTCACTTTCTCGACTGCTTTGGTGGAAGGAGCGAACATTATAACGATCCAGGCCAGAAATGCCGCAGGAACAGATGCCGCTTCTACAACAATTGTATATCAGAAGTCAGAGCCAATCTACCCACCACAAGTGCAGATTAGCTCGCCAGCCTCAAATACGTACACCAGCAGTTCGCCGAGCACAGCTATTCGGGCAAACATCATCAATATTGAACGTGATGAAGATATCCAGGTGATCGTCAATGGAGTCGGATATCCGGGCTTCGATTTCAATGAAAAAACAAGAATTCTTTCGTTCGTTATGCCATTGAAAGAAGGTAGCAACACCCTGTTGATTACAGCCAGAAATGGAGCAGGAAAAGCACAGGATAGTAGAACGATTACTTACCGTCGTGAAGTAAAAGTGGACCCACCAAAAGTAAGCTTTATCCAACCGAATCGTCCGGGAACAACGGTAAATGTGGCCAACTACCGTGTAGTAGCGAGCGTATTGAACGTGGACAGTAAGGATCAGATTGAACTTAGTCAAAATGGACGCACAGTTAGCCCGAGATTGTATCATTTCGATGAAAACAGAAGAGAGTTGAGCTTCCAGGCAGGATTGAATTTTGGGAACAATATCTTTAGTGTAGTTGCCCGAAACAAGAGTGGGTCACACAGTGCATCAACCAACATTACTTACAAGCGATTGGATGTTGCTTGCGACAAACCGAGTGTTCGTTTCCTAACACCAAACGTATCAGGAGTATTGGCAA
The DNA here is from genome assembly GCA_006226425.1 of Bacteroidota bacterium. Taxonomy (GTDB): domain Bacteria; phylum Bacteroidota; class Bacteroidia; order Flavobacteriales_D; family Crocinitomicaceae; genus M2408. The sequence goes on along the minus strand of SBGX01000006.1, from coordinate 9,105 downwards.
AAAGTCAAAATGAACAGGTGCGTGTGGAAGTGAAAGGAGTAGAATCTGGAGGAGACATTCGATTCCTGTTGAACGGAGTTGCTTTGAGCGGAAGATATAACGCAGCGTCCAAACAGTACACGATCAATGTGAAATATAACAAGGGACAAAATACGCTCGAGTTGATTGCTAAAAACAAATGTGGAGAGACTTCCGTGAATATGATTGTCAATTTCCGGGAAATAGATAAGCCATGTGATGTTCCTGCCATTCAGTTGATTCAACCATTGCGTCCAAACATCACTATTGAGAAAGAAAACGTAGAAGTTCGATTCGGTTTGGTCAACATCTCTGACGCCAATCAAATTGACCTTCAGGTGAATGGAGTGAAACAAAGTGTGAACTTTAATAAAACGACTCACTTATTGATCAAGCAAGTCCCTCTAAAGGTTGGGATGAATGATGTGGTAATCATCGTCACAAACGATTGTGGCTCTGCACGCTATGCGGTTAAAATCACACGTAAGTCTTGTGAAAAACCGAAAGTGCAAATTTCAAGATCGGGAGAAAGCAATAATTCAACCACCACCAAAGAGTCTGTTCGCATCGAGGGGGCGGTCACCGGAATTGATTCCGACGAAGAGTTTGAAGTGCAGGCGAATGGAAAAGAAGTGAGCTTTGTTTACAACAAGGCGGTGGGTACCTTCACGGTGACGGCACCATTGAAAATCGGAATGAATAAAATTGTTCTGACGGCTAAAAACGAGTGTGGTCAGGACAGCAAGTTGTTTGCCATTAACCGTAAGGAAGATGAGAACAAAAAGCCACCGGTAATCAAAATCACGAACCCATCCGGATCGCCGTACAAAACACAAAACGGAGCGTTCAACGTGCAGGCGGTGACTGAGAATGTGCAGATGTCCTCACAGGTAAGCCTGTTACTGAACGGAAAACGGATCAATGCGGTCTTTAATCCGAAAAACGCAGCCATTAGTGCGAACATTTCACTGGTTCCAGGAAACAATGTTATCCAGGCGATTGCGACAACCAAGTTCGGTAGATCCGAAGACAGTAAGGTGATCATTTATAGCGAACCGGAAAAGGTAGAAAAACCGAGAATCGTGCTGCAAAGCCCATCGACCTGTCCGGCTGAACTACCTGCGGGAATCAGTCAGATCAGTGGATATATTCTAAATATCAGCAACTTGAATCAGGTTTCGATTAAGACGAATGGCAGATCCGTGACGAGTTTTAGTCCGGTATTGGTCAACGGAAAACTCAATTTCAAATTCAACGTGAACCTGAGCCAGAACCTGAATCGAATCAACCTGGACATCACGGCGAATACGAAAGGAGGAAGTGATGCCCTGAAATGTGTGATTACGATGAAGTCAGGAGGCTCTGATGGAGGAAATTGTATGCCGAAGGTGACAGCCGTGTTTAGCTCGGATTCGAAAAGTGTAACGACACGAAGTACGAAAGACCTGTCGAATGTGGTGTTAAAGTACCACGATGGTAAAGTGCAAAAATTCGATAACCTAAGTGGTCTTTCGAAGAGCTTTAAAGGGACGGGAGCAAATGCTGGAAAATGTATCGTAGGCGTGTGGATCAAGTCCGGATGTAATCAAAGTAATGCCGGCCCGGGATATGGGGAATGGGTAGCCAACACGAAAAACGTGGGTGATTGTGGAAGTGCAACGAATGAAGATTGTAAGCCGAAAGTAAGTGCTGTTTTCTCTTCAGATTCCAAATCAGTGACCACTCGAAGTACAAAACCCCTGATCAATGTGGTTCTCAAGTATGAGGACGGACAGGAGCAGAAGTTTGACAAGTTGAGCGGAAACTCCCGAACGTTTAAAGGAACCGGCGCCAACGCCAATAAATGTATCGTAGGTGTGTGGATTAAATCAGGATGTAACTCAAGCAGTGATGGTCCGAACTACGGAGAATGGATTCCGAACAAAAACCCGCTGAAAAACTGTGATGATGGAAAGGGAAATAATGGACACGGAAACAATGAGGATGGAATCGATGAGTCGAATCCTGGAAAGGGAAGTGGAGGTCCGAATGGTAAAACAGGCGGAAGTGAAGATGATGAGAAGGGAAGTGGTTCCAAAGGAGGAAATAGCGGAGGCGGAAGACAGGCACCAACCATTAATAATGGGTCTGGTGGAAGCGGAACAAAGACTTCAAAGCCAACGGGTACCAGAAGGGGAACCGGCGGCGGCGGACTATAAAAACCAGAAAGAAAAGGGGGCATTTGCCCCCTTTTTTATTTGGTCACCACTAATCTTTCGGATTGAATGATTCTGCCGGAAAGGTCATAGAGAACCAGTTGATAGAGCCCGGCACTTAGCTCGATAAAGAATGTTCTTTCCTCGGAAAGATCGCGATCCAAAACCAGTTTTCCGAAAGTATCGAAGACATGAAGTGTCAGATTTCGGGATTGATTACATTCAATTTGCACTTGTTGATTGGCCTGAACAGGGTTCGGGAAAATGTTTACTTTCTTTTTGGAATCACAGTTTAATACACGTACAAAACCACTGAGTTTGCTAATCCCATTAAAATCCGTTTGGCTAAAGGTATAGTAACAAGTGGCGTTTGGTACGGAAAGTGCCTGGAAGCTATATCGCTGAAGGGAAGAACTGTTTCCGGCTCCCTGGACTTTTCCGATGGCCTTGAAATGGACCCCATCAGTAGATCTCAGAATAGTGAAGTAATCGTTGTTTTGTTCGGATGCAACCTCCCATTGAAGGAAGTGGCGGTCATCCTGGCAGTTCACCTCAAACGAGGTAATTTCGATGGGAAGTAATTCGGGAGGGTTGCAGAAAGTTTGTTGATTGGAAAGTCCTCCGGTAGCCGCCGTAAATCCAAAGAAGGGGGCTGTGGTTCCAAAAATTGTTGTCGGATCGAAGGAATAAGACACCCGACCATAGGTTTTGCTGAGAGAAAGATCCATAATGGAGGCGTTGATTGTCTGACTGGCGGCATCCCAGCTGACCCGGAAAACATGATTTTGGCCGTTCTCAATATTGTAATTGGCACCATTGTCCAACAAAGGGGAGGCACTTGGAATGACCCGGGCACCTGGAGATGAAGGGCAAGAACTACCGGAGGGATTGATATTTCCATTCAGCCAAATATCCAGGTGATCGACATTGGGGCCTCCCGAACAACTGACTCCGGCAGTAGACATATCACTTCCGTCGTCCCGGTCTTCGGTATTCAAATGGGTATCGATTTCAATAATGAGTGAGTTGCTGATTCCACCCGCTGCAAAATCCTGACCGTCTTTGCCACAGGCACAAATACCCGCCGGATCATTCTGAATAATGAAAGTCATGCCGTCCGCACCGTTGTCATCATCCCCAAGGTTAACCATAAAGTCGTATGAGAAATCCTGTGAAAAATCAAGCGTTGAATTGGCATCCCAGGCACATCCGGTTTGTCCTCCGGCATCCGGAGTGAGTTGAACACAAAGAGGGTCTGAGGCCGTTGTTGCGTCGCTTTGAAGGGTATAATCCCCGGAGGCAGACTTCCGAACGCCATTTTCACGGAAGGCTAGAACGGCTGTGTTTCCGGAAGAGGCACAACTGTAAGTATTGACCAGTATGCGATAAACCCCATCAGCTGGAGGGGTCCATCCTAGAATTTCGGAACGGGTACCACAGGCATCGTCATTGTATGAATTTCCACTGAGCGTTGTTCCTGTATTATCCAGGATGGTCAATTGGGTGTCGAATCCAGCCGAGCCACCATTGGAACAGAAACTAAAATCGTATGTGTTGCAGCCACTGGAGGAAGCCGTGAAGGTGTAGTAGGTTCCATCGGAAACATTCATGGTTTGAAAGTTAGCATTAGGCGCTGGAGAGATGTTACCCCCATTACTTCCCCCGGTGCATTGGGAGAAAGCGGATGGTACAGGGATCATAAATGATGAAAGTAGTAGCAATTTCATCCAGGTGAAGAGAATTGATTTCATAGGTTTATCATTTGTTGAAGGGCAAATATAAGGCAAGAAAACCAAAACTACAACGGTTTAGTATAAAACTATAACGATTTAGTTTGCTACTATAACGGTTCAGTAATTCATAAAACCAAGTAAAAACAAGCGATCATAATAAACCGATTTAGTAAAAAGAAACAAAAAAAATAAATGGATTATTTCAGTTGTTCGCGAATGTCCTTCATGAACTGAGAGGCAAAGACGAAATCGACGACTTCCTGAACATCTGTCTGAATGATGGTCTTTGAAGTTCCCTGCCACAGATTTTTCCCCTCATAAATGAAATTAATATGATCACCAATTTCTATCACACTATTCATATCATGGGTGATCACGATGGTGGTAATATTGTATTCCAGCGTAATTTCTTTAATCAAACTATCAATTAAGATGGAAGTTTGGGGGTCCAATCCGGAGTTTGGTTCATCACAAAAAAGGTACTGCGGCTTCATCGCTATGGCCCGGGCAATGGCAATCCGTTTTTGCATTCCACCGCTACATTCTGCAGGAAAAAGATTATTTCGCCCTTCCAGATTAACCCGGTCAAGGCAAAAGTTAACGCGGTCAAGCATTTCCTTTCGAGTCATGTTCGAAAACATAGTCAATGGAAACATGACATTCTGTTCCACAGTCATAGAGTCGAATAAAGCAGAACCCTGAAAAAGCATCCCAATTTCCTTGCGTTGATCCCGGAGCTCATATTGATTCATGGTGCAGATGTTTCTCCCATTATACAGAATCTCACCGGAGTCAATTTCATGCAAACCAACCAATGATTTGGTCAGTACCGATTTTCCAGACCCAGATGCACCAATGATCAGATTGACCCTTCCTTTTTCAAAACTGGCAGAGACATCCTTCAACACGTGATGGTCACCAAAAGACTTATTGAGATGGTTGACCTGGATCATTTGAGTAAGAACATTTGAGTCATGAGGAAGTTCGCCAACAAAATAGCGACGGAACTACTTACTACGGCCTGAGTGGAAGAGCGACCAACATCGATGGCTCCCCCTCTGGTATAATAACCATAAAAAGAGGCAATGGAAACAATTAGAAAACCAAACACGACGGTTTTGGATAGTGCATAAGTGATATCACTGGCTCGGAAAAAAGATCGTAAACCGAAGATATACGTGTCAGTGGAAGAGAGGTCGGAGAGAATGAGAGCGAGCCATCCACCGAAGATGCTTAAGCCCATGGAAAAGATAATCAATACCGGAAAAAAGAACATGGCGGCAGAAATCTTTGGCAAAACGAGGTATGTCAACGAATTCACCCCCATAATTTCGAGGGCATCAATTTGCTCGGTCACTCGCATCATTCCGATTTCCGAAGAAATATTGGATCCCACCTTCCCCGCCAGGATCAGCGAAATGATGGTTGGCGAAAATTCCAGGATGGTACTCGATCGGGTAATGTACCCAATAGTGTATTCTGGTAACCAGGGAGAGTCCATGTTAGAGGCCGTTTGCAAGGCAATAACAGCACCCATAAAAATAGACATCAGCGCCACAATGGGCAGGGATTTAACTCCGATTAGATTAATTTCTTCCAGTGTTTTTTTCCAAAATACGCGCATCTTCTCCGGCTTGGAAAAAATCATCCACAACATGAGGAAGTACTTACCAATCTGGGAAATCAATTTCATCTGAGTGCTAAATTAGTGTATATTTTCATTTTTTGAAAAGAAAAGGCTTATTTTGTCAGTGGCCACGTAGGCGCCTAAAACGGAGGAATGTCAAAGCTTAAGATCAGACGGCGGGAACAGGTGATGGAGAAACTTTCAGGGTATCTTCCCGATGGTTTTGAGGAGATGGTGGCCGGACTCATATTTGAGTACCCTGTCCGTTTCAAAATCGTTCGTCCAAGAACAAGCAAGCTGGGTGATTTTCGCCCTCCTCACCGCGAGGAGAAAGCCCGAATTACCGTGAATGGAAACTTGAATCAATATTCATTCCTGATCACGACACTACATGAATTTGCACATTACCACACCTTTCTGGAGTATGGAAATCGCGTCAAGGCACATGGAGAGGAATGGAAGATGGCCTATCGAAAATTGCTTTTGCCTTTAATCGAAAGTGAGGTAATCCCGGAGGGAATCAAGAATGCCCTGGAAAATTCGCTGATTCGGACGAAAGCGTCTTCCTGTTCGGATATTCCCCTGATGCGCGAGTTGAAGAAGTATGACCAGCAAAGAGACGGACTGGTCTTTTTGGAAGAAATCCCCAAAAATTCTGTTTTCTTGCTAAATGGACGTCAGTTTTTGAAAGGGGAACTAAGACGAAAACGTTATCTTTGCCATGAAATAACCACAAAAAAGCAATACCTCGTTCATGCATTGTCAGAGGTACGCCTAAATGAAAAAGAATAATGGAAAACAACTATTGCATTATTATGGCAGGTGGAGTCGGAAGTCGTTTCTGGCCAATGTCGACACCTCAAAAACCGAAACAGTTCCTGGACATGTTAGGTTTGGGAAAATCCTTGTTACAGCTTACGTTTGAACGTTTGAAACTGATTGCTCCGGCGGATCAGATTTATATTGTGACCAACGTCCATTATGCGGACCTGGTTCACGAGCAAATCCCTGAGATTGATCGGGGACAAATTTTAACGGAACCTCAAAGAAAGAATACAGCTCCTTGTATCGCTTATGCGGCATCCAAGATTTACGACCTGAATCCGAATGCCGTTCTGACGATTGCTCCATCGGATCACCTGATCACCAATGAGCAGCGATTTACGCACATCATTAATACAGCTATTGATCAGGCTAAAAAAGACCGTTTGGTTACCTTAGGGATCAAACCGACTCGCCCTGACACTGGGTACGGATACATCGAATTTGAAGCAGGCGCTGCCAATGGGGGAGATGTGAAGGAGGTAAAACAATTCCGTGAAAAGCCAAACCTGGAGTTGGCAGAGGAGTTTGTTCAGGCGGGGAATTTCTTCTGGAACTCTGGAATTTTCATTTGGAAGGCGGGTACCATTCTGGAGGCCCTAAAACAGTTTGTTCCAAAGCTTCATGAGCTATTTGACCCGGCGCAAGGTTTTTATAACGGACCAAAAGAGCAAGAAGGAGTTGATCACGGTTTCGAAACCTGTGAAGATATTTCAATTGACTATGCGGTCATGGAAAACGCCAAAAATGTGGATGTGGTCCTGGCTGATTTTGACTGGTCTGACCTGGGAACCTGGGGAAGTCTTTATGGTCACATGAAATTAGATAACTCAGGAAATGCTGTTGTAGGCGATCACGTGTATATGAAGAATTCATCCAATTGTATTGTGAACCTTCCAGCCAATAAGTTGGCGTTGATCGAAGGTCTGGATGATCACATTGTGGTAGAATCAGATGGCATGTTGATGATCCTCAGCAAAAAAGACGAACAAAACCTGAAGAAGCATCTTCCGGATATGCATGAGCATAGTTCGGAATTCTTCAAATAAAATAGAGCGCTCCCTGTCCTTCTAAGGCAGGGAGTTTCTTTTTGTGATGGCCTGGATCATCGTTGCACCCCGTTTATTGAATCTGGTGAGCCGTTTCCCTGGAGTCAACATGCAGGTAAGAGGATATACCATATTTCCCTTTATCTTTCTTTCTAATTCAACATACAAAGAGGATCAGGTATTAATTAATCATGAGCGAATTCATATTCGGCAGCAAATGGAACTTCTGCTGATCCCCTTTGTGTTCTGGTACTTCATGGCTTATTTCAGAAGAGGATACCGATTAATCAGCTTTGAACAGGAAGCCTATGAAAATGAACAAAACCTGGATTATTTGAAGCGTAGAAAACCCTTCGCCTTTTGGAAATATGTCAAATAAAAAAGGGGACCTAAGCCCCCTTTCCAATCTAATCGTTCATTTAATTGATTTTGATGAACTTCCCGGTTTTGGTCCTTCCCTGAGAATCAGTGATTTGGTAGATATAACTTCCTTCTCGAAGAGCATGGATGTTGACCGGATTTTGGTGTTGCTCAAGAACTGCTCGTTGAACAACTTGTCCAAGTAAGTTGGTAATTTGTAATTGATATTGATCTTTTTGTTCAAACTCGAAAAAGAGTTTTTCTTTTCCAGGATTTGGATAAATCCGAACAGCCCCGAATTGGGTATTTAATTCCTGCACGGCGTTCACTCCGACGCTGTCCCAAATAGTGCTGGTCGCAAATTCGGTGATTACCGCTTCGTTGAAATCGAAGTAGATAAATGCACGGTTGCGAATTTCTGTTCGATGTGGAAGGTTGGCCACCTGATTGATCTTGAACTTGACATATCCTTTACTGGCTGGTTCATTGGTTGCAGAATCAACGAGCATGATGTTTTCAAAACGCCATTCCACCAACCTGTTTTCTTTGATTCGGAAAGAGTAGGGGTGACTGGAACTTCCACTTGAGATAGATTCCAAATCAAGTTCAGCAGGCATGGTATCCTGAACAACCACAAGGTATGCGGTATCATTCCCCATGTTTTGGAAGTGGATGGTATATTCCATTTGCAAGTTCGGATCAATGAAGTGTTCGTCAGTTCTACCCAAAGGCATGGCGATTTTCTCATTGGGATCATAAGAAGCGCGAATGACATTACAGTAATATTCCACAAAGCCATCGATGTCGTCTTCCGGGAAGCTGGCGGCTGGTACGATCGGTTCGTTTGTTTCTGGTCCGCAGGCCTCAATGATGTCGTTCGGATGACTGTTTCCAGGGTGTCCTGGTCGTTGGTCAGCAGCGAGTTTGAGCGTATGTCCATTGGCATCAAAACAAAGTTCGAGTGTTTCCTGTCCATCCAGCTGGAATTGTCCACTTTGGACCAAAATCCCATCTTCGTAGAGTCTCCACTCACTGGTTCCTGCCATGGCACCACCTCCCTGTTCTCCAGTATTGAAAATCTGGAAACAAACACTGGAATCACCGATACATTTTCCGGTAACTTTCACACTTGATTTGTCCCATGCCGGATCTTCAGGTTCACATGTGGAAGGAGGAAAGATTTCCGCTTTGGAACATTGAGTGATCCCAAATTCGACATTACAGTCGATCATCGTGCTGATGGTAAAGAAACCACATTCATAGGCTTTCAGGGTATCGATGAAGAAACGGAGACTTCCATC
>SBGX01000003.1 GCA_006226425.1 Bacteroidota bacterium | reverse complement strand
TCACAGATCTGTGATATCTCGATTGGACACAAATATGAATATTGTTTGGAAAGATACCTTGTTAGATTTATTTGGTAACTGGTCTTCATACAGCACACCAAATCGAATTAGAAAAAGTACCGATTCAACGATACTTTACGCCTTTAATTATGTATATGCCCCATCAGGGTCAATTCTTTATAAGTCGTTGAGAATTGAGAATAGAAAATTAAGTGGAGAGCTGCTGTGGCATAGAGATTATATCTATTGGCCCGATAATGTAGAAAATCAACCTACCGTTCAAATTCTTGATATTGATAGTACGAGCCAAGGCGATTGGTTGTTTGCAGGTCAGTTTATCAGCAATGAATTAATCGGTCAAGGATTATCCGGCCAAAATGCCTATTTGCTTAAAACTAACTGCCTTGGATTTATGGGAGACCCCATTGCTAGTCTGGATATTTATGATTTAGGAAACAATCAGGTGAAATTGGTCAATAAATCTCTTCAGGCCGGAAGCTTTGAGTGGGACTTGGGAGATGGAACAAGTCTGTCCACCAGAGAATCGGTCAATAAGGCTCAGGATACCATTTATCACACCTACCCAGATCATGGGGCATACATTGTCAAATTAATTGCGAAAGGATGCCCAGGAAAGGCTGGCACAATTGAAGTGCCCTGGAATTGGGTGAAATTGGATGAATTGGAAAAAAGAAATAAGAACTTTCTGCAAATTGCCCCGAATCCGATAAGTTCAGGAGAGTTATTAAATGTCTATGTAGGTAGACCAGAAGGAAAGACATTCAAACTTCAAATCTTTGATCAAAAAGGCAGAATATTAAAAACTATTTCGGTATTAGAGACAGAATCATACATCGCGACCATTTTAGATTTGCCAAAGGGCTTATATAATGTCAGGTTATCCAACGAATCAAAAGTACTCGATAGTGAATTGATCATTGTGAAATAAAAATTAAATAGAATGAAAATAGCTCTTTTAAGTTTTCTAATGGTTAGTGTTCAGATCTTCGCACAAGAATTTAGTTTTCAAATAAATTTCGAAGATGCTGCCGGGTATAAGGATAGTTTAATCGTTGGTTATGACTCCACGGCTACAAACAATATTGATTCTCAACTAGGAGAAGTAGATTACTCTGATTCGGCGTGGAGTGATCAGTTAGAAGTAAGGTTTGGGTTTAACAATCAAGAGTCTACTCATACCCAAGGAACTTTTAAAAATTGGTTTGCTCCAATTCATTGTGGGGAAGAGTATTGGCAGTTTAAGGGGGTTGAATTAAATATTAGTACCCTAAATTGGCCTGTGAAAATGACCTGGAATGTGAATGTGGCCTCCTCGGATGAATGCGGTAAAGAACTTTCATTGTACAACTATTTTGGCTCACCAACTACCCCGGGAACGTCAACACTATCCGAGTTAAATTTTTCGCTCGGAACCGGAGAGCTATCGTTCACTTCTCAAAAAGCTAATGGGACTGTCTTCAATGACGATTACCCCGTTTTTTTAATCGATGATTCTGGGCACGAAATTTCACGATTTTACTTAGCTTATCATAACCCATGGGATATATCATCAATAAGTGAACTAAAAAGTGTGAAATTTAATGTTTCTCCAAACCCCACTACATCAAAAATTCGACTGAAATTGGACGATCTGGTTTCAGAATTTACAACTGTTAGTATATACTCACTTGAAGGGAAAAAAGTACTCAATTCACCTTTTCAAACAGAACTAAATGTCCAGCAATTACCTCCAGGGTTTTACACGATTTCCATTACCGATCAATCAGGAAAAAAACTTATTTCACGTTTTGTGAAGGAGTAAATCCTGGAAAAACTATTTATTTTTTATTTCATTTCTTTTTAATTATTCGATTTTTTACCGAAAAACGTGATGTTACGTAACCCTTGTTACACAGGTAAAACAAGACCGTTACGGATAGTGTTACGTAACATGATGGCCTAAAAATTTCTAATATTTGCGATTTTCGCATATTTCGAATATTCACTTTCGAAGATCAGTTGATCGCTCCGAAGAAAAGTACTGAACTTTGAAATATGAAAAAGAAAATAATTCGAGGCCTTTTATTGGTTGCGGTACTGATGAGTACCATTGCCTGTAAAAAGAATAAAAGTGAGTTGATCGAATTAACCATCATAGACGAGTTCAGCAAGGCACCAATAACAAATCTATCTTTAGAGTTCGAAGCATACAATGAAGGTGAACAGGCATTGAATGTCCTCATGACAGGTGGAGAAAGCAATGGAAATACCTATAAAGCAACTTCGGATGAAAATGGAAGGCTTTGTTTTATTGTTGATGGTGAGGACAGAAAAGCTGTTTTCGTTCCACAACAGATATTAACTCCCGTAGAATACGATTCTACTGCGAGTGCCTACCAATATACTGTGAAAAACTTTGGTCAGGCAGCCCCAGATCAAGGGACCATCCTTCTCAAACCTCGTGGAAGAATGCGTTTTGTCTTATCGGATAGCACGGCCCTTGAATGGGAGGAGGTTCAGGTTTCTGCTTATCATCAACAGTTCACCCTGAACGGTAGTCAAACTATTTCGGCGTTCTGCTATGTCGTCCCTTCCCGAGAATATGAGATTACATTGACTTACCGGAACGGAACGGAGGAAAAATTGATTACATTGAAGAAGTTTATTTCGGCTTCTGCGAGTCAAGAAGTGGTGGAGTTACAAATATAATCGTTGATCCATGCTGGAAAACTTGCAAAAGATTGCCATCCTATTTGGTGCAGATGAAAGAGGAAGGGGTATCGTTTTATAGAACCAACTTCTTGCAATCATGAGACGTTTAGATCAAAAAAACACGTTATTGATTTGATAGAAGGCTGGGAATTTTAATCACTGAACCCTAAACTAGAAACTGGTATGAAACCATTTATATGCTTTTTATTGCTTAGTGTTTCAGGAATGGCGCAAGAGTTTCAATTTCAACTCACATTTGAAGATAGCCAGGGAAATCGGGACAGTCTTGTTCTAGGATACGATCCTTCGGCTAGTGATAGTTTGAACCAATCTTTTGGTGAATTAAACATCATTGACAGTGTAAGATCGGTAGGGCTGGATGTCAGGGTTACCAATGAATGGATGCAAAGAAAGAATGGTCAAACAGGGAGTTTTCACACCAAAAGAAAGATCACTTATAAAAGTGAATGCGAAAAGCCTAGTTTAAATATTCCGATTGACATTTTAACGAAAAATTGGCCTGTCAAAGTGACCTGGAACAAAGCGCTCTTCGATACCGTTTGTCACCAATGGACAAGCTTCAAGTGTAATAACGAATATCTTCCTTCGGATGTTTTGGGGAGCTGTGCAGGAAGTTTCTTTGCCAGTTTTTTGAATGAAGAAGACAGTACGCTCATTGGAGAAGATAACATAGGCCTAGCTTATACCTGGTCAGGAGAAGAAGAGCATTTTTATTATTCCCTTAATGATCAGGACACCGTCTCTGTATTTTGGTTGCAGTTTGTTTACCCTGATAATTCCGGAATAGGAGAACTCCCGTCCAAGAAATATTTTCATGTATTTCCGAATCCGGTTTCTTCAATACTGAATCTTGAATTGGATAATGAAGTTTCTATATTTTCTTCGATGATTGAAGTTTATAGTTTTGAAGGAAAAAAGGTGCTAAGCAGACCTTTTCAAACAGAGCTCAATGTCCAGCAATTACCCTCAGGGTTTTACACTGTTTCGGTTACGGATCAATCAGGAAAAAAATTTATTTCACGTTTTGTGAAGGAGTAAAGTTTGGACATAGCACCACTCCCATTTCTTTGTTTTTGCGCATCAAGAGTGAAAGAAAAACGTTCTCAGTTTGTTCATCAAATTCGAAATCTTTAAAACGAGAATAAACTTTCTCTAAATTCAAATAACTGTTTCGAAGGGTAAAGGAAATATACAATGGTATACCTTCTTTTCCAATTATATCAAGTGAACTTATGTCCTCAAAGGAAAAGTTTCTCTTGTAGAATTCATGATCTATATAATGCTCAAAATCGACTCCATTTGCATCCATAATGACAGAATCGGACAATCCGTCATTGGCTTGTGCTACAAATTTGATTCGCTCAGATTTAAAAACATCAAGGTAAAAGCTATTATAAATTTTTACGGTCCCAAAATTTAAGTCAGGAAAACCTAATATTTTCCTTCTTTCCATTTTTGGAACCTCTTTAAGACTATTACAATCACCACCTTCGAAAAGCCTAAATAGTTTTAATGAATCCTTTTCTATAAAGCTATTAAAAACAGTCTCCAGATTCTCCCTATGATCAAAAAAATGGACAGAAAAATCGGTTGCTTTTATATGGGTAACGAAATATACACTGTTAGAATCTACTGACTGACCTAGAATTCTGGAAGATAATAACAGCAAAAGAATAATTCTCACAACCATGTTTTGCCTAAATTTAGATTTTTTCAACCATTTTCGGTTGACCACTTAATTTATTGCAATTTACCCGAAGTATGAAATACTCAAAATAAAAGAACATCAGTGATGAACAGAATTTTAAATTTTGTGTGCTTAATCTATAATTTTTCATTCAGAGTAGAAAAGGATATTTTCTGGAGTCGTGAACGATTAACAGGTAGTTTAGAAACCTGTCAAAATAATGTTCACTCGTTACCGTCAATAGGAATTATAGCCAATAATAATAAACTGTTTTTTGGGAATATCAATGAAGAAAAATTTGAACTGTTTCGGATCAATGGATTCAGAAATTCGTTTTCTATTAAATCATCAATAATATTACATGATTTTGGGACCTATACAATGCTCGAAGCTAAATCTCGCGTCGAGGGATTTTGGCAGGTGATTATCATTTTATCGATCTCTATTCCTGTTATAATCTGTTTCGCGAATCTAATGATTGGCAATCCCTTTCGGTACTCTTATTTATTCATTTCTCTAGCTATCTATACCCTAATAGTGATTTCCTTCTATTATGAAGTGTTCAGAATAAAAAGTACTTTAAACGATCTATTCATAGACCCAATAAAGAATTAGATTAATATGGCTGGTGGAGGATTCATGAAACATGCTCAGGATAGTAACCGGATGGATAGGGCGCATCGAAAGCATCGTCGTGATTTATACAGCAAAAAGAACATTCGGTTAAACAAAAGACAAAATCAAGAAGTTGTCACAGAGAATATTGAGCAAGAAAATCAGGTAAAGGGCTCTACAAGATTACAGTTCGTTTTTGTGTTACTTTTTGTTCTGCTTTGCACACTGATTTCAGTGTTACTCATTTTCGTTTTCTAGAATCTTTTTTATCGATTCTGAAACCATGTGGGCATGAGTGAAAACGGCGAAATGTCCGGCACCTACTATTTCATATTTAATTCTTTCAGGACACGAAATAATTTTGTCACGGGTTCCATGAATTTGGAATAAATCAACATCTGCTTTATTTCTCCAATTTGAAATTGCACCAAGTGCCCATTTAAGAAAAATAGGATCAGTGTCTCTCATTATTTTCTTTAACAGACCTCGTTCGTTCTCTTTCTTTGCACCGAAAAAATAGGCACCTAATCTTCCCGGATTTCTGAAGAAATTACCCGGTACCCAATTATGAACTCCGATTCGAAGAAGAAATCTATAATGGAGCGATAATTCATGTCTATTTATCATACTCGAAATCAGAATAAGCTTACGCGGCCTTTTGATTTTTGCAACTTCAACAGCAATCATGCCACCAAATGAAACTCCCATCAGCAAGTAATCATCATCAATTTGTGTCTGCTCAAAGAGTCTTCGAGCATATATATCCAAACTTTCATTTTTCAGCGGATCTATCCAACTAATATGCACTAATTCATAGATATCCAATTCAAGTGCCTGAAATACACGCTGATCAACTCCAAGGCCACTAAGACAATATATCTTTTGCTTTCTCATCAATGATAAAATTAACTTTTCGTTCTAATTAACAGCTTAACATTCCACCTGAGTGATATTCCATTGAAAATTTAATCCTCTGTTAATCAAATTTCCAAAATCATTAAAATTTATTTCAATAATACGAAAGATCCATTTCTCGTTTTCTGAAGAAATAAATCGGCCCAAAAACGGTTTTAAGTAAAAATAATTGTTTCCTTTTTTTTCAAAAACGGCCAAAAATCACTGAATAAACGTCAACCTCTAAAAGACTCGTTAAATAGGATATTTGAATAATTTGTTGACACTTATGTCATTTTGTATGACACTTATTGACACTTGACTGACGAATAGTTGACGTTTATTTTTAATTGTTTTTAGATTTTTTTGTTTGAATCAGAATTTAATGAAAGTAAGATGAATATGTAGCCTTCCTAAATGATTTTGGGAAGGCTACAATATCACGAGACTATTCTTCCTGGTC
>SBGX01000012.1 GCA_006226425.1 Bacteroidota bacterium | reverse complement strand
AAATTTGAGTTTGCAACCGCCCTATTCAAAAAAGAGAGTGTTCAGAAGATGGCTGAAAGGTTCAATAACCTTCTCAAGCACATTATTTACAATCAAAAAGCCGCCATCAGCCAAATACATCTACTCAATCCCCAGCAGCAACAGGAGGTGATTTCGAACTTTAGCCACATTCATCAGGAGCACAAAATTCCTCCCAAAACCATTTATGGACTGATCAATGAGGTAGCCAATAAACATCCTGAAAAACTGGCCGTAATCGATCAGCATAGATCAATTACCTATCAGGAACTCATTGAGCAAGCGGATCGCTTGAAAAACATACTCCTGAATCACGGTGCAAAAAAAGGAGATTTTGTAGCCACCTGGATGGAACGTTCCATCGAATCACTTACTGCTTTCACAGCAGTTTCCCAATTGGGGGCTATTTATCAACCTCTCGAAAAGCAGACACCGACTGCCCGGGTAGAACTCATGTTGCAAGAAACTAATTGTCGACTGGTGCTTTGCACCCCGCAAACGGCTCTGGAGTTTCCACTAGAGAATCCAGAAAAAATCTCGATCAGCTATCCCCTTCCAGAGCAGAAAGTCCTAGAAACGGAAAATATATCAACCCAAGATCCGGCTTACATCATCTACACTTCTGGTTCTACCGGGAAACCCAAAGGAGTTCTCGTAGGTCAGGGAAGTGTTACCCACATTGCCCGAGCCATGCAAAATGCCTTCGAAATTCTTCCCGAAGATCGATTAAGTTACTTCGCTTCGCAGGCTTTCGATGCATCTGTCATCGAAATTTTAATGACAATATCTGCTGGAGCAGCCCTTGTTTGCATCCCTGAAACGGCCCAAAAAACACCTGAACTGTTCACCGAACTAATTCATGAACATCAGGTCAACATTTGCCAGCTTCCTCCAACCTTCCTTTCACTACTCCACCCGGAAAAGATTATTGGACAGGTCAAAACACTTATCACCGCCGGAGAAGCCCCGAAATCAAATGACGTTAAGAACTACTCTGGAAATTTAAACTATTTCAATGCTTACGGTCCTACAGAAACATCCGTATGTAGTTCCTATTACCTCATCCCAAAAGACAGCAACGAAAAGTCAAAAATTCCTATTGGAAAGACTCTTCCTGGAGTTAACCACTACATCCTGGACGATGCATTTCAACCGGTCCCAGAAGGAATCACCGGGGAACTTTATATCTCGGGAGCTGGAATGTCACTCGGTTACCTTCATCGAGATGAACTAAACCGGGAACGATTCATCCAGAATCCATTTATTCCTGGGCAAATCATGTATAAAACCGGAGATCTCGCCCGATGGACTCCCGAAGGGGATACCGAATTCATGGGACGAGCGGATTTCCAGGTGAAAATCAGAGGGCATCGCATAGAGCTTGGTGAAATCGAAATAGCCCTCAAACGGCTAGATAATATTTCAGATGCCATCGTTTTAGACAAAAAGGATGCACACGGAGACCAATTACTCATTTCCTTCCTGATTAGCGAAGACGAAATCAACTCCAAAGACATCAGAGAGCAGCTATCCAAAGGTCTACCTCAGTACATGATCCCGAATCACTTCATCCGGATTGAGAAAATTCCGATTACAGCCAACGGAAAAGTGGACCGCAAGGAACTTCTGCAAATCAACACGCAAACTTCACGCAAAAAAGAGCCTGTTGATCTTGCAAAACTCAATGAAACACAACGATACCTTTTCGATGCCTGGTCACATCTTTTGGGTCAAGTAGATATTTCCCTGGAAGACAACTTTTTTGAACTTGGAGGAAACTCTCTCAAGGCGATGCAAATCCTGGCCAAAGTCCAAGCAAATTTTCAAATCAGCATCACCTTCAAGGATTTCTTTAACCATCCAAGTATTTCAGAACTAAGTGACTTCATTGATCGTCAAAATAAAGAAGATCATCAACAACTCTCACAAGTTGAAGAAGCCCCTTATTACCCGGTTTCTGCAGCCCAAAAAAGAATGTACCTACTCCAGGCATTTGATCAGGGGGCCAGTAACTACAATATCCCTGTCGCACTCCGAATCCAGGGAAACATGGATCGAACACGTTTTGAACGGGCCTTCGGAAAACTCATCGAGAAGCACGAAAGTTTACGCACCCGTTTTGAAATCAGAAAGGGCGAACCGGTTCAGATAATCGAAAATAGTTTGAGCTTCAGTCCTGAATACGGCAATTGTACCGAAAAAGAAATAGAATCAGAAGTAAATAACTTTTTCCACGCATTTAAGCTGAATGAACTTCCTCTTTTTAAAGTCAAATTATTGGAAATTCAGGACGGAGGGCAAGTGCTTCTACTTGACCTTCACCACATTATTTCAGACGGGGTTTCTATGAACTTTCTGATCAAGGATTTGGTTGCTAGTTATCAGGGAAAAGAGCTCAGCCCACTCCCCTTTCAGTATAAGGATTTTGCTGTCTGGCAAAAAAATCACCTCGAAGGACCATCCGGAAAGACGCAAGAAGAATACTGGCTCGAGCAATTAGGAGGTAATCTACCTGTTATCGAACTCCCTCTCGACTTCGAGCGGCCTCCAGGACGTTACAGCCAGGGAGGAGTATGGCAAACAGAAATTTCGGCAGAACTTAGTCAGCGGATTAGAGATTTTGCTCAGGAACAGGAAGCCACTCCATTTATAACACTCTTTTCAGCATTCAATATCCTGCTTTCTCGGTATTCAGGGCAGCAAGACATCATAGTCGGGACTCCTGTTTCCGGACGATCAATCACCGGTATTGAAGAAATTATTGGCATGTTTGTCAATACCCTGGCTTTAAGAAGCCATACAAACTGGTCTCAAAGTTTTAGAGAAAACATTCAATCCACCCGAAAAAATGTGCTTGAGGCCTTCAGTTATCAGGACTATCCTTTTGACTTACTTGTTGAAAAACTGGTTACCCAAACAGACGGTTCACACAACCCTATTTTTGACGTTTTCTTCAGCTATCAGAATGCTGTTGACACGGAAATCATGGTGGAAGACCTTACTTTTGAGGCACAGGATCACCAGGTTCGTTCGAGCAAGTTTGACCTCTGTCTCAACGTACTGGTAGGAGAAAATGGCTCTTTCATATTTTCTTTCTTGTACCGAAAGGACTTATTTAAAGAATCCAGGATCGAAAGAATGGCCGTTCACTTTGAACAACTGTTGGAAGAAGCACTGAGACAACCTGAACAAGCTCTCTCTGGAATTTCGATCAAAACAAAAGAAGAACTAGATACTGTTCGATCTTTTGGAATTCCCCAACAAAGCAATGAGATTACTCAAAGCATCCCGGAATTATTTGACAAAATTTCCAACATTCATTCAGAAAAGCTGGCTCTGTTCTGCGATAATAATTCATGGACTTATGGAAAACTCCGAAAAGAATCCAACAAACTGGCCAATTACCTGATTAAAAAAGGGATCAATCCAGAAGATAAAATTGCGCTCCTTTGCGAAAGATCACCTGAAATGATCATGTGTACGCTGGCCATTCTAAAAGCTGGAGCTTGTTATGTTCCGATTGAAGCCAACAGTCCGGAGAAAAGACTAAAACACCAGTTAGAAGATAGTGCCTGTCCAATGATTTTGATCCCTTCAAAGAGTTCCTTTGAAGTTGAAAATATTTCGGTGATCCAAGTTGGAGAAATTGATCTTTCGGCAGAATCTGATCGAAGCCCACAACTTGATATAAGTCCTCAAAACCTGGCTTATATGATGTACACTTCTGGATCCACTGGTGTCCCAAAAGGCGTTCTCATTGAGCAGGCCTCTATCATTCGACTGGTCAGAGAAAATGGCTTCCTGGAAATTTCACCGAAGGACCGCCTCTTCCAAAGTGGTTCTTTGAGCTTTGACGCTTCTACTTTCGATATTTGGGGAACATTGTTAAATGGAGCAAGCCTACATCTGCTCTCAGAAGAAAAAATGTTGAACGCACAAAGCATGATCCATTTTTTCAAAGAACAACAAATCAACATAAGCTGGTTAACCGCCAGTTATTTCAACCAACTTATTGACGACTACCCCGAACTTTTTGAAGGACTGGAATACCTGCTTGTCGGAGGTGACCGACTTTCGGTCCGACACATCCGTAAACTAAAAGAATTGTATCCGGACATCAACGTAATCAATGGATATGGTCCGACAGAAAACACCACCTTTACATGTTGTCACCTAATCGAAAAAACTGATCAGGGCCCTATCCCAATCGGCAAGCCAATCGCCCAAACAGAAGTACTGGTATTGGACTCATATCACCAACTATGTGGCATTGGTATTCCTGGTGAAATTTGTATTGCCGGTACAGGACTGGCGAGGTCCTACCTAAATGCTCCTGAACTCAACCAGGAAAAGTTTGTTGCACATCCTTTCAATGCAGCGGAAAGAATCTACAAAAGTGGCGACATTGGTTTTTGGGATGAAGAAGGCTTACTGCATTTCATTGGAAGAAAAGATGAACAGCTTAAGATTCGGGGATACCGGGTCGAACTCAATGAGATCGAAGATGCTTTGAAAGGTATGAAATCCATTCAGGATGCAGCGGTCAAAGCATTTGATGATGAGTCGGGACAAAAGTTTCTTTGTGCCTACTACCTGTCTGGTGAAGAAATCAGTAACCTGGATTTCAGACAAAGCTTAAAGTCTCTCCTTCCGGAATACATGATCCCAACTTATTTCCAACGTTTGGATCACTTTGCACTCACTAAAAACGGAAAGAAAGATCTCTCTGCGTTAAAGAAACCTGTTCTTCAAAGAAATGAGCAAACTCCGGATCATGAAAGCCCGCGCATTCAATTCCTGACCCAGGCCTGGGAAGAAATCCTTCGCATTCCAAGACCTGGACAACATGAAAACTTCTTTGACCTGGGAGGTCACTCCCTCAAAGCAGCACAGATCATCAACAGGATTCGGGAAGAATGGAACATTGAGCTAAGTATTAAAGATATTTTTGAACACCCCAGTATCGAGGAACTGGATCTCTTTCTGGCCGGAAAAAATGGCCACCAGCAACAGGATTTCCCGAAACTTGGTGTCCAGGAAAATTACCCGGCTTCCTATGCACAACAACGACTTTGGATTTCGGATCAAATGAACCCCGAAGGAGCTGCCGCATTTAATATTCCTTTTTCCTTTAAATTAAAGGGAAATTTGGATATTGATCGCTTGAAAGTATCCTGTGAGATGATCATGCATCAGCAAGGAGCCCTGAAAACGCGATTTGAGGAAAGTGATTCCGAACTTGTCCAGATCCTCGAACAAGCCATTGATCTTCCTTTTGAATCCATTCAATCAGGGGACCAGCAAATTCAGCAGGAAGACTGGTGTCGGGAACAAATAGAACGTGCTGCACAGCATCGCTTCGATCTTCGAACAGCCCCACTCTGGTTCATCAAGGTTTATCAAGGGGAAACAGAACATTTGGTGTGTCTGAACTTCCATCACATTATTTCCGACGGATGGTCGATGCAACTATTCTCCAAATTACTTCTTCAAAGCTATCATGAGCTGGGACAAAATCCGAATTTTGAGCTTCCGGACCTGGATCGTGAGTACACTGATTACGCAGCATACCATCGCATACAAATCGAAAACGACCCAAAGCAAAAGGACTTCTGGCTACATAAACTGGGGAACTCTCCCTCCCCCATCAATCTTCCGGAAAGTAATTCGAGGCCAGCACAAAAAAGAAATATTGGTGGCGTACTCCGCTTTGAGCTTAAAAAGTCTGTCGCTGACCAGCTAAAGTCCCTTGCTCAGGAACTACGAGTGAGTGAATTCACCATTTTCAGGACCATCCTCAACCTCTGGATCTATCAAAAAACAGCTTGTTCGGACATTATTGTCGGAACTCCGTCTGCTGGAAGGGCGCATGCCATGACCCAGGAAATCATCGGTTACTTTATCAATATGCTTCCCCTTAGGGATCAATTGCGTTGGGATATGACCGTACGGGAATGTATTCAGCAGTTCAACAAAACTAATTTGGATGCCCTGGCGCACGAGACCTATCCTTTCGATCTGATGCTAAACGACATTCAATACGAACGTCAATTAGACAGATCTCCCCTCTTTGATCTGGGCATTAGCTGGCAAAATTTTGATGAACTCGAAGAACTTGAAAAATTCAGTGAACTGGAAATCAAAACCATTAAAGGGATCGACGCCTATGCAAAGTACGACCTTTGGTTGTTTGGTCAGCAAAGTAGTCAGAGTTACGCATGCATGTGGGAATACAACAAAGATCTTTTTGACGAGCAAACCATCCAATTGTATCGGGACGAGTTCCTCGAACTAAGTGAACGCTTACCGGAAATTTTAGACCAAAAGCTGATCTCTATTCGAGATGGAGACGATGACTCCGCCCCAGAGGATCAGGGATCAGATAGTGAAGCAAGTTTTGAATTCAATTTTTGACATGGAGGATCATAAGTATATCAGCTCTGCATACGAAGCTCACCTGAATTTTTGGAGTCAGGAACTTCAGACGATTGATCAGGAATTTCAATTTCAAATCGGCAATTATCCCGGGCAGGAATATGGGCAGGTAGACTTCCAGTTCTCCCCCTCCAACTCCTCCAGGGTCATTCAGCTGGTACAGGGCAATCAAGGTGGAATTCACGTGGTCTTGCTTAGCTGCCTCCAAATTACACTGGGAAAACTGGCTCTTTCGGATCAGGTCGTTGTTGCCTGTCCAAATACGAAAAGGAGTGATGAACATCTACTCTACTTTCCGGTCAGAATTGACCCAAAAAAAAGCCTTAAAGAACTCCTGATTCGCAATCAACAATTTTTCCAACAAGCCCGGCGTTTTGCAGATCTCCCAATGGAGGTCGCAGATCAAAGATGGAAGTCGAAACGTCCTACGAATGTTTTTTTCCACTTCGGATCCGATCTTTCGGATGAGCTTCCAGAAGGAATTGACCTGTCTATCCTATGTATTGGCGACGAAAACGCTTTACGCGGAACAATTCACTTCTCTCAATCAATCGCGCAGGAAAATCTGATCCATGAATTGTATCGAAGTTGGGAAAGGTGTATCGAATACCTGACGCAAAGTGAACAAAAGATCGCCGAAATTTCCCTGGTAGAAAAACAACCGGAACCGAAAAAGAATCACTGGCTAGAAACTCCCTATCCAGCCATTACCATTCACGAGCGTTTCGAGGAAATTGCCAGACAATATCCTGAACATCAGGCCGTGATAACAGCAAACACAAGTTGGAATTATCGAGAACTCAACGAAGCTTCTAACCAGCTAGCACACGAGCTTCAGAATCAGTTTTCCTTCCAGGTAGGAGATCGAATTTCCCTCTTAATCGAACGGAGTGAACAGATGATTTGTTCCATCTTGGCTACCTTAAAACTAGGGCTCACCTACGTTCCGATCGATCCAGCTTACCCATCCGAGCGAATCGCACACATGATCACCGACAGTCAGAGTAAGGCCTTGATCACGGATGCCCAACCTGACGTGCTCAGCGAAATCCCCGATGAATTGATTTTCAGTTATGACTCTGAAAAATGGAAAGACCATTCGATTGAAAATCCAGGCTTGCAAATTTCGCCAGAAACAGGAGCATACATCATCTACACCTCGGGCTCTACCGGAGCACCAAAAGGAGTTCTGATCACCCACCAAAACGTGATTCGTCTGCTCATCAATGATTCATTTCAATTTGATTTCAGTGCAACAGACCGTTGGACCTTATTTCATTCCTTCTGCTTTGATTTCTCGGTTTGGGAGATGTATGGCCCCCTTTTATATGGTGGAGCGTGTTACATTTTGACTAAAGAACAAGCCGGAAATACACATCTCTTCGCCAAGCTTTTGCAAGACGAAAAAATCACGGTTTTGAACCAAACTCCCAGTGCATTCTATCAACTGATCCAGGAATCACAGGAACAAGCGCAGAGCTATCCAAACCTACGCTACATCATCTTTGGAGGAGAAGCATTGAATCCTTCTAAAGTTAGAAGCTGGAGGGAAGAGCATCCAAACACCCGGCTCATCAACATGTACGGGATCACGGAGACAACAGTCCATGTGACCTACAAAGAATTGCTGGAAGAAGACCTCGA
Source organism: Bacteroidota bacterium (assembly GCA_006226425.1). Lineage (GTDB taxonomy): Bacteria > Bacteroidota > Bacteroidia > Flavobacteriales_D > Crocinitomicaceae > M2408. Next base: position 120,998 of record SBGX01000012.1, on the reverse strand, counting down.
TAAGGCACAAAGCAACATAGGTCGACCTATTCCCACCTTGGAATGCTTGATTCTTGACCGGCATCAGAACCAGCAGGTGGCTGGATTCCCCGGAGAACTATATGTGGGAGGTGCTGGATTAGCAGTTGGCTACGTGAATCAAGCCGAGCTCACAAGCCAAAAATTTGTTGCGCATCCTTTGCGAAGTGGAGAACGAATCTATCGAAGCGGGGACCTGGTCCGACAGCTTCCCAACGAGGAGTTGGAATACCTTGGAAGAATCGATCAACAGGTTAAAATAAGAGGTTTTAGGATCGAGCTCGGAGAGATTGAACAAGCGTTATCAAAAATTCAAGGCATCGAAATGGCAGCTGTGATCAGTCAGAAAAATGATTCCGATCACTACCTGACTGCCTATTATTTTGGGCCAGGCCCACTTGAAAATGAATTGATCCGGGAAGAATTAAAAAAACATCTTCCAGAGTACATGATCCCGAATCACCTGATTCATCTCCTAGAGGTTCCTTTAACCCCCAATGGAAAACTGGACCGTAAATCACTGGAAGCACTGAAACCAAAATCAGACCAGCAAGTGTATGAAGCGGCAGAAACAGATGCCGAAAAACTGCTTGTTCAATGCTGGGAAGAATTACTTGGAACCACTTCAATTGGCCGGAAACATCATTTCTTTAGATCAGGTGGACACAGTCTCAAGGCAGTTCAACTAATCTCTATGATTAGAAAAAAGGCCGGAACGGAATTGAACCTGGGAGACATTTTTAGTGCTCCCGTTCTAAGTGACATGGCCCAACTGCTTGAAAGGCATCAAGGAGGATTTCAGGAATTAAAGGCTCTTGAAAAAAGAGCATCCTATCCCCTCTCGGCTTCTCAAAAGCGAATGTTCGTCCTCGCACAATTCGAGGGAGTTGGCACCGCATATAACATGCCCGGAGCGGTTCTTTTAAAAGGCAATATTCAGGAAGGGAAAGTCCGGGAAGCCATGGAAGGACTAATGCAAAAACATGCGGCACTCAGAAGTTACTTTGTATTTGAAGACGGAGAACCAGTCCAGAAAATAAGTGATTCCCTGAAGGCCGAACTGGAAGTTGAATCATTGGAAAATGGGACTCAAAAAGAGTTGTTCGAGCATTTTCTGCGTGAATTTGACCTGGCAGAGGCCCCTCTCTTTCGTGCAAAAATGATCCCGTTGGAAGATGATTCATGCTATCTTTTCTTTGATATGCACCACATCATCTCCGACGGACTCTCCATGAATATCATTATTCGGGATTTCATCGATCTGTATCAGGGAAAAATGAATCCGGATAGCAGTATTCAATTTCATGATTATGCTGTCTGGCAACAAGAAAGTGAAGAAGGGAAAAAATACCAGCAAGATCAGGAACAATACTGGACGCAACGTTTTACCGATGGCTTCCCCAACCTAGAACTTCCGACAGATTATCCCAGACCCAAATTAAAAGATTTCAAAGGTGCCTACTTTTGGCATACACTTCCAAAGGAGACTTCTCTAGCACTAAAAGAACTCGCCCGGGAAGAATCCAGCACCCTTTTTGCCACGATGATGGCCATTTTCAACCTGTTTCTTTCCAGGTACAACAATACCTCGGAAGTTATTGTGGGAACTCCGGTCAATGGAAGATCAAGTGCACTATTAGAAGATTGCGTCGGATTTTTTGTCAATACCCTGGCTATTAAATCGGAGATTGATCAAAATCAGGACTTCCGAAGCTATCTGAAACACTTCCAACAAGAGTTAATCGAGGACTTGAAACACCAGGATTATCCCTTTGAGTCGCTTGTCGATCAATTGAAACTCCCTCGTGATCTGAGTCGCAACCCTATTTTCGATTACATGTTCACATTTATCAATAACGACGAACAATATGAAGCCATTGAAGACTTGAAAGTGGAAGCTCTTTCTACGGAAACAAACATTTCTAAGTTTGATCTCACGATGAATGTGGCAGATCAACACGATCATTTTGCTTTGGTCGTGGAATATGCGACTAGCTTATTTGAAGAAACCACGATTAGACGTTTTTGTGAGCATTTTGATGCCCTGTGTCAATCCATTGTGCAGGAATCCTCTCAAAAGATATCCGAGCTAAACATGCTGACGGCACCAGATCTGGAAATTATTGCTCAATGCAATACTACCAATCATGATTTTGACGAAAGTAAAACAGTCGTTCACCTCATTGATGAAATCGCTTCCCAACACGCTCATTCCAAAGCACTTCAATTCAATGATCAGAGTATGGACTACTCTGAATTTCAAAGCAAAGTCCAATTGTTAGCTGAAAAACTCCATACAAAGGGAATTCAGAGAAATCAGGTAGTTGCTGTAGTCAGTGAACCTTCCTTTGAAATGATTTTATCCGTTTGCGCCATCTTAAAAGCTGGTGCGGCTTTTCTTCCAATAGATCACCAACTGCCAGAAGAACGGGTCAATTTCATGTTATCCGATTCAGGGAGTCAGTTAGCTCTCAGTTTCGCGAACGCCAGGAACCTGAACTGTCCGGAATGGAAACTGGAGGACTTTAACTGGAATCAGACTCCTGAAAACAAGAAAATCACACCCCCAGCACCGGAAGATTTAGCCTATCTCATCTATACCTCTGGCTCTACTGGTACTCCGAAAGCCGTACAGACTAATCACCTGGGGTTAAGCAATGTCAACAACTGGAATGTCAAGTACTTTGAATACCGTCCGGGGATTGCATGTACCAAGTATGTGGGCTTTAGCTTCGATGCGAGTATTATTGAAATTTTCCCTTGCCTCACAAGTGGTGGGGAATTGCATATCATAGATCCCAAAATAAAATTGGATGTTCGCGCTCTTGCCGAGTACCTGACAAACCATCAGGTCAAAAACAGTTTCCTTCCCACAAAAATAGTTGAACAACTTTATGCATATGAGCTTCCTGAAATGGAAAAACTGATCACCGGTGGGGAAAAGTTGAACCATTTTGTGGCCACTAGCTATCAATTATACAACACTTACGGACCTTCCGAAAATTCGGTTGATGCGACCTGTTTTCTGGTAGATCGGGCATATGCGAATATTCCTATCGGAAAACCAATCTATAACGTTCAGGCACATATCGTCAGACCAGGAGGCACATCATTGCAAGCTGTCGGTGTTCCTGGAGAACTTTGTCTGAGTGGCAAGAGTCTTTCAAGTGGTTACCTGGGACGCCAAGAGCTGACATCTGAAAAGTTTGTCACGTGTCCGTATGATGATGGAAAAATGTACCATACAGGAGATCTCTGTCGCCTCCTGCCCGATGGAAACATTGAATTTTTAGGGCGTATCGATCAACAGGTAAAAGTAAGGGGCTATCGAATTGAAATCGGTGAGATTGAAAGTAGAATGCTCCAAATGCAACAGGTTCAGGAAGCCGTCGTACAAAGCCGAAGTATTGCGGGAGAGGATGTCCTCTGCGCCTATGTGGTGAGTGTTGATTTTGATCCGGACGCATTAAAAAGTGAGTTACGAAATTTCTTGCCGGACTATATGGTTCCAGCGCATTTTGTCCAGTTAGATCAAATCCCGTTAACTCCTAATGGGAAGGCCGATTTAAAACGATTGGCACAAATTCCGCTCAGTCCGAGTCGAGGTTCAAATACGGATTTTGTCGCCGCCAGAAACGATCAGGACAAACTGATTATCAGTCTCTGGGAAGAAGTGCTTGGACTCACCAATATTGGAATTCACGATAACTTCTTTGAGCTGGGAGGTAATTCCCTGGCCATTGTAAAACTTTTGCAACGACTCAATGAACATTATCCCAACAAAGTACAAATCAGCAAATTATTCGATTTGGCGAGCGTCGCCCAACTATCTGACTTCATTGCGAAAAGTGAAAATGAAACAGGAAACCAGGGTGGTGAAACAGATGAAGACGAAACAAGAATCATAGACTTTTAATTAAAATAAAACATGAAAAAAATAGGTGTAATCGGTGCAGGAATTATGGGACAGGGAGTGGCCTACCAATTTGCCAAATTCGACTATGAGGTATGCCTGATCGATATTTCTCAGGAAGTACTGGATGATTCCAAAAACAAAATCCGGAACATCAGTCGCTTAGACATGCTGGTCAATCGCGAAAAAGGCCCGATAAATCCAACAGCAACCGACAACATTCGCTACAGCACAGACCTTCGTGATTTGGCTGATGCGGACTTCATTGTGGAGAATATCATTGAAAATGTCGATGCCAAAACAAAGGTATATCAGGAATTAAGCGAAATCATTCAGACAACAGCCAAAGTCGTCGTAAATACATCTTGTATCACAATCACACGGATTGGTTCCTTGATGAAACATCCGGAAAATGTACTTGGAATTCACTTTATGAACCCAGTGCACATGCGTCCGACAGTTGAAGTGATTCGTGGTGTCTATACGAGTGATGAATCCATTGAAACAGCTTTAAAAACACTGGAATCCGTTAACATGAATGGTATTGTTGTGAACGACTCCCCGGGTTTTGTCTCCAACAGAGTACTCATGCTCACTGTCAATGAAGCCATTTTTGCTTTGCAAGACCGTGTAGCCGATGCCGAAAGTATCGACCGGATTCACAAAGAATGTTTCGGGCATACCATGGGACCACTGGAAACAGCCGATCTCATTGGTTTAGATACGATCCTCTATTCGGTGGAAGTCCTCTATCACAGTTTTAATGACAGCAAGTACCGCCCGGCTCCACTACTCAAGCAGATGGTGGATGCTGGCAAACTGGGACGAAAGTCGGGAGAAGGATTTTTTAAATACTAAAACAAACAAGACATGAATAATCAAGATCAAATCAAAGAATTCATCCAAAAGAAAGTCGGAGAAAAGGTTTCCTTTTCAAATGCCGACGACATTTTTAAACTCGGACTGGTCAACTCATTATTTGCCCTGGAACTGGTCGTTTTCCTCGAAAACAGTTTTGGAATCCAGGTAGAAAATGAAGATCTGGACCTGAATAACTTCCGATCCGTGGATAACATGAATGACTTTGTTGCCAAAAAAACAGCTTAGTTATGGCACTTTTAGAAGCAGCTTATCAAGAGTTCAGAAGTGAAGTCCGGGAGTTTTGTGAACGGGAAATCGTTCCACACGCTGAAAAGTGGGACCGGGAAGAGGCAATCAGTGAGGATATTATCCAAAAACTGGCCAAAAAAGGTTACCTGGGCCTGACGGTGCCAGGTGAATACGGAGGTCAGGGAAAGGATAGCTTGTATTATGCCATTTTGAACGAAGAACTTGGACGGGCCTGCTCTTCCGTCCGAAGCCTGGTTACGGTGCACGGTTCCCTGGTTTCAGAAACAATGGCCCGTTGGGGAACAAGGGAACAAAAATCAACCTTGCTTCCGCGTTTGGCCAAAGGAGAATTAATTGCCGCCTATGGACTCTCCGAACCAGAAGTAGGTAGCGATGCCAAAAGTGTGGAAACGAGTTACCAGGAGCATGACGATTACTATGAACTGAATGGTCAGAAAAAATGGATCACTTTTGCCACCAGAGCAGACATCATTGTCATTGTAGCTAAAAATGGAGAACATGTCTCTACCTTCTTGGTGCATCGAACGGACCCAGGTGTGAAAATTGAAAAGATTCACGGCATGTTGGGAACGAGTGCCTCCGGTTTGGGACTGATCACTCTTGAAAATTGTCGGATTCCCAAAGATCGTCTCTTCGGAATGAAAGGAATGGGATTCATCCAGATCACCAACACAGCACTCGATAACGGACGTTTCAGCGTAGCTACTGGTGCCCTTGGAATTGCCCTGGCGAGTTTGGAACATAGCATCTCCTACGCCAACGAACGAAAAACCTTCGGGGTTCCCATTGGGGATCACCAGCTGATCAAGAAAAAAATAGCGGACATGACCGTTGCTGTGAAAGCCGCCCGTCTGCTTTGCTATCACGCCGCCGAAGTCCGAGATCGGAAAGATCCTTCGACCTATGTTCATACGACGCTTGCCAAGTACCATGCCTCTAAAGCGGCCACCATGGCAGCCACGGAAGCAGTTCAAATCCACGGAGCCGTTGGTTGTCTGAACACGCACCCGGTTCAACGACTCTTTCGGGACGCGCGAATCATGGAAATCATTGAAGGAACCTCTGAAATCCAACAGTTACTCCTGTCCAATTACGCATTGAAAAACCTGACCGATATAATTGACTAATATGATCTGTATCCAAAGTATCAAACCCTATTTCGCTGGAAGCAAAAAGAGCATTGAGCAACTGGAAGAATTCCCTAATATTCAGGGAGCGGAACTGGAATACGCTCAAAATTGTGGGGTTCAAAGCATTCACGATTCCGGAGAAAGTTCATCCTATGATTTAGCCTTAGGTGCCAGTAAAGCACTGCTAGAAGAAAACGGGATCGATAGCGATGAACTTGATTTCATTATCTATATCAAGAGCCGGACACCACAATACCTGATCAGTTCGGAAGCCAGTAGGTTGAAATATGATCTTCAGGCGGAAAAAGCACAGGTATTTTCCATTTCCGATTTGGGCTGTACAGATAGTACCATGGCCGTTAAACTAGCTAGGGACCTATTGCTTGCCAATCGCCGTGCAAAACATGTACTTGTCTGCTATGGAAGTAAGAAATATGCATCGGTACGTTTCCGTTACCCTGTCACCTTCACGGGTGATGGAGGAGTTGCCTGCCTGATCGGACGCGGCGAAGAACATGTCATCAAGGATATTCGAATCGATACGAACGGAAGTTACTGGGAGCTCTTCAAAATAGACTATCAAAAAACAACGGCCCAGGAGTACCGGGAAGAATGTAGCGACCTCAGACGCTATGGTTTTGAATTGGCCATCGAATCTAAGAACCGATTCACCGATCTCAACGAAGCCATTTTCCAAAGTCATGATTTGGACTGGAACAGAATCGAGCATTACTTCCTTCAAAACATTTCGAGTCGGGCCTTTGACTATTATGAACAAGCCTTCGAAATCAAATTTTCTCCTGTCTGTCAGATGAACCTCTCTACATACGGACACCTGGGGGCAGCGGATATTCTGCTGAATTACCACAGTGCCTTGCAAAACGGACTTCTTAACTCAGGGCAACATGCCTTACTCATGAATAATAGCCCGGTAGCAGCCTGGGGTTCCATACTAATTGAAATTTAAACAATATGCAAGAAAGAGACCGCGAAAAAGACAAGATGTTTAAGGCCATCGTCTGGGATCTGGATCATACCCTCTGGCACGGCGTACTTACCGAAAATGATGAGTTAAAACTTCGGGACCGGATGGAACATATTCTGGAAACACTGGACAAAAGAGGTATCCTACACAGTATTGCCAGTAAAAACAATTACGATGAGACCATAGCCCGCCTCGAAGAACTGGGATTGCGAAAGTATTTTCTTTATCCACAGATTACCTGGGCTAGAAAATCAGAGTCGATCCGAATCATTCAGGAAAAACTGAACATCGGAATGGACACGATCGCCTTCATCGATGACCAGGCCTTTGAACGCGAAGAAGCTGCCTTCAGCAACCCGGAGTTAAGCACTTTTGACGTGGATGTCATTGAAAACATTCTCGAGATGCCTGAATTCATGCCCCGCTTTATCACAGAGGAATCCGCCAGAAGGAGGTTGATGTATGTAGATGATGAAAAACGGAAGGAAGAAGAAGACAAATGGGGAAATACGGATATTGAGTTCATGAAATCCCAGGAAATGGAATTTCGTATTAGTCAGGCCACTGAGGTTGATCTGCAGCGGGTCGAAGAACTCACCGTACGAACAAATCAATTGAATGCCTCCGGCTACACCTACTCGTACAATGAATTGGCAGAACTTCTTCAATCTCCAAAACATCTCCTCTATGTTGCTGAATTGACAGACAAGTTCGGTTCCTATGGAAAAATTGGAGTGGCGATGGTTGAAATGCTGGAAGACGGAAACTGGAATTTGAAATCACTTCTAATGTCTTGTAGAGTTATGTCTCGGGGTGTAGGAAATGTACTACTTTATTACATCATCAATGAAGCTCGCCGCCAGCAAAAAGAACTCTTCACAGAGTTCCTCCAAACAGATCGGAACCGCTTGATGTATGTGACCCTAAAATTTGCAGGGTTTAAGGAATTTGGAGACAAACTTGATAACGGAAGAAATCTACTTCGCCTGGAAGGAGATCAGGAATATAATTATCCGGAATACCTCAAACTTGGCTTACCGGAAACTGTTTCTTAAAGAATTATAAATGAAAGACATCGCCATCATTGGAGTTGCCGGTCGATTTCCCGACGCACGAAATATTCAGGAACTCTATGAGAACCTGAAAAATGCCCATTGCAGCGCACGAAGATTGTCCCAGGAAAGAAAAAAAGCGACCAATCTACATCCAGGACGCACCTACAAAACTTTTTCCTTTCTGGAGGACATAGATCTTTTCGATCATAAATTCTTCAAGCTCTCGATGGCAGAGGCTCAATGCATGGACCCACATCAACGTATGCTCCTGGAAGTAGTATATGAGGCCTTTGAAAGTGCCGGAATCAATCCCGATGAACTGTGGGGCTCCAATACGGCAGTTTTTTGTGGAGATGTCAGCTTGAAATACTATGAGTTGGCGCAGGAATACGATCCAACCCTGCTTACTGGAAACCTCAATACAGTTACCTCGAGCAGGATTTCCCGCTTTTTCAATTTTCGGGGAAACAACCTAATGGTCGATACCAATTGCTCGTCCACACTGGTTGCAGCTCACCTGGCCTGTCAGGAATTAATTCATGGAGATGCGGACCAGGCCCTGGTTTGTGGTGTCCGGCTTATTCTACGTCCGGAAGAAGAAGATCATACGAAAGACGAAGTGGGAATCATGGCTCATGATGGAAAAACAAGGTCTTTCTCAGCAGCAGCAGATGGCACAGGTGCCGGAGAAGCCGCTTCCTCCATACTTTTGAAACCACTTGATCAAGCCCTGGAAGATGGCGACCCCATCTATGGTGTAATCAAAGCTACGGCTGTAAACCAGGAAGCCATGCTTTCCGGAAGTCTCACCGCCCCCAGCAGTCAGGCACAAGCCGAAGTCATTCTCAAGGCCATCAATAAAGCAGGAATAGAAGCCGAAAGTATTTCATTCATTGAACCACATGGAAGTGGGACCAAACTGGGAGACCCGATCGAAATACAGGGGATCGATCAGGCTTTCAAAGAAGCCAAACGAAGTGGAAAACATGAAATTGCCGTCTCCGCTATCAAGAGCAACATTGGGCACACAGACACCGTGGCCGGGCTTTCCGGATTGGTCAAAGTACTCCTTTCCCTCGAAAATAAAGAACTCTTTCCAAGCCTTCATTTTGATGAAGCAAACCCCTTCATAGATTTTGACAATTCAATTTGCTACATCAATACCGAACTAAGTCCCTGGGAAAGAAAAGGAAATTTTCCATTAAGAGCGGGACTAAGTTCCTTTGGACTTAGTGGAACAAATTGCCACATTATTCTGGAAGAAGCCCCTCAAAAGGAACATGCTGTCACAGAAACAAAACACCATTTTTTGAGCTTATCTGCCCATACAAAAGAGGCACTGTTAAGAAATGTTCAAAACCTGCGTCAATTTTTGCTTCAGCGACCAGAAACTCAGTTGGGTGATCTAGCTCAGACACTGAATAAAGGAAGGAAGCATTTCCCCTATCGAATCAGTTTTATTGAGGAAACAACTGAGGATTTCACAGAACAACTGTCCGAAGTCGATTCAAAAGCAATCAGTTTTAACCGACAGGCCAACAAAAAACTCATTTTCATCTTTCCGGATCGCTCAGAAGGTGCATCCAGATTGATCAGAATTCTCTCGGAAAAGCATCCGTCCTTCGCCGATGATGTAACTTCCTGTCAACAGTTCCATCCTGGAAAAGATGAAGGTTGCTACGAGGATTTTGTACTGCAATACTCCCTCTACCGCTTACTGGAACGCAAAGGCATTCAGACCAAACAACTTCTGGGAATTGGAGTTGGAAAAGTCAGCATTGATGCCATTTTGGCCAAGAAAAGTCTGAAAGAAAGTGTTGAGACAGCCTGTGCCTTTCACTATCAAAAGATCGTTGACTTTGACAAACGACTCCAACACCTGATCGATCGGGAAAGTGAGCAAGAAAAAGCTCTTTTCGTAGAGTTTGCTGAGAAATCGACCTTCTCCGAGCACCTCGATCGAGTTCAAACCGGAGATTACGAGGATTTCTTTAACTGGTTTTCATTTCATTCGGATCATGTGGCCCCAGTTTTACAAGTACTGAAAGGATTGTATCAGGATCATTTCCCCATTAACTGGAAACACGCGGAAAACGAAGGAGACAAAATCTGGCTTCCTCCCTACTCTTTTGAACCTATTCGTTGCTGGCTGAGAGAACCTAGTCCTGATGTCGAAGACAGTAGTGCCGATACAGAGGAAGAAAGCTCATCTCCTTCCCAACAGCTAGAAGAATCCAGTAAGGTGAACTTTGTTTCTTCAGCCCACATTGATGATCAATGGACAGATACCCAGCAGCAGATCGCTCAATTTTGGGTAGAAATCTTAAAACTCGATGAAATTTCCCTGGACGACGACTTTTTCAAATTGGGGGGACATTCTCTATTGGCTACTCAGCTAATCAGCCGCATTGAAAAGAAGTATCATGTGCGTCTGGACTTTAAGAATATTGCCCGTTTCTCTAGCATCCGAAGTTTAGCCGAAGGAGTGGAAGAACTGCTTCAAAAAGCTCCATCAAGCGTTCCAGCTGTACATGCGATCGAAGCAACGGCACCGCAAGAACACTATCCACTCTCCAAAGCGCAGTCCAGGCAATGGTTACTCCATCAACTGGAAGAAGATTCTACTGCATACAACCTCCCTGCTGCGCTTAGGATGAAAGGAAATCTGAATGTCGAACAGTTAAAGAATGCTTTCCAGAAACTGATGGAAGTTCATGAAAGTTTACGGACTTCGTTTCAACTGATTGATGGTGAGCCAAGGCAGTTTATTACTTCATCCTATGAGTTCCCTTTCACTTTTGAAAAGGATTCAGAAACGGATGAATCCAAACTTATTTCAGATTTCATTCGCCCCTTTGACCTGGAACAAGCACCTCCGTTCCGTGTGAAGATCATTGAACGCGCCCAGGAAGAATATTTGCTCCTCTTTGATATTCATCATATTGTTTCGGATGGGGTTTCCTCTGAGATCATCATGCGCGATTTTCTCAAAGCTTATCGGGGGACAACTCTCGAAACTGGTGAAGTAAGTTACAAAGACTTTGCTGTCTGGCAAAACAAGCTCTTCGAACAGGGTCTGATGAAGGACCAGGAAGACTTCTGGATCAAACGTTTTGAAGGAGAAATTCCAGTCCTCAACCTCACAACCGATTTTGAACGACCTGCCATCCGAACACAGGAAGGAGGACGTACCCACTATTCTTTTAGCAAGGAATTAAGCGAACAACTACAGGAACTGGCTCAAAAAAACGGAGCGACCATGTACATGTGTCTCATGGCGCTGTTCCAGGCTCTACTCCATAAGTACACCGACGATGAAGATATTGTCACCGGGTCACCCAATGCAGGGAGATCAAGGCAAGAACTGGAAAGCATTGTAGGTATGTTCGTCAATACGATGGCCATGCGCAACTTTCCGCGTGCCGATATCAGCTTTGAAGAATTCCTCCTACAAGTGCAGGATCGAACACTGGAGGTTTTTGAGCATCAGGATTATCCTTTCGAAATGTTGGTTGATCAACTTCAAATAGAACGGAATTTGAGTCGTAACCCGCTTTTTGATGTGATGTTCTCCTACCAGAAGTTTTATCAGCAGGGACAGGAATCTTCCATGGAGGAACTTGAAATTAGTGGAGTTCCTTTTGACAATCCAAGTGCCAAATTTGATCTGAGTCTGGAAGTCACTGAAGGACAGGGACAACTTCATTTTCACCTGGAATATGCGGCAGACTTATATCAAAAGGAAACCGCAGAGGGGATTCTTCGTCATCTTGAGACACTGGCTTATTCAGTGGTCAAAAATCCCGAAATTCTTCTTGGAGAAATTCAGATTGCCGGACGAAAAGACCAGGAAATGGTCAACAGCTTCAACCAAACGTTTAAGCCTTACGATCTAAATAAAAATTTCCTGGATTTTTGGAATGAAGCGCTTGCCAGGTATCCTGAAAACATAGCTATTAGTTACCAAAAGGAACAACTCAGCTATCAGGAAGTTGATCTTCGAGCTGAAAAATTGGCTCTTCATCTGATCAATCTTGGGATAAAAAGTGGTGACGTGGTCGCGATTCAACTCCCTCCCAGTGAGTGGATGTTTATTAGCATTTTGGCCTGTTTCAAGGTTGGGGCCATCTTCCTTCCAATGGATCAACAAACGCCTCCATTGAGGAAACAGCATCTTCTGGATGAAAGTGAGAGTCGCCTGATGCTTTCCCTTGAAAGCAGCCTTCCTTATTTACCGGACCACTGTCAGGAACTCATCCTGGGAAAACAAACGCTCTCCGAAATAACGGTTCCTGAGGACATTCAACTCCCCGAAAGACCTTTAAAAGGAGATTCAGGTGCCTACATTATTTATACCTCCGGGACGAGCGGAAACCCCAAAGGAGTGTTGGTTTCGCACCGTTCATTAAGTAACCTGATTCAATGGTATCGGGAACAATACGAATTAAAGGCCACGGATAAAATACTGAAGTACTCCAGTTTTGCATTTGATGCAAGTATCCTGGACTTTTTCCCGGGACTCAGCGTAGGTGCTGGAATTTATCTGGTCGAAGAGGAAGCTCGTAAAGACTTGAATTTACTGCACCAGTTCCTGACAGTAGAGAAAATCAATGTCGCCTTCCTCCCTACCTCCATGGCAGAACTTTACATGGAATTTGAGAACCCGTATCTCGAAAAATTACTGATCGGAGGAAGTTCCTGGAATGGAAAACTTCCCAAAAACATCTCGGTATTCAATAACTACGGTCCAACCGAAAATACAGTGATCACCAGTTGCAGTATGAAGGCCTTGAATCAGGAAACGCTTGCGCACTCCATTGGAAAACCAATAGCGAACAATGAAGTTCAAATATGGCAGCCAGGCAGTCAGATCATGTGTCCGCTTGGTATTCCTGGAGAAATTGTTATCAGCGGGGAAAGTTTGGCTCTAGGCTATTGGAAGAACGAAGAATTAAGTGCTCAGGTATTCGTTGACGACGCACAAGTCCCCGGAAAAAAATGGTACCGAAGTGGGGATCTGGGGCGATATAACTACCAGGGAGAAATTGAATTTTACGGTCGAATCGATGAACAGGTCAAGATCAACGGTTATCGGATTGAGCCAGAAGAGACCACCCAGGTACTTCTAAAACAAGAAGCAATCAAAAATGCCTATGTTGCTGCACTCAATATCCAGGGAGAAAAGCAACTTGTCGCCTACGTCGTCCCGAAAGCAGAAATTGATCTCCATCAACTGGAAGATCAGCTTCGTCTGGAACTTCCTGAATATATGATTCCGGCCCATTGGAAATTACTGGATGAGATTCCGCTGAATGAACGCTCGAAAGTGGCCACTGATCAACTTCCGGGGGCATCAGATTTTGAAGAGACCCGGGAGGAAATTATAGAAGCCAGAACGGATCTTGAAAAGCAACTGGTAGGACTGGCAAAGGAGATTTTGAACCGGGAAGAAATTGGGATCAATCAAAACTTCTTTCGAATCGGAGGACACTCTTTAAGAGCCACTCGCTTTCTGGCCAAAATCAGAAGTGAACTAGGATTGGAATTATCTCTAAAAAGCTTTTTCCAGGCTCCAAGCATCGAAGCCATCGCCAGACAACTTGAAGGAAATCAACTTTCCAACGAGTTTTCTTTGCCCACCGCGACAAAAAAACCGAGGTACCAGGCAAGTAGTGCTCAAACAAGACTTCATTTCCTGCAGCAGTTAAATCCGGAAAGTATCGCCTACAATATTCCCGGAGCTTTGCATCTAAAGCAAAAAATTGATGAAAGCCGACTTCAGGAAAGTCTGGAGGCTCTTCTAATCCTGCATCCGGGATTGAAGACACGCTTCGTCCAGGAGGATGGGATTGTCTATCAGGAGATCGTAGAACAAGCTGAGCTTAAAATTGAACATAGCCATGCAACTCTTGAGGGAATTCAAGCAGAACTCGAAAAACACGTACAGGCCTTTGATCTCAATACAGCTCCTCTTCTGCGAATTAGGCTGATTGATCTTGAATCAGATGGACAGGTACTTTTCTTTGATATCCATCACAGTATTTGTGACGGTAGCTCCATGATGATTCTGATGAGTGACTTTATGAAACTTTACGGAGGCCAACAAATAGAAACTCCTGAAGCCCAATTCATCGACTATTCGGAATGGCTCTCCAGCGAGCAGGGAATCGAAGAGTTGAACCGCCAGAAATCCTACTGGACAGAGCAGTTCTCAGGTGAAATTCCTCAACTCGAATTGCCCTACGATTTCAAGCGCCCAGAACTTAGTAAGCATGAAGGAAAAAGACTTTATAGCCATATTGAAAGGGAACAACTGGATCAAATTCAGGCCCTGAATGAAGCACATGGAAGTACCAACTTTATGTTCTTCCTTGCCTGTTTCCAACTTTTCCTGCACAAGCACTCCGGCAGCAAAGATATATGTATCGGAACACCTGTCGCGGGACGTGGACATGCCGAACTTCAGAACGTCATCGGAATGTTCGTCAATACATTGGTTCTTCGACAAAAACTGGACTCAAATCAGACTTTCTCTGACTTCCTGAAAGAGGTGAAGGAATCGTCTTTGGAAGCACTCCAAAACCAGGATTTCCCATACGAGGAGTTACTTGAAGAGATCAATGTTCCAAGAAATACAGGAAGAAATCCGCTTTTTGATGTTTTCTTCATTTATCAGAACCTGGAAAGGGCTACTTCACAATCCAACGGGGATCAAGAACTCCATGCAGAACCAATCAACTTTGAAACATCCGTTTCCAAATTTGACTTAAGCCTGGAGATCCAGGAAAATGGAGATGAATTCCAGGTGATTTTTGAATATGCCAGCAAACTATTTCGAGACGAAAGCATCGCTCTTTTCCTTCAACGTTGGAAGGCCCTTCTGAATCAGGTGATTGAAAATCCAGAGATTAAAATTTCAGAAATCGACTGCATGAGTCCGGAGGAGAAAAATTACCTTCTTCATGAGTACAATCAAAGCGAAAGTCCTTATCCAGATCATCAAACATTGGCTGATCTTTTTGAGGAACAGGTCAAAAAAACACCGGATGCTATCGCTATTAAGCATGTGAATCAGGAATTTAGCTATCGAAAACTCAATGAAGACTCCAATCGATTGGCTCATCAATTGCTTGACAAATACGGTGTTCAAAGCGAAGAACTGGTCGCCATTTGTCTTGACCGCTCCTATGAAATGATTGTTTCCATCTTCGGAATACTCAAAGCGGGTGCAGCCTATTTACCCATTGATCCAGACGCACCAGAGTCACGAATCAGCTTCATACTGGAAGACAGTCAATCCAGTATTTGCCTGACAAACAAACTGATCCGGGAACAGATTCCTAGCTCGTGCCAAATTCTTGAACCATCTCTATTGATCGCGGAAGGACAAAACACTGATAATCCAGAGCTTCCACGAACATCAGACCACTTGGCCTACGTCATTTACACTTCCGGTTCAACAGGTCAACCGAAAGGGACCTTATTAAAGCACCAGGGGGTCGTGAATCGTGTCTTTTGGATGCACCAACACATGGGAATCGGAGAAAGAGATACTATCCTTCAAAAAACGGCCTATGTTTTTGACGTTTCCATTTGGGAATTCTTCAATGGACTATGCTACGGGACCAAATTGATCCTCTGCGACAAAGAGGACATTGCGAATCCGGCAAGAATTGTTGAGCTGATTGAAACGGAAAAAATTACCGCAATCCATTTTGTTCCAGGGATGCTCAATAGCTTCCTGGCTCATCTGGATTCCTTAGAAGTAAAAAAACTCCATTCCTTGCAACAGGTCTTTGCCAGTGGAGAAGCACTTCACCCGGAAACTGTCAGAAGCTTTCATAGCCTGATCGATGCCAAATTGTACAACCTTTACGGACCTACCGAAGCATCGGTCGAAGTCAGTTATTATAGGACCGAAGGAAATGAAGAGCTGGTTCCAATCGGAAAACCGATTTCAAATGTCCAACTCTACCTACTGGATGAACAGATGAATCCAGTCCCACAAGGTGTTCCGGGAGAATTATACATTGGAGGTCCCTGTCTGGCTGTTGGTTATCTAAACCGATCAGAGCTCACGGCGAAAAATTTCGTAAAACATCCTTTCGAAACAGGGCAACGTCTATACAAATCTGGTGATTTGGCTAGAATGGATTGGAATGGACAAATTCACTACCTGGGCCGACTGGACTTCCAGGTGAAGATCCGGGGATATCGGATTGAACTTGGTGAAATTGAACAACAGCTGCTGAAACTTCCGGAGGTCAAGGAAGCAGCAATCATTGCTCAAGATGATCCTTCCGGAGACAGTTATTTGACAGCCTATGTGGTTTCTGAAGAAAATCAGGATGAGGAGGTTTTCCACCAAAAGTTAAGCAAACAACTTCCGGAATACATGATCCCGACGGTCTGGGTTTTCCTCGATCGACTCCCTGTGAACGCCAGTGGCAAACTGGATCGAAAAGCGCTTCCTCAGGCGAATCCTGGAATCAGAAAATCGTCCCAGACCATTCGACTTCCGGAAAACGAAACACAAAAAATACTGGTCGATCTCTGGAAGTCCATGCTTCCGGTACAGGAAATTAGCACCGAAGATAACTTCTTTGAAATCGGTGGACACTCGCTCAAGGCAAGTATTCTCGTAGCCCGGATTCAAAAGGAATTTGGCGTACAAATATCGCTGCTCGACCTCTTCAAAAAGCCGAGTATTCTGGAACTCGAATTCCTGATCGACAGCTCGAAAGAAAGCGTTTATAACAGTATTATTCCGCTTGAAAAAAGAGAATTCTATCCAGCCTCCTCAGCACAGAAACGCTTGTTCGTTCTAAGTCGCATCAACCGGGAGAACACGCAGTACAACATGCCATACGCCTTCGAAATTATTGGCGATTTAGATCAGGAGCGAATGAAAAAGGCTTTGAAAGCGTTAGTTAAAAGGCATGAAGCGCTTCGAACCAGCTTTGGATTGGAGGGAACTCAAATTGTCCAATATGTTCACGAAACGGTTGAACTCCCCGTTCTACTGCATCAACGTGATCAGATTCAGCAAGTCACCAATTTGATCCAGGAGCTTATCCTCCCCTTCAATCTGGAAGAGGCACCTTTGGCAAGACTTCATCTTTGTCAAACGCCGGAACAGACCATTGCATTTTTTGACATGCATCATGCCTTGTCAGACGGTTTATCGATGCAAATTCTCTATCGTGATTTTGCAGCCCTTTACATGGGAGAAGTACTTCCGGATGTCTATCTCCAATACCGGGATTATGCTATCTGGCAGCAGGAAAATGCTGGAAAGGATTTTCAGGAACGTCAATCGGAATTTTGGCTTGAACATCTTTCAGGAGAACTTCCCGGACTGAATTTGCCATTGGACTTTAACAGACCGGCCATCCAAAGTTATGACGGAGATACCGTTTACGCGAGTCTTGACGAGGATATTAGTAGCCAACTCAGAGCCTTTGCCCTCGAAAAGCAAACGACCTCTTATATGGTGCTCTTTGCAGTGTTCAACGTATTGATGGCCAAATATTCCGGGCAGGAAGACCTTGTCATTGGAACTCCTGTTGCCGGTAGACCTCATCCTGATCTACATCAGTTGATCGGGATGTTTGTGAATACGCTCCCGGTACGAAATTACCCAAAGCAGGCGCTGCATTTTGATGAATTCCTGAAAGAACTGACCGAACGAACCCTAGGATGTTTCGATCACCAGGAATATCCCTTCGAAGAACTGGTAGATCAACTGGTTCAGGAAAGAGACATGAGCCGCAACCCGATCTTTGACATCCTGTTTTCCTATCAAAATCTGGAAGAAGGTGCCGAAAGCGAATTCCCCCTTCAGTTTAAACCTTTTGGGGTTCAGGTATTCACCTCTAAATTCGATCTACAATTAGATATTCTCGATTTTGGAGATCATTTGCAGTCAAGCATCACCTTCTGTACCAAATTATTTAAGAAAGAAACCGCTGCTCGATTCCTGAGCCAGGTCCAACTGGTGCTTGAGCAGGTCTTACAAAATCCAGATTGTAAACTTGGTGATCTTGATCTTAATACCAAAGAAGAAAAAGAACAGTTGAAGCAATGGCATCAGGAACTCCCAATTCAGGCTCCTACGGGAAGCATCGTACAACTTTTCGAACAGCAGTGTAACAATTTTGGAGACCGGAATGCATTGGTAAGTGGAGAATTTAATGCCACTTATCAGCAACTCAATGAGCTGGCGAATCAGTTAGCCCACCAAATATTGGAAGCGGAAATTTCTTCCGGATCGGTCATTGGAATTTCCTGTGCCCGAAACGAATGGATCGTAATCGCTCAACTTGCCATTTTAAAAGCTGGAGCCAGCTACCTGCCTCTGGTTCCTGATTTACCTTCAGACCGAATCAGCTTTATGATGGAGGATAGTGATATGAAGATGGTACTGACAGATCATAATCTGGATGATGACTGCTGGCAAAAAATCCCACGAATCAAGCTGAACTACGAAGAACTGTCCACCCAATCAATCGAGAATCCTGAAACGATCATACAAGCCACAGATCGGGCTTACATTATTTACACTTCTGGTTCAACCGGGCAACCGAAAGGAGTACAGGTTGCTCACGCACAGGTGTTGAATCTTGTATCCGGACTGAATAAGGCAATTTATTCCGAATTGGAAGCCCATCGAAACGTGGCTTTGATCGCCTCTTATGCTTTTGATGCATCTGTACAGCAAATATACGGGGCACTCCTTCAGGGGCATTGCTTACACATTATTTCATCAGAACACCGGGAGCAGATCGCGAACTACCTGGAATACTGTCGTGAAAATCAAATTCATGTAAGCGACGGAACCCCTTCCTTCCTCCAGTTGATCGTTGCACAAAAACAAAAATTGGAAGCCGACTTCCCAACCAGTCAATTCATTATTGGTGGAGAAGCACTCGGAAACGAAACAGTGGCTCATTTCCTTGACTTGTTTACCCAAGCACCAAAACTGACCAATGTCTACGGACCAACCGAATGCTGTGTCGATTCGAGCTACTATCACGTCAATCGTCAGGATTTGGAATATCATACGATCATGCCGATCGGAAGGGCTCTGGAAGGTCAACTCCTCTATGTCATGGACAAGAATCTGAAGGAACAAAGCACTGGAGTGCCAGGTGAATTATGCATTGCCGGAGCCAATGTTAGTCTGGGATATCTGAACCGGGACGAACTTCAGCAAGAAAAATTCGTCCGGCATCCGGAAAACGGATTGCTCCTTTATCGAAGTGGTGATTTGGTTCGGCGAGATCAGGATGGAAAACTCCATTTCCTGGGGCGTATGGATCAACAGGTCAAAATACGTGGGTATCGTATTGAACTGGGAGAAATCGAAGCACAATTGTTGGGAATCGATGAAATTCAACAAGTGGCC
The DNA here is from genome assembly GCA_006226425.1 of Bacteroidota bacterium. Taxonomy (GTDB): domain Bacteria; phylum Bacteroidota; class Bacteroidia; order Flavobacteriales_D; family Crocinitomicaceae; genus M2408. The sequence goes on along the minus strand of SBGX01000012.1, from coordinate 101,359 downwards.
GTAGTACCGTTTAAAAATGAACAGGGAACAGCATATCTCTGCGCCTACCTTGTAGCCGAAAAAGAACTGGAAATTTCATCTGTGAGAGCACTTCTTTCGTCCTCCTTACCATCTTATATGGTGCCCTCGTATTTCGTTCAACTGGAAGAAATTCCAAGAAATGAAAGCGGAAAAATAGATCGAAAAGCACTCCCCAAACCGGACGTCACACATCTGGGGCAAAGTCAATTTGAAGCACCCGAAAGCGAAGAAGAAAAGATCATGGCCGCCTGTTGGGAAAAACTACTGGGAATAGAGCGCGTTGGTAGGAACGATCATTTCTTCAATCTCGGAGGAGATTCTATCAAGGCTATTCAGCTAAATGCCTTGTTGCTCACTCAAAATTATCGTTTGAATCTGAGTGAACTCTTCCAAACTCCGACCCTAAAAGATATTGCCCAAAAGTTGAATGATTCGAAATTAATCATTCCGCAAACGACTGCCGTGGGAGAAGTTCCTCTCACTCCCATCCAACATCATTTCTTCGGGGAACAGTACCCAAAAGCCAATCACTTCAACCAATCCGTACTCCTGGAAAGTTGGGAACATCTTGATCAGGATATTTTGAAGCTGTGTATTCAGGCATTGAGCGTACACCATGACATATTGAGGAGCCGCTATCAACAAAACGAAGCCGGAATTAGTCAACACCTCCTCGATCCGGATGAATTCACCCACGAGGTATATACCTTTACGTCCTTAGAAAACGAGGCCGACTTCGATCAAATTTTCAGTACAAAAGTGGAAAAATCCCAGGAAAGTCTGGATATTTTTAAAGGTCCGCTTTGGCGCGTTGATCACTATTCAAGGGAACAGGGTGATCTCATTCACATCATTGTCCATCACCTAATCATGGATGGCGTTTCCTGGCGAATCTTGATCGAAGACCTCATCCAGGCCTATCAACAGATGAAAGCCATAGGAACAGTTAGCCTTCCCGAAAAGACGCACAGTTACCAATATTGGAGTCAATCAATTCAGGAATATGCTCAGACTCCCAAACTTAAAAAGGAACTTGACTACTGGAAACAAATCCTATGCAATGAGGGAACAAGCCTGTCGACGAAGGCACAGATCAGCTTGTCTCCTACAGTCAAAGAAAACTCTTTTACGCTTGGTGAAGAACAGACAAACCAACTCCTCACAAGAGCCATTGCTCGATATGGTTGTGAAATAAACGACCTACTACTGAGTGCTCTTGGAAGAGCTATTTACCGTTGGAAGGGACACAAGGAATTGATGATCCACCTGGAAGGACACGGAAGGGAACCCATCAACGAAGAACTTGAATTGTCCCGAACAGTTGGATGGTTCACTTCCATTTACCCCTGTCTCATTCAAGGATATTCAGAGGATTTAGGCGAATTAATCGAATTGAACAGAAAACACCTTTCCGGAATTCCGAATAAAGGAATCGGATATGGCATCTGTCGATACATTCTCTCACCGGAGGATGTTGCATGGGAAAAAGATGTACCAGAGGTTCTGTTCAACTACCTCGGCCAGATCGGAAACAAATCTGATCAGCTTGAAAACTCCAATGAAGAAGAACAACTTTTAGGACTTTCCTCTTTGAACAACGGTCGTGACATCGCTCTTGAAAATGAAGGAAAGTATCCATGGACCATCACCGGAATCGTTGCCAACGGAAAACTAAACCTTCGACTTTCTTACCGTGAAGACCTATTCAATGCATCCGAGATAGAAGTCGTTCTGGAACAATATCAGGAAGCCCTAAACGAAATGATCTCCGAAGCAGAAACAACGGAGGCATTAAGTGAAGGAGAAATCGAACGTGTCAAAAACCTGGAGCAAATGATTCGTCAACCGATGCGACTCCTGCACGGACGAGGTTCGGAAGACAAAATCTTTTTCTTCCCTCCTGCCATTGGTTTTGCCATGGTGTACCAGGACCTGGCCAGTGAACTGGAAGGTTTTGAAGTTTACGGGATTAATTTCCTGGAAGCTGAAAACAGGCGGGAAACCTATCTGAGAGAAATGGTAGCCATCAATGGAAATAGAGACTTTGTGCTTGCCGGGTATTCCGGGGGAGCAAATCTGGCTTATCAAATGGCCGCCTATTTAATTGAGCAGGGATATGTCGTATCCGATATCATTATGCTTGACGGAATGAGAACCACAGAAGCAGCACAACTGCCGGAAGAAAGTCTCAACGAGAAGGTACAACAATATATTTCCGAGGAAGAGGGCCATATTTCACACGAATTGCTTCCAAGCAAAATGGAACGAGATCGCGTCCGAAAAATAGTGGCCAGCTATCAGAATTATCTCCATCTAACCGCAGACGATCAGGAACTACCTGTCAACGTCCATCAGTTGCTTTCCGAACAACAGTGGGAAGAGGGAAATCTCAAAAAACAAAGTTGGAAAGAGATCATCCAGGGTGAATTGATCAATTATCAGGGGGTTGGAGAACATGGAAGCATGATGAATCCAGAAAACTTAGAAACCAATGGAAAATTGTTCCGTGAAATACTTCAGCAGATCAAACTTCGGAAGTACCAAAAGAATTAATCACTATTAAATACGATATCTTTGTTTCAACATGTTTAAGAAAATTGCTTACATCGCCTTCTCACTCGTCTGGATCACCGCCTCTTACTACAGTCCGATGGGAATTCTAAAACCGGTTGGAGCCTTGCTGAGTTACAATGACGGGATCTTTCATAATACAAGTATTGAGGAGCGCCCGGAAAAGCAAGAATTCAAATCTGAAGGAAAATACCAACTGGAAATTCGGGTCGACAGTCTGGGCATTCCACATATCTTCGGAAAAGATGCTCCCTCACTGGCCTACGGGGTTGGCTATATGCATGCCCGCGATCGCTATTTCCAAATGGAACTCATTACCCGAACGGTGCAGGGGCAGTTGTCCTCACTCCTGGGTACGAAGGGAGTTGAATCGGACCGCTTTTGGTTGAAATACCAATTCGATCAACAGTGCAAAAAGCTACTGGATAAACTTGCCCACAACAATCCAGAGGTCTATCGTGATCTCGTCGCCTATTCGAATGGGGTGCGTCATTATCTCAAAACAGAAATGAACAGCGAGCAATCACCCGAGTACAAATTATTGGGGGAAAATCCACGGCAATGGAAGGACCACTACCCCCTCCTCCTATCCGGTTACATGAGTTATATGCTCTGTTACGACGATGAAGATGCCATGCAACAACAGGTGATTCAAAGTCTCCCACCAGAACTCTATCAACAACTGTATGCACATGATGCAGACCTTCCCTATAGTATCGTCCCTGAACGGGTGTTTGGTAGCACAGGAGAAAAGAATCTTCCAGTCGAGGTACTTCAGCGAGCGGTTAAAAGCACCCGACCAGAACGGACTCTGGGAAGTAACAACTGGGCGATCAGTCCTTCAAAAAGCAGTTCCGGGAACGCCATCTTGTGCAACGACACTCACCTGGATTTGGTGTTGCCCAGTCCCTGGTATGAAATTCATGTCTCCTGTCCCGAGTACACAGCTTATGGTCTGAGTATCCCCTGTGGACCTTACATCATTTCAGGCTTCAATGAACATATTTCCTGGGGAATGACCAATGCCTATTGGGATGAAAACGATGAGTTCCTTTTGGAATGCAATTCAAAAGACAGTTTGAGCTATCAGTGCAACGGACGCTGGGAAAAAATGGAGGTTCAGAAATACCAAATCCCGGTCAAGTCCTATGGGCAAATCGATTATACAGTGACTAAATCGAAATTCGGATTTGTTGAAAAACGAGATGGGAAGTACTATGCTAAAACCTGGTATCCAGCGACCATGGACAATACTTCCTTTATCAGCTTCCGGAAATTGTGTACGGCCCGAAACTGGGGCGGATTTCTCAATGCCATGAAATACTACGCTTTCCCGCCACAGAATTTTGCCTTTGCTGATGTCCAGGGAAACACTGGAATGCTCAGTGCCGGGAAGCTCGTCCGGCGTCCGCAAGGATATCAGGGAGGAATTCGGCAGGGAAAGAGTTATCAAAAGCCTGAATTCATTCCTTTTGAGCAGCTCCCACAGCACCTGAACCCGGAGCGCGGTTATGTCGCATCTGCCAATCAGCTCCCGGCCAAAACGAACTACTATGTCAATCATAATTTCTCTGAAATCTACCGGATTCGGAGAATTCATGAATACCTGGGGAGCCAGGAAAAATTTAGCAGGGATGAGCTGATGAAATTGCAGGCAGATAATAGTGACCTGGGAGTCCGTGACCTCATTCACCTGATAAAACAATATCCGGATAAATCCGAGGCATACCAACAACTTTCCCGGATCAACGAATGGAATGGTGTCATTCGTTCGGAAATAAACGAACCGATTCTGGCCTCCTACCTGAATTTCTTTGTGCTCAGCGAATTCGATTCCATCCTTATGAAAAGTTATCCGGTCAGTTTCAGACCAAGGATCAGCCGGGTGTATCATTTCCTGAAAGAACATGAGGAATTCCAAATCAAGGGAAAGAAATACCGTACGGAAGAACTCATGAAAAAAAGTTACCAATTGGCTTACGATAAACTGAAGGAAGATTTTGAAGGACAGCTGGACCGGGCGCTGGCCGGACCTCATCGAACCTTTTTCATCAATCACCTACTCCGCCTTCCCGGTTGGGGAGCCGTTATCCAGGATGCCGGGGGGAACATGAATTCACCTAACGTACATAAGGGAATTGCCGGGCCATCCATGCGAACGGTCATTGAAATGAATCCGAATGGAATCCAGGCCTTTATGATTATTGCCGGAGGACAAAGCGGTCGGGCGAACACCAGGAATTACAGGGATCAGCTGGTGAACTGGAAAACAGTGCAATACCACCCTTGTCAACACCCGAAAAATCCATCCCAACTCCAGGGAATTCAAAAAACCATTGTCTTCAAACCATGAAAAAAGTAGTAAGCATCCTGTTGCTGGCATTCATTATTTTTGCCGCCCAATATTACCTGAAGAACTACACGCTGGTTTTGATAGTATGGACCCTTTCAGGAGTCCTCTATGGAATGTTTAATTCGGGAAAATTCCTCTTCGGGATTGGTTTCCTGATCCAATTGCTTATTGGAAGCTATATATTCTTCCAGATGGATGCCGGAAGTGGAGATTACATCGAAATGATCCTGGCCGAATACGGCATTTCAAGATTTTTGCTGCTCCTCATTGTGATTGTTTTCAATGCACTGAGCGTTGGCTTTTGCCTGCTGCTTGGAATCAATCTCTTCCGATTGGGGAAGCAAGTTCTTCAAAAAGGATAAAACTAATTTTTTCGTCAAATGGGTGGGGGTAAATGAAAGTTGTCTGTGTTAAATAGGTAGGTAACTTTAATTCACCCTTACAATGACAAGAAAAACAAAAATCATGTTTCTGAGCCTCTTTTTGGGAATCAGTGGCATGTATGCACAAACATCCAATAAACCTTACTCGCTCGGAATACATTCCGGGCTAAACGACTATCATGGGGATCTTTCTTACAAGTGGTTTGACATCTCCGCCTACCGGGCAAACGTGGGAGTTCATTTCATGTATAGTCTGAACCCCTGGCTGAGTACGGGGCTTATGGCCAATTACGGATCCCTGGGGAAACATCTTCCCTTGAGTAGCGAAAACACCCGTTTGGGAATGCGTTCCAATCTGTTCCACATAAATGGACAATTGCGCTTAAAAATGAACAATGGGGCCTGGTTGGCCGAAAACTCCAAAGTACAACCTTATGTTTATTTGGGAACCGGATGGGCACATCACGCCATTGACCGTGGAGATGACAACCGAGCATTGGTTGCTCCTGGTTCAGACTGGACGGGGAATCTCGGAGCAGGGGTAACATACATGTTCAACGAGATGATTGGACTGAACTACAACCTGAACTATGCGATGACCAACCACGATCGTCGGGATGGCTACTCCAAAGGGAAGAACGACCAGTTTATGCAGCATACACTTGGAATAGTGTTCAACTTGGGGAAGAAGAAAGACAATACTTCTACCGGAACGAATAAAGCAAAAGACAGCGATGGTGACGGCGTGGCAGACACAGATGACCATTGTCCGGATGTAGCTGGAAGCAAGAAAAACAACGGCTGTCCGGAAATGAAAAAAGAAGTCAAAGAAGTGGTGGACAAAGCCGTGGCGGGAGTACAATTTGAGACCGGAAAAGACGTCATGTTGGAATCATCCCATACACGATTGGATGCCATTGCTGCACTGATGAAAGCAAATCCTGCATACAAACTCAGCATTTACGGACATACGGACAATACGGGAAGCCATGAAACAAATATGGATCTTTCCCAAAGAAGAGCACAATCTGTCAAAAATTACCTGATTAAAAAAGGAATTGATGCGAAACGAATGACAACCAAAGGATTTGGTGAGAGCAAACCCAAAGCATCAAATGATACGGAAGAAGGGCGTGCCCGGAACCGTCGTGTAGAGTTTAATCTACACCTCTAACCTACCGTTGGATTGGTAAGAAACCGTCGATCTTTTGATCGGCGGTTTTTTTATGCTCTGTTGGAACTTTTCTTGCCATTGAACGAAAGATTCACCTGGCTGTACTAACTCTTGTAAATTCAAAACAACGCGCATGAAACTTGCCCTTTTTTCGCTTCTTGCTCTAGCTTACCTTCCAAACTGTTTGGCGCAATCAGAAGGGCCAAAAATTGACTGGGTTTACAATGTTGACGGCTATAACACCACCGATTTTTCCGACCTGGATCTTGACGAAAAAGGGAATATCTATGTGGCAATTAACCATCAAATGAAACTTCAAATTCCAGAACTAAAGAAAACTGAATTGCCTTTCCCGCGCCATCTGGGCGCAGTTATTATCAAGTTCGATTCCAATGGCAAACCTATTTGGGTTACCTCAATCGCCGGAAGTTACTTCTCCCTTATTAATACACTTTATGTAGCCAAAAATGGAGACATTCTGGTCACTGGAAATGCCGATGGGATCGTCCGCTTTGCTTCCACCAAAAAGAGTGACATAAAGCGAGGAAAAGAAAAAGAACGCGGAAGAATACATCAACCAGAAACCATCTTTTTAGCGCGCTATTCCCCGGAAGGGAATGTCAAGTGGGTGAAAACCCTCGACAAATGTTATGGAGCCACCGGAATCTCTATCGTTGAAAATAGTCAGGGAAAGATTTATTGGTCTTATCGTTTCAGTCATGAGTTGAGAGATGCCGGGGTGCTCATTGACTCTCACCAACCCGGATCCAAAGAGTATGACAATTATAAATTCGGAATTCTGGAGCTAAGTCCCGATGGAAAAATCCTGGGAAAACATCCTTTCTTCAGAACGCATTATCACTCTAATCCATTATATCACAACAAATTGGCCATCGACCACCGGGATAATCTCCTCATCCATGGACAATTCCGAAACTCGATCAAATTCGATGAAAATGATTCCCTGAGCAATGATGGCTACCTGGAAATTGAAGATGCTTTCATCGTGAAATATGATCCGAATGATCAGTACCTCTGGTCCAGAAAAATTGGCGGACAATGGAACCAGCACATTTCGGACCTGCGAGTGGACTCTAAGAACAATATTTACCTTACTGGCTCATTCGACTATGAGTGCATCATTTCAAACGGGATCACCCTCATCCAAAACAACCGCTTCAAGCATTCCGGTGGACAGAGCTTTTTCTATGCACGATTCCAACAGGATGGAGATCTTGACTATACTCATTTTAATCATTCAAGAGGCTTTGGCACCTACTACCGGGGGATGGCCCTCGACCTGGATCAACATGACCGGGTCCATTTGATCGGAAGCCACTCTGACACGATTCAGTTTGAAGGTTCGGATGTCAGGCTTCCTCGCAGATATCATGACGTGGGAGAATTCTATACCTGTTGGCAGGGCCAAAAACTCCAAAGTGTCCAAAAAAACATTAAATCAGATGGATGGGCCATTCCGATGGACATTGTCTGCAAGAATGGAAATTGCGTTGTTGGCGGACTTTACTGGGGTAAAAATGAAATGAAGGATGTACAAGGGAAACGGGTCAAATTTTCCAACAAGGATCATGGGCGTTCAGCTTTCATATACTCCTTCCTGGTTCCACAATTGCCCAAAGAACAACCATCCCGCACCGACTCCCTGGATCACCTGGCCCATATCAAACCGGTAATCGCCTGTCTTCCCCCCAAAGCGCTTGACCGGGATGACATTTGGATTCCGATTGATTCACTTGCACCGGGCGAACTTCCGCAGCGGATTCAGAAAAGAGGCTGTGGAGTCATCCTGGATTCCTGCTCCGCCAGCCTGTTCCCCAATCCAACCAAACATACGAGTAAACTTGTGCTCAAGGGAATGAAAGGAAAAGCAAGACTGGAAATTTACAATAGTGCCGGAGCCTATCTTTCTGCTCAGGAAATCAATATCGAAGAGGAAAGACAGAGCTTTGAACTCGATTTTTCGCAGGTTGCTCGTGGCACTTACTACGTTCATTTAAGCCATGGAAACTACCGCAAAATAATGCGTTTGGTCAAACAATAAGCCCCCTCAAGACAACTCGAAAGAAACTCCAAAAAACTGCTTTCTAAACCATAATTCAAAGGCCGGATCAAGTAATTCCAGGCCTTCCTCCCCCTGATGAATCAGATCTTCTTCCAGTAGCTTGTCCCGGTTCTTGGCTACATTTCTGGGAGTCCCCAAACGATACTCGCTCATGGTATGCACACTGGTTAGATGTTGTTCGCCCTGTACAATGGCCTTCAATAAATTCAATTGGGTCTTGCTGATGCTGTCAATCTCCTTGAGATATAGCGGCGAATTCGCATAAATCAATTCTTTCAGAGCGGCATTCAACTCATTCTTATTGGCTTTTTTCTTCGTTTTCTGCCAGGTATAATGAGCCAATTGCTGTACATACCAGGAGTGGTCTTTCATGAGCTTCGGAATCAATTCAGCACAATCCTTTTCGATCTTCTTTCCGGTCCGTTCAAAATTTTGTTCGATAAATGTGACCCAGTGTTCCCGGGAAATCTTGCTCAGGTGCATTAAATCACCGAATCGATAAAAAGGTCTGCCGGGCTGACTAAAAATTTCTGTCATCATGTGCCGTTTGCTCCCGTACAAACAGTAACTCACATGTTTCTGTCGCTGCCATACAGCCCGCATTTTTTTCTCCAACACTTCATAATCCTGAAAATTAGCCAGGTTTTGAAACTCATCGATGCAGATGACGAAACGACAATTTTTCTTTTGGGCCATCCGTTCCGGTAATTGCAAGATTTCATCCTGATGTTTCCGAAGTTCATCCCAATCAAAACTCAAACTAAAATCACTGGTCGGATCAACTCCCAGGGTTAATTTGGGGATCAATTGTTTGAAGAACTCCTTGGTCGATCGGACCCAGTCCTCCCACTTTCCAGAAGAAGCGCGAATCACTTCCCGCGCAAACAATTCGAGAAACTCCAATTCGTTCTCTGCTGAAAAAAGGTCCATTTGTACCACCCGAATTCCAGAGGTTTGATCTTCAATCTCCTGACATACTTTGTCCACCAAAGACGATTTCCCCCATCTTCTCGGAGAAATAATCAGCGTATTAATGCCCTGAGTCAGGTTGTCATACAGCTTTTGTGCACTATCTTCCCGATCCGTAAAAGCTCCTCCACTTACGGTGGTTCCATATTTGAAAGGTGATTCCAACATCCTGCTTCGTTTTATACAAATATAGCATTTTTACCAAAAGGTATTATACTAAAAGGTATAATACCAAATAGTATAAGGATGATTTTTATCATATTCTCCGCTGAAATATTTTCTAATTTTGCATCATGAAAACGATCCTTTTTAGCGGCATCCTACTCCTGACAACAGGTCTATACGCACAAAACAAGGGAAACCTAAGTATTTATTGGGGGTGGAATCACTCCAATTATTCCCGTTCCAATATTTCTTTTCAGGGAATTGATTACGATTTTACGCTCCAAAAAGTCCGTTCACACGATCGTCAAAGTGCCTTTCGGGCAGACACTTATTTCAATCCCACACAAATGACCATTCCGCAGTACAACTTTCGGGTGGGCTATTTTTTAACGGACAACTGGCAACTTTCCATTGGAATGGATCACATGAAATATGTTGTTTCCCAATACCAATCGGTCGCCATCGAAGGAAAGATTAACGATCCGGCATCTATTTGTCAAGGGGATTTTAACGGCGAAGAGATCGTTCTCCGTCCTGAATTCCTACTTCTGGAACACACGGACGGACTCAACTACGGGAACATCGAATGCCGCTATTTTCATCCATTAATCAACAAAGAAAAGTTGGAAGTCCATGCGCTGGGAGGTGGAGGAGTCGGAATGCTCGTTCCACGTACCAACGCCACCCTATTTAATCAAGAACGCTACGATGAATTTCATCTGGCCGGATATGGTTTGGGAGTCGTTACAGGCCTGGAATTTCGCTTTTTCAAGCACTTCTTTATTCAAAGCGAAGCGAAAGGAGGCTTCATTCACATGCCAGATATCCGGACTACTGCCTCGAAAAGTGACCGGGCCGCCCAGCATTTTTTCTTCTTTCAGTACAATGCCGTTTTCGGATTTTCATTCCACCTGAAATCAAAAGAAGAGAAAGAAGTTAATTAATTTCCTTTTTCGACTGGTTCTTCAATGGGGATTTTACTCCCCGGTTTTACTTCTTTTGGAGCATTTCTTCTTTCGCGCTCTCTTTCATTGGTGGGCCACCACTTTTCCGACAAATACTCCTTTTCAAAGATGATTCTCTCGACATATTGACGCTCCGGGTCTAATTGACCATCTTCTCCTTTTCCAGATAATACCCGCTTCGTAAGCAAGCCCTGTTCACTATAAAAGTTCTTTACTTCATAAAGAATAATACGCGGCTTTAACTCCGACTGTTCGACACGATGACTGCCTCCCCGTTCACCTTCTATTGTCACAGGAGGAGGACTTTTCTTTGCCTCTATCAACTCCTTATAATTACTGCTTTTAAAACTAACCAAATTCAGGTGGTCATCATAAGTAGCTTCGATTTTTTTCAGGGTATCCAATTCGGCATTTAACTCACAGGCAAAAGTGATCGCATCACTCGTCTTCAGTTTTTTCACGACTCTTCTTTTATTCAACTTTCCGTCCCTATACTGAGTATATATGATTGTCGAATACTTCTTTCCATCGACATAATCAAAAGTAAACCTCCCTCGATTATGACGAACTTCCGCTACCCTGCCCTTCTCATCGAAAGAACGATCATCAAACGTCTCCTTTCCTTCCGAATCCGTATTGATCGCCCGGATCATCTTCCCGTTCTTCCACTCAAATCTGATGCGGCTATTGATCACATAGTCTCCATCATTAAATACTTCAATCACTCTCCCCTCTTCATCGTAACTTCGATGCTGACACCAGGAATCACGATAGTCTCCCGAGCAGCTCTTTTTGATCCTTCCTTTTTTATCATATTCGTACGAAACATACTGAGTACTTCTTCCTCCCAGGATATCAGACATCGCAACCAGGTTGCTTGAACGCTTATAACTAAGCCCTCCCAAATCATTGTAATCCGCTTCAATTCGTTTTCGGCTGAGCACAAAATTTCCTTCCGGGGAATGATCATTCAAATGATCCTGATACACGTGCACCGAGTGATAGCCATTCTTCATGAGCTGTACACTATCAAAATGCAGACGGCTCAATACTTCATTTTCAACATCCTGCGCCTGGGCCTGAAAACTCAAAACAAAGAAAAAGAGGTAGCTAAACTTTTCAACTAACACCATTTAAATTCGATTATTTATTCCTTAAAATACTCATAAAAAAGCAAACGGGTACCCTGAAACAGAGTACCCGTCTTCCCTTAGGTAGTCAGGCACGATTACCTTCGGATTTCAAACCTCTGTACGGTTCCGTTGAACTCTAAGAGGTACATTCCATTTGCAAATGGCAGGTTTAATCTCTTTTCTGATCCGGAAACCATTTCTGTTAGAATCAATTGCCCATACATGTCGTACACGTGAACAGGACCTTCTACATGCTGTTTGAAGTCTAATTGCAGGATTCCTTCCGTTGGATTCGGATACAGATTTAACCATGTATTTGCCAATTCATCAAGGCCACTAATTTCCACGGCCACACAGGCTGAGGTATCTGCACAATCTGCTCCCGTGATAATCACCGCATAATTTCCGCTTGACTCCGGGGTATAACTTTGTCCCGTAGCACCACTCACCTCTTGCTGCGTATCGCAATCAATCCACTGATATGATGCACCCGACTGCGTAGCAGTCAATTCATTGCCATTCTGCGTGACACTTAAATCCAAAGGTTCAATGGTCAGATCCAAGGTGACAATTGAGTCACAACCTTGTGCACCTGTCAATGTAAAAGTCGGCGTGTTTGTAGACGCGGTATAAGTTACCCCATCAATCCAAGTAAATGATTCACAGGCAGTCTGAACATCCGTTCCTATCGACGTTTCAAGCATCGTCAGATTTAACGTTACGATCGAATCACATCCCTGCGAACTAGTCAAAGTAAACGTCGGGGTACTCGTTGAAGCTGTATAAGTATTTCCGTCAATCCACGTGAATGATCCACAGGCTTCCTGAACATCTGTCCCTGTGAGTACATCTAGAATCGTCAGGTTCAGAGTCACAATAGAATCACATCCCTGCGAACTAGTCAAAGTGAACGTCGGAGTACTCGTTGAAGTGGTATAGGTATTTCCATCAATCCAGGTGTATGAGCCACAGGCTGTTTGAACATCCGTTCCACTTGTTTTTTGATTGATCACCAGATTCAGTCTCACGATAGAATCACAGCCAAACACTGAACCTCCAGCGAAAGTATAGGTAGCCGTGTTATTACTTTCTGTGTAGGTAACACCATCAATCCATGTATAACTTTCGCAAGCTAAAACAGCATCTACCCCTTTGGAGAAAGAATTGAACGTTAAGTTCAAACGCACAAGAGAATCACAACCTTTAGAACTGGTCAACATATGACTTGCCCAACTATTTGCAGAAGTATAGGTCATTCCATTGATCCAGGTGTAGGAAGGTGCACAAGTTGTAATAACATCAGCCGTCTCGGTTGCCTTGTGAATCGTCAAATTCAGGTTTACGATTGAGTCACAGCCAGAAGAACTGGTGAGGGTATGAGTTGCTGTGCTATTACTCTCCGTATAAGTCATGCCATCGATCCATGTATAACTTTCGCAAGCTTCTATTTGGTCGACAGTACTCAAAGGACCCTTGATACGTAAATCGAGTGTAACAAGTGAATCACAGCCCTCAGTTGTTTTCATATAATGCTTGATTCCACTCAAACTACTCGTATATGTTTGCCCATTGATCCAGGTATAACTTTCACAGGCTTCAATTACGTCCGTTCCTCGTAAGGTATCTGCAATGGTCAGATTCAAGGTAACCAAAGAATCACAGCCTGCACTCGTTTTAAGCAAATGTGTAGCCGTAGTATTACTCTCTGTATATGTAATTCCGTTAATCCACGTATAAGCGCTACAGCTGCTAACCAGTGCTGTACCCTGCAAGGTGTCCCTTATGGTCAAATTAAGTGTAACAATTGAATCACATCCATCAGAAGACATCAATGTGTGAGTTGCCGTATTCGTGGAGTTTGAATAAGTTTGACCATCAATCCATGTATAAGAGCCGCAGGCATTAATAACATCTGTTCCCGTTTTTATGGGAAATATGGTAAGTTTCAACGTTACGATTGAGTCACATCCGGACGCCGCTCCGCCAACTATAGTATGACTTGCAGTAGAATTACTAATTGTATAGTTGTTCCCATCAATCCATGTATAAGAGCCACAGGCGTTTATAACATCTGTACCCAATGCCACTTCATGAATTGTCAAATTTAATATGATCACTGAGTCGCACCCCTGACTATTAACTAAAACATGAGTCGCATTATTGTTACTTTCAGTATAGGTAACTCCATCTTTCCAGGTATAACTGCTAGCACAGGTATTTATCGTTTCTGTTGAAAACGTTGGACTATTAATTGTTAAATTCAAGGTAATAATCGAATCACAACCTGCAGCATTCTGAAGTACATAGGTATCACTTTGATTGGATGTTGTATAAGTGACGCCATTAAGCCAAGTGAAACTTCCACAAGCCACCTGTGTATCTATGCTACTTGAAGATTGATTGATTGTCAAATCCAAGGTAACAATTGAATCGCATCCCAAACTATTGACAAGGGTATGCTGGGCCGACGAGTTCGAACCCGTATAGGTATTTCCATCAATCCAGGTAAATGAATCACATGTTACATGTGTATCCGTAGCATAAGTCGTAGAACAAACCGGGCCACAGGTATAGGTTTTTAAGGGAATCGGGTTCGCTGCCGAAGCATTCGTTGATGTTCCATCAAGAGCATCAATACCACTGTAGTTCCAGTTCGAAGCGTTAAAAGTTCCTCCATTCGGGCCCGTACAATCTTTCCTTGAAGCCCATCCATCCGTGTATTCCCAGGCTTGCCCAACTCCACTCAACGCAACATCTCCAAACAAGTCTACGACGCTACCATTTTTATACAACTCAATAGCGTCATCGCCATTTATGGCTAGCACTCCTGTCGAAAAATTATGATTAAAGCCCATATAATTTGCGAAATCAGTTCCTGAGGCAACACAATAAATATAGTCTCCAGCGCTGGCAGAAACCGCCGGAAAAACATATTCCAATCCATCAGATCCCGCTCCATTATTGGCTACACCGATTCCATAAATACTCAAATCACTAATATCCTTTTGAACGTAAAGTTCAATCCCCTTTGGATTCCCTAATAAAGGTCCATCATACACCGCGGAGATTATGAGATCCGAATCTCCTGTTCCACTGGGACTAGTGACGTTCACGTTAAGTGTATAGGAATTAGAACAGCCTTCCGCAGACGTATAGCTATATGTAATTGCATGCGTACCAGTTCCGGCTGCGGACGGATCAAAAGTACTTCCTGAGATACCATTCCCACTAAAAGTTCCCCCGGAAGGACTTCCTACGAGGCTTACCGCATTGTCAACTATTAGATAGCTCGTTGCCAAACCACTAAAAAAAACGGTCGGGATTTCATTGACAGTTCCCACCACAGGTAATCTTGTGCTTTCACAGCCCGTAATCGTATCGTAGGAAGAAATGAACAGAGTGTAGCTCACTTTAAAGTTGAAACTCGCTGGATTTTTATCATAAAAAACAGTTGTTGTTGTATTGTTCAAATACCAACGAATCGAATTTCCTCCAGTACCAGGAACCGGTGAAAAACTCATGACTCCTGGGCCGCAACGATTCGCGTCAACAATATTTGTAGGTGGATTCACGGCACATCCTCCCCAAATGCGCTGCGCAAACTCTGGATGATCAACAAAAGGGTTTCGATTGGCCTGCACCTGATAGTAAATGGCATTGTTCCGATCGATTTCTTTCTGACTCACCGGATCGTTCGCATGCCACTCCAACAACATGTCAATAGCCCAGTCCTGAAAAACCTGATCACTAGTCCCATTCAACATTCCTCCTCCCCACCAGCTTGAAATTACATTTTCATAACGTGTGGCCATGTAAAAATAAATTCGGGCAAAATCACCTTTATATTCATCGATTGGTTCAAATACGGATCCTGTGTAACCGAGTCCGGATCTTGCAGGACCTTTTTTAGAGCCATTCTGGCTAATCCAGGTAGGTGACGATACTTCCCCATATAGCAAGTTGCCACGTTCCAGATTGACATAGCCATCTGTTGGGATCACATGATGAATGTCAGAGTACATAACCTCCTCTATGCTTCCTCCCCACCAACTTTTCGGAAACGAATGTTCCCTGTTATAGCATTGGGATTCGAAACTAGCGGAGCCGGTACATTGATTGACAGACCATGTATAATTATAAGAGTCCAAACCACCAGGATTTTCTGAATACATGTCATGGATATAACCATCGACATCTAAATCTGTATCATCATAATAAGACCACAACTCTGTGTAGGTTCGAACCGTATGGTTTTTGATAATATTATGGAGTTCGGTCTTCAAGTTGTAGCCTGAACTTACCGCACTGGAGTAATATCCTGAGGGAATTTGGCCATACATGCCTCCCATGAAAAGGAAGGAAAGAATAGTTGCAATAAATTGATTCTTCATGAAATAGTCCATTAAATGATTAAGTTGAAACTAGCCTAAAGTCTAGATTTAAAATAGCAGAAATGTTCAGATAGTCATCTTCCATACATCCGAGGGGATACAAACAAACTTCCTCTTTTCGATCGTTCAGTTGAAGCAACCAGAGACCCAAATCACCTTTGTATGGAATTGTCTTGTGAGTCTTCTTTCCATCGACAGCGGTTCCTCCCGCTGTTTTTTGCCAGTCAATCACCGGAGACTGCGCCATCATCGACGCTGAAAACAGTAACATCAAAGAAACTAAAAAGCTTTTCAAGCTCATTTTTCCAAAATTCAAGTAGTTCATAGATCAATTTGAAACATGAAGCAAAGAAAATCGAATTAAACCACAAAAACACTATAAAATATGGTGTTTGTGGCGAAATACCCTAAAAATAGTGGCGAATTTTTCACGAATTCTATTTCACAAAACACCTCTGCAACTCCATTAAAAATCGGAGTATTCGTTCCAATCCAATAAAAGGGCGTTCAACAAAATAATTTACAGGAACTTAAAGCTCGAGTCTTTGGAGTTCTTTGTGATAAGTGGCACTTACTGAAAACTCTCGATCTCCGACAAAAAGACTATTGGGGGTTTTGGCCGTCACCTGATCAATTCGAACAATACAGGTTCGGTGAATTCGAATAAACTCCAGCGGATCGGGAACCATCTCCATAAAATGACTGATGCGCTCCCTCGTCGCATAACGTTTTTCCTTTGTATAAATTTCGATGTAATTGTCCGCAGAAAGTACGTACTGAATTTCATGCGTTGGGATTTTCACATCCTTCCCAGAAGAGCGCACCACGATATAGCGGTCTTTCTTTTTTAGTTTTCGGATTACTATGCGGATCAACTCCCGAACCACATCTCGGTTGTAGGTCAGCACCCGGATTTTAAAGAATAAATAAACGATTACAATCATTACGACAATGACCATTAGACGAAACCACCAGGTCGAGTAATAGGGCGGTGAAATATTCACCTGAGCACTCCCCTGAACGGCGGTCCATCTCTCCCCGTCCAAGCTCAGTTCAAACAACAGTTGGTACGATCCCGGCGCAATACTTGGATAGATCAAACTGGTGCTCTGAGTATAGTTCCATTCATTTTCCAGCTCCTTTAAACGATATCTATACCATATTTTCCGATCTGGATCAAAGGAGATTCCTCGAAAGCGAATTTCTAATTTATTCTCATTAAAAGCCAAATTCAGCAATTCCTTTCTGGATTTGTGAACCCCGTTTATCATGATGTCCTGGATTCGAAAAAAATAGTTTGGTGGATTTCCCCGGTCATTCAGTTCCGATTTTTTCAATCTGTAGAGCCCTGTTCTACTACCTACATAAATGTATTTATCCAGCACCTCCAAATCCTCTACATCCTCCCCCCGTAAAAGCATCATCTTATCGATTTTCCAGGCCCGTCCATTTATTCGCATGATATTCACCCCGTTATTAGTACAAATGAATAGCAACGAGTCTCCCTCCACAACGATCTGATTGATTACATCACTAGATAAGCCTTCTTTCCTCCCAAAGCGTCTGATAGATCCATTTTTACTTCGACGAAGCAAACCATTTGTACTCGCAAAAACGAAATCATCACCAATCTTCTCGATATCATTGATTCGCACATTCAATTCTCGATCAGCATACTTTCTTACCCCCTTTTCTCCTTTTAAATCATAATAAAATAAACCATCAAGAGTGGCGATCTCCAGACGTCCATTGGACCAGTACAAATCATTGATTCTACGATTAAAAACATCCGTTCTGTAATCAAGTTCTCCTTTGAGATAACTTCTTTCATTTACATCATAGAAGTGCCCTGCCGAAAGTCTAAAGTAAATACCTCCAACCTTCGCTATAAATGTGCTGTACCATTCCAATTCGCGTAAATTTTCTCCATCCGAAACTGGATGGGTTAACCTTAGCACTGTTTTAGAGGGAGGTAAAATTTCTACCTTGGACCTGTCTCCCCATTTTTTAAACCTAATTTTTCTTTCACTATCGAAAAGTGGCCTCCAAGTCCCATCTGATTCCAGGCAAAATGTTTCTGCATGATAAAATGCAGCAAACAGGGCTCCATCCACACTCTTTCCTAACCTAAAAATATGATTACTTCCGATTCCTACATACCTTTTAATTCTTGGATTTCTGAAGTAATAAAGTCCTGATGACAAGGTAGCAACCCACACCCCTTCCTCGTGATCTGCCTTTAAACATGTGACGGATTTCCCCTCTAACAAATGATCAATCAAATGACCTTGAAAATCATAGATATACACCCCTTCATTGCGTAAAGAAACGTACAACATACTATCCAGATATGCGCCTACTGAAATAATCTGATTTTGGTATCGCTTCGACCAAAGCAACTGTTCTCCCTCTTTAAAGTATACATTGTTATACAATCCAATCACGGAAAAATCCCCTAATTGTTCTGCGTCCACCCTGGAATCTTCTTTTGTAACATGAACCTGCGAAGAAACTATTTTATCCTTAACTATTTTCTTCTTAAGCAAATCATTACCTTTCATGCCGAAAAAAGAATACACCCTCCCTTCCCTTTCCCTCAACTGAACGAGCAATGTGTCCCCCAATTCGAAAATTCCAAAATCCTTTCCGCGTAGATCAGAACCTTTTCCTTCTGCATTAATATACGTGAATCCAGCAGAAATTGAATAGGTGAGCATGACACTCCCATCACGAAAACACAAAATTTCGTCGATCACGTCCCCAATATTCCTTCTTACAATCGCATTATTGTATTTATAAGGACGAAAACGAATATCATCCGGATGGAAATAAAAAATTTGGTTATTGAATGTTGAGCACCAGATACGTCCGTCAGGTTGCTCAAAAAATTTAAATATTGTCAGGTCGGTCAAACCATCTTCGATTCCATACACCTTAAAATCATAGCCATCATACGACGCTATTCCCCGATCGGTTGCGAACCACAACAGACCGTTTTTGTCCTGAAATATGTCATAGACTTGCATACTGGGAAGTCCCTCCCTGGTCGTAATATGTCTTGACCAAGCTTCCTGACTCCATGTATAGAGGGACATCAACACGGTAAAAAGTGTTCCGAGAACTCCTAGTCGAATAAAGTTCATACACAATAATACTACAAGAAAATGCTATTGAAAACTTTAAGGGGTGAATTTATCACGCTATGTGGCGAATTCTGTCAATATAGTGGCGAATAAAAAAGGGCTGCTTACACAGCAACCCTTTCTACGAGATGTTAGTTCTATCTTACATCGGAATGCATTCATAAATTTCGATTGCTACATCTTCTCTCCACTGTAAATGCGGGTGTGATTTCAGCTTTTCCATCAAAGCTTCTCCCGATTCTGCTTCCAGGATTGAGTATCCTGTCACCTGAGAAGGATTTTTCTCCGTGCTTCCGTTCGGATTTATTCTCGTTGCTCCCATTACCGGAGCACCGAAATCAATCACCTGATTTCCCATTGATTCTTTCCAATCCATCCAGGGTTTCATTCCGGCCATTTTCTCTTCCGGAGTAGTCTCAGCCATCGCTGCCATTGCTTCTGGCGGAGCCAAATAATGTACCATAAATCTTTTCACGATCTTAGTCTATTGAGTGAATACCTACGTTATTTCCTGCCGGGTCCATGATAAAAGCAATGTTTCCATGCTCCCCGATGCTCATTTTGGGCACCAGGATTTTTCCTCCGGCAGCCTCTACTTCAGCCAAAACGCCATCCATTTTTGGATTCGCGTTCAGGTAAACAATGGTCCCTTCCATGCTCGGTTTGTGATTTGGACTTTGGACCAGCGCTCCGGTCGCTTTTCCAGAACCTGCTTCCCATGGAAAAAACGCCATTTGGGCATCTCCCATCTCCATGTCTTCCATCTTGATGTCGAAAATGGCCTCGTAAAACTTCTTACTTTTTTGAATGTCTGAAGCTGGAATTTCAAACCAGTTCAGTGAATTTGTCGTGTGATCCATAACTTTCTGTTTTTATTATTTATGTTTTTTGTTCTTCTCTTGTGAGAGCAACAAGACAAAAGTACTTCTCATAAATTTCCAATCAGGGTGTGTTTTCCGACATTCTGAGGGGTTGTTTGTGCCAACAACACTTTTTATATTTGTCTATCAAATTTTCAGCATGAAACACGTTAGTATTTTGGTCCCTCAGGGGCAGGTTGTTCTCAGCAGTGTTGTTGGGAGCTACAAGGTTTTCCATCAGGTCAATCACTTTCTTCAAATGCATGGCAAGCAGCCGCTTTTTCAAATTGACCTTGTCGGAATTGATCATGAGACCAATTTATATGGTGGCTGTTTCCAAATCAAACCGAACAAACTGATCGGCGACATCTCCAAAACAGATCTGATTATTGTCACCACGATCACTGGAGATTTTGAAAGTGAAATCGAAAAGAACCGGGCTTTCATTCCCTGGATTAAAGAACAGCGAATCACTCAAAATTCGGAAATTGCCAGCTTGTGCACCGGAGCCTTTTTACTCGCGGAAACGGGCTTGCTCAATGGAAAGTCCTGTGCCACTCACTGGATTGCTCAGGAGGCCTTCCGACAACGCTATCCGCAAGTTCACTTGCTCCCAGAAAAAATCATCAGTGAAGATTCGGGCATTTACTCCAGTGGAGGGGCTTATTCGTTTCTTAATCTATTGCTCCACCTGGTAGAAAAATATGCTGGAAGGGAAGCCGCCATCTGGTGTTCCAAATTATTTGAAATTGAATTCGACCGGACGAACCAAAATGAATTTCTGGTGTTCATGGGCCAAAAGGAGCATCAGGATGAACAAATTATGAAAGCCCAGCAATACATTGAAAGCAACTTTTCCGAAAAACTGAATGTGGATGATATCGCCGAACAGGTCGCCATTAGTAGACGAAACTTTGTTCGACGGTTCAAGAAAGCAACTTCCAATACTCCGCTTGAATACATCCAACGCGTCAAGGTAGAAGCTGCCAAAAAACGACTTGAAAACTCTACAGATCACATTCACGAAGTCATGTACCGCGTGGGTTATCAGGATACCAAGGCCTTTCGGAATACTTTTAAAAAATATACCGGTCTTTCTCCCCTCGATTATCGAAACAGGTACAATCGCGAAATGGCCATGCTCTAGGCATACTGTTCCAAAATTCTCAGGACGGAAGAGCGATACGATGCTCCGAACAAATTAAGATGCACCAACAAGGGGTAGAGCTGCGTCAATGAAACACGCTCCCTCCACCCCTGTTCCAGGGGATAGCTTTCATGGTATGCTTCATACAGTCTCGTTGGAAAGCCTCCGAAAAGCAAGGTCATTCCCAAATCCATTTCCCGATGTCCATAGTATACCGCCGGATCAATCAGCACTGCTTCACCAGTTGCATCAACCAGATAATTTCCGGACCACAAATCTCCATGTAAGAGCGAAGGGGCTTCTACGGGGAAAATTCCGGATACTCTTTGGGCAAAAGTCTCGTAGATTTTCAGATGTTCTTTATTCAAATCCCCCTGGTCCAGAGCCTTTCTAAGCTGTGGCAAGATACGTTCCTCCAGATAAAAAGTGATCCAGGATTCGTGTTGTCCGTTTGATTGAGGCAGGCTCCCAATGTAATTTGATTTTTCCAGGCCATAGTTTTCCGCTTGCAAACGATGCATCGCTGCCAACTTATGACCAAATGAATTCCAAAAATCTGTTCCTGGTTTTCCCAAATCAATATATTCCATCAATAAATAAGCATTGTTCCCGGATGTTCCGAAAGCAATCATTTCAGGGATTCGAAACTGACTTTTCCGTAGTTCATTCAAACCATCAGCCTCCGCTTCAAACATTCCCGGAAAGCGATCTTTACTATTCAACTTGATGACCAGACCTCCCTCACTCGTTTCCAGGCGATGTACCTCATTGATATCTCCTCCTGAAAGGGCCTGATTTTGTAAGATTCGAAAATCACTCCCAAGCGTTTCCTTTAATTCATGTTCAAGGGCTTCCAGATTCATCATGATCTTAAAATAAACTCCCCTGATTTCCTAAATCTGAAAGTGAAACGGGTACTTTCAAATCAAATCCGTACTTCTCGTTCAATTTTTCTATCAGGTATGCCGCCAACAAAGGAGATTCTTCTTCCAGGTTCTGATGCACAAAAAAATCCAGTTCGGTCATCCCTTGTTCTATCCAAAGCCCGATTCTGTTTACCCAATCATCCAGGCGGGTGTAATCACTCGAATGATTCGCTCCAACCCAACGAATAAATGGTCTGGCATTGGTCATTCGCATGTGCATCAAATCTCTTCTTCCGGCTGTATCAACCAAGACATTTCCAATTCCATGATGCTCTAAAAGTTCATACAGCTCCTTTGAGAATTCCGAATCACTGTACCAATCTTCATGTCGTAGTTCAACCGCTAAACGGACATCCTGGGGCCAGCTTTCCACAAAATGCCGGAGCCTCTCAAATTGTTTTGGGGTAAAGCGTTCATTCATTTGCAGGAAAAAGCATCCCAAATGCTCTTCCAGGTGAATTGCGGCAGCCAGAAAGCGGTCTGTGACCTCCCCAACCTGGTTCAATTGCTTAAAATGAGAGATTTCCTGTGGCAGTTTTGGAAAGAAGCGGAAACCTTTCGGGACTTTTTCACGCCATTTTTCAAATTGCTCCTCCGGGAAGATTCGGTAAAATGTGGCATTCATTTCAATCGCATTGAACTGAGTCCCATAATATGCCAGTTCATCTTTTGTCCCCCTCGGATAGAAATTTTTCAGGTCCTGGCGGTTCCACTTGGCACAGCCCACGTATACCTTTAACTGTCCATCTGTTTGTCCGTATTTGTGAAAGACTTCTTTGGTGCCGGGATGGTCCTCAGGAATTGTAAAATCTACTGCTTCGGGATTACTTACTTTTCCAAATTTCATCGTTTCATCTGATTTCCTGTTTTGGAGTCTGTCTAAAATACATTTTTCCAGGAAAATAGTTCTGCTTCCGATTCAAGTTCTCACTCAGACAGCTCATTCAAGCGCTATTTCCAGAGAAAATTTAAAATCAAAGATTTAAACATTGGTTTTTACTACTTTTGAGGTATGAGAAAATTATTGGCACTTTGCTCATTAATTGCATTGATTCCTCTGCTTACAGGTTTTGTTAAGAAGCAGGAAACCCCTTCGACCTTAACAGCAGGAACTAGCATCGCTTTCAAAACCAAATACCACATTATTCTGGTGTTGGATGGACCAAGATGGAGTGAAACTTTTGGTGATTCTTCCTACCAGTATATCCCGAATATGGGAAGAATTCTCAAGAAGGAAGGAACCTTGTTTACCAATTTTAGAAATGAGGGATCCACTTATACGAATTCCGGACATACAGCTCTTTGTACGGGAGTACATCAAAATATTCCAAACAATGGAAAAAAACTACCCAAAAACCCGAGTATTTTTCAATATCTGATCAAACAACGCAAGCTAGACAAGCGCAAGGCCTGGATTCTGACCAGTAAAGGGAAATTGGAAATGCTCGCAAATACCAAGAACAAAGACTGGTGGAATACCTACATGCCCTCAACCTACTGTGGACATAAAGGCAGCGGGATTGGTTATCCGGACGATCATGTCGGTTGGCCAATATTTAAGTCAATCATTCAAGAACATAAACCTGTGTTGACCCTGATCAACCTCTTAAATATAGATGTATGGGGGCATGCGAACAATTGGGAAAAATACCTGACTTCTATTCGTGACCTGGATGGTATGGCTCTCGATCTTTGGAAGATGATTCAACAAGATCCGGAAATGAAAAATCAAACCGCCCTCTACATCACCAATGATCACGGTCGGCACCTGGACGGACACAAAGATGGATTTAAAAGTCATGGTGACGGATGCGAAGGTTGTCGTCACATTAGTTTGTTAGCTCTCGGACCTGATATTGCCAAAAACAAGGAGGTAGATCGGAAATACGACCAGGTTGATCTTACGGCCACCATCGCCTGTATGCTGGGAGTCGAAATGTCCACCGGAAAAGGAAAAGCCATTCCCGAGTTAATGAATCGATAGATTTATCTCAATCTGTTTGTTTCTCTCCATGCCTTCTGACCCAAATTTCCCGGGCAAGCTTCTGGAGGTCTTCCACATCGTCCATTTCATCGACGATTTCCAGTCCCAAAATGGTTTCCATTAAGTCTTCGAGGGTCACCAGCCCCATGACCAAACCAAATTCGTCTGTGACCATGGCCAGGTGATTGCTGTTATTGCGAAACAACTTTTCCAGTTCCGAAAGCGAGGCATCACTTTTAATGAACTGGACAGGACGCATGATTTCCCCAATGGAAATTCCTTCTTCTCCCTCAATCATGGACTGAAACAGATCATTCTTCAACAAAATTCCGATGACCTGCTCCTTTTCCTCATCAAAGACCGGAATCCGAGAGTTTTTAATCGGCATGTGCTCCTGATAATAGGCTTCCACCGAGTTCTCCACTCCTGCCGAAAGCATCACGGATCTCGGAGTCATGATATTTTTCACCTTGATCTGATCTAACTTTAGCAAGTTTCCAATTGTCCGGGACTCACTTGCTTTCAATGCTCCACTTTCTTCCCCCGCACGGGCCATTGCCTGAAAGTCAGCCCGGCTAAAAACACTTGCTTCCTTATTCTTTTTCAGACGTTTGGTGATCAATTGACTCAACCAAACCAGCGGGGACAAAATCACAACGATGATCCGCAGGGAATAAACTGTAAAAGGAACCAGGGACCTCCATTGATTGGCACCTAGCGTTTTAGGAATGATTTCCGACAAAATGAGGATCGCCAAGGTCATTAAGGCTGCAATGATCGCCTCCATACTGATATGCACAGGCCCTAAAGTAAATGTGGTTTCACCAAACAGGGCTCCCGCTTGTGCTCCCACTCCGATCGCACCAACGGTATGGGCAATCGTATTCAGGGTCAATATCGCAGAAAGCGGACGATCGATATCCTTCTTATAATCCCGAAGCGTTTCTCCTACTGTATTCCCGCTTTGAACCAGGGTACCAATGTAGGAAGGCGTGACACTCAACAGGACAGCTTCCCAAATCGAACACAAAAATGAAAATGCAATGGATAATAAAAAGAATAAAATTAGTAGGGTCATATTATTTCAATCTTGTTTCCAAAGATAAGGAAAAGGAAATTCCCACTTTGTTGGGACTTTTCTCAGCCACGACGTTCCTCCTCTCTTCGAAGGGGCAAGAGGACCACCCATTCATAAAACAATAACTTCGTAGCTTGATCAGACTTTGCCTTCATCAGGGCACAAATCGGGTACTTATCCTGATACATCGTAGCTCCCGCCGTTTTGGGACGCAATACAAATTCGCCATGACTTTCACCGAACAGATCATCATACACCCGGACAGAATAGAGCAAACGACCACTCTTAGCAAACTCTTTTTTCCAAATGTAGGCCTTTCGCCTTCCTTTCAGGTACGATTTATGGGAAGAAAGAGGCACCAACTGAAAATACTCCTCGTAGTATGTATTAACGTAAACCTCATTGTACGAATTCCCTTTCACTATGATTGAAGGCTTGATCCCTTCCACAAAATCCACATGAAACGGCAACTCGAAGCGCAACTTTTCCCAAACACCTGGTTCCAGTCGGAAACGACTCAGTCGCAAGGCAGTAATGATCAAAACGGCCCCGGTCGTCAAAATGGAAAGCGGAATACTTAGCAACACATTCAACAATCCGTACTTGATACTTGTCAGACCGAGATAAACCAGAAAAAGGACTCCGTAATAGGTCAAAATGCGCCTTGAAACGAGATGCGAATCCACCACTTTTTTGTAAGAGAAATGTGCTGAGTTATTGAGCGCATTATTTAGCATCACCGCAAAAAGTGAGATGGTCATTAGAAAGTACATGATGATGTAAAAAGTCACTCCAAAAGGCATATGTCTATACATCAAGATGAAGTCATAAATCCCGTGTGACAAGGCTCCGAGGAACAGAAACAATGGCACATTCCAAACTCCCGGGCGATTTTTCCGATACTTCCACAAAATAATTCCATAGGCCACCAGTGCCGTATCAAACATGTGCCCGATTGTTGAAAGGACCGCCCTCCCCTTGATCACCTCCGGACCATAAATCTGGAAATACAATACATTTTCCACCGCTGAAAAGCCCAGCGCACAGGTACAGGCAAAAGCCAGATAGTCCAGAGGCTCCCTGAACTGATCTTTGAATAAGATGAGCATTAAAATAAGAGGGGTGATCTTAGAAACTTCTTCCGTCAGACCAATCCGGAAAATACAGTATCCCAGATCGTTTAGTAGATTCCCTGTCATTCGCGGAAAAAGCAATTGCATCCATTCTGCCAGAAAATCGGTCACAAACACGGATGTACAGCCCAGCAAAAAAGCAATGATCAGGTATTTCAGTTTGACTTTGTCATACACATCTATCAAGCGATAATAGTCCACCCAGATCCATGAAATGAACAGGGCCACAAGGGAATAAGCCAGCAAAAAAAGAGTGTCCTCCATGTGAAAACGAACTTACACATATTTTTGCTTGGTGGCTCATAAGAAATGATGTGAACAACATTGTTTGAGAAAATATGTGCACCGTCAAAACAAAAAAGGGAAGCAGTAATGCTTCCCTCTATTAGTATCTGGAAATCAGAAAAACTTTAATCTTCGTCTTCTTCCTCCACTTTCTTCTTCATTACTTTTCCAGTGGCATCCAGAACTACTTCCATTTCCTGCTCGCCCTTTTCCAGTTTCACTTCGTAAACAGTTCCATGAGCGGTTTCAGCCATTTCAGCGTCATCTATTTCGTAATCTGAAAACTGGATTTTCAAAGTGTTTTTCACTGCTTCCGGAAGCTCCGAAGAGGAAATTTCATGTTCGGTTTCAATCCATTCTCCGGAGGCTTTAAAACTGGCCGAATACGCTACTTTATTCATTTTAAAGTCTGCCTCCCATTCATTTCCTTCTTCTTTTTCCCACTTCACTTTACTCACATTCGGAAATTTGGTCACAAATGCATCCTTCACGGGCTGGGGAACTTCCGATTTTGGCTTTTTCTGAGCACAGGCCTGGCTAGTCAACAATATTCCGCAAGCGATCACCATCATTACTTTTTTCATACTACGAGGGTTTATTAATTAATTTATACGGTAAAGATCCGCATCGAATTTGAAGAAAGTTTGAATTTAAAATGTGACGGAAAAAACATGTCGTTTTTCTTCAAAGCGGTAAGTCAGTTTCCAATCATAAAAGGTACAGATTTCTTTCACTATGGCCAATCCCAAACCACTATTCCGATCATTTTCGGAGACATTGGTAAAGCGTTCAAATAAGCCTTCCGCACTCAATTCCTTCTCCCCCACATTGGAAATTTCAAAGATTTCCCCTTTCAGAGAGATGTTGACACGATCACCCGATCCAGCAAATTTAATAGCGTTCGTCAACAGATTCGAATATAGGGTCTCCAACAAAAAACGATTTGCACGCACCATTTTCCCTAATTGTATTTCTTCTTTTAGTTCCAAACCGGCCGCCAAAAAATAATCCTGCAACAGCTGAATATTCTCCTGAAGGACATCCCCTAAATCCAGTTCTTCCGCATCCATAAATTGCTGATTTTCGATTTTCGCCAGGATCAACAGGTTCTTGTTGAGTCTGGTCATCCGGGACAGTGGTTGCGAAATCGCAGAAACCAACTCCGCCTGCTTATCCGTCAATCCTTCCGACTGCATCAGTAATTCCAACTTGGATTTCAGGATCGCCAGTGGTGTTTGCAATTCATGTGAGGCATTCTCCACAAAGCGCTTCTGTTTTTGGTAAGCCTCCAAATTGTTGGAAATCAACTTTTCTAATTCTCTATTTAACTCGGCAAATTCCACCACAGTAGTTTCCTCAAAATTGATCGCTTTTTCATCCGACAAGCGAAATCCTTTCAGATGATCCAGTGTCGATCGGAAAGGTTTCCACACCCTGGCCGAAATGCGCTTATTCAGAAACACAAAACCCAAAAACATAAGTAGAAAGAAGGTGATCGTCAATAACGCAATCGTTCCAATCATCTCCCCTGCTTCTTCCAGGTTGGTTTCAACAGTCAGGCGGTAATATTGATTCCCTACCTTTAAATCAGACGACAACACCCGATAACGATCAAATTCTCCGGCGTCCTGCTGATCCTCTTTCTGAATTTCATAGATGCGATCTTCACAGATTTTCGTCGAATCTATAGCCTCAAGTTTGGTGCCCGGTTCCAGCGCATTCCAAAATTCCGTGATTTCATTCAACTTTTCCGTCTTCAGAGAAGCTGCCGATAATTTGCTTTGTACCTCATCCCGGATGAATTTGTTATGTTCATCCAATTCTTCCACCCAAATCTGATTGATCACGAGGTAGTACACCGGGACACTCGCTATCAAAATAAAGAAAGCGAAGAGGGTAAATAATTTCAGTTGTCTATTTAGTAATTTGCTCATAGCTTCCACTTATATCCTGATCCATACACCGTTGTCAGGTAATTAGCACAACCTGCCTCTTTGAGTTTCTTTTTCAGGTTTTTGATGTGTGCATACACAAAATCATGATTATCAAACATATCGGCAATGTCCCCCGACAAGTGTTCTGCCAGAGCTTCCTTGGAAAGTACCCGGTCTTTGTTCCCGATAAAAAAAACAAGTAAATCAAATTCCTTTTTGGTCAGCTTCAATTCCTGCTGATGGACCTTCACGGTTTTTGCCAGGGTATCAATTGTCAATTCATCCTGCACAATCACGTTCGAATTGTCAAATTGTTTTCTTCGAATCACTGAATGTATCCTGGCCGCCAGTTCCGAATGGTGAAAAGGCTTTGCCAAATAATCATCCGCTCCTATTTTCAAGCCGGCCACCTTGTCCTCGATGGAGTTCTTTGCCGAAATAATGATGACCCCATCCTGTTTGTTGAGTCGCTTGATTTCCTCTAATAACTGAATTCCATCCCCACCGGGCAACATCAAATCCAGCAAGATACAATCGTAATCATAAAGCGTGATCTTCTCCATCGCCCTTTGATAGTTATCCGCCAGTTCGCACAGATAATTTTCAGTGCTCAGAAAAGAACGTATATCCTCGGCCAATTCTGACTCATCCTCTACAATCAATATTTTCATCATGCAAGGTTAAAGCTCAATTTTGAAGAAATTTTGACTTTGATCATCGGAAATATACGAGCAAATGTCAGAACTGTTTTCAAATTTTTGATTCTGATCACTTTCCATCATCAGCACGGCGGCGATAGAAGTCTCTTAAAGTTAAGTAAAATAAGGATTCTATGATGCCTCGGCCAAGCACCTATAAAAAAATAGCCTCCTAATATGACTCAAGGAACCATCCACAGACAGAATGGCTAAGTGTGAAATTTGTATTCCGACACCAACGAGCTGGAACGAATCTCATTCATTTCTGTTATTCGGCGAAAACACAAATAATGAAAATAGGAGACTTATGGAAGCCTCCTATTTCTTTTTCTTTCGCAATCTACGGACAAGTCCACATTGTTTCTACTCTTTATATCGAGCCGTCTTGAATTCTGGCAATATAATAAGCAACATAGCCTGAAGCCGAATTGCACTTAATACTCACGTCTAGCTTGGGAGTCACAACACTAGCGGAATAGCTCAGCACATTTTTTGAATCCGTCTCATTCGCCGCTGTTTCAGATGTGGAATCAATTGAGCAATAGCAGTTGTTATCCACGTACAGGCTTGTTAAAGGACACTCTGTTCCAAAATTAACTTTTGTACTCCCATAGGAGTAAGTAAAGCCATATTGAGTTCCAACCAAAGCAGCATCCTTCTTGTCTGTTTGAATTAAACCAGCATATACATACTTACCTGCGCCGGGGATCGGTTCTGGCACATCAATTGCCGCATTAATAAAGGGAGTATGTCCAACCGGTTTACCATGAACATTATGGTCATCAACCCAATTAATTGTCTCATTCGTTTCATTCATTAAAAGGGTAAAGCAACAGGCTGGTTTAAGCATGAAGTAAAGAATGGGAATGATGACGGCGATGATGGCCACAGCAATTAATGTTACCAAACCGGCGACAGTTACGGCTTCAACACCTGCTGCCACCGCAACGGCCGCAACGGCTCCTCCAATGATTCCTTCTCCGAACGCTGCACCTGCTATTGTTCCAATTGCCGTGATTCCTCCACCAATAAGTTGAGCGACGGTTTGCCCGACACTAAAATCTGGCTTGATCGCCTGAGCAGTATTAATCATAGCTGTCACATATACCTTTATATTACTTCCTGTAGCAGCAGATAAGTTATGATATTGTTGGGGGGTCAAAGCGATGGCCGGGAATCCCGTTGGATCATCTCCGTCCGCGAGATAAGGCCTTGCTTTTTCAAAGGCATCTTCTTTAATTTTCTTGTACGTTGTCAACAGTTCTTGTTCTGTTTTACACGCTTTTAATTGACGGGAATATTCCGGATAGGCGCTATCAAAGGCAGCCGCCAAATGGATCATTTCAGTTTTAGAAAATAACATACTTGTAAATTTATTTTAGTTGATCTCGAAGTCACTTCGAGCAATGCCGTTTATTCAGTGGTTGCTGGACTCCACTTTTAATCATTTTCCTAATGCTAACGAATAAATCATCGGACGCCTATAAAAAAGGATTAAAACAGGTATTAACATCTGTACAATCAGGTAGATATACCGATTTTCTAAAGTGGGCCAAACGTGAATAACGTATAGTCAAATGACGAAAGTAGCTTGAAATCAGGGAACCATCTATTTACGCCGTTAGGCAATTAAATATCAGATAAAATGCGCTCATCAACTTGAGAAAAAATGGAATGGAGTTTATCGTTTCTCATTTTTCAATCGTCCCTGTTTTTCGGAATGCTCGCAATC
Organism: Bacteroidota bacterium; assembly: GCA_006226425.1. Taxonomy (GTDB): domain Bacteria; phylum Bacteroidota; class Bacteroidia; order Flavobacteriales_D; family Crocinitomicaceae; genus M2408. The sequence goes on along the minus strand of SBGX01000012.1, from coordinate 70,231 downwards.
AAAATAAAGAAAGCAAAGAGCGTAAATAATTTCAGTTGCCTATTCAGTAATCTACTCAGGAAATCAAGTTGTTTTACCCTGTTCTGGTAGTTGGTGGAATGATCTTCATGATTCTTTCCTGGACCAGAAATATGTAGTTTAGTCCATACATTTGGATTGCTTCATTTTTCTGGAGAACTAGTATTCACTCACAAAATCAAATCACGATTCTGCATAATTGAATGTGTTTGATGCCAATTTTACCGATTTTTGTAAACGCATGGAATATTTACGTTTAGCCATCATCCTCCTTCTCCTTTCAATTGGAACGCGAGCGTACTCTCCGCATTGGCGGAGGTTTTTTTATGTTCGATGCTTAAACGCCACATTTTACTGCTTCATCAGACGCAGTATATATGAGATTCCACGTATGTCTTGAATTTGAACGAAGTATAAGCCATTGTTTACTTCCTGAAGGTTGATATCCAGTTTTTTCTGATTAACTACTCCGTGGTTGCGAATTAATCTTCCCTGGGCATCACGAATTGTAATCAAGGCTTCTGAAAGGACTACACCAAAATCAATTTCGACCTGCCCATTGCTTGGATTTGGGTACAACTTTATATAACCATTTTGTCCTTCATTTACGCCTGATATTTGATCCAATGTCAAGATAACCAAACTATCACAACCATCTGTACCATCATAATATATGGTATAAACACCTGGCTCTGTATAGGTGTGTCCATTGTAGACATAAGAATCCTCGAAGCTTGCCTGAACTGCTTGCTCTTTTGGCTCTGGAAGTACACTAACAAGTGTATTGAAGGTTGTATTGGTGATCACCGGTGGATTGAAATCAAAGTAAATTCCCACCTTGTTCTCAATGACAGTTCTCTCTAACAAATTGGGATATGGGCTTATTTCGAAGGTGACAAAACCTTTACTTGCCTTTTCATTACTCGTACTATCGGGCAGATTAATGTCCTTGAAATCGAATTTCAAAACTCGATTATCGAACAGCTCAGTGACCATCGGGTGACTCTGATTCACAATGCGCAGCGTAGCAAGATCCAAATGAGGTGACAGACTATCTAAAATAAAAATATCAATTGCAGAAGCATTACCTGTGTTTTGGAAACGTATCGTATAGGTGAGTGGCTGATCCATAAGTGTGAGAGCGTCTTGACAGACGCCTTGTGGAAACACCTGCTTATTGTTTGGATCACAACCATTTTGGATGTTATAGCAGAAGTTTTTTCTATTGTTCTTCGGATTTGCATCAGTCAATAGAGGGTCGGCACCCAGGTCAAAACATATTCTACCACTCAAGGCACTTGTGTCAACACGAAAGCAGACGTTCGAAAATAGGCTTTTTTCCAAATAAAAGTCCAAGTTTGGGGAATGAAGTGCAGAAAAATCCCAGATCAATCGATTGGCTTCATGGCTAATGGGGGCAAGAGTTGAGGAAACAAAAGTCATGGCTCCATGATAGTCCAAAGTAACTGTTCCAGATTGGTCTGCACATCCATCGTTCCAGGCCGTAACATCAAAACAAGAGACTCTTCCGGGGCGCACCGTCGTTCCGTTTAAACTCATATTGACATTCAGGTCTGCTGAGTCAGTATAAAGTGGGGCATTTATATGATAACTAAAGACTGTTTCACAGCCACTGGAATTGGTAACTTTTAGACTGTAAATGCCCGATTCAGTAACGGTAATAGTCGAGTCAATGGCATTTTTATCGTGAATCCACTGATATTGGTAAGGCCCGTCACTCCCATCGATTGCAACACTTAATTTGCCGGATTTATCACAAAGCACATGGTTCATTGCAGTCTTTTGTATGCTAAAAATACCGCATGCACAAAGGGAATTGAAGGTAGTCTGTTGATCAACTGAATTGCCCCAGTTTTGCTGGCTGTAGGTCACGTTGTCCACCGTGATACAACTCAAATTCGGATTGTTTTTCGTGAAAAAAAATTGAACATTCGTGTTATTTCCATTTTTGACATTGAGTGTAAACAAGCGATTGTTTCCTGCGCTAATCCATACAAGAGATGGGTTGTTTGAAAGGTCAAGAGAAGTTAATAAATTGTCAGGAACAATGATGTGATCAAGCTTTGAATTATGTCGAACGTCAATGGAGGTTAACAAATTGTAGGAAAGATCAATCCACTCCAACATTTCATTTTTAGATAAGTCAATGGACTGAATTTGATTCATATCCAAACGAACGTACCATAATAGCGGATTATGGCTAATATCGATGGCTTGCAATTGATTATCTACAGCTTCTAGCCAGGTGAGCAAAGGATTATTGTTTAGTTCAATCGAAGTCAGATTGTTATTTGAACAGGATAGATCAGTTAGCTTCGTGTTATTCTGGACATCCAGTGAAGTGATGTTATTTAAACTCACGTACAAATGGCTCAACAGGGGATTCTTCGAAACGTCAATTGCGGTCAATTGGTTGACCGAACAACCCAATTTTAAGAGTTTTGTGTTTTGAGTGACGTCAAGCGTTTTCAGCTGATTGTATGAACAACTCAATTCAATCAAATTTGTATTTTTACTAACATCCAAGGAGGTAAGTGAATTTTGAGAACAGAGTAGCCGATTTATATTTACGAATGCTTCAATGCCACTTAAGTCATTAATTTCTTTGTTAATGACATCAATTTTACCAGAATAGGATTGTGCCTCACTTACTTGTATCTCGCCATCTCCGTTGGAATCAATCACTGAGCTGTGAGTTAAAAGCGCGGCTTTAAAATTCGAATCAGGAATTTCTACTATTTGGGCATCAGAGAACCCAATGCATATGATAATAAATACGAAAATGAGACCGTAGCGGTTTAGTCTATTCATAGCGTTAGTTTTTAGGTTAGCAATAACAATCCTTATTAAAGATACGAAAATAATCTCATACTCACACAGGACTCAATTTCCTTTCGGACATAAAAAGTACTCGATTCACTTTTAACCGAAATCTATGAATTTAGAGTTCGAAATGAAAACCAACTTTATAATCTGCACAATTGAATTGGTGAACGGCATTTTTGTTCCTAACTAAATAGAACAATCTAAACTAAACACAGATTCGGCAAATCCACTTATTAAATTGTACGCATTTCTGTAGGTAACAAAACAAAAAAGCCTCTAAAACTTTCGTTTTAAAGGCTTTACGCTTTTAATCAGCGGTCCGGACGGGACTCGAACCCGCGACCCCCTGCGTGACAGGCAGGTATTCTAACCAACTGAACTACCGGACCAAGTCTTGTATCCTTGAAGGACGCTGACAACAGTCAGCCTTAACAAGCTTGTCTAAAATTCGTGCTTTTCGCTAAAAGCGTGTGCAAATATAGACTACTTTTTTGAAGTTGCCAACTATTCAATATTTTTTTTTCGATTTTTTTTATATCCCGCTCATTCCCCGACACATCAGAGTTTCCGATCTAATTCGCCATCTTGCAACAAGCCAATCAGGCTACTCTCCTCCCGGATGCGATCTTCCTCTTCTCCGTTTTCCAGTTTCAGAACTCCTCGCGGACAAACCGCCGAACAAATCCCACATCCAACGCAACTGGCACGAACAATGTTTTGTCCCCGCTGTGCATAGGCACGAACGTCGATTCCCTGCTCACAATAGGTGGAACAATTCCCACAAGAAATACATTGCCCCCCATTGGTCGTAATTCGGAAACGGGACTTAAACCGTTGAAAAATCCCCATGTAACCAGCCATCGGACAGCCAAAACGACACCAGACCCGATTTCCCAAAACAGGATAGAAACCAACTCCAATCACGCCACTAAATGCCGCACCCACAAAGAATCCATAAGACTTCTTCAGGGTCGTGCTTTTAATCATAAAGACATTCTTTCCTCCAGTAAAATAAGCGATCGTCAACAGTACTACAATAATGGCAACAATCACCACTCCGGCTAATAAAATATTGTTCTTCTTCCCCCCTTTCGCATACCATCGGTAAAAAAGGAAGCCCAGACCTAACAAGACAACACTTGCCAAGATAAAAAAGAGGTCCTTGTTCACGACAAACATTCCAATCACGTATTCCGACTTACTGATAAAGGGCCACAAGACAGCAATTGTCATGATCAGGATAAATACCATCACCGAATGAATTACCCAGCGCTCGATTTTCCAGGACAGTGTCGATTTACTTGACAAATGACGAAAAGAATCTCCGGCTGTTTCTGCCAGTCCTCCACAACCGCAAAACCAGGAACAATACCAGCGTTTCCCAACGAGATAGGTCACCACGGGAGTCACGATCAGGAACAGCAGGATTCCCCAAAACAAATAAGCCATTCCGACCGGCTGGTAAGCTTCCTGGGCATAAGCTTTCAAGGTTCCTGGTTTGAAAAAGTCATAATTCAGAGGCCAGGAATTGATTGGATTCCCACTGTAATAGCCCAAATACTCTCCGGCGGCATTGCTTGAATTATTATAATTCAGTCCCTCCATAATCTGAGGTAAGAAATAAGCCAGCACTACCTGTGAAAAAATGACGACAACTGTTCGCACTAATTGATACCTGTTATGGCGATACTTGACCATAAACTTAATCCCCAGAAAGAAGATGATAAAGGTGTAGAGGGAACCATAAACAAACCATTGATCCGCCTGTTTCCCGGTTAACAACTGAGCCAATGGATCAAAGAGTCGAATCATCCCCTCCAGCCTGGAGGAGTCCCAGTACAGGTGAATATAAAAAAGGGTCAACACAATTCCTGCCGTCCAACCAAGTAATCCCCGGCTTGTCAGCGAATTGAACATGTTATAGTTGTTCTTAATTCCCTTCGGGTGCCCCAGGTAACTTCCGTATGTATAGAGCAAAATGGAAAGTGCCATGGCGCCCAGACTCACCCCCAACCAAAGCTTGGCCGGAGTAAAATGAATTCCTATCCAGGACAACAGTAAAATGCTTAATCCTCCAGCTCCTAGAAATAATGCCACCAATTGAGTTGCTCTTGATTGTCTGGAGTAATGACTCAACAAATGGAAACCATGCTTCGGATCATAGGTGAATAGAAAAGAACCGAGGAGCATACTGCCAAAGGCAATGATTGTCCCCAGTTTTTCTTTCAGAAAAAAGTGATAGCTATATGCATTCCACAAAAGCAAAAGCCCCAGGATAAATAGGGTCACTCCTACTTTATAGGGCCATTTCATTTGCTGTGTTTGCTCCCCGCTCAGGGAATAATTGGTCTCTTTCATGAAATCTTCCGTGATTAATTGACTGCCTGAAGCATTTTACGCCACCACATGGCTTTTTTCAAGGTGATTTGTGTTTCGAATTGTTGATTAAACCGGGCAATGACCTCGGCCTCATAGTGCCGATAAAATTCCGGATCAAAATTGGCACTTGCCAGGTGTTCCAGGACATATTCGACGGTGCGTTCTTCTCTCAACCACTGGTCAAACAATTCATGACGCAAGCGGATTCCGAAGGTATTGATCCCTCGAAAAATTTTCCCTTCCCGATCAAAAACCAGGTGCAATAAAAAATCTTCCTTGGGGTGTTGCCAAACGAATGACTCCTGTTCCTCAGGCCGCTTAGCTGGCACCAGTCCATAGGTCTGGTATTCGACATCAAAAAACTTGGCTGAGTTGAACCAGGGGCCCGGAAGATACTCTGTACGTTCACCGCCCAAATTCCTGGCTAGCACCTCCCCCATCATGCGCCCGGTATACCAAACCTGTTCCAAAGGTCTCCTGCCGGATTGTGCACTTCGAAGCTCTGCACAATCTCCGATCGCATAACAATCTTCCAAAGAAGTTTCCAGGTAATTATTGATCAAAATTCCGCGATTCGTTTCCACTCCAGTATCTTTCAGGAATTCGATGTTCGGATGAACTCCCACTGCAATCCCGACAAACTGCGCCTCAAATTCGCTTCCTTTCTTCGTAATTACTTTCTCGGCACGACCTCCCAGATCTCCTTTGATTTCTTCCAACTCTTCTTCATAGTGCATATGCAGGCCATGGTGTTTTTCCAGATGCTTCATGATGAGTTGCGCTTCCGGTTCCGGTAGCACAGAACCCCAGAATTTTCTTTCGCGCACTAAAAAATGAACTTCGATTCCCCGACTTAATAACATCTCGGCCATCTCGATTCCAATCAGTCCACCGCCAACCACCACCGCCGATTTAATTCCTTTGGTATAATGCTCCATGGACTCCAGATCTTGTTTGGAATAAAGTCCCTGAACTCCTTTCAAATCCTGTCCTTTCCACTGGAAAAAATTGGGTTTGGATCCAGTTGCGAATACTAACTTATCATAAGCCAGTTCTTCCCCGTGCTCCAACACGATACGGTGATTTACATGATCTACGGATTGAACCCGATCATTGAGCAAGTCAATCTGGTTCTTCGTCCAAAAATTTGCTTCAAAGGGCTGAATGTTCTCAAACTTCATGTGCCCCATGTACACATACATCAGGGCTGTTCTCGAAAAGAAATAAGTGGATTCTTCTGATATAATGGTAATCTTACAAGAACTCCTTTTCCGTAGATTCCTCGCCAACGAAGTTCCTGAAATTCCATTACCTATAATGACTACATGCATACCTGAGAAAAGTACCCAATTTAAGATTTTTATCCGAATCAGGTACTTTTACCGGTATAAAATTCAAGGATCTACCTCAATGCGACCTGCTGATTCTTATCGAATTTCACTTTATAGCCGAAGTTCAACTTCTCATGTTCGCGGGCTTTCAACTTCAACTCCCACTGCAAAATTCCGGCCTGTTTATTCAATTTTGCTTTTCCTTTATTCAGGACTTCAATATTAATATCCTTATTCAAGGTGACCGGAATCTGATCCTGTACCACCAATTCAATCGTCGAGGATTTCATGCTCCGAATTTCAATCTCAAAGGCATTGGTACGCTCGCGCTGACTTCCAATCACCCGATCCTTGCTGTCTTTGGCAATCAAGCTTCGTTTTACGAGAATATTCGGGTCCTTTCCCAAGCTCAATGAAAGCGTATCTTCCATTTGGGTCGGATCGATATATGTTTCCCCCATATAACTTCCCTCAAAGAAGATGTTTGCTTTGGCCGGGACCAATTTCAGTTCGTCCAGTTTGGTTATTTGAGCCACCAGATAGACGGACGGATCTATTTTAGGCACTGTAAAGTAACGGTACTTCGCATCCAGTTCTTCCTGCTTCACCAATACCATGTGTTTTGTATTGTTAGACTGGATCGTGTAGGGCAAATCAATCTTAAACTCAGCGGCAATGATCTGATCAACCATTTGTACAAACTCAGTGGCCTGAGTCATGTCCACTCCTTTAGGACGGACATTCAATACCTCCAGATTCTCTTCCCGATCATCTTCCTCCATTCTCTTAGGCTTCAATCCTCCCTCCATAGCGGGCTGTCCGTTTCTGAGATCGTTCATATAAATGCTTTGATAATCGACGTACCAGGGATGGAGACTGGGCTTGGTCTTATTGCGATAAGGATTGTTCGTCGAAACCGCCAAACGCACATCATCCCAGTCTATCCCCGTATTTTGATATACCTGTGCTTTATAAGTCAGATGTACTTTCCCATCCTGTGCACTACTCTTCAGGTCATAAAGTGGGGTCCAGCCTGCCTTTGACACCAGGTAAGAAACCTCCATTTTTCCCGTCACATACTCTTTACTTGAAACCGTAATGAGCAGGCGGTGAATCGGCCCCTTATCCTTTTTAGGAAATTGACTCTGCTGATAATTTTGTAAATCGGTCAGACGTTGTCTCATTCCCTCGCGCAATTTTTCTTTTTTACTCTTTTTGCGTCTCAACAAATTGCCCTTGCGCGTCAATTCATTCATTTTCTCGGCATAATAACTCACCGCATCTTTCAATAGAGGAATGGAATCGTTCACCTTTCCTTTTCCCTGAATCGCACCATTGCTTTTAAGGATATTGGCCGTCTCCTTGATGATCGTAATTTCGTCATGCAATTGCTTGAGTTCAAAATCCAATTCTTCCAGAGAGTCTTGCAATAGGGCGATGCTTTTTCTGATCTTCAATGGCAATTGCCCGGATTGATTATTCTCAGGCTTGGGATAATAGCGATCATATTTGGAATCAATGATGACCACCCGACCACTGCCCTGAACCTGCAAACTTTTGGGATCAATCAGCGGACTAATTCCTTCGATGATCAGCTGACTTACTCCCGGTTTGACCTGGAAGGAAGCTTTGCGATATACCTGCGCTCCCTGCATGTACACAGTTACGCGATCTATTTTTGATTTTAATTGAATTTCTTCGCCGGCCCAGCTTTGTCCAACGACAAACAAAAGAATAATGCTCAGTAGTTTCTTCATGATTTCCGATTTTTGAATGCTGTACAAGACAGCCCGGAAATCGTTCAAAAATCAGTTTCGCTGTCCGAATAAAGCACTTCCGATCCGTACCATCGTGCTTCCCTCTTCCACGGCCAGGAGGTAGTCTCCGCTCATTCCCATAGAAACTTCTTTAAAGTCTTCATTGAAACGAAAGTAGTGGCTTTTCAGAATCTCAAAATAATTTCTTAGCGTTCTGAACTCGTCACGCACCTGTTCCTCGTCACTGGTATTGCTCGCCATCCCCATGATTCCTACAATCCGCACGTTTTCCATCTGGATAAATTCATCGGATTCAAGCAAGTCTGAGGCCTCCTCGAAGTTCAAACCAAACTTACTCTCTTCTTCCGCAATATGGAACTGTAGCAGGCAATCTATCACGCGATTATTTCGCGCTGCCTCCTTGTTGATTTGTTCTAATAAGCGAAGGCTATCCACCCCGTGAATCAGGGTAACAAAAGACGCCATGTATTTCACCTTATTCCGCTGCAGGTGACCAATCATGTGCCATTGAATGTCCTTTGGCAGCACTTCTTCCTTCTCGCAAAGCTCCTGTACTTTGTTCTCTCCAAAAACACGTTGCCCAGCATCGTACAAATCCTGAATGGCCGCTACCGGTTTTGTTTTGGAAACCGCTACCAAAGTCACCTCTTCCGGTAAAATTTCTACTATTTTTTCCCAGTTCTCCCGACTCATTCCCGAATATTGTATATGGTTAATCCGCTGCGCAATTTAGGCTCCACCCAGGTAGACTTGGGCGGCATAATCATTTGATGGTCCGCAACTTTTTTCACCTGATCCATCGTACAGGGATAGAGTACAAAACCAACTTCGCCTTTTCCTTTGGCAACGATCTCTTCAATCGCCTCCAAACCCAGATTTCCACTGACAAACTGCACATTGGAATCCGTTTTCAAATCTTTGATTCCCAGAATAGGTTCCAGGATTTTACGCGTCAGAATTTCCGCATCCAAACTACCAACCGGATCTTCTTCATTCACCTGATTTTTCACTATTTGAATCGCGTACCAGGTGCCCTTCAAATTCATAACGATCTCGTGTTCCTGTTTCGGTTTTCGTGCCTTTTTCAATTTTTCCAATTGAAAATCTGCCTTGAGCTTCTTCAAAAAATCTTCTGGTGTAAGTCCTTTAATCTTCTTAATTACTCGATTAAATTCAAGAATCCGAAGACTCTGCTCCTCCATAAAACAAGCCAAAAAATAGGCCATATTCGGATAACTCTCCCCCCGTTCCCGCAACAATTCATCCAGGCGGACGGAAGAAGCAGAACGATGGTGTCCATCAGCGATATAGGTTGCTGTAATTTGCTCGAATTCGCCTTGTAAATCTTTCTCCATCGGTTCCGGAATCACCCACAATTCATGTTTGATCTCATCGGTCGTTGAAAATTCATACTCTGGTCTAACAGACATAATTTGCTCTTGAAGAATGGCTATTTTATGATTTCCGTGATATGTCAACAATACTGGCTCGGCGTTGAAGCCAACCGTATCCAGGTAATTGGTAAACATTCCTTCACGTGAAGTCAGGGTAGCTTCATGTTTTTTGATCCGATCTTCTTCATACTCTTGCACACTGGCTCCGGCTATGACCCCAACAAAAATGTTTTCCGGCGTACTCTGACGATAGAGATACAATGCCGCCCTTTCCTCCTGAATCAGGATTCCTCGATCAAAAAACTCTTCGAATTTAGATCGTACGTTCAAAAATCGCTCCCGGCTATTCGGCTTGGTCTTTACCTCCTCATTGTATTCCGGATGAATAATCCGGATGAAAGTGTAGGGATTCTCCTCCAGTTTTGCCTTTAAAATAGACTTTTTGTATGTATAAACTGGTCTGGTCGCTACCAGATGTGCCTTGTCCCGAACCGGACGAATCGCTCGAAATGGATGCAGTTTTGTCATGTACTTAAATTCAACACGAAAATACGTATTTTTTTCAGGTCATCACCGAAGAGCAGCAAGCTCTTTGCTTCTTGATTTTAACAAAAAATTAAGTCCATGGTCTGGGAACATTCCATACATTTACACAAAATATAAACGATGAAAAAAACAATCTTGTTTACAGGTGCCCTCACAATCCTATTAAGTGCTTTCATGTTGACGACCACCCAGTGGAAAGTCGTTGATCACGAAAACGTAAGTGTCAACTTCGAACTGGTAGACGAAGGAACCACAGGGTCTTTCACAGGGGTTCAGACGGTTTTTACCTTTGACGCCATGCATTTGGAAAACTCCTCGATCGAGGCAACAGTTCAGGCAAACACGGTAAATACAGGAAATGATGGACGAGACAATCACCTAAAAAATGAAGATTTCTTCGACGTTGAAAAATATCCTACGATTAGCTTTAAATCAGATCGAATCGAAGCAAGTGAATTCGGTTTTGTAGCCATTGGAAAACTTTCCATGAAGGATCAGGTGCACGAAGTCAAAGTGCCTTTTACATTTCACGAAGATGCTGAAAGCGGTCAGGCAACTTTCAAAGGAGAAATGGAGGTGTATCCCTACCAATTTGGTGTATTCCGAAATAAAAAAGCGGAAAAACAATTGGTTCGCATCCAGGTCGAAATGAAGCTAAACAAATAAGCTTCAGAAGACATTTTCAAATAAGAATACTTCGGGAAGGAAAGTTGAGAAATTATACGTAGCTTTACCTTGTTGTAAAGTAATGATCCCGTTTCGTAAGCTACCATATACTGTTTTACTACTGCTTCTCCCCGCCATCCTATCTTGTGACGGAAAAAAGAAGCAGGTATCTGAAGGTATGCTCACCTTTAGCATCGATTATCCGGATAACCGAGATAATTTTTTCCTGTACCGGGTTTTGCCCAAGGAGATGAAAGCGTCGTTCCGGGACAATGTCATGGAAATAAAAATCAAGAAGGCGGGCCTCGAAAACACCATCATAATAGACGGAAAAAGAGAACGAATTGCCGCTCACTATAACTATGGGGAAGTCGTTTCAAGTGTACTGACCAAATCAGACAAAAAGAAACTCGTTGATGCTCAACCCGACTATCAGGTCAAACTAACAAATGAAGAGGACACCCTCGCCGGCTTTAAAATTCTGAAAGCCGAGGTGACCGACCCCAACTTCCCAGATCACCCTTTTGACGTGTGGTATACCAAAGACATTCGCTTCGAAAACCCAAACTGGTTCAATGGATTTGACAAAATCCCCGGGGTATTGATGCGCTACACGATCAGACAATACGGAATGAAAATGGTCTTTGAAGCCAAAGAATTTCAGCATGTAACCATTTCTGATTCTATCGTTTCCATGAAAAGACCAGGAAAATTGATCAGTCACGAACAGTTTGACGCAAAAATTCAGGAACTTTTTGACACTTTCAAATGATTCGAATCCTTCTTCTTGCCGGAATCTTCCTTTGGAGCATGCAACTCCTGGCTCAAAAATACAAGCCTTTCAGTGGTCGATTTCGCTATGAAGTGAGTTTTGTGGATTCACTCCGTGGACCACAGCCGCTAACTTCTTACATGACGGTATTCACGAATGACACGCTGGTTCGAGTTGAATCGGAAACCGTTCAGTTGGGAAAACAAATCATGATCCGTCACCTCATCCTGAAGAAATATTATCTGCTATTGGAAATTGACGGACAAAAATTTGCCATCCAACACCTGGATGAAAGTGACAGCAGCAAACAGGCAAGTTATCAATTCAAAAAGAGATGGGGAAGCAAGCAATTTGCCGGCCAGAAAGCAAAGAAGATGGAAGTCACCAGATCTTCCGGTGGATCAACGCAAACCGTTTACTATCTGAAGAAAATTTCCCCCAAGTACACCGGGGCAATTTCCGGAATCCCGGGTTTACCAGTATCCTACCAAATCCAAACGGAAAACGGACTGTACACCTACAAATTGCTTGAATGGGAAGAAAAAGCAATGGACAAAGACCTCTTCGGAATCCCTTCCGATTACAAACGAGTGAGCTTTGAGCAGTTCATCGAAGCGGTTTCCGGCAACCAGAACTAACATTGTATTGTTCAAACTTACTCTCTTTTCGCGAAAGAAACATTCCTTTCCTGATTACCTTTGTTTTTCATAGTATGGCCTTCAATGACTGAGGAAAACACGTATCGTCCGGAAAAAGATCTTAAATCAGAGAAAAAAGCAGCTAAAAAGCCTGAAAGCACTGAGAAAAAAAGTGCCATTCCAGCTCAGCTACAGTTTAAGGGACTCATGGATCGTCTTGATAAAAAGAAGACGAAAACAATCCTTGGTGCTGTCATGGTACTACTTTCCTTTTATTTCTTTTTCGCCTGTCTTTCATACTTCTTCACCTGGAAACAGGATCAAAACCTGGTATTAGACAAATCACTCTTTGGTTTCATCTTTGAGAGCAGCGAAGAGCCTATCAGTAACTGGTTCGGAAAAATGGGCGCCTGGGTTTCTCACCTTTTGATCTATCGCTGGTTTGGGATTTCTTCTTTCCTGATTTCCTTTATGCTTTTCATCATTGGTTTCAAGTGGATGCTGGAGATTAAACTCCTCCCAATAAAAAAGACCGTCAGTATTTCCCTGGTCTCCATGATTTGGTTTTCACTCTTCATGGGGTATTTCGCGCACGTCGTATCCTACCTGGGCGGAAGTTTCGGTTTTCACATCAATGCCTGGCTGACTAGCACTTTCGGAAAGGTAGGTGCTTTGCTCTTTATCCTGATCCTACTATATATTCTTTTAGTAGCCTTGTTTAACCCGGATTTCAAAGCCTTGTGGCAACGTTATTTTGGAAAGAAAGATGAGCTGGACGAGTATGATGAGAACGAGAATCTTTTCAAAGCCAACCATCGGGATGCGCACATCATGAATCCGGTCGGTGAGGACGATGCAGAAGATGAAACCGAAGAAGCTTTGGAGGAGAATGTTTTCATTCAGGAAGAAACGCCAGAAGATGCCGATAGTGAACTGGAAATTGATGCATCACTTGAAGAAGAGGACGAAGAATTGGAAGAAGCCCTTGAAAGTGACGAGCATGAATTGAGCACAGAAACAAGCGAAGATGTGAACGAGTCCGATGAGGACTCCGATGAAATGGACATCGAAGTTCCGGAAGAAGAGGCTGTATTAAGTAGTGACGAAGCGGAAAACCTCCGAAAAGAATACGGCGAATACGATCCAAAATTAGATCTTTCCGGTTACCTGCTTCCACCTCTTGATCTACTCAAAGATTATGGGAATGCTCAGGTGAACGTCGATAAAGCGGAGTTAGAGACGAATAAAAACAAGATCGTTGAAACACTCGCTCATTATAAGATAGACATAGCCAAAATCAAGGCCACCGTAGGTCCAACTGTCACACTTTACGAGATTGTCCCAGCTCCAGGAGTTCGGATTTCCAAGATCAAGAATCTGGAAGATGATATTGCCCTGAGTCTGGCTGCACTTGGAATTCGGATTATTGCCCCCATTCCAGGGAAAGGAACCATCGGAATTGAAGTTCCAAATAGCAAGCCTGAAATGGTATCTATGCGTTCATTGATCGCCTCGGAAAAATTCCAGAACTCTGATTTTGAACTCCCGGTAGTGATCGGAAAAACGATCACCAATGAAACTTATACCTTCGACCTTACCAAAATGCCTCACTTATTGGTCGCAGGGGCTACCGGACAGGGAAAATCCGTTGGACTGAACGCCATCCTCATTTCAATTTTATATAAAAAGCACCCGGCACAGGTGAAGTTTGTATTGGTTGATCCCAAGAAAGTGGAATTGACCCTTTACAACCGGATTGAACGACATTTCCTGGCAAAACTTCCCGATGAGGAAGATGCCATTATCACAGATACCTCCAAAGTAGTCAACACCCTCAACTCACTGTGTATTGAAATGGATGAGCGTTACGAATTGCTCAAAGATGCTCAGGTGAGAACAATCAAGGAATACAATGTGAAATTTGTGAACCGTCGACTGAACCCAGAAAAAGGACATCGTTACTTGCCTTACATTGTGGTACTCATTGATGAGTTTGCCGATCTGATCATGACGGCCGGAAAAGAAGTGGAACACCCCATCGCCCGAATTGCTCAGTTAGCACGTGCCGTCGGAATTCACTTAATTGTAGCCACACAGCGTCCTTCGGTTAACGTAATCACTGGGATGATCAAAGCCAACTTCCCCGCACGAATCGCTTTCCGGGTACTTTCCAAAATAGATTCCAGAACAATCCTCGATGCTTCAGGAGCGGATCAGTTGATTGGTCGTGGGGACATGCTCATTTCCACAGGATCAGATGTCATTCGTCTTCAGTGTGGTTTTGTGGACACCCCGGAAGTAGAAGATATCTGTACCTTCATTGGGGAACAACGTGCTTATCCAAGTGCACTCCTTCTGCCCGAATATGTTGGAGAGAGTGCGGACACTGATAAAGACGTCGACCTGGAAGAACTCGACGCCATGTTTGTCGATGCAGCAAGAATTGTGGTTATCCATCAGCAGGGATCTGCCAGTCTGCTCCAACGCAAACTAAAACTGGGTTACAACAGGGCTGGAAGAATTGTTGATCAACTGGAAGGTTACGGAATTATTGGTGCATTCCAGGGAAGTAAAGCCCGGGAAGTTCTGTTTGCCGATGAAGTCACATTGGACAACTTCCTTCAGGAAAAAGGACTGCTATAGAAATCATTACAAATTAGTCTTGATTATGCTATTTTGGCACAATTTATGATATTTGCATTCTAAAACAAAAAACAATGAGATTAATTGTATGTATGCTTTGCCTGATCTCCTTCAGTGCTTTCGGTCAAAGTTCAAAATCACAGGACATATTGAACAAGCTCTCTGGAAAGATGAGACAATACAACTCGTTTTACCTGGAATTTTCAGCCCATATCAAGAATTCAGCGACCGGAATGAATGAAAGTGAAATCGGAAAGGGTTGGGTCAAAGGAGACAAATATTACGCCTCTTACGGGGACAATACAATCATCTCGAACGGAAGCAAGAACTGGACGGTTGTCAAAGAGGATAAGTCTGTTTACATTTCAGATGCCGGTGACGAAGAAGAGAGCATGAATCCGAAGAAGCTGATGACTATCTGGGAATCCGGATTCAAAAATAAATATGACAAGGAGACGACCTATGATAATGAAACAGTTCATGTCATCATGCTTTATCCAAAGAACCCCAAGGAGGTCGACTATCACACCATCATACTCTACATTTCGAAGAATAAGAATGAGTTGAAGAAGGCTGTCATGAAAGCCAAGGATGGAACGGTGATGAGCTATTCACTTAAAAAGTTTGAGGCCAATGCTTCAGTCAGTGACAGCAAGTTTGTCTTTGACATCAAAAAATACCCAGGTTATTCGGTAATCAGGGACTAAATCAAACCAGAACTTAGAGAAATCCACTTCCTAACCGGGGTGGATTTTTTGTTTCTGCTATCTTTGAGTGATGCGCAGGAATTTTTTCTTTCTTTTCATAGTGATGTTTCTTCCAGGAGGAATCCTTCCCGGACAATCATTTCTTGCACAGATGATTCCGGCCGACCCCTTCCTAAGTCGATTCATTCAAAAAGAATCCATTTCCGGTGATGAGTTCGCCGCAGGACAGTTTCTGTTAGAACATTGCCAGCAATTTGGACTGTACACAGAAAGATTGGGAAATCCAGACTCAGCTTTCAATTTTGCGGCCTCCCTTTATCCCTTGTCCAGTAACAAGCCCAACATCGTCCTGCTGAATCACCTGGATGTGGTTCCCATCACCGACGAAAAAGCATGGAAATACCCCGCTTTTAGTGGGACTGTAAGTGGAGATACTATATGGGGACGTGGAGCCATTGATTGCAAGGGGCTGGCGGTCATGCAGCTATATGCTCTTCAACAATTTGTCAGAAGAAGTAAAACGGAAAACTTCCCGTATAACGTCACAATGCTTTCCGTTTCAGGAGAAGAAACAGGAAATCCTTTTGGTGCGGCCCATCTGGTCGAAACAGAACTCAAAAAGCTCAACCCGGTAGTTGTTTTTGGGGAAGGAGGGTCCGGACTGAGAAACCTGGTTCCATCCAGACCGGAACTTCCCGTATTCGGAATTTCCGTCGCCGAAAAAAGCTCCTTATGGTTGAAATTAGTCGCCCGAAAAAAAACGCACGGTCATGGTGCCGTACCACCCGATCTATATGCCAACAAAAGACTGGTCAAGGCGCTCATCAAAATCCTGGATCAAAAAAGAGAGGTTAAATTCAACCGTACATCCCGGCAAATGTTTCGAACCCTGGGAAAACTGGAAGGAGGACTTAAAGGCTTTGTCATCAAACACATCAATTGGATCATTTTCTGGCCTTTTGTCAAAAAATACTTCCGACCGGGCGAAATTTTCCAGGTATTGGTCAGCAATACTTTTGTAATTACAGATATCAATACCATGAACGGAGGAAGTGCCAATCAAATCAGCGATGAAGCGTATGCAGTTTTGGACTGCCGACTCCTTCCCGGTGAAAAAAGCAAACGCTTTATCCGAAAACTACGCATTACCACCGGTCAAAAAGTTGAAATCAGAACTCTTTCCGAAAGTCCAAATACTCCGGGATCTCCAATTACTCCCTACTTTGAAATGATGCAGGAGGCCCTGGAATCGACTTATCCCGGATCAGTTAGTTCTCCCATCCTGTTTCCTGCCTCTACAGACAATAATTTCTTTCGTCGGAAAGGCATTCCCACTTACGGAATCATTCCTGCCATATTTGACCAGGAAGCCCTGGGGGGAGTCCACGGTGCCAACGAGTACCTGCTTCGAGAACAATTGTTCAAGGGGATCGATACTTATTGGAATTTCATACAAAAATGCATGCAGCAAAAAGCCGTCCCAACAAATTGAGACGGCCTCCATTCAAATCACGTAAGTGCTTTAATCCTGATTAAAACATTCAACGTTTTCTACCTCTCCGTCGCAATCGAAAAATACCGTTGCAACTGGGAAAGCAATTACTAAACAAGCAATTTGTTTGTTCTGAGGACAATGTCCCGTCTTATAGACCGTCACTGCGTACTTGGAGCTTCCATCCGGACAGGTTCCAATCACATGCGTTGTGGTGGTCGTTTTCAATCCGCCGTCGTAGGCAAATCCCTGCAGACAATCATTCGCTGCTGACATGGCTTTTCCTGTCAAATTAGCGTCTTGTCCGAATGAGAAACTGGCTGTTAGTACAAAAGCCCCCAGAAACAGGGCTAGTTTCATTGCTTTTTTCATGATACTTAGTATTTAGAGTTCAGACCAAAGCTAAACATAATTTTGAGAAAAACAAATGTACTTCACTCATTATGAGACTAATTCGATTCAAACCGCTTCAAAAATTAATCTCGTTGACGCCAGTTTCCATTGATTCCTCCACCTCTTCCACGACCTCTTCCTCTTCCTCCTATATATCCACGTCCTCGTGCATTTCCAAATCCTCTCCCTCTCCCCTGTTGCATCTGCCCTCTACCCCTCCCGCGAGCGCCAAAATTTCCTCTTCCTCTCCCCCGGCCTCTAGCAGCCCCCATGTTCGGCGCTGGAGCGGCAACCGGAGCTGGATGCAATAATAACAGGGCTGCCATCCTTGCCTGCATCCCTGCGCTAGCTGGATTGTCTTGAGCATTCACAGCCACTCCATCCACCCCAACAAGCCAGGTACTCCCCAGGTGACCATTGTGGTGAATATTGACTCCCAGGCGATAATCATGATTATGGATTCTGGCGGCGTCATTCCAGTAACACCTCAAAGTATCCCCATTATGTGGGTGAAAATGAACATTAGGTGCACCTGCAATTGCCCCTGCTCCATGATGCTGAAGCCAATTAATAAAATCCTGACGAGTTGGCACCTGCGGCTGTGCAGCTGCCACCGCTGCTGGAGCTTGTTGTTGCTGTTGTGCTTGAGGAGCCACCGGGGCTGGTGCTTGCTGTTGTTGCTGCTGCGCTTGTGGCGCTGGAACCGCCGCCTGCTGTTGTTGTTGTTGTTGTTGTTGTTGCTGACCATCTCCAGCCTGCATCAACTGATAAACCGCCGATCCACCACCCTGTTTTTCATTTGCTAGGTGCTGAATTTTCTTCAACTGGGTGAGCTGCTGACGTTGGTCCTTTGATCCTGCTTCAGCTTCTTTTTTTCTTTGAATGCTGCTTTCACTAACTGGAGGATTCGAAAGCCTTCGATCTTTACGCTTTTGATGCTGTCTCATGGTTCTCTCTTCCAAAAACAACTTCTCCCTTAGAAATTAAGCGAATCAAGGTCATCAAGCTCAAATAGATTCTTGAAGATTCTGCAATAATTCCAAATGGAAAGTGCTTTTCGGATGTATTATAGTTAACGTTTCCCTCAAATATAAGAAAAATGTAACAGCTTGTTTGAAGACTTGAACAAGGTATTAGGCTTCTTCGAAACCGTTGAAGTGACACTCTACTGTCCAGGCTTCTGCCCGCTCTTTAAACCAGGGTTTAATCCGGGGCCACACCTGCGCAAACAATTCTGAACGACGATATGTTTCCAATGCCTCCTCATCTCTCCAATGACTGTATGTAAACACAATTTCCGGATGGTGTTTATCCCGTAACAATTTCATCCCTCCGCAGTTAGGTTGTTTCGCAACTTTCCACTTAATTTCCTCAAAAAAATGTAGAAAATCATCTATTCGGTCTTCCTGAAAATGGAGCTTTACGATGCGTGTAATCATAGATCAGTCAAATAATGCATCGAGGGTTTCTTTGGATCCTGGAGGAAGGAACTCCACCCGAATCGTATCATTTACCTGAAGTCCGAACAAGGTACTGGCACCCCCATTCCTGGATTTGGCCCCCCGATTAATAGCGATCTCTAATAGATCGTTCTGATTGAAAAAAGCAAGCTTTTCTCCTGGAGGAACCTCATTATAACTATTCGAAATTTCATCAATGAAGTATTCCTTCCTTCTAAAATAAATGGTGAATGGAATATCCTTACCGAAACGCTCAAAGAGTGCTTTATCAATATTTGTAATCACATTTCCATAGTGATCTACATGAATCACATTTCCTTTAATGAGGTTAGTCTCTATGGTCGGATTCATGGCGATCAATCGATTGAAGCCCGAAACTGCTGTTCCCATTTCTTCCGGCTTCGCTCCCTGTGCCAGTCGGATGGCGATCGGAAGGAGTACGTTCTTGGCTGGAAAACGAAAAGCATTCGGATTGGATAGCACATCGTCTACATGCCAAACCCCTTCCGGAAGATCTTCTTTCAACAGCAGGCTGAAAACGCCATTGTCATTGGAAACTACATACTGCCCATTCATTTTCAAGATTGCCGGTACACTGGAATGCCTTGGGGATCCAAAATTAATGACGGGTTCGCTGTCTACTCCGATCAAATGCACACTCCCTGACGGAAAATCGTTCATACAGGAAGCCAGACAATAGGCCGCCTGGGACAAATCAAAAGCTGCAATCTGATGGGATATATCTACAATCCTAATTTCCGGATCAGCACTTAAAATACTCCCTTTCAAAGCAGCCACATAATGGTCTTCCAATCCCATGTCTGTCGTAAGGGTGATGATTTTCATTTTCCTGATCGGATTGAAAAAATTATTCCGTAATTTTGCTCAAATTTAAGGTTTATTCTGGAACTAACAGGGTCGTCTGTTACTTAATTTAGGCGTGTTTGGAAAAAGAAATTGAAATCAAAAACATTAATCCGGTTGAAATTTTCGGAGCAAATAATACTTACCTCAAAACCTTTGTCAAATACTTTCCCGCCATTAAAATAGTTGCTCGTGGCAACAAACTTCAGATTTCAGGTGATCCAGAGGTGATTGAAGTTTTTGAAAAAAAATTCGATCAGATCATTTCCTATTTCAAGCGATTCAATACCCTGGATGAAAATGTCATTGAACAGCTTCTACTGGAACATGCTAACATCAATGGTGGAAAGGGAGATGAAGTGCTTGTTCATGGGAATGGAGGAGCCAAGATCAAAGCCAAAACAGTCAATCAACGTAAACTCGTTCAAGCAGCAAATCACAATGACATGGTCTTTGCAGTTGGTCCGGCGGGAACCGGGAAGACTTATACTGCAGTAGCCCTGGCCGTCAGAGCACTCAAAGCCAAGGAAGTCAAGCGAATCATTTTGACCAGACCAGCAGTCGAAGCCGGAGAAAACCTCGGTTTTTTACCCGGTGATCTCAAAGAAAAACTCGATCCCTACCTCATGCCTCTATACGATGCCCTCCGGGACATGATTCCCCCAGAAAAACTGGCAGACATGATGGAGTACGGCATCATTGAAATCGCTCCCCTCGCCTTTATGAGAGGACGTACCCTGGACAAGGCCTTTGTCATCCTGGATGAAGCACAAAACGCCACGAGTGTCCAGATGAAAATGTTCCTGACGCGTATGGGAACCACAGCTAAATTCATCATTACGGGAGACATGTCTCAGATAGATCTTCCCAAACATCAGCGTTCTGGTTTACCCTATGCGCTGAATGCTCTCCACGATGTACCCGGTATTGAAATTGTTAAATTGAACCAGCACGATGTCATTCGCCACCCCCTGGTGAAACGAATCATTGATGCCTTCGAGGAAGCAGATTCCAAATTCAAGGAACAGAAGGAACAAAGTAAAAACGATTCAACCCCGTCGAACAAATAATCATGAATGCTACAAGCCTGAAAGAAACCCACTTTCATTTCCCCGGAGAAATAGATGTTTACAAGGGTAAAGTACGAGATGTTCACAGTCTGAATGACGAGCGTATCGTGATTGTTGCGTCGGATCGAATCTCTGCCTTTGACCACATTCTCCCGAAAGGAATTCCGTATAAGGGACAGGTTCTAAATCAAATTGCCGAACATTTTCTAAAGGCTACCAGTGACATTGTTCCAAACTGGTTGCTCGCCTGTCCGGATCCGAATGTTTCTGTCGGAATCAAATGTGATGCGATCCGGGTCGAAATGGTTATTCGTGGCTATTTGGCAGGACACAGTGCCCGGGAATACAAGGCAGGAAAACGCATGTTATGTGGCGTTCCTCTTCCGGAAGGAATGAAGGAAAATGATCGTTTTCCAGAACCCATCATTACTCCTGCAACCAAGGAAGAAGAAGGACATGACATGGACATCTCCCGGGAGGAAATTATCGAGCGAAACATTGTCCCCCAGGAGCTTTACGAGCAATTAGAAGCATACACCAGAGCCTTGTTTCAACGAGGAACGGAAATGGCTGAAAAACAAGGACTGATCCTGGTTGACACGAAATATGAATTCGGTTTGCATGATGGCAAGGTCTACCTGATCGATGAAATCCATACCCCGGATTCTTCCCGCTACTTCTACCTGGATACTTATCAGGAACTTCAGGAAAAAGGACTTCCTCAAAAACAACTTTCCAAAGAATTTGTCCGGGAATGGTTAATTGAACATGGTTTTCAGGGATTGGAAGGACAACAGATGCCAGAAATGCCGGATAGCTTTGTTCAGGAAGTATCTGAGCGATACATTGAACTCTACGAACAAATTACGGGAAAGTCATTTGAAAAAACTGACAATAGCAAGATTTCAGAACGAATTCAACACCGTATGGAAGCCTATTTGAACGAAACTTCCTTACAAAATCATTAAAAATCCAGGTTGTTGTTTTTGATCCGGTAGTATTTGATTAGTCCAAGAATCAGGATACCGACTCCAATTGCCATAATGATCCAGTTAAGCGTATAAATACGTCGAACTACCAACCAGGTAAACAGCAACCAAACCAGCGAAATGGACAAGACCACAATGGCTGCGATCAACTCCCCGTTCATCCCTACTCTCCTTCGTTGATTTCCAGGACGAGAAGGGTCGGCTTTTAATTCTTCCAAATGATCCTGATCACTCATGTCCTTCCAGGTTATACTGAACAATACTTCCATGCAGGGAGCTGGTAATAACCAAATTTCCTCCGGATCTACTTAAAGACACCGCCTTCAATCCTTCCAGCGAACGCTCCTGCTGTTTTTGACCGTTCATATCAAAAAGATACACATTATTCTCGATTCCATCCAAAACGGCCAGGAGTTCTCTTCCATCGGTCGTCTGAAATACTGCTACATCATCTATGCCGGATAATCCCGTTTCGATCACCTTCCTGCTTCCATCCGAGTACAGGAACCAAATCTTATTTTCAGACATCGCGATCAGATAATTATCCACTCCGTTCCAATGGCGCTTTAATCGGGAAACTTTCCCTAAGCCAGCCAATTCCACCTGCTCTTTCTCGTTCACCCGATAAAGTTTCTCTTCTCTCAGGCGGTAATAGTCAAAGCCAGTAGAGGTTTTCATTACCTCATTCACTGAACCCAAGGGATCAAGAACCTCCAGGACTCTGGACTTATCCAGATCGATCCGTTCCAAATGATCCTGACCATTGATCTCAGCTACCAAACGCTTCTCTTTTCGATAGACCCTCACTCCCTGGCTCACAGGCCCCGTTCTTAAACGGACTTTTTTGATGACCCGACCCTGGGCATC
This sequence comes from Bacteroidota bacterium, assembly GCA_006226425.1. Classification (GTDB taxonomy): domain Bacteria; phylum Bacteroidota; class Bacteroidia; order Flavobacteriales_D; family Crocinitomicaceae; genus M2408. The sequence goes on along the minus strand of SBGX01000012.1, from coordinate 47,377 downwards.
TGCTAATACCAACCTATCCTTCAGATCCACCAGAACCATGTACGTTTGTCCTGCCCATCGATAAGTTGTTACCGGCGATTTGGAAGCACATTTCAGGGGGTATTCGTTTGCTGTCAGTCCCTTCGCTGTAATGAGATGTACTTTCCCTGCAGTATTCAGCAAAATTTGTTTGTTCCCGTTTTGATAGATATCCACGATACGAGGACGTTCCAAACAGGGACCATCCAACTGATATTTCCAAATTTGTTTCTGATTCGCAAAAGCCAACAACCAGTTTTTCGAGGTGACGGCATACACCTGCTCCCCATCGTCCAGTAAATGAAGTAATTCTCCGTCTATGCCAAAAGAAACGTGCTGCTTCTTCATCTGCTTGTCAGAACGTAAAATCGTTTCTTTCCGATGTTGCAAATCTGTTCTTATCAACAAGCCCTTAAAAGCAGTCACGCTATACTTCTCCTTTTCATCAATCACCCTGGAAGACACATGAGACGGGAGTTTCCCATAATAAGCGTCCATCTTTTCCCGATCCAGTGCCAGGGTATTTCCAGCTTCGTAATCGGCCTGAACTTGTGCCTGACTGTATTTGTCTTCACTAAACAACAATTTGTCCGCCAGGTAAGCGACATAAAAGCCCTGTTCCAGGGAAGATGGAAAATCTTTTGTCAGACGCAATTGCCGCACTCGTCCCAAACTATCTCCATGTTCTGCCAAAAGCAGTTGCACCGGGTCAATGGCCTTGTTATAATCACAAATCAAATGCTTTTTTCCCTTGGCTTTAAAAATCACGTAACCGGATTCCATCCATTCTTTCAAAGGACTCTCCACAGGAATTTGCTTTTCAAATTCTGCGAAATTTTTCTCGACGAAATAGTACGACTTTACTCCACCGGGAACTTGTTGCGCGAACAAATCGGCGTCATCCATCTTGGGGCAGCGCCTATCCTCCCCGTACTTGGTCTCATAAGAAACCGTTCCATTCTTTTTGAAGTACACATTGGTCGATCTCAATGGGCGATCAAGGCGAATGATACTGGCACTTGCTTTATAATCCCATACCGGCCAATTTACCGGCTCATGAGCTTCCACTTCCATATTTCGGGGGTGGATCACCAGATAATTTCTTTTGTAGCGTCCCTGAAAACCATTTTTCAACTGAAAAGCTCTTCCTTCTTTCCACTTAAAGTCAATTCCCTTGGTCTTAAAATAATCACTCACGGAAGTTTGGTCCCACAAACCTCCCTGACGAACCAGGATCACAGGACTTTTTTCTGTGGCATATAATTGCTCGTTTCGATATACCTTCTTCAACAACACTTCATACAACTCACGGACTGATTCGTGCATCTTGAAATCCAGTTCATCCAGATGTACTTCCTGGCTTCGATTAACAATCAGGATTTCGCCATCCTGAGGTCCAAACACACGCTCCGGGGAGATAAATTCCTTTTTGTCCAGTAGATCATAGGCCACAAAGCTGATCCAGCCCAAACTCAAAATGCTCAATACCAACAAAAAAAAACGTCCCAACATGCCATTAAATCTCTAGAAGCAAAGATATTCCTTTTGACGTTCAGCGGCTTTTGCCTCCCTAAAATTAGTTAACATCCGAATGTTTATGAAGCGCTTAAAAATCGAGGCTCAACTGATCCATCTCTTTCAAGCGAAAAGTCTTCCGATGATGCTCACATAATCCGTATTTCAAGATGGCATCCCGGTGCTCTCTGGTTGGATATCCTTTGTTCTTTTTCCAGTTATACACTTCAAACTGAGGACTAAGTTGCTCCATATACTCATCCCGATGCGTTTTTGCCAAAATGGATGCCGCAGCAATTGACTGAAATCGGCCATCTCCCTTCACAAAGCATTCATGGGGAATCTCACAAGTATGGAATCGGTTTCCGTCAATGAGTAAAAATTCCGGTCTCGGTTTTAGCTGAATGGCAGCCTGTTGCATTGCCCAAATACTTGCATTCAAAATGTTGATTTGGTCAATTTGTTCTACCTCGGCAAAAACGACTTTCCAGGCGAGGGCTTCCTTTTCAATCAGTGGTCGCAATTTCGCTCGTTTTGCTTCACTCAATTGCTTGGAATCATTCAGGTCGGGATGCTTAAAATCAGGAGGCAAAATCACAGAAGCTGCCACTACCGGACCGGCCATACAACCACGTCCAGCCTCATCACAACCTGCCTCCAACACCCCTTCTCGATAGTAGCTTTTTAATTTGCCCATTCCAGCGTTTTTTCGTAAATTCGTTAAAAATAAGCATTTCATGAAATCAAGCCTGACAGCCCTCTTTTTAGTCCTTATGATCAGTGCATTCGGACAGGATCGGACAGATGCCTATGCGCGAAAAGAAAAAAGTTTCAACACGGACAAATCCATGGGGATTTTTGAATTTCAGTTAAAACCGGCACCCAAAGCGGAATTTGTTCAAAAAAGAGCTTCGTACTATACTGATTTTTTCACTGTGGACTACAAAGAAGAAAAGGGAAAAATGAAAATTAGGCTCACTGAAAACACCGAGCAAAATAAGTTGATTATTTTACGTTTATTCCGAAGCCTTGGCATCGAAAATATACACCAGGATAACCTCCACCTAAACAGCAAACAGTTTTACGAGCAGAAGATAAAAAACTGATCATCATGTATGAAAAACATATTTGACCCGGCTGTCGTCGATGAATTCAAGAATCGGATTGATTCACTGAACAAAAAGAGTAAGGCCTTGTGGGGAAAAATGAATGTTGCTCAAATGCTGGCTCATTGTAATATTTCTTATGAGTTGGTGTACGACAACAAATTACCCAAAGCAAGTACTTTTCATCGTTTCATGATGAAATTGTTCGTCAAAAAAACCGTTGTTGGAGAGAAAGCCTATCGCAAAAATAGTCCGACAGCGCCTCATTTTAAAATTGATTCCACCAAAGATTTTGAATACGAAAAGGACCGACTCATCCTCTACATTGAGAAAACAGCAGAATTAGGTCCGGAATATTTTGATGGGAAAGAATCCCACTCATTTGGTCCTTTGACACGAAATGAGTGGAACAATTATTTCTACAATCACCTGGATCATCATCTCAGGCAATTTGGTGTTTGAATCAGGAAATTTTGGATTGCAGGCTTCTCCAGCCACCTCCATTGTACACTTCCTGGAATCCTTTTGATTTCAACATTCCTTTCGCAGATCCACTTCTAACTCCGGAAGCACAACAACAAATGATTGCTTTGTCTTTCGGTAATTTAGATGCTTTTGAAGACAACTGATCTAAAGGGATATTTTTTGATCCTTTGATATGTCCTCCACGGAACTCACCTTCTGAGCGAACATCCACGATCACCGCCCCCTGGGACAACAACTCCCTGTAATCCGTTTTAGGGCCAAATAAGCTTTTAAATAAGGACATCTCTTAGTATTTTCCGTTTACATCAGTCCATCCCCCACCATTGCTGCAATCAATTCCGTGCTGCGACAGAAAATGGGTAGCCTGACCACTCCTCATCCCACTTGCACAGCATAATACGATAGGTTGTTTGAGGGTTTTGATCTCATCCAATCTTGCCTCGATTTCCTGTAATGGAATGTTAATACTTCCCTGGACGTGTCCTCCCATATATTCTGCCGGTGTACGTACGTCTACAATTGTTGGCTTTTCGCTCATAGTTTGAATTTTTACTCAAAATTACTCAGAATTCATTTGACTGAAAGTAACACTGGTTACAATTTTTGTCAAAGCGCAGATTTTGCTTAATTTTGTCACGTCTCATAAGGGGTGCCTGCACGAACAGGCTGAGATTATACCCATTGAACCTGATCGGGGTAATGCCCGCGAAGGGAAATGATAAGACCAATGTTCGGAAATAACCTGTTTATGGAAGAGCATATTGAATGCTAATTTATTTTTTAATCAAAAAAAGAATTGGCCCCTTGTTCTTGTTAATTCTTTATGAAATGAAAACAAGAATGTTTCTATTAAGTCTGACCCTCATGGCCAGCACATCATTAATCGCGCAATTCCAGATTCACGGAAAAGTAACCGACAAAGAAGGAAAGGCGATTGAAAATGCCGAACTCCTGCTCCAGGGAAAAAACCAACAAAGCAGAACTAATGCTGCGGGATGGTACGAAATCAGGAAGCTGGAGAAGGGAAGCTACCTCCTTCGTTGCCAGGCCATCGGATATGAACTGGAGGATCGGAAAATTGAGCTCACGAAAGATATGGAGATCAACTTCTCACTCCAGGAAGAAAAGCTTGAAATCGAAGAAGTTTTTGTTCAGGCGACCCGAGCCAACGAAAACACAGCTACCACCTATAACTCCATAAAAAAGGAGGAACTTCAGCGAATGAACTTCGGGCAGGATCTCCCCTACCTATTGCAAATGACTCCTTCTGCCGTGGTCACTTCAGATGCCGGTGCCGGAGTTGGATATACAGGTCTCCGAATTCGAGGGGTTGATCCAACCAGGACGAATCTTACGATCAACGGAATTCCCATTAATGATGCCGAATCACACTCCATTTATTGGGTGAATATGCCAGATTTAGCGAATAGCGTTGACAACATTCAGATTCAACGTGGAGTCGGAACCTCGACGAATGGGTCAGCTGCCTTCGGTGCCAGCATCAATGTCCAAACCGATCAAATCCGAAAGAGAGCCTACGCCGAACTGGATCAATCCTACGGCTCCTTCAATACCTACAAATCTTCTGTTAAAGTTGGAACAGGGCTGCTCAAAAAGGGCTTTGCCTTCGATATGCGTCTGTCCAATATTCAATCTGATGGATATATTGACCGGGCGACCTCCAACCTAAAATCTTACTTCTTCTCGGGAAGTTATCTAAACAAAAAACACCTGCTCCGTTTCAATACCTTCAGTGGGAAGGAAGTCACTTATCAATCCTGGTATGGCACCCCTGAAAGTGTACTTTATGGAAATGAAGCGGATCGTATTGCCTATGCCGACCGAAACTATTTAACGGATGCCCAGCGAGACAATCTCCTTCGCTCCGGAAGAACATACAATTTTTACGAATACGATAATGAGGTAGATAATTATCAGCAAACACATTATCAATTGATGCATACTTACAGCTTCCATAAGCGTTTTAAGCTGAACACAGGTCTGCACTACACCAAAGGAAAGGGGTATTTTGAACAATATCAGCAAGGAGAAGATTTTGCCGACTACAATTTGACTCCGATCATTTTAGGGACAGATACGATCTCCACCACGGACCTCATCAGAAGAAGATGGCTGGACAATGATTTTTACGGACTCGTGATGTCTCTGGATTACAAATCCATCAAAGGTTTCCGAATGATTCTTGGAGGTGCGTACAACCAGTATGATGGACGGCATTTTGGTGAAATTATCTGGGCTCGATCTGCATCAGACAGTGAAATCAGGGATACCTACTACGATAATTTCGCTACAAAGAAAGATGGAAATGTCTATGGTAAATTCACGTATCGCAAAAATAAATTTGTGAGCTTCCTGGATCTCCAGTATCGCTTCATCGACTATTCATTCCTTGGAATTGACCAGGTGAATGGAGCTTTTGTCAACCGGGAACAAAGTGCTCAATTCAACTTCTTTAACCCCAAACTGGGGTTCACCTATCATTTCAATCCGCGCCATTACTCTTATGTATCGTATGCTATTGGAAACCGGGAACCAATCCGGGGTGATTTCCGATCGTACACACCAGGAAACCGGCCAAGCCATGAAACCCTGTACAACCTCGAGGCAGGATATCATTTTACAGGTAGTAGACTTCGCATCTCAAGTAATTTCTACTTCATGGATTACAACAATCAACTGATCCTGACCGGAAAAATCAACGATGTCGGAGATTATACCCGAATCAATGTCAAGGACAGTTATCGAAGTGGAATCGAGCTCCAGGCCAGCATGCGCCTGCGGTCAAAATTTGATATTGGAGGAAACCTGACAATCAGTCAAAACAAGATTCCTTCTTTTACTGAATACGTCGATAATTCGGACATTAATGGGCAAACGACCATTGAGCACCAAAACACGGATCTGGCTTTTTCTCCAAACGTCATTGCTGGTATCCAACTCGGTGCAGAATGGTTCCCAGGATTTAGAACGACCATCCTCTCCAAATACGTAGGAGCGCAATACCTGGATAACACTTCATCATCTGATCGTAAAATCGAAGCATACTATGTGACACATTTGCAGTTGTCTTACACGACAAAAAGACTGCTTGGCGACGAAATGACCTTCGGTTTCCTGCTCAATAATGTGTTCAATCAATTGTATTCAAGTAACGGTTATACATGGGGCTACATCTATGGTGGAGTCCGAACGATTGAGAATTTCTACTACCCACAGGCAGGCATCAATTACCTGGGACGAATTCAGATCAAATTTTAGTCTCCAAAAGAAAATATATGATCCTGCCAAAAGAATTGAATATTTATGCTTGCATAGCAATATTTTAATACTTAACTTCGTTTTAAACGTAAATGGCAACCATGAGTAAAGAGATTACCAAAGGAGGAGAGTTCCTGATTAAAAGAACCCAGGCTTCCGACATTTTTGTTCCGGAAGATTGGAGCGAAGAACAGCGCATGATCGCGCAAATGTGTCAGGATTTCATTGATCAGGAAATTGAGCCGAAAAAAGAACGCATTGAGGGGATGGAAGAAGGGCTCATGCCTTCACTTTTGGAGAAAGCCGGAGAACTGGGTCTGCTAGGTCTTTCTGTCCCGGAAGATCTGGGAGGGATGGGAGTTGATTTCAAAACTTCTCTGTTGGCCACTGAATACCTTGGAAAAGGACATTCATTCTCGGTCGCCTATGGTGCCCACACTGGTATTGGGACACTACCGCTTCTTTACTATGGAAACCAGGAACAGAAGGAAAAGTACATTCCAAAACTGGCTAGTGGTGAGTGGAAAGCAGCATACTGTTTGACCGAACCTGGCTCAGGATCCGATGCCAATTCAGGAAAGACCAAAGCCGTTTTGAACGACGCAGGAAGTCATTATACTTTAAACGGTCAGAAGATGTGGATTACCAATGGAGGTTTTGCTAATCTTTTGACCGTATTTGCCAAAATCGACGATGATGATACTTTGAGTGCTTTTCTCGTCGAAGCAGAAAGCGAAGGAATCAGTTTGAATCCGGAAGAGAAAAAAATGGGAATTAAAGGTTCTTCTACCCGACAAATTTTCTTCAACAATGTTCAGGTTCCAAAGGAAAACTTACTCTCCGAGCGTGGAAATGGATTCAAAATCGCATTAAATATTTTAAACATCGGGCGAATCAAACTCGCCGCCGGTGTTCTTGGAGGGGCGAAACAGACCATTGACCACACCGTCAAATATGCCCAGGAAAGAGAGCAATTCGGTCGTCCCATCTCCAAGTATGGGGCCATTCGTCATAAGATGGCGGAACAGATTGTCAGAACTTTTGCGGTGGAATCAGCCACCTATCGGGTCGGACAACAAATAGAAGATGCCATCGCCCAACTTCAGGCAGAAGGGATGGACAAGGCACAGGCTACTCTAAAAGGAATTGAAGAATATGCCGCTGAATGTGCCATGTTAAAAGTTGCCGGTTCAGAGGCACTTGATTACGTCGTCGACGAAGGAGTTCAGGTATTTGGAGGAATGGGTTATTCAGCCGAATCCCCGGTAGAACTTTCTTATCGTGATTCCAGAATCAATCGAATTTTTGAAGGGACCAATGAAATCAACCGAATGCTAACGGTGGACATGATCCTGAAAAGAGCGATGAAAGGCAAACTGGACTTGATGGGACCTGCCATGGCCGTCGCCAACGAATTAATGAGTATCCCGGATTTCCCGGAAATAGGTTCTGGCCCACTCGACCAGGAAGTACATTACCTGGAAGGTTTTAAGAAAACTGTTTTGATGGTCGCCGGAGCCGCCGTTCAGAAGTTAATGATGACATTGGCCAAGGAACAGGAAATCCTCATGAATATTGCTGATATGGCCACCTGGACATTCCTCGCCGAATCACTCCTTCTTCGAAGTCAAAAAATGATTGAACGAAATGGTGTCGAGAATGCTCAAATCCAAATCGCCATTACGAAGCTATACTTTTATGACGCAGCCGATCGAATCAATAAAGCAGGAAAAGATGCCATTCTATCTTTTGAAGCTGGAGACGAAGCACGAATGATGTTGATGGGACTGAAACGCTTTACGAAAACAGAGCCAATCAATCCAAAAGAATTGAGACAATTGATCGCCCAACATCTGATCGAAAAGGGAAGATACGACCTATAAAATATTTATTGCCATTTGATTTTTGTGACAGGGAAATAAGTATCTTCGTCAGACCAACCCTTTTACAATGACACTATTAGCAAAACTTTGTCAGTGCATCGCCATGGGCTATGTATTGATTTTGGCACCGCCAAAATTGTTTGCGCAATGGCCCTTAAAACAAGCCTTTGAACATCAACTGAGAGGTGGTCTTCCGAATTTTTACAAGCAACTAAATCAACAGCAACATGCTCGTATTGGCTATTTGGGTGGGAGTATCACCGATGGAAATTACTGGAGGCCGCGCATCGAAAGCTGGTTGAATGAAAGACATCCGGATGCCGACTTGGAACACGTTAATCTTGGGATCGGAGGAAGTAATTCCAAGCATGCCGCCTATCGAATTGATCAGGAAGTTCTCAAGCAACAGCGTTTTGACCTTCTCTTTGTAGAATTTGCCGTCAATGACTATTTCTATCGCACTTCCAGCGACATTGAAAAGGGAATGGAAGCTATCGTACGCAAAGTATGGAGGACACATCCCTACACTGACATCTGCTTCGTCTATACTCCCCAGGAGCCAGATTTGGAAGACATTCGCAACGGGAAAATGAATTTAACTGCTTCCAAACATGATTCCATTGCGTCATATTACGACATTCCGGCCGTCTTTTTGGGATTGGCTTGCCTGGAACAAATAGAAAGTGACAGTGTAGTTTTTACAGATCCAAACGTAGATTTGAGTACCGGAAAAAATCCGGAAGGCCTGCATGTCTTCATGCGGGATCAAAAGCATCCAACCATCTACGGGACCGAGATTTACGCCGAGCGTATTGCGGAACTACTCACACTGGTTGAAGAACCAGGACAAAAAAGAGCCCATCTGCTCAAAGCGCCGACCATTCATTTCAATTTGGAAGCAAGCGACCTCCAGGCAGTTCAGGAGAGCCTAAACCAGGGCTTTCAATTGATTAGCAGTGATACTCAGCGACCTGAATGGAGTGCTTTCGTTTCAGAAAACGTGCACTTTTTGGCCTCTGAAAACAGCCAGAGCAATTACCGCTTTGAATTTACCGGAAACGAAATCGGAATCAATATTCTGACCGGGCCTTCCGTAGGGATTTTTGAAATTGTGGTAGATGGAACCGTATATGAATTCGATGCTTTTGACAGTTACAGTCAACACTGGCGGCCTCAATACCGGTTTCTGGAACTTCCTTACGGAGATCATCAGATCACTATTCGTCCCTCCACGAAACGACACAGCCTGGAGTACAAAAAGGACAAATTATTTGGCGATTTCCGAAAGAAACATCTGGAAGACAACCCTGAATTATACGATCACAATGAACTTGTCTTTTCCGGAATTTTCCTTTTCGACTCTCTGTGCCCATCATACACCAAAATTGTTGACTCACTTAGGAAATGTCCACTCGACTCAAATCTACTGTACTGTTACGCTCCGGTCCCTATCGAATGGAATAATGGGGAGTTGAAGCACAGTCAGTTTGTCCAAAATCCTGGAAATTATAGCGCTAGTTATCAAATCAATTCGGTCAGCAAATACAGTGACACCCTCCAATTACAGTATTTACCCGAAGTTGAGGTCACGATAAGCCAGATTCCGGAACTTTGCGACAGCATCACCAACTGGACACCTCCCCCAGCTTCGCCTGCCGGAGGGAGTTACTATCTGGACGGTATTTACGGGGAAAGTTTCGATTTGACCGTCCTGACCAGTAATGCTGCCATTTTGAATTACGAAATCGTGGATCAGGGCTGTACCTTTTCCTCCCAACAAACAATTTACCTGGTACATTGTGAAACGATCAGTGGAATAAATGAAAACCCCGCTTTCGAAAAACAACTTATCTACCCGAATCCCATTAACGTAGGTCAGGAACTTTTAATTTCAACGACTCTTGGAGAAGATGCCATTGTTTATTTAATCAATCAAACAGGCCGAAAGGTTTATAGCCACCAAATAAATGGACATTCAAGCATCCAAATTCCACCTCTTGCTCCGGGCAGTTATTTTCTGGAAATTGAACAAAATACAGGAAGCTACCGACAAACACTTATCATCCTAAACCACTAGTCATGAAACTCCTTTCGCTCATTATATTCCTGTCAGGGCTACTGAGCTTTCAGTTGCAAGCCGAGGAATGGCCACTCAAAGACACCAGTCTTTTTCAGGCTCGGAATGGACTCCCCAATTTCTTCCATAAAATGGATCAAAAACTCCCTACCCACGTCGGTTTTTTGGGTGGTAGCATTACCTATGGGGATTTTTGGCGGCCAAAAGTGGAACAATGGCTCATCGACCATTATCAGAATCCCCAGTTGAGCATGACCAATGTTGCCGTGGCGGGGAGTAACTCCAAATACACCGCTTTTCGCGTTGACGAAGAAGTACTTTCAAAATACCAGTTCGATCTCCTTTTTATTGAATTCGCGGTAAACGACGCATTCTACGCCTCTAGTCCTGACATTGAACGAAGTATGGAGGCCATTGTCCGAAAAGTACGTCAAAATAATCCCTACACCGATATTTGTTTTGTTTACACCGTACAAAGTAGCTTTCTGACGGACATCGAAAACGGAAAGATGAATCTGACAGCATCTAAACATGACTCAATCGCAGCATACTATGGACATCCATCGATCTTTTGGGGAGCAGAATTTCACCGTCTTTCCCAACGCGATAGTATCGTGTTTTATGATGCCTCCGTCGATCTGAATACTTCGCTCAGTGCCGACGGAAAATATGTACTTACGAAAGATCAAAAGCACCCCACTGATTACGGTTCACAGGTATGTGCTGATGTCCTGGCCAAATGCTTTCAACAAATGGAACAAAACAAAGGGATTCAGGCACATTCTCTTCCGGAAGAAATTGTGGAAAACAACTACTTCACCGCCCGGATGGAACTTGTTCGCGACGAATACAATTATGGTTATACCAAAATAGATGCTCTTGGAATCCGCAACGAATTTGATCCCTTTATTGCCGAAGGAAAAAACTACCTTATTTCAGAAGATCCCTCACACTATTATAGCTTCAGTTTTTATGGAAGTGAAATGGGAATCAGTTTCTTGACCGGACCATCGGCAGGAAAATTCATCATTGAGGTAGATGGACAATTATATGGTTTTCAGGCCTTCGATGGATACAGCCAACACTGGCGCAAACAGTACCGTTTTCTGGAACTCCCTTGCGGACAACACAACGTCAAGATCTACCCATCCAGCTTTCCACTCTCATTAACAGACAAAGAAAACATCCTAATCGCTGAGTACCGAAAGCGCGATTTAAGAGACAATCCGGATAAATACGATAAAAACGAACTCATCTTTTCAGACATTCTGCTCTTTTCCGGAAGTGGAAGAAGCCTGATCCAGATGCCTTCGCACTACGATCTTTGTGAAGGAGACAGTTTGGACTTGCAATCCTCCTATCCTTTCAAAAGCTACTGGTCAAACGGAGACAGCACGCGCCAAATCTCCATCAAGCAATCCGGGCAATACTATTTCAGAACAGAAAGTGGTGGTTGTGTTCAATATTCAGACAGCGTTCAAATCAATTTTCATCCGATACCCGCCATTCAGTCGTTCCTAAAAACGGACCCTAGCTTGTGTGATATCGCTGATGGAAAAATAGTTATCCAAAGTACTCCTGGGGTTATGCTCCACTGGACAGGAGCCTCCAATGGGTCCCTCTCCATGACCGCATCAAGGGACAGTATTCAATCCATTGGACCAGGAACTTATCAACTCTATGTAGCCAACCAGTTTTGTCAATCGGACACTGTCCAGGTGGAACTAGTAGCTCCTCCGAATCCTGAAAAACCACTCATCACTGTGAGTGGAAATCTTGACTTCTGCCAGGGAGATTCCGTTCTTTTGGAAAGCTCTATAAGTTCAGATATTCTTTGGTCGAATGGTGCAAGCTCTCCTTCGATCTGGGTTCAAAGTACCGGAAACTACCATGTCCGTCACCAATTGGGGAATTGTACCGAATACTCTGACACAATCCATCTGGAAGCCCATACTCCCCCTTCCCTACTCTTAAGCAATCAACAAAACCCCACGGGATGCGGGGACACAGATGGACAAGTTGAATTAGGTGGAACAGGAACGGGAGTCCTGCACTGGACAGGTTCTGCATCTGGGAATTTCTCCGGAAATCTTCCAACGACGGTCGGTCAATTAGCCAAAGGGAATTACCAGTTCTGGTTCACAAATGATTACTGCGCGAGTGATACTGTCTCAGTCAGCCTATCAGACCCGGGAGCCCCTCCCAGCCCTGTCATTGAAATCATTGGCTCAACCAACTTGTGTCAGGGCGATAGCGTGCTCCTCCGATGCCTGGATTCAGGTCAATTAAACTGGTCCGAAGGAAGTTCCGGGAATGAATTGACCATTCATACGGGAGGGCAATATTTCGTGAGCAATACGGTTAACGGATGTACTTCCGTATCAGAGGCGATCAATGTAAATGTAACTGTTCCACCAGCCAAGCCCATTATTCAAATTGCTGATTCACTCATTTTTTGTGTCGGTGATTCCCTTGTTCTTTCCACTGATCTTACACAAAACTACACATGGTCCAATGGAGCAAATTCATCGCAAATTACCTTGTTTGAAAGTGATACGATCTTTTTGGTACAGGAATCGGGACCTTGTCTGTCCCATTCTGACACCCTGATTATTCAGGCGATTCCTTTGCCCGAAAAACCAGAGATCGATCCCGATGTTGCAACCGTTATTTGCTTTGGCAATGCGATCCAGCTTAAAAGTTCTTCCGTGCAGGAATTACTTTGGTCCACCGGAGAGCAAACTTCCAGCATTCATGTCAACGAAGCAGGCTGGTACACCTTGAGTGCACATGCATCCGGATGCTACAGCGAGGCGGATAGTGTCTTAATAGAAGCCAGTACACTAGAAGCTGTTTCTCTGGGCGAAATTGGAAACATTTGTGACTCACTGGAAGAATACCTCTTTACGAATGGGCTCCCAAATGGCGGGACATATTACCTGAACGGACTTCAAACAAACTCCATCCTTCCTGCAGAACAATGGGGAACGCATGAATTAATCTATGTGGTAGAGGATGCAAATTGCTCGGACAGCGACAGCATTCATTTTGAAGTGATATCCTGTAGCAGTTCATCTCTGAAGGAAAATACTGAAATTAAATTGAAAATTTATCCAAATCCAGGAACGGGAACCGTCTATTACCACACGGAAAAGCCACTATTGGAATTCAGCATTTACGACCAAAGCGGACGTCTTATTGAACAGGGACATCTCCATGAAAATCATCCAATCGAACTGAACTCACAACTCGAAAACGGCAATTATCTACTGATGCTCAAAACGACTGAGGGAACTTATTGGTATAAATACATGCTCAATCGATAGTTAATACACCTTCCGAAAAGTGAGATTAATGCGTGCGTCTCGAACAGACAAGCGTTTGGGCAATTGATGCTTCCAATGTTGTTGCAATTTTCCACCCATCCACAATAAGCTACCGTGATCGAGTTGGAGGGAAAGCATATCACCTCCTTTCTTAGGTTTGAGTTGAAAATCCCTGGACGCCCCCAGACTGATCGAGGCGATTTGCGGTTGAGGCCCCAATTCCGGCTCATCATCGGCGTGCCATCCGTTGCTATCTTTTCCATCCCGGTACAAATTGGCCAGCACGGCGTTAAAATCGTGATCAAACACTGTGTTCAACTGCTCAAGCAAGCTATTCAGCTCAGGGTCCATCTCATGAACAGTCAATTGTTTTCCCGAATATGCATAACTTTTCCGGGGATCCAAGCTATAGTATGCTTCCAAACGGGGAGACAAATGGGTCTTTCCAAAAATGCGAATGCTCGATTGTTCCCACTTCAATTTATCTATGAAATAATGAAATAGACGATCTGATTCAGCCGCACTCAGAAAGCTCCTAAATAGGCGAAGATATCCCCCTTCGAGTTCTAAAAACTCCTCTTGCTGATCAAATAAGTCCATCAGAGATAGTCCATCACATCATATACGATATACCCCACCCATTCCTTGATCAAAGGAGTCCATTCGGCGATCGTTTTGATACTAGGAACAACATAATGATCGAAATGGTAGTTCCTGTTTTGGAAAGAATAAAGGTCTGTCGAAAAAGTAGCACAATCCAGTCCCTGCTTCTTAAATATGGCACGCGCCCGACGCATGTGTTGTCCCGAAGTGATGAGCAGTACCCGTTGCTTTTTATTCGAATACTTGTTACTCAACAACTTTTTACATTCCACCGCATTTTCGTAGGTATTCCTGGAAATAGATTCCTGTAATAAATCTTCTTTGGGAATCCCCCAACGCAAAAGCACTTCTTTCAATTGGCTACCTTCAGAGAGTCCACGGTCAGATACATACCCAGAACCGCCGGAGATTAAAATTTTACGAATCTTCCCCATCTTATACAGGTTCAATGCCTGCCAAATTCGATCTGCCCCCCTTCTCACGCTTAACTCTTTCACATCCTGATTGTACTCAAACATTCCTCCCAGAACGATTCCGACATCGTAGTTCTCCACTTGCTTTAAAGGCGTGGCAGGAACTTCCCACCAACGTTCAACCTCCAAAAATATGACGGCGTTGGAAAAGAAAATCAGAATTCCAAGACTTAGATACCTCGCAATCTTTCTTCTTTTGTCCTTTTTTGAGAAGAAGGCAAACAACAAGGCAATAATGAACCAAACAAAGGGGCTCAGCAAAAAATAAAAGAGTTTAGACAAAATGAAAAACATATCCTTCTGCTTTAAAACAAAAAAGACCGTTTAAAACGGCCTTTTCTGTATCATTTTCAAAAATCTTATTTTTCAGAAGCTCTTCTTTTCTCCTTGATACGAGCAGCTTTACCTGTACGCTCTCTGAAGTAGAAGATACGTGCTCTACGCACAGAACCTCTTTTGTTCACTGTAATGCTTTCCAAGAAAGGAGAGGAAATTGGGAAGATACGTTCTACCCCTACGTTTCCTGACATTTTACGAACCGTAAATGTTTCAGATGTTCCAGTACCACGACGTTGGATCACTACTCCCTGGAATTGCTGAATACGTTCTTTATTCCCTTCTTTAATCTTATAAGATACCGTAACTGTATCTCCGGCACCAAACTCGGGAAATTGTTTGGTCTCAACTAATTCATTTTGAAGCTCTTTTATGATATCCATGATACTTTAAATTCAAATGTTAACCGCAATTCGGGGTGCAATATTACGGATTTTTTCCGATATAACCGCTTTCCAGACATTTTTTTTTCGTCTTCCGGGAACAAAAATAATGTATTCCGCCAAATCTTTGTTTACCTCCTACCCGAAACGATGATCCGGGGGCAATTCCGTTGGAATTTTGGAGATGCGATCGTACATCACAATCGATCCCGTAACCCCGACATTCATAGAGGAATTCCCTTGCAATTTAACCAGGAAATGGCAACGATCTCTCACCTCCGGAGGAAGTCCGTTATCTTCTGCCCCCAATAGATAAATTGCTCTTTTCGGATGTTCAAAATCCTTTAACTCGACTGCCCGGTCATCCATCTCAACTCCCACCACCCGGCAATCGCGCGGAATATTCTTCATCAATTCATCAAAATCTTCATAATAGAACTGGGGAATCCGGGTCCATGTTTTTACCACATCTGAACTCTGTTTCTTATACTTTTTACAGACGGTAAAAATGTAACTGGCCCCCAAAATGTAGGCTGACCTCCACAAAGTTCCAATGTTGTGATCCGTTTTATGACGATAAACTCCTATTGAAAAAAAACCTTGTTGCGTTTTTGTTTTCATGCCCCAAAGTTACTCGAATGTGTCGATTTTCTCTATTCAATTAATTGACCGCTTTCTTCAAACGATACTTTCCGGCCAACCAGATCAACATGACGACATTGGTAATCAGCATCATTGTTCCAAAGACAAGCAGACTCCAGGAGTTTGGTCCTGACCCTTCCTCATAAAAGCGTGAGAAATATGAAAACAAATTCACCAGTGAGCCGGCAATTAAAGCCACCAGGATAAATATTCCAAGTGCTTTTGCTCGCATAAAATATTGCAAGGCGAAAACAATGCCAAGAGCAATCGGAATGCTGTACATAATCTCCGGAAAGCGCAACAATGGTATCTGTGCCTGTTCTTCTATGACCCAAAGCCAATAAAACATGAGGAAGTATAGTTCGGGGGTCCAGTTCAAAAGTCGGTTCAATCGCTTCATAAAATCTTTCTGTCCAGCCAGTCTATTATTTAGAACGTATGGAATTCAAAAAGGTCTAGTTCATTTCCGAATTTTTGTATTTTTTTCTTTGCAACCACCAGGAATCAAAATTCCATCGATCCCAGGAAGCAGGCAAGACAAGTATCACAAACAGGCATGCCGCACGATACCAGACATGTGATAAATCCCAAATTCCCTCGGCCCATCCGTGCCCGACACTCACGATCAGAAGCACCGAGGTCAGGGCGTACAGAGTATAGTTTCTGAAAAGCCCCAGAATCAACAAGCCCCCTCCAATCAATTCCACATAGGAGGTATAATATGCCGTGAACTTCAACAAGTTTTCTGGAAAAAAGGCTCCATAATCTTTCAAAAACATTTGCTCGTATAGGTTTTCCACTCCCCATCGAAACACCTTCCCATAGCCCTGAAACAAGAAGATGATTCCCAGTAGGAACCTAAGCATCAAAAGCGCAACAGCTCGATTGCGTTCCGTATAAATCTCAGTCATTTTCTGCCTTCCTTTTAATATCGTTCAGGTCTTGCAGAATTACTTTTTTGGTTGCTCCACGAAAGAACAAACTAAAAATTGCCATGGAAATTTTGGCACCAAAACTTGTCGCTTTCGCATCGAACTCCATACGCAAGGTACAATTCCCATCTTCCCCCTCAACGTGCATCGAACTGGTATAAATAGCTCCGTGGTTTTCTGCCTGGGTCACATAGTAACTTTCATCATCCGTCTCAATCACCCACATGGTTTCCTTCGCTTCCTTTCCAAACATTTTTCGAGTTTCCTCCCACTTCAGTCCTTTCATCCCCTGCTCTGGTCGTTCGATAACCCGAACGGAGATAATCCCAGAGATAGTCTCTGATGCCTGATCAATATCAGAAATAATCTCCCAAATTTTCTTTTTCGTTGATTGAATTTGTACACTTTGCTGAAGTCCCATATTCTTTATTTTAGATCATAAATGTAACGAAAAGAAAGTTGCTAATCTCTTATCTCTTTGAATCCCCTCTCATGTCTATATTGTGTTTGATTCCCAACCAAATGACATGATCAATCTCAAAGTGATGAACTTCATCATCAGCACCATACTGATAATTGTATAACAATGTAAATGACCATGAATCATTCAACTCGAATGTAGGTCCTCCCATGAACCTGTTTTGCCCCAGCAGATCATGGCCATTATCTGTCCCCAAGTGAAAAAAGAGTTCATCTGCCACAATCAAATTCAACTCCATTTCATTTTCCCTTTGTTGGGAACTCCAGAGTTTCCATTCGAATTGTAAACGATACCTCAATCTCCAATGGAACAATGGGTCAGAATACAAACCAGAAGCGACAAAATTGTCAAAATAACGTTGTTCCAATCGCAAACGTTGCTCCATACTCAATTTGCTGTAATTATTTCGGATCCTGGCCTCCTGGTATCCCCTTAATTCGTATCGTTGCGACCGATACTCTTCCATTTGGACACCATACAATACTCCTCCCACCAGCATCAAATGTGGATTCATTCGATATCCAATCCCTGTACGAAGCATCACCTGATTCAACTCAAGCGTCCCACCTGACGATCGCAATGCCAAATCAGTCAGAAGTCTCCAGTTCTTATTGAACTTCAATTCACTATAATATTGAAGCCATTGTTGATCCTTGACACTCACTTGTTTTTGTGCCCAAGTGCTCGTAGACATGGCAAACAGGCCAAACAGAATAACTCCTTTTTTCAGCAACGACATTATGTATCGACTTTCCTTAAAAATAAGAAATTCGGGCCTAATTAAGTAGGCCTAAGCACAGCCGTTTAGAGCTAAATCGGTTGACTTAATGCCTAACTCCAAAAATTTTATGAATTGATAAATACTTTATCTATGAACTTGGAGTTAAGGAGCCTGGCAACGGCCATGTAATTTGGCTTAAATGAAATTTTGTCACCAATCTGATAGCGAACCTTTCCTTTCCCATCTCTGTTTTTCCCAATATCAACTACGATCATGTCAGATGTGATCCCTACGAAAGTCAGATCAGGATCCGTCGATTCAATGTCTTCCTTATCAAGATCCAGTAGTCCGAAATCCAAAATGGCTTTATAGGAGGTCTGACTCACATCTTCCTCCGTCAACTCAGCCGTCTGCCCCACATGTCCGTCACTGATCACCCCATCGGGTATTATTTTCTTCTCTTCGAGCTCAATGATATTCGCCTGAAATTCAAATGTGTCTGTATTTAGGTTAATAAACTTCTCATTGTTGAGTGGGCTGAGTCCGAAAAAAGCCGCTTCACCAACCCTGAAATGGTTTATTTCTTTTGGTACCGTCTTATTCTCTATTAAGGGAAGTGTGATCGAGGTTCCTCCCGAAACCAATGAAAGTTCCTTTTGAAAACGTGCCGAAATAAGCTCTTTGTAAAGAGACAACTGAAGCAATTTATCGTATGTGGGTTCGATCCCATACATGCATCCCAAATTCGATCCAAGTCCGATGACTTCGATGTTCGGAAGGTCAAATACCTTTTCATAAAAAGCCATAATATCGGAACGCTTGACCCCTTCCCGAAGTTCACCCAACTCAATCATGATGATGATCTGATGTACTTTACCCTGTTTTCGGGCTTCTTCGTTCAGAGCTTTGATGGTTGAAAAGGAAGAATTTAAGGAAATATCTGCATATCGAACGACTTCACTGGCATAAATTTTTGCCGGAGGTTTAATATAAATGGTTCTCATCTCCGGATTCACCGCCTTCAAATTCTTTAAACTCGTCAACCTGGAATCCCCAATGGAATAAATCTCATCGATAACTTCCTGTGTCAGCACATTTTTAAGAAATTCCTTGTCTCCTGAAAACACTTTGGTCACCAAACTCCATTGAATTCCTTTCTCTCTGAAATAGCTGCTCAACGTTCTGATATTCTCTTGAATTTTATTGGTATAAATTTTTAACTCAGCCATTTTGTTTTGTTATTTTATTTTGAATTTGTGTGGTTCCGACATATACGATGAATGATGCCGACAAACCGAAAAAATTGGGATCCAGATCTCCTGGCAAAGGAATTCCCCATAAGATCAGCAAGAGAGTAGTTCCCCCTCCGATCAACATGGATAAAAGTGCCGCTATTGGATTTGGTTGTTTTGAAAATAGTGCCCCCATCACGGGAACAAATAATCCGGAAACCATAAAAGCATACGAATATAGCATCAATTCGAGAACATTTGTCATCCAGGACGATAAAACAATGGCCAGCATCCCAATGACCAGTGTTGCCAATTGAGATTTTCGAACCGGATTCCACTTTTTCAAAAAACGGATCGGCAGGATGTCCGAAACCAAATTTCCCGATGCTGCCATCAGACAACTATCCGCTGTGGACATGATCGCCGAAAAGTAGGCTGACATCATCAATCCCAATAAACCTA
The DNA here is from genome assembly GCA_006226425.1 of Bacteroidota bacterium. GTDB lineage: Bacteria > Bacteroidota > Bacteroidia > Flavobacteriales_D > Crocinitomicaceae > M2408. The sequence continues at coordinate 27,422 of SBGX01000012.1, read as the reverse complement.
CTGGTAGTACATGAACGAGTAGCAAAGGAACTCCCAACTCGGAATCCATGGCTTGCGCCGCCGTATATCCGACTGAACTATAAAGTCCCTGTTCATGAGCCGACCTGGCAAAAAGTCCCAACACAACCCCCATAAATGCCATAGCAGGCCATTCGAATAGTCCAGCGATCCTCCATGCTTTTTTTGCAGTCCCTTCGTCCTTGCAGGCATATATTCGCTGATAGAGTGTCATACCCACAAACCAGATCGGAACAATGGTGATCAACCAGTTAATCGCATCCGACAGTTCAACTTCCTGGAGACTAAGAAAACTGGCAGGCAAGCTAGAAGTAATTGCTTCCCAACCTCCCAACTTCCAATACGAAACAGGAATTCCTATGCCAATTAAGCCCAGAATAAGAATCAACCACTGGATGGTATCTGTGTAGATCACTGCTTTAATTCCACCGATCACCGTATACAGAACGACTACCGCTCCCATTAAAATAACCGTATCCTCCAGTCTCAAGCCATCGAAAGTTGCCGTGGCCAGCTTCGCTCCCGCCAAAATCTGAGAGCTCGTAAAGCCTACATATCCTATAAAAGAAATAATCCCTGCCAATAAAGCAACGCGGAGGCCGAAACGATCTTTCAGTAAATCAGGAAAAGTCAGGAATCCTTTGGTTTGAGAAAGCTTATGGACTCTTGGGATCAAAAGCACCGAGCTCAACCAGGCCCCTAACAATCCTGTAAAAAGCATCCAACTTCCCGAAATCCCCATCACAAAACCCAATCCTCCCAAACCAATTGAAAAACCTCCTCCCACATCTGTTGCCACCACCGAAAGTCCAATATGACCAGCAGACATCTTTCTTCCACCAACATAATAGTCTTCCATGGAGCTGGTGCGCCTCATGAAATAAAGTCCCACTCCCAACATTAGGAGCAGGTAGGCCATGAATATGACCACATCAATAATATGTATCTGCATGGCTCTACTTTTTCAATCTCATTTCCAAATATGGATTCGTAAAGCCCATTTTTTCGTATAGTTTTTTTGCCGGATTATTTTGTTCGACATGTAGTGCAATGTCTCCCTGGCAAAAATTGATGGCTTTTTCCATCAATTTTTTCCCTAGTCCTTGCCCCCGATGCTTCGCGCTGGTAGCAATATATACTAAAATATTCTCAGGAATATATCCTCCCATTCCGGTTCGATTCATCACCAGAACTCCTAACATATTTCCTTCATCTTCCAGAGAGATTGTAAAACCACCAAAGGAGCTAAAATCCTTGACCGAGTATTCAATTGCCCTTCTGATGTCTTTTTCTGGATCACCGTATTCTTCCAGATTTTCGAACAGGAAGCGAACAAGTTTTTTCTTTTCAAATTCACCTGGTTTGTTAACTGCATCGTAAATTTTTGTTTGTAGCATGTAATAAATTGAATTGTTGATTGTTAAAATTTGATGGTACATATTAACATTATTCTGAGGACATCCAAATTTTTCTGACTTTCTTTTTGAAAAAACACCATTTATTTCACTTTTTGATCAATTTCATGGCTGTTTTCCCGGTTTCAAGCTTCACTTAATTATTTTCTCTAATATTGGAACAAAAATGTCGATGAAAGAAGTAAGCGAAAGAAGCAAGGGAAACTGTGAAGTGTGCAGTTCGGCTCAGGCCAGTATCATTTATGCGGTTCCACCCAGGAAAGGAAGCTCTCCGGAAGAATACGCTCACCTCTGCAAGACTTGCCATGATCAAATAGAAGGAATTCAGGAAGTTACCCCTAATCACTGGAGATGCTTAAACGACAGCATGTGGAGTGAAGTGGATGCCGTAAAAGTTATCAGTTGGCGAATGCTAAAACGCCTGCAAGGTGAAGGCTGGCCGAATGATCTATTGGAAATGATGTACCTGGAGGAGGATATCCTCGCCTGGGCCAAAGAAGGAAGTTCGGAAGAAGATCAGATCAAGCACCTTGATTCCAATGGTGTGGAACTCCAATCAGGGGATAGTGTTGTCCTAATCAAAGATTTGAAGGTTAAGGGAGCCAACTTCGTTGCCAAACGAGGCACCGCGGTTCGAAACATTACGCTCGTGCATGATAATCCAGAACAAATTGAAGGGAAGGTCGAAGGGCAGCGCATCGTCATTCTTACCCAATACGTGAAGAAATAGGCCCTTGGGTACACCGAATTAAGTATAGGATAGTGCCCCTATAAATGTGGGGGTTAGAAATAACTATTGTGTCCTTAAGTTTAAATTTTCAATTTTGATTTTCAACATTGAATTGAATTGAAATGGAAGATTTAGCTGAAGAGTATCTTGGAACAACTAAACTCTGGGCTGTAGATTATGAGCCATTGGGCTGGATGTTTTGTCATGGTCAATTATTGGATATCGAACAACATTCGGACTTATTTAGTCTGTTGGGGACTAGCTATGGAGGTGATGGAATCACAAGGTTCGCCTTGCCTGATTTGAGAATACGCGTGGCTCTAGGAAATAGTGACCGAATGCCGCTAGGTCGAACAGGAGGTGCATCGTCGGTTTGGTTGAGCACGAGTGAAATGCCTAAACATAGCCATGATGTCAATGCATACGGAGGAAAAGGAACTGCTGTATCTCCAACTAACGCCTATTTGGCTGCGCAAAATAATTTTACGACTATTCCAAGTTTTGATATACGGGGCTATACCATTGTGCCACCAAATACAAGTTTGGGTTCGACGACCATTTTGAGTGAGGGAGGCAATATGCCGCACCAAAATATGCAACCCTATTTGGCACTACATTACATTATTTGTGTCAATGGAAAATACCCAGAATAAATCGAACCTCAAAGTGAACTAACATGATGCAAGAACTCATAGGCACGATTAAAATGATGCCTTATTCAAAAGAACTAAAGTACTGGCTACCTTGTGACGGTAGGAAAGTGCTCATTTCAAGCTACACAGAATTATTTTCTATTATTGGAACAAAATTCGGTGGTGACGGGCAAACTCATTTTACCTTGCCAAATTTCAGTGAAAAAGCAGCTGGAATGGCTGGTGATGGAAACGGTGCTAGAGGAATTTCAACCCGTAAAGTAGGGGAAGTAGATGGTGTTTCAGAAGTTAGTTTAGGAATCTATAACTTACCTGAACATAATCATTTTGTGAATGCAACAATAGATACAGCGACTGACGAAGCACCTTCTGAACAGGTGACCTTTGCCATGCCCATGATTAAGGATCCAGTCTCACAAGTAGACGTGCTCAATTTTGCATATTCGCTCAAGCCTCCAACCTTAAAGTTGCCAAAGGATACCGTTTCTTCAACCGGAGATAGTTTACCCCATAACAACATGCAGCCTTATACCGCAATGCAATTTATGATCTGTTTTCATGGGATTTATCCATCAAAGGATTATGTGCCAAGACCTGATAAGCGCGAAGAATACCTTGGGTCAATTAAGTATTTCGCCGGGAATTTTGAACCCTATGGTTGGAAATTTTGTATGGGTCAGTTGATGCAAATTAGGCGTGATGCAGCTCTCTTTCGTCTGATTGGGACTACCTATGGGGGCGATGGAAATGTTACTTTTGCCTTACCTAATCTTCAAGGTCAGGTAGCTGTTGGGGCCGGAGAAGCTGAGTTTTTGAAATTGGAACTGGGAGCTAAAGGAGGTGAAGAAAAGGTTTCACTGAGGACGAATCATCTTCCTGTACATAACCATAAATTTAGATCCACAGATGTTGATGCCGAACAATTTATGCCTACGGATAAAACCTATGTTGCAAGTTCGAATGTTCCGGCCGGTCGAGATACAAATAAAGGCAAAACATTTGCTAAAGCAGGAAAGACTCCAATGGCTCAAGACATGATCGATTATTCAGGAAATGGAATTCCACACGACAATATGATGCCAACCTTATTTCTTTATGCGATGATTTGCGTGGAAGGGGTGTTTCCTCCGCCTAATCCAAGCTAGTCCGTTTCAAGGAAAAGTTCACGATAGCTCAAATTGCCTTCGGTTTTTTCTTGAAAGGGGTGTTTTAATACGAAACGATTTATTTTCATTGTGTAAATTGAACTATTTCACAAGGTCTAAGGACAACGAATTGTCATCCTCACTCAATACGTCAAAAAATAGGGCAAACGACGCATTCCGAGAAGCAGAAAAAAGTGCTATTTTGGACCTATGAAAAGATTCATTTTTATTCTTGCTTGTACGGTATTCATTTCACAGTCATTTTTAGCACAAGACAGTAAAGTCACCACCGGCTCTATTGCCCTTCAAAACAGCGATTACAAAAAAGCCTTCGACAGTTTCAACCAGGCGCTGGAACACCCTGAGCAACTCAAGGACAAAAACGTCCCGAAAGCATACTTCCAAAGGGCAGAAGCTCGAATGCTCTACCTGATGGACCTGGCCAAGACTGCCCAAAAGGGGGTGAAATTAACCCCGGAACAGCAACAAGTTGTGGAAAATGGGATCATTGATAGTTGGCAAGACTTGAAAGATGCTCAAAGGACCGACTCCGAAGGCAAGTACGAACAACGAATTACTAAAATGAGATCCCAGTTGAGCAACCAGGCTCTTTCTATGGGACTCAACAGCCTCAACCTGAGTTATAACAAAAATCTCGACCCCGCACTCCAAAAGCAAATTAGGGATCAGGCGAGAAAATTTTTGAAGATTTCGGAAGAAGACAATCCAAAAAACTACCTCGTTCAGGACTTGATGGCCCAACTGGAGTTGAGTGAGGGAGATAGTACCAAGGCACTTGTTTTGTTTCGAAAAAGCACAAAACTTTTTAAAAGCGATCCCCCTCCCATGCCTGATTTTATGATCGGTTATGCTTTTTACCGAACTGCTATTCTTGAACGCTACTTCCAACACGATATTGACCGCACATTGACAAGTCTTCAGGAAGGGAAAGTAGTCTTACAGCGAGAGTTTGACAAAATACAGGTGGAACGCGCCTCCTATTCTGATGAAAAATGGCATCTATTGAATGAGGAATATCAAAATGTTCTGGCCGATTTAAATGCATTTGAACTGGACGTCTATCTGAATTATCCCGACAAACGGCAAGAAGCATTACAAAAATTTAAGGAAGCTGTTTCCAAAGAACCCAAAAACTACACCATCCGAGTTGCCTATGCCAGCTTACTTGAACAAAGCGGTCAAATTGAACAGGCAATCGAAAACTATCAGAAAGCCACGGAACTGGATCCTAAACAATCAATGGCCTGGTTTAATCTGGGAGCGATCCATGTCAATCAGGCGATCCAATTCTACCAAAAAGCCAACGGGAGCGACGACTACACTGCTGCACAGTCCCTACAAAAACAGGGAGACGAATACTACGAAAAGGCATACACTCCGTTTCAAAAAGTCGTAGAACTTGATCCCTGCAACAAAGAAGCACTCCGGGCCCTCAAGCAAATTTGCATTACGCTATCGGGTTCAAAAGAAAGCTACAACGAGGCATATCAACAGTATAAAAAGCAGGAGCAAGAATGTGATAAATAACAAGCATTAAAAACAACTATTTCTGTTATTTTTTTTAATATATTTATCCCGTTTAATAAGAGCTCTTAGCTTGATTATATGAAATATACCTCAATCGCCTCAATTGTCATAACTGGGATGTTGGCAGTTGGCTGTTTCAGCACGGCAAATAAACGTCAGAAAATTAAAATCCTGACAGACAATAAGAAGACCAGTATCTATGTGGATAAGGTAAAGGTCGGGACTGGAAAAAGCATCAAAGCATCAGTTTATCGGAACGGCGCACAAAATGTCGTGATCCAAACGCCTGGTTTCCTGGACGAAAATCGCGTATTGATTCCTAAGATTAGTGGAAGGTTTCCGGGAGAAAATGAATTCTCCTCCAAATACAAGATTCAAGAACGAAGCAACGATCAAAAATATCTGAGATTAACTGCGATTAATTTTGAATTCAAAGATGTAGACAAAGCTGTGAATAATGTAGTCTGTTTTTTAGGAAACAGTAGCATTGAGGAATCTATTGCCGAAACGGAAAAGAAGATAAACAGAAACGAGGAAAGGCATAAGGCCATTAGATCAAAAGATTCTATTAAAGGACGATTAAAAGAGTATCTGGAAGAAGACGAAGAAGAAAAGGAAGCTAAGTTCTATAATCTTAAATTCCAGAAGACTCTTAGTGAATACCTGAATAAATGTGGCTTCATTGATACAATAAGCGATCTTTTTTATGACGAGTACAATACTGTGATGATTTCTACAAAAATAGATGAGATCAAAGAGTATACGATTAACACATCAGGTGCAGTTGGTTGCATAAAGAAAATTGGACTTGCTGGGCATTGGTATCTTCGAAACGTCTATAATGAAATTATTGATTCCTTCCCGATACGTGAATATTCAGGAGAAATTTCCTGTTATCCTTACAACTCAAAGAATTTTGATCACCTTATCGAACAAAATTTACTTTTCTCGTTACATGCTCTTCTTGAGGATGAGCGGGTGAAGGATTACCTGAAGTATCAGAACAGAGGTGATTTTGAAGGAGAGCCATTGATCATGAATAAACCGACCAAATTAGTGAATCAGGTCACGGAATCCGGAATGGCCAGTGTGATCATCAAGCGGTCTGACGAAGGACACGGATCGGGATTCGCTATTTCAAATGATGGTTACATTTTAACTAATTATCATGTGATCGCCGATCGAGTTGTGAATGAACAAAGTAAAATAAAAGTGATCACCTTTGACGAAAAGGAACTTGAGGCAGAAATAGTGCGCTTCAATAAGTCATATGACATTGCATTGTTGAAGGTGGATCATCAATTTGAGGGAGCCTTTGAATTGCCGATGGAGAAAAATTTCAAGAAACTAAGCACCGTATATACGATTGGAGCTCCAGCATCCATTGAGCTAGGACACAGTATTAGTAAGGGACTCCTTTCAACGGAACGTCATAAACACAAGGTCAAAAGCATTCAGTTGAGTATGCCCATCAACCCTGGAAATAGTGGTGGCCCCGTATTTGACCAGCATGGCTCATTGCTAGGAGTCGTCAAATCAAAATTAATTGGGATCGCTACCGAAGGAGTTGGATTTGCTATCCCGGCGTACCTCGTGGCAGAACAACTGAAAATATCTTACTAAATCTGCTCACCCGAGCATACTTTACTCAAAACAAAGGAAATGAAACTTCAAAAAGGAACATTTTTTTCTACGATTATCCTTTTAATCGTGCTTCTATACAGTAGTAGCTGTGCCCTTATTTTTGCCCCAAAAAAACAAAAGTTCAAAATAACCACGGATAATTCCGAATCAGTTGTTTACGTCGATAATGTTAAGCTTGGCAAAGGAAAAAGTGTGACGGGAAAAGTTGCAAAAGGATCAGTATATGACGTGATTATCCAGACGCCTGGCTACCTGAACGAACGCAAGGTTATTTTATCCGATAAACCAGGTATTCTGTATCACTTTTTTTTCCTGTTGGACATTCCATTGGCTTATCCAGCACTTATTTCTGGAGCCTTTTATGACCCCATGGGATTCAGGGCTTCTGTCAACCATCACTATGAAATAAACGGCTACTTGTCATCACGTGAAGAAGACCAAAAGTTCATTCGTCTCAGTAATATTGAATTCGATGCGAAGAGCAAACAGGATTTACACAAAGAAATTTATTGTAAGTACAAGAAAAATACTGATTTGAATCAATTGCTTGTAGAAACCGAAGAAGATCAGGAAGAGGCGCGAAAGGAACAGGAAGAAAAGGACGCACTTCGTGAAGCCAAAAAGAAAAAAAGGCTTGGGAAACGCTATAAGGAAAAAGAGTATCTGGAAGAAAAAGAGGATGAATTCAATGTCAAGGATTCCAAATTTTCAACAGAAATTGCCGAATTCTTGAGAAAAGGTGGTTATAATGACACCGTAAGCCGCGTTTTCTATGATGAATTGAATACCGTTTATCTAAGTGCTAAAATCAAGCAGATCAAATATTATCGATTATACGGCAATCGTTCATCCCGGAATTTCTGTAAAGTTGGACTGGACGGTTATTGGTATGCAAAAAATACTTTCAATGAGATTATTGATTCCTTTCCAATAAAAGATTTTAGCGGAGAGCAGAATTACGCTTATGGAAAATTTCATAATGGCCTGGATAACCTGATCCAGGAGTGTCTGAACAAATCATTCAATTCATTGCTGGACGAATATAAATTCAAGCAATTGATCAAAAAAGAAGAAATTAAGGCATATCAAGGAGCCAATCTCAAAATTAAGCATCCAAACAATGTAGTCAGGAACACAGCAGAGTCTATCGAAGCAAGTGTTATCATTAAACGAACTGACAAAGGCCATGGTTCTGGTTTTGCCATTTCAAACGATGGCTATATCTTGACTAATTTTCACGTTATTGCGAGTACCCAACTAGATACTCCTGATAAAGTCAGTGTTTTACTACAAGACAGCACGGAACTAAAAGCCAAAGTTGTACGCTATAGCAAGGCGCATGATCTGGCTTTGCTTAAGGTAGAACATGAGTTTCCTAAATCATTCGAGCTCAACCAACAAAACAACATTGAAAATATGATGAATGTCTTTACGGTTGGAGCTCCAGAATCGATGGATCTGGGACAAACGGTCACACCAGGGAATCTAGCCCGTATCCGGGAGGCCCATGGTTTAAAAGTCCTTCAGTTGAGCATGTCTGTCAATAAGGGAAATAGTGGGGGACCAATTTTCGACGAGAAAGGACGATTACATGGTGTTGTACAATCTAAATTAGTCGGCTTTTCCACCGAGGGTGTGGCTTTCGGAATCCCGGGATTTGAAATCTCGAAATATTTAAAGATTACTTATTAGTTTGAATATCTGATATTATGAGAAATGTAGTTTCTTTTTTTCTAGTTGCGCTTTTATTGTTTCAATCAACAGGTTGCGCATTATTGTTCGTTCCGAACCAGCAAAAAATAAGCATTACTACGGAACACGAAGATGCCAAAGTATATGCCAACCAATTGAAAGTTGCCTCTGGAAAAAAAACAAAAGCCAAACTTTATAAGGGGAAGCCCCAGGAAATTGTTGTCCAAACACCAGGTTATCTGGACGAGAGCCACGTCATTGTTCCTGACCGTTTTTCATACCTGTTTCTTGGTCTCGGTGTTTTTGATCTGTTTTTTACTTTCGGTTTGATCTCCGTCCCTGTTGGTCTGCTCTCCTGGAAAGCGTACAATTATGATTCAAAAAAACACTTCAGAACGCATTATGAGAAGGAAGCTCGCGGCGAAAAACAAAAGTTCATGCAGCTTGCCGGAGTCGATTTTAAAATTGTCAAAAACAACATCCCTAGTACCTTTGTTCCATGTGAACACCACAAAGATGGGGTTCGAAGAGCCATGAAGAATGGAGACGATCAGCTGGAAAAAGAAATTCAACGAAAAAGTAAACGAGGAATTGAAGCTATTGAATACTTTGCACCAAAAAGCAACTATCAAAGCATTGACCCGGACAAAATCGCTAGGAAAATCGGGCGTTATCTGAAAGACAATCAATTTGTTGACACCTCATCTATGTTCTTGCAGGACCGATACAACACTGTATACTCAAGAGCAAAAATTGATCACATCAAAACCTACGGCTTTAATGCTAAAAATGGAAGCTACAAAAAAGTGAAGTTAGATGGTTTCTGGTATTTCCATAATCAATACGATGAAATTGTCGATTCCTTCCCACTGAGAGAATATTCCGGAGAAAGGTCTACCTCCTCTGACGGCGTGGACAACAAACTGGTCAGCGACGCACTTTTGTATTCTTTGAATGAGATTATTGGAGACGACTTGAAAGAGCACCTTGAAATCAAGGAAGTTGATAATTTTAGTGGAAATCCGCTTAAAATTCAAAAGCCCGCACGCCTGGTTTCATCGATTAATGAGTCGGGAATTGCCTGCGTTACTGTTAAAAGAAAAGATGGTGGACATGGCTCTGGTTTTGCTATTAGTAATGATGGATACATTTTAACCAATTTCCATGTAATTGCAGGAAAAACCATTGACAAACAAGCGGAAGTAAGCGTCCTCTTGGGTGATGACAAAGAATTAAAGGCTGAAATTGTCAGATTTAACAGAGCTTATGATGTTGCCTTACTCAAAGTCAAGCATAATTTTGAAAAAGCTTTTTTGCTCAACAAAGAAAAAACGTATGATGGTCTGACGGAGATTTTTACAAATGGCGCACCGGAATCGATTGAACTCGGGCAGACGATTACACAGGGAATGATTATTAAGGAAAGAGAACAGTTCGGAAGAACGAAGATACAACTTAGTATGCCTGTCAATAGCGGGAATAGTGGAGGACCAGTGTTTGATGAAAAAGGAGTTCTGCACGGGATGATTAAGTCCAAGTTACTGGGGTATACAATAGAGGGGATTGGTTTCGGAATACCCGCCTTTGAAATATACAAATCACTGAATATTCAATACTAAACTAGTTCTCATATTACATAAAAGGGTGCTTATCGACATGATAAGCACCCTTTTTATTTCGTAACAAACGATATTATTGGCCCAGCACCAGGAAAAGCCCTGTTCCAATCATCATCGGCTTAGATCCTCCATCCAACTTATTAATTCCGTACGTGTAAGACACTCTAATTCCCAGCAAACGATCTTTTAGGTTAAACTGTCCTCCAAGACCTATCTGCGGTCCCATGACTGGACCGCCTATACTACCAGAACTATAAGTTGTTCCATCCGCAAACTCAGTACTACTTCCACTCTCTGCTATAAACGCATAAGAAAACCCAAGGCCAGCGAAGAAACAACGATCATCCAAATCACCAAAATAAGCTTCGCCAAGTACGGGTAACTCAAATCCCAAAGAACCTCCTTCTCTTGAATTCAGATTGAAACCCAAATAGGGATAAGCTGAAACAGCAAAAGAAGGACCATTTTCAGAAATTGCATAAGAGGCTTTGTAAAGGACTCCCGGTACAGCCGCAACTCCACCGTCATAAATACCATAATTCGCAGCAAGACCTACCCCATGATAATACCCTTGTGCATAAAACATATTCCCCATAGCCATAGAGAACATCAGTAACATTGTTTTAATCTTCATATATTAATAATTAAATTGTGGTTAATCGAATATAATAATATATTACTAAATAAGGTGTTTATACACAATCAATTTTGATCAAAAAAACAAATTGTCCCATACTATCCGGCCTGAATTAACTTTAATATGGAAGTAGTTCGTTTTCTGGTCAATAAGCACAGCTCTCCATTTTTGATCAATGATTCTCCATAACTAGGAATTAGCTCCTTGATTTCCCGAATCCAGGATTCGTTGGCCATTTGATCCGGAAAGCACTTAGCGATCAGTTCTAACATGATCGAAACGGCCGTACTGGCCCCTGGAGAGGCTCCTAACAGTGCTGCCAGAGAACCGTCCTGACTGTGGACAATTTCTGTTCCGAATTGTAAAACTCCCCTTCCATGCTCATCCGGCTTGATGATCTGTACCCGCTGTCCGGCGGTGATCAACTCCCAGTCCTCCATATTCGCATTCGGATAATATTTCTGGAGGGCTTCAAAACGTTCTTCCTCCGATTGCATTACCTGTTTGACCAGGTATTTGGTCAGATCATAGTTTCGAAATCCGGCAGTAATCAACGGCCATATATTATGTGAATCTAAAGACAAGGGCAGATCAAAATAAGAGCCATTTTTCAGGAATTTGCTTGAAAACCCTGCATAAGGTCCAAATAGCAGACTTCTTTTTCCATTGATCATCCGCGTATCCAGATGTGGAACCGACATCGGCGGGGAGCCCACCTCGGCCATTCCATAAACTTTCGCTTTGTGTCGTCTAATCACGTTTTCATTGGTACATTTCAGAAACTGTCCACTCACCGGAAAACCACCATATCCCTGCCCTACTGGCAAATCTGTTTTTTCCAGTAAGGGAATCGCTGCTCCACCTGCACCGATAAAGACAAAATCACTCAAGATTTCATGCGTATGATCATACCTTAAATCAGCCACTTCCAAACTCCAGCGACCATCTCCCCTTCGCATAATGTCTTCCACCTCATGGGCCAGGTACAATTCCACGTGATCCTGTTTCAACAGGTAATTGATCATCGATTTGGTCAGTAGCCCGAAATTCACATCAGTTCCTATCGGCATCCTGGTAGCCGCCAACTGTTGTTCCTGATCTCTTCCTTCCATCATCAGCGGAACCCAATCAGCAATTTCATTGGCATTCTGCGAGAAAAGCATATCCTTAAAAATGGGATAGGTACTTAGCGTCTTATGACGCTTCTTTAAAAATGTCTGATTCTCGTCTCCCCACACAAAACTCATGTGGTCAATATCGTTGATAAAGGGAATTTCAAAGGGTAAATCTCCACTCTCGACCAAAGAAGACCAGAATTCCTTAGAACGTTCAAAAGCTTCAGCTATTTTCAGCGCCTTGGAAATATGAACTTCTCCTAATTCATCCATGGGGGTGTAATTTAACTCACAGAAAGCGCTATGGCCTGTTCCGGCATTATTCCAAGCATTGGAACTTTCCAGGCCTACCTCATCCATCCGTTCAATGATTCGAATTCGGGCATAAGGCATCAAACGGGCCAGGAACACTCCCAAAGTAGCGCTCATTATCCCCGCTCCAATTAAAGTTACGCCGAACTCTCCCTCTTTTAATTTATCCATGGAACTTTTATTCTCTTTACCGCAAGATGTCGAAAAGTTAGCGAGTCAGAAAATTATTGTGGTAAAAATTTGTACTTAGCGGCCATTTACCTCGAAGCCTATAAACAAAAAAGCCCTCCTACGAATAGGAGGGCTTCTCAATAGTGATATTTTCCATTAATTAATTTTGACCACCGTGATCGTTTTGGTCTCACTTGGTGTCACCAAAATCACTTCATAAATTCCGGTATCATATTTATTGGTAGGGATATTGACCTTGTAATCATCTCCCGCATTAACGTTTTCGCTAAAATAAGTCCCCATTAATACCCCCATGTGATTTCTTACCTCAAGAATCGTGTTACCGTCTTCAAGCACATTGAACTCTACTTTCAGGATATTATTAAATGGATTCGGACTAGCATTTATCTCAATACTCGCCACTTCAGCACCACAACTTCCTAATTCAGCACCTGCATCTATCAGTCCCTGAATTGCGTTGGCATTTACACAAATGGTATTGCCATTCTGACAGATTAGAACTTTGTTAGGCGCACAAAGTGTAGCACTCATTATTTCTTGTGATGTTGTGACTACACACCCATTTTTATCTGCGGTTAAACTAACCGTATGGAAACCATCTTCAAAAGCAACGTTGTATTCCGAAGCATTGGCACCCGTTGAAGGTGTTGCCGCTGTTCCAAAGTCCCAGGTAAAATCTACATCAGCATCTGTTTCACTTGCAATAAAGTCAAGTTCAGACCAGCTAAGCGCAGCATTGCTATAGTTGAAGCTGAAGTCAGCACTAGGAGTAGCGTTGCTATAAAGTGTATTGATGACTTCATTGGTGTAAATTGGCAAATTGAAATCAAACACAATCCCGGCATAGTTGCTAATTTCTGTTCCTTCTGCCAGTCCGGCTTTCGGAGAAATTTTAAACTTAATATATCCCTTATTGTCTGGAGCAAACTGAACTGCCGGAAGCTGAACATTGGCCAGGGTGAAAACAAGGTGACCGTAATTGTTAACCTGCATGGATGTTATCTCATGACTACTAGACACCAATTCAAAAGTACTTGGGTCTAAGTTTTCGTCCAAATAATCCGTAATATAGATATTGTGTGCCGTACCGGTACCAGTATTTTCAAAACGGATTTGGTAAGTCAAGTCCTGATCCATATTCACATTTCCATTGGGTCCGCAACCTGCAGGAGACACAACCATGTCATTCGGATCAAAAGCACAATCCGTAGGCTCTGCTGTTATTGGAAAGGTCAATGTACATTGTTGTCCTTGAGAGGAATAGCTGATGGAAATAGACCCACCTATTGAAGTTACGACTGCCGGATCAAAATTGGTATATGTAATGTCAAAACAATACATTGCCGATGTGGTAACGGCTTCTGTGGTCGTAAAAGTAAATTCACCGGCTGCAAGATCAATGTTTTGAATAATTGCACTTCCAGAGGCAAGGGTAACATTAGCCAACTCGTCAAGGCTAACGGTAATGCTGGCCCCAGTAGGAATCGCTGAAGTACCCGCATTATTGTCAATCGTTATACAATATTGAAGGGTTCCGTTAGGACATGGATTATCTACTCCTGCAACTGCATGCGTCGTAACTGTTCCCGTTGCAGAACAAGGTGGAACTGGTCCATTTGCCACAAATGCAAAATCATTTTGAGAGGAAGTCGCTCCGGTAATTGCGCTCACCGTATGAGCGTCGTTATTGATCCAACTCGTGCCTGTGGAACCATGCGTAATGGTATAGTCGATTCCTGGAGATCTACTACCAGCTACCTCCAAAGCATAATTTCCATCCTCATCTGTCTTGGTAATATAGGTGTTCCCTGATCCGTCTGTAGCGGTAATTGTTAAATTGGAAATCGGTAGATCATCACCATCAAAGCTATTATTTCCATTTTCATCACGGTAAGCCAGACCTTCAATCGTACCTCTGTTAGCAGGATCCCCAAATTTAGTAATGTGTGTTAAGCTATATGGCGCACCAAAGCTTCTTGTCAATCCCGTAGTAAGGTAACCACCATCAGATGTCACCAATACAGAATGAAGCCACTCCAGTTGAGTTCCTCCAAAACCAACTTGCCACTGGAAACTTCCATCGCCATTCACTTTCAACAAATAGTGATCCCAACTTCCCTGGTTATCCAAATCGGAACTCACCGTTTCACCAGCGGCAACAAATCCACCGTCAGGTGTCTCTTCAATATTTCCAAATACGTTGTCATATCCGTTCCCTCCAAAAGTGTTCGCCCATATCGTGTTACCACTGTGATCTACTTTTCTTAAGGCTACCTGAGTGTTTCCGCCTACATTTTGTGTTCTCTTAAAAAGATAACCGGATCCGTCGCTAATAAAATTAGCCAGTCTACCGCTAAAGTTGTTACTCCAAACAGTAGACAGGGTATTCCCTGTTAAATCAACTTCACTAATGTTCCATTGAGGTGAAGCGCTAAGATCTCGTCCCTGTAGCACGATACGATTGGTAGTCGCATTATAACTACCTCCATAATATCGTTGGTTATTACTTCCAGATCCAAAATTTTCGTACTTCTCCCACTGTTGAACACCGTTATTGTCAATCATCATCAAGTAGGCATCATAATCAGTTCCAGGAGCTGGGTTACTATTGGCGTGACCCAACAAAACAAAACCGCCAGGCACAACAATGAGTGCATTCTGATGATCGTTCCAACCAGTCGCGTCACGAACGCCCAGCTGGTTCCCATTTCCTCCATAAAAATTGGACCATTCCTCGGTAAAATCTTCTTTCAATTTCACCACAAAATAATCCCATCCCTGTCCATTGGACGTTGAATTGGCAACCATAATGTATCCACCTCCATGTGAAGCCGGTACATTTTGAATAACTGGCCAGTTGGTGCCTCCTGAAGTACCATATGATTTCCTCCATTCAAACTCTCCCTGGTTATTCACTTTGGTAATGTGACTCTGATGGAAGCCTCCACCAATTTCGTCGTAGGATGCAGTCAAAAAGCCACTTCCATCTGTACATTCAACACTGTTAATCCCAAAACTATTCTTCGCATCAGGCAGCGTTTGGTGCCATTGCATAATGGGTTGGGCAAAACTGCCCGCACTATACAGGCAACTTGCAACAAGTAAAGTTTTTACTATTTTTTTCATAATCGGTTTTTTTTGCAAAACTAATTAATTCAATAAACCCAACATGCTCGAATTGAACGAATGGCATGTTCTCGCTTATAAGTAATATGTTAGAGTTCGCGAATGGCAATACAGCACATTCTTGGCTAGCTTAACAAAATTCAATTGCTCAAACTCTTTGATGAAGAAAGTTCAACAGCTAAGTCCCGTTTTATTTGACAGGATGATTGAACTCTGACTTCTTTTAATTATACTCGTCAAAAGTTTCTAGCTTGACAAACAATCGCAAAGAGCTCTATTTCGCAACTACCTACAGTCTACGGAAGAAAATTCTCCTGATCCTCGGGATTCTTCTTCCTCTGCTCTTGTGCGTCCTCATATTCTCCGGAAGCCTGGGAATCCATTTTCCGAAAGGAAGTGAAGCCTGGATCGCCTTTTCCTGCATTGGACTTGTGCTAATCAACGTATTGTTCGTAACGCTCTCCAAAAGAGGAATTAAACAAACTCAAGTCAATATCAAACAGATGAGTCTTGGAAAAATAAAAACACTGCCCTCCCCGTACTTTTACATTGCACTATGTGGTTTTCCAGTTACGGTCACTATTTTATACCAGCTTGAAACGGAAACAATCCTACTTGTTTCGATCACGGCGATCTATTTTTTACTGCTTTTGAATCACTTGCGTAAAAGGAAAGTCTATCATGCCGATTCAAAAGGAAATATCCGAATCGATTCTCTTCGTTTTCGAATTGGTGACTATGATGAAGTCAGGCTCTATTACAGTCTCCGTTCCGAAAGCGGTCTATCCTTTCCAAGTAAGCTCATTTTAAAAGGCCGGAGCAAGCCAACAGTCAAACTACAGCTCATTTCAGCCAAAAACATGGACCTCCAGGCCCATATTCCACCCCATTTTTTGGGAGACTATTTTTTGGATCAATGCGAAAAGAATGGCTTCTCGATTGAATACTGTAATCCCTGGTACTCCCTGAGAAAGCGCTGGATTGCCCGAAAGCAGATAAAATGAGCATTCTTTTTTTATTCGAATTAAACTATCTTGTTCTTCGATTGTCTTATAGTCAATAAACCAGCTAATCATGAGAACAAATTTCAAGCATGTACCACTTACTCTGATTTCCCTACTTTTCACTTCGTCCATCTTATTGACAGGTTGTAAAAAAGAGGAGAATATAGAACCCGTTGACAATGGCGAAAATAATACGAGCAGCCCGGCAACACCTGACCTGAGTCATTTGCCTTTTGGCGGTATTCACCCAAGCAATATCCTAATCAAAAACCAGGGAAATGGTCAACCCGACTCATTGTCCTTATGGTTGTGTGGACTCCCGGCCGATGGTGCTGGAAACTCGGATGCAAGCGACTGGACGAACCCTGATGGATCCTGGGACTACAATCTGAAACCTCAAGTCGGTGGAAATGTGTACTGGAACAGCCAATTCAACGTAAGTCTGGATAGCAATGGGAATCGAGTCATCACCGGAAATGCCTTGCCAAGTCACCCAACAGGAGTTTTTCCAATCACCCCTGGAAGTGCGGCCTATAAGTATGACGGAAACCCGAATATTATTTCCGAGCACGAGATCCTATATACCTTCCCTGCCATGCCCCAAGAGGCTGCTCAACCAAGTTGCCTGCCATTTGGCCCTTCAGGAATCTCTCTCAGTGGAAGTGCTATTTACCATGGCTCATCCACCCTGGGGAATGATGCTGCAGCGCACGAAATGTTGGACCGCTTTGGAGGACATACCGATGGTACGGAAAGATATCACTACCACTTTCCAGCGCAGGACCTTCAAGACCACATACACGTTCATACCACAGGCCACTCGGCCCTGATGGGATATATGCTTGATGGTTTTGGCATTTATGGTCCCTACGGAGAAAATGGGGAACTCCTTACCTCCAAAGACCTGGACGAATGTCATGGACACAAGCACCCCGTGCTATGGGACGGTGTCATGGTGGATCTGTATCATTATCACTGGACCTACGATTTTCCCTACAATATTGGCTGCTTCAAGGGAACTCCTTAAGTAATTTTTCTCCCTTAAACTTTGAAAATTCAGAAAACTTCAAGCCCCTGACTATGCGAGCAATCATCCTGTTATCTTTCATCTCCATCTTCTTTTGTAATTTGTCATATAGCCAAAATACCGTTGGACTTATCAGTTACACTCCCGGAAATTCGGAAGGATACGTTCTTTTCACACCGATGAGTTCGGGTAATACCTACCTGATTGACAAATGTGGCAACAAAGCGCATGAATGGAATTCGAGCTCCTACAAACCTGCTTTATCCACTTATTTGCTTGAAGATGGAACCTTACTAAAGACAGGTCAATCAGATAATCCTGAATTTCAGGAAGGAGGGAGCGGCGGAGTCATTGAGCACTTTGATTGGAATGGTAATTTGCAGTGGCGTTATTCCATCTCAGACTCCAATCAGTGCTTGCATCACGATATTACGCCCATGCCGAACGGGAACATTCTCTGCATCGTTTGGGAAAAACACAGCAAAGAGAATGCCGTGCTCAACGGGAAGGACAACAGTTATCAGCAGGCCTACCTTTGGAGCGAAAAAATTGTCGAATTACAGCCCATTGGATCTGATAGTGCCGCTATCGTATGGGAATGGAAATTGTTCGATCATCTGATACAGGACTATGATGCGAGTAAATCAAATTACGGAATCGTTTCCGAACACCCAGAACTCGTCGACATTAACTACTTTCCAGGAGCTGGAAATACCTCAGACTGGATTCACCTAAATTCAATTGATTATCATCCAGAACTGGATCAAATTTTACTCAGTTCACATCGTTTCAATGAGCTTTGGATCATTGATCATAGTACTTCAACTTCAGAAGCCGCTTCTCATTCAGGTGGAAATGCGGGCAAAGGAGGAGATTTGCTCTACCGCTGGGGAAACCCACAAGCCTATCAACGCGGAAACCCCAGTACCAAAGTCTTCTATGGTCAACATCATGCCAACTGGATTCCATCCGGTTATCCCCGCGCCGGACAAATTATGGTGTTCAACAATGGTCTCAACCGTCCTGGCACCTACTCTTCCGTGGACATTATCGAACCGCCTCTCAACGCATCAAATAGTTACGATGTCCCGACCAATGGCTCCTTCCTACCAGCTGCCTTGAATTGGAGCTACACGGCAGAGAATCCTTCTGATTTTTACAGTAGCAATATTTCGGGTGCATACCCATTGGAGAATGGCTCATTCATGATTACGAGTGGTGCAAATGGCTTATTTTTTGAGATTGATTCCATGAAACAAATTCTTTGGGAATACGTCAATCCGGTAGACAATTCCGGCATCTTGTCTCAAGGTGATTCTCCCTCCGGAAATATGGTATTCCGTTGCAACTTTTATCCGAGCGATTACTCCGGACTTCAAGGTCAAACACTAACTCCCCAGGGAGAAATTGAACTCAATCCTTCGGAACCCACCCTCTGTGATTCCTTCCTCATAGTCGAAAAGTTCAGTACGAATGAGCAATCCATCGTACCCTTTCCAAATCCCTTTCATGACAATATTCGTTTTCAACATCCTTCGGAAGAGCCTGTTCATCTCGTATTGCATGACTATTTCGGCAAGCAAATCCTTCAACGCACCTTCACGAAATCCATCGAACTCAATACAACATCTTTATCCTGTGGTATTTACTACTTTCGATTAACTAACTCAGAGGGGCATCTTCAGCAAGGCTTGATGGTGAAGGAATAAAACTCTCATTGAAAGCAACCATTGTTACCTATTTGATTCGAAAAATGTCCTAATTTCGAGGGAAAATTACTTTAGGATGAAGTCCCGCTTGCTTTTTTTATCATTTTCCCTTCTTTTTACCCTGCTTGGTTTTTCACAAGAGAAGTTAAATGTTCAGGTCATAGATAGTATCACTGGAGAAAATATCTACGGCGTCAAGGTCTTCATTGAAGGCACTTCCAATGGAGGAGTTAGTGATGAGGATGGAAATGTTCAAATTTCAGGGATTCCCAATACTCCTTTTTATTTGCTTTGTAAAGCGCACGGATTTCACGAAAAAAGGACACTTATTCAAGTTCCGGCTCCGAAAAAACTTATTGTTCGAATTGTTCCGGAACAACTGGAGGTCGACGAAATCATTGTGGAAGCCAGCAGGGCTAACCGGAGCATCAGCAATTTGCCAACGAGAACAGAAATTCTGACAGAAGAAATTGACGAGGCCGCCTCTATGGAGCCCAGTAAGATTTCTCACCTCATCACACACAGCACCGGAATCCAGGTTCAAACTACAGCAGCTTCTTCCAATGGAGCCGTGGTGCGCATCCAGGGGCTAAATGGGCGCTACACACAATTATTAAAAGACGGATTTCCGCTTTATGGAGGTTTTTCGGGAAGTTTGGACATTTTACAAATTCCACCCCTCGATCTGCGACAAGTAGAATATATCAAAGGTTCTGCATCTACCCTATATGGTGGTGGGGCCATTGGAGGTTTGATTAACCTGCTTAGCAAAAAAGGTGATCGGGATGAAGTTCTTCTTCACATGAATGGCTCCCATATCGGTGCACGCGATTTTAATGCATTTGCCTCTAAAAAATTCGGAAAATTTGGTTTTACGAACCTCGCTTCCTTCCACCTGCACAAGCCTTATGATGCAGATAAAGATGGCTACTCAGACATTCCGGATGTCAGCAAGTTTAATTTTAACCCAAAGCTGTTTTATTATCCGGATGACCGATCGGAAATCTACTTTGGAGCAAACATTTCCAAAGAAACCAGAAATGCCGGAGATATGTCTCTTTTAAACGGTGCCGAAAGTGACAGCAGTCATTTTTACGCAGACCGTCAAAAAAGCACCCGTTATACCAGTCAATTTTCTGCCAGTCATCAACTCGGTGCCCGAAGCATGTTGAAACTGAAAAATAGCGTTAGTAGTTTTCAGCGTTCCATTCGCATCACACCAAACCGAAATGAAGCATCCTTCACTCGTTTCCAGGGGACCCAACTGAACTCATTTTCTGAATTCAGTTTCTCTTATCAGGGCGAAAAACATTTTTTGAGTACGGGAGTCAACTTGTACACAGATCGTTTTCGGGAAGAACATGCTGACAGTCTTGGCAAACGGGATCAAAGCTATCTCACAGGAGGTGTTTTCATCAATCACCTCTGGGACATTTCCAAAAAATTATCTCTGGAAACAGGACTACGTGCCGATCATGCCACCGCCCAATCTGAAATTAGTCAGTTTTCAGGAACTCCATTTTTTCTCCCAAGAATTAATGCGCTCTACAAAATTCACCGAAGCTTCAGCATTCGACTGGGAGGAGGAATGGGATATCGCATGCCCACCATTTTCAATGAGGAATCCGAAGCCTTTGGGTATGATCGTATCCGCGCCATCGATTTTGAAAACAGCAAAGCAGAACAATCCTATGGAGGCAACCTGGATTTTAAGTACCAATCCTCCTTTGGCTCTGAAAATGTACTTCTAACACTGAATCAGCTTTTTTTCTACAATAGCATCCAAAATCCCCTATTGCTCAATTCAGACAGCACAGGCGCCCTATTTTACCAATCTGCTTCCAATAATACCTTGATCAGCCAGGGTTTTGAATCCCAGATCAAATTGACACTTTGGAAGTTCACCTGGTTCCTGGGATATACCTATACTGATGCTTTTCTCCAATCCGGCTCTACCCAAAATGACCTGATTTTAACCCCCAAACATAGTATTAAGGGGGATTTACTTTTTGTCGTGAAAAACAAATGGCGTATCGGTTGGGATTACGAGTACAAGTCCAGCCAGCTTCTTTCCTCCAACAAACACACCCGCTCCCTGTTCACCACCGGAGTCATCGTTGAGCGAACACTTGAACATTTTGTACTATTCCTGAATGCTGAGAATTTTACAGACACTCGTCAGACTCGTTACGAATCCCTGTTGAGTGGCCCTAATCAAACACCCCAATTCACTGAAGTTTGGGCGCCGCTGGACGGTTTCTTTTTCAACCTTGGGCTAAAGATCAAATTTGATTGATTTCAGAGTGTTATGAGCTCATCAACGCTCGCTGTAGTCTACGTTTTCTGCTTCATTAGAAATGAGATCAACGATCCAAGCAATGAAAAATTGCCTTATGGTTTTCCTTATTCACTTAACTAAAAGAATTTGTGATTTCGGGATTAAATGAATCATGATACTAAACCAATTAAGAAGAAATCCTATGTGCCTTTTGCTGAACTTGGTAAACGACACAAACTAAACATGGAAAAACAACTCTTTCTAAATTTTCAACCCAGTGTACACAATGAATTTTACAAAGGAAAAATAAAGTAATACCTTTAGCAAATAGTTATATTTCATTTAGAAATAAAATATGAGTGACATAGAAGAAATTATTGAGACTTTAATCCGTTTTAGAAATGATAGAGATTGGGAGCAGTTTCATAATCCTAAAGATTTAGCAGTTGCTCTCAACATTGAAGCAGGAGAACTTTTAGAAAATTTTCTTTGGAAATCTGCTGGAGAGGCTAATCTAGAAAGAGTAAAAGAGGAGTTGGCGGATGTTTTAGCATATGCTTTTCTCTTGGCAGAAAAGTATGACTTTAACGTAAAGGAAATTCTTTTAGAAAAAATAAAAAAGAACGGAGAAAAATACCCTGTGAGTAAGTCAAAAGGAACTGCAAAAAAGTATAACGAACTTTAAATGATTCCAACTCAAATCAAAATAAATCATTACGATTTCGAAAGTAGCCTTTTTGAAAACCTTAGCGCCAATCATTTTGCTAAGGATTTATGGCCATTAGTATACATTCTTAGTGACCAAGAGACTAAAATAGCATACATAGGAGAGACTACAGACACCTATTCTAGAATGGGCACACACTTAAAGCACTATAAAAAGAGTAAGTTGACATCCGTTCATCTCATAGCTAGTGAAAAATTCAACAAATCAGCTACACTTGACATTGAGTCGAACCTAATCAAATATATGTCTGGAGACAATGTTTATCAACTTCTAAATGGCAATCTAGGATTAGCGAATCATAACTACTACCAAAAAAAAGAAGTGTATTGGGAGATTTTCAATACTATCTGGGATCAATTGCGCTCTGAAGGAATTACAAAACATTCAATAGAACATATAGGCAATTCTGACTTATTCAAATATTCACCGTATAAAAGCCTAACTACAGAGCAAAGGAATAGTTTACTGCAAATACTTGAAAGTCTAGCAACAAGAAAGTTTGAAAATACCATTGTAGAAGGTGGAGCTGGTACTGGAAAAACTATTTTAGCCACCTTTCTCTTTAAAATGCTTTCTAGTGAATTAAGCGATTTTAGTTTCAGGGGATTCGGAACAGAAGAAGACAACTTTGTTGAGCTTGTAAATCAAGTTAAAAAGAGGTTTCCTAAACCCAAAATGGCGCTAGTGGTACCTATGTCTTCATTTAGAACAACGTTAAAAAAAGTTTTTAAGAATATAAAAGGCCTGAATGCAAACATGGTCATAAGCCCAGCAGAAGTCCGTAAAGGTAAGTACGATATATTAATGGTTGATGAATCACATAGGTTGCGAAGAAGAGTTAATCTGGGCACTTATTTTGGAGCTTTCGATAAAACATGTGAAACTTTAAATCTAGACAAATACAGTTGTAGTGAATTAGATTGGGTAACAATGCAATCATTGAATACCATACTGTTCTATGATGAAGGACAATCTATAAAACCTTCGGACGTAAAAAAAGAAGCTTTTTGCAAGCTAAAATCAAATAAGAACACCTTAATATTAAAGCTAAAATCACAATTCAGAGCAATGGGAGGAAACGCTTATGTTGACTTCATTGATTCGCTCCTAAATTGCAAATTACATTATTCCCAAAATAATTTTAACTCAACCGAATATGAATTCATCTTATTCGAATCTTTGGAAGAGATGTTCTCTCAGATAAAAAAAAGAAATAATGAAAGTGGTTTGTCTCGTCTAATCGCTGGCTATTCTTGGGAATGGATATCGAATAAGAACCCAGAACTTTTGGATATAGAAATAGATGGAATTCATTTAAAGTGGAATGGAACATCGAGCGATTGGATAAACTCTAAAAATTCAATTAATGAAGTAGGTTGCATTCACACTACTCAAGGGTATGATTTAAACTACGCCGGGATCATTTTCGGGAATGAAATTTCATATGATCCCATTAAAAAGGAAATTATTATCAGAGAAGAAAACTACTTTGATAAAAATGGGAAGCAGTCTGTAGAATCAAAAGAAGAGCTTAAGACATTTATTGTCAATATTTACAAAACGATCATGCTTCGTGGTATAAAAGGCACCTACGTATATGTTTGTGACCCACAGCTGCGAAAATACTTCGAATCATTTATTCCCAAATATGAAAATAATTCGGGTGAATTAGAAATACTCATACCTCAAGACAAGATTATTCCCTATGAAAACTCAATTCCCCTTTATAACTTAAAAGTGGCTGCCGGAAACTTTGGAAAACATCAAACAGTTGAAGAAACGAAATGGATCAAGCTACCTAAAAATGTAAAACCAAGCACGGATTTGTTCGCTTGCCAAGTTATCGGTGAATCAATGAATAAGATCATTCCACATGGATCCATTTGCCTCTTCCGTAAGTACTTGGGCGGTTCCAGAAATGGACAAATTGTATTGGTTGAGAGCACTGATTTTCAGGATCAGGACCTTGGATCATGTTATACAATAAAAGAATATGAGAGTAAAAAATTTCAGGATAAAAACGGATGGAAACACCACAAAATTCTTTTGAAACCACAATCTTATGACACTTCCTATAACACAATTGAACTAAAAAATGATGAATTATCGCGGTTTAGGGTCGTTGGAGTTTTTGAAAAGGTAATCGACACATCTATTTCCAATCTCATTTATTGACTTATTTATTCATTCTGCTTTCTGTCAAAATCTGTATTTTGGTAGGACTCTATGAAAAAAACAAATTCTATAGTATTTACCCTCCTTTTCCTTTGGTCCTGCCTTCCTTTTTTATCCCAAACAAGTCCCTCTTTCCAGCACTATCAGGTCATTGACGTGAACAAAGGCAGGCCATCGAATAAGCAAACCTATTCCCCTCCCCCGGTCATTGTAAGGCATCCCACCCAAAATAAATCACAGAGCATCACGCAATCACCAAACGCGATTTTTGCCTATTACCAAAAGCGTTCGGAAAGAATGAACGGTGAATCCTTATTTCCAGAGAAACAGGAAAACTCCATTCGCTATATCCAGGAGTTGATTCAAAAAGAATTCACTTTTCAGGAAAACGAGCAGATCATCCGTACATCCCTCCCGGATGCGGTGAGCAAACAAAGTTCCTTTCGCTTTCAGGAAGCCTATTCCGAAATAAATACCATGTTGGAAGGGGAAAGCCCCATGAGTCTCAAGAGAGCCGTTTTTCTTTGTGAAAATGCCTTTTTTGATGGACGTATGAACTATACGGATTACTGTAAACAACTGGAGCAAACCGGATTCTTTCTAAAAGCCTGTTTAAAGCAGGAACAATTGGACGTGAATGAACAGAACATCAATTACATTGTCCATCGTTATTTGTGTGATACGCTGACACTTTCAGAGCAAATAAAACCGCAAAAGTCTTACCCAATCGCCTATGATTTCAGTGATCCATTCGGGGTGCGTGACCTGCGAAAGCTCTTTGTAAGTAAACTGCTCGCCGAAAAAAGCGGACAATGTAAGTCCATGCCCCTCCTCTTTTTGATCCTGGTCGAAGAACTGGGCGGAAAAGCCTATTTGTCCTTTGCCCCCTCCCATAGTTTTATCAAATGCCGAAAACGCAATGGAGATTTGTATAATCTGGAACTAACAAACGGTCACATCGTTTCAGATTCCTGGCTTGTCGCCTCCGGCTTCGTCAAGGCAGAAGCGATCCGTAGCGGGGTTTATATGGACACCCTCAACAAAAAAATGGTCGTCGCTAATTGTCTGAATGATCTGGCCCTTTATTACCGGATGCGTTTTCATACCCGCGATATGCGAGTCGCATACGATGCCTTTAGTTTGCAGTGCATGAATCGGGTATTGGAAGTACACTCAACGAACGTTTTAGCCCTTCTGGAAAAATCAAATTACTATACCGTGTTGCTCAATTATGTGGCCTACCAAAAAGCTTATCGGGAAGAACGGGAAGTGATCAATGATCCGGTGACAAAAAAACTCTTCATCCAACGAAACAAGTTGTATGCCTTAACAGACGGTTTAGGACTGGAATACATGAGTGAAACTCAATACAAAAACTGGTTAAATCAATTGGGACATGAATAAACGAGGATTGAAGAAACTTTCTGTTCTACTCTGTGGAATCATTGTCCTGTTTGCCTGCGCCAGAAAAACGAATCTAACAACTGTTACTACCACGGAAGAAAAAACAGCTCATCTGGACTCAATCAGCCACGCACAGGAAAGAGCAGATAGTTTGATTCCAATGGAATTGATCAATAGATCAAAACATGAGATACACAAAGACTTGGCCCCGGACTACTATGCACTTGCATTTAAGCGCATTCAATCATTGATTCGGAATCCGGCTAAAGAAAGCTTCAAAGAAGCCCTTTTCCACATGGAGAATGCCTTTCACAATGGTTCGTTGGATCGCAAGCACTTTGAAGCGCAATTGCAAAACCTGCTTTATCTGGCCGAACTACACAAACAAAGTCATGCAGAAGTGTTTCTCTACCAGGAAACAGACCAGGAACAAATGCTCAAACACGCTTCGTTATTTCACCTTATCACAGACACCCTACGAATGGAATCTCAAGGCGTGGAACTCCAGCACCTCCCCTTTCTGTATGATCACGAACAGGCTTTTGACTCGAATCGTTGGGATCGAAATCTGGTTTCAAAATTATTGAATAGCAAAAAAGGAAATTGTCAGGCTTTGGTTTACCTCTACAAAATGCTGGCAGATGCCTGGGACGTTCCCAGCCATTTAGCCCTTGCACCTCATCATATTTATCTAAAACATTCGGCTAAAGCCACCGGAATGTTCAACACAGAATTAACGAGTGCCAGCTTTCCTTCGGATGGCTGGATCATGTCTTCCGGTTACATCTCTCTAAAAGCTGTACAAAGTGGCATCTACATGAAAGCGTTGAGTAAACAGGAAGAAATTTCGCTCGTTCTATTGGATTTGGCACAGGCTTACCACTTTCAAAGGGGAATGGGAGACGGTCAATTTATTCTTTCCTGCTGCGAAGAGGTACTAAAGAACTTTCCGAACTGTATCAATGCCCGTTTGCTAAAAGCGAAAGTCCTTTTCGCACAGCTCAAAATTGACCCTGACCTAGCTTTAAAAAAGGAACACGAAGAGTTAATCCGAAGCATTTATCAACTCGGATTCCGGGAAGTGCCACAAAAAATGTATGAAAGCTGGATCAGTCATTTAAGACAGCCGGAACATGGAAATAATCATTAACTTTAGTCACATGAAAGAACTGCTAAAACTCCCATTCTATTTTGCCTTTAGCCTCTTATGCTTTGGAACTCTGGCTCAACAAGATGTCCCAACAGCTTATCC
>SBGX01000009.1 GCA_006226425.1 Bacteroidota bacterium | reverse complement strand
AACATTATAATGTTAATATATAGGAGTTTGCGACGTCTATAATTACCTTGCTTAATTAAGCACTAATGTTTCTTAAACATATATAATGCGTTTTTGTCACGTTGTTTTTTGCTAACCCTTTCTAATAAGTCTTCTGTAATGAATTGATTTAAGTATCCTCTCAACGTATTCTCATTTATTGAAGTATACGATACAAGTTCCCCAAGTGTAGCCTTATGATGTGTAAAAAGAAAGAAGAATATATTCTTTTGAGTATCATTGTATATACTCCAATTACGTTCAATTTTCTCCATAACTGAATCGTGAATTGTTTTAGAGTGGCTGCTTATTTTATTGCGTAGTATTAAGTATACCGTACTATTGTTCTCTCGGTATTCAGGTACGGACAACATTGATTTTTCCATTGACTCGTATATACGTGAGACACCTTCGTTTAATTGTCTTACGTACCCCATGTCTTCTAAAACTCTCGCAACCCTTGGATTTCGTGCAAATCTTTCATTTTTAATGTTGTCAATAGTAACCTGGGCAGGAAGAGGTCCACTATTACTTATTTCTAGCCTATCATCGAAGTGCTTGATATAAATAGAGCTTCCTTGAATGTTATACGAACGGTGACACAATGCATTAACAACACCCTCTAACCAAGCTTCCTCAGGGTATTCTGGCACTTTTTTGAATTTTCCAGAGTCCATGTCCAAAAAATAGTAGTCTTTGAAGGAGGCATTTAGAAATATTTTAATCTCATCAATAAGTTTAGGAACATTATTCTCGAACCGCTCATCTTTAATAACATTGTGGCTGACTCCTGTTAAAGCTTCAACACCATCGTATCGAATATACCTAACAGAAGCTGAAGGGATATATTTCTCAGGGTCCTGTGCGAACAATATTATCGCCGCATTTTTATATTTATACTGACCGTTCTTTTTATTTGCTAAATATCTTTTCACAAGTAAGTCATGTACATCACCACTATAGTTAAGTTTCTCTTTATATTCATTTAGAAGCTCTTCATCTAAATCTTCGATATCAAAGCCTTCAACAAATTCTTCCTCAAACCGTCTAATTGATTTATCGTACTCTAACTTCTTTATTCTGTCAAGGTTAAGCTTTCTGTTAGTATCATGCACTCTTAAAAAGACATTTTCATTATCCTTCTGTTTAAAAATGCGTTCAAGTTCTTGTTCTACATGAAATAAAAAGACAAGGTTTCCATCTATTTCAACTTCTTCACGCTTAATGTTACAAGCAGGGTGAATAAAATCAAAAGTTAGAGTTCTGTAATTATCCAGTTTATCGCCTAGAGTTTTTAAATCTTCAATTACTCCACTATCAGAAACACCAAAAGCTAAAACTCCCCCGTCAGCGTTTAGCATACCGATAAGCTCTTCTGCTATTTTGCTAGGTTTAATATCTCCTAGACCTTTACGCTCAAAGTATTGGTTTTCCGCTTGGTTCTCTAAATACTCTTTAGTGATGATTGAATTGATGTTGGAAACTACTGTACTCATCTAATAACCTTGCTTAATTGTGAATAAATCTTGTTTAAGTGTCAAAAAGTGCCGTTTTATAGGGGTTTAATCATTGTGAATAACCTTGCTTAAGTGTGAATAAATCTTGCTTAAGTACTTTTATTATTGTGAATAACCTCTGGAACTAACCCAAATTTAACAAGAATCGTTGAATGGAAATAATTGTGTTCCAATGAATTTTAACTCAGAAGGATGAAAAATTGTTGTTTGCTGTCATGGTTGAGATACAGAGATAAAAAGTCTCAATATGAGACACAGGTAATTTGAGTATTTTGTATGGGATTGACCTCTAACAAACTTTGTTCATAGGTTGAACAATAAAAAAAATAAATAATGGAAAAAATTAGTCAATTCGAGTGCACGTTTTGGGAAGACGGAAAGCCTACGGGAACACGTAGTTTTCGAGTGGTAAACTACGATTCCTATGAAGACATTTTGTTTGGGTGTGTCATGAACGATATTTGCATGAGAAAGTATCATATGGATTATTGGTGGCCAATGCTTAATGATCATGTATTCATCAATAGAGCACACGCAAATTCACATATTTGCGAGTATAAAATAGACCTTTATGACCCTTGGAAGAAAGACAAATTAATCGGAACATTTTATGTTGAGATTAGTACTTTAAGTTACGCTTATCCAAAGGGAGAGGACCCGACTAAGTTACTTCTGGTAGAAAACAATGAATACAAACAGAGAAAAGTCATTGAGAAGAAACCTCCGAAAGAGGAACACTTGACTAATTGGGTAAAAAATGAAACCACTGCTATTAGATGGTTCCTTATGGGTTTGGTTCATGCTGGTTCGCTGAGAGCCCTAAAAGGAAAGATGAGTAAAGCAACATACTATAGAAACTTGAAATTATGTCGTGAAAAAGGCTACATCGTTGGAGATAAACTTGTCAGAAAAGTCTTTATCAAAAAGTAGTACCACACTCAAAATTGTAAATCACACTCAACAGAAAACAAAAAACCCAACAATCAAAGATGATTACTGGGCTTTTCTGCTCCTCCTCTTGGGCTCGAACCAAGGACCCTCTGATTAACAGTCAGATGCTCTAACCAACTGAGCTAAGGAGGAATTTAGATTTTTTTTCTAAATGCGTGTGCAAATATATAGAAAGATTTCTAATTCCGAAATGCCTTTGATTTTTTTTTTAAAAATCGTCTGTATCAATGGTGAAATCACCTATTGAAGTTTCCAGGCAATCGCTGTCATCGTCGCAATCGTTCAGGTCGCTTTCCATCACCGGATCTTCCCCATACTCATCTGATTTGGCCGGCCTCAGGATATTGGTTTTTGAAACATTTAAACGAATTTCCGCTCTGGTACTTCCGTCTTCCAGGGTATACGCTTTTGCAAAAGGGGTTCCGCACAAATCAACCAGGGTTCCCTTTTTCAGGAAGTCCAGAATGCGCATGTTCGCTCCTTCCCGCTTCCAAATAGTGCAATTTACCCAGGTTGTTTTCGTCCGGTTGTCTCCAGTCCGTTTGTCCTTCCAATTTTTATTATGGGCAACAGGAAAATTGATGGCAACCACTCCCCGGTCCATCTCCTTTACAACTGCATCCTTCCCAACGTTACCGATCAATCTTGTTTCAAATATTGTTGCCATAAAGCCTTTTAAATTGAATCAGAAAATTACTAAAAAAAGAAACAACCTGAAAAATTTTAACTAATCCCTGGACAAAAAGTTCCAGTAGGTCGAGCGATCCAGCTGACTCGTTTTTACTTCCGGATAATGACTCAAAAAGGACTTCGGCCATTTTCGGCGCTTCTTTTTGTTCCAACTCAGCTGATACGCCCGTAGCTGCTCACCTTTTTGCTCCAAATAATCGACTTGCTGCCCGGTATGGGTTTGCCAAAACCACTGCCCTTCCTTTCGTCCAACTAACTTGTGTCGTTCTGAGATCAGCCAGTTCTTCCAAAGCACCTCCTGATCCAGTCTCAACTCCATTGGATTAAAATTGTTGATCAGGGCATTTCGAATCCCGTTATCATAAAAATAGACCAATATTCCTTTCTTCATCTCATATCGCTGACCACTTTGATAGGATGGTAGTTTAATCAGTACATAGGCATCTTCCAATAATTCGACGTAGCGCTCTACCGTCTGATTATCTAAACCACACAAATTTCCCAGTTCATTGAAGGAAATATTCTCCCCCAGTTTCAATGCCAAATAACTGAGTAAACGATGCAACTCCTCTTCCTTGTTGATTCGCCCCTTTCCGGTCATCATTCCGTTCCATAAAAATTCTGCTCGTGACAATAACTCCTGCTTCAAGTCTTCCTCCTCCTGCTCCAAATCGGCCAGGTGCCCGTAAATTAGGCGCTGTTCCAATTGTTGATCAAAACGGATCGGGCCCAATTCTCCGGCCAATTCCTTAAAAGAGGGCGGCAATATTTCCAGGATGAGCCCCTGAGCCTCCAATGCCTCCTTCAACACTTCATCGATCGGTGGATTTCCAGAACAGATGCAAATCAAATGCGTATTCCATTCGCCAAATAGAAAGGCCTCCAACATTTCCTGAAAGTGATCCAATCGCTGGGCCTCCTGAAAGACAATGACTCCTGACGCTTCGAAAAGTTCTTTAGCTTCCATTGCCTGAACTTTTTTGCGAATGGCCTTTTCTCCCAAATTCCACCATTGAAAGTCCTGTGCTCCCAATGCTTCTCTACATAACTCGCTTCGCCCAGCCCCAAGAGGACCACTTAATATTAGTAATCGATTCGTTGACAGAACGTCACGGATTTGCTGTACACGTTCACTCATGTGCTTCAGTATAAAATTTTCGCAAAATTTAATTAAATATTACGAATTTAACGAAATATCACTTGATTAAAGAAGTTGGTCGGTCGATTTGAGTTCATGAATTTGTTCCCACCGTAACACATCAACTTGACCAAATTCCCCTGATACTCAAAGACTCTCTTCCAGCACAAACCCACACCATACTCAAAACCGATTCCCTCATAGGCGGGAATTTTTTGTTGATGCAAAATCTCTTCCACACTTCCATTCTTGGGAGGGTCAATTAAGTCTTCTGCATATTCCGAAAAATTTCTTTCATAGACCTTCTCCAATTCAATGACATAGGTATTTCCCTGCCCCATTTCCTGATAAATCAGGCGGTAGGTCAGCACCGAACTATCCCGAACCGGAATTCCACCAAGTACGGCTGAAAATCCATAAGTTGAATCCTGATACGTGTGTCTGCTAAATAGTCGCAATTTTTTCTCTGCTTCCGTTCGTTCCGGGCTAAAACTGGCCACGACCTGGTTGACCCGAAAGCCTCTTGATCGCAATAATTGAATGAGTCCCTTATCTCCGGCCAGGTGCCCTGCCCCCACTGCTACGAACAAACTCCGTTTCCGACACAGACTGTCTATTCCGACTGCCATGTGCTCATTTCGCTTGACAATGATCCGTTCATAGGCCGCTCCGGTACCCATTTGCTTTTGAATCAGGGTAAGTAAACGATCAATATCTCCATCCAGGTAACTCTGCATCAGGTTATCCTGAATGACCTTCAATTGCTGCAGACTCATCTGAGTCCGACTCCTTTCAAACAGCGCTTCGAAAGCTTCCATCTGTTCCTCAATTGTTTCCAACACATAAAAGCCCTTGCCCATATTTTGGGCCAACTGCTGAAAATAAAGATCCAGAAATTGTGGGCGACCGTCCTCATCTCCATAGCGTGTTTTACTCGCTCTTCGATCGGATGTATAGGGTCTTCCCTCCGAATCAAACTTCAGTTTGGCCCGTCCAATGCGCATGTCGTATTGTGTGAAAAGCTCGTAAATGTCTGCTTCCAAAACAATACCGTCCACCCGATTAATTGCTGAAAACGTGCTATCCGAAAGTCGAAAAACCCGGGGGTCGTTGCTGTGATAACTTCCAAACAAATAGCTGTTTTTCTTCAATCCGTTCCCGCTGATCTGCCATAAAAGTTGGTGATCCGGCTTGATGCTTGTACTCTCTTCCTGCGTCCATACCGGACTCAAGGTGAGATAACATCCCCATAAGATTAGATTGATTCTCTGCAGGTTCACGGTTTTTTCTCTTCCAAGATCATACCAAATTTACGCTTTTCATCCAATCTACAAGGCGGCAATGCACCTTTCACGGATTTCCCACAGCTCTTCTTCACTTATTTTTAGTTGATTTCTTTTGCCCCAGGCGGCCAAATAATGTCGATGAATGGCTGGTTTCCATTCGACCACCTGTTGCGGTTCGCAACGTTGCTCGCGAACAATCCGGTGCTCAAAACGGGCTACATCCGCCTGTTTTGTTGTAAAATCGTAGCGTTTCCCCTGATATCTAAGGTAGCAGTGTGCTTCCGGAATGCACTCCAGGTCATGCGCTTGCAAAACAGGTCCTATGCTAG
The DNA here is from genome assembly GCA_006226425.1 of Bacteroidota bacterium. Lineage (GTDB taxonomy): Bacteria > Bacteroidota > Bacteroidia > Flavobacteriales_D > Crocinitomicaceae > M2408. Next base: position 23,048 of record SBGX01000009.1, on the reverse strand, counting down.
GAGCATAATTTTCATCCATCAAAAAAATCCCGACCAACAATTCTATTTCCGTTTGACCGTTCATTTCTGCTAGTTCGGCCAAAAGTGCATGCTTTCCCGAGCAACTCCCCCTTTTTTCTTCTAAAACCTTCGTAAAATCTGCCCGATCGGAAGTTCGCCCGTAAGGAAGTTCACCGACATGGGAAATAAGGTCCTGAAAACGATCTATTCGAAGCGCTTCCAGCCAACTGGCATACTTTCCTTTCTCTTTCAGATCAAAGTCAGGGATCACTTGAAGTTAAATAACTTTAGTTGCTCGCGGTCAATCGTTCTTCGCTCTTTGACAGGAAACTTCTTACTGACTCCAAAAGCACCTCCTTTCACGGTTCCTTCCATACGCAATTGCAGTTTTTCCTTTCTCATCAATCGCATCGCTTTCATCAGAAAGCCGTCGGCAAACTTGATTTTGAAGTCTGTTGGATAAACCTGCGTCGATTTTTTCTTGATCACCAATTTGTCCTCCAGATGGATCGTTCCGACCTGCATATCTTCCAAAAACACGTTCAGGGTAGAAGGTTTGATCTTCAATTTGAAGCCATTATCGTTTCTGATCTTCAGCCCCATGTTGACCATTGCCTCCTTTTTGCTAAACTCTTTCACTTTAAAATGATCCACCCCCTCGAAATCAACATCCTTGAATTCACAGGAAAAAAGCGAAAGGGCAAGCAGCGCAAAAAATACCAGTCTTTTCATCATTTTATTTCTTTGTTTTTTCTACGAAATACTTATAAAAATAAGGAATGGTCTCGATTCCCTTGTAGTAATTGAACAGACCAAAGTGCTCGTTCGGCGAGTGAATGGCATCACTATCCAGGCCAAATCCCATCAAAATTGTTTTCAGACCCAATACCTTTTCAAACAAGGCCACAATCGGAATACTTCCACCGCTTCTTACCGGAATCGGTTTTTTTCCAAATGTTTTCTCATAAGCATCGCTTGCCGCCTGATAAGCCAGGGAATCGATTGGTGTGACCACCGGTTCTCCTCCGTGGTGGGGTGTGACCTTCACTCTGGTTCCTTTTGGAGCAATCTGTTCAAAATGTTTCTGAAAAAGTTCCGTGATTTCATCCGGCATCTGATGTGGAACCAAACGCATTGAAATCTTCGCATACGCCTTGGATGCGATGACAGTTTTTGCTCCTTCTCCGATATAACCTCCCCAAATTCCATTGACATCCAGGGTCGGACGGATTGATCCCCGCTCCATCGTGCTATAACCCTCTTCTCCATAAACAGCATCTATATCTAATGCTTCACAATATGACTTTTCACTAAACGGGGCCTTCGCCATTTCCGCACGTTCAGCCGCGCTAAGCTCTTCCACTTTATCGTAAAACCCAGGAATTGTAATGTGTTGTTGATCATCATGCAGGGATGCAATCATCTTCGTCAGTATATTGATCGGATTAGCCACACAGCCTCCGTACAAACCGGAGTGCAAATCCCTGTTTGGCCCCGTCAATTCCACTTCTACATAGCTCAAACCTCTCAGTCCGGTCGTAATTGAAGGAACATCATTGGCTAGCATTCCCGTATCTGAAACCAGGATGATGTCCGCTGCCAGTTTTTCTTTATTTGCTTCCAGAAAGTCTCCCAGATTTTCACTCCCGACTTCTTCTTCCCCTTCAATCATGAATTTCACGTTACAAGGCAACTCTCCACTTTTCATCATCGCTTCAAAGGCTTTGACGTGCATGTACATCTGTCCCTTATCATCACATGCTCCTCGCGCAAAAATGGCTCCATCCGGATGAAGATCTGTTTTTCGAACAATGGGTTCAAATGCCGGATTTGTCCACAATTCAATCGGATCGGCTGGCTGTACATCATAGTGTCCATAGACCAAAACCGTTGGCAGGGCCGGATCAATCATTTTCTCTCCATACACCATGGGATGTCCACCCGTTGGCAATACTTCCACCGCGTCAGCTCCAGCTTTTCTTAGATGTTCAGCAACTAAATCTGCTGTTTTTTGAACCTCTCCTTTATAGGCCGGATCGGCGGAAATCGAAGGAATTCTCAACAATTCGAACAACTCGTCTAAAAATCGGTCTTTATTTGCCTGGATATACTGCTGGCTTGCTTCCATGATGGTTTTTGTATTTTGATGTTTCGGCTTTAAAGTTAAACTTAATTTTTTGCCCTCCCGAAAATTAAAACTTCTTTTATCTTTGTATATGCCCGGTTTCATTCGGGTTAGACTTTATAACGATAAATTTGAAACGCTATGATGTTACCCTTTAATCTTCAGGAATGGATCGATGACAACCGGGATTTACTCAAACCGCCCATCGGGAACAAAAATCTTTACAAGGAGGCCGGTGATTTCATTGTGATGATCGTTGGGGGCCCAAATGCCCGAAAGGATTACCATTTCAATGAAAGTGAAGAATTATTTTACCAATTGGAGGGAGACATCACCGTCCGGGTTCAACTCGACGGGAAAGCGAAGGACATCCAGATCAAAGAAGGAGAAATATTCTTACTTCCGGGTAACATCCCTCACAGCCCGATGCGTGGAGAGAATACGGTTGGACTGGTGATTGAGCGCGTGCGAAAAGGGACGGATTTGGTCGATGGACTGCAATGGTATTGTGACAATTGTAATCATCAATTGAAAGCTTACGAATTCAAGCTGGAAAACATCGAAACCGATTTTCTTTCCCGATTCAAGGAGTTTTATAATTCGGAGGAAATGCGCACTTGTGATCAATGTGGTACGGTCATGGAAGTTGACGAGCGTTTCGTTTAGTTTCTCCTTTCAATTTCAGCTCAAAATCCGTAACTTTGCGGCCTTATTTGCACGTTATGGAAGATCAGTCACGTATATCCACCAATAAGGCACCGAAACCGGTCGGACTTTATCCGCATGCCCGCCGGGTTGGTAATTTGTTGTTTTTATCAGGCGTGGGTCCACGGACAGCTGGTTCGGATGAAAGCGATTCGGCCGTTCCCGGTCTGCGCTTAGACAAAAATGGAAATTTCCTGGAATTCGACTTTGAAGCGCAGTGCCGTTCCGTTTTTGAAAATGTTCGAACTATTCTGGAAGCATCGGGATCGAAATGGGAAAACCTGGTTGATGTAACTGTCTTCCTGGTCAATATGAAACGTGACTTCCATACATACAACAAGCTTTATGCCGAATATTTCAAGGACAATCTGCCTTGCCGGACAACCGTGGAAATCAATTCCCTTCCTACTCCGATCGCGATTGAACTGAAATGCATTGCAACCATTGATTAATCTTAAGAATCCATTATCATGACAGCTTTTATTATTCGTTGCGCCATTGCCGCCGTTTCCTTGTTTCTCACCGTATTTAGTTTTTATACGGGTTATTGGGGATGGGGAATTGTCCTCATTTTGGTTACTGCGATCATCGGACTGAGTTTTTTCCGAAATGAAAATATGATCCTGGCCCTGAACCAGATGAGAATCGGGAATCACGATAAGGCAAACAAATACATTAAGCGCATTTCGCGCCCGGATCTGATGCCTAAAAAACAGCACGCTTACGTTCTTTACCTACAAGCTATGCTTGGAACACAAGAGCTCGGTTTTGCCAAAAGTGAACAATTGCTTCGCAAAGCAATCGGAATCGGACTACGAACCGGACAAGACAATGCCGTTGCCCGCTTGCACCTGGCTGGAATTTGTGCTCAAACCGGACGAAAGAAGGAAGCTACCACGCTGCTCGCCGAAGCCAAGAAACTGGATAAAAACGGTATGATGAAAGAGCAGATTACCTTGATGCAAAAGCAACTTTCCATGTCTGCCTCCAAAAATCAGATGCGCATGGTCCAGATGTCCAAAGGGCGGCGCAAGGCACCAAAAATGAGATAAGACTCATGTCTTCCAAAGATTTTCAGGAAAGACTTTACGGAGAAAAACCTGCTAACTATGCCCTGCTGGATGCCGGTGGAGGGAAGAAACTGGAACGTTTTGGAAACATCGTGACCATTCGCCCGGAAGTACAAGCCTATTTTCAATCTGCCCATCCTTTTTCGAAATGGAATGAAATGGCCGATTTGGAATTTCACGATAAGGGTTCACAAAAAGGTTTTTGGAAAAAGCGAAATGAGCAGACCCCCGATCAATGGACCTTTGAAGTTGAACAACTGAGCATCGAACTGAGATTAACGAAATTCAAACACCTGGGTGTATTCCCCGAACAATTCAGCAACTGGGAATTCATTCGCCAACAGCTTACTCCCGGGGATTCCTTTCTCAATCTGTTCGCCTACACAGGGATGGCGTCATTGGTTGCTCGCTCTTGTGGAGCAGAAGTAACCCACGTGGATTCAGTCAAACAACTCATCTCCTGGTCCAAACACAACATGGAACTGAGTGGACTGGACAACATTCGTTGGATTGCCGAAGATGCTGTTAAATTTGTTCTGCGAGCTACGAAAAGAGGAACTCTTTATCAGGGAATTGTACTCGATCCGCCAGCTTTTGGTCTCGGCGTGAAAGGAGAAAAGTGGATTTTGGACCAACATTTGGATGCCTTGCTAGAAGCGTGTTCGAAGATCCTGGCTCCGAATGGCTTCCTGATCCTGAACACCTATTCCCCCAAGGTAAATCTTGAATTCATCCGCCAACTAGCCAACAAACATTTCCGGGGGCGTTCTCTGGAGGTGAAAGAACTTTGGTTGCGCAGCGATACAGACCGGGACCTCTTTTTTGGACAAGTTCTTCGGGTGAACTAACACTTCACTTTTCTGCTTAATTTTGTAGTATGCTTCGAAGCCATCGACTCATCCTGCTTTTGATGCTGATTCCCTTCAGTTTCTATTCTCAAATCGGAAAAGGAGATAGTCTGCATTTGAAATCCAAACTGGGCGGAACAGTGGCCTATTACTTTTGGCAGGAAGATAGCCTGGGGAAAATCATTCCAGGGAGCTTCGAACGACCTTTCCGTCGAAACGAAATCGTTGTGCTAAACAGTAAACCGCTCGACAAGGAAAAATTTACGCAACAACGACTGATTCGGGCTGTTAGTCACATGTCTCACAACAACAAACGGGAATCCAAACGCTTTTTTAAAGTCACCACCGACAGCAGCAAATCAAGACTTCATTTACCCTTGCGCAAAAGAGCTTCCATTGAGATGAGCACGGTTCAGTACCGAAAACGAGCTGCCAGCTGGGAAAGTTTTACCCGAAAAAATGTGCTCTATTTCAATATTTTTCAGGACTCTTCCAAAAGTTATTCCCACAGCAATGACTCTATCGTACTGAGCTCGCTTGGAGTTTGTCGTAAGGCAGAAGGACACTATTTCGTGAAGACCTTCTGGAACCGAAAACAGGAAATCATCACCCAACAGGTTTTTGCCTACAATGGAACCAACGTGACCTCCTATTTTTGTCAGGAGGAACAAAAACAAGCCCAACGCATTCTCATCTTTTCAAATGGTTATCGCGGACCGAAAAAAGATCGGGACCTGAGTGACGATCTGATCACCAAAAGTGATCGATATCATTACTGGATGAAACTGGACAAACTATTCCTGAAGCGCATGCAACCAGACGATTGGTTCTACATCGATGGTAGTCATGACATTCATACCTCCAATCATCGCAACAAAGCAAATTTCGGAAAGAGTTATTCACGCGTGAAAGCACTGCGCAAAACGGCTAAAAATGCACAGTTCTTTGATTTGCTCAATACGGAACCCAATGTGGAAGGCTTTTACTTCCGGAAAGAAAAAGGTTACCGAGCCGCACAGGCATTTCAGGCACTTCGCTGCGATTCGCCCAGTTGTTTGGAAGTGAAGGACACGATTGACCTTGTTTGCCACAGCATGGGTTACGCATACGCACTTGGCTTCCTGGAAGCCCTGAGAGGAGAAGTCATCTATGGAAAAGTGTACATCATTGCTCCCGAAAATGCCTGCACCGACGGACTGGACTGGGACGAATTTGAAGAAGTCTGGCAATACGGAAGTAACCTGGATCAGGAAGATCCGGACCCGGTTTGGGAACAGGACGGGATCGCTCCACAGTGTGAAGTCAAAAACCTATCTTCAGCCCTGAAAGGTGGGCGAGTCTTTTTGCCACGGTATGTGCGAAAGAAAGACTTTGTGAACAGCCATCTCCTCCGGCAATACCATTGGATTATTAAAAAAATTCCACCTGGTGGCTGGGGTTACATCGGCCGCTGAAACCTCATTTCATCGTAAAATCGATACGCTGTAAACGCTATGACCGTAAGCAGCACGAGAAGGACTTCTTCCAGCAGAATCCATGTGCTTAGACCATAAATAATAGCGAAAAAAGCGATCACCAACAACAAAGAGCGTAATGATTTACGTTGTAAAATTGGAATTTCGGCGACTAAAAAAAAACGTGGTTGAATAAAGTCGGTCCGATAACTCAGGTAAGCTGTTAAAACAATCAATGGCACCAGGAAAAATCCTTGTGGAAGACCCATATCCTCCAACATCATAAAATTCCAAACCGCCTGCCCCAGATCAAAATGTTCCACCTCCTGCTTCATCAGGCTCAACACCAAAAAACAAATTCCCGCAAGCAAAAGAATTAATTTCAACACAAACGTTCCTTGCGGAGTAGCCTGTTCATGACGTGCCCGGTCGATCTTTCGGAATTTGACAAACAGCAGAACCAAAGAAGCCAGTAAGTCCAGGAAGTAAAACAGTAAAATATCGAAATAGCTCCAACTCCAGGAAAAATAACCCAGCAGGGGGATGACCAGTTCTCCAATCGACTGAATGATTAATTTCTTTCTGAATGGATCCATGAAACGGATTATCTCAGTTTATCCGCTTCCTTTCTCGAAAGCTCATAATCCGGATTGTACTTCAGTGCCTTTCCAAAACACTTTAAGGCATTCGTTTTGTCTCCTTTACTCACATAGCAAAGTCCCATGTTGTGCCAGGCCTTCACAAACTCGGGCTGCAAGTCAATCGCACTGGAATAAAAATAAATAGCGCTATCTAGCTGGTCCTGATGAAATTGTTTGATGTACGCCTGATTGAACAAAGCCAGGTGAAATTCCGGGTTCAATTGAAGCAAATCACGGTATGAAGCCAAAGCCTCTTCAAACTTTTCCTGTTGCTGATAACTATAGGCAACCCCATATTTAGCATCTGTTGAAGATGGTTTCAGTGTGGCCGCTGTCCGGAAGTACTCGAGAGCCACCGGATCTCCATCTTCTGAATATAGATAAGCCAGGGCCATGTAGCCCTCATAGAATTCCGCATCCTGCTGGATGGCTGTTTCATAGGAAGATTTTGCCAAATCCCGTTTCCCAAGAGCCAGGTATGTCGATCCCTTCAAAATATAGGCATCCCGATAACGAGCATCCATTCGAAGCACTTTATTCGTGTATTCAAAGGCCCGATCAAATTCTCCCTGTTGTGCATAGGTAGAAGCCAATGCTACATAGGCTTTCTTATTTCTCGGTTGTTTTTCAACTACTTTCAGGAAGTGATTCTGCGCCTGAGCCACATCCACCACACTTCGCCCCTGAATATTATTGAGTGCATTCGCATACAAGAAACGGGCTTCAATGTTGTTACTATCCAAACGGAAGGCTCGTGCTCCCAGGTTCAGGGCCTCGGAATAAAAATAACCCTCGAGGTAATGATTCCCCTGCTCAACCAGTAATGGAACACTATCGGGATACTTCTTCACCAGGCTATCCAGGTTCCTGACAGCCTCTCTTTCTGGCTGGTTCTTTGGTTGATCCTGACAGGAAGTCAACAAACTCAACGCACTCAGTAAACCCAGAAAATATGCCCTCATTGTCATACAAAATTCGATTTCAGACAAAGATACACACAAAATCACTATGCTCCCAGCTAGGGAGCCCGCCATTGATTCAGCTGTCCAAAGGCTTGATCGGGGCTTTCGTCTTTCGCATCCATCCTGGAAGAATCAACAATCCTATCAGCAGATAAGGAAAATAGGAGATCAATCTCCAGATTAGTGCCACCAAGGTGATGATTAAGGCACTGGCCCCGAGATCCGACATAATCTCACCAAAAGCGAACTCAGCCACCCCAGATGCCCCCGGCGTCGGACTCACGAGCATGAGCAACCAAAGAATCAATTGTTTCCCAAGAACAAAGAGGTGTTCCCCCCAGGAGAGAAACAAAAAGGCGGCCAACAAACTATTAACAACCAAATACCTCGATGTCCAGGAAAGAACTGTTGCCAAAAAACTTTTCAGCCAAAATGTCCAGGACTCTTCTTTCCAGGTTCTGGCAGCCAGAGCGATGTCTTCTCCTGTTTTTATTGCCGCAGCTCTCCAACGCTTCAACCACGGGATCTGAAAGAAAAAAAGAAGTACCCGTAGAATCAACTCCGGAAACAAAAAAATGCTGGCAAAGAGGAAAACCGTCACGATCAATACGATCAGGTATCCCCACCAAAAAAGGCTTCCCAAACTTCCATAATCGGCCGGCTCCCCAGGCAATACATCCGCCATCGAAACAAAGAGAAAGACAATTGGAATGGAACAAACGTAAAAGAGATTGTCCATCAGAGCGGTTAAAACAACAATCGCCGTAGATCTCCCCAAATTGATTCGCTCCCGATGCAAAATAAACATGGCTACGGCAGAACCTCCCACCACTCCTGGCGACAGAGCCGAGGCAAATTCCCACAACATGATCACGCGAAAAGAGCGTCGCCAACTCAATTCCTTCTTGGTCAACAATCTGATCCGCCACATATAGGCCACATCTCTACCAACCATGAAAACGAGTGCTAATAAAAAGCAAAATAAGGCCCCCACACTCCAGGGGATTTCTCCAAGAATCTCTGCATTGCTTTGTTGTTTAAAATTTCCTCCCTTGCTTTCCTGATAGCTATACGTCACGCCTTGCTTTCCATGACTTTCAAGCTGGATATGTGTTCCACTACCTGGAGCAACTTCCACATAGCGAGCCTGTTTCATGCTCTGATAGAACATCCAACCAATCACTCCAAAACCAGCCAGGAGGATGATCAACAAACTCCAGAAACTTTTACTCCTGCTAAATGGACTTTCCGACATCGTTATTCTTTGAGCTCCAATTCCAATTCCGTCTCCCAGTTCGCCCGCAGAGTTATTTCTTTTTGAAAATAGATCACCTTTTCGGAGCGCTTTCTCAACGGAAGGGAGCCCGGATCCCATCGGCCATTATCGTTCTCATCCACGATCATCCGAAAACGATACGTCCCCGGCTCCAAATAATCCATTCTTGGATGAGCCCGTAATTGCCCTCCGGTCATGCGCCGAATCAGCTTTTCTCCCTGGAGGCATTCCAATATGCTATGTTCCGGGAAATCTTCCGCATTCAGGACAACGCTCCCATAGGCACCCGGAGCTTTTGCCTGAATTGAAAATGAAAGCGTATCTTCCTGTATCCCCTCACTATATTTTATAGCTCCCGGATCGAGACGAATGTCAAATGTCTTTTCAATCGGCTTCTTGAATTGAAGAAACAATCGATTTCCTTCAAAATTAATAACGTAATCGGTTACGTTCTTTAAGGAGTCTATCATTATTCTGCCGCTATCCAGGCTAAGAATTTCCTGATTCGCATAAAAAACCAATTGCCTTTGCTCGTTCCAAACCAACTCATCCCAAAGCAACTTCATCTCCACTCTTTCTTTCTCTGTAAGTGGCAAACGAAGGTTCAGGCTATCTATTTCACCATTTTCTGCTTGAATTTGTAATGCAAGTTGATAAGTGATCGGATGTAATAACAATAATCCAATAGAATCAATATCGTAATCAATTACGTTCTTTTGCTCAATCTTTTGTCCTGCCTGAAAAAATTGACTCTTGCTCAAATCATAATTTCCGGCCAATTCGATGAATCGTGGCCCCCTGAACTTTTTATGACGAATAATGCGTTGTTGTTTCCCTGGAAAAAGTTCCAGGAAGGAACTATCCTGAACACTTTCATTCAGCTTCAAGGTTTCTTCCCGAAACCCGGCATATTCGTTGGTGTCAGGTCGCAGATTTCCATTTTGATCCCGAAATGCTATTACCTGATACGAGCCTGCCCCCAGATAATTGAAGGTAAACTTTCCTCCAGCGTCTGTTTGGCTCACATAACGTGCCTCTTTGCTAAAAATGGAATCTCCCTCTTCGTAAAGTGCAAGCGTAATTTTCCCAGAAGCTTTTCCTGTATATGCATCTCTGATCTGGCCGGAATATGATAGCGAATCAATGATACTTCCTGTTGAAAAAACGTAGGTCATCAGGGAATCATTTTTTTCGGAGATATCCTGAACAGCCTTATTCAGGTGAATTTGATAGGTCGTGTTTGCTGATGGTGGGTCTAACAATCGTAAATACAAGCGTTTCTTTTTAACCTGCGCATCAATTCGTACGTCTCCCGGTATGATTCGGATATTTTCTTTGGCCTGATTCAGGCTGAAAAACTCATCAAATTCCAGGATGATCTGTCTCCCCACGAAGGATGTTGTCGCATTCTCCGGAAACATTCGAATCGGTTTTGGTGCCTGTCGATCTTTCCCACCACCGGAGATCGTTCCGACCTGGGCACAGGAAGCCAATAGAAGCAGTAGAAACAGTCCTTTTAAAACAAGATGGTACTTAACCATTGACATAATTCTTCCAGGTATTGAAGGTCTATTTCAGAAAAATCGTCTGCCTGATCGCTGTCAATGTCCAGCACTCCGCGAACTTCTCCTTCATGAATCAAGGGAATCACCACTTCACTTTTGGACTGTGAACTACAGGCAATGTGCCCCGGAAAGGCATCCACATCCGGAACTAGCATACTTCGGGCTTCCGACCAGGCCGTTCCACAAACCCCCTTTCCTTTTCGAATCCTGGTACAGGCAATGGGTCCCTGAAAAGGTCCTAATACCAATTCTCCATCCCGAACAATATAAAATCCAACCCAAAAAAAGCCGAAGACTTCCCGAATTGCGGCACTGCAATTGGCCATGTTAGCTACTGGGTCCTGCTCATCTCCGATCAGGGCTTTAATCTGGGGCAACAGGGAAGCATATAGCTCCTCTCTGGTACTTCCTGAAACTGCTAATTCTTCTGCCATGAGGTTCTTTTATATTTCACAACAAAGATACGATTCCCGGTCAATTATGCTTTTTTTGCTTTTCTTTGTTACCAAAAGGATATGAAAGCAGGAATTTTTGTTTTGGGAGTCTTTTTGGCAGCTTGCTCCTCCGGCTCGAAAGCCGATATTTGTCAATGCCTAGATGCTGGTAAAACGTTTAACGAGCTCAATCAAAAAGTGCTTGATCAATCCATCAGTCCCAGAGAGTACAAAGACCTCAAAAGGGCAAAAAGCACCAAAGACAGTCTTTGTCAACCCTTTAAAAATATGTCAGGTGACCAGATGCGGGAGCTCCAGCAGGAGTGTTCCGACAATAGTTTATAATTAGGAGACTCTTGCCTCTCAATTTTCTTGCTTCTGTTTATCGCTCCTCGTTGATATTATGCACTTTGGTAGATCCTGTCATAATTAGTCTTAATCATTTCCCCATACTCGACTCCTTTCTACCTTACTTTTTTCAAGAGCTAAAAAAGTAAGCAAAAAGAGACAAACGGTTCTACAATGCGCATTTTGGGTTCATCAGCGATTTACATTCAGCAACAGCCATGGGAATTCAATACTGTTCGTACTTTACTACGGATTAAATCGTCAAGAGTACTCTGGCCCATTGAAGATCTGCTTCTGTGGTGATCTTCATATTTTGCTCGTTTCCATCTACCAGTTCAACGGAATATCCCTGTTCTTCTAGCAGACTGGCATCATCTGTGATTCCTTCGTGATAATCCTGTTCATAAGCCCTTTGAAGCCAATCAGCCTGAAAGACCTGTGGGGTTTGCACCAACACATAATCCTTTCTTTTACAGGCTTCGGAACCTTGATCTGTCATTCTGCGAATGGAATCCTTCAGGGGAATCACCGGAACAGCAGCTCCCTTTTTCGCGGCAGCATCAAAACATCGGGCGATTGTATCTTGATCCACCAAAGGCCGAACACCATCATGCACCGCAATCAACTTTCCTTTGGCCAGTGCCAGTGCTTCCCGAATAGAATGGTAACGCTCCTGTCCACCTGAAACGAGTGTATGGGGAATTTGCACCTCATGTTCCTGGCAATACTCCTTCCAATAGTCAAACCAGGATTCCGGGAGGGTCAATAAAAGCTGCATCTCCGGATCATACTCATAAAAGCGGCTGAGTGAATGATGTAAGATACTTCGCTCCCCAAGCATTAAAAATTGCTTCGGAAGAGTTCCTCCCATCCTCTTTCCAAGCCCTCCGGCGGTGATGATACATGTGTTCATGAGCAAAAAAAGGCTGTCACACGGACAACCTTTCAATATAATGATGTGCTATCAATTACTTGATCTGATTCGGATCGTTGGCTGCTTTCGCATTGAACTTACGCTGCCAGTACATCCAAAAGAAGAAGCCGAAAAACCCTGTCAAAAGAAAAAGGTTATTCAAAAAGTTACCAACATTATCGTAGAATTGGTATGACCAAGTCAAAAAATCACTGATTCCGTAAAAAAAGTCTGTTGAACTCATCTCCTTCTAATTTTATGTCACAAATTAAACCAATATTTCCCTACTTTCCAACTTTGCCTGAAAATATTTTAGAATTGCAAAATGTAATTCGTTTGGCGCTCCTGTCCGATACTTGTTTCCGGTCCGTGGCCCGGGTATACCAACGTTTCATCAGGTAGTGTGAAAATCCGTTCGAAGATCGTCTTTTTCAAAACTTCCAGGCTTCCTCCTGGCAGATCAACCCTTCCAAAACTACCCTGGAACAAAATGTCACCACCGATCAACACCGCTTGTTCTTCACTGTAAAATGCAACATGACCAGGTGCGTGTCCGGGTCCAAAAATTACTTTCAATCGAAAGGGGCCAATTTCCAACAACTGTCCATCTTCCAGGAAATGATCTGGTTCCGGAGAAGGCTCATATCCCGGAAAGCCATACATGTGTGCGTAAGATGAAACCGATCTCAAGGTCTCCAAATCCTCCCGATGCATGTAAAAGGGCACCTGAAAACGCTCCTTAACAAAGGAGTTCCCCAACACATGATCGATGTGACAATGAGTATTTAACAGGGCCTTCAATTCCAGGTTTTCCTGTTCCAGAAAATCCTCCAATTCTTTCTTTTCGTGACGTTCGTAACATCCTGGATCAATAATTAATGCCTCACCAGATTTATGGTAGAGCAAATAGGTGTTTTCCTGGAAAGGATTGAAGGTAAATTGTTTGATCTTGAAACTCATTTTATTCATTGTTGGAGGAACAAAATTACAAATTCTGGATCGGGGTATCCGAAGATGGCACTTTTTTTGCTTTCACATTTTTAGCAGAAACCCTACTTTTGTAGAAATTTGAAGAAGATGAAACTATTTGTTGGAATTTTGGGACTTTTACTACTGGCTTCTTGCGGAATCAAGGTTCCCTACACGAATGATATCAAGCAGGAATACAATTTGACTGAAAGCAATTTGAAACGAGTTCAGTTCTTTACTTCTTCCACCATTATCCTCCAGCGAAAAAACTCGGTCGGAAATCAGAAGACAAATGATGACGGAACCCTTGTTAGCAATGAAAACAGCGTCGAAAACCGCATCATTATCCCGGTAAACACCAAATGTATCTTTGAAAGCGTTGACGAAGACGGAACCATGCATGTACGCTTTGAAACAGGAAAGAATAAAACCCTTGCTTTCGCCATGCGTAAAGGGCAAACAAAGGGACGTTTCTACCTGGAAGCTAAATGGGACCCCAGAAAAGGAGGTGAACTAGATTATGGAAATCTGACTTATTACGCAACCGCTGAATCTGGTGGTGCCTTTTTATTGGTCGCTACTAAAAAATTGAAGCGTACACGAAGAAAAGATCGCATCGTCAAAGGGATGAAGGTCTAAGCCCCTTTTACATCAGGCTATCTATATAATTCAATAGTTTTTCGCGCCCGAACTTCGATTCGCTCGAAGTTGTAAACACCGGCGGAAGCTCTGCCCAATACTTCAGCATTTCCCGCTTATAGGTCGCCAGATTTTTCTGCAATTGACTCGAAGAAAGTTTGTCAATCTTGGTAAACACCATCGAAAATGGAATTTCTTTCTCTCCACACCAGTTCATGAATTCCAGATCAATTTTCTGAGGAGCCAATCGCGAGTCCAGTAACACAAAGGTATTCACAAGGCTTTCGCGCTCCAGCAAGTACGAAGAAATGAATTGCTCAAATTTTCCCCGGGCCTTTTTCGACACCTTCGCATATCCGTAACCGGGTAAATCCACCAGGTACCACTGCTCATTGATCAAAAAATGATTGATCAACTGGGTTTTTCCCGGGGTCGAAGATGTCTTGGCCAGTTTTTTATGATTTGTCAACATGTTGATCAGGGAGGACTTCCCCACATTGGAACGCCCAATAAAGGCAAATTCCGGCCGACCATCCTTTGGGCAAAGACGGTGATCCGTATTACTAATTTCGAAACTTGCCGTTTTGATCAACATCTCCTTATTCTATAGCGGAATATTTCCGTGCTTTTTATTCGGAAGGTGCTCTGATTTATTCTCTAGCGAATTGAATGCCGCAATCAATTTTGCCCGCGTTTCGGAAGGCAGGATGACATCATCCACAAAACCTCTTTCGGCCGCTTTGTATGGATTGGCAAACATTTCCGCATACTCTGCTTCCTTCTCCTTCCACTTGGCCTCTGCATCGGCTGCTTCTGCAATTTCCTTTCGGAAAATAATCTCCGCCGCACCTTTTGCACCCATCACGGCAATCTCAGCCGTCGGCCAGGCGTAGTTCAAATCGGCTCCAATATTTTTCGAGTTCATTACGTCAAATGCTCCTCCGTATGCCTTTCGGGTAATCACTGTTACACGTGGCACGGTTGCCTCTGAAAATGCATACAGCAATTTTGCACCATGGGAGATAATCCCTCTCCATTCCTGATCTGTTCCTGGTAAAAATCCCGGGACATCTTCAAACACCAACAAAGGAATATTAAATGAGTCGCAGAAACGAACAAAGCGCGCGCCTTTTCTGGAAGAATCAATGTCCAACACCCCTGCCAGGGCATTCGGCTGATTGGCTACTACCCCAATCGTTCTCCCCTCTAATCGCGCAAAACCAACTACAATGTTCCTGGCATGCTCTTGCTGCACTTCCCGAAATGTATGATCGTCAATCACGCAATCGATGACTTCCCGGATATCGTAAGGAAGACTTGAATTCTCAGGCAGGATCTGGTCGATTTTTTCCTTCTTCGATTCGTTGTAAGTAAAACTCGTCGTAGGTGCCAGCTCACCAAAGTTTTGTGGAAGATAGGTAACAAAATCACGGACTTCTTTCAAACAACTCACATCATTGGACGAAGTAAAATGAGTCACCCCTGATTTTTCAGCGTGGCTTTTTGCTCCCCCCAAATCTTCGGAACTTACTTCTTCGTGTGTCACTGTTTTCACGACGTTTGGACCTGTTACAAACATGTATGAGGTATCTTCTACCATAAATACAAAATCGGTCAGTGCCGGACTATAGACGGCCCCTCCTGCACACGGTCCCATGATCACGCTGATTTGCGGAATCACTCCGGATGCACGCGTATTTCTGTAAAAAATATCTGCATAACCAGCTAAGGAAACGACCCCTTCCTGGATGCGAGCTCCACCGGAATCATTCAAGCCGATCAAAGGAGCGCCATTCTTCATCGCGAGATCCATGATCTTACAAATTTTTTCAGCATGAGTCTCTGACAAGGAACCTCCGAGGACTGTAAAATCCTGCGAAAAAACATACACCAATCGGCCATGAATCGTCCCAAAACCAGTTACGACACCATCTCCAGGAATCTTATTTTTGTCTAGCCCAAAAGAAGTTGAACGATGCTCTACGAACATTCCCATTTCCTGGAATGATCCCTCGTCCAACAAGAGCGTAATCCGCTCGCGGGCAGTAAGTTTTGACTGTTTATGTTGCTTATCAATGCGGGCTTGACCTCCACCTAGTTGGGAGTCCTTCCTCTTTTGTATCAATTGTTCATTCAAATTCATCTCTCAAACTTCTAGTTTGGCCATGTGAGCAAAAGTAGTAAAAAACGGGCTTATGACCTTGCTATCAAAAATCGCTTCCAAAAGGAAGACTTGCTTTTCCAAAAAAAATTTAGTTATTTAGTCTCGAAAAATAAAACGCTATTATAATACTATGAAAAAAATCCTTTTGGGACTGGTGCTGTCTGCATCAGTTGCTTTCGCAGCTTCCGCACAGGAACCCGCACCAAAGTGTCAAAATCAAAATGCTCTTGAGGGACAAATTAACGGAATTGAAGCCCAGGGTTGGGTTGAAGCTTCGAGAACATTTTATCCAATCTATTACGTTGTCCAGCCGGAAAACCCTTCCTTGATCGGTTCTCTGCAAGTGGTTTTTGCACCCGAGTGTAACGCATTGGAGCCTTGTCCAAAAATCACCAGAATTCTTTATGTTGATGCATACCGAATCAATAAGGATGTTTGCATTTGGGACTTTTCCAAAAATTAAATCGTAATCAATTTTTAACTTAAATAAACTACATCTATGAAAAAAGTTTTGCTTAGCTGTTTAGCTACTGGATTGTTCGCTTTTATGGGGAACTCTCAAATTTATCAATCCTGCCAAAATGATGCTTTCGTTGAGGCCAACATTAGTGCCGTTGAAGCTCAGGGATGGGTAGAAGTCGATCGTGCATTTGCCGTGGTGGATTATCTGGTAGAACCGGAAACTCCTTACCTCATCGGTTTTCTGAGCGTATCATTTGCTCCGGATTGTGATCCGGGAGAGCCTTGTCCAAAAATCCTTCGTATCGAGCAGTACGAAGCGTATAAGCAAAATGACCAAATCTGCTTGTGGAGAAAAAACTAAACCCTCATTTTTCGTAATCTTTAAATCTCAAATACACCATGAAAAAAATCATTTTATCTATGGCGTTGATGACAACTTTGGCTTTCACTGCCTCTGCGCAGGACCTGAAGTGTCAGAATCAAAACTCACTCGAAGCTCAAATTGATGCAATCGAAGCACAGGGGTGGGTTGAATCAGGTAGATCTTTTACCGCAGTAAACTATTTGATCGAGCCGGAAGCTCCGTATCTGATCGGAACTCTTCAGGTAGGTTTCTATCCTGATTGTGATCCAAACGAGCCCTGTCCGCGAATTGCTCAGATTGCCGTTTTTGAGGCTTATCAGCAAAACGATCAAGTTTGTTTGTGGAGACCTGCTAACCTGAACAATTAATTCTAACTTTTAATTTTAAGAATCATGAAAAAGTTTTTATTAGGCGTTTTGGCTTGCGGAGCATTGTCTTTCACAAGCATGGCACAGTCTCTTTCACCAACGATTTCCTGTCAGAACGACGGTGCGTTGGAGGCTCGTATTGATGCTATTGAAGCACAAGGATGGGTGGAGGTTTCACGTTCGTTTAACTACATCTATTACTTCATTCAACCGGAAGCTCCATATCAAATTGGAACTCTGAATGTGACATTTGTCCCACAGTGTGATCCGGGAGAACCTTGTCCTGAAATTGCTCGTCTTTATCAGGAAGTAGCTTACCAGCAAAATGACAATATCTGTCTCTGGAAGCCTGCTAATTAATCTGTTAATGTTAAAACAGAAAAGGGTCATCATAAACTGATGACCCTTTCTTTTTATCTGTTATCAACTACTTCTTCAAGGGTTATTTGCCGCTAGTCTGAGAGACATTTTCAACTCTTCTTCCGAGGTGTCGATAAGCTGAAATCCGACTTTCTGATATACCTTGATTGCCGCCAAATTACCGGGATGAACGTTTAAAAAAACCTCCTCGCCCTTGTAGTTAAAGTGTCGAATACCGAACGTGATCCCTTCCTCCACAAAAGACTGCCCCAGGCCTATTCCGACCAAACTGGGGTTCAATGCCAAACCGATACTCATCCGTCTGTCTACTCTGTAATACTCAAATAGTCCTGCTAACTTTTCCTGCTTGTAAACAGCAAAGCCTTGACATGCTGCAGGCCCCAACAAGGGGAGCCCCTGATCGAAATTATCCAGGTACGGCTGCATCACTATATTGCTATCAAAACCCTGGTTCGGATCATAGCGCCAGGAAGCGATGATTTTCACCTCCTCTATTCCAAGGACTCGAAAATCAAAGTGGGAAGCATTTGTCAATTCATTCGCTGTACCCACCTCTACTTCTTATGCAGATTGATCAATTTTTCTGACCATGGTCAAAATGGTTGCCAATGCCACCGTTTCTCCTGTTTCGTCGTAGACATCTACCAGGAATTTCACAATCCCCTTAGCAATGTCTTCCTCATCCCTTTTCTCCTGATCAATTTTTTCTTTTACGGTAAAGCGTACACCCAGCGTAGCTCCTGGATAAACTGGTTTGGTAAATCGTGCTTCATCAATTCCATAATTGAGCAGTACCGGACCCTTTTTCGGATCGACAAACAAACCTGCTGCTTTGGATAAGACAAAATATCCGTGTGCAACGCGACCTTCAAAAATGGTTCCTTCCAGAGACGTCGCATCCATGTGTGCATAAAAATTATCTCCCGAAACATTGGCAAAATTGACGATGTCCGCATCCGTAACAGTGTGTTTGTGCGTGAATACGGTTTCCCCGACTTCCAACTCTTCAAAATGTTTTCTGAAAACGTGTGGATTGGCCTCCGGCATTGCTGCTCCTACCTGGAACTGCTCTGTAATTCTTGTAATTGTTGTTGGATGACCTTGAATAGCCGTTCGTTGCAAGTAGTGAAGCACCCCTCTCTTTCCTCCCATTTCTTCTCCTCCTCCGGCACGTCCTGGACCACCATGTGTCAATAATGGCATCGGAGAACCGTGACCGGTGCTTTCCTTTGCACAAGATTCATTCAGGACCAAAATTCGTCCGTGCATACTCGCTGCTCCAAGGATATATTCTTTGGCTTCGATGTCGTCTGGTGTCACGATGGATGAAACTAGCGAACCTTTCCCCATTCGGGCAATTTCGATGGCTTCGTCCATGTTTTTATATGGCATCAAGGTTGAAACCGGACCAAAGGCTTCTATTTCGTGCACATCTGTTTTGTGGAAGGGATCATCATTTCGGAACAAAATCGGCGAGAAAAAAGCTCCTTTTTCACTGTCTCCTCCGGTAATGTCCACATGATCCTTGTTCCCGAATACGATTTCCTGTGATCCTGCCAATTTCTCTACACTTGCACGAACTCGTTCTACCTGTGTTCTGGTGGCAAGTGCCCCCATTCGAACCCCTTCAATGGACGGATCGCCCACTTTCGTTCCCGCCAATCTTTTCGATAGCGCTTCCTGTACGTTTTCCAACTGACTTTCCGGAACGATAATTCGTCTGACAGCGGTACATTTCTGACCGGCCTTGACCGTGATTTCTTTGCTTACTTCCTTTACGAAAAGGTCAAATTCTGCCGTCCCGGGAACTGCCTTCTCTCCGAGGATACTAGCATTCAATGAATCTGCTTCCAGGTTAAATGCAACGCTTCGCTCTGTAATGTGCGGCATGGCTTTCAGTTTCTTTCCCGTATGCGCACTCCCAGTAAATGTAATGGTATCTTCTGCGTCCACATGGTCGATAATTCCACGGCCTAATCCGCATACGAGTTGTAAACTTCCTTCC
Source organism: Bacteroidota bacterium (assembly GCA_006226425.1). Lineage (GTDB taxonomy): Bacteria > Bacteroidota > Bacteroidia > Flavobacteriales_D > Crocinitomicaceae > M2408. The sequence goes on along the minus strand of SBGX01000009.1, from coordinate 3,355 downwards.
GGTAAAATGCCTGATTCCACAATATCTTTGACCATTAATTCGGTCAGGAAACAGGTATACTCCGATGGTTTAACTACCGCGGGCACTCCCGCCATTAAGTTAACAGCAATTTTCTCCAGCATCCCCCAAATTGGGAAGTTAAAGGCGTTGATATGAATCGCTACTCCTCTTTTTGGCACCATAATGTGATGTCCGATGAAACTTCCGTTTCTGGATAATGGGGCCGCCACACCATCTACATAATAAGGCAAATCCGGAAACTGTCTCCGCAACGATGCATTGGCAAACAAGTTCCCTATTCCACCTTCAATATCAATCCAGGAATCTATTTTAGTTGCGCCGGTAAGGGCACTACAAGCATAATATGCTTCCTTGCGTTCCAACAAGTAAAAAGCCAGGGCTTTTAACATCCGACCTCTTTCCTGAAATGTCATTTTCCGAAGCGCACTTCCACCAGTTCTTCTTCCATACTCCAGAATCTCTTTATAATCCAGTCCTAAACTGGATGTTTCTCCGATTACGTCTCCATTGATCGCGTTGTACAATGTCGTCTCCGAACCTTCTCCGGCGACCCATTTTCCCTGTATGTAATTTTTAACTGTAATCATGAATTTGCAATTTTCATCAAAAGTAACAAGAATTTAGCCCTTTCCATTTGAGTAAGTCAAAAAAATACCCTAATATTGTCATTGATAGAAGGGAACGGCAATTTCATCTATCAGAGAATTTGTTTCATCGAAAATGACTGGTGTTAATAAACATACGGTTGAATTTCTTAGTCAGGGAAATTTAATTCATGAACGCGAGTTTGGTATTGCACTCGGGCGTGTCTATGATAATGATGTTTTCCATCTGTATTTTTTCTCGGGCAGCTTTATTCACATGGAATTTATTGATGAAGTGTATGCCTTTAACCAGGAGATCGGGGGACACGCTTACCGGAATCTGTATGAATTCGAAGCACATGTCGATTTGGACCCGGAAGTACGTGAATGGGCTGCAGCTCCGGACGGAAATAAAAAGACGATTGCCGATGCTCTTGTCGTAAATAATCTGGCACACAAGCTGCTGGCGAACTTTTACATGCGTTTCAATAAACCAGTCAAACCCACCCGGATTTTCAACAAGCGAGAACAAGCTTTAAAGTGGCTTCTTCAAAATCAGGCAAATTAGAGGGCATCGTCCTCCACGTCATCTCCCCGCAACCTGCGTAGTCGTTTTCTTGATTCTGAAGAATACAAACTCCCTTTGTGTTCCAACAAGATTTTCTTATAGTACTCCATCGCCTTTTCAGGGTTCATCAGATGTTTTTCATAAATGTTCCCCAAATGAAACAAGGCATCATCTGCGAGGATATCATAAGCATGGTATTGCAATAATTCCTCGAGGAAGCTTATGGCCTCCTGCCATTTCCCCTGCTGTTCCATCGCCTGTGCCTTCCGCAGCATGATCTCATCGGACAAACCGTGCTCAGGAAATTCACTCAAAATGGAATCATACAATTGAAATGCCTGGCCATACTGATGCTGTTCCAATAGTAAATCCGCTGATGCGAAACGACTCATTGCCGTGAAGTTGCTGTCCAGTCCATAATTGTCGGTAATCAGAATGGATAATTTCATGGCATCATTAGCTATCAACTTGCTAGTAGATTGCTTCAGTATATCGAGTTGAGACTGTGCAAAATTAAAGTCACCGTCATAATAAAAGATTCGGGCATTCTTAAACTTTGCCTCAAAACCAATGGCTTCATACTTGAAGTCCTTGTCCACCTGCATGTACAGTAGAGATGCCTCCCAAATCTCTCCTGAAAGCACATAGATATCGGCCAATAGCATTTTGACCTCCGCCCGCTGTACATCCGTCAGTCGCTGAATTTCCAGGGCTTTTTTAAGTAAGTCAATCGCCTCAGGGACCTGTCCCCCATAAAAGGCCTGAATTTGTGCCTTTTCCAGAATGATCTGTACCGATTTTCCGGAAAGCCCCATGCGGTCCAGCACTCGTTGGTACTCGCCCAGCGTTTCCAGAATTTCCGCCTTACTATAACTTCTTTGTTCTGTGATTTCTTTATGCCTGGTCTGCAGCAGTGCAAATTCCGCTTCAAAATAATGCAGTTCTTCCTCTCCCAATGAAACAACATACTTGAAAGCTTTCCTGGCTGCCGGATAGTTTTTGTTGAGCAGGCACATCTCTCCTATCTCCATCACCCGTTCTCCTGCTCCATGCTCTCTTTTGTCCAGCGCCTGTGCCTGAACGATGGCTCCATTAAACTGCTTCTTTTGAATGAACAACCAAATCAACATTTCCGAATACACAAAGTCGTTTGGGCGTTTTTGGATTTTTTTGAGTAGTTGCTCCTGCAACTGATCTACTTCCGGGTCTTTCCCGGATTGAAAATCCATGCGGTTCCCCAGCGAAATTTGAATCTGATTGAGATAGGCTGAATTCAACTGCAATAAATCCAGGTACTCATTGATCATTTCCTGTGTCTTTCCCTCCGAATCATACCAGGCGGCAAATTGCAAATGAAGCGGATACTGATCTTTAAAGTTTCTTCTTCCCCGATCAAGCACCTTCTTCGCCCACTGTTTTTTGTCCGACTTAAAAAACGCATCGTACAAATTGACTACCGTCAGGGTGGAAGTCGAATAATCATCTACTAATCGCTGATATAATTTCTCCGACTCTTTCGTTCGCTCCTGCGATTCATACAATGCCCCCAGGATCATCGCAAATTCAAAATCCTCCCGATGCCGGGACCAGTGTTTTTTGATCAGCTTTTCAGCTCCTTTCTCTTCCCCGGTCTCCACCAAACAACTGTAATACCTTTTCAGGTTGAACTTACTATCATCTTTCTCATAGACCTTCTTACAATATGGCAACGCTTTCTGATAATCTTCCTTTCCAAAGTAATATTGTGCCAATTGAAAATCGGTTCCTTCCTGCGCTAAAAACATGGAAGAAAAAGAAAGAAAAAAGATAATCAGGAATTGCTTCATTGTTGTTCAGGTTTCAATGTCATTGAGAAAGCCTTTAACTCCGCATGATACTTTTCAAAAGTCTCCAGAATACTCTGCTGTTCTTTCAGGGCTTCTTCAAACACCGCTTTCAATTGATCTACTTTCTTTTGTTCAAACTCGAGGTATTCATCATATCGCTCTTTCTCTCCCGCTCCGGATTCGATATCCTTTTTTAATTGGGCCAAACTCTTGATCTCTTCATGACAACCTCCCTGTATTTGTGCATACATCTTGACCAATGGTTTGATTCGCTTCCGAATCGACTTATAAGCATTGATCTTCACCCCAAGGTCTCTATTAATCGTATCGGAAACATAAAAATTTCGGATCCGAAA
>SBGX01000021.1 GCA_006226425.1 Bacteroidota bacterium | reverse complement strand
AAGCCCTTTCAATTGAAAGGGCTTTTTTTATTATCAAGAAGTTTGAGAATTAAATTTCCTCACAATCATTCGTTTTTTCTCCATTCTCCACCGTCTCTTTCTTATCACATTCCTCCGAATGGTCCGCTTTCTTGTCAATCGTGATCTCAATCTGTGTTTTATTTCCATTCCACAGTGAGGTACACTCACATTTTACCGTCTTTTTACACGACATGAAAAGTGTACTCAACAAAAACAGCGATAACAATCCAATTCCTTTTAATCCCTTTGACATAATAATATAGTTTTATAGATTCGCCTCCTAAGTTACACAAATAGTTTTAGAATCAATCATTTATGAGCTATCTAAAACAAAAAAGGAACACCTCAAGAGATGTTCCTTTTGTTAGCTGTGGTGCCTCCAGGAATCGAACCAGGGACACAAGGATTTTCAGTCCTTTGCTCTACCAACTGAGCTAAGGCACCAGCCGTTTTGCGGTGGCAAATATAGGAAAAGAAAATAGATTTCTACAAATACTCAATCATTTTTTTTCTTTCATAAATCTAAACTACCTTTGATCCGGTGCAAAAGAACAAACGATATCTTATTGTAGATGCCGGAAATACACGGATCAAACTAGGTCTATACCTGGAGGAAGAACTTATTACTTTGAGCTACTTATCAGGGAGTGAATTGGATCAAATCAGTTCCTGGATCAAGGAGAATTCATACGATCATGCCCTGATCTCTTCTGTTCGATCCGAAACGGAAACAGCCAATATGTTATCGCAAATTCCACATTCTCAATCTCTGAAAAATTTAAAGATTCCACTTGAGACCGATTATGAGACTCCCCAAACACTAGGATCTGACCGACTGGCCAATGCCATTGCGATTAGTCATCTGACATCAGGCCCCGCACTGGCGATTGACGTTGGCACCTGTATCAAATTCGATTTTGTTGACGAACATAAAATTTATCGGGGTGGATCTATTTCACCCGGAATCAGACTGAGATATCAGTCATTAAATGATTATACAGCAGCCCTTCCCCTCTTGGATCAGAAGCATTGCGAACGACTCATTGGACAAAACACTCAGGACGCAATTATTTCTGGTGTTATCAATGGAATTCAGGGAGAGATTAACGACTTCATTGAACAGTACACACAACGATTCCCGCACTTAACAATTTTTGTGACCGGTGGGGATGCCGCTCATTTTGATTATTCTTCAAAAAACGACATCTTTGCAGACGCAAATTTGACCCTGTTTGGTCTATTAAAAATACTGAAGGCGAATGCAAGCTAAGTTTCTTTTAATCTTTGTTCTTCTGGGAACTTTCACCAGCCGGGCACAGCAATTAAATCTTTCGCCGTACAGTTCTTACGGTATTGGCTCCCTGGATGACTTCGGGCATCCAACTTTTACTGCGTTGGGAGGAAGCTTTACGGCAAATGCTGATTCCACCATTGTGAATTACATGAACCCAGCTTCATATAGCCGACTTGGTAAAGGTCAGCCCTTATTTTCCTGCGCTTTCAGCAGTCGTCATGGCAGCTTCGAACAAACAGGATTGAACGAAAAATATCACAGTAATTCCATTAATCACTTTGCGCTGGCCGTTCCTTTCGCCAATCGCTTTGCCTGGTCCTTCGGGTTGAAACCATTTTCAAAAACTGGATATCAGGTCAATGATTACCAGTTAGTCAACGGAGATTCCATAGAGTATATTTATCGTGGTTCGGGAAGCATGAATGAACTTTTTACGGGCTATTCAGTAAATCTGTTTGACATCAAAGGTCAACAACTGAGTTTGGGTGCACACCTCTCCTACCTCTTTGGAAGTTCCATTCATCAACAATCAGCCAGTATCACCACAGCTTCATCAGGAGGGGTGGAAGAGCGAAATTATCAGGTCAAAAGTATCTTCTACAATTTCGGTTTACAATATAGCAGCAATTTTAAATACGGTCGAAACCTGACTTTGGGTTTCACCTACACCCCTGCTCAGCAATTAACCGCCTCCAAAAGCAGCACCCTTTATGATGCTCCGGACGTGAGCAATGAACAATCTTTTTCGCAATTGAGTTTCAGCAAGGAAAACAACTCGATTAATTTGCCTGCTTCGATGGCCCTTGGCTTTGCTTTTCGCTTCAGACCAAAAAACGATTCGACCTATAACCGCACCAGAGTTTATCAATTGACGCTGTATGGCGATTTCAAAAGCACTTCCTGGAGTCAGTATCGGGCCAATTTCACGGGGGAACAGAACGCTCTCTTTCAGGACGGAAGCAGTTTAAATGTTGGACTGGAATTTGCTCCACATTTTCAAATGAATCACCGAAACACCAACATCAATTATTTTTCGCGAATCAGGTATCGTACAGGATATCAACAAATTGCACTTCCGTACCACGACAATGGCATTCAAAGAACAGATTCTGGCATAACTTTTGGATTACTATTTCCGATATTAAGCCAGCGGTCAGTATCATCCCTCTCAATAGGCGTAAAAATGGGACAGCAAGAGAGCAGTTACCCGGAAAGCCTGAAGGAAAAATACCTGGGAGTTCACTTTGGAGTAACTATTGCACCAGGCGTATACGACAGATGGTTTAGAAAATACAAAATAGATTAACTAAATAACACTCGATCAAAATGAAAATCACAACGCTTATCCTTGGAATCAGTCTGATCTCATCAGTTTTCACCTATGCTCTGGACGAAACAGAACAGGAACGTGAATGTAAGCGTGCCAGATTTTTAGCTGGTGAAGCGCTGAAAGTTGAGAATTATAAAGAAGCTGCTTTATACTATATCAAAGGTGAAAAAATCTGTGGAGGTTACGACAAAGCTAATTACGACCGCCTAATCGGTTCCTTGCAGTATACCATTAACCAGGAAACAGATGAAACGAAAAAAGCGGCCTATATGGACACCATTCGTTTCTTCTACGATAAAACGGAAAAACTGGGATTTTATGACAAAGCTTCTTCCCTGGCCCGAGCGGTATTTGAATTACAGGCTCCTGAACAGGATGGAGAAAAAATTGACAGATTGTTGAGCGAGGGGATTCAAATGGCCGGGAATGATATTCACGAAACCTATATTCAGATCTATTATCAGAATATTTACGTGATGTACAATAATGCTTCGGATGAAGCCAAGAAGTCTTCATTGAAAAAGAGAATTATCAGTGAATATTTTACGCTTTCTAAAAAGGTTTCAGACTTGAAAATGTCAGCTGAAACACAGGAAAGCATGAATCAATTCTTCAATGATGTCGTTCGTTCATGCGATGATCTGTTACCTGAATTAAAAGGATTCATGTCTAGTTTACCCGCTGACCTGGAAGTAAAGAAAACAACGGTAAACAACTTCATTTCACTCATGGAAGACAAAGGCTGTGAGGAGTCTGATGAATACGCCATGTTGATTGATACACTAATCAAGATCGATCCTTCTGTCGGTGCCGTTATTGCCAAAGGAAAATTACTCCGCGCCAAAAAAGATTACGGTGCTTCCAGTGATGCTTTCAGAGATGCCAAAGGCATGGCCGAATCAGATGAGCAAAAAGAAGAACTGGATTATTTCATCCTGATGAACACCATGGATCAACGAAATTATAAAGGAGCTTATACACAAGCCATGGGAATTTCCGGAAAATTCAGAAGTGATGCCCTTAAAATTGCCGCTCGATGTGTTTTCAATACGGCGAACAACTGTGGAACGAGCACCTTTGACAGAAAATGTAACTACTACCTTGCTGAAGAACTGGCTAGTCAGGGAGGTGATGGAAGTCTTGCTGCCAAATGTAAGTCTATGTTCCCAACGACCGAAGAGATTTTCGACGCCGGAAAAAAACGAGGAGATAGTGTTACGCTTTCCTGCTGGAACAAAAGTGTTACGATCCAATAAGTTCACTTGAGCTTTAGAAAACAGAGATATATAAGGATTCCTGCCTTCTTGATGATGGCAGGAATCTTTTTTTCCTGTGTCAATGATCTGGACAGCATCAAAAAAATATCAGCCAGCGCCAATGATCCGGATGAACGGACCCGTGAACTAAGAGTCCTTTACAGCGATAGTGGCAAGGTTCAGGTAGAAGTCTACGCCCGACTGGCTGAAACGTACTCACATCCCAAACCAATTGTCAAACTCAAAGACAGCATTGAAGTCCGTTTTTACAATCCAAATGGAAACCTGGTCTCTGTTCTCACGGCCCTCTACGGAGAGATCGATCAGCAAAATGGGCAGATGTTCGTCCGGGACTCAGTCCATCTGTACAATCCAATCAAAAAACAACGTCTGGAAACAGAGGAATTGAAGTGGAATCAAAAAGATAGTACTATTTTTACCAACAAAGACGTTGCCGTTCGGACTGAGGATGCCATATTTTACGGAAAAGGACTGAAAACGAGGCAGGATTTTTCCCACTATGAGTTCCTGAAACCATTGGGCAAATTGAAACTAAAATAAAGTTATGGAATACTACAATAAGATCATGCTCTACTTCTGGCTCTCCGTAGCTGTCATTTCAGGGATAACCATCACCTACCTCTGTTTTACGGAAGGTTTTGACCGCTGGTCTTACTATTATGTGGTGCCAGTCGTTTCTTTAATGATGTACCTGGTTAGAAGATGGATGATGAAACGCATGAAGAAACACCTTGAATTTCTTGAAAATCAGCGAAAAGGAGGTCAGAAATAACTCTTCCTCCCCGGAAATAACCATTCACATTCTTTCTCGGGAACTTTAACAAATATTAGGGGATGATCCACTCGCTTTCCGCTATATTTGTTTATCCTTATCTTAGACTTATGTTGTCGCGCTTAAAAAAGATTGGGCTTGTGATCTCCATGATCCTTAGCTTCCAGGCTTTGTATGGCCAGTTCACCTTGAGTGGAACCATTCGAGATGAGCGTAACAACACCATTCCTTTTGCGAAGGTTTTCGTCAAAAATGATGCCGATCAACGGACGGTCGCTAATGCCGATGGGCAATATGAAATGCGACTAATCCCCGGTGAATACTACATGGTCTTCAATGCCACTGGATATGAAAACCGGGAAGTTTATGTCACCATTCGAGATCGGGATATTCAAAAGGATGTTCAGTTGTTCCCTATTCAAATCCGGGACATCGGTGAAGTGGAAGCCAGCGCCAAAAAGTCAAACCCAGGAAGGGAAATCATGCTAAAAGTTGTGGCGATCCGGGATCAGATCAATCCCTGGAATTACCCACATTCAGTGAATACTTACATTCGAGCCTATGAAACGAAAGGGGTTGACGCCGAAACACAGGCCAAAATAGATCAGCGGAAGGAAAAAGAGCGCAAGAAGGAAGAAGCAAAAAAGGAAAAGAAGAAGAAGAAGAAAAATACCGAAAACGAAGAGAGTGAGGAAAAAGATATCCGGGATGTAAATGATCCTTTCAATGAGCACCGTAAAGAACTTAGCAAGTTACTGAACAACCATAACCTCGTTGAAATTCAATTGCAAAGACATTATGCCCCTCCCCGTTTTGTCAAGGAAATCAGAAAGGCCTACACAAAGAAAGGGTCCGATCGCAATCTCTATTACCTAACCACGGTTAAGTCTAACTTTAATTTCTTTAGTAATCTACTTCGTCTGGACGATTTACATGAGTCACCTGTCAGCTCTCCTATTTCCACCCCGGGAATTCTTTCCTATAAATACCGACTGGAAGCACAGTACATGGAAAACGGCCGCAAAATCCATAAGATTAAGATTATTCCGCGCAAAACAGCCACCACAACACTTTCTGGCTACATCTATGTGATTGATTCCCTTTGGTTGGTTCAAAAACTGGACTTATCCATGGAAAAGGGAAACCTCCTCAAATATGATTGGTTCCGCATCGAACAGGAATTTGAACATCCGGGAGATAGTCTTTGTGTCCTCAGTAAACAAGTTCTTAGCTATGGAGTGAAATACAAAGGAAATTTTTCAAGTTGTAAAACGAATGCCGTCTTTTCTAACTATGATTTCAATCCGCATTTTGACAAAAAATTCTTTTCGAACGAGCTGGCCGTCACTGAGCAGGAAGCCTACGAAAAGGACAGCAGTTTCTGGAATCAAAACCGGGCAGTCGTATTGACAGAAGAAGAGAAGAAATTCATCCTGGCTAGAGACAGCATCCACGAGCGTCTGAATAGAAAGGAATATCTGGACTCCATCGATTCTGTTTTTAATAAAGTGACAGCCCTCAAAATTCTTTGGTTTGGGGTCGATCATCGGATTCGTGAGAAAAAAATCCAATGGTCCATCAACCCGGCAGCATCCGTTTTTCGTTTTCTGGGGATTACCGGACCGACTCTTACCCCTGGTTTCGATTTTTTCAAAAAGTGGAAAGACGAACGCTATTTGGATACATATAACGAATTTTCCTATGGATTGGTCGATCGGAAATTGTATTCCATGCACGATCTCTCCTACCGATATAATCCATTTAAGTACGGAACCTTGTACGCTTCGTTCAACCGCTCTTTTGACATGATTCGGGTCAATGATGCCTTTTCACAAATCATCAACCCCAACAACTTTATTGGAATCACCAATCTGGGTATTGGTCACTACAGTGAGTTGGTCAACGGGCTTTTCCTGTATTCGCGGATCGACATGAGTGAACGGAGAAGCCTGGAAGGAAGTAAATTCCTCGGATTCTTTGATCTCGGTGATTTTGCAGACAGCAGTAAATATTTCGTGCCCTTTGAAACGTATCAGGCCTTTATCTTCAAAGGATCGCTCAGTTACACGCCTCAGCAAAAATACATGCGGGAACCCTACCGAAAGGTGATCTTAGGTTCCAAGTGGCCAACCATCTACATGGATTATGAAAAGGGAATTCGGGGAATCCTGGGAAGTGATGTTGATCATGATTACATTCAATTTGGTGTTACTCAAACCTTTAAGATTGGAACTATCGGAACGAGTAAGTATCACATCAAAAGCGGATTTTTCATCAATTCGAAACGTTTGTATGATGCCGATTTCAGGTATCACCGACGGAGTGATCCGATCTGGTTTTCCAATCCCCTGGGATCCTTTCAGCAGTTGGCCGTGGCCCTTCCCTCTAAAAAGATTTTTTATGAAGGACACTTCATTCACCATGACAACGGTTCGATCATCAACAAAGTTCCCTTCATGAAAAAACTGAATATCGGACTTGTTTTTGGTGGTGGAGCCCTCTATGTGAAAGAGTTTAACTACTTCCACTCAGAAGTTCTCGCTGGCTTAGAACGGACATTCAAATTCGCCAGAAGAAGGCTCCGAATCGGAATCTACGCTGTCGCATCCGATGGAAATCAGATTGCTCCGACATCCACTTACAAAATTTCCTTTGCCTTCATGAACGACCGAAACATGAAATGGAATTTCTAGTTCTCTTGATCGGTCCTCTCAGCAGGAGAGTGGAAATATTTTAAAGTCTTTATCATTTTTTGGTATTGATTTTGTATATTTATCTAGAAGTCAATCTAATACGCCATGACAAAACGACTTAGAATTAGCTTTTTCCCCATTCTTCTTTCTTTCTTTTCTTTTGGTCAACAGAAATACTCTTTCATGGTCATACACTGTGACCCTCCGGAAACAAATCCAAACATCCCATGTGGATATCCAGGTAAGGTCAACCTCAAAAAGCTGGGTGGAATGGTGAACAAAGCAGACTCCAAAAATGCCAAACTGACCATCCAATTTTCACCGGCTTGGGTAGACAGTATCATAGCTGATCCTATCAAAATGGACACAGTCAGGGCATGGAGAGACAGAGGTCATGAAATTGCCGCCCACCACCATCACTTTGGACATCAATATTGGGATGGATATATGAATGATCCCACCTATGCTGATTCAACTCCATCAGGTTGTGGAAACTACCTCGGTGCAACTGAAGATTTTTATAATAAGCTTCGCTTAATTTGTGGCGATTCACTACTCTTAACTCTTGGGCAGGGACCTAATAATGACCCGAACTTTTTAGAAAAAGAATGGAGTACAGGGATTATTTTCAAGACCAATGATCGAACGAATCAACCGCCACCAAATGGAGGACGGGTAACCGATGATGCGTTTTCAAGTGTTGTCAAAGATACTATGGGAGTATTTACGAGTTGTAAACTTTCATACTGCTTTGTTGACGACGATTATATGGGCTATGATAGTTTGAGGATGATGTTAGACAAAATGAATAATCCTGATTACAATGGCTTTGATGTCATAGGCGCTGTAACACACCCTTTCAATTATTCTATCCCAATGGGAGATACGATTTTCAACTATTGGATTGACACGATCACCCAATTGCTTCCCGTTATAAGGGTCCGAGATATCATGCGATTAGAGAATTGCTCTGGGGGAACGCTTCCAACTTCCTTTTTATTGGAAGAAAGCAATACGCACTTAATCAATGTTTATCCGAATCCCTCCTCGGAGCAGTTATTTTTTGAGGTCTCTCAATCGATTAGTCATGGGCAGGCTTATCTATTTAATTTAAGTGGAGAGTTCATCCAGCAAATCAAGTGGGACAATTCTTTTAAGCACAAGGTGGACATCAGTTACTTGCCTAGGGGAAGCTATTTTCTACAGGTTCCCTCTCGCAATGGAACAATCAATAAAAAAATCATTAAAAAATAAAAAGGCCACCCAAAATAGGCGGCCTTATTAAAGTTATTGGTTGAGACTATAAATCTCTTCTGATTCCCAAAGCACCAAGTCTTCGGTTATCAATCACTTCTGCCTTTTCACGTAGTGCTTTTTGAGACATGCTCTGCATTCGAGATTTTCCAGTCGTTGTCAACTGATCCCGGTCTGCCTTATAATTTGCTGGTTTTCCAGCTTTCTCTGTCTTAAGTACCTGTATCACGAACATTCCCTGTTGACCTTTTAAAGGCACCGAAATCTGTCCATCTTTCAATCCTGAGTAGATCGCTCCTACGATTTCTGGCTCGTACCCTGCTTTCTGAATTTGAGGATTTGAAAACAAAATCTCTGTCTTCTCGACATTCAGTTCCAGTTTTCTTGCCAAAGCATCCAGACTCTTAGAGTTAGCCATCATTTTTTCAAACTTCTTAGCTTTCTCATCCTTGATCACTTCGTAACGCATGCGTTCTTCCACATCCTCAAAACGTGGCTCTCCTTCCGGACGAATGGCAGTCAAAATAGCTATAACATAACGATCCTGGTCCTGAATCGGAGAACTACACAAATCTCCTTCCTGAGCATTTTCACTAAACGCCATTTTCAGAATCCGATCTTCTGCAAAGCTTGTTTTGAATCCCTGAACACTTGGTCTTTCATCCATAATAGTCAATGGTCGTGCGAAATAACCATTCTTCGAAGCCAGTGAATCAAACAACATCACTTTGTCCTTCACAACCTTCTTTCTGGAAATCTTCTCATCAAAGGAATAAAGCACATCATAGGCCTCATCACTCAACTTAGTAGTCGTCTCATTGCTTGGCTTCAATGTTTTCTCAATGATCGCCAATACTGGATACTTCACTTCTTTTCGGTCCAACACTTCGATAATGTGAATACCGAAATCTGTGCGAACCGTTCCGATTTTTCCAATAGGCTCTTCTTTTGCAAATTTGGAGAATGGAGCAACCATTTCATAATCCAGGAAATCTTCGTAAACTCCTAATTTCTCAATAGAAGCACGGTCATCCGTATTAGTCAATATATACTCCTCAAAATTATCTTTATTGATCAATTGAAGTAAGCTATCCGCCTTTTTCTGGGCAGCTGCCATTTTTGCTTCATCTCCTTTTGGTGCACCAATCAGCAAGTGTCTAACTTTACAAAGCTTCGTATTGAAATCCAACACCTTCGCCAGGCGAGTTTTTCCACGCTCGTTGTAAGGCCCTACTACCTGACCAACTTCAGCTGTTTTAAACAGCGTATCCATATAGGCCGGATAAGTCAATCCTTTCTTCGCCAGCGGATCGTTTTCAGACTTAAATGTTGCCTGATGTGTACTTGTAAAAAAGCGAATTTCACTATTCGTCAATACGTAAGTACTATCATTCTTCGTCGTTTCAAAACCATTCTTCACTTCTGTCAACATGGTATTGAACTTGGATGAGTCGGATGAACTCGGACGAATTGGAATATCGAAGTATTTGACTTCTCTCGTTGCTTTTTGTTCGTAGCGCTTTTCAGACTTGTGCTCGTCGTAGTAATCGCGAACCATTTCATCTGTCACTTTCACTTCATCATCCGGCATATCGATGAATCGCTTCATTACAAAGGCAATATTCTTCTTTTCATTCTTGGCACGAAACTCTTCTTTTGCTTCAAGTTTGGTCACATAAACCCCACTGTTCAACAATTGATAATACTTTTCTTGCTTTCGACCTTCGATGATCTGCAACTTATTGTTCTGCCAGTTTTGCGCTTCCTGTGGATCTTTGGAATTCTCCATTTGGTCAATACGCTGCTCCAACATACGGGCATTAAACTGTCCTGTCACGGAATCCTTAAAAGACGCTGCAATATCCGGAAGCAAATCAAAACCATCGCGACCGTACAAATAAGCATTCAACTCATTTTCGCTGCACTGAATTCCCAATGCTTCAAATTCCTTCTGTAAAACAGCCTGATCAACCAGGTTATTCCAGGCACGATCAGCTGACATCTGCTGATCCCGAGGTGTATATTCACGCTGAGACTGCATGGCCTGTTGCTGATCCTGAGCGATCATACGTTGTACTTCAGCACTGAATACACCCTGGTCAATTTTCTCTCCGTAAACGGTACCAATTCCCAGCTTGTCTTCGTATCCACCGAACATACTGTCCCATCCTCCCATGATGAAGGCTAACATCGCCACACCAACAACTATTAACAGCAATCCTGACTTTTCTCTTATCTTTCCAATTAATGCCATTTGATTTTTACATTTTAAGGCTGCGAATATAATCAGATTTCATCTAATCTCAAAGGTTTGGAACCTAAATTTCACAGCTTTTTTCATGACTTTTCAGGGAGATTATTTGAAGAGTGATTCCGGCCCTTTCCGTGGATTCATTGAAAACTCCTCTTCTCTTTGTTTTTTGCGTAATTTTGTGTTTGGAGAAGAAGGTATGGAAAAGGTTATTTTCAAGGACCTGGGACTGATTGATTATCAGGAAGCCTGGGACATTCAAGAACAGCTATTCGGGGACACGATTCAGCACAAGATCCAACTCAGGAATGAGGAACGCTCGGATCCCACACGAAACTACCTTCTCTTTTGTGAACATCCCCATGTCTTTACCCTGGGAAAAAGTGGCGATCCCAAACATCTCTTACTAGATCAGGGGGCCCTCAATCAGGCCGAAGCCAAATTCTACGAAATCAACCGGGGTGGTGACATTACCTATCATGGGCCAGGACAACTCGTTGCCTACCCAATTCTCGATCTCGATCACTTTTTTACGGATATTCATCGCTACATGAGAACGCTTGAAGAGGCCGTGATCCAAACCTTGAAAGTGTACGGGATTCACGGAGAACGATTTGAAGGATTGACGGGCGTTTGGCTTGAGCCGAATACTCCAAAAGCACGTAAAATTTGCGCCCTGGGTGTAAAGTGCTCCCGATGGGTTACGATGCATGGTATTGGTTTTAATGTCAACAGCGATCTGTCCTATTTCTCTCACATCGTTCCTTGCGGAATTCAGGATAAATCAGTAACTTCCATGCAAGCTGAGCTTGGAAATGCCGTTGACTTTACGGAAGTCTCTCAAATTTTAAAAGAACAACTGGCCTTGCAATTCGGCTTTGAATACACCAATGATGAAAACGCTCCGCATGTTCATTAAATGGGCTTTTTACATTTTTGTCCTGATCATCTTACTGGTCAATCTTTTCATTATTCTTTCCGGCCGGTATTATCTGTACAAAGGAGTTGCCCACACCTATTTGAAAGGACGGACAGGGCCTAGTATCTACGACCGGGACATCTTCCCCTATCGTACCCTCCAACGTTCAGATAATTCCTTCCAATGGATGGAAGCCTTGAATATTCCTCTAGGAGCTGAAGAAAAAGCATTCATGCAACAGATGGAAAGTAGTTCTTTCCTGGTCTTCAAAGGAGATCGCCTCATTCATGAAAGCTACTGGAATGGTCATGATCAGGAAACGGTCTCCAATAGTTTTTCTGCAGCAAAAACCGTGGTGGCTCTATTAATCGGAGTGGCCCTACAGGAGGGAAAGATCAAATCAATCGATGAGCCTGTCTCAAACTATCTTGAGCGCTTCAAACGAGGGGACAGAAAAAAGGTCAGCATACGTCATCTGCTCATGATGGCTTCAGGTCTCAACTGGCAGGAAAGTGGCGCCAATCCACTATCCGAAAATGCCGAATCTTATTATGGTAGCAACCTGTATTCCCTAAGTACCAGGCAAAAATTAATCAATGAACCAGGAAAGCACTTTAACTACCAAAGTGGGAATTCCCAGTTACTTGGGTTTATCGTTGAGGAAGCCACCGGAATGAATGTTTCGGAATACGCTCAGAAAAACATTTGGGGTAAAATCGGTACCGAACACGATGCTTTTTGGAGTCTGGACAGAGAAGATGGGCACGAAAAATCCTTCTGCTGTCTGTATAGTACTTCCAGAGATTTCGGACGACTCGGAAGACTAATTAAAAATCGTGGAAACTGGAATGGGGAACAATTGATCTCCAAAGACTTCATGGACGACATGTTCACCAATCCCACACTTAGTACGGACGAACACATTCCTAACTACCGCTATGGCCTGCATATCTGGACTTATCTGGGTGGCGACTCTCCGGTCTACTATTGCCGGGGCATCCTGGGACAATATATCATTGCCATCCCTGAAAAGGATTTGGTCATTGTCCGAACTGGAATGAAGCGGAAGGACAACATTGAAAAAAATACGAACATGCACAAAATAGGTCACCCGGCGGACCTGTTTACCTACATTGAAAGTGCGGAAAAAATACTTGCCAAATCGAATTAAGAATATGCGAGACGAACTAAAAAGCCCCAAAGTTGAAAATGTGGCCGTTGCGGTCGTTGAAGACCAGGGAGAAGATGATGAAGCAGTGTACAATGTCTACCTGCTCAATCTGAAAGAAGAAATCATGGAGGGAATCATTGTTACCAGCCGGGGCTACGGACAGAATGTCCTTACGGGTGAACAGGTCAAAACATCTACTCTCCGACATACCATTGAAGTTTTGCTTCCTAATGAGGCTGCCAAAATCGAACCGATTACAGAGGAAGTACTGGGATTGAGCAATGAATATTGGGTGAGCTTTTGGGTCGAGGAACAATTGTATGACAAAAAATTTGTTTTCCTTCCGGAGACTATTCAGCCCCAAAAGCTAAAAACCATTCCACTATTGGGGGCCAAAGGAATTATGATCAAATGAGAACATCCATATTCCTCTATATTTCATGTTTTATCCTCCTCTCGCTCTCAGCTTGTCGGGAAAACAAAGATTCGCAAAAAGATACTCAATTACACCAACAAGAGAAGGCCCTCGAACTGAATCAAAAGGAAGCCCTCCGATTGGCTCAACTCCCATGCAATTGTCTGCGTCAGGAATATCCAAATAAATTGAACCAGGTTCTTGGCAATGAACAGCAACTCCTTTCTCCGAAAGAACTTCATCCCATTTTTTATGGTTGCTTCGATTGGCATTCTTCCGTCCATGGTCATTGGATGCTCGTTGCACTCTTGAAACGTTATCCGGAATTAGACAAAGAATTAAACCTGACTGAACTTCTGGACGCACAATTCATTCCTACCAAGGTACTGGCCGAAATGGATTACTTCAACCAAAAGTTCAACACTTCCTTTGAACGCACCTATGGATGGGCCTGGCTCTTAAAATTGCAAGAAGAACTGATCTCCTGGGAAGATCCCCGTGGGAAGAGATGGTCCGAAGCCCTCGCACCACTTTGCCAATTGATCGAACAGCGTTACCTGGAATTTCTCCCTAAGCTAAACTACCCCATCCGATCAGGAGAACATACGAATACGGCGTTCGGCCTGAGCTTTGCCCTGGACTATGCTCATACAACTGAACACCAGGAACTGAAAAATCTCATCCAGGAAACGGCGCTTCGCTTCTACCAGAAGGATCAGAATTACCCTCTTCAACTTGAGCCCAGTGGTTATGATTTTCTCTCTCCCGCTCTTCAAGAAGTTAATCTCATGCAAAAAGTACTCCCCAAAGCCGATTTCGATTCCTGGCTTCAGGCTTTTTTACCCAATCTTACCCAAAAGGACTTTCAATGGAGTCCAGGAAAAGTGAGTGACCGGAGTGATGGAAAACTGGTTCATTTGGATGGTCTCAACTTCAGCCGCTCCTGGTGCCTGTTTGAACTCAGTTCTTCTGACAAAAAATACGAACATCTCCGGAAAAATGCGAAGGAACATCTAAATCATTCATTACCGCAAATCACTGATGGTGATTACATGGGGGAACACTGGTTGGCAAGTTTTGCGCTCTATGCTTTGCTGACCAAATCAAAATCATGAGTCATAGCTCATAAAACCTTGTTTCAGATGCAATTTACTGGGAGTATTATGGGTATAAAGGCCTCCTGTTCCCAATCCCTGATGAAGCTCATTGTCATAAGTCGCGACAAACTGTGCGATTGCGTTCAAACCAACATTGGATTCCAGGGCGGAAGTAATCCACCAGGCGATCCCCAATTCTTCCGCCAAGGCTATCCATTCGCGACAGCCTGAAAAACCACCATGTAAACTCGGTTTCAAAATGATGTATTGCGGAAGGATTTCCCTCAGTAATTTTTCTTTCTGCTCCGATGCAATATCGATGAGTTCCTCATCCAAGGCAATCGGAAGGCGACTTTCCTGACAAAGTTGGTACATGGCTTCCTTCTTTCCTGGAGGAATTGGCTGTTCAATCGAATGAAGTTCCAACTCTGCCAAACGATCCAGGTAATCCATGGCCGAAACTTCATCAAAGGCTCCATTGGCATCCACTCTCAAAATCAATTCATCGGGGGAAAAACGCGCTCTCAACTCACTCAAAATGGCTATTTCTCGTTCAAAATCAATTGCCCCAACTTTCATCTTCAGACACCCATAGCCCTGTTTCAGTTTCTCTTCGATCTGTCTTCTCATAAACGTCTCGTCTCCCATCCAAATCAACCCATTGACAGGAATTCGGTGTACTCCTCTGGTAAAATCAGAATCAAATAAAAGCTGTTTTCCACCGCGTTCCAGATCAATCATTGCAACTTCCACCCCAAATAAAATGGAGGCTTCCGGGATGATTTCTGCTGCTCTTTCTTTCAAGTCAACATCTTCGTCTGAGCATGAAAGCAAGTCCTCCAAACGTTGAAGGATCAATCTTTCGTATTGCTCATCCGTTTCGTACTCAGGAGTTAGGCCAGGAATGACACTGCATTCTCCAAGTCCCTGGGTCGAAGCCTGGTCGACATCAAATAATTCCAGAAACCAGGATTTCTTTTCACTGAGCACCCCTCTACTTGTGCCTCCCGGACGCTTAAACGTAAATATTTCCTTTCGGAGCTTAAATTGATAATTCCTTTTCATTTCAGAGACAGGGAAAGCAGGTACAAAACAGCGATCGCAAAGGTGCTCAAAGCAACCAATTTCAAGTGGGGGTCATACAATCGTTCTTCCTTAATCTTCCATACCTTCATCAAGTGAATAAACAGCAAAGCGAATGGAAGCAAGGAAAGCAGAATTGCTGGAAAGAAATTCCACATACTGAACAAGGACCAACTTCCCAGAGCCGATATGATCAATGCTGTATGATAACGTTTGGCCTGCATCCCACCGATTCGCACTACGAGTGTCTTCTTACCCGATTGCTCATCATTGACCCGATCCCGCATATTATTGAGATTCAGGACAGCAACACTCAATAAGCCAATGGCCACTGCTGCTGGCATCAATTTCAAATCCAATTGTTTTGTTAGTAGAGGATAAACTCCCAGTACACTGACCAATCCAAAAAAAATGAACACGAAAAAATCTCCTAGTCCCAGGTATCCGTAAGCTTTTTTACCCAGGGTATATAGTAAGGCCGCCAACACACAACTCACTGCCAAAAAAATGTAAAAGAGGGAAATATTAGCTGGCAAACTTTTTCCTCCAAAATAAATCAGGAATGAAGCTGATAACAAAGAAAGCAATGATCCTAGCAAAACCGCTATTTTCATTTGTTTCACCGAAATTTTTCCGGATTGAATCGTTCTGGTTGGCCCAACTCGCTCATCATTATCGGTTCCTTTCAATCCATCCCCCAGGTCATTCGCCAGATTGGAAACAATTTGAAACAAAACGGTCGTAAGTAAAGCAAGACCTATGACTTTACCATCCCAAAAGCCATTCATTCCGGCTGCCGCAACACCAACTACAATTCCGGAAAGAGACAAGGGCAAGGTACGGAGACGAAAAGCTTCGAGCCAGACTTTCATTTTCATGCTCCAAAATTAATCAAATCTGAGGGGAAATAACGTCCGTTGTTTACTGGACCGAAAGCAACCTATTTTTCATCGCATACATCACGATGCCAACAACATTTTTTGCATTTGTTTTGAGCAGGATTCTTTCCCGATGGCCTTCAACGGTTCGGGTACTGATATTCAATTTCGCGGAAATCTCCCGATTCGTATGTTCTTTACAGATTAATTTGATGATTTCTATTTCTCGTGGACTCAATTCGGCATTCTTAAATTGTCCTCTTAATCGCCCACTGTGAATCATATCCCGAACCAATTCGCAGGATACGTGTTCATTGAAATAATAATCATTTTCATAAGTTCCCAACACGGCTTCTACGATCGTATCTATTTCCTGTTGTTTGACCAAAATTCCTGAACATCCCAATTCAATCAACTGTCTCACCTGCTCTTCCCGAATATCCATTGTCAACATCAATACCTTGATCTTAGGATAGGATCTTTTGAGTTTGACCAGTGTTTCAAAACCATCCATGATGGGCATTTGAATATCGAGCAAAACGACTTCAACTTCTTCCATATTCCCATTTTCAAGAGCAGAAAGAAATTCCTGTCCATTGCTCCAGTCTCCCAAAATATTGAATTCATCACGCTCAGTCAGCAAAAGTCTGAGTCCCTGACGAAACAACAAATGGTCATCTACAATTGCCAAATTTATTTTAGCATTCATACAGTAGTAAATCGCCTATTAGAAGCTCTATAAAACCAGTAAAGTGAAGTCTTGTAGAGTAGTTCTCGTTTTTTCCGTTTGCAATTTAATCGCTTTTTATAAAAAAACGAAATTTTCCGGCCATAAACTAATTCGTTTTAGTTTAATCTACTGAAAAACAAGATATTAAAAAAGCGGGCACCGAAGTGCCCGCTTTCACATGTATGATTTGTTTCTAATCTTACTTAGAATACATCACTTTCACGTGGTTAACCTGTCCGTTTACAATCGTAGAGATGTAGTAAACACCAGCTGGAAGCAACTCACCACGATCTGTGGTCGCGTTCCATCGGTATACAGACTTACCTGCATCCAGCGTACCATTCTCGATCACAGACAACTTCTTGCCCATCATATCGTAAACGGTGATGCTCACTTGTGATTGCTCTGTCAAATTCAAATCGATCAGAGTTTCATCAGCAAATGGATTAGGATACACCTGAAGCGACATTCCTTCTGCTTCAACTACCGTGCTATTTTCAGCTTTTACGCTCTTATTAGCTACTGGTACTACTGCAGAAACATAGTTCACACAAGTTCCTGCTTTGAAAGCCACCAATGGATCACAAAGATCAAAGCTACAGTGGTTCTCATTTGGACACACTTTATAGCTAATCACTAAGGACTCAGCATTTCCTGGCTCACAGAAGTCAGAGATGTCGTCAATCTTGATTCCGGAAAGTCCCGTGTTTGGATCATTATCCGACAAGAACATTGGGAAACCATAGTTATTAGACATATCTGTCACTGTTCCACATTTGACTGAGATTCCCATGTTAGACAACGAAGAACTACACGTGTTGTCACAGGAAACAGTCATTTCCACTGTACGACATCCGTCTTCTCCATCAATCACACGAGTTACCTCAGCAGAGAAACAGTTCTCTGAACAATCTTCTCCAGCATTTGGGTTATTCCCTTGTTGTGCTGTACAATCGTTCACTGCCACAGTTGCTTCTCCACAAACCTCAAAACATCCGCTCTCGTTTTCTGAAGTCACTGTCAACAGCTCATAAGATGTTGTTTGACTTGGACTAACAACCAGCGAATATGGGTTATTTGAAGTCGTTACTGTGTAAGTGCTTGAACCGTCTGTATAAGTAAAGGTATATGGTCCGTCACCACCAAAATAAACGGTCAGTGTCGCAGACTCGCCTTCACAGATTGAGTTATCTTCACAACAGTTGATTGTTGCCGAAAGAGCTACTTCTGCTTCTGGCAAACGTGTAATCACGATGTCTCCAGAAGTTGCCCGACAACCTTCTTCGTTCGTCAGTACCAAATAGTACACTCCGAACTCTTCAGCTACCAGATCCTGCTCTGTACTTACGACCTGAGATCCCAAATACCACTCATACTGAGTATATCCGACTGGTCCTGGTACAGTTACAGGGAAGTCAGAGCGACAAATCTCGTAACATCCTGTCATCACATCAGACACATCAGGAAGTTCTTCGATCACGAATTGTCCGCTAGTTCTGGAACATCCTCCTGCTCCGAAGGCAGCCACCGTATAAACTCCTGCATCTCTCACTTCAATAGACTCTCCTACCTGACCTGTTGACCAGGAGTAAGAAACCCCACTTTGTGGATTGGAAACAGAAAGTGTATAGATGGTCCCTTCACAGTATGGTCCAAACTGATCTACCGAAATAGCTGGTGTATTTGGCAGTGGATTCACCGTTACATTGAACGGAGCAGAAGTTCCGCTACATCCATTGGCATCAACCACTGTTACGCGGTAATCTCCTGAACGAGTCACCGCTCCAGACAAGTTAATGTTAGATCCTGTGAATGACAGATTTGTATAAACATTGTCAGATGTTGGATCCTGATTGAACTGCCAGCTATAAGAGTTGTATCCCGTTGCTGTGTTCAATGTAATTCGATCTCCGGCACACAAATCGCTTGTTCCTGAAACGATAGGCGTTGGTTTTGGAGTAACAGTAACACTCACTGGAGAAGTCGTGTATGAACAACCATTCGTTCCAGTCAAAGTCACTGTGTAAACTCCTTGCACACCAACTGTGATGCTTGCCGAAGTTTCTCCATTTGACCATTGATAATCTGATCCAGCAGGAGCAGTCAAAGTAACTGTCTGACCTTCACAAAGGTTTGTCGAACCTCCTTCCAAAATTGGTTGGTTTTCAGGTTCTCCTACTTCAACGGTACCATTTGCCAGACTGTAACATCCGTATTTGTTCGTTACGTACAACTCGATTGGATAAGTTCCTGGTTCGTTGAACGTACGCTCTGGGTTCTGTGCATTTGAATTGGCAATTCCAAAACCGAAGCTCCATTCCCAGTTGATGATATCCGATCCAGTTGATTGATCTGTGAAAGACACCAATGTTCCCGGACAAGTACCACTTACATGATCCATTGCTGCACTTGGAGCAGATGGCATATTGATTACCTGTACCGTAGAACAAGTTGTTCCAGATGTGTTATCTGTAATTGTCAGGGTCACTGTATAGTTCCCACCTGGCAATCCTGCAAAACTTGGGTTTGCTACATTAGATGTTACTGTAGTAGGTCCACTCAGCGTCCAGCTATACGTATCAATCGTTGCACCATCAACCGTACCTGATCCATCTCTCAAGTTGAGAACCATTTCGTTGTTCGATGAACAAGAGATATTGTATCCGAAATCGGCTACGATTGGAACGAAAACGGTCTGCTCTACATAACAGATAGACGAATCTGAAGGATCAGAGGCTTTAGGGCCAATGTAATTCATCCGAACTCGGAAGTAACCTGCGTGAGAGAACAAATGTGTTGGGTTCTCATCTGTCGAGTAGTTTGCTCCACTGTCTGGGTCTCCAAAATCCCAGGAATGAACCCGGATATTGCTGGAAACGATTGATGTGAAATTAACTTCTCCACAACTTTGAAGTGTCGTCGAAAATATAAAGTCAGCTGAATGTTCAGGAACAATGTCACATCCACACCCAGTCAAATAAACAGTAAGTTCATTCGAAACGGAAGAACATCCTGTTTGAGAATCCGTCACAACTGCGTAGTAAGTTCCTACCTCCGTAGCTACGAATGGATTCGTATTTCCAAGACTTGTAGAACTTCCTGTTTTGTACCAGTTGTACGTGTACGTTCCAGAAACATTCTGAACAGCATACATTGTTACATTGATCGGATCTTCTCCACAAGTTTCATTCAGATAATGCAAACGATCTGGAGATGAAATACTGGCAATAGGTGACGAATTTACGTCTACAACATGCGCAATCGTTGCCTCACATCCAGAAGCATTTCGAACAAAGAGACTGACCGGATATGATCCTGGTGCATCAAACTCATGCGATGGGTTTTGATCAGAGCTAAACTCTCCATCTCCGAATGCCCATTCAAAATAAACTCCGTCTGCAGGTCCGTTAAAGCTAACTGGCGATTCCAAACAAGCGGGCTGTGAATTCGTGAAATCAGGTGTATATCCTTCCAATTGTACCTGGAAAGTCACCTGATCAGTGATCTCACAAACGGTCACTTCCAAACGAATATCAGCAGTAATGTCCTGTTGGCCATTCAATCCCCAAACTACGTCAATACCAGACGAGTTAGATGGTGTGATAATATTCCCCAGGAAATTAGGGTCTACTGTCCACTGATAAGTTGCATCCGGGTTCAAACCTGGAAGAAGTTCATAGTGAGAAACACCTCCCAAACAAGCCGTTGGATCACCACTAATCGTTGGCAAATCAATTGGATACTTACTATTGACATCCAATACGAATGGATCTGATTCACATCCTTCCAACACAGCATCAGTTTGTGTCAGTGCCAAAGAATATGGCCCTTCAGCTCCCCAGGCAACGGTAATCGATGAACCTGAAGCTGTGTAAACGTTTGTTCCGTTTGTCACAGTCCATTGGAAGGTTGGGTTCGAAATAGAACCTAATGCAAAATAAGTATGATTTGTATTTGGACATACAGAAACCGGTCCGGTAATTCCAGCCGGAGCGATTGGTCGAGCAACTACTTCAATAGAAGCTTCCACCTGTGTATTACAATACAAGCCTGAAGATGGTTTTGCAATCACAATGTAAGTACCAGGTCCTGCATTATAGTTATATGCTGTGAACGTAGATGAGTTCAACTGCACATTTTCAATGAGCGTACCATTTGGTGTGATCACCGACCAGTCACTAGCGATGGGACCGTAATCAACTGACTCAATTGTGTTCACTGGATTTACTGATCCTGAAACGTTTTCACAAATTCTGGCTGGTGCGTTGATCAACAATTCAGGAACTCCCTGAACGTCCAAAGAAGCTGAACCACCACACTCTAACAAGTCGTTTCCATAAGTCAGGGAAACGTTAAAGATTCCTGGAGTATCATCCGACCAGAAAACGGTGATTTCATTTGTTCCTGCTCCATCAATAATATCTCCGTTTGTAACTGTCCAGTTATAAGTCATCCCTGCTACCTGAGGAATGCTATATCTGTGAACTGACAATAAACAAACCACATCCGGTCCGGAAATAGTAGCTGTTGTTGGGATGATTGGAACCCGAACTACTGCAGGTCCATCACAATATCCCGGACAGTCTCCTACATTTAAGTAAAGGTATCCTGGTCCTGTGGATCCGTCTCCCCAGGCAACAGTTACTGAATTACCACTCGTTTCAATGATACTTCCTCCGGTAACTGACCAGTTATACTCGGAACATGCCGCCGGTGTACTGTAGGTTGCTGTGTCCAAAGCACAAACTGTTGAAATACATTCAATAATTGGTGCAGGTAAATCTTCAACG
Source organism: Bacteroidota bacterium (assembly GCA_006226425.1). GTDB lineage: Bacteria > Bacteroidota > Bacteroidia > Flavobacteriales_D > Crocinitomicaceae > M2408. The sequence goes on along the minus strand of SBGX01000021.1, from coordinate 7,704 downwards.
ATTACTGTTAAAGTATAAGTATCCTGGCAATTACAGGTAAAATCTGCTTCCGGGAACAATGGTTCCTTGATCGGTTTTTCTTCTCCTGGTTTGATGATGATTCGTCCACCACCACCATTGGTTGTGTTCAATGTTCCGTTGGACTCTTCGTCCGTGATAACATTTCCATCTTCCAGGAAAGTCGTTCCAACGTCAAAGTTGCTTACTGTTAAAGTAACTGTATAGGTACCTGGAATCAGATAGGTGTGTGAGGGGTTTTGCGTACTGGAAATAAATCCGTCACCAAAATCCCAGGCCCACTGAGTCCCGTCAATGGATAGATCGTTAAAGTATACCGTTTGACCTGAACATACGTTCAGTACTCCTCCTGTTGCAGCTGGAACTGTTTCAAAGTTAGCCTCCGGGCTGTTAAGGATTTCAATACAGATATTATCTTCAACAGTACATCCAGATGCATTCGATTCTGCAACCGTAATGTTTCCAAATCCAACTGCTCCCCAAACCACAGTTACCTCATTGGCATTTACTGAATAGCTTGCTGCTCCAACAACCTCCCAGGAATAAGTAGATCCTGCATGATAAGGTGTTGAATACGTTACCGAAGAATTTTCACAGGCCACTACACATGGAAGATCCATATTATACTCAGGAAGTATAATCTCCTGCTCCTTTGGCCCATTCGTCTTTCTTTTGATGTTTATGTAATCTTCTCCCCCTGAGCAAAAGAGATTATCCATTGGCACCAAAAATGGATCTGGCGCTTCCAAAACGGTCACATCCAGCGTGGTAGTTGCTCCACTTGGTTGTGTGACCAGCGAAAGCTGTCCGGTACCGGCATCGTCCCACAGGACGGACACCTGATTTGCTGTTGAACTCGGGCTTACAATGGTTCCTCCGTTCACCAACCAGGTATAATACTCGCCGGATACATTCGGAACACTGTAAACATACGTGCCCAACTGACAAACTTCTGTGTTTCCGCTGATTTGTCCCCAGGCCGAAAAATAGCCGGAAAGGAACAAAAGCAGCAAAAGCACTGATCGATGAACTCCCTGCCTTTTTCTTAGGCCGAGCCACCGATTAGTAGAATTCGTTGTCTCATTCATAATTGATAATTTTTAGTTAGGCGACAAAATTACCCCATCTATCGAAAGTTGAATAGGGTGTTTTCCCCCTATTTTTTGTTTAATTATTTACTCTGTTTCGAGTACTTTGTGTGTAATTTTATAAGCTTGAAACTACTGAATGCTAAAACTGGCCTCTGAATCGTGACAATATTCATCACAGATGCTATTTTTGTTTTATGAGCACACCGAATTTCCTTCAGGAGAAACTTGGGATTCAATACCCAATCATCCTGGCTCCAATGTTCCTCGTCTCAAATGAAGAGATGATTATAGAGGCTTTACGTGCCGGAATTACTGGTGCCATTCCTGCCCTGAACTACAGAAGCATCGAGGATTTCCAGGCAGCCATTCGTTCAATCCGGAAAAAACAAAAAGGACCTTTCGGAATTAATCTGATTGTCAACCGTTCTAACATCCACCTTGAAAAACAATTGGAGGTATGTTGTAGTGAAAAGGTCGATTTTATCATTACATCACTTGGATCTCCCAAAGAGGTCATTCGAGAAGTACATAAATATGGAGGATTGGTCTTTTGCGATGTCACCTCCTATGAATATGCGCAGAAGGTAGAACAATTGGGAGCCGACGCCGTCATCGCTGTTGGTTCAGAAGCTGGAGGACATGCCGGTCCTGTTAAATCAGTTGAATTGATCCGTGAATTGAAGGAACATTGCAATCTCCCTATCATATCAGCTGGAGGAATTTCAAACCATGCAAGTTATCAGGAACGGATGGACCTGGACATCGCCGGTGTCTCAGTTGGAACCATCTTCATTGCCTCCAAAGAAAGCCCTGTTTCAGAAAAGTATAAGCAGGCCTGTGTGAATTACGGCGCCAACGATATTGTTACGACCACAAAGTTGTCAGGCGTTCCATGTACCGTAATCAACACTCCATACGTTCAAAAAATGGGCGTGAAACAATCTTTCTTCCTTCGTTTTTTAAACAAGCGAAAGTCCCTCAAAAAATGGTTAAAATCACTGACTTTTCTGTTAGGCATGAAAAAACTCCGCAATGCCGCTTTCGGCTATGACTACAAGGAGGTTTGGTGTGCTGGTCCGTCCATCGAACACGTGAAGGAAATAAAGAGCATAACTGCCATTGTTCAGGATATAACGGGCAGTACCTCCTAAAAAGTTAAAAGCCCCTCGAAAAGTAGGAGCTTTTAACATTGCATTATAGTTGAGTTTGAGTAAGGATACTAATTTTAACCGGTGAACATTATTCGATCGACTCTACCGATTAAGTTCTGACCGTAAAAATATTTCTTTCCTTTTCAAGTCCCGCCCTCTATCTTTAAATCAGGTATTTATACCTATAAAAACAGGTGTTTTTCCTAAATCAAAATTACTCCATTCCATTCTTCAAAGCAAACTTGACCAGACCGACTGAACTTTTAACATTCAATTTTTTCATCAGGGAAACCCGATGCCCTTCAATCGTTCTCCGACTAATATTGAGTTCATCTGCAATTTGCTGATTCGTATATTCCTTGACAATCATTCCCAAAATCTGTAACTCTCTTTTGCTGAGATTCATCATCACTCCCGAAACGGTCTTTCTTGCTTTATGTTCTTCAAAGAGAATTTGGGCCACCTCATTGCTAAAGTAACGCTCTCCCCGTTTCACCGTCATGATTGCCTTCACTAATTCTTCCAGTCCGGAACTCTTCAGGATATACCCCAAAGCTCCGGCATCCAAAGCCTGCTTAATGATATTTTCTTCTTTGTGCATGGTCAGCGCCAGAATTCGAACTGTCGGATCCTTCGACTTTAACTTACGAATCACCGAAATCCCATCCATTTTGGGCATACTAATATCAAGTAGAATAACTTCAAAATCGTGTTGCTCAAACAAGGAAATAACTTCGGTTCCATCCGAAGCTTCTGTCACATTCGGAATAAAGTAATTTTGCTGATGCAACATCAGTTTTAATCCGTTTCTGACCATCGAATGGTCATCCGCGATCAGCATATCAACATATCTCTCCATGCTATAAAAAGTTTATTAGGTTTATATTCAAATTCGTTCCAACTCCCTTTCTGCTCTCAAAACGATACTCGGCTCCAAGAGCTTTTAGTCTGTATATAATGTTGTTCAATCCGTTATTGCTTCGTACCTGATCAAAATTAAATCCCACTCCATCATCCGTAAGGACAACATTCAGGATTTTATGATTTTGCAATTTTATCTCTTTCAATTTAACCCAAATTTCGCTGGCTTTCGAATATTTTAACGAATTATTCAAAAATTCCTGTATGATTCGATACAGAAAAAGTTCGTCATTCTTATCCACTAATTCGACCGGATCTTCTGAAATATCGGTAAAAATCCGAATCTCCTGAATTGCATTCATCCTGTTTACTAGTTGGAGTACTGACACATTCAGGCTTTCTTTCTGTAAAACTGATGGCATCAATCCAAAAGAAATTTCACGAATCGAATCAATCGTCATCTCTAGCAAGCCATGAACCTCCTGCATCGATTTCTTGTACAGTTCCGATTGACAATCCATTTTTTCAATGGCGCTTACATACATCTTTACCGCATTCAATTCTTGTCCCAAAGAATCATGTAAATCATTTGCCAGTCTTCGTCGCTCGCTTTCCTGACCGCTAATGGTCGCCTTTAAAATTCGAAGTTCCTCTCTTTTCTTCTCCGAAATGTCCTGCGCAATAAACAGATAAGGTTCTGAACCTGGATTTCCAATTCTGGAGAACGAACACAAGGCCGGAAAAGTGAGAATGTCATTAATTTTTAAATCCATCTCAAATGAAACCGAGTTCTGTTCCAATTCGCGGAAAGAATCAAACTGCTTATCCAACTGTTCCGCAAAAACTTCGGTTAATTTTTTTCCAATGACCCTTCCTCCCTGATTGAATTCGATCAACTGCACCCCGGTTTCATTCACCCCTGTCACTCTTCCTTCATCATCCAATACCAAAAGTACTTCCGGAATCGAATTAAAAATACCCAGAAAGAAATCCCGAGACACTGTTCTTTTCTGCAATTCCTCCCCCAACATATTGATCCCGGAAACAATGATATCGCGCTCAATCTGCTCTTCCGAAATGGATAAACGCCTATCATAATCTCCATTGGCGTATGAAACAATCACTTCCTGAATCTCCTCTATGTCAACAATTTCTGTCTTCGTCTTCATACATAATCTTTAAGCCATTCAATGGCTTTGCTCTTATCCGTAAACAAGCGAACCGGAATCAATGTTTTGCTCAAATTCACCTTTATCAAAAAATTAGCCAGGAATGCCGAAAGTTTTGATGTTGTATAAATGGCGGAAGCACTTAGTCCTTGCGAACCTTCTTCACTTCCGAAATAATCCCGCGCTTCTTTTGAAATCCCCTTTACTTCTGTTCCGTCCACCAGAAGCGGAACCACCTGATCACCGGTAAATTCCAATCGCTCTACGACTGATTTTCTAGCGACTTCCAGACTAATGTACAAGTTACTATGGTAGCTTGCGAGAATGACATTATCGATTACCTCGAATTCCATGTAGGTACCACTGTAGGTAATTTGTTTTGGTTGATGCATAGTAGTTTTTCCTTTACTCTGCCTCAATTATACTGAAATTTTATCAAGCATTTCCATATTGAATTGATCTTTTACCATTACGAAGGCATTTTTAGTCAACTGACTGGCTCCCAGCTTCTTTTTTTCCTGATCAGCCGTTATTCCAAAATGGATTTGTTCAAACCCTGAGTTCCTTGCATATAAAGTCAAACGATACAGCATCTGCTTGTATATTGAGTACAGTTTGTTCGCTTCGTAATCAAGACCTATAACTACCGGAAAATAAGCCTGATCTGTCTTGAACGCACTTAAAACCCCTGAAATTTCACCTGTTGTTTTATTCCTCAAGATTAAGAATTCCCAACCCGGAGCTCCCGAAAATTGATGAAACAGACGAAATGGGTACTGAAAGATATTCAACGATCGATTTCCTGAAGCCACATTTTTATATAGCTCATAAAACCGCTTCTCTTCGACGTCATTCAGCCTTTCCTTTATTTCGAACTCAAACTGATCCATATGTTTCACTACTTCGTATCGAATGTTTCTTCTGGCCTTTGCCGACAACAATTCAATGTATTCCTTTTCTGGATTTCGCTGCAAGTCAAAAAGGATGTTCGAATTCGGCATCTTCATTTTGAAATATCCTGCTTCGTGAAAGAGCTCAGCCAAATCAAGCTGATCTTCTGAAAAATCCCTCAGAATAATGCTATTCACCCCGATTTCTTCCTGGCGAAGTTGCAACGAATCCAGAAATACCTCTGCTGCCTTTTTCCACCCTTCCCGATTAGTGTTGATGTACAGGTGATCTCCTTCCGTGAACATGGATCCCATAATCAGAGATCTGGAACACAAAAAATAAGGATCTTTCAACCTCATTTCTTCTACTTTGGCGGAAACCTCGGCTGTTGAAAGTAAATCATCCTTGAAAAGTCCTTCGGTAAAAAATGTGGCCAATAAAACTTTGTTCTCGGCATCCCTCACCAGACAATAATGAAAACTCCAATTTTCTTCTGTCCGCTCATTGCCCTGAAAAGAAGATTCAAGCAAACTCATACAGTTCCAGTCAAAATTACCTTTCCCAGCAAAACATTCGTCCCACTCCCTGCTATCAATCTCTGAAATATGATCGTACCACTGAATGGCAAATGGTCCTGTTCGCTCCTCTTCTTTTATTACAGGAAGCGGCTCTTTTCGCACCGGCATCCGGAAAGCCCGGAGCACATCATTCATATTTTTTGACTCTTCTTCCAGTGCTTTTGGGTAATGGTATGCGATTGCCTGAACAAAAGACCTTATTTCTTCTGTGCTATGGTGATTGGTCAATGTGAATCTCAATCCTGTATTTTTAACCGGTACCGCTGGAAACATTCCAATATTGACGTAGAATCCCTCATCTAAAATCCGTTTATTAAGATTGTATCCCACGGATGGCTGACCTGTACCAATGAAGTAAATGGGAGTATCCTCACTAGATAGGACAGGAACATCCGCCTGTGCCAGTTCTTCGTTCGTATATTCCATTCGACTTTTGAGGCTTCGCTGAAGCATGTAAATTTCATCTGTCAAATGTATTTCAGCAGAAGCAATGGAAGCCCCCATCATGGGTGGTGGAATCGGGTGTGAGTATGCCAAAGGGCCTCCGTGAAGAATCACTTTTTCGTACCATTCATCATTCGGAAAGACAATAATCCCTCCCATTGTCCCAAAACCTTTTGCCAGGGTTGAGACATAAAGTGTGCGCCCATTTTCAAAACATTTATCGTAGATCCTCCCATTTCCATGTTTTCCATGCCAACTCATCCCGTGTGCATCATCCACATACAAATTCAACTGCTCATAACGCTCCATTAATTCATTGATCCGATCAATAGGAGCTACGTCGCCATACATGGAATACACTCCATCAATCATGTACCAAATCCGGTCATAGTTATTCCTTTCCTGGCGAATTTTATGCTCGAGCATATCTATTTGATTGTGCCTGATCATATCTATTTTAACGCCTTTGGCAGCCATCAATTGAGCTGCTGTCTGAATACTTACGTGACACTGTTGATCCAATATGATCAGATCATTATGTCCCACCATAATTGGCAACACAGCACTATGGGCTAAACTTGTCGAAGTAAAGGAGATTACCTTATTTCCCTGGAAAATTTGACTTAGTAATTCTTCCAACAGAAAGTTACTTTTCGAGGTCAGGTAGGCCCGGGATACGGAAAATTGGGTCCCAAACTGCTTTGTGTACTCCATTGACTTCTCTATGATCCTTGGATCAGCCTCCAGGCCAAGATAACCACATGTCCCAAAATTAACCATCTGGCTTTGTTCAACAAGAATGCGATTCCCGTCCCAGGAATCACTATTATACTTTAGCTGAATAACCCCTCTTTTCCGGGCTTCAACTAGCATATCGTTTACTGTTTCAATGAAATTGTGGTGATTAATTTTGGCCATGTCTTTTTTAGCGAATGTATCATCGTCTGAAAGAATGGACATATATGTCAACAAAAAACAAGTATAATTACTTAGTTTTTTAGGTGTTTTTACCTTTTTAAGTTTTGATTGCTTTTATTTTTTGAGCGTAAAACAGGGTATTATTACCTAACGATTACTACCTAAGTCGGGTCAAACTATTTTCTTTAACAAGCCTGATTAAAAAGCCTTTTTCGCTTTCGGTTCATGATTTTGATTTCGATCCGTTTTTGAGCGTTATTTGATTAAATTTCTTTAACTTTGCAGTAGTATTTCAACAGACTCTGCTCCTCACTATGGTTTGGCCTCATTAACCAATATCATTTTGTTATAAAGATCTGTGATCAACCACTAAACTCTGACATGGCGTTTTACGTCTGCTGACTAAGTTATGTGGTTTTTAGCATGCCCTGGGCTTGCACTAGTTGTTAGTAGATTTGTATGGCAAAACTTGACCAAAAGATTCAGGCGATTTTCGACCTCACTCCTATGCAGGAGGCTATGTTGTTCCGTAGTTTGCTTGATCCTTCGGATTTAGCCTATTTGGAGGTTTGTGATGTTCATT
>SBGX01000014.1 GCA_006226425.1 Bacteroidota bacterium | reverse complement strand
TCCAACATGTTGGAGGGCTTTTGACTGAATAAATCTTCCGTCTGTTTAATTTTTAAGGGTGTGTAAATAGACTTTTTGTCCATCCAGGCTCATCCAGTGGAAGGAATTGTTCTTCTCATTGTATGTTAGCCCAAAACCAGGAGAGTATAACTCATTATTGATATAAATCTCCATTTTACGCTGGTTACACTCAGCATAGTTGACATTTCCCTTAGAAAAAGCAAAAGTGTTCCACCGCATCTGAAGAGGTCGCGGTTTACTTGTGCCTCCTTTCGGAATGATATAATAGCTACCGTCTATTTTTTTGAAGGCATAGGGGTTTTCCTTTAAACTGTACCACAAAGGATTGATTCCTTCTTTTTTCATGTCCTCCAAAGTCATGACTTTGTGGTTTTTATAGATCACATCATAAATTCCTTCCTTTTTGTACTTGATGACCTCATTCGGGTAGTTGGAAACGTCTAGCTTGATGATCCTGTTTTCACCAGTTTCTTTTCCGTTTTTCATCAGCATAGAATCGCTTTTGCGGATGTAGAGATAATCCTTACCCAATAAATAGCAATTGCTGCTACTAGTCATATCCTGGGCAAGTGCGACGAAGATCATTTTACCCTGATCACAGATGTAGTACTCCTTTTGATTGGAGGCATTATTTTTACTCAGGAGAACGCTGAATGCGGTAGCGCCTTGACTGTTTTTTCCATATAAACCTCTTGTCTTGTATTTCCCCAGGAATTTTCCATGGTAGTAAACCGAATCATTTTTTACCTGCAAAACGTCTCCGAAAGCATTGAAAAATAATGCGCTTTTTCGATATTGATTGTGGTACTTGTTTCCATCGATAAACGTATATTTTTTCTTGTCTGTTGATCCGTAAGGAGTTCCCGTGATGGCGTGTTTTCCATTTTCGAAGAAGTTGAGCGTCGGGCTACTGGTAAACGATAATTTGCTTCGTTGATTTTCAATATGGGCTTTCCATGCACCACTTTCATCCTGGTAGGAAAAATGGAAGGGCACATAGCTTGCTTTTGAACCATAGGGAATTCTGACTCCTTTGTATGGACCATACTTTTTGCCGTTGTACTCGACATAGTGTTTTTCATCCATTTCGTATGAGATGAGTTTTTCAGAATCTGTGATTTTGCGAATCCGCAGTTTTTTTACCGGGCCTGTCGTTTTGCCGTCTTTGAATAGATGCAGGTAATCCTGTCCGTCTTTGGAATAACGATAACCATGAATTTTAGGTCCGGTGTAATGTCCATATTCAAAAATAGGACTCACGTTATCGTAAGGACCATACTTTTTACCATTTTTTAGATGAAGGGTCGATTTTTTGTTATCCCCATCGCCGGATTCCGTAATCCAATAATCGGAGTCACTAAACCGTGGAGTGGTAGAACGTCCAATTAATTGCTTGTCTTTATAGAGATTGAAACCATTGACATAGTCTCCGGTAACGAATTCATAGCCCAAACCACTTTGTTTGATATGGATTTTCCATTCTCCCTGGCTTAGTTTTTCACCTTCTTTCAGGGTTTGCACCAGCACTTTAGAGTGCCTTCGATCAGTGTTGGCCGTATTTTGTGCAAAAAGAAAAAAGCCCACTGCAAGTTGGAGGGCCAGGACATAGTATTTAATTTTCATGCGCATAAAATTTAGATTTACAAAGAAGTGCCAGTTCGGCATAAGTAAAATTGTTGCTTTGATGTTTTCGGCCATTTGGAAAGGCACGGATCTTTTCCCAGGCTAATATTTTCGATGTGGATTTGTGAAATCCATAGTTGTAGGCACTGGAGATAAATGCTAGTTCAGAAGTTTGTATTCCTTCCTTTTGATGACGGAGCTTCATGAGTTGTACGAAACAACAGAGGTATTCGATCTGCCAGTCTTCCGAGAAAAGGCGGTTCAGACGTTCGTTGCGGATATTCTTTGTGCCACTTGCCTGATACGCAAAGAAGGCCTTTCTTTTTGCAAAGAGGGGATGTTCTTGAATAACTTGGTCCAATTGTTCAATAAAACTGGGTTTCATTTGAAAATAACCCACAGAAAAATCGGCTCCACGGCATCCTTCCTCGATGTAAAAGTGCTCCAGAACGGAAGATTCAAAAGCATTAGTGATGGCATTGAAACGAGCACATTCCGGATATACAACGGGGATTAATTCGGAAACTTTAAGTCCGTATTTGCTCCCAATCTCCTGTACTTTTTCTTCAATTTTGGAACAGTAATTATCGGCAAATTTGAAATCAAGGTTCTCTTGTGTCCTTCCAACCAAGGAAGTCAGCAAAAAGGCAAAGAAGAACAAGACTAAATTTTTCATGAATGGCCGAAATAGGAATCGTTATTTCTATTCGCTTCTTGAAATATATAAAGAATCGGGCAAAAAGTTACGTTTTGCTACCAAGAATACGTTAGATGACGTAGGAGAGAGGGCGTTTGAAGCGAGAGGATTGATACTTCAGTTTCTAATTAGTCCCTCAATTCATATTGAATGTGGACCCTGGTTCCTGAAGGAGTGCCCTGGTCGAAAAGATCAATGATGCGGATTTGATATTTTTTGGAATCAGATTGACTAAGAATTTTTAGGCGGTTCTCAGAGAGTTTAATTCCCATGGATTTGTGCTTGGCGCGATAGGAACTCTTTAGTTTTTCAGATGTTGCTCTTCCGACCCCATCATCTTCCACAAGAATATGTAGAAAACCCTGTTCCAATGAAGCATTGATGCTTATTTTTCCTTTGCCCTCCTTTAAAGAGATGCCGTGCCAAATGGCATTTTCGATGAATGGTTGGAGAATCATGGAGGGAACTCTGTGATAACTTGAATCAAGGTTCTCAGCAACATGGATTTGATAGTCAAATTTGTAGTTCATTCTCCATTGCTCAATTTTGAGATAAAGTTCCATCGCCTCCAGTTCTTGTTGAAGTGAAATATATTCCAACGAACTGTGCTCAAGCATCATTCGAACAAGCATGGAATAGTCCTGAATAAAGGAAATAGCTAAATCACCCTCATTTTTGAGGATGAAATTTTGGATGGAATTCAGCGAATTGAAGGTGAAGTGAGGGTTCATTTGAGCTCGAAGTGCTTTCAATTCACTTTCCATGAGTTGATGTTTAAGTCTTCGTTGTTTCAGTCTACTATAGACGATGCGCCAGATAATGGAGGCAATAACAATCAGAACTGTCAGAATAAACCACCAACTTTTCCAGAATGGGGTCGGTACAACGAAGAGAATTGCTTCTGAAGTCGCCGGTTGACCTTTGACACGTACCAAAAATTCATAGGAGCCCGATGGCAGACTAAATTGAATTTGTTCCTCGGTGGTGGTGATCCAATCTTCGCTTTTTCCTTTCAATTGGTATTCGTACACGATGTTCTCGTCTTCATTAAAGTGGATCGCACGGAAACGAAAACCGATTTGATCGTTTTCAAGAAGATACACTCCTTGACGGTCTTGTTTGGCTTTGGTGACTGGTTTGACTCTAAGTCGGTAATTCAACTTTTTTTCATTCCTGTTTAATGTCTCAATCCCCATATAATTGCTATACCAAATCTGCCCTTTGAATTCGAAAATTTCTAGAACATTCTGGTTTTTTCTGATGGGAGGGCCGATCTCGAATTTTTTCAAATCCTGGGAGATTTTAATCCAGTTAATTCCTTTTCCGGTGGCGATCCAATAAGTTCCAGATTGATCCCGGTAAACAGAGTTAATAAGTTCACTGATGAGACCATCTTTTTTGCTTAGATAAAGTGAGTCGCCTTGTGAAGTAAATAATAAACCAGTCCCATAAGAAGTGTAAACCTCTGTTTTACCGAATTGATAATGGCCTACAAATTGATTGAAGAAGGTAGCATCACTGTATTTTTTCCATCTTCCGTTTTTTTGGATGAATAAGCCCCGATCAGAGTGAGTCGTCAGCATCGTATCCTTTCCCGAAACATAGTATTTGTTGATTGATAGTGGGGGAGTGTTTGAGATTCGTATAAGTTGATCATTTTGAAGATACGCCACTCCACCCGTACCCAGGCCCAGATATAATTTGCCTTTAGTATCCCGACCAACCGACGCACATGGGACATTGCTAATCAGTTTAAACTGCTCTTCTTTTGAATCGTATTTAAACAATCCGCTACGGTAAGAGGCATAAACCCTATTCTGATGACTAAACGTCAGGTCCATTGCAAAAACTTTTCCCGGATCGTGATGGACCATTTTTTCATTGGGGAGTGTGTGATTATTCAAGAGGCCTATGGAACCATCAAAATATCCGATGAACAAGGAGTCATTGTAAACCGTGGCCGTGGCAATCGTTGAATTATGCAGTTCCTTACCGATTTCAAGTCTTTGATTGGTCAGATCAGGAACGTAGATCAATCCATTTTCGGCGGCACAAAGGAACCAGTATCCGTCTGAAAAATCTTTGAAAATGTCCCAAATTTGGATAAACTCTTTCTCTCGGAACAGATAGTCAGGCTTATCTGATAAATAATCGTTATAGCGCGCAACCCCTCCATTTTCGAACATGACCCAAAGTTCCTTTCCAATGAGCTTAAAATAATGAATGTTATCATCAAATGTCATTTCTCTTATTAGTTCATTATCCCGGAATATAATGAGATGATTCAAGACAAAGAAAATGGCGAAGTTGTTAAAGCTTTTCACGTCTCCTTTGAGTAATTGTCCAGGTTGAATCGTATATGTGATCTTTTTCTTATTCTTTTTTCCAATAAATACGTTGACCAGATTTTTTGCCCTGTCCTGGCCCAATGCAATGGTAGAGATCAATTCTGTCGGTCGATCAATATTTCTAAGTTTTAATTCTCTGGTGGATTGAACTTTTATTTTGTCCCAGCTATTTGGATTTGCTTCCGACGAATAGATCTGAACCGATATTTTTTCATCAATGTGGGAGTATTCCAGATAAACTGTGTCCTCCTTGCTGACATACAATTGCTTTATGTTGTTGTATGGCCGAAGTTTTGGGTTAATCGTGTTAAGGGAAATAATCCGATCGTTTTCAAGATAGCAAAGTCCTCTGGCGGTATGCATCCAAAACCTTCCATGCGAATCAAGAAAGGTGGATTGAACGCTTATTGATGGCATCCCATCTGAGATAGAATAATGTTCAAAATTTTTTCCGTCATAAGTACATAGTCCTGCCCAGGAAGAAAAAGCAAGTCGGCCATCGGCCAGTTCATCGATCCCTGTAAAATAAGGGACGGGCAAATCTTTGTTCTTATAGGTCTGGTAAGCGGGGTTTTGGGCATGGAATACCACGGGAATGATTCCAGGAAGAATTCCCAGAAGAAATTTTAAAATGCGGATATGGATCGCTGAAACCATGCTTTAAAAGTAGATGTTATTTTACTTGGAGCCTGATCGTACGTCAATTTAGTACGACCGATGGTAAATTAATCGGATAAAATTGGTGCATTTTGGGCCGAATTGCTGTTTAGCTTGTGTGTTATGAAGTGAAATAAAAAATGTTTTGAAAGCCGTGAAATGAGATTGAATATAGTTTCTTTTTACTAAATTTGTGGCCGCTATTATGCAGGATGCGCATGTGGTGAAATTGGTAGACACGCTGTCTTCAGGCGGCAGTGCCGTAAGGTGTGGAGGTTCGAATCCTCTCATGCGCACGAAAGGGACTTCAATTAGGTCCCTTTTTTATTTTTGTTCTCCTCTTAAAAGATTATCTTTAGTCAGATCAAAAAAATATCAAATGAGCTCGGAAGTCAAGAAAGAATATAGTAATGGAGAAATAACGATTGTTTGGAAGCCAGGACTTTGTCAACATGCCGGTGAGTGCGTGAAAGCACTGCCTCAAGTATACAAGCCTAAAGAACAGCCCTGGATCCAGGTCGATCAGGCGAGCACGGAAGAATTGATTGATCAGATTGGGAAATGTCCTTCTGGTGCCCTGAGTTATTACCGAAACAACGCTTAAATTTCAACTCCGATCACACAGACGTCATCAAGTTGCTCGATACTTCCCTTCCAGGATTCGAATCGTTCGTGAATCGTCTTTTTCTGAATTTTCAGGTCCTCAAGAACAGAATCCAGGATCAGTGATTTGAAATTTTTGCTTTTGAACTTTTTTCCTTGAGGACCACCAAACTGATCTGCAAAGCCATCTGAATGGAGGTAGAAACGTTCCCCTTTGTTTAATACGAATTCATGGGTTTGAAAGGGGAGTCTTAAGTCATATTGTCCGACCGGTTGCTTGTTCGCCTTTATTTCATGGAGAAAATGAGACCCTTGTTGGATGCTGATCGTGTCAATGCCAATTTCTGAACGCGGAGAAACAATCCAAATACTGTTGTGGGCTCCGGAAAACCGAACAATTGTTTGATCTTCGGACACTTTTTCGAGGGAAACTAGCGAAATGTCCATGCCGTCCTTCACATTTTTGAGACTTCGCTCAAAACGCTCAAGGACCAAATCGGTCGTTTTGTCTAAAATTTCACCGGGTAACTCCAGGTGGTGTTGCAACACGGATTGATTGAGTGCGTTGGAACAGACGACGGAGACCATGGCCCCGGGGACTCCATGTCCTGTACAATCGGCTGCGGCAATTAAATCGATTTCACGCCCTGTTTTCTGCGATCGAATGGATTCCATCCAGTAGAAATCGCCGGCTACAATGTCTTTAGGGAGGTAGAGGACAAAGTTTCTGGGAAATTTCTCATCGATCAGAGAAGCAGGGGGCAGAATAGCGTCCTGCAGGCGTTTGGCATATCGAATGCTGTCCACCACCTCTTCGTTTTTGGATTCGATGATTTTTTTCTGTTGGGAAATCTCGTCAAAAGAGTCGCGCAATTGCAGTTCGGCTTCTTTCCGGAGTCGGACTTCACGTTTAAGTTTCCGGTTCCAGTAAATAAAACTTCCGAAAATGAGAAGGACAATACCCCCTGAAATTCCAGCAATACTCCATACCTTGACCATGTCAACTCCGTGTTCGTATTGAACAGAAACCCAGTTTTGTACAATTTCGTTTTTGTCCGAAGGTTTGATGGCATTAATGGTTTTTTGAAGAATGCTGACCAGTTCCTTGTTTCCTTTGGCAACCCCCATTTTCACCTCGATTTTTGGATAAGAGGCCGGGGCGGAGATTTTTAAATTTTCAAATCCGTCATAGTTGAGATAATGACTTACCACAGCCAGATTGGCCACGGTGGCATCCGCTTCTTCGGTCGCAACGGCCCATAGACATTCTTCGACTCCGGGTTTGTACACGAATTCCATGTCAATTTGCTCCTGTTCCAGTAAGGAAGTGATGTAATAATTGGATGGTGCCGCAACTTTTTTTAGATCCAGATCTTCCAGTTCACCAATGAAATCACCATTTTTCCGAGTAACAATGACGAAGGGATAAGCCAGATAATCCTCCGTGAAATCAAGAAATTTGTTTCGCTCCTCATTTTGGGCCAGTGCAGGTAAGAAGAGTATTTCTCCCGCATCCATTAATTCGAGCGACTGACTCCAGCTTTTAATCCCAGGATACGGTTCGAATTTGATTCCAACCATCTTTTCCATCAGATTAAGGTAGTCTCTGGAAATTCCGGAAAACTTACCGTGGTCATTGACAAAACCAATGGGTTTCCATTCCGGATCGTATCCATGCCTGACCACCGGATGCTCTTTGATCCACTTTTTTTCGGCGTCCGTAAACTCAACGGACGATTGTTGCGCCCAAATGAATATCGGAAGGAAAGAAAGTACGAGTAAAATTGTTGATCGCAAACCGGCAGTAATTGAATATCGGACCTAAGATACCAAGTCCGTTTTATTTATCCGGGAATTCACAGCTAAAAATCAGATAAATACGATTTCTGACGTATGAAAAAATACATTTGAAAGGAAAAATGGAAGGAAAATAAAAAAGCCCCTTCGGGAGAAGGGGCCTTGATCAAAAATTAACAGGTCTATTTCTTAATCAACTTGATGGTATGATTTAGTTTACCTGAGTTGATTTCTACAAAGTAAAGTCCTTTCGGCATAGCACTCAAATCAATGACCTGATGAATGCTTGAACCGTCAAACTTGTTCGTCGTCACAACTTGTCCAAGCAAGTTTCGAACTTCAATTTGACCACCGGAACTCTGAATCAATTTAGCTTCCAGGTGGAAAACTCCTGTACTTGGGTTCGGGAAAATGCGGAACAAATCCTTCTGATTTTCCTGCAAACCTACACCACCCATGGTGAAAGTAAAGGCGTTTGAAATTCCGGAACAATTTCCATCAGTTACCTCAACGGTGTAGTCTCCGTCTTCAGTTGGCGTGTAATTTTGTTGAGTTGCTCCTGCAATGGCGTTACCATTCAGGTACCACTGGAAGCTTTCAAATGCTCCGGTAGACAAGGTTCCGTTGTTCTCGTTGATAACAGGGGTAAGGCTTGTGGACACGGTAACAGTTACTTCTGTTGTATCCTTACAGCCTGCAGTGCTTGTTCCGATAACCGTATAGGTCGTTGTTTCGGTAACCGTGACAACCAATGAGTCAAGCTGACTTCCGTCCTGCCATACATATTGGTCTGCACCACTTGCTTTCAGAGTAACCTCTTCGGACGTACAAAGTGACAATTTACTTCCAGTGATCGTCACATTTGGTTGTCCTTCGAAAGTGATTGTGATTTCAGTTGTATCGCTACAACCTGCCAAATCTTTTCCAATAACGGTGAAAGTGCTAGTCTCAGTAACTGTGCTACTAAATGTACTCGCTGTACTTCCATCCTGCCAGCTGTACTCATCGGCACCTGTGGCTGTAATTGTAACTGTTTCTGCCTGACAAAGAGTCATCTTGTCAGCACTCAATGAAACCTGAGGAATACTTCCCAGACCAATTTCTATTTGAGTGGTATCTGTACAACCGGAAGTATTGCTTCCGATTACGGTATAGGTCGTTGTTTGATTCACCTGAACAGTTCTTGTTTCAGACTGGCTCCCATCGTCCCAACTGTACTGATCTGCTCCACTTGCTGTTAGGGTAACACTTCCTGGTGCACATAAGAAGTTTTGATCTGCGCTGATAGCTACCGTTGGACTGGAGTTTACTGTAACAGTATATTGAATCGTGTCGGCACAGTTGCCAATGTTTCCAATAACTGTGTACGTCGTTGTCTGATCAGCTGTAAAACTTAAGTTTGCTCCAGAAGACGATCCTCCTGCCCAGCTCCACTCGTATCCAGTTGCACCGGAAGCAGTCAGGTCGACTGTTTCACCCGCACAGGCCGTGCTATTTCCATTGATACTTACTGATGGGGCACCGGTAATTGTCAGGTTGATATAAAGAATGGAATCACATCCTCCCATTGTAGGAATGGTATCCCGGTAGAATCCTGAAGTAGTCCATGTTTTACCACTTGGGGAAACATAAGAATCACAAGACAGGATGTCCAGATTGGTAGACACATCAATGAGATCTGCGGCATATCTAGGGTAAAGTTGATAGAAGTCTGTGTATGGAGCGTCGAAGTCAAATTGACCACCAAGCCCAACAAGGTCAAAGCTTCCGTTTGGAGCTGCCTGACTCACCAGGTTGCAGTCATTGTCCAACCAGATTCGATAGGTATTACATCCGTCGGTGGCATCAAAACCAAATCCAGAAGGGTTATTCGTCCATTGAGCAGGATTTACCAGGGTCAGGTTTTTAAGTGTCACCAGATCAGATTCACTTGCCTCGTTCAATTGGTTCACAACAGTCGGAGTTTTGAGTGTATTACCTGAATTTACCTTGATGATGGTGTCCAGGAAAATTTGACCGAATCCATTGAAATGAGATATTCTTCCCCCTACAACAACCGAATCTCCTTCAGTAACTGTGTAACCAAAATTGGAAGAACCATTGTAAACCATGATACCTCCGGTTTGATCCCGAATCGTGAAGGAAATTCCAGTTTCTGAAGCTCTTGTGTTCACTCCGTAAACGACTCCTCCGACCATGCCGATTTGATTTTGCATGACAGGCTCCCCCTGTGCATCAACGGCTCTGGTTTGTCCAATGTTGTAAAATGGGATTGGCTGAATGTCTGAAGAACTTCTCGGTAAAATTTGATAGCCATCCAGGTAAGGGGAACTGACGTCAAACTGACCTCCCAGTCCCGTTAGATGGAACAAACCAGTTGGAGCAGACATGCTGTAAAGATCGACATCATTATCGATTCTCATTGTGTAGGTACTTATCCCGTTGTTCACGTTGACGTTGAACCCGGAACCAGTTCCGGTCCAATCGGCTGGATTGGGAATTGAGAGGTACTTGATGCGAACCAACTCAGATTCTGTACTTTCATCCAATTTATGGACAGTTGTAGGGAATCGAAGCACATGTCCGTTACTAATCAGAACCATTGACCCCATCACAATCTGGGTTAGTCCATTAAACTGATCAATTGTTCCAGATATAACTAAAGAATCTCCTTCTTGCGGAGTGAATCCGAAGTTGTTCGTAGCGGCGAAGCAATTGATCCCTCCTGTATTGTCAATAAGCGTGAAAGCAATTCCAGTGGTACTTGCCCGGGTGTTTCCACCATAAACAAGTCCGGTAATTGTAACGTTTTGTCCAAATGACAAAGGGAATCCACTGGCGTCTTGCCCCGTGACCGTGGCGATAGGCACCTGTGAATAAGCAAAAATCGTACTCAAAAGAATGAGCGTAGATAACAGTAATTTTTTCAACATATAAAATGGTTTAAACGGTTTGGAATCATAAAATTAAGCATTTCGAAAGGGAATAAAAGCTTTTGATTCCCTGAATCTCATATTTGAATTATTATCTGAAGGAAAAAATAGCGTAAACGGTAGTCATCGATGAACTAAAAACAGGAGATTGGAGCAGAAATGTTTTCGGAAGATGAATGCTAAGAATTAAAAAATATTTAATTTTGGTGCCGTACTAGAAAGGGCTATTAACTCAGTTGGTTTAGAGTGTCACCTTGACAGGGTGGAAGTCACTGGTTCGAATCCAGTATAGCCCACAGTTAAAAATAGAAACCTCTCTGAATTTCAGGGAGGTTTTTTCGTGCCATAGTTCCAGAATATCAATAGCAAGTAGTTGAAGGCAAGCGATAAAAAGTTATCTTTAACTTTATGGGTGATCAACATGGAGGGATTGAATTCTTGTGGAACTTAACTTAAATGCAGCATGGAAGAACTACCGGTATCTATTAGTATCTTGTTCGGATTTACGGTTTTGATTACAGTTGCCTGGTTCTATCTGCTAAACAAATCCTGGAAGGTGCTTGCCTTCGTTCTGGCCTGGACACTCCTGCAATCGATCCTTGGTTTCAGCGAAGTTTATCAGGACACGCAAGCTATGCCGCCACGGATAATGCTCTTCGGTATTTTTCCGACGCTACTGTTTATGGCAATCGTTTTTTTGACCGCAAGAGGTCGGAGATTTATGGATGAAATCAACCTGAAAACATTGACTTACTTCCATAGTATTCGCATTGCGGTTGAAGTGGTATTGGCACTACTTTTTCATCAGGGACTGGTATCTGTTTATATGACCTTTGAAGGAACCAACTTTGATCTGTTTTCGGGAATAACTGCCCCGATTGTTGCTTATTTGGCGTATCGAAGTGGGAAAGTGAACAAAAAACTGTTGTTGTGGTGGAACGTAGTGTGCCTCTTGCTTTTAATGAATGTGGTAATCACAGCGGTATTCGCGTTTCCATCGCCTTTTCAAAAATTGGCATTTGATCAGCCAAACATTGCCGTATTGCATTTTCCCTTTAACCTGTTGCCAACCGTCGTGGTGCCACTGGTCTTATTTGGACATTTGGTCGCCATTAGAAGACTACTTAGAAATTGATCGATAGAACACGAAGCTTCTAGAGCTTCATTCCAAGGATACAAATGTCATCCACCTGTTCATGATTCTCTTTCCAACTGGTGAAAAAGTCGTGGATTTGCTTTTTTTGGTCATCCATGCTCAAATCGTTTAATTGAAGAAGCAATTCCTTGAAGGCTCTGGATTTTAGTTTCTTTCCTTTTTCACCACCGAATTGGTCCGCATAGCCATCCGAGAAAAGGTAAATGGAGTCTCCCGGATGCAATTGAATGCGATGATTAGTAAATGAATGCATGCGGGAATGATGCCCGATCGGTTGTTTGTCCGGTTTGATTTCGCTTAGGAACTTCTCTTCCGGACCATGAAGCAGATGTTCGTCAGTCCATGCATGTTCGATCTTTAGTTGTTGCTCGGAAATAATGTAGAGGGGGGAGTATGCACCGGCCCATTCGATCTGCGAAGTTTCCAGGTTGATCTTGATGAGGGAAATGTCCATACCGTCCTTACTCTCTCCATCTTTTCCTGTTTGACTGAGTTCCGAAATGATTCGTTCCCTTAATTCATCCAGAATTCCGGCGGGACTTGGTTCGGTATAATCGCTCAAAATGTCATTTAGGAAGGCAATACCTAACAAACTCATAAATGCTCCAGGAACTCCATGCCCGGTACAATCGGCTACGGCCAGATAAAGGAAGTTGTTTCGCTCCTGGGCCCAGTAGAAATCTCCACTGACGATATCCTTTGGACGGAAAAGGATGAAATGCTCTGGCAAATGCTTGCTTTCATGCTCTTCGGATTTCAGGACGGCCTGTTGGATTTTCTTGGCGTATTCGATGCTATCTGTAATGTTTTTGTAGGCTTCTTCCAGGAATTTGTGTTGCTGTTCGACAGCTTCTTTCTGAATCCCGATTTCATCCTTAAGCTTTTTGGTTTTGAAGAAGGCGTAAATGGCAACCACAGAAAGCAGGGTGATCAGTACAACCACCAAAATGAGGATTTGATTTTTGGAGCGTTCGGACTCTGTAATAAGCTGTTGTTCCTTGAATTCGATCTCTTGCTGAGCAATTTTTTTCTCCTGTTCCGAAAGGGCGAGTCGCTTATCATATTCGTTTAGACGATTGACTTTCTCAAGATTGTAGAGGGTGTCTCTAATCGAAACAAGTTTTTTAAAACTGGAGTACGCCTTCTTGAGGTCTTTGACCTCTTCATAGTATGATTGCAGGGCCTCGTGTGCTTCCAGACTTTCGTAAACCAGTTTGTTTTCTTCGGAGATTTTTAGACTGTGCAGTAGATGTTTTTCAGCCAGTCCATATTTTTTCATTTCCTGATAGAGCTCTCCCATGGTCTTGTGAATGGTCGCACGACTATCAATCATGTTTCGTTGTTCAGCTATTTTCCTGGCTTGTTGATAATAACCAAGCGCCTGTTCCAGCAGCTTTTGGGCACGTTTTAGATGTCCCATGTTCTGAAAGAAGTAGTAGGCATCCGTACTGCCTTTGTCGGCAATCAATTTGTTCAGGGTTGACAAATGTTTTTCGGCTTTTTCCAGTTCTTTCGTGCGAGTGTACTGAAAGGAAAGATTGGTGAGTGCCTTGATGGCGCCACTGGTATCCTGTGCTTGAATGTACAGTCCGTGTGCTTTTTCCAGGTAGGCAATCTCTTCCTGGATTTTCCCCAATCTTCCGGAAACAAGTGCACTTAAACTATAAGCGTCAGCAAGCCCTTTTTTGGATTCAACCCGATGAAAAATTTCGACGGAGCGATTGATCAATTCGGCAGCCTGTTCCAAATCACTCTTTAGAATTTTGTAGCGTACTTGCTTCAAGAGAGCAGAGCCCTGAAGTTCGTCTTGATGGTTCTGTCGAGCTACTTTTTCAGCGAGTAGTGCTAACTGGTAAGAGGAATCCGGATTGGAATGGTAAATGCGATTGCATTGCGAAATAAGCGATTCGGCTGAATGGTCCTGCCCCAGGGAAACTCCTGTAGAAATCAGGAATGTGAGTGCCATCCAAAAGCGAAATTTCATACTCCCAAGTTAAACATTAATCGGAAGACATCCGGAAAACCACGAAAATAATGCTTTTGAAAAAGGGAATTATTCCTCCACCTTCTCAATCATTTTCTGATTCATTCGTTTCGTGATGCTGATTGGAACGTACTCCACAACTACATTGGTCTTATCTAAACCAAAATCTTCTGCCGGTTTTAATCCCAGAGATTTGACAAAGCGGTAAGCCTTGACACAGATGTTTTGGAAAGGAGTCAATTGGTTGTCCGTGGCAACTCGCGAATTCAGAACGATGAACGTAAAGTCGGGTCGCACAAAGCGGCTGTTGATGGAAGGGAAAACACTTTCATTCTCAATTTCCTTCTTTTCCACCATGCGGCTGTGAATTTTGTGCAACATGTGTTCAATGCGGTGCTCTTCCTTGAATCCTAATTGGAGGGAAACATAATAACACTGACGGTCAATGATCTTATTCACACTGTATTGTACACCCCAGGGTTCACTTTTGATATCCACGTGCAAAAACCAGATAACCCCTGCTTTACGAGGCCGTTTTCTGAATAGGGAATAGAAGATGGTAGAATCCAGTTTGGCACAGGTATTACTTCTGGTTGGATAAACGAGGTTACTTGCTTCAAAATTGATGGTTTCATCCGCCCGAACGACTTCAATCATTTCCACGACTTTTTCCATGGGCACATATTCAGTAATGCGCTTTCGAAGTTCACGTGCCTTGTAGTACAGGAACAGGATCGTGAAGAAGCCAATGGATAGGATTAGGGTAAACCAACCTCCATCTGGAATTTTTCCAAGGTTGGAGAAGAGGAAGGTTCCTTCAATTGCAAAGAATACAGTAAAGATGGCAATGTATAGTGCTTTGGCTTTTGGATGTTTGTAAGTGAGCAAAGTCATTAACAAAATAGAAGTCATCACCATGTCAATCGTAATGGCCAATCCATAGGTAGCCTCCATCGCCGATGATTTTTCGAAGATCAGAAGCACTAACAAACAACCGCCCATCAGGAACCAGTTGATGAAAGGAATATAGATTTGCCCTTTATGATCAGAGGGATACTTGACTTTCAGGTTCGTCCATAGGTTTAGCTTAATAGCTTCATTCATGAGTGTAAAGACCCCGGTGATCAGAGCCTGGGACGCGATGATGGTTGCCATAGTGGCAATCGCAATGGACCAGGGGATCAGATCGGCCGAGACGTGCTCAACCATCGAATAGAAGATCGTTTGGCCCTTTTTCAAAGCAAAACCGTCTGAGAGAGCCAAGGCGGCCTGACCAAAATAATTCAGGACGAGTACACTTGCCATAAAGGCCCAACTGATGCGAATATTTTGTTTTCCACAGTGTCCCAGGTCGGAATAAAGTGCTTCGGCTCCGGTAGTACATAGGAAGACGGCACCCAGCACCCAGAAGCCTCCGTCGACGTTAACAATGAGGTTGTAGGCATAATAGGGGTTCAGGGCCTTCAGTACGGAAGGATTTTCCAGCAAATTGACAAATCCGAGGTAGGCCAATAGGGAGAACCAGATCAGCATGACCGGACCAAATGCCTTTCCAATGGCGGAAGTTCCGAATTGTTGCACGGAAAAGAGCAGTATGATGATGGCCACCACAATGTGGAGCGTAGGAATATCAGGGTAGAGGTTGTTCAAACCCTCAACGGCTGACGAGATGGAGATGGCAGGGGTAATAAAGCCATCGGCCATCAAGGTTGCACATCCAATCAGTGCGGGAATAATGATCCACTTGGCCTTTTTTCCTTTGAGCAGGGCAAAGAGAGAGAAAATTCCCCCTTCTCCTTTATTGTCCGCATTGAGTGCGAAATAGATGTACTTGACGGTGGCGATTAGGATGAGCGTCCATACGACGGCAGAAAGTCCTCCAAGAACCAGTCCTTCAGAAAAGACAGATCCATTTCCGGTAATGGCCTGAAACACATACAGAGGAGAGGTACCAATGTCCCCGAATACAATCCCTATCGTTATTAAGACCCCAGCCAGAGAGGCTTTTGAGGTGTTTATACCTGACATCCAATCAAAAATTTGGCTTTAAATTTAGGTTTAATCCGTAAGTGAGCCTAATTTTTTCAGAGAAATTCGACAACTGCTTCCAATCCCATGCTTCTGGAACCTTTGATTAGAATGAAGGCATCCCTGATCTCGTGGGATGAAACATGCTGCTTGAAGTCCTCAAGTGATTCGTAAAAACAACCTTCTTTTTCTCCGGAAGATCGTTCGGTAAAAAATTGTTTTCCAATGAAGTATGCCGAAAGATTCAATTCCTGGCAAAGAGCAATAATTCTACGATGTTCCTCTGGGCCGTCCGTTCCAAGTTCCATCATGTCTCCCAGGATCAGTTGTTTATTGTTAGGAGTCATTTGAGCAAAACTCCGAATGGCAGACTGCATACTGCTCGGATTCGCATTATAAGCGTCGAGAATTAGTTTGTTTCTGGAAGTTTGCTTTAACTCAGAGCGATTATTCCTGGGGGTGTATTCGGCAAGGGCTTTGGCGATTTCTTCGGACGAAAGCTTAAAGTAGGTCCCGATACAGATTGCTGCCAGGAAATTGAGGTAGTTGTAGGCTCCGATCATGTGCGTCTGAACAGGTCCATATTCTTTCCCTTCATAGATCCAGCTCATGCGAACGAATGGATTTAGCTCAATCAACTTTCCTTGCACCCAGGAACCTTCTGGATCGCCGTAACTTTTGGTCTTCACATTGGCTGGTAGAGCATCTTTGAGAATCTGATCTCCCTCATTGTAGAAGAGGACTCCCTGGCGTTGTGAGACGGCTTCGTAGAGTTCCCGCTTCGTTTTGAGAACTCCTTCAAAATTCAGGAAGCCTTCCAGGTGTGCCTTTCCGATGTTCGTAATGATACCGTAATCTGGTTCCGCAATCGCGCAAAGTTCTTCAATATCTTTAAAGCGATTGGCACCCATTTCGATGATGGCCATTTCATGTTCCGGTGTCAGGCGGAGCAGGGTTAGGGGAACTCCGATGTGATTGTTCAGGTTTCCCTGTGTTGCCAGCGTGTGATATTTTTGAGAGAGCACGGCATGAATCAACTCTTTGGTAGAGGTTTTTCCATTGCTTCCAGTAATTCCAATGATTGGAATGGAAAACTTTCTTCGGTGAAATAGGGCGAGGGCTTGTAGGAATTCCAGCGTATTGGAGACCGCAAAGATGTGTTTTTCATCAGCTAGTTCGGCTCGATCTACAATGACGTATCGGGCGCCTTGATTCAGGGCCTTTTGGGCAAATTGATTTCCGTCGAAATTGGCACCCGAAAGACAAATGAACAGGCAATCGGGGTTCATGGTTCTGGTGTCTGTGCAAACTCCCTTGCAGTCCTCCAGTAACTTGAATAGGTGCTCCATGCTGTAAAAATAAAAAACCCGCCTGAATAGACGGGTTTTAATATGTTTGGAAATGAGACTATCGTCTTCTTTCTTCTTTCTTCTTCTTCTTGCGTGAAGCTTTTCCGCTTAGACCGACAGGACTTCCCACACGATCCATACAACATCTGAATCCAAGTGTACAAAGCGCTTTGTCTTCGTCGAGGAATCTTCTGTTTGCTCCAACCAGCCAGTAAGCACGGTCTGCCCAGGAACCTCCCTTGTAAACACGGGATTTATCCGAAACAAGCGTAGTTGGCCATGAAGTACGGTCTCCTGGTTTTACCTGATTTCCATCTAAACCGAACTCTTCGTACTCGTTCTGATACATGATCAGGTTTGGGTCACGTGTTGCCTGGTTGATGGCATTTTTACGGTCATCGTTGTCGAAGTAAATCGAACTTTCGATATCACCATCCAGGTAGTCAATGTAGTCGTCACGACGGTAGTTCAAACGTCCGATGTTTTCTTCTTCAGTCACATTTCTGTACTTCAGTTTTCCTGGAGTGTTAATGATGAATTCAGAGAATCCCTGACGCAAGATCGTTACGATTTCGTAAGAGTATTCTTCTCCATCGGGACCAGTTCTGATTTCATCTGCGAATAAACCTTCAAAAATCTGATCCTGAATTAACTGAGAAGCTTCGATATCGTACTTGTCGTTCTTGTAACCGATTGCCTGATCCAACACTTCGTTCAATCTTCGAATCAGACCAATCTCCATTGAATCCTTTTGTTTATTGTGAGAAATATAGAAAGGATCTGGCTCATAACCTCTTTTTACCGGGTTACGTGATTGTACGTTCTTCGTAATCCCAATTGGAATAATCGTATCATTCGGATCGTGCTTGTCAGCAGAAATACGCTGGTAACGAATACGCTCGAACTCATTCAGATACTCTTTCATTCCATGCACGTCGTACTCTACCTGAGCACTTTTCGCATTGATTTTTCCTTCGTTGTTCAACAATTTAGTAGTGAACACATTTCCACGGAATGGACGGAATTCATCAAAATCTTCGGAGGAAAGTGGACGATAAACATCCAATACCCACTCAGAAACGTTACCTGCCATGTTGTAAAGACCGTAATCATTTGGCCAGTAGGCAGTCACCGGAGCTGTTACATCAGCGTTATCATTCAGGTTACCTGCAACCCCCATGTAGTCACCTCGTCCTCGAACAAAGTTTGCACGAATGGAACCTTTGAATTGATCTTCGTCATTACGCACCCAGTGACCATTCCATGGATACTGTCTGCGGTGTGAAATGTTCTCTGAACCTGGCTCCAGGTTTCCAACCAAACCGTAGGAAGCATATTCCCACTCAGCTTCTGTTGGGAGGCGGTATCGTGGGAGAAGAATTCCATCTTCCATACGTACGATACGTGTTCCTAATTTCTTACCATTCACATTGGAAGGGTTCAAGTCTTGCATTCCACCTTCAGGAATAACCTCTCCTTCGTGGTATTGATTTGCTAGATAAGATTCTGTGTTAAATGTGTTCTCATTCGCCTGATCCACGTTGAATTTCAAAATCCCTTCACGAACCATGATGTACTCGTTTACACGATCCGTACGCCACTTACAGTAGTCGTTTGCCTGTAGCCAGGAAACACCAACTACCGGGTAATCACGGTAAGCAGGGTGACGGAAGTAATAATCAACATACTTTTCGTTGAATCCCATTGGGGATCTCCAGGTCAATGTGTCAGGAAGTGCGTTTTTGTACACCATTGGGTGTGTTTGATACGCCCGACTCAACCAGTACAGGTACTCCAACCAGTGAAAGTTAGTGACCTCTGTCTGGTCCATATAAAATGAAGAAACGGTCACTCTGGCTGGTCTGTTGTTCCAGTCATACATCACATCTTCGTCAGCCTGACCCATCGTGAACGTACCACCTTCAATTAAAACAAGCCCAGGACCAGTTTCCTGATCAAGAAATGGAATCTTTTGGAAACCACCTTGCTTCGGGTTGTTGTAATCCCATCCCGTAGCTGTAGATTGCTCACGGGCACAGGAAGCTATTAATCCACCACCAATCAGGGCAATGGCAAACATCCGAATCGCTTTCATATGTTTATATTGTTTTTTCATCGTGATTTAAACTCTGCAAATATACTCCTTTAACGTATCTCAGGGAAAAGGTTACATTTTTTTAGAATGAAGGACATGAAATTGTTTTGAATGCCACCTTCTTGTCTTTACATTTCAGGTTGAATCCAAGGGAAATCTCGTGTGAACCTCCAGACACTCCGTTATTCAATTTTGAAACTGTCAGGTCATAGCTATAACCTAATCTCACCGTTCCGGTATTTACTCCCAGAACAAGAATGAATGCATCCCGATTCCGGAACCAGATTCCTGTTGTGAAAGCTCCATACTTCAGATAAGTACCAATATTCAATTCCATAAATCCACGCTGATACTGGAAAATGATATTCGGCATCAGTGAGGTATTGGTCGTATATTTTGATTTATTTCCAATGATCAAATCCGCTCCCATGTGTCCTGTAAAGCGCATAGGTAATTTAGCTTCTCCCTGAATCAAAGATTCGTCAGGAGTATTCAAGTGATGAACGGCAGCTCCAAAGAAGAACTTTTTAGAAATTCCAACAAATCCTGCAGAGGCATCAAAAAATCCTCTCTTACCGTCATTTCGAATATCCTGAGTTTGATAGATAAATCCTTTGCTTGGATCAATCATATCTCCGAAAGTCAGTTTGTCCCAGTTCAATGATTTTTGAAACCAGGCCGCTTTTGCACCAAACAACATGGTGAATTTCCGATTGATCTTCAAATGGTAGGAATACATCAGTCCCAGAGAAGACGTTTTGATTGTCCCGGTTCCTTGGCGGTCATGCATGGCGATAATTCCCAATCCCCCAGAGATACCTTTGAAATAACTGTCATACGAAGCACTAAAAGTAACGTACTTCCCACTGAGGTTAGGCCATTCGTTTCGGTGGTTAAAACTGAAACGGGAGCATCCATGCGAACCAGCAAGTGCCGGATTCAGGTACAATGGATTGGCATAAAATTGAGTGAATTGCGGATCCTGAGCCTGAACATCCATAACAGACAGACAAGCCAGACAGCCAAGCACCAAGTATTTCAAGCGTTTTATCATACTTTTTTCAAAATACGTTTGGGGGCAAAAAGCCCAAAATTACCACAATATTACGATAAATTTGCGAATTGGTTACAAATATTGCAACAAAATACAATATTCAAACGTCATGCCCGTTTTTTTGTTGCTGATCCCCTGAAAATAACGAAATTTGTTCTATGTTTTGGTCGATGAAAATAAAGTCTTTTTTAAGTGTTTGCTTCCTGTCTTTGGGGATGCTTTTTTCCTTCGTTTTAGGGCAGCAATCTCTTGATCTAAAGGTAGAATGGATGAAGGGAATTCCGTTTGAACAGGCTGGTGTACAGTTAGTGAAGCCACAGATCAAGGGACAGGAGTTCTCGGCATACCGTCCGGCGTATTCAAAAAGAATAAAAGCTCCGAAGGGAACTTCTTATAATGTGCAGGTCAAACAAGTGGAGACTGTTCTGGCGTCCAATGAAGACATCTCTTATTTGAAGGCATTCGCAATTTCGATTCCGAAAAAGTTGGAATGGACTTCCAAAACTACGAATGCCGGAAAACAGCGCTTCCTGCAATTATATTTTTTTCCGTACCTAATTGAAGGAGGCACATTGAAGAAGGTGCTTCAGGTTCACATGGAGCTGGAGCCGGTGAAAGATGTGCAGGTGCAGAACAAAGATTTTGTGGCTAGTTCTGTATTGGGAGACCAGGGGAGTCGCTGGTACAAAATTTCCCTCGAACAGGATGGGGTGTACAAACTGGACTACGAATGGTTTCAGCAACATCAGATTTCCGTTAGCGGACTTTCTCCAGATCACATTCATTTGTATGGAAATGCAAGTGGCAAGATTCCAGAGGATAATTCGGTTCCCAAGACAGATGACCTCGCAGAGAATGCCATTCAATTTGTGGGGGATGCAGATGCTTCATTTGAGCCAGGCGAGTATTTCCTGTTTTATGGTTGGGGGCCGCACAAGTGGTCTCAGGTAGGAGGAACCTTTCGAAGAGATTTGCATCTGTATTCGGATCAGTCACATTACTTTATCAGAATCAGTGATCAGGAAAGCCCAGAACGTATTCAAAATAATAGCCTAAGTACTCTGCCGGTCACCAATACGGTAGACGAGTTTAACTATTTTACTGTTCATGAGCGCGATTCAGTGAATCTGGTTGGCGGTGGACAACGATGGTACGGTGAACTGTTCGATTTTGACCTCACCCAGGATTTTCCATTCAGCATTCCGGACATTGTCCCGAATTCAACTGTACATTTTATTACCTCCTTGGCTTCGAACTCAAGATCGTCATCCAATAAATATGACATTTCTGTAAATGGGTCGAGTCTGAATAGTGGATCGATCCCTTCTATTTCTACCGACTATCGAAGAATGGAAGTCTTTTATGATTATCAGACGTCTAGTGACCAGGTGACCGTTCGGATCAATGTAAACAGAGTGAATCCGACGGTTTTGACCTATTTGGATCGAATCGAATTGAATGCCCGAAGAAAATTGGTTTTCCATAGTGGACAGATGCAGTTCCGGGATTTCAACTCTGTTGGAGCTGGAAATGTCGCTGATTTCAAGGTGACCGGGGTGCCTCAAGATTACAGCCTTTGGGAGGTGACAAACCGAACGAAGCCAGGAATCATCACTGGAGATTGGCTCAACGGTGAACTCTCCTTTAAATTGGCTACTGATAGCCTGCGTGAGTTCATTTTGTTTGATGGGAATGTAATATTTACGCCAAAGTATGTGGGAGAAGTAGCCTCTCAAAATTTGCATGCCCTACCTCCGGCCAAATTCTTGATTGTGACACATCCCGCATTTATGGAACAGGCAGAGCGCCTGGCAGATTTGCACCGGGCAGAGAATGTTTCTACGCATGTCGTTACGACTACCCAGGTATACAATGAATTTTCCTCAGGAACACAGGATCCGGGAGCCATCAAGTGGTTCGCCAAGATGTTTTATGATCGGGCCAATGGAGATCCTAGCCGAATGCCGGAAAATCTCTTGCTCTTTGGGGATGGGACTTATGATCCGAAAGATCGATTGCCAGGAAACAATAATATGGTCCCAACTTATCAATTTATTTCCTCAGAAGATCATATCAATGCGCTGGTGACAGATGACTTTTTCGGAATGTTAGATGACAATGAGTCAATCGGAAATTCAGACATGCTTGATATCGGGGTTGGTAGAATGATTGTAACCACCACTCAACAAGCTAAAGAGCAGGTGGATAAGGTGGAGCAGTACATGAAAAAAGGAATTCAACAGAATAATGGCTTGGCTTGTAATCAGCAAGGAGTTAGTTGTTCCTCTTATGGAGATTGGAGATTGAAATATGTTCAAATCGCCGATGATGAAGAAAATGGTTATTTCATTGTCAATGATACGGAGCCACAAAATGCCCAGGTAGAAACGAATTATCCAGATATGAACGTCGATAAACTGTATATGGACGCATACCCACAGGTGACCAATGCTGGTGGACAAAGATACCCGGAAGTAGTGGCACAGATCACAGATCGGGTGCAGCGGGGGGCTTTGGTTGTGAATTATGTAGGTCACGGAGGAGAAGTTGGTCTGGCAGAAGAACGGGTGGTGACCATTCCGCAAATTCAGAGTTGGACCAATTGGTGTCATTTGAACTTATTTGTATCGGCCACTTGTGAGTTCACGCGTTTTGATGATCCTTCCAGGGTTTCTGCAGGTGAATGGGCTTTTTTGAACAGTGGAGGAGGTGCGATTGCATTGATGACCACCACGCGCTCGGTCTTTTTCGGAGTGAACACAAATGTTGGGAAAAGCTTTTACCAGCATGTCTTTGAGCGTGATTCGAATAATAAACCGTTGACTTTCGGAGAGATTATGAAAAACACGAAAAATGATGCGGGTTCCAATTCCAATAAGAGAAGCTTCAACCTCATAGGAGACCCGGCATTGCGGATTGCCCTGCCTGAGTATCGAATTACCGTAGATAGTATCAACGGAATCAGTCCGGATCAAATCCAGGATACGCTGAAAGCACTTTCAAAAGTACGGATTAAAGGTCATGTGGAAGATTATACCGGAACAACACTGAATGATTTCGAGGGAGTGTTGAGTTCGGCCATTTACGACAAAAAGAAAACCAATAAAACCCTGGGGCAAGATGAGAAATCTCCCGTCCTCGAATTCTCCACACAAAAGAATCAGCTCTATAAAGGGAGATCGAGCATCGAAAAGGGATATTTTGATTTTGAGTTTGTAGTTCCCAAAGACATTGATTATAGTTTGGGGCTTGGAAAAATATCCCTGTATGCTGAGTCCGAGACGCGAGATGCCGCCGGAAGTGAGACGCGAGTCTACGTAGGAGGAATTAATCCGGATGGAATTGCAGATAACCAGGGGCCGGAAGTGAGTATGTACTTCAATAATGAGAAGTTCATCAATGGAGGATTGACCGACGAGAACCCGATTTTATATGCCCAAATCTATGATGAAAACGGAGTCAATATGGTTGGAAACGGAATCGGTCACGATATTTTAGCTGTTCTGGATGATAACACCGGTGATCCGATTGTTTTGAATGACTATTATAATGCCTCCATGGATACCTATCAATCGGGGGAATTGATTTATCAGTTTCGAAATCTGGAACCAGGAGTACATCGTCTGAGTCTGAAGGTCTGGGATGTCAACAATAATTCATCTGAAACAGAGATTGAATTCGAAGTGCAGAAGAAAGAAAAACTGGAACTGAGACATGTGTTGAACTATCCGAATCCATTTACAACGTCGACGGCATTCTATTTTGAGCATAATCAATGGTGTAGTCCTCTGACGGCACAGGTTCAAATTTTTACCATCTCGGGGAAACTGGTTAAAACAATCAGTGTGGATGTATTGAATGACTGTTATCGCTCGGATGCCATTCAATGGGATGGGAAAGATGATTTTGGAGATCAGTTGGCAAAAGGAGTCTATGTCTATAAGTTAACAGTAAGAAATACGTCGAACGAAATAGCAGAAAAGATTGAGAAATGTGTGATTCTTAAATAAAAGGCAGATTTGCCTCTACTCACACAATAAAAGTGCTATTATTACGTATATTTGTGGACGAAATACGCGAAAATGAATAAAAAAGTTTGGGCCATATTACCTTTGTTTGGATTCTGTTTTCAGGGACTATCTCAGGGGGCTACAGATGAAGATTTGCAGTTGAATACCATCACGACAGCGCTGCCCTTTATGAGCATCACACCGGATTCTCGTTCGGGAGCGATGGGAGACGTCGGAACGGCAATCAGCGCCAGTTCCAGTTCTGTATACTGGAATTCAGCCATGCTCAACTTTGCGGATAAGAATTCGGAGATCAGTATTTCGTATACTCCCTGGTTGAGACAATTGACCAATGATATTCACCTGTCCTATTTATCAGGCTATGCCCGATTAGGGAAGCGCCACGTGGTAGGTGGGGCCCTGCGTTATTTTAGTTTGGGAGAAATCACCTTTACGGGTCCAACAGGAAACGTCTTGCGGGATGATAAGCCCAATGAATTTGAAGTGACAGGAGCCTATGCCTTTAAATTAAGTGATAATATGAGCTTGGGAGTGAATGGGAAATTTGCCTATTCTAACCTAACAGGAGGATTGACAGTAGGAGGAGCGGAAACGAAGGCAGGAATTGCCGGTGCTGCGGATATTTCATTCGCTTACCGTGGAAATAAATTCATGTTAAGTGGCAAAGATGCCCGGATGAATTTTGGAGCTACGATCACCAACCTGGGAAACAAAGTAGCTTATTCGGATGCCCAACGAAGAGATTTTATTCCAACCACCTTAAAGTTGGGGACAGCCCTGGAGTTGGACGCGGATAGCTATAACAGCTTTACATTTGCCGTAGACGTTCAGAAGCTCCTGGTACCGACACCACCTTATTATGATACAGACGGAAATGTCATTGCCGGAAAGAATAATGATATCGGTGTAGTAGCCGGAATGGTCCAATCATTTTATGATGCTCCTGGACAAATTGAAGAAGACGACAATGGAGATCCGATCCTGAATAGCGACGGAACAGCACAAATTGTCCCGGGAACAAAGTTCAAAGAGGAGTTGAGAGAGTGGAACATAGGAACTGGGATCGAATACTGGTACAATGATGTCTTTGCGATTCGAACAGGATTTTTCTATGAGCACAAGACGAAGGGAGCACGACAGTATTTTAATGCCGGTTTGGGATTGAAATACAATATCATCGGAATTGATATTTCGTACCTGTTAGCTTTGCAGCGAAATAACCCCCTGGCGAATACGCTTCGTTTTACACTTCGTTTCGATATCGGAACGAAAACAGAAGAAGTGACGACCCCATAAGCAAGAATATGAGGATAGGATTTGGAGTAGATGTGCACCAGCTGAAAGAGGGAATTCCTCTGATGATTGGCGGCAAAGAGATTCCTGGTCCACATGGAGCAGTAGGACATTCGGATGCTGATGCTTTATTGCATGCGATCTGTGATGCCATGTTGGGAGCCCTAAGTTTGCGGGATATAGGTTATCATTTTTCAGATACCGACCCAAAGTACAAGGGGATCGACAGTAAAATTCTGTTGAAGGAAGTGTACAAATTGATTTGTGAGAAAAATTATCGCCTGGTGAATCTGGATTCAACGGTCATCCTGGAACGTCCGAAATTAAACCCGCATATTCCTGAGATGCAGGAGATTATTGCCGGGATTTTGGAAGTAGAAGTTGATCAGGTTTCAATCAAGGCAACCACGCACGAAAAAGTAGATTCCTTTGGGGAGTCGAAGGCGATCAAAGCCTATTGTGTTTGTTTGCTGGAAGCCCATTCCTGAAAAGAAATTGAAAAAAAGAAAGAGCATAGGGTCATCCCCGTGTGAATGCCTATATTTGCATGTATATAAAATAGCGAGATGAAAGTAAATCCGGAATACCGAAGCAAAGAAGCACTTCTAGCATTATATAATACACCATTATTGGAGTTGGTCTATCAGGCCGCTACGATTCACCGGGAGTATCATAATCCCAGAGAAGTTCAGATGTCTTCATTACTGAGTATTAAGACGGGAGGCTGTCCGGAAGATTGTGGATACTGTCCACAGGCAGCACGCTATCAGACAGATGTTGATGTACATAAATTAATGTCTGTAGAGTCTGTGATCGAGCAGGCAAAGAATGCCAAATCGAATGGTTCTTCCAGATTGTGTATGGGAGCTGCCTGGAGAGAGGTACGGGATAACCGTGACTTTGATAAGGTCGTAGAGATGGTACAGGCGGTCAATGATTTGGATATGGAAGTCTGTTGTACTCTCGGAATGATGTCCGAAGATCAGGCCTTACGATTGAAAAAGGCAGGATTGTTTGCATACAATCATAACCTCGATTCATCCAAAGAGTTTTATAAAGACGTCATTTCCACCCGAGAATACGAAGACCGATTGAAGACCATTGATAATGCACGTAAAGCTGGAATTTCAGTTTGCTCTGGAGGGATTATCGGAATGGGAGAAGCCGTGGAGGACCGAATTGGACTGTTGTTGAGCTACATGGAAATGGAAACACCACCAGAATCTATTCCGATCAATGCGCTGGTCGCCGTGGAAGGAACACCACTAGAAGAACAGAAACCGATCGAACAATGGGAAATGATTCGGATGGTAGCTACTACGAGAATTGCATTTCCGGAATCAGTAGTAAGACTTTCAGCAGGGCGAACCAAGATGTCTATGGAGGCGCAGGCCATGTGTTTCATGGCAGGAGCAGGTTCCATTTTCGCAGGAGATAAATTATTGACAACACCCAACCCTGAATTCAATGAAGATCAGGAGATGTTCCATATTCTGGGCTTGGAACCAAAAGAGGCTTTTGCAGATGGAGAGAAGCCGGTGACAGAACCAGATCCAATTCTGGAGGCGAAAAAGGAAAAAGAAGCAATGGCCCGAAAGGATTTTGAGCCAAGGAAAGTAAGCGTCGTTTAAACTGTGAGCACACCACGCGTTTTTGATAAGCTATCGGAACGTAAGCAGGCGGGCAATTATCGTCAGCTAAAGGATTACAGTACATACATTGATTTTATTTCAAATGATTACCTGGGGATTTCAAAAATTCTTGGGGAGGGAGTCGCTTCGCTTCAGGGAAGCACCGGATCCCGTTTGCTGAGTGGGCAGCATCAGGAAGTCCACGAACTGGAACTTTTCCTGGCGGATTTTTTTGAGGCGGAAGCAGCTCTGGTCTTTCATTCAGGTTACGACGCAAACGTCGGTTTAATGTCTGCCTTGTCGCAAAGAGATACTACTATATTATATGACGAGTACATTCATGCATCCGTACGAGATGGAATTCGGATGGGGTCCGGAAAGAGTTATTCCTTCCGACACAATGATCTCGGTTCACTGAAGGAGAAATTAAAACACGCGGGAAGCGGAGATGTTTTTGTGGTGGTCGAGTCCCTCTATTCGATGCAGGGAGATCTTGCCCCATTGGAGGACTTGCTTTTGTTTTGCGAGCGAGAAGGGTTGTTCCTAATCGTCGATGAAGCACACAGCGGAGGACTTTTCGGAGAAAAGGGGAAAGGACTCTTGTGTGAGTTAGAAATGCAAAAGCGAGTCTTTGCACGTCTGATTACTTTTGGAAAAGCTTTTGGAAGTACAGGAGCAGTAGTGCTCGGTTCGGAAGAGTTGAGGAACTACCTGATCAATTTTGCCCGTTCCTTTATATATACGACAGCGATTTCATCCGGACAATGTCTTTCAATCCGAAGGGCGGTGGAAGAGGCATCGATCAATACGAAGCGGGAATTATTATCGGAGAACATCCAGTACTTTCGAAATATGATGGGCATAGAAGGAAGAAGTCGGTCTCCAATCCAGATGCTTCGGGTGACAGATCTTTCAAGGGCTCAAGGGCAGGAACAAGCCTTGTGGAAGGCCGGGATTGCCTGCAAATTGATTCAGGCACCGAGCATTGAACGGGGACAAGAAGCTTTCCGGATTTGTCTACATGCCTATAATAGCCGGGAAGAGATTGACAAGCTATGTCAGATTCTGAATTCAGGGAAAGGCTAATTCTGTTAAAAAAATAACATTTCTCTTTTTTTTTAACTGCAAAAATCCATTTTTGTTGAAATTCTATGCATGCATATTAAATATTCGATGGTAAACCGGTTTTGTTCATTGAGAAAAACGGTTTAGTAATATCTATAATATTATGCTTGCATAAGAAATAAAGGCTTTGTATATTGTACTCAGAAACCAATTAAAACTAGAGTCATGAAAAAGCTGATTACACTTCTGATCCTTTTAGTTCCACTAGTAACAGTGAAAACTAACGTAAAAGCAGCTATTTTGAATGCTGTAGTTTCCGGAAACTGGAACGATCCTTTAACATGGGATTCTGGAGCTACTCCAATTTGTGGAGATACTGTTTACGTTCCTGGTGTATTCACAGTTCGAGTTGATCAAAACGTTAACTTGAATGATCCGCTGGATGC
Organism: Bacteroidota bacterium; assembly: GCA_006226425.1. GTDB lineage: Bacteria > Bacteroidota > Bacteroidia > Flavobacteriales_D > Crocinitomicaceae > M2408. The sequence continues at coordinate 2,467 of SBGX01000014.1, read as the reverse complement.
TTTGTGTCCATTGGTTCGAATCACAATCGCCGGAAGATTGGTTTATAATAGAGGTGCCAAAATTCGTTTGGCCGAAGGGGCATGTGTAACTGTTGACTGGGGTGGAGTTGTTATCCCAAGTTTGAAAGGTGGTGGTGCTTCTGAAGCAATCCGTATCGGAAACGTGAACTGGTGGCAGTCTTCTGACGGTCCATTGAATGGATTGGCAACTATGGGATGTTCCGTTTTGTTACCAATTACGTTGAATGACTTCATGGTAGAGAAGTTGGATGGAGCCCTGGTTTTGAAGTGGGTGATGAGTTCTGAAGAGAACGTAGACTACTACTTGGTTGAAAAATCTACAGACGGAGCGAACTGGATGGAAGTAAAAATGGTATTCAGAAGAATGGAAGATACTGGAATCAATGACTATGCATGTGTAGACGAAACACAAATGAGCGAAGGGCTTCAGTATTACCGTTTGGTAAGCGTAACTTTTGACGGAGATAGCAAAGTATTGGAAACTGAAGCATGGAATGAGAAATTGGAAGTTGCGCAGGGCGAGGTATTGGTAGCACCAAACCCCGCATCTGCCAACGGAAATGTAACTTTCGTATTCGATATGAACGGAGCAAGAGAAATCGAATTGAGCATCTACAACCAAATGGGACAGTTGATCAAAACTGAAACAGTTTCTCTGGGAGCTCAGCAAAGAACTTACACTGTTTCTGGACAGGAGTTCAAATCAGGACAGTACTTTGTATCTGTATCAGATGAAAGAACAAAATTGAATGGACGAATGATTATTCTCTAATCAATACCTTATACAGAATAAAAACCGATGTAAACGGGTCATCAAAAAGGTGATCCGTTTATATTTTTTAGGGAAGTACCTGGATGCAATTGCTCATTGCCACGGCACGTTCAACGAGTTCGTCGGTGCTTTGCTCACCATAAGTCAGACAAACCCCCATTCTTCGAAAAGGTCGGGCGGAAGGCTTTCCAAAGATTCTTAGATCGCTATGTGGAAAGGAGGCTGCTTCGGTGATCCCACTAAACCTTGGAAACTGATCCGATTGGTGAGTTGCCAGTATCACGGCACTTGCTCCAGATCGTTCCAGACGGATTTCGTTGACGGGAATTTTGAGGACAGCGCGTGCATGAAGTTCAAATTCTGTAAAGTTTTGAGTGCCGGCCAGAGTGACCATCCCAGTGTCGTGTGGTCTCGGAGAAAGTTCTGAAAAATAAGCGCCTTCCTTCGTGATAAAAAACTCTACTCCCCAGATCCCGTTCCCTCCGAGAGCTTTGGTGACGGCTTCCGCCATTTGCTGAGCTTCGACCAAGTGTTCTTCATTCATGGACATAGGTTGCCAGCTTTCCTGGTAATCGCCACGTTCCTGCCGGTGTCCGATGGGAGGACAGAAAAGCGTATTTCCGTTTTCCTGGGTCAGGGTTAGGAGAGTGATTTCATAGTCAAAGTCGATGAATTCTTCCACGATCACCTCCATGAGGTCGCCTCGCGATCCCTGCAGGGCATATTCCCAGGCCTTTTGAATATCTTCCGAAGTTCGAATAACCGATTGTCCTTTTCCAGAACTAGACATGAGCGGTTTGACGACACAGGGCATTCCGCAAAAGGCAACAGCCTCCTCCAGTTCCTGAAGTTTGGTCGCATAACGATACGCCGCGGTCCGGATTCCCAGGTCAACAGCGGCCAGGTCTCGGATGGCTTTCCTGTTCATGGTGAAGTTGGCAGCCCTGGCGGAAGGAACTACTTGTATTCCTTGCTCTTCGTATGCGTACAGACGCTCCGTTCGGATGGATTCAATTTCCGGGACAATGATGTCTGGTTGAATTCGCTCCACCAATTGATCCAGGGCATTTCCATCCAGCATGTCGATCACGGCAGATTCCTGTGCGACCTGCATGGCTGGTGCATCTGGATAAGAATCGACGGCAACAACATATTGTCCGAGTCGTTGACAGGCTATGACAAATTCTTTGCCAAGTTCGCCAGATCCGAGTAGAAGTATCTTTTTTCGCATGCGCAAATATATGGAGAATCGATCTGACTCAATCGGTATAGCATCGACTTTTATTCACAATTTTCACTGATCTTCCGAAGTACTTTTTGGGTCTGAAGAATCTCCTTTTCGTTGACTCCCACCAGAGCGTGTTCCCTGTTTTGAAGGATCACCAACTGGATCGCGTCAATGGTCTTAATTCCTTTTTCGGTTACTTTTAGGTGAACTCTGCGTCGGTCGCTTCGACCATGTCTTCGGCTCAGGTATTTGCGCTCGACCAACAGGGCAATGATTCGGGTCACAGAAGCCTGATCTTTAAACACTTTTTGAGCGATGTCCTGCTGGATAATCCCCGGATTCTCCAGGATGCATTTGATCACAAGCCATTGATCAATAGTCATATCGAATCCGGCCTTTCTCAATTGCTGTTGGGCAAATTGTCACCTCGTCAGAGAGACGTCGCT
>SBGX01000010.1 GCA_006226425.1 Bacteroidota bacterium | reverse complement strand
AAAGGATATCCTTTCGTTTGGGTGCGTGATTAATCCCTGTTTCTGCTTCCGGAGATTTTGGTAGGAAGTCAGGCATTCCCTGTAGAATGTCCTGTTGAAATTCTTCTTTTGTCATGATTGATTATTTTAAGTCTTAATGAAATTTTGAGTTCGTCTGAGGCACTGAAAGCACTATGGATAACGAACATTAGACCTGAAAATAATTTTCGTAAGACTCATGTTACAAAGTTAAAAGAATCTGCGGAATCAACGGTGAAAAAGGAGTCGATACGCTTACAAACGTTTTCCGAGCTGCCAGCCGAATGAAACACCGATCATTGGAACCGGAATTTTGATTCCTAGGGGTGAATGTGCATCCGGATCGTGTCCGTGACTTTTGGACCAGTAGGAAAGCCCCATGCGCAATTTGAACACCAACGGGTCCAGGCGCGTACTGGTGTAGCCGGCGTAGAATCCAAGTCCGTAGCCGGAATATTCACGCCTTGTTGTCATAATTTTTCCCTCAGCTCCCAGGCTCAGGAATCGATTCTCTTTTCCCAAATTGTAGGCGGGGGAAATGCAATAGTATTGGGAGGTGTTGGCATTTGGAATTCGAATGAATCCGCTTCCTTCAGCCCAGTAGATACCAGCTCCAGTAGAAGCCGAGGCACTCCAGAAATGCTGTTCCCCGGCTGCGAAATTGCGCGTATAACTGAATCCAACCAGTCCGCGATTGAACAATCCACTTTCGATGGCCAATTCATTTCTGTGAGCAATCATTCCCTGTGAAAAAAGAAGGCTCCAGGATATCACGGTCAAACAACTAAATAATGTTTTCATTTTTTGTTTTAAAGTTGCGCGTTTTGCCTCGATTGACATTACTGAAATGCACCAATGGATAAATGGGAGTTGCGAAAATCGCAAAAAAAATCCCCCGGAGTCGGAGGATTCTTTTCATTTATGTTTTTTGGACTTACTTCAAAAACTTGAAATTCTTTCCAGGATAGTAGGCCTGTGCGCCCAATTCTTCTTCAATTCGAAGCAATTGGTTGTATTTGGCCATTCGGTCACTACGAGAAGCAGAACCTGTTTTGATCTGTCCACAATTCAATGCAACGGCCAGGTCGGCAATTGTGCTGTCTTCTGTTTCACCACTTCGGTGACTCATCACAGAGGTATAGCTATTTCGAGTGGCCAGTTGAACAGCGTCAATCGTTTCTGAAAGGGATCCGATTTGGTTCACTTTAACCAGGATCGAGTTGGCAATTCCCTCGTTAATTCCACGTCCTAATCTTTTTGAATTTGTGACAAACAGGTCATCACCGACCAATTGAACGCGATCTCCGATTTTGTCCGTTAACAATTTCCAACCGCTCCAGTCGTCTTCTGCCAAACCATCTTCGATTGAAACAATGGGGTATTTGGAACACCAATCAGCCCAGTAATCAACCATTTCAGCGGATGTTCTGGAATCTCCGGTCGATTCAAAAACGTACTTTCCGTCTTTAAAGAACTCAGAAGAGGCAGCATCCAGGGCGATAAATACATCTTCTCCTGCTTTGTATCCGGCTTTTTCAATGGCCTGAATTACGTATTCGATGGCCTCATCATTGGATCCCAGGTTCGGAGCAAAACCACCTTCGTCCCCAACATTGGTAGAAAGTCCCTTGGCGCTCAATACCTTTTTAAGATGGTGGAAAATCTCAGTTCCCATGCGCAATCCTTCCGAAAAACTGGAAGCACCGAATGGCATCACCATAAATTCCTGAATATCGATCAGGTTATCAGCGTGAGATCCCCCGTTCAGGATATTCATCATTGGTACAGGCATCGTGTTCGCACCAACTCCACCAACATATTTGAAGAGGGACATTTGAGAAGCCGAAGCAGCGGCTTTGGCAGCAGCCAAAGAAGTTCCCAGAATGGCATTTGCCCCAATTCTTGATTTGTTCTCAGTCCCATCCAAACGGATCAATTGTGCATCAATGTTTTGTTGATCAAAAACGGATTGTCCAATCAATAAATCTGCAATTTCCGTATTGACGAACTGAACGGCTTTACTAACCCCTTTTCCAAGGTAGGCATTTGCATCTCCGTCTCGAAGCTCGACCGCTTCATGAACTCCGGTAGAAGCTCCTGAAGGGACTGCTGCTCTTCCTAGATGTCCGCTAGTAGTATAAATATCAACTTCAACGGTCGGATTTCCTCTTGAGTCAAGGATTTGTCGACCGACTACTTTTTGAATTTTCCCCATGTTAAAATTAGTTATGATTGTATTTGATTTGGTTTCAGTTTGCGAATGCGGCTTTTGCCTCTTTCATTTCCTGTACGAACTGGTCGAATAGGTAGCGGGAGTCATGTGGTCCGGCAGAAGCCTCTGGATGATATTGCACTGAGAAAACAGCTTTGTTTTTCAGAGCGATTCCAGCAACACTTTTATCATTTAAATGCACGTGTGTCAATTCAACCTCCGGATGTGCTTCCACACTTTCCCGGGAAAGGACGAATCCGTGGTTTTGCGAAGTGATTTCTCCTTTTCCTGTCTTCAGATTTTTGATCGGATGATTGATTCCCCGGTGACCATTGAACATTTTTTCTGTTTGGAGTCCCTGGCTTAAGCCTAGGATTTGGTGTCCCAAGCAAATTCCAAAGACTGGCTTGTCCAGTTGGATGATCTTTTGGACTAGTTCAACGGATGCGGGCATGGCGCCTGGATCTCCAGGGCCATTGGAAAGCATGTATCCGTCCGGCTCAAAGCTTTCGAGTTCTTCCAGCGAACTGTCCATTGGAAAGACTCTTACATAGCAGCCTCGATCCACCAAACATTGAGCAATACTTCGTTTGACTCCAAAGTCCAGCAAGGCAACTCGCATTTCGGAAGAAGTATCTCCCATGTCGTAAGATGTTTTCGTACTTACCTTAGAAGAAAGTTCCTGTCCTTTCATGGAAGGGACTTTGCTCAAAATTTCCTTCAGTGTTTCCAGATCGGTTCCGTCGGAAGCGATCGCTGCGTTCATGGCTCCTTTGTTGCGGATGTGTCTGACTAACGCGCGCGTATCAATGTCAGTAATTCCCGTACATTGATTTTCTTCCATCAGTTGTTGAAGGGATTTGCTGGCCGCACTTCTGGAGTAAACATCGGAGAATTTTTTGGTGATCAGGCCGGAGATTTTCATTCCTTCTGACTCAAACTCATCCGGATGAATTCCGTAGTTCCCGATATGAGCGGTATTCATGATGAGCAATTGTCCGTAATAAGAGGGGTCTGAAAAAACTTCCTGATAACCAGTCATGCCAGTGTTGAAGGCGATTTCTCCTGTTGCAATTCCTGGGGCTCCACTTGCTTTTCCGTAGAAAACAGTACCGTCTTCGAGCAGTAAAACGGCGTTGTTCTGATCTTCCATTCGAGAAATTTTTGACAAAACTAAGAATAAATATCCGAGTGAAAGGGCTCGAATTCCCCTTTTTTGTCAACAGCTTTTCCTAAGATTTAAAACGGTTGAGGACTCTTTTGCTTTCAGGGATGGGGAAGAAGATGCTCCAGATGAAATATTTCATTGTTTTTTTGGTGGTCGGAAAGAAATAGCGTATATTTGCGCTGTAAATATGATGGTCAAAAAGTAAAGAGGGGATGAAAATCCCCTCTTTTATTTGCCAAAAAGAAACAAAGTGATCTCAAAGGAACGGGTACGTAAATTGGCTCAGGAGCGCATCGATGAACTGGATTCCGGTTTGTTTATTGTGGAAATCCGGATTTCTCCTTCCTCTTCGATTCAATTGGAGTTGGACAAGGAAGAAGGCTACGTGTCTATTGATGAGTGTGTGTCAGTATCCCGGAATATTGAACATAATTTGGATCGCGAAAAACAGGATTTTGAACTGCATGTTTCGTCAGCAGGTTTGGATAAGCCCTTGAGAGTGATAGAGCAGTATCGTAAGAATCTTGGAAAGGAAGTGGTGGTCCTTCGGCATGATGGAGAAAAGATGAAGGGAAAGATGCTGGAAGTCACAGACAAAGAAATCGTGCTGGAGAATACCCGAAAGGAAAGGGTTGAAGGGAAGAAGAAAAAAGTAGAGATCATAGAGCAGGTAACATGGCCTATGTCAGAGATAAAAGAAACAAAAATTGTTATTTCGTTTAAATAGTGAGTAATGGATAGCTTAGAATTAGTAGAGTCCTTTTCGGAGTTTAAAGAGTTAAAGAACATTGATAAGCAGACAATGCAGCATGTGTTGGAAGATGTTTTCCGATCCATGTTAAAAAAGAAGTTCAACACGGATGAACATATCGATGTAATTGTGAATATCGAAAAAGGAGACGTTCAGATTTTCCTGAATAAGGAAATTGTAATGGATGGGGAAGTGGAAGATCCGAATACGGAAATTGCCTATTCTGAAGCAATCAAAATTGAACCTGACTTTGAGGTTGGGGAAGAAGTTTCCTCAGAATTCAAATTTGAAGATTTTGGAAGAAGAAATATTCTCTCGTTGAGACAAAACCTGATTTCCAGGATTTTGGAATTGGAGAAAGATAACCTTTACAAGAAGTACAAAGAGCGTATCGGCGACATCATTACCGGAGAAGTATATCAGGTATGGAAGAAAGAAATCATGGTATTGGACGATGAAGGGAACGAACTGTTGTTGCCTAAGTCGGAGCAAATTCCATCAGATTACTTCAAAAAAGGGGAATCAATTCGTGCGGTTGTAGCCAAAGTGGATATGCGTAACAGTAACCCGGTGATTATTCTTTCTAGAACAGCACCAGAGTTCCTGGAGAGATTGTTTGAACTGGAAGTTCCGGAAGTGTTTGACGGATTGATTACGATTAAACGAATTGTTCGGGAGCCAGGAGAGCGTGCAAAAGTGGCGGTAGAGTCCTACGATGATCGGATTGATCCGGTAGGAGCTTGTGTCGGGATGAAAGGATCGAGAATCCACGGAATCGTGCGGGAGTTGAGAAATGAGAATATTGATGTAATCAACTTTACGAACAATACCAATTTGTTGATTCAGAGAGCCTTGTCTCCGGCTAAAATTACATCCATTGAAATTTTGGAAGAAGAGAAGCGCGCCAAAGTGCATTTAAAACCCGATCAAGTCTCGCTAGCCATTGGAAAAGGCGGAAATAATATTAAATTAGCGACTAAATTGTGTGGTTACGAAATTGATGTTTACCGTGATGGTGAAGTGGATGTGGAAGATGTTGATTTGGACGACTTTACAGATGAAATCGATGATTGGATCATCGACGAATTGAAGGCGATTGGCTGCGATACAGCGAAGTCTGTTTTAGCAATTACTGTCGAAGACCTGGTGAGTCGTACGGATTTGGAAGAAGAGACGATCCGTGAGGTAATGAAAATTTTGAATGCGGAGTTTGAATAAAAATTGACAAAAAGTACAACAAACATAACAGCGTTAAAAGCAAACTGAAACACCCAGACAAAAAGTAGTAAAAGTATGGCCAAAACACACAGATTAGGTAAAGTAGCCGGGGAATTAAATGTGGGAATCTCTACCTTGATTGAATATCTTCAGTCAAATGGGGTTAATATGGACTTTAGTCCTAATTCCAAGTTGGCCGCGGAGCACTACGATATGTTGCGTCAACAGTTTGCCGAGGATCAAATTGATAAAGAGCAATCGAAGCTTACTTCAGTCAATCGCGAGAAGCGTGAGACGATCAGTTTGAGAGACAATAAAGCTGAAGAGAAGAAAGAGGAGGAAAAAGAGGAAGAATTTGACGTGCAGAAAGTCAAAGAAGATTTGATAGAGGAGGAGAAGAAAGAAGAGGAGAAAAAAGATTCTGACGTCGGTGTTCAGGTGGTTGGAAAAATTGACCTGGATAAGATCAATACAAAGACGAGACCGGATAAGAAGAAGAAAGAAGAGGCTCCTGCTGCTGAGAAACCGGAGGAAAAGCCAGTAGAGAAAGAAGCGGCAAAACCGGAAGAGAAGAAGGAGGAGAAGAAGGAAGAGCCGAAAGAGGAAAAGAAAGAGGAGAAAAAGGAAGTGGAGACCATCCGGGCAGAGCGTAAAGTCTTGTCGGGCCCTACGGTACTCGGTAAAATTGAACTTCCGGTAGAAAAGGAACGTTCCTCAGATAAATCGTCCAACGAACCGCGAAAGAAACGAAAACGAATTAAAAAAATCGATCCGAATAAAGTTTCACAGGGGGATGCTGGGAAGAACAAGCGATTTGGAAATAAACCTGGAAAAGGCGGAGCTGAGAAACCGGAAATTTCGGAAAAAGATATTGAGAAGGAGCTGAAGGAGACCCTGGCAAGAATTTCTGGGGGAGGAGGAAAATCCAAGGGAGCCAAGAATCGTCGTGCCAAACGTGAAAGTATGGCACAGAAGCGCGAGCAGGAGATGCTTGACGCAGAGTTGCAGGAAAAAATTCTGAAACTTTCAGAGTTCGTGACTGTTTCTGAGTTGGCATCCATGATGGATGTGAGCCCGACACAGGTTATTTCGGCCTGTATGTCACTGGGAATTTTTGCTTCGATCAACCAGCGATTGGATGCGGAAACAATCCAAATCATTGCGGATGAATTCGGTTATGAAACGGAGTTTGTAAGTGCGGAAGTTCAGGAAGCGATTCCAACAGTGGAAGACAAAGAAGAAGATTTGTTGGATAGACCACCAATTATTACGGTAATGGGACACGTTGACCATGGTAAGACATCCTTACTGGATCGAATCCGAAATGCGAACGTGACGGCTGGTGAGGCCGGAGGAATTACCCAGCACATTGGAGCTTATTCGGTAACACTTGAAGACGGACGCAAGATGACATTCCTGGATACACCAGGTCACGAGGCCTTTACGGCGATGCGTGCCCGAGGTGCCCAGGTAACTGACGTTGCTATTATTCTGGTCGCAGCGGATGATGATGTGATGCCCCAAACAAAAGAGGCCATTTCGCATGCTCAGGCGGCAGGAGTACCGATGGTTTTTGCCATTAACAAAATTGATAAAGACGGAGCCAATCCGGATAAAATCCGAGAACAGCTTTCGGCTATGAATATCCTGGTGGAAGACTGGGGCGGAAAATACCAGTGTCAGGAGATTTCTGCGAAGAAAAACCAAAACATTGCGGAGTTGTTGGAGAAGGTGCTGTTGGAAGCAGAATTACTGGATCTGAAAGCCAATCCAGATAAAAACGCACTCGGAACGGTGATTGAATCATCCCTGGACAAAGGGAAAGGATATGTCACCAACATCCTGGTAGAAGCAGGAACTTTGAGAGTTGGAGATGTGGTATTGGTAGGTCGCTATTTCGGTCGCGTACGAGCAATGCATGATGAACGAGGGAATGTGGTGGATGCCGCAGGACCAGCCACACCAGTTTCCATTTTGGGGATCAGTGGGGCGCCAAGTGCCGGGGATAAATTCCACGTCATGGATGATGAGCGGGAAGCACGTTCGATTGCAACAAAACGAGAGCAATTGTACAGAGAGCAAGGCTTGCGTACCATGAAACACATCACACTGGATGAGATTGGGCGACGACTGGCAATAGGTGACTTTAAGGAGTTGAACCTGATCATCAAAGGAGACGTGGATGGTTCCATTGAAGCCCTTTCGGATGCGATGTTGAACCTTTCAACTGAAGAAATTGCAGTGAAGATTGTACATAAAGGAGTGGGAGCCATCAGTGAGGCCGATATCAACCTGGCATCTGCATCGGATGCGATCATTATCGGATTCCAGGTGCGACCTACAGCTGGTGCGAAAAAACTGGCTGAACAGGAGCAAATTGATATCCGCATGTACTCAATTATCTACAAGGCAATTGAGGAAATCAAATCGGCGATGGAAGGAATGTTGTCTCCAGAAATCGAAGAGCAGGTTACCGGATCAGCAGAAGTAAGAGAGGCTTTCCACATCACGAAAGTAGGAACGGTGGCTGGTTGTTTCGTGCTGGAGGGAATCATCAAGCGAAACTCCAAAATACGGGTCATCCGTGATGGAATTGTCGTTCATACAGGAGAACTTGGTTCACTGAAACGATTTAAAGATGATCAGAAAGAAGTGAAACACGGTTACGAGTGTGGGTTGAATATCGAGAAATACAATGACATTGCAGTTGGTGATATCATTGAAGCCTTTGAGGAAGTGGAAGTAGCCAGAAAGCTGTAATAGCTTGTGCTGATTTGAACAGGAAAGAAATCGCTAGTTTTTGATAGCATGGATGATCAGAAAGAGATGTCCTTTTTAGACCACCTGGAGGAACTCCGGTGGCGTTTGGTCAGGTCGGCTGTAGCCATTATTCTATTTGCAACCGTCATTTGGGTTTTTCAGGAATGGATCATGGATCACGTTTTTTTGTCTATGAAGAACCCATCATTCTTTACCTTTCAGTTTTTCTGTGATAACTTTAATATCTGTGTGGAAGAAATTCCGGTAAAAATGCAGAGTACAACAGTTGCCGGGCAGTTTTCCTACGCCCTCATGATGAGTGTGATGGGCGGTATTGTCGTTTCCTTTCCCTTCATTTTCTGGCAAATCTGGTCCTTTGTGAAACCAGGCCTGAAACAAAATGAGAAAAGTGTGGCCAAAGGAGTAGTATTGTACGTTAGTCTCCTGTTTTTTCTGGGGATTACCTTTGGTTATTTTGTGGTAGCTCCCCTGTGTGTGCAGTTCTTCGGTTCCTATCAGATTTCGACATCGGTTGAAAATATCTTTACGATTAACTCATACATGAGCACGATCATTTCGACGGTCTTCTATTCGGGATTACTGTTTCTGTTGCCGGTTGTGTCATACATTTTTTCCAAGCTGGGAATTATAACAGCGGCCTTTTTAAGAAAGTACAGAAAGCATTCAATCATTGGTGTATTGGTCTTGTCAGCAATCATTACACCACCGGATTTAGTGAGCCAGGTGATCGTAGCGATCCCGATCGTATTATTGTACGAAATCAGTATATTTGTTGTGGCCTTAGTAGAGCGCAAGGCTTTGAGACAGACGTGAAACTGACCACCCCAATGATCCGCTACATAGTTCTAGCCTTTTTTCTTTTTTTTATAGGCGAATTTCATGCCCAACAGACAAAAGTAAGAGGTCAGGTGACAGATGCCGTTACCGGGGAAGTTCTTCCATTTGTGACTGTCCGTTTTCATGATTCCAAAATAGCGACCCTGACAGATTCCGTTGGGAGATACAGCTTCGAAACATATTATGCGACAGATAGTCTCCGTTTTTCATTTTCGGGATACCTGACTGTCAGTAAAGCAGTGAAACTGGATGAAGAACAGGTGATTGATGTGAAAATGGAAACCCTGACCGCAGAGATCGGAGAGGTGACCGTCAGACCACCCGATGAGTTTCCATCAACAACTCTCCATAAAAAGGTTATTCGTAACAAAGACATCAACAACAAGGAGAAACTGGAGTCCTATGAATACGAGCTCTACAATAAAATTCAGTTGGATGTCAACAACCTGGGGGAACGCTTTCAAAACAATCCGATAGTCAAAAGGCTGGACCTGGTCATGAGCTACCTGGATTCGGCAGATAACGGAAAAAACTACCTTCCCTTGCTGTTGAGTGAGTCGATTTCGAACTTCTACTTTAAGAACAACCCGAAGAAGAAGCGAGAGGTCATTACAGCATCGAAACTATCCGGAGTGGATAATTTCCAGATCAATCAGTTACTTGGAGACATGTATCTGGACATGAATATCTATGATAATTACATCACCCTCTTCCAAAGGGCTTTTGTGAGTCCGGTGGCGAATTTTGCCAGGACCTATTACCGCTTTTATCTGGAGGACTCCACTTTCATTGATAATCAGTGGTGCTATAAGTTGCGATTTAAGCCAAAGCGGAGTGGGGACATGACCTTTGAGGGAGAAATGTGGATTCACGATACTACCTATGCCGTGAAACAAATTTCTGCCAGGATCGCTCCCTGGGCCAATATCAATTACGTACAGGACCTGTACTTTGAGCATCACTTCGACCAGGTGGAGAAAGAAGTTTGGATGTTGACCAAAGAGAAGATGATCGCCGACCTGAAACTGACGAAGAAAACAAAGGTCTATGGATTCTATGCGCGGAAATTGTCCTCCAGGAAAAAGTTTGTGATCAACGAAGAACGGCCTCCGGACTTCTATCAAACGAATTCCACGGTGGAATACACAGACGGAGCTCAAGAACGGAGTGAAGCCTATTGGGATGAACATCGCCACGAGCCTTTGAGCAAGCAGGAAAAAGGAATCAATGAAATGATCGATTCCCTGGAACAAACGTCTTTTTTCACGACGCTGAAAAACGGGACTTACTTGTTGGGAACAGGTTACTGGCCCCTAAAGAAATTAGAGTTGGGGAGTATTTATAGTCTGGCGAGTATCAACCCGGTGGAAGGTTTCCGAACAGGACTCGCTTTACGCACTTCCAATAAGTTTTCCCGAATCGTTGAATTGGGAGGAAGAGTCGCCTATGGGGTCAATGATGAACGATTTAAATATGGGGCGTTGGTCCGCTGGAATGTCACCCCAAAGAAACGAGGAATGTTGTCTGTTTTGTATAATTATGACATTGAGCAAATTGGGCAGTCTCCAACAGCAGCTTCTGTAAGTTCAACTTTCGGAACGGTTTTCCGAACCGGACCTTTGGACAAGTTGACTTTCGTGGAAAAGGTAGGAGTGAATCTGGAGAAGGATGTGAAGAAAGACCTGATCCTGTTCGGTGGAATTGAATGGAAAGAATATACCCCATTGGGGCTAGCGAACTACCAGCGTTACAATAGCCTGGGGGTGTTGGAAAATATTTCCAGGATTCAAACCGCCGAGGTGACCGCCCGGATTCGTTGGACCAAGGATGAAGAATTCATTTCAGGAGCGTTTGACCGAACAACCTTGAGATCGAAGTATCCGATCTTTTCTGTGCAGGGAATCTTTGGGATCAAAGGATTGTTAGGTAGTGATTACAACTATCAGAAAGTGGAATTTCAGATGGAGCATAATCGTCATGCCGGGGTATTGGGACGGATTCGTTATGGAGTAACACTTGGTAATGTTTTTGGAACAGCGGCTTATCCATTTCTGAAAGTCCACGCTGGAAACCAGTCCTATTGGTTACTGACGACCACTTTTAATAAGCTCAATTTTTTCGAGTTCGTTTCAGATCGTTACACAGAAGCTTTTATAGAACATCATTGGGAAGGCTTATTCCTGGATCGGATTCCACTGTTGAAGAAGTTGCAATGGCGTTTGGTGACAACGGGAAGAATGGCCTATGGCTCCATTAGCAACCGACATTCACAAGTGATGCTTTTACCCGATTTTACCAGAAGATTCGGAAACACTCCTTATGCGGAATTAGCACTTGGAGTGGAGAATATATTTAAAGTTGGACGCATTGATTTGGTGTGGCGAATGACTCACCTCGATCCCGGAATGAATCCTTTGGGTATCAGAGCTCGTTGGGCCTTTAATTTTTAGGATGATGAAACTACATACGAATCAGATTAAGAAAGCATATAAAGGGAGGCAGGTCGTCAAAGGAGTTTCCGTGGAAGTTAACCAGGGAGAAATCATTGGCTTGCTCGGTCCAAATGGAGCAGGAAAAACGACTTCTTTCTATATGATTGTGGGATTGGTCCGACCGGATGAAGGCGCCGTCTATCTGGATGATCAGGAAATTACTAATCTACCCATGTATAAACGTGCACAAATGGGAATTGGTTACCTGCCGCAGGAAGTTTCGGTCTTCCGGAAGTTGAGTGTAGAAGATAATATCATGGCCATCCTGGAAATGACCTCACTGACCAAGCAGGAACGAAAAGATCGCCTGGAAGAATTGTTGGATGAGTTCAGTTTGAACCATGTCAGAAAGAATCTGGGGAACAGGTTGTCAGGAGGAGAGAAAAGAAGGACCGAGATTGCGCGTGCGCTGGCTACAAACCCTAAATTCGTCCTGTTGGATGAGCCATTTGCCGGGGTGGACCCGATTGCGGTGGAGGATATTCAAAGCATCGTCACCGATTTGCGCAAGAAGAACATCGGAATTTTGATCACCGACCACAACGTACAGGAAACCCTTTCAATTACAGATCGTGCGTACTTACTGTTTGAAGGTGGAATTCTCAAATCTGGAAGTGCCGAAGAACTGGCGGCTGATGAGCAGGTGCGCCGGGTGTATTTGGGACGCAATTTTGAACTGCGAAAGAACAACCTAAAGCCCTAATAATCCCAGGTTCCTGAGAAGGAATTGTAGTTATTGAAGCCAAATTTTAGGCGTATAGCGGCAGAAGTAATACTGTTTGAGTAGGTCACCGCATAGATTCCCAGCTTAAAAATTTCTTTTCGAATCCGGAATTGCCGTTCCAGTCCGACGTAGAGTTCAGCCTGTGCAAAGTTGGCATCGGGAATGTAGAGCATGGAACCGCCAATGGTTTCTTCCAGTTTCAATCGGTTGATCAGCCAGATCTTGTTTAGGAAAAAGCCGTTAAAATGGTGAATGAAATTGAATTGCCAGTAGCTGTTGGAAGTGTTGAGTGCTGTGTCGAGCAGCTGCATGGAATTCAGAGGATTCGAGAAAAAGTAGCGATCCGAAGTCCGAAAGAATTTATATTCAATCAATCTGAGGTCTTTCTTCCGAAGAAAACTCCCCATTTCAAAATTGAGATCCAGTTTCCCCAGGGTATTGAGCGGAATTTCATCGCGGGCCCGGATTTGAAGGAAATCAAAATTGGCTTCGGTGCCGGCCAGGTCTGGAATCCCCTTCTTGTATTTTAGGTTGATGACCGGCCACTTGCTCCCGAGGATGACCTTTTTATTTTTTCGGATAATGTATTTCTGGGCCGGATGAAACTCCAGGTCGATGGTCGTCAGAAAGATTTTATAAGTTTCAAAACTTTGGGGATCGGAGAATTGTCCAAAACTTTTGACCCAGGAAGGGTACTTCAGGCTGTCAATCGATTCTCGTTGGGAGTAGAGGAACTCACTTTGAAAGTATAGACCGTTGAGGATTTCCGATTTGTAGCCGATCATGGCACTCCGGTTGCGCACACGATTGGCCGGAGCAAAAGTTCCCTGGATGTTTTGATAGTTGCTGACGTAGTCATAGATGTCCCCCAATTTGAAATAGAAACTGGAAAAGTGGAGCGGGTCATACATGAATTCCGTCCGGAGAGCACCCTTTAAGTCCCGGTTCAGAAAACCATAATCGATCGTTGGCTCGAGAATGAGTCGCTGGGCATTTTTGAATTCCTTGGAGAAGTAGATGGCAGGACGGTATCGAAAACCTCCCACCCCAAAAGGAATCAATTGGGTAATGATCCCATTGGTTCCATATTCCAGGCCTTTGAATGAATTGACGTGTCTCCAGCCGGCGAAAATAAAAGTCAGGACGCTGAATTTGTTGCGGATACTGTCCATTTTACGCATATACTCCTCGCTTTCGTGGTAGCGAATAGCACTGTCCTGCTGGAGTATGAAACGTTCTTCAAAGCTTTTCAGCTTGAAGGGTCGAATCTCATTCCAGAAAGCGGTATCCTGCACATAGGCAGTCGGTTCGAAAACACTGGTTTCCTGCCAAAACCCGTTGGCCTTGTCGTCAAAATCGAAAGCATAATTTTGGTGCTGTACCTGGATATGACCATTCATTTTGCTTTTTCGCTCGTGCACGAGGTAGACAAATTCCCGGCTCTTGGGAACCAATCGCTGATCCTGCATCTCGTAGTCGCACAGCAAGCGCATTTGCTTGAAATAGGTCATGGCCGCCGGGTTGATTCCCAGGTCGTAGGATAGGACGGCCCAGCTTTCATCTTCAATGTAAAGTTTTCCATTAAACAGAGGTTCTCGGCTGAATTTGGGTTCGAGGCGAATGACATAAACAAGCAGACTATCTTCATTTGTAAAAGTTTCTTCCAGGAAGAAATTGTAGTAGATTCCGGCATTGAAGGCGAGCGGGGAAACGATCGGTTTAGGGCAAATGTGCGGAAGTACCAATTGATTTTCAAAAAGATTGACCGAAAGTTCCTTGAAAGAAGAAGCAAACAGATAAGGATCAGAATATGATTCGCTGATGCCCCCGGACAATCGGGTTGGACCGTAGTCCATAGAAATGGAAACATCGGTACCCAAGGAGACTTTTTTGTCGTCCGTCAGGTCGTTGAAAGCGGTAAAGACATCTTTGAACTTGGAGTCAGCCTGATAATAGGAGAATCCTTTCCACTCAATGAGATTGAGGCTCTTTTTATCGATGATGCTATCCGTTTCCAGGGAATCGGGAATTTCCTTTTCCAGGGATCCCAGGCAATAAGTTTCACAGCGAAAGCGCTTTAATTGTTTGTAATAGAAAGAGCGTTTTTTCTGCACCTGCTTCATGATTTCCTTCCCGCGCTCTTTTTCGGTCTTGGAAATAATAGTCACTTCGTTTAATTGTTGGATGGCCTCCCTGAGGGTGACGGTATAGGAGGAAATATTGGTCTTAAAATCGAGGGAGTCGATGCGCTCATGGTAACCGGGAGCGGAAAACTGTAAGATTAATGGACCCGTATGATCCAGGTTCAGCTTGAAAATCCCCAGAGCATTGGCGACCGTTCCTCTGGAGCTATGGAAGACCCGGACCTTGGCAAAGGGAATTTCGACACCGTGCTCGTCAAGTACGCGCCCTTCAATTGATTGGGCCATTCCACCAATGGAAAATAGCAGGAAAAACAGGAAGAAAATATGTCTGTTTGTCATAAACTTATTGCTAAGACCAAGAAGGACTTAAAAAGTTACTGGAAAGTTAAGAAAATGACATGAAAGGGGAATATCATCTGCTGAAATTGTCTAAAAGCCTGAAAAAAAGTATTTTTGCTTCAAAGCCAATAAGGAATGCCACACATTAAGAATGCCTTAATCCGACATCGTGTTATAGATCGTTGTTTGCGCAATAAGTTCAAACCGTATCCGAGTAAGGAAGTTCTTAGACAGACATGTGAAGATGCACTTTACGGGAGTGTGGATGGCGCAAATATCTGTGATTCGACCATTGAGAAGGACATCTTCGCGATGAGAAATGAGCACGATGCTCCAATCAAATACAGCAAGAAGTACCTGGGGTATTATTATACGGATGAAAATTTCACGATGAATGATATTCCGTTGACGGAAGAAGATGTGGATGCGATCCGTTTTGCGGCAAATACCTTACTTCAGTTTAAAGATGTGGATATGTTCCGGCAATTTGGGTTTGCGATCGATAAGATTTTTGATCGGGTCAATATTTCAGGAGACCCCCGGGAAAAAGACATAGGCTCCCTCGTTCAGTTTGAAACGGCGCATTCGGTCAAAGGAAATGAATACCTGGCTCCTCTGCTGGATGCCATTCGAAATAAAAAGATCATCCAGTTTTTTTATGAAAGCTTTCAGACAGCGAAGAAAAAGCCCAGAAGAGTTGTTCCTCTGTTACTGAAAGAATACAGGAATCGCTGGTATTTGATCAGTTTTGATTGCTTGAAAGAATCCATCATGACCTACGCCCTGGAGCGAATGGAGAATATGGAAACGACGACGGAAGTCTACTTCAAAAAAATTCAATTTTCAGCGGAGACCTTCTTTAAAAATGCAGTTGGAATCACAGCGAATGAGTCAAGTCCTGAGAAGATTGTGTTTAAGACGGATAACGTGGCCGCCAAGTACATCGATTCACAGCCTTTTCACAGCAGTCAGGTGAAGGTCAAGGAAGGAAAGAACCGGACGACGTTCTCGATGGAAGTCATTGTTTCCGAAGAGCTAATCAGGGGATTCCTGAGCTTTGGAGGAGAATTGGAAGTGATTGAGCCGCTCACTTTGAGAGCAGAGATGAGCAAGCGGATCACCGATATGAGCACTCGCTACAAATTACCTTAGTCATTTTCCGTTTGCAGGAAAGGCAGCCCGTAATTCTTGATCATGGTTTTTCGCCAGGCTTCAATGGTTTGACCGTTTAAGTGTTCCAGGATCGGACGATCATCCGTAAGAATCAGACTCTGGGCATCCTTAATTTCGTAGGGTTGAAAGGCTGATCTAATTTCTTCCAGTTTCCAGTTTTGAGACCAAACATTTGGGGTGATGTGCGTGGAATCAATCAGTGAAAAATCCGTTTTTTGAGGAGAGCAGGCCATGACTACGCTGGAAATATCGCCTTCTTCAATATTGACGTAAACTTCAAAATCAGCTTTTCGGAAAGTTTTGGCAATCGACTGAGAGCCTGAAATTTCCACCGGATCAAGCATTTCCTGATACTGAATGAGAATTAATCCATCCGGACTTAGAATTTTCTTCATTTCCTCGATTCCTTCGGAAGTAAACACATTGGAGGGTTGAACCTCTCCACTGCAAATGTCAAGAACAATCAGGTCGTATTTCTTTGAGCAGGTTTTAATGAAATGTCGAGCATCGTCTTCGGTGAATTTCGTGTCTTGATCCGGCTGGAAGTAAAAGTGTTTTTGCGCAATTTCAAACATTCTTCGGTCGATGTCTACCATGTCTAGTTCGAAGTCCAGTTGTTGTAGTTCATGAGCCAGCGCACCACCTCCCACCCCGATCAGTAGGGCCTTTTTCCCTTTTTTCAGTGAAGCGGCGGAAGAAATCCGGTGTACGTACTTCCAGAATGAATTTACTTCCGGAGAATTTTGAATGATCGTTTGTGGGATGCCATTGATGAAAAGTAATCGATAGTTTAGATCGGAACCGATGACCCGTTGATCCATCACCTTGAGTTGTCCCATCATTCCTTCAGTCAGGTAAAGTTGCTTGAATAACTTGCCGGAATACTCCTTCTTACCGAGGTCCGTGACAAATAAAATAACGACGAGCAAAGCAATCCCGATTTGCAGGTAGCTAAAACGCAACCAGAAAGAAAGAGCCAGGAGAATAAAGGCGGAAATCATGAGTGGAACAGAGATTCCCAGGTTGGGAAGTAGATAAAAACCAATGATCAGGGTGGAAAGGATTCCGGCCAGAGTGGAAATGGCATACGTTTTTCCGGCCGCGGAACCGGCATTCAGACCATGTTCGTTGAGTAGTTGAATGATGATCGGAGAACTCATCCCGAGACAGAGGGTAGAAGGGCCAATGAGAAAAATGGCCGTTCCAATGGCACCACCTACCAGGGTAGACTCGCTGAATTTGATAAAGAAGAAATTGGCCCAAACAGGCATACAGGCCATAAAAAACGCCGCTATAATAAATAGGAAAGCCAGTTTCTTTCGTTTTTGTTGTTTTTGGGACAGTTTTCCGCCGAAGAAATAACCCAAAGTCAGAAAAGTAACAGTGACAGTAATAACACTCGTCCAAACTGCCAGCGAATTTCCAAAGAAACTGGCCATGAGTTTGGCTCCTAACATTTCACTTACAATGACCAGAGCTCCTTCTGCAAATGCAAGTGCCAACAGGATGGATCTGGAAATATCCTTTTCGGAACCGGAAGGTGCTGCTTGTTGCTTTTTTTGAGACATGATTTAAGCGTTTGTAAGGGATGTTGATTTATTCTTTTGATACGCATAGAAAGCAAAGACCGTGGCGAGTAGGCTCATGGCACAGGAAATCATGACAGCGCTTTTGATTCCCATTTGAGGGATCAGGTAGAAGCCGAATAGAACGGTGCTGACGATACCACCCAAGGTGGAAATGGTATAGATGATCCCTGCAGATTCCCCTGCTTTTTGATCTGCACCGGTAAGCAGTTGAATCAGTAAAGGAGATACGGTTCCGAAAGCAAGAAGAATCGGAAAAAGGAAGGTCATGACACTGATCAAAGAGCCAAGTTCCACGGACATATTCAGTGTTGCTTCCATGATTCCGGTAGAGATGAAAGGCATCAGCCCCAAATAAACACTACCCGAAAGTAGTAGAACGAAAAGCTTGAAATGCACCTGTTTACCACTTGCCAGTTTCCCACCGAGGAAGTATCCGGTGGCTAATCCTCCGAGGGTAGCGACAAAGACACTGGTCCAAACTAATAGGGAGCTTCCGTAATAAGGAGCCATGATTTTTGCGCTAATGACCTCCGTAGCCATCAATGCCGCTCCTTCTAATATGGCAATTGAGTAGAAAAAATTCGACTTCACGTAGTTGTAAGTTACTTTGTTTCAGTACCTGAGTTAAATAATTGACTCAAGCAGCGCTTCAAGATAATAATTTTTTGGAAAAACCAGGTCCCATTTCGATCTCAGAACAGAGTTCAAATGAGGGTAAACTCTTTGATTAAAAAGTATGATTGCCTGATTGATTGGTGCTTACAAGATTGTTATCAGAATCTGAGATAAAAATCTAGTCTAGAAATTTAAAACGGTTTAGTTTGCGAAGAGACTTTTTGGGGAAAGCAACAAAAAATTATTCGACGAAAGGGGTGTTTTGCTCAACGAACGCCGTTTTTTGTTCATTTAGCTCTTGAAAAACAAAGGATTAACTTATTATTATCATTGGTTTGATAGGTTAAGACTGCTAAACTTTCGGAAAACAAATTTTAAAAATAGGCTGTTATGAAAAATAAATTACTTCTTAAAAAATACTTGGTAGCTCCCCTCATTTTGATGGGAATGCTGGTTGTCTCTTTTGAGGTCCAGGCAGGAGGGTGTACTGCACCAGCTGCTGTTTCGGGAACGGGGACAGGTAGTATCTCGGAAACCGGAGCAACTTTTAGTTGGTCAACGGGTGCTTCCAATGCAACGAATACATATATTCAGATTTATACCAATTCAGGAATGACAACCTTATTTGGAACCTCGTTGCCCTCACATGGTGCGGGTTCGGTTGCGCTTTCCGGGTTTACCTGTGGAACGACCTATTATTATCGTATAAGAAACTATAACAGTTCTTCTGGTGGGTGTTTTCAATCCGGCTCAACTACTGGTAGCTTCACGACTTCCGCTTGTGGCGGAGGTGGAGGCGGTGGCGGCGGAGGCGGCGGCGGAGGCGGCGGAGGTTCGGGAGATCCGGCCGAATGTGAGCCTTGTAACAGTGGTTCCCACACCATTTCAAATGCCGATGCTATTGACCCAACCTCTTCAGGGGCCTGTGTGACAACTGATATTGATAACTCATGTACGTTCAGTACTTCTGGATTATATGGTTCTGCTTGTGCAGTAAAATCTTCGGGGAGCTATTATACGACGCAATATCGTACCTGGTACAAAGTGCAGGTGCCTGCGACAGGAATCGTAGGGATGGACGTACAGCCTTTGGTTGGGTCGGAAAGACATTATGTGAAAACCATGTTGTTTACCAATCTGACTTGTAGTGGTTCCACGGCTTCAGCGAGCTTTAGTTCGCCAGATAATTGTTCCTGGGTCAATGAATCCAACTGTGGAGGTGGTGATGTCTGTGGTCCAAACGGAACGCTGACACTTTATACAGATTTAATTGGAACAGCAGATGGACTAGGTTCTCAAAGTTATTGGAGCGGTTTGACTCCGGGTTCGTATGTATGGTTGTGTGTGGATCTTTTAGGGGTTGTTTCCGGAGCAAGTAGTCCTTACACGGCACAAATTGAAACTTGTTTTTGGGATTCTTTTGCTGGCGATGTGAATAACTTCATCGGAGGAGCAGGAACTCCTTGTGGAGGAACGGTCACTGGAACGACCAGAAGTTCATTGCAAGGCTTGTCTTTGTGTTCTGGGTTTAAGCCGCCAAACTGTGGTGGGGGACCAGCACCTTCGTATGAGAATGTATCTATCTATAAGATGACGGCTGATGCTGCGGGTACGGATATCACAATTGACCTGACAGGAGCAAGCTGTGAAGGTTCTACAGCAGGACTTCAGTTCCTGATCTATTCGGCTGGAGATATTTCCGGTTGTACAGGAACGACTCCGTTGTGTGGTTCCGGGACATGTACTCTGGGAAGTTGTCTGGGGGGAAACACGGCTTCCGGTTTGGGAGACAAGACCTATACGATCGTGGCCCCAACTCCGAATCAAACTTTCTTTGTCATGATTGACGGTTTTGCTGGGTCTATTTGTTCTTTTAATATCACCTCGACAGGTTGTGTCCCCGTGCCGATTACCCTGATGGATTTCGTTGCTGTACAACAGGGGGATGAGGCGTTTATCCACTGGCAAACTGCTTCGGAGATCAATAATGACTACTTCGTCTTAGAGCGCTCGCTGGATGGGATTGAGTTCCGTACAATTCAGAAGTTTGATGGTCAGGGAACTACTTCTAAGGGAACATCTTACGAGTTTGTAGATCAACCAAATCATAACGGAACGGTCTACTACCGTTTGAAACAGGTGGACTTTGATGGAAACGAGTCGCACTCGATGGTGCAGGCAGTGAACTTCGGTGGAGGGAAAGAAGTACCAATGGAAGTGACGCCTAACCCAGTCAAAGAAAGATGTGAAGTAAAATTGTCTGATTTGAAGATTGGAGAAGACATTACGATTGAAGTATTCGACCTGAACGGAAGAGTGATGTTGACCGAAACGATTGAGGACAACCAATTGTCCCATCAGGTGCTTGAGTTGAATCTGGCAGAATTCCGATCAGGAATGTATTATGTTGCTGCGAAGAAATTATCAGGGACAGTTCAGACGAAAATCATCAAAGAATAATTTGTATTCAAAAATAAATTAACAAAATCCCCGTTGAAGGAAATCACTTGACGGGGATTTTTGATGCCTCTTGCCTCGAAAACAATCTAGCAAAACCCTTAAAAGGGCTACGTTTCAAGGAATTAAATCCGGTCAGTTAGAGCGAATAGGAGTGTTTTTCTGGAAAACAATTTATTAACAAAAAATTGTTTGAATGGAAAAATGGTCGTATATTTGTGTCGTCCCATAGTCGATAATTTTGACTATGGGCTACTTAAAACTGAAAAGGATCATGAAAAAAAGACTACTTCAAAAGCTGATTGCCCCTTTAATGGTAATTGGTTTTGTATTTGCCTCATCAAATGCATTAGCAGGTGGATGTACTGCCCCCGCTGGAGTGTCGGGAGTCTCTACTACTGGAATTACCGATGCGGCTGTGACATTTAATTGGGCAACTGGAGCTTCAAATGCAACAAATACATATATCCAGTTGTATTCAAACGCCGCTTTAACAACATCGGTTGGGACTTCCTTGCCTGCGCATGGTAATGGGTCTCAGGTGATCACCGGTTTTGCCTGTGCCACAACTTACTATTATCGAATTCGCAATTATAATAGCTCTTCTGGAGGATGTTTTCAGTCGGGAGGAGGAGTAACAGGTAGTTTTACAACAGCAGCCTGTCCTACCTGTTCGGATGGAATCCAGAATGGTACGGAAACCGGAGTGGACTGTGGAGGAACCTGTCCGGCCTGTTCAGGCCCGGGGAGTACGGACCCTGCGGAATGTGAACCCTGTAGTGGTGGTGCACATACCATTTCCAATGCAGATGCGATTGACCCAACTTCTACCGGAGAATGTGTGAATACAGATATTGATAACTCCTGTTCCTTCAGTTCATCTGGAGTTTATGGTTCTGCCTGTGGGCCAAAATCGAGTGGTAGCCATTATACGACTCAGTATCGTACCTGGTACAAAGTACAAGTGCCGGCAACAGGAATTGTTGGAATGGACGTGCAGCCTTTGGTTGGTTCCGAAAGACATTATGTAAAAACAATGTTGTTTACCAATTTGACATGTAGTGGTGCTACGGCTTCCGCTAGTTTCAGTTCACCAGATAACTGTTCCTGGGTGAATGAGTCTAACTGTGGTGGGGGTGATGTTTGTGGTCCAAACGGAACATTGACTTTGTATACAGATTTGATTGGAACAGCAGATGGACTAGGTTCTCAAAGTTATTGGAGTGGATTGACTCCAGGATCTTACGTTTGGGTTTGTGTTGATTTGTTGGGTGTCGTGAGTGGAGCGAGTAGTCCTTATACAGCAACGATTGAAACTTGTTTTTGGGATTCTTTTGCTGGTGATGTAAACAACTTTATTGGAGGGGCTGCCACACCTTGTGGAGGAACGGTCACCGGAACAACCAGAAGTTCTTTACAAGGTTTGTCTTTGTGTGCAGGATTTAAACCGCCAAACTGTGGTGGTGGACCTGCACCTTCTTATGAAAATGTATCCGTTTACCAAATGACGGCAGATGCAGCTGGTACGGATATTACGATCGATTTGACCGGAGCAAGCTGTGAGGGTTCTACGGCTGGATTGCAGTTTTTGATCTATTCGGCTGGTGATATTTCTGGGTGTGTTGGAACGACTCCATTGTGTGGTTCCGGGACATGTACCTTGGGAAGTTGTTTGGGAGGAAACACGGCTTCAGGATTGGGAGATAAGTCCTATACGATTGTGGCCCCGACACCAAATCAGACCTTCTTTGTCATGATTGATGGCTTTGCCGGATCGATATGTTCATTTAACATTACTTCAACGGGTTGTATTCCGGTGCCGATTACTTTAATTGACTTTCAGGCCATCGCTCAGGGAAATGAAGCATTTTTGCATTGGCAAACAGCGTCTGAGTTGAATAATGACTTCTATGAGTTAGAAAGATCTTTGGATGGAGTTGACTTCCGTTCAATTCATCGAATTGATGGAAAAGGAACAACTTCGGAAGAATCTTATTACGAATTCGTTGACAAACCAAATTTCAATGGAACGGTTTATTACCGCTTGAAGCAAGTGGATTTTGACGGAAATGCTTCGTATTCGTTTACGAGAGCTGTTACCTTTGGAAAGGCGTTGAAAGGAGTTGAAGTAACACCGAACCCGGTTGTGGATAAAGCAGAAGTGAAAATTGGAGGATTAGTGGCAAATGAAGAGTTTGCGGTCGAACTGACAGATTTGAACGGACGTGTGGTTTGGAACAAAGAGATCAAAAATAATACATTGGGTCAACGAGTAGTGGACATCGATATGTCTTCGGTGAAGTCCGGAGTGTACTTTGTCACTGTGAGAAAAGAATCTGGTGTAGTTCAAAGCAAAATAATCAAAAATTAAACCTTTATTTAATCACAGTATGAAAAAGAATTACTGGTTATCGCTTGCTGCGGCCTTTTTGATGATCGCCGGAGTAAAAGCGCAAAACATTACCTACGTGACCTTCCCTAGTGGATTAGATGTAAATACCAATTATGGGGGATTTTTTAACTCGGATAACTCTCGGGGTGATTCGATGATGGTGCAGAAGTTCAGTTATGCCGACTTTGCAGCTCTTGATGGAGAGGTGAGTATCAATTCAATCAAAGGGAGATACTTTTTGCCTACTGCTCAGCCAAATGATGGTAAAGTTGGAAAATTGGATTTGGTAATCTATACTTCTAATTCCTTTGGTCAGCCTGAGAATGAGATTTTCACAACGACTATTGAAGTGAATTCTGTTGATGAAGGAGGAGGGTCTATTACAAAGGATATTACTACTCCAGTTACCGGTGTAACTGTAACAAGTGATTTTTTTGTTGGATGGAGAAGAAATGCTAGTAGTGCAGAAGTAGTTGCTACTTTCGTAGGAACAACTGGTTGTGGGTGTGATAATACTTGGATTTATGGTATTTCAGCATTTGGAGCGAATGATGCGTCTTGGAGAACATTGGTTTCTAGACATGCTAGTTTTGACTTGAACATGTACATGGAATTGAACGTTTCCAAAGTAGTAGCAAATGTAGCGCCTACGGCAGTAGATGATACAGATGCCACAGATCAGGATACACCTGTTACAACAAACGTATTGGCAAACGATTCAGATTCAGATGGAAATCTGGTTCCTAGTACGGTACAGGTAACTGCTCAACCATCCAACGGAACAACATCTGTAGATGCCGTTACAGGAGCAATTACTTATACTCCATCTGCTGGATTTACAGGAACAGACACTTACACTTACCGTGTATGTGACGATGGTACACCACAGGAATGTGCTGAGGCAACCGTTACGATCACTGTAAACGCAGTTCAGACGAACAATGCACCGGTAGCAAATGATGATGACGGAGGTGAGTTGGTTGACGGAAACTCAGGCTCAGTATCTATTTTGGCAAACGATACGGATGCAGATGAAACGGTAACAGCTTCTTCGCACACAGTTGATATTGATCTGGCTACAGCTGGTATTCAAACAACGTATGCTGATGTAAATGGAACATGGTCATACAATGCTTCATTGGGAATTTTGACTTGTACTCCAGCTACTGATTATTTTGGTGTTTTGACGCTGGATTACCAGTTGTGTGACTCAGATAACGCTTGTGATACTGCTACAGTAACATTTAACAGTGTGGTAGGTTTGGAAGAGATTTCTTTGATTACAAAGATTTATCCAAACCCGGTAAAAGATCAAATTCATGTAGAATTGGCTAACTCTTCCCTGGTGTCTGCAAAAGTATTGACGTTGGAAGGTAAGCAAGTTGCTGCACTTGAAGTAAACGGAGGAAATACATTGACTGTTCCTTCTATGACAGCAGGAATGTACCTGTTGGAAGTGAAACTTCAGGATGGAAGTGTTTCCAGAACATCTTTTGTGAAAGAGTAAGAAACAAGAAATAAATCATTTTGGAGAGCCCCTTGTCATTTGACAAGGGGCTTTTTTAATGTTTTGTTAATCGTATATATTGTTGACTTCATCCTGGTTTTTTGTTATATTTATCGAAAACTATGACTTATGAAACCAGAAGAAGATGTGCTCGTCTCTTCCTCGGCCATGGAACCTTATTCCGGGGCCTGGACAGTGGAGGAAGCTGCACACTTGCTAAGACGCAGCCTTTTTGGTCCAAGTTATGATCAAATCAAAACTGCTGCAGACCAGGGATTAGATGCCACGATTACTCAACTGCTCGAGACCATCCCCACTTTTACATTTCCAAGAACTTATGAAGCGGATGAACCGATAGCCGCTTATGGGACCACCTGGGTGAACAGTGTTTATCCTTCAGATTCTACCGCAAGTTTCAACACCGAGAAAACCCGAAGAAGATCGTTGGAGGCCTGGACGATGGAACGTTTGAACGGGCAGGCATTTAGTTTGCAGGAAAAGATGTGCCTGTTCTGGCAGAATCACTTTGCGGCAGAACCCTGTTTAGATGCGCGTGCCACTTATGATTATTTCCGATTGATCCAGAACCATGCGCTCGGAAACTTTGCCACCTTCGTCAAGGAAATGACCGTGAATCCGAATATGCTCATCTTTTTGAATGGAGATGAGAATTCGCGATTTAGTCCGAATGAGAATTATGCCCGGGAGCTATTGGAATTGTTCACCATAGGAAAGGGGAATCATGTCGGGAACGGAGATTACACGAATTATACGGAATTTGATATTTCGTCAGGCTCAAGAATCCTGACCGGTTGGAGGGTCGAAGGAGTTCGAAGCTCTACTGCAACCAAAGTGACCTCATTCTTTGAACCGTGGCATCATGATACGGGAGATAAAACACTTTCTTTCCGTTTTGGAAATCAGGTGATCAGTGATGGTCAGGACCAGGAGTACAAAACATACATTGATTTGATCCTGGCCAATAAAGAAACAGCGCGCTTCATTTGCCGAAAGCTGTATCGCTGGTTTGTTTCATCCGAGATTTCTACTGACGTTGAAAGCAATGTCATTGAAGAAATGGCCACCTTGATGATCTCATCCGATTACGAAGTTAAACCCGTATTGGAAGCGCTGCTGAAGAGTGCTCATTTTTATGAGACGGTGCATCGAGGGGCGATCATCAAAAATCCGCTTGAATTCATCTTCGGAATGATCAACAGTACGAAATCAACACCAAGCTTTGATCTGGCAACAACTTATGGAATCTATAAAGAGCTATTTATCTTTGGAGACTCCCTGGGGATGGAATATGCTCAACCACCGAATGTTGGTGGATGGACAGCATATTATCAGGCACCGATTTATTCAAAAAACTGGGTCAACTCCAGTTATATGAAATTGCGAATAGCCCTCGCAAGTATCATGACCGTATTTAATGGGGTGGAAGTCGGAGGAAAAGCATTTAAGCTCGATTTTCTCAGTTTCCTGGATGGTCTGTCAGTTCCACAGGATGCCAATCAGGTCATTGAAGACATCGTCATGGTGTTTTGTCCGAATGGACTCGAGCAGGCGCAAAAGGATGCATTGAAAATGATGATGCTCGATTCCCTTCCGGAATTTGAATGGACGCAACAATACGCGGATTACAAAGTAGATCCTCAGAATACAACATTGAGCGAACCGATTCGGCAACGAATGGCCAATGTACTGGAACAGGTATTCTTGTTGCTGGAGTTTCAAACAAATTAATGAAATTGAAGATGAAAAGAAGATCTTTTGTAAAAAATGTGTCCCTTTCCTCCGTGGCGGTACCCTTCATGTTCAAAAACGTGAAGTTTCAGGCCATCTCAGAAAAGTTGTTTGAGTACTCCAGAGGAGCAGAAGACCGCGTATTGGTAATTATACGCCTGAATGGGGGAAATGATGGACTGAACACCTTTATTCCCTTGGATCAGTATGACAATCTGGTCAAGCAGCGCGAGAATGTGATCCAACCGATGGAATCGATCATTAAATTAAACGATACAAACGGAATGCACTCAGTCATGGGGGGGATGGCCTCCATGTTCAACGATGGAACGCTTTCAGTGATCCAGAACGTTGGTTATGATAACCAAAACAGATCGCATTTCCGGTCGAAAGATATTTGGTCCACCGGGTCTACCGATTTGAACGTGACCAGTGGTTGGCTTGGGAGACGCTATGACGGATTATATCCGGGCTTTCCTGATGCGTATCCGGACACAGACAATCCAGATCCATTTGTGATAAGTATGGGCTATCAGGTTTCAGCGACCTGCCTGGGAGAAGAAGGAAATTTCTCCTATCCGGTACCCGATCCCTTTGATGATGTCCAATTGGGAGACTATAGTCAGGCAGATGACGGAACTCTCTACGGTAGTCACCTACACTACATGAGCACCGTAGTTTCACAAACAAATTCCTATGGGATTCGGGTAAAAGCAGCAGCAGAAAAAGGAAATACCCTTTCGCAGGCCTATGATCCAAACAATCAGATTGCTGTTTACCTCCGCTATGTTGCCCAGATGATCTCTGGGGGATTAACGACCAAGGTGTACGTCCTGAATTTGGATGGATTTGATACACATGCAGCGCAAATTGACACGAATGATAAAACAGTTGGTGCACACGCATCCCTGCTCAAAAAACTTTCGGATGCCATTCATGCATTCCAGGATGACTTGAAATTGCTGGGAATAGATCATCGGGTAGCTGGAATGACACTGTCCGAATTTGGAAGGCAGATAGCTTCCAATTCCAGTAATGGAACAGACCACGGTGACGCAGCGCCATTGTTCCTTTTCGGAAGCTGTATTTCCAATGCCATTCTGGGTCCAAATCCTCAAATTTCGGATCAGCTTGTAGATCAGGCCGGCGTGCCGATGAAGATCGACTTCAGAGATATTTATGCTTCGGTGTTAAAAGATTGGTTTTTGGTACCTGAAGCAGATGCTCAGCCTTTATTCGAACATCAGGTGACATTTTATCCGCTTTTGCAGGCGTGTAGTTTGGGGATTAGTGATTTTGACCAGTTGGATATAAGCTCCAGTGTGTACCCGAATCCATGTACCGAACAGGCACAATTGATCCTGACCGGACAGGGAGATCACATGAGGGTAGGATTGTATGACCTGAGAGGAAAATTGCTAAGAACAGTTTTTGAAGGAGCATTGGCTCCCGGAAGACATGAACTTCCGATCAAAACGGCAGACCTGTCAAAAGGTGCCTACCTGATCAAGATTCAGCGAAAATCAGGGACGGAAAGCCTTTCGTTGATTCGGAACTAGTTTGCGGATGTAAATGATTTAATTTATCTTTAAAGAAAACAGCAGCGTATGAAGCCTGAAGAAGAGATTCTCGAACCGGAAGTTTATAGTTTGGCTCCTTATACGGGACCATGGACTTCCATCGAAGCGGCACATTTGTTAAGGAGAACCCAGTTCGGGCTGACTTTACAACAGATTGAAGATGCCGTAACTAACGGTTTGGATGCGACCATCACCCAATTGATGACTGCGCCGACGTTCGAAGAGCCATTGGCATATCATTCGGATGAAACCATTGCAAATTTTGGAGAATCCTGGGTGAATTCAGTATATCCAGGGACGGAGGCAGAGATATTTAAAACAATCAACGTGCGGAATGCCTCACTGGGGGCATGGCTGATGGAGCGAGTTAACCGGGAACAGCCAAATATCTATGAAAAGATGAGTTTGTTTTGGCAGAATCATTTTGCGGCAGAGTTGACGGCAGACCCCAGGGCAACCTATGCTTATTTCCATTTGATGCGAACACAGGCGTTGGGGAACTTTAAGCAGTTGATGAAAGACATCACCATTGATCCTTGTATGCTGGTGTTTTTGAATGGAGCAGAGAACAATAAGTTCAGCCCGAATGAGAACTTCGCCAGGGAGCTATTGGAGTTATACACGATTGGAAAGGGACCGCAAATAGGAGTGGGAGACTATACCAATTATACCGAGGCGGATATTGCGGAAGGAGCAAAAATTCTGACAGGATGGACGATTGCAGGTTTTTTAAGTAGTACAGCAACTTCCACTTCAGCGGTATATTATCCGGAGTTGCATTATACAGGAGACAAGACCCTTTCAGCCAAGTTTGGTTCGCAGACGGTGACAGAAGCGGGAATTGATGAATACGCTAATTATATCGACGTTATTTTTCAGCAGGCCGAAACAGCCAGACACATTTGTCGGAAACTGTATCGTTGGTTCGTGAATTACGACTTGACGGATCAGGTGGAGAGTACGGTCATTGGTGAGATGGCGACCTTAATGATCGCGAATGATTATGAAGTTCAGCCGGTCGTTGAAGCACTTCTGAAAAGTCAACATTTTTATGATCTGAGCGTGCGTGGAGCAATCATTAAGAGTCCATTGGAGTATATTTTCTCGATTTTGAACTCAACAGGATCGGCACCAAATTTTGATTTGGATGTAAATTATCAGATGTATCTGGAAATGTATTACGTATCGGAGGCATTGGGAATGGGTTATCTGGCGCCGCCAAGCGTTGGTGGATGGTCGGCCTATTATCAGGCTCCGAACTATTCGAAATCCTGGGTCAACTCAAGTTATATCAAACTCCGTTTTGATATGGCAAGCTATGTGACCCTGTATGGAGGAATTAATGTCAATGGAAACAGGTTTGAAGTCAATCACCTGGGCTTTTTGGATTCCCTTTCCGTCCCGGGAGACCCTAATCAGGTCATAGCCGATATGGTGACTTTATTTTGTCCCAAAGGATTGCCTCAACTTCAGAAGGATACACTGAAAGCGATTTTGCTGAATGGACTGCCGGATTTTGAATGGACTTTACAGTACAATGAGTATCAGGCCAATCCGAGCGATCAGGCGACAGCGGATGCGATTAAATTGCGTATCGCACTGGTGTTGGATCAGATGTTTAAGTTACCCGAATTTCAAACAATTTAAGAGGAACTATGAAAAGAAGAAAGTTTATAAAGAACGTATCACTGTCCTCCGCTGCCGTACCATTTCTATTCAGGAATCATCAGTACAGCGCGATTTCAAAGAAATTGTTTGAATATTCGAGAGGAGCAGAAGATCGGGTGTTGGTTGTTATTCGTCTGAATGGAGGGAATGACGGGTTAAATACCTTGATCCCGATTGATCAGTATGATAATTTGGTCATCCAGCGCCCACATGTGCTCTTACCGGAGAACACGATTATTCCGGTAACGGCAGAAAATGGATTCCATGCAGCCATGACCGGAATGGCGAGTATGTTTAACAATGGAAATCTGGCAATCGTACAAAATGTAGGTTATCCAGAACAAAACCGTTCCCACTTCCGATCCATGGATATTTGGTCCTACGGAACTCAGGATGAAGATGCAACCACCGGATGGTTGGGACGTCATTTGGATACCAAGTATCCGAACTTCCCAAGTGACTATCCGAATGAAGATTATCCGGATCCCTTTGCAATCAGCATGGGCTATGAGGTATCTTCTACGTGTCAGGGCTTGTTGGGGAACTTTTCACATACAGTAACCGATCCCTTTCAGGATGTGAACGTGGGAGACTTTTCGTCGATCAACGATGGAACCTACTACGGTAGTCACATGGAATACCTTAGTACAATCATTGCGCAGACCAATGCTTACGGTCAGCAGGTGAATGCGGCGGCCAATGCCGGAAATTCCATGTCGCAACTATATGATCCTGAGAATCGACTGGCCATGCAATTAAAATCCGTGGCGCAGATGATCTCGGGAGGACTAAAAACAAAAATATACATCCTGAATCTGAATGGATTTGATACGCATTCGGAGCAGGTAGTGAAGACAGATACGACACAAGGTGCCCATGCGGATTTACTTCGAAGATTATCCAATGCCGTGGAGGCATTTCAGGAAGATTTGCAATTGTTGGGAATTGAGAAACGAGTAGCCGGAATGACCTTTTCTGAGTTTGGAAGACAGATTGCCTCGAATGCCAGTGATGGAACTGACCACGGAGACGCAGCACCACTGTTCTTGTTTGGTTCTTGTTTGAGCAATACAATTATTGGCCCAAATCCAGTGATTCAACCAGCGATTCAGGAGCAGGCCGGAATTCCATTGCAGATCGATTTCCGTGATGTTTATGCCTCTCTGCTAAAAGATTGGTTTGAAGTGAGCGAGGCGGAAGTTCAACAGTTGTTTGATCATCAGGTGAGCTTTATGCCACTAATGCAAGCTTGTAATTTGGGAATAAGTGATCTTTCCAAACTGGATGTGGAATCACTGGTCTATCCGAATCCATGTGTAAAACACGCCACACTGAAAGTAATCAGCAAAGGAGAATGGGTGAAGGCAGAAATCGTAGATATCTCAGGAAGATCTTGCGGAGTGATTTACGACGGAAACCTGGATCTGGATGAACATCATATACCCTTTGAAACAAAGAAATTACCTCGGGGAACCTATCGGGTAATTATTCAGAAGAAATCAGGAAACGAAAGTGTTCAGTTTTTGAAAATGAATTAGAAAAATTTTTTGTTGAAATAGAAAAACTACCCTTTTGAGGTAGTTTTTTTCGTTTGAAGAAGTTTCGGTACTCAAAATTAAGAAACTAAGATTCAAAAAATGAATGATAAAGATCCTGAAAATGTGAATCTGTTAGGAATCGAATTTTAAGTGGGGAAGAGCAGGTCAGAATGCGTTCCGAATGGAATATTTTGGCTAATTTTACGGGGCAAATAAAATCATGAGTCTAACATTTCATCGTCTACGGATCAAAGAAGTCAGAAGGGAAACAGAAGACTGTGTTTCACTTCAGTTTGAAGTACCGGAAGAACTAAAAGAAGCATACGCTTATCAGGCCGGTCAGTATTTAACCCTCAAGAAAGAACTGGATGGAGAAGAATTGAGACGTTCTTACTCCCTGTGCTCGGCTCCTCACGAAAATGAATGGCGGGTAGCCGTCAAGGAAGTCGAAAACGGGCGCTTTTCAGGATATGCAAATAACAGCTTGAAAGCTGGAGATGAACTGGATGTCATGACTCCGGCAGGGAATTTCTATGTAAGTCCAGAGGCGACAAGAAAAAAAAGCTATGTGCTGTTTGCAGCCGGAAGCGGAATTACGCCTATCATTTCGATTGCCAAAACAATTCTGAAAGAGGAGCCGGGAAGTACGGTGAGTCTTTTTTTTGGAAACAAGAATTTTCATAGTGTGATCTTTCGGGAAGAGCTGGAAGATTTAAAGAATGAACACCTGGATCGTTTTCGTTTGGTGCATGTTTTTTCCAGAGAGAATCCTGGGAACGAAATTCAGCAAGGAAGAATTAATCAGGAGAAATGTGGGGAACTGCAACAGGCATTTTTGAAATACGAAAAGGAAAATCTGGAAGAAGCAGTCGTTTACATATGCGGCCCTGAAGCCATGATCCTCGATGTGAAAGAAAGCATGTTGAAATTTGGACTGAAAGAAAATCAGGTACACATCGAATTATTTGGAACAAGCGAAACAAAGAAAGAGGTAGTCGTGCAGGAAGGTCCGGTCATTGAAGCCAATGTTCGCATCATTCTGGATGGGGACGCTTATGACTTGAGTTTGCAGTCAGATTCACAAAGCATTTTGGATGCGGCACAGGACGTCGGAGCTGATTTGCCATTTGCTTGCAAAGGAGGCGTTTGTTGTACCTGTAAAGCCAGAATCATGGAGGGGACTGCAAGGATGGACGTGAATTATGCCCTGGAAGCGGACGAAGTGGAAAACGGATACATTCTGACCTGTCAGGCACACCCAACAAGCGAAAAATTAGTCGTTTCATTTGACGAATAAAGATTATAAGTGATCATCAAAAACATAAGAATATGTC
This sequence comes from Bacteroidota bacterium, assembly GCA_006226425.1. GTDB lineage: Bacteria > Bacteroidota > Bacteroidia > Flavobacteriales_D > Crocinitomicaceae > M2408. Next base: position 284,503 of record SBGX01000010.1, on the reverse strand, counting down.
ATTATCAATATCAAAGGTCCCAACTGCAAAAAACGAAGTTGTAAAATCATACGCACCAGGATCACCGGAAAGAGAAGAATTAATCGGAACGTACAAAAAAATGTATGCCCAGGAAACGCTGGACATTCCAATGTATATTGGTTCCGAGACAGTTTATACGGATAAAAAACATCCATTGACTCCTCCTCATGAGCACGCTAAAGTCATTGGACATTATAATGAAGGAGGACGGAAACACGTGGAGCAGGCCATTGATGCAGCCCTGGCAGCAAGAGAGAAGTGGGCAAATCTTCCATGGGAGCAACGAGCAGCAGTCTTTTTGAGAGCAGCAGATCTTTTGGCTGGACCTTATCGAGCCAAGATGAATGCAGCCACGATGCTGGCACAGTCGAAGAACGTGTTTCAGGCTGAAATTGATGCGGCCTGTGAGTTGATTGACTTCTTCCGCTTCAATGTTCAATATATGACAGACATTTACCGGGAGCAACCGGATTCACTTCCGGGAGTGTGGAATCGTTTGGAGTATCGTCCCCTCGAAGGATTTGTTTTCGCCATTACACCTTTTAACTTTACGTCGATTGCAGCGAATTTATGTGCGGCTCCAGCGATGATGGGGAACGTAGTGGTCTGGAAGCCAGCCGAAACACAGATTTATTCGGCTCAGGTGATCATGGAGTTGTTCCGTGAGGCAGGATTACCGGATGGAGTGGTCAATATGATTACAGTGAACGGTCCAACAGCAGGTGATGTCGTGTTCAAGCACAAGGATTTTGCTGGATTACACTTTACCGGGTCGACGAAGGTATTCCGTCACTTGTGGAAGGAAATAGGTGATAATCTGGAAACTTACCGGGCCTATCCAAGAATCGTTGGAGAAACTGGAGGAAAGGATTTTGTAATGGTGCACGAATCGGCCAATGCCAAAGAAGTGGCAACTGCGCTTACAAGAGGTGCGTTTGAGTTCCAGGGACAAAAATGTTCCGCGGCATCCAGAGCTTATATTCCATCCAATTTGTGGAATGAAGTTCGCTCGGTCATGACAGAACAATTGGCTTCCATGAAAATGGGAAGCCCAGAAGATACCTCAAACTTTGTGAACGCAGTGATTAGCGAAGCCGCTTTTGATCGCATTGCAGCGTATATTGACCATGCAAAGCAGGCGAATGATGCGGAAATCATTTTTGGAGGGAATTACGATAAATCGACAGGATACTACATTGAACCAACAGTGATTTTAACAAGTAATCCTTCATTCAAGAGCATGTGCGAGGAAATTTTCGGCCCAGTATTGAGTATTTACGTATACGAGCCGAAAGATTATGAGGCAACGATGGAATTGCTTGATGCAACTTCTGAATATGCCCTGACAGGAAGTATTATCGCCAAAGATCGTTATGCGATCAATACGGCATTGAAGATGCTGGAAAATAGTGCCGGAAACTTTTACGTGAATGATAAACCAACCGGAGCAGTCGTTGGACAGCAGCCATTCGGTGGAGCTCGTGGATCAGGAACAAATGATAAAGCAGGAGCGGCGATGAACCTGTTGCGATGGGTTTCTGCCAGAACAATCAAAGAGACCTTTGTTCCACCAACAGATTACAGATATCCGTTTTTGGGATAATTATTTCATTGAGTATTGAATAAAAAGGGAGCATTCAGCTCCCTTTTTTGTTGAACTTTTGACTCAAAGCTCCTGTCATTTCGGTCAAAAAAATTATATTTACGTACAGGATATCCATGAAAGAAACAAGCTTTATAGATCAGAATAAGGAGAAATGGAATCGCTTTGAAAAGTTATCTCAAAGTGAAACCAGGGACCCGGATGAACTGAGTAGCCTGTACATGGATATTACGGATGATTTGAGTTATGCTCAGACCTTCTATCAAAGACGAACCGTACGTGTTTACCTGAATCAGCTTGCACAACGGATTTATACGGACCTGCACATTCAACGTGGAGAATCGATTAAGAAGTTGATTTCCGTTTGGAAAGTTTCCTTGCCATTGGAGATTTATCGGTCCCGAAAAACATTGTTGTTTGCATTGGTTGTCTTCTTATTATGGGCAACGATCGGGGCGGTTTCGACCCATTTTGATCCGGGTTTTGCCAGGGTCATTGTCGGGGATGCCTATGTAGAGATGACCAATCGAAATATTGCTAATGGAAATCCACTGGCCGTGTACGAAACGGATAGCCATCTGGGGATGTTCATCCGGATTACCACCAATAATTTACGGGTCGCTTTTCTGACTTTTATTTTTGGGATTTTCTTTACAATAGGAACGCACATTTTCCTCTTTAAGAATGGGGTCATGCTTGGTGCCTTTCAGTATTACTTCGCCACCAAAGGACTTCTGCTCACTTCCTTTTTAGGGATTTGGATTCACGGAGCCTTTGAGATTTCGGCGATTGTATTGGCGGGAGGTGCGGGGATCACCATGGGGAATGCCTGGCTTTTTCCGGGGAATTATACCAGATTACAATCACTTCAGTTGGGAGCCAAGCGAGGCCTGAAGATCATGTTGAGTCTGGTTCCTTTTATTATCACCGCAGGATTTTTGGAAAGTTTTGTCACGGCCAATTATCAATCTTTGGCGGAGTGGTCCAAGTGGACCTTGATTCTACTTTCTTTTGGGATTATCATAGGCTATTACGTGGTTTATCCAATGATCGTTGCCAGGAAATATCCTCACCTGCTGGAACAAGAAGAAGTGGTCAATACCTTTCCGAATAAGTACTTCAATTTGCAGCGAATTCGGACCCTGGGACAGATTATTTCGGACAGTTTCCGATTCTATCGCATTCATTTTTCCAGTTTCTTTCGGATCAATATGTTTGTCATTTTCCCTCTGGCAGTCGGCTTGATTTATTTTCAGGATCAGCTACATGCCGAGATGATGGAAACAAATTACTGGTTCGACTGGGCCAAACAGTTGGAAATCATGATCGGATTTGGTTTTGAGTCGGATCAGGATTACCTGATCAATGGCTTATGGTCAGTCCTCTTTTCGCTGATGATTATCTCAGTATCCTACGTATTCAAGAATGGACAACAAGTGATTCGCTGGAAAGAATTTTTCTTATTTGCCGCTAAAAAACTGCCATTGGTCTGGGTAGGAAGTTTGCTGTTATTTTTTACGATTTCACTGATTCCCTGGCAATGGTACTTCGTGTTGATCTTTGTCATTCCCTTTTTCTATTTGAATGGGGTGACGGCTTCAGCGGTAGAGGAAAAGGCCGGAAGGCGATTCTCACTGGGTTGGAAGTATTCGGCGCAATCCTATGGGAACTCATTGATGGTACTCTTCTTGTTTTTCGTCATTTTGGCCCTGTTTGCACAACCCATTGCTTTTGTCGGGAGTATCCATGACAACAATTTTGTGAGCAGTCCACCGATGCCAGATTTATTGGATTTACTGACGGATTTCGTCAAAAATGTCTGTGATACGTTTCATTGGAACAAATGGGTGATATCCAATTATGTGCGGCAACTGGTTTACCTGATTTTCATCATGGCAGTCTTTCCATTATGGATCATTGCCATGCATTTTCTGGTTTATAATGAGCATGAGAAGGAAACAGCGAACGGACTGAAAGCAGACTTTCAGAAGTTTGGAAAAAGAAGTAAGGTCAAGGAACATGATGTTGATTACGAAGAAGATTAGTTTAGTATTAGTACTGCTTTCGACTTCGATATTCATGGAAGTGAAAGCCCAGGAGGAAGGAAAAGCTCCTCCCACTCTTGAGAATTTGCAAAGGAGGTATGAGTATTATCAAAGTGATGAGTACCAGGGACCTTCCACATCCAAACATTTGTCGCCCTCGTCGATTAGTCAAAGCAAGCGCATTTTGAGGTCAACGAACAACTCAAGGAAGTATCAGGGAAGGAAGAACACGATTACTTATTCTCCAAGACAAATAGACCGAAGAAGGCAGTTGAGAGGAGGCGGTGGAGGTTTTGGTACCGGACAGGGTGGAACGAAAGAAGCTGATCCGAAAATGGGTAAGCCAGAACCCATCAAGTTTGATTCCCAAAAAACAGATCCAAATTTGCATGTTGATCCACCCGGAAGGGATGTTTCCTTTTTAGGACCAGGTTTTTGGAAGACATTGCTGATCATTGTGCTGGCCCTTCTGGTGTTCTTGCTGGCCTATTACCTGATCAAAAATTATCGTCCGCGAAACCGGAAAGTGGAAATGGAATTTGTTCCGGAAGACTTAAATCCGGAGGAGATTCCAAAGTCAGAACTTGAAAGAAGACTAGAGGAAGCTATGGCCCGGGAAGATTATCGGGAGTGTGTGAGGATCTACTTTACCTTCATCCTGAAAGAGTTGATCCGTTTGCGCCGGATTCGATGGAAGAAAGAGTTGACGAATCGAGATTACGTTATCCAGATGAGTCGGAGAAAGGACGGGCGAGAGAATTTTGAGGAAAGCGTTCGAATTTACGATTTGATCTGGTACGGAAATTATAGCATCGGACGAAGTGATTACAGTGGCATCGAAGGAAAACTGAAATCCTATTACGAACGATTAAGTACGGAACATGTCTAAAAAGTTCCTGCTCATATTCGGTGTAGTGATCGCAGCTCTGACCGCGGCCCTTTGGTACTTCTTGAGAGATCCAGGTGGTGCAAATGGAGGGGGACCGGTGAAACTGGCCAATTGGGAAGAGAAGTACGATATTGATGGACAAGGGCCCCGAGGACTACAGCTGTTCCGGGAAATGCTAGAGTACCGAACCAAAAAAAACAGTGTCAAGTTTGAGACACGACTGGTTCCTGAATCCCTGAACGAGAAAAAGACCTACCTATTCATAGGAGAAAAATTCCAGTTGAAAACAAGTGAATTTGATAGCCTGATGGATCAGGTTCGAAATGGAGCTAATCTACTCGTGGCTTACGAAGATGTCTCTGATTTTATGCACCGTTACTGGTATGGTTCGGACAACTTGCTATGGGATTACTCGGATCACGTGGGAGTGAGTTTTGGGGAGGATTACAGCTTTCGTAGATTGTACCACGTGCATCAGTCGGACACCATTGCGAAGACCTGGCAACTAATGGATTATCACCAGGTGAGAAGGGATGTTGGCTCCAATTTTGGGAAAATCAGTCCTTTGAGTTTTGTGAAAGGCCACACCAATTTCATTAGCTATGAAGTGGGAGACGGACGATTGATGGTTCACTGCAATCCGGAACTATTTCAAAATTATCAGTTACTGAGTCAGGCGGGTTACGACTATGCACAATATGTCGCTTCCATGATTCCTGAAGAGCATCAGATTTGTTGGCTCGAACTCGGGAAACTGGATGATGAAGACCTGGGAGGAGATCGGGACGGAGGGAAAAAAGACGAAAGTTACCTTCAGTTCATCTTTAAACACAAGGAGTTGACCATCGCCCTCTTGTTAATCGTCCTTGGACTCATTCTGTTTTTGGTTTTCAGGACAAAACGGACCCAGCCATACGTTCCCTATTTGCCGAAGACGATGAATCATTCCCTTTCATTTGCGGAGACCCTGAAAGAAATCTATTATCGGAAGCAGACCCCTTACAGCATTTTGCAAGTCATGCGGCGCAATTTTGAAGTAGCGGTGAACAAACAGTTTTTTGTAGACCTTAAGGGAGACCGACAAAAAATGGTGCACACCCTTTCTGAGAAATCAAATGTGGATCAGAAGGAAATAGAAGAACTATTAAGAATGTTGGAGATCGAATCGGAAAGTGCGGTAAATTATGAGTACCTGCATAAAGTATCTACTAAACAAAGAGCCTTTTACATTCAATCCGGGATTCTCAAAGAAAAGCAAGAAGAACGAAGTCAGTTGAAGACCATGCGGATTCAGCGCAAGATGTTGATACCGGTTTCGTTAATTTTCATTGGTATTATTGGGGCCTTGTATGGATTCTATCTGCTTTACGAGGCAGAAAGTGTAGGAATATTGCTCTGGCCGATCGGAGGTCTGTTGCTGGCATTTGGAGTGCGGATGGTCAGTGTACCCCTGATGAAAATTCAGAAGGAGACCTTGACTTTCTATCAGTTGTTTGGTCCCAAAAAAGTGCGTAAACAAGAGGATATGTTGCAGGTTCGGATGGAAAATGGGATTTGCAGCTTTGTCTTTGAAGATGGCATGGAAAGAAGAATTCCGATCAACCTGATTAGCGCCTATGATCAAAAGGCATTTGAACAATTTGTCTCACCTTATTTAAAACAGAAGATATGATGAACGAGGAACAACAAAACGAAGAATCGAGAGAGAACAAAGAGAACCATGAGGCTTATCAGCCTGGTTCGGGAATTCCTTCGCAGGGAACCAACTCAGGGGGAACACATTATGGTTTTGAGCGCTCGAATGAAGACCTGGTTTGGATCGCTCGAAAAGTGGGAGAGGTCCGTGAGGAAATGAGGAAATACATCATTGGGCAGGAACAAATGGTAGACTTGTTGCTGGCAGGGATTTTCTGTAATGGACACATTTTGTTGGAAGGAGTTCCAGGGGTTGCCAAGACACTTTCCTCCAAGGTAATGTCGAAAGCCTTGGATATCCGTTTTTCGAGGATTCAGTTTACACCAGACCTGATGCCTTCGGATGTTCTGGGAACTTCTGTTTACAATATGAAAGACGCCAGTTTTACCTTTAAACGGGGACCTGTATTCAGTAATATTGTACTCATCGATGAGATCAACCGGGCACCAGCCAAGACGCAGGCCGCACTTTTCGAGGTCATGGAAGAACGTCAGATTACCTTTGACGGAGAACGCTATGAGATGGACTTTCCATTTTTAGTCGTTGCCACCATGAACCCGATTGAGCAGGAAGGGACGTATAGTTTGCCTGAAGCTCAGCTAGACCGTTTCCTGTTTAAAGTAAAGGTCAACCATCCGGAGCTCAATGAAGAAACGGAAATATTGATGCGCTATCGAAATGAGGTGAAGTCACCTTCACTGGATCAGATCAAAGCAGTATTCTCTTCGGCAGACATTTCGAAAATCCAGTCTTTGGTTGAAAAGATCGTTGTGGAAGACCGTCTTCTGAACTACATTGCATCGATTACGCATAAGACAAGAAATCATGGAAAAGTTTATTTGGGAGGATCACCAAGAGCCTCGCTTTCCATGTTGAAATCTTCCAAGGCCGTTGCAGCGATAGCGGGTAGGGACTTTGTCACTCCGGAAGATATCCAGTTTGTGGCAGTTCACGTACTAAACCATCGTCTCATTTTGACCCCGGAGGCTGAAATGGAAGGAACGCAGGTAGAAGATGTGATCCAGGAAATTATTCAAACGATCGAGGTACCGAGATAAGATGCGCTTTATTCGCTCCCTGTATATCACCCGTTTATTCTTCTTGCTATTCGCAGGAGTGGTCATCCTATTTGTGCTGGCCTTTGTCTGGAAATGGCTCTTTCCGGTGGCTCTGATCGCGTTGAGTTGTCTGTTCGGCTTCTTTTTACTCGATATTTTGCTCACCTTCCTGATTCGGGAGCCATTGAAGGTGCGACGTGAGCTCAGAGCAGTATTGAACCTGGGAGATCGAAACCCCGTGCAGCTGAAGATCAGAAATGAGTCAAATCAACCTCTGAAAATAGAGGTTTATGAAGGTTATCCGATCGAAATGCAATGGAGGAACCGGGTCAATCACATGTTGCTGGCCTCCGGTCGGGAAAAGGAAATTTCCTACGACTTTATCCCGCGAAAACGAGGCGACTATCATTTTCAGGATGTGCATTTGTTCATTTCCTCCATACTGATGCTGTGCAAACGTCGAATTATTTATCCACTGGGACAGACCGTACAGGTGTACCCGTCCATTCTGCAAATGAAACAGTTCGAATTGAAGGTTTTCCATCAGCAAACCAGGGCAGTAGGGATCAAAAAAATCAGAAGGATTGGGCACAACAATGAATTTGAACAGATCAAGAATTACGTTCAGGGAGATGATATCCGAACGATCAACTGGAAAGCGACCAGTAAGCGCAATGAGCTGATGGTGAATCAATACCAGGAAGAACGATCTCAGAACATTTATTCGGTGATCGATAAAAGTCGGAACATGCAAATGGAATTTGAAGGGATGAACATGCTCGATTATTCCATTAATTCGGCCCTGGTATTTTCAAATATTGCGCTTCGTAAGGGGGATAAAGCGGGTCTGATCACCTTTTCGGACAAGATCGGAAGCCAGCTTCAGGCAGAGCGCAGTGCCAATCAACTACGACGCATTTTAAATCAGTTGTACAATCAAAAAACGCATTTCCGGGAAGCCAGTTTTGAGTTGTTGTACGAAGCGGTTCATCAGACAGTTAAGACCAGATCACTGTTGATGTTGTACAGTAATTTTGAGAGTGAATTCGCCATGCGAAGAGCCCTCCCGGTCTTGAAAAAATTGAATCAAAAGCATGTCCTGGTAGTCGTCATGTTCCAAAACAATGAATTGGAAGATCAGGCATATCAGCGAATAGATAGTATTGAGAATATTTATGAATCGGCAGTATCTGAAAAACTGATCGCACACAAAGTGAACATTGCCAGAGAACTAAGACAATACGGCATTCAAACTTTGCTGACCCGTCCAGAAGAACTTTCCGTTTCGACGATAAATAAGTACCTGGAGCTAAAATCGAAGGGAGTCATTTAAAAAAAGCGGTAGGAAAGTACCAAAATCGCTCATATTTCCGGGTAGTCTCAGAGCAATTGTTATTTTTGTAACAGATCATCAAGGAACCGTGACTGAACTCATTCTAAAAGCCATCGTGACAGGCTTGATACTAAGTATCATGATAGGCCCCGTTTTCTTCGTACTACTCGAAACGAGTATTCGGAAAGGGGTGAAGGCGGCTTTGTACCTTGATCTGGGCGTACTGATCTCCGATTTAATTTACATCCTGATTGCCTACTTCTTCTACGCCAAGGTTTCAGAGTTGGCTTACGGAGAGAATGAAGCCTTTCTGAAAATCATCGGAGGAGTCCTGTTTATAGCTTTTGGAGTAATCACTTTTATACGGAAACCGAAGGAAATGTCTGTGGAGGATCTGGGAAAACAGCAACTTTCCGGGAGCAATTATGCCATTCTTTTCATCAAAGGTTTCCTCCTGAATATGGTCAATCCCATGGTGATCTTCTATTGGTTCAGCGTCATGACTTTTGGAGTCAAGGAGGACAGTGACCTCCCCTTTGCCATGCAGATGTTGGTGTATATTGGAGTGCTTCTGGCTGTCTTTTTTTCCATTGATTTGCTCAAGATTATCGGGGCCAAGAAACTAAGACCATTTATTACAGACGCAGTGTTGCGTTCCATCAACCGGATTACGGGGGCGATCCTGGCCGCATTTGGAATTATTTTGGCGATTCAGGGGATTATGAATAAGATGTAACAAATCGATTGGAGCAAGTTATTGAAAGAAAAATGAGGAGTATAAAACCAGGTTTACTGATTTTACTTCTGTTCATGGCCTTTGGTTCCATGGCACAGAAGGTCTGGAAAGAGAATTTAAGTAAGAAGCAATCCTTTTATTGGGATTTCGGAAAGACGCAACTCCAGTCCATCGGTTCCTACTATGTGGACGACCTGGGGGCAACCACTCTAAAACATGGCAAGTGGAAGTACTACAACGAATCGAACCAATTGGTTGAAGTCCGGAATTATTACAAAGATCAATTGCATGGACAGGTACTGTTGAAATACGGAAACGGAAAGAACCGACAGGAAGGTTATTTTGTACTGGACGTTCAGGACAGCGTGTATCGGGAGTGGTATGAAAACGGGCAGCTCAATGTGGAAGCCATGTACGATCACGGAAAGTTGACAGGAGCTAAAAAAACGTACTACCTGGATGGAAGACCCCAATTGGAAGAAGAATACAGGGATTCTCAGGTGTATGTCATGCAATTTTGGTTACCCGATTCCTTGCATACCCAAACCTTGAAGGACGGAAACGGAGAGATGACTGTCTTTTTCAATACTGGCACGCTGAAACAGTGGTTTCAATATCAGGATGGACTTCCGCACGGTGAGTTTGTTGAGCGAAGTATCTACGGACACGACCTGTTGAGAGGAAAGTATGAGAAAGGGCTGAAAACCGACAAATGGGAGTACTTCTATTATACGGGGAAGATCGAGAAAGTAGCGAATTATGTGGAGGGAAAACTAGACGGTTCCTATGAGTATTATTATGACAATGACCAGGTCAATGTATCTGGGTATTATCGATCCGGCTTAAAAGACGGAAAGTGGACCTGGTACACCAAAAAAGGAGACCGGGACATGGAAGGCGGCTTCAAAGAGGGAAAGCAGGACGGTAAATGGACCTATTGGTATCCGACCGGAGAACTTTCTTATACCGCCGAGTATAAAGAGGATAAAAAAGTGGGGCAATGGACTTACCATTATAAGGATGGTTCCCGTTTCAAAAAGGGATCTTACGAGAACGATCAGAAGCATGGGTTATGGGAAACCTGGTATGAGAACGGTAAACTTCTCATGAAAGGAAATTATGAATTCGGATTGGAAGAGGGACCCTGGCAAAATTTCTGGGACAACGGAAACCCGAAGAATGAATCCGGTTTTAAAAAGGGAAAACTCCACGGAAAATGGACCTCCTATAATCCGAATGGAAAATTGAAGCTTTCCGGGGAATATGATATGGGTCAGAAATCCGGTGAGTGGATGTCCTATTACGACAATGGAAAACCGAAAGAGTTGATCCATTACAAAGTGATCAAAAAGAAGCCAAAGGTGAGTTATGGTCCCATGAAAGATCGTGTGATCTATGAAAGTGAGCGAGATGGTTTGTATGTGAGTTTCTCCGAAAAGGATTATCGCAAAACGGAAGAAGGAAACTATAAAGCAGGGAAGAAAGAAGGAACCTGGACGGCCTATTATCCGGGAGGGAAATATCCGGCCAATACCATCGAGTATAAAGGAGGAGAATTACATGGAACGATGAAAGAGTTTGATCGTAAAGGGGTGATCGTGACCGAAATTGAATATCGGAATGGACTCAAACACGGAAGTATGAAGATTTTCGATAGAAAAGGGCAGGTGGTCAAAGAGAAGAAATTTGAACGCGGTGTAGAAGTGATTGAAGGAAAAAGTTCCGGAGGATTTTCACCAGGAAATTAAGAGAACATGCCCCGATTTCGGTTTTTATCAGACGAAGAACTCAGTCATTTTGAGGAGGAACTCAAACAATTTTTGATTGTTAACGGAGTGCAGGGAGAAGAGTGGGAAAGGATCAATCAGGAGGACCCCGAGAAAGCACTCGCCCTGGTCGGGATGTTCAGTGATCAGGTACTACAGCAAGTCTATGAAAAGATCGAGTATTTGGAAAAGCGAACAGATGATGGCTGCTTTGTATTTCGCCTCATGGCCGATCAGATGTATTTAATTGCCTTGCAACTCAAAGAGACACATCACGAGCAATCCAGTTTGTCGAATCCGGAATCGATTCACGAAACGCTGACAAACAGGCCGGAAGATGTCAGTTATTTTAAGACAAGCAAAACATACCACGATCAACGGGAAATAGAATTGCATCAGCTACTGGAGCAGGGGGCAGTACCTTCCTCCGTCGAATTTTGGTCCTCCCTGGAAAAAGCCATGACAGCATGAATCTAAAAGAAGCGATCACAGCCCGTTTGGGGGCAGTTCAGGTGGTGAAAGAACTTTCTACATCAGTCGGGCCGGTAGAACTACTGAGAATTCCGGTACAGAAACGTTCAAAGGTAGAGTTGCTGATGACCTGTGGCTTATCCAATTATAAAATGCCTGTGCTTCCCAAGCATGAAGGCAGGGAGCATGTGGAGCTTTATTTTTGCCTGCCGGCCTATTGGGATTTAGACGATGTGGAAAATCCGCGAATGAATTGGGTAATGGACTGGATACAAAAGCTGGTCCTTCATGTCATCGAAAAAGAGACCTGGTATGGAACAGGACACACTATTCCGGCAGGAAATCCACCAGTAGAATTATCCGAAGGAATGAAGCAACGTTATTTCTTTCTCTGTGATCCGAGCTTCATGCAAGAAGAACTAACTTCTCTGGAATTGGGAGATCGTAAGGTCCATTTTCTGGCGATTCTTCCCATTTTTGATGATGAATTCGATTATAAAATCGGGAAAGGAACCTACAAATTGTTACAGCGACTGGAACGTCAGGGGGTGACGGAACTCCTGGATGATTTTCGAGGGACAGTACTTCGTTCCAAGTGGCGGGTTTTCAGGAGATAACGCCTGAAAATTTATTCTTTCTCACTTCCTTGCTCCATTTTTTGTAAGAAGTATTCCAAAGTGATCCATTCACCTAAAAAAGATTCCTTGACCAATACCTTTTCTGTTTCCAGATTCAGTCGATAGCGACAAATGGCCTCTTCTCTTCCACAGCGATTTAAGAAGACTTGTCCCTCCACAGGATTACTTTTATAAAAGCTCAATTGAGCTATTTCTTCCGGATTTCGGTGACCGTAGATGTCTGATTCGATGCTCGAAAAGCACTTGGTCATGAGTAATCCCGGATTTCGTTTTGTGATCCCCGTACGAATTGGATCAACCACGAGTTCACGAACCTTTTTCATTACCTTTTCCGGTTTTACCTGGGGGTCGCCAGAGAGGGCCCAATTGGCAAAGTGAAGTCCGAAATTATTCGGGTTGGCAAAGGAAAGGGTGAGGGCAAAGGCGATCAGAACGCCTGGAATGATTAAGATGAGTTTTTTCATGATGGATGGATTAACAATTTGACACGATGGCGATGAAGTTTAACGAGCAGTTCCCCGATCAAAAGATGCAGTATCCAGGGGACGTAGGCGGTGAGCATGAAATTCAGTTCTTCGTTGAGTCCCAAATACTGCGAGCCAATCGGGCTCAGGATACGAAGAGTAACCCCGGAAAGACTGAAACAAAAACTTCTTATGATCCAGTGATAATGTTTATTGACATTCCCCTTGAGGATGTAAGAAACACTCAAAAAGGTAGAGATCATCCAAATCAAAGACATGAGTATAAAACCGATACTGGCGATGGCCCCACCCTCTGCAAAAAAGGAGAGATAGAGTCCGGTTGGTCCAGCAAAAAGGAGAATAGAAAAAACGTAGATTCTCCCCATCCACCGATGGAGGGAAGATTGAAAAGGAATCAGTTTGGAAAAGAAGAGCGGAAGACCACTAACAATGGCCAGTCCTCCAAAGAATAGATGAATGTAAAAGCAAGCAAGCCAAATGATGCGGTCCGTGTAACTCTGTTTGGTGATCAAAAAGTTTTTGGTTCGATCAAAGTCAAAATAACTCCAGGCAATGTACACCAGATAACAGGCTAGGAGGATAGAGACTGCCCAGGCAAGATACAGCAGGATATTGAGAGTCTTATGTCTGGACAGTGGCAGCATTTAAAAAGTGTTTGAAGCTAATTGTTCCAAAATCAGTGCCAGTTTTTCTTGGGTTTGACGGTAAACGGTTGAATCTGCTGGAACAAAGGAGCAGTGAAAATGATGGTCTGTGAATTGAAACTTTTTTCCGATTACCTGAAGGCTATCGAAATACCATTTTTCCTTCCGAAGGCCGCCATTGCAACTTCCGCTTTCAGGCACAAAATAGGAGGAGGATACACTGATGACACGTTGATTGTACAGAAAGTACTGAAACTGATGTCGGTCAAAAAAGTCAATGCGATAAAGTGAATCCCTGCGATAATAACCCTGGATGAATTGTTTATCCTTGCGAAAAAAGCGTGTACTGAATTGCTCGAATTGTTCATAATAGGCACAGCGTTCATCGATCCAATTCATTTTAATACTGTCAGAAGCCTGGTGAGGGAATTGATCAATGACTTTTTCCACCTTTTCGGTGGAGTTGGGCTTCCGATGTTGTGGTGAACGTTCTGTTTGACAGGCATAAAGGCACAGCCCAAGCCAGGAAACACAGATCATAGCGTTCCTCCACCGTCCAATCATTGTCAGCCATCCCATCATTTTGCAGTCGATTCAACTAGCTGTACAACGAACTTTGGGAAAGGTTCAATTAAAATGCACATCTCTTATTTCAGAAATAAACATCTTTTTGGTCAAGCAAAAAGGATAGAAAGAGTAAGCTAATTCAAGTTGTAGAAATGCTAGCATAACTACGGCTAATCGTAGTCCTAATTCTCAGGTCTACTCCCTAGTGATCCAATGCCTAGCAGTTGGTAGTGGAATTCCCTGTCGTTTAGTTTCGGTGGAGGGAAGGATTTCACAATTGTCCCAGATGCCTTCCTGAAGAGTTTGGGCGTAGGAGGGAGGGAGTGGATGCTTCAACATTTCCTGCCGGGCCGTTTCAAAGTCATAGTCAAAAGAGTGGAGTTCCGCACTGAGCTTTTCGGGATTTACAATGGCAAACCAGCAGCGGGTGGTCCCGTCATTGGCAGGCATGCCGATGACCCCGGCATTGACCCATAATTTGTTCCCGATTCGTTGCACAAAAGGGATTCCGGAATGTCCACAGAGGATAATTTCCGAATCAGTCATTTGAAACTGCTGTTCTTTTTCCTCTTTTGGAGTGGAGCGAAAGATAAAACGGGAAGTTTCGTCGAATGCCCCGTGGAAGACTGCTATTTGTCTGTTGTCGTGTTCAAATATTCGATGTTCGGGCAGTTGTTTCATCCAGGAAATGGATTCGGGACTTAAGCAGGATTGTGCGAAAGGGAACCATGATCTGGAAAGCACATCGCATCTGGAGCCATCTTCAAAATTACAACCGCAATCCGGAGCGTCATTGGCTAACTGAATTTCCACATTGCCTGAGATGCATCTGATCCCGCTTTCACGGATGAGGGAGACTGTTTCTTCTGGCTGGCCGCAGTAACCCACGACATCCCCGGTGCAAATAATCCGTTGGGAGTCAAAACCCAAATCATGGGCGATTTCCAGTACCCTTTTGGTCGCTTGAAGATTGCTGTAGCATCCCCCAAATACGAACAGGGTATTTTGACCGTATTCCAAGCTTTTTTCAGTCATGTCGTTTGCGTTTTAGCCAGTAGGGGACAAAGTATAAAAGTAGGCAAATTAACAAGGCGAAAACATTCGCCCAAAGCAATTCTCCATAAGGTCCAGGGCTGAGAATGATTCCTTTTGGAATAAGTTGGAGAACCAATAGGATACCAACGAAAATTCCTGCAAGTACACTCAGATAGAAGCTGATTTTTGGCACCTTGATCCACCAAAACAGGAACACAGGAGTCAAACCGACGACCATGGTTCCACTAATGGTTGTGGCGGATAGAATGGCCGGATCAAAGAGTAAGGGAATGGTCCCTCCCAGGGCAACGATGATCATGGTCAGACGACCGAAACGAACACCATGTCCCAGTTTCAGATCGAGGATCGCTAATTTGCTGAACGAAGAAAAGGTGGAGTCCAGAGTGGAGGCAGCGGAAACAATCATGATAAAATTGACCAGAAGGAGCATGATTGGACCGAAAAAACTTCCGATTTGCTGTGGCCCGGGTTGTTGATCTCCGGAGGCAATTCCGAGAAAACTGAACAGAAAGATGCACAATCCCCCAATGATACCAGCCAGAATAAAACTTCGGAGTGTGGTCCGAAGCGGACTAATAAAACCCCGATCTGTCAGTACGGGGTCATGGAAGGGGTAACTGAAAGATTGCAGGACAGCAACCAGTAGTAAATTGAGTCCACCTTCCCAGCTAAAACTTGTCTTTTGGGCGAGGACGTTATGGTTAAAGTCGGGCCGTTGGAAAAGCAGGAAGAGAATGGCGGTCAATAATACTCCGAAAAGGATCATTTGAATTCCATCCGAAAAAATGGAACTGTTGAGTCCTCCTTTGAGGGAATAAGCCAGCGTGAGTGCCGTAAAAATCAAAATCGACCAATAGTAGGGAACACTTCCCTGTTCTCCGAAGTAGAGCCCGATGACCATCGTATTGGACCAAATCTCATTGAACAAGCGAAAGGCAATGACTACGGAGAAAATGATCAGAGCTCCCCGTCCGAAGCGACTTCCCAAAAAATGATGAATGCTGTGAAAACCTCCTTTTTTGCGTAGGAAATAGATAACAAATCCCGCAACAATGAAGGATAAGTAGTAACAGGCATAAGCCAATCCACCAGTCATTCCAAAGCGCGCCCCCAGATCGGCGGCATTGGCTATGGACTTGGCGAAGACCCAGGAAATCACCAGACTCCCGGTTAACCAAATCCAGTTTGGACTTTTGCCTTTGTGCCGGGCATGAAAAAATTGCTCACTCGTTTTGGCGAGTGGAGAAAAAATAAAAAGCAGGATGCTCGTAGCTAGTACAAGCATCCATTGCCAAAAAGTAATATCCAGCTCTATTTTTCCCACCAGGATTTACTGTTATAGTCATCCGAACCAATTGCGCCCACTGCCTGGTTGTAGTTAGTTCCATTGACCGCCTGTTCTGTAGAAGGGTAGCGATATCGCACTGGATAAACGCCCCCATTCAGGTTGTCGGGAGAAATAGTTAGCTGTGGGAAACCGGTTCTTCGGATGTCGAACCAGGCCTCATAGCCGCAGAGGAACAAGGCAATCCATTTTTGAGTCATGATGCGTTCCAGATCGGCAGAACCGTCCAGGAGTACTGCGGAATTTGTCAGATAATCCGAAGGAAGGCTTAGGCTATGGTGATCAAAAGAAGCTCGAATTCCATTGTCATAGTAGCTTGTTGCCGATCCACTGATAATTCCTTTTTGAGCGGCCTCAGCCAGGCAAAATTGAAGTTCTGCATAGGTCATGAAGGAAGCCTTTACGCCATCCGGTTGATCTCTGAGGAAACTTCCCATCAGGGAAACATCGTTCAGATCATAGGCGTTTTGACTTTCCCTACTTAGACCATTTGGAATTCCTGAATAAACCGGGTTTCCACCATTCTGAGAATTGACGGTTGGTTTATAATAATGATTCATGCGTGGGTCATTCAGCGGACTGAAAACATTTTCTGCTTGTTTGCTCATGCGGACATCCACGTAGCGCCCTTCCCGTTCTGTGTAGATCACCCACTGATTTGGGGATGAACTGAGGTAAGGGACAACAGCCTCCTCCGAGATTCCTTGAAAGAGCATTCCCTCATCCACAAGAGCTTGAAGTTCGGCTGAAACATCCGTTTGCTTGCTGATCCGAACAAGGTATCTGACACGCAGCGAATTGGCCAATTTAACCCATCTGTTGAGGTCTCCGTTGTAGAGTAAATCTCCCTGGATCGGTGCACTGGTGTTTTGTAAAGTACCTGCCGCTTTTTTGAGTAGGTCCAGAATTCCACCAGGAGCAGTGTAAATGTCTTCCTGGGAATCGAATTTTGGGGTGAAGTTTCCTGAACTTTTGGCTTGAAGTGCCTCAAAGAAAGGGACATTCGTCCACAGGTCTGTGAGCAAAGCGATCTGATGCGCTGTCAAAATTTGGCTGACCGCCGTGTAGGCCTCATTGCCCTCCTCGGATTCCCGGATGTCCTGAAGATCATTCAATAAACGATAGGTCTCATTCCAAAGTCCTTCATTGTTTCCAAGGTCATAGCGATCCACTGGCAGAAATTCGAGATTGGCGCTGTGCTGTGCCAGCAAGTTTCCAGCGTGCCACCCCCAATAAGCCTGATTGTCTGAGGCTTCGGCCAGAACATTGGAAAGAAGGAATTGTGGATTGACCTTTTCCGGTGCGTTTAGATTATCGTTGCTGGATTCAAATTTTTTACAGGCACTAAGTACCAGTAAAACAGCGATGATTGACGTTATTTTTTTCATAGGTCTGATCTTAAAATTTGAATTGAATATTGAACCCAAGACTTCTGGAAGACGGGTAGGATAAGTCTTCAACACCATAAATCTGACTGGTACCTTGCATGGCACTCAGTTCTGGATCAAAGTGTGGGTTCTCGGTGATCGTGAACAGGTTTTGCGCAATGACCCCGATTCTGAAATCTTCAATACGCCACTTATCAAGCCATTTTTCAGGAAAACGGTAACTGATTCCAATTTGTCTCAATTTCAGGTAAGAAGCGTCGTACAAAGCACTTTCCTCATTGGCCCGGTTGTAAAACTGGTTGTAAAATTCTGCGGCGGAAACACTTTTTGTGTTAGCCGTGTACACCGGGTTTTGATCCGTTCCAGTGTTAACGACCCCTTCACCTACGATTCCATTTTCACGCCCTTCCAGGGTTTCTTCCAGGACTCCGGAAGTGTGCCCGATGGCTTTTGTTCTTGAGACGATGGTGCCCCCCTTTCTCCAATCGAAGAGGAAATTTAGACTCCAGTTTTTGTATTTGATCTCTGAACCAAAACCAAGCATAAAGTCAGGGTTGTAGTTCCCCAGGTAACGCAGTTCACCATCCCGAACCGGAAGTCCGTTCTGATCATAAATAATTTGTCCGTCGGCCGTTTTTTTGAAGCCTGTCCCATACATGTCTCCAATTTTTCCATTGTCCGGATTGGCAATGTAATAGACGGTATTGTCGGTACCGGAATAAACGCGTGCATACCCAGTCGTATACTGGTCTACTCCGTCCGGGAGTTCGATGACGTAACTTGCTCCCTTCGTGAAGTTAGTAAAGGCAGTCCAGGTGAAATTTTTCTTCTTGACGATTTCTCCCGTCAGAGCCAGTTCAACTCCCCGACTTCTGATTTTTCCACCGTTTACAATGCGATTAGTGAAACCACTTGCCGCTGATGCCGGTAAGCCGATGATCTGATCTTTGGCCGTGTTTTGATACCAGGTAAAGTCAATACCTAAACGATCCTGAAAGAAAAAGAGCTCCGTACCGGCTTCTAGGGCATTGATTCGCTCTGGTCGAAGCTGGGCATTCAATAGGGTAGAAGAGTTTGTCAGCAGCGGATAACTCCCATAGTTTTGGTTGAATGCATAGGTGTTTCTTAATTGAAATGGATCCGTGTCGTTCCCCACGCTGGAGGTACTCAGACGCAGTTTGGAGTACGTAAACCACTTTGGTAGGTTAATACTCTCCGAAAGAATCCAGGCGATACTGCTCGAGTAATACAGGAAGGAGTTGTTTTCCTGCGGAAGAGTTGTGGACCAATCATTTCTCACGGTGGCATCTATATAGAAGCGCTGTTGGAGGTTAAATCCAAAGATGGCGTACAAACTGTTGATTTGCTTTTTGGCATTGTACTGGGAAGCTACGAGTGGAATTTTGGAGTTTCCAAAGTTGTAGATCCCTGGTACAGAAAGCTCTCCTGCCGTCAGACTTTTATACCTGATCTGCTGGTTGAAATTATTGGCACCAAAAGCCATGTTCCAGTTGTTCGAGGTCCCGAAATCTTTTTGGTAACTAAGCAAAGCGTCTGTGTTGATTTCGGTGAAACTCACATCGTCTTCTCGATATGCCCCGTTCTTAAAACGTTGCGTACTGAAAGCTCTTTTGGAAGCTCTGAGGTCATGATAGCTATCAATCCCCGATCGGAGTCTGAAACTCCAGTTTGAGTTCAATTGATATTTCAGGGCCGTGTTTCCAAGTACTCGGTTCTTATTAAATCCATTCGTGTTTTCATATACGTTGAAGAATGGGTTGTCGAGCCATTGTGTGTTGTAATTGTACTGTTGGAAGCCTTCCTGACCCGATTGCCAGTAGTCTCTTGCACTTTCCAGATTGACCTGTCGTCCCATCCAGAGGAAAGAATAGAGCGCGTTCTCACTTCCATAACCCAAACCGGGACGATGTGTGCTGGAACTATTGATGAAATTGGCAAAACTGCGTAAGCTAAGTTTCTTTCCGAAATGTTGATTGGCCGTAAGTGCGATATTATTTCGTGTATAGTCGGTATTGGGGATGGTTCCCTGATTGTCCATTCTCGAGTAAGAGAAACGGTACTTGTTTCTATTTTTGGCAGAGGACAGGGCTACGTTTTGCATGCTGGTAACTCCGGTGCGGAAAAAGCTTCTGACATTGTCCGGATTACTGTTCCAGGCAGTGGGAGTAATCGGATTTCCATTCCGGGCAATGACATCTCCTCCGCGAACGGTATTTCCATTGATGTCTTTTGAAGAACCATCATATTGTGTAATAAGCTGACCATTCATTTGAGGACCGAAACTGACGAGGCCTCCGTCTCCAATACCACCACCAATTCCATCTTCGTAGGCGAATACACCTCCGGAACCCTGGCCGTATATGTCCTGAAGTTGGGGGGCAAAGGCAATTTTGTCGAAGGTGATACTGCTGTTCACGGAAACACCGACTCCGTTTTGCCTGGAACCTTCTTTTGTTTCAATGACAATCACCCCGTTGGCGGCGCGCGTTCCATATAGGGCAGCTGCTCCAGGACCTTTCAGGACAGTAATGGATTCGATGTCATCTGAACTGAAGTCACCCATTCCATTTCCGTAATCGACTTCGTGGAAATCATTTTCCAGGTTTTCGGTGTTGTTTGCGATGAAATCATTGCTCACTGGGACACCGTCCACTACGAAAAGCGGCTGGTTGTTTCCCGAAAGGGAAGTTTCTCCACGAATGATGATCCGGGACGAAGACCCAACCCCGGAAGATCCGCTGGTGGTTTGAACTCCGGCAACCCTTCCCGCAAGTGAGTTGACCAAATTTGGGTTTCTGATCTCTGTCAATTCCTTGCTTTTGACCGTTTGAATCGCATAACCCAAATCCCTTTTGTTCCTTTTAAGTCCAAGTGCCGTGATGACCATTTCAGGAAGTTCGGCATGGAGGGAACTTAGTGTGATTTCAATTGTTTTTTGTCCATTGACAGCGATCTTGGAAGCTTTGTATCCACTGGCAGAAACCAGGATACTGTCGGTGGGGAGGACCTGAATGGAAAAACTTCCCTGCAAGTCGCTCATCGTTTTGGCCGCTCCCGGCACTTCTACACGGGCGAAAGGAATGCTTTCCGAAGTGATTGGATCACTGATTTTTCCCTGCAGCTCATATTTTTGAGCCAAACAGAATTGTCCAATGCCTGCTAACAGACAGAGCACTATAAATTTTTTCATAAGTAAAGTTTAATTGGTGATGTTTGAGAATGAAATAGCCGTTTCAGCATCCGATTGGAGGGCCTCTGAGCGCATCCTGTAAAACACCGGTATGGAGTATGGGAAGCATATTTCGTCCCCAAAAAGCTTGTTTAGCCGTGAAGATCAGCTTAAAAAGTTCCTGTTTGAACCATCCAACTTGTTGCTGGATTCGTTTCAAGAAAGGTACAAAATCCTTTGATCGATTGATTTCCGGGAGAATTTCGGAAAGTTGAGAACAGTTGATCCCCTGATTCCCGGCCGCTTCCAACAATTGTTGTGCGATAAATCTTGTTTGCCAGGGAAGCGAATTCCAGTCCATAAGCTCAAAAGCCTTTTGGCTGATCCCCATACAATAGGTTCCTCCCTGATCGGTTTTTCCGAAAGCGAATTCCTTTGTGTTCAGAGCGTCTAATAACTCGGTTAAATGCTTTTTTTCAAGTTCAGGACTGTCGTTTCCCAGGCAGATGACTCGCTCATAGCCCCGATCAAACATTTCCTGAAAGGCATTCTTGATTCGTTCTCCAAAATTTCTTCCTCGCTGCCTGGATGAATCATAAACATAGACAGGAAGTCCAATGGAAGAAGCCGTTTGGTAGGCCTTTTTATTGAGTAGTTGAAACAAGTCCTCATTCCGGGAGTAGTTCCGTGGAATCACTTTTTTAGAGAGGCTATCCTGAAGAGCAGTCCTGGTAAACAGAAGTACCGCGATATGTGGTCGATCAAGTTTCAAGTGCAGTAAAATACACAAGAATTGACGAATAGACAATCAATTCCTTACACTTTGATGAAAAAAAATGTAAAAAGAGGGAGTGCCTTATGCTTTTAAGGAATTGTAAGCATCGAATTTGTTCTGGAAATGATGCTTGCGTTGTCTGGAGATAGAAATAATATTTCCATCGGTCAATTCCACTTCTCCATGATTCTTTTTGGAGTATCGTTTGACATACTTCAAATTGACGATATGCGATTTGTGTATGCGCACAAAAACGTCCTCATTGAGCATTTCTTCGTACTTCTTTAAATTTTTGCTGGTCAGGATGCTTTCTCCTCCGTCAATGTAGAACTTCGTGTAGCTTCCCGAAGCTTCAAGCAGAATGATGTTTTTTAGCTTATAGACCACCTGGTCGTTGCGATTGGGGAGGATTAATTGTTCGTTTCCAGAACCTTCGCTCACATTTTGGAGCAGGGTGGAAACCTCGAGTTGATTGTTTCCTGAACGGTACTTAAGATAGCGCTCAATGGCGTTTTTTATTTCTACCGGATTCAGTGGTTTGAGGATATAATCGAAGGAAGCATAGCGAATGGCCTGGATAGCATAATGGCCGTAAGCTGTGGTAAAGATGACTTTAAAGTTGATGTCTTCTTTGAATTTGTCAAGGAGGTCAAAGCCATTTCCACCGGGCATTTCTACGTCCAGAAAGACAATCTCAGGCTGATGTTCGCGGATCAAATCATGTGCTTTCTGTACATTCTCAGCTTGTCCAAGAATTTCAATTTCTGGATGGATTCGATAGAGGAACAAGGCCAGCGTCTCCCGTGCTAAAGCTTCGTCATCTACAATAATTGCCCGAATCCTTTTTTCCATCTAATGTCGTCGAATAAAAAAGCCCCCTTAATAGAAAGGAGGCTTTTTGAAAGAATATAAATTACAATTCGAATTTGATTCCCTGAGCCAGCGGAAGGCTGTCAGAGTAATTGATCGTATTCGTTTGTCTTCTCATGTACACTTTCCAGGCATCTGATCCGGACTCACGGCCACCACCAGTTTCTTTTTCTCCACCAAAGGCACCTCCAATTTCTGCTCCGGAAGTACCGATGTTAACATTTGCAATACCACAGTCAGAACCTCCTGCTGCAAGGAATGCTTCTGATTCTTTGATGTTGTTTGTCATGATCGCGGAAGAAAGTCCTTGTGGAACACCATTCTGAATTCGAATGGCATTTTCAACACTTCCTGAATATTTCAAAAGGTAAAGAATCGGTGCAAAAGTTTCGTGCTGAACGATTTTAAATTCGTTTTTAGCTTCTGCAATAGCTGGTTTCACGTAGCATCCTGATTCGTAACCTTCCCCGGAAAGAACTCCTCCTTCAACAACCAGATTTCCTCCTTCTTCCACAACCTGAGCTAAAGCGGCTTCGTACATTTTAACCGCATCTTGATCGATCAGTGGTCCCACGTGATTGTTTTCATCCAATGGGTTTCCGATTTTGATTTGCTGGTAAGCATTGACCAGGGCATTCTTAACCTGATCATAAATATCTTCATGAATAATCAGACGTCTTGTAGAAGTACATCGTTGTCCACACGTACCAACAGCACCAAATACTGCTCCTGGAACAACCATTTTAAGATCTGCAGAAGGAGTAATGATGATGGCATTGTTTCCTCCTAATTCGAGCAGGGAACGTCCTAAACGTGCTCCAACTACTTCACCAACGGATTTCCCCATGCGTGTTGAACCAGTTGCTGAAATCAACGGAACTCGTTGGTCAGCGGTCAACAATTTCCCAATCGTTGCATCACCAATGATCAGACAGGAAACTCCTTCTGGTACATCATTGGCTTCAAAAACCTCTTGTGTAATCTTTTGACATGCAATGGCTGTTAAAGGTGCCTTTTCAGATGGTTTCCAGATACAAACGTCTCCACAAACCCAGGCCAGTGCCGTATTCCAGTTCCAAACAGCAACCGGGAAGTTAAAGGCAGAAATGATTCCGACAATTCCAAGCGGATGGTATTGTTCGTACATGCGGTGTCCTGGTCTTTCGGAGTGCATGGTCAAACCGTGCAATTGTCTGGAAAGTCCTACGGCGAAATCACAGATGTCGATCATCTCCTGAACTTCTCCAAGTCCTTCCTGCAGGGATTTCCCCATTTCGTAGGAGACCAACTTTCCAAGTGCATCTTTTTGTTCTCTTAATTTGACAGCCAATTGACGAACTATTTCTCCACGTTTTGGTGCAGGAACCGTTCTCCAGCTTTTGAAGGCCTCGGAGGCTTTCAATACTACTGCTTCATAATCTGATTCCGATGCGGAATTAACGGAAGCAATCAAACTACCATCAACTGGTGATTGTGAATTGATTTGTTCTCCTCTAGTGTTGAACCAATGAGATCCTGTAGAGGCTCCCCGATTCACTTTTTCAATACCCAGTTTATCCAGAATTTCCTGAATGTCAATTCCTGCTTCTACTACTGCCATCGCTTTGAAATTTAAAATTTTTGTAATCGTTGTAATCGCCTGCAAAGATACGGAATTTGTGGCTGAAACAAAAAGCTTTGAATAATATTTTAGCCACTAGGCTAATCCATCAGCTTTTCAATCTCGATATGCAATCCGATGCCCCGTAGCGCATTTCCGGAAGCAACTATTTCGCCTCGACCATTTATTAAAAAGGCGCTCGGAATACTTCGTACACCATAAGCACGTGAAATGCGTTGGTCCTGATCCCATACGTGGTGTTTCCAGTTTAAATGATCCAAATCAATTGCTTTGGTCCAGGATTCCTGATTTCGATCCAGGGAAACGGAAAAGACCTCAAATCCCCGGGCTCCGTTGAATTTACTTTTGCGGTATTTTCGATAAGCTTCCACGACGTTTGGGTTCTCTCGTCGGCATGGACCGCACCAGGAAGCCCAAAAATCAACGAGCACAATTTTTCCTTTCAATTCCGATAGTTTGACTTCTTTACCTTCTGGTGTTTTTCCACTGATTTCCGGTGCTTTTTGCAGTCCTTCGGAAGAACTGAATAGCAATGCAAGGGCGAGGGCAAGTTTGGTGACGAAATAATGCATTACAGACGTCTGATATCTGCCCCCAGGTTGTTCAATCGGATGTCGATATCCTGATAGCCCCGGTCAATTTGTTCGATGTTGTGAATCGTACTTTTTCCTTCGGCAGAAAGTGCTGCGATCAGTAGAGAAACTCCGGCGCGAATATCCGGCGATGTCATCGAAATCCCGCGAAGCGGATATTGTTTATCCAGGCCGATCACGGTGGCACGGTGCGGATCACAAAGGATGATTTGAGCCCCCATATCAATGAGTTTATCCACGAAAAAGAGTCGGGATTCAAACATTTTTTGATGGATCAGAACACTTCCTTTTGCCTGTGTAGCAACAACCAGTACAATCGAAAGTAAATCCGGAGTAAAGCCCGGCCAGGGAGCGTCCGAGATACTTAGGATAGAGCCGTCAATGTAGGTGTCGATTTCATAGGATTCTTGTGCCGGGACGAAAATATCATCTCCTCTTCTTTCCAGCTTGATTCCCAGTTTTTGGAATACTTGGGGAATGATTCCCAAATTTTCATAGCTTACGTCCTTGATGGTGATTTCGGATTGGGTCATGGCAGCGAGTCCAATGAAACTTCCGATTTCGATCATGTCGGGTAAAATCCGGTGATAACATCCTCCAAGTGATTTGACTCCTTTGATGTGCAACATATTGGATCCGATTCCCTCAATTTTTGCTCCCATCGAGTTGAGCATCAGGCATAATTGCTGAAGATAAGGTTCGCACGCTGCATTGTAGATGGTCGTTTTTCCTTCGGCCATGACTGCGGCCATAACTACGTTGGCTGTTCCTGTTACGGATGCTTCATCCAGGTGAATGTAGGTTCCTTTCAGTTTTTTGGCTTCGACCGAGTAGAAGTGTTCTCCGGCATCATAGTTGAATTTGGCTCCCAGTTTGGCAAAACCTTCAAAGTGGGTGTCCAGCCTTCTTCGACCAATTTTGTCTCCACCAGGTTTGGGGATAAAGCCTTTTCCAAAACGGGCGAGCAAAGGTCCGACAATCATGATGGAACCTCTCAGAGAAGAGGCTCGTTTCTTAAAATCTTCTGACTCGAGGTATTTCAGGTCAACGTCTTTTGCTTGAAAAACAAAGGTTCCTTTTTCGACTTTTTCCGTCTTGACCCCCATGGCCTGAAGCAGGTTGATCAATTTATTGACATCAATAATGTCCGGAATATTGGAAATCGTAATTTTCTCAGGAGAAAGGAGGACGGCGCAGAGTACCTGCAACGCTTCATTTTTGGCTCCTTGTGGGATTAATTCACCTTTCAGTTGTTTTCCTCCGTGAATCTCAAATGAAGCCATATTCTAGTACTTTTTTTTGTGTTTTTTGAACTTTTGATTGTTTTGCCCCTTTTTATTGCGCTTGTTGTTCTGATTATTCGGGTTAATTCCGTACGCTTTTAAAACCTGATTGGTTGAAACCAGGGTGTCCGGATCATCCAAAATCAACTCACCGTTGGACAATTCTGATAATTGTTGTGCGATAATGTGGTTCTCCACCGCATCGTTATTATAGACCAGGAATTGTTTCTTCATGAAGTTGGCCATGCTTCTTTTCACATGCTCCTTCACATCTGGGTCCTGCTCTTCCACGGCCTTTTTAATAATCTTTTCCGTGTATTTACCGTAGTGTCCGTAGCGAATCTTGTTTTTAGGATACTCCATGGACTGTGGTTTTTCATTCAGCACTTCCTTGTTGGGCATTTCATAAGGCGAGTCCACATCTAATTGGAAGTCTGACATCACGAAGAGGTGCGTCCAAAGTTTATGTCTGAAATCATCGACATCTCGCAGGTGCGGATTCAATTGTCCCATGACTTCAATGATTGAACGAGCGGCCCGATTGCGCTCTTCCCGATCTTCAATTTCCATCGCGTGCTCAATCATGTTTTGAACATTGCGACCATATTCAGGAAGAATCATGTGTGGGCGTTGCGTATTATATTCCATGGATGTTGTTTCGTGAAGTAAGCAAAGTTAATCTTTTTTTGTGAGTTGTGAAGTCCTTCTTTCTGGAAGGAAGCTTCCTTGTTACTTGCTTTTGTTCACAGGTTCGACAACTTCTGCTTCCCGCTCAAAAAGAACTCTTACCCTGGCTCGTTGGAATTTCGGGTAATGTGTTCCGGCTTCGAATTCCAGGGCACTGAGCAAATTGGTAGCCTGAATACGTGCAGGGGTTGAGGTCAACTCATTTGCTGTGGGAATGTGTCGGACACCATTTACCACCCCTTTTCGGTCTACGGAGATTTCAAAAATCTGGAAACCCCTGTATTTTTTCCCGGTTACTTTTAGCTCACTCCTGGTCAGCATTTTCCGTCCGGAATCTTTCAAATCTCCAGAAAGCATCTGACTGAATGCTAAATGTCCCATCCCAGCGCACATTAGTGCCAATAATAAGATTCTAATCATGTTTATACGATTCAAAAAGCTTTCGTGGACTAAGCCCATACTTTTTGCTATAAAGATACATCAAAAGGGGGTACACCGCCAGAATAGTTATCCAATGAAAACTGTTGATTTCCGCTGCTGCATGACTTCGGAAAAGGGCATCTGTTTGAAAAACCTGCCAATCGTTTGTTAGCCAAAGTGCTCCGAAGAGGTTGTTTGCGATATGAAATCCGCTTGACAATTCGATTCCATCGTCGATGACCGTGATCCAGGTGAGGAAAATAGCCGTTGCAAAGTAATAAAGCAGTGCACCCCAACCAAGTAGTTCCACTTCCGGGTTTTGGAAGTGCATAAGTGTGAAAATCCCGCAGGAAAGGAGGGCTGGAATCCATTTGTTGGGGATGGTGGAACCAAAGGCTTGCAACAGGTAGCCGCGAAAAAAAATCTCTTCGAAAAGACATTGAATCGATACAAAAACAAGACTGATCAGGAGCAATATTCCAAACTGAGCAGGCTGAAAATTCCAGGAAATCTCCTCAGGGGACAGGAACAGGTTAAGTACGAAGAACAGAAACAGAAAGGCCATCCAGATCAGAAAACTAAACAAGATTCTCTTTAAATCTGGAGCTTTGCGTATGGTGATGAGTGTCACAAATTTCCGCTTGTGGATGTATCGGACGCATAACCATAGAGTTCCCAAACCTAATGCAATTGGCAGGAGGTTAAACAAGAAAAGGAGATTGCTTCCGAAATGTTTTTGAAGAAGTGCCGTAGAAATCTGTGTTTGATTCGTTTGAATGGCGTAAATCCAGACCGGAATCATGGAAAAAATGGCGAGCGTACCAACGACCAAAGCAATGGTCAGGGCATGACTAAAAAAATCATTTCTTCCCTTTTCACCAGCAAGAAGGAAGTGCTTCATAGCACCAAAAGTAAGGAATAATTAGTAGCCGTCGAAGCCTTCAGGACACTTGTATCGATCCTTGATTTTCTTTTGTTCCCGGTATTTTCGGAAGAGGACCTTGTCGTCAAAGAAAAAGATGAGTGAGACCTCATGAGATCCGATCGAGGCGGTATGCAGTCTGGAAACAGTCAGGTCAAAGGAGTAGGAGACCCGCATCTTGCTTTTGTCTGATAATTTCAGGTTGGCTCCTCCGGTCAAAATCACGGAATCGAATTGCGTTTTTCGGAGGCTGGACCCCTTGCGAAACCAGACGCCTCCAAAGAGGGTACTGTAAGCTACATTGAATCCTGCTGAAAAGGTTTGAAATCGGCCCTGGTGTTCGTAGATCATCGCTGTGGAAAGAATGGATTGTTGCAGGAGGATGTTAAAGCCGCTATGGGCAACTGTTTTGATGGGGAGTAGGGAAGCTCCTTCTCCCAGAAAGGCATCTTGCGGTTCGTTTAAGTGATGAAAGGCCAGACCGGCAGTTCCGTTCATCTTGCGGTAAATTCGGCCAGTTCTTCCCGGACGAATATTAAATCGGAGTGCTACCCCAGCATTGAAGTCTGCATAGGAAACCGTGTTGTAGTTTGGACTCAAAAAAGCGGATGGTCTGACCTGTCCGTGAACTTCATCCAGCTGATCCGAAAAAACAAGCCGATCCCAGTCAATGAATTTGTTGACATAAGAGCCGGATAAACCGAATTGCAACAATAGATTCTCTCCTTCGATCGGACGATACATATAAGAGGCAGTTGCTTTATTAGTTCGCAATAAGCCTTCTCCTGCCAGGTCGCTCGAAAGCAATAGACCAAATCCAATTTTGTTGACTGCTTCTATTTCGCAGGCAGCGGAGTAGGTATTCAGTTTACTGACAATTGGGGTCCAGAGGTTTCGATAGTTACTCCGAACGGTAAGTCCGTTGTTGATTGCAGTCATCGCCGGATTATAGTAGGTCGGAACATTGTAGAACATGGAAAAGTTAGGGTCCTGTGCCTGGACTTGTCCAAGTACCAAAATCAGGCTGATTTGAATCAAATGTCGAATATTCTTTTTCATAACTATCTGATTAAAGTGACTGTTCCAGATCGTTTGATTGTTCCATCCGGATATTTCTTCCCTTCCCAAACGCCTGCGGTTTTATAAGTTGCTTCGACTTTCCAGACATATACGTCTTCCTGAACCGGCTTTCCCTGGTAGGTTCCGTCCCAATATCCAGTTGGACGGCCAAATTCATCGAGCTCACTTGATTCCCAGATCAGGTTTCCCCAATCATCATAAATACTGATATGATAGAAAGAGAGTCCGACTCCCTTGGGAACAAAATTGGCCACATCGAAAACCGGATGTCCGGGATACATGGCGTTGGCCACGTGCAGGCCATGAAATACGTCCACAATGATTCCGGTAGTGAGGGTGTCCCGACAACCATTATCATTGATCGCAGTTAACTTTACCTGTAATTCACCAAATTCATCGTATTTGTAGGTGGGGTGGACCTGGTCTGAAAAGAATTCTTCGTCCAGTTCCCAGATATATTGTTGTGCATCCTGGGAGAGATTGGTGAACTGGATTGTTCCATCTTTTTTGAAGTTATTCTCAATGTTCAGATATTCAAAATCTGCGGTAGGAGACAGTTTTACATTGATTGGAGTACTGAAATGAACGGTATCCGAACAGCCTCCCTGACCGTAAGCGACCATCGTAATAGAATAGGATCCAAGGTCCTGATACTGATGGGTGACCTGATTTCCACTGATGATTGTTCCATCGCCTGTAAACCACTTGGCCGAATCTGACATCAAACTGGATGAGGTGAGAACAATGGGCTGTCGTTCACATAAGTCACTAGATGAAACAAACATACCCGCCAATGGAGGGAGGAAGATTTGCACCGGTTTTGTGATTGAATCCTGACAACCGTAGCTGTTCGTCGCCAACAGTTTGATGAAATAGTTTCCGGGGGACTGATAGATAGCTTCTGGATGAGTAAGTACCGATTGTTCCCCGTTCCCAAAGTTCCATAGGTAAGAATCCGCGCCCGTACTTTGGTTGAGCATTTTTACTCCGGCTGGCAACTCACAGGAATCAATGGAAACAAAATCGAAGTCCGCCGTTGGACGGGGATAAAGCACGACTGTCTGGATGATGGAGTCTCTACAGGCGGTTTGATTTTCAACGGTCAATTGGACCTGATAACTTCCGGCTTCGGTGTATGTATTTAAACCATTGACCGAAGTGGAAAGGTTTCCGTCTCCATAATCCCAGGAAACAAAGCTGTAATTACTGCTCGTGTTGGTGAAGCTAAAGGTAGCCGGGGAGCAGGCGTCTACATCTGGAAGTTCAAAGTTTGCGACAGGACTTTCAGCCACCGCGACATTTTTCTGGATGGACGTCTGGCATTGATAAATTGTATTGAAACCATTCAATGTCACTGGAAAGGTCCCGCTGGTGTCATACACGTGTGTCGGATTGTTCAGTAGGGAACTGTCACCGTCACCAAATTCCCAGACAAGCTGTGTAATGTCTGAAGAGAGGTCCGTGAATTGAAATTCCTGTCCGACACATACCGTGTTTGGGGAATAGCTGAAGTCAATATCCGGTCGGGGATGTACTTCAATACTCACCCGGGCTGTATCCCGACTACAGTCGTCATTAATGATCAGAGTGACCACATAGTTTCCGGCCGTCGTGTAGGTCGTGGATGCATCGTAAGCATTGCTGGTGTTTCCGTTTCCGAGATCCCAGTTGTAGAATTGAGCTCCGGTGGAAAAGTTAGTGAAGTCCACATCAAGGGGCGCACAACCAGACAGGGTACTGGTATTAAAAAAGGCATTCACACTTCGCGGGAGAATATGTATCGAATGGTATCCGGTATCACTTCCGCATTCGTTGGAGACGATGAGTTCAATTTGGTAGATTGTATCTTCATCTCCCGTGACAAAAGTATGTTCAAACAATGCATCCGAAGTCGTGGAGCTTTGTCCGTCTCCGAAATTCCATTGGAAGCTGTCCGGAAAACCGTAACTATTGTTGGCAATTTGTGCTTCGTAGGGGGAGCAACCGGTATTAAACATGGTCCCGAAGTCTGCAGTAGGGGAGGTTTTGACGGTTATTGTATCAAAACTGCTGACTGTCCCACACATATTGCTTACGTCCAGTTGAACCACGTAAATGGTGTCGTTGAGAATTCCTGCAACATAGTTTTGAGACTCTGGATTTTGGTCACTTGAATTTTGTCCATTTCCGAAATCCCAGAAGTAGTTCAGGCTTCCGACTCCACTTGAAAGATTGCTGAAATCAACGCTGAGAGGTCCGCAACCTTCATCGGTAGACAAGTCGTATTGTACACTTGGTGATTCCCTGATCTCAATGGCTTTGGAAATACTATCCCGGCATCCATCAGTGGAAATGACGAGGAGCTCAATGTCGAAATTACCGGTAAGTACGTAGCTATGTGCCGGATGTTCCTCATTTTGAACAGGGCTTCCGTCTCCAAAATCCCAGAAAAAGCTGCTGGCGTTCTGGCTTGTACTTGTAAAGTTCTCGGAACTATTTGAACAGATGACGCTGCTGTAGTTGAAATCGGCCAGAGGTAAGATGAAAACGTTGGCTTGCAGACTATCCCGGTTGATACATCCGGTGGTAAGTTCGGTGAATTCGTACACGACGTAGTTGATGTTTCCCTGATTGGAAACACTTCCGGGATCAAAGAGCCCATTGGCTGGGTCAGTAATTCCATTACCAGACCAACTTCCACCAGACGGACTTGCTGAAAAGTTCACCGGAGAGTCGTACGGACAAAATGATCGATCGGGATCGACGCCAATCACCGGGAGGTCGTGGATGATAAGTTGAGTGGTATCCTGAGTCAGACAGTTCCCTGCTCCATAAGAATAAACCAATTCGTAGCTCCCGCTCGCGTTGGGTGTGATGCTCCCGTCAGATTGAATGAGTGGCCCAGACCAGCTTCCTCCTGGAGGAGTAGCCTGAACAAAAGTAACTTCTTCGGAGTAACAAAGTTCGAAATCAGGTCCGGCATCTGCTACGGCCGGATCACTAACGGTGATGACTCTGCTGTCTTCTGCCGTACATGGAGGAGCAGCCGAAAGGGAATAGGTGAGTGTAAAAGTTCCACTCGTGCTCGGAGTAAAGATTCCATCAGCGGTGACGTTGGGTCCCGACCACGTACCTCCTGCAGGGGAAGCGAAGAGTTGAACAGGAAAGGGCTGGTTGCAAATACTAGTGTCAGGTCCGGCGTCCACTACGGGTGATGAGATCACGTTCATGGAAAGGTTGTCGCTATTGCTACATCCGGTGACTGGATCGGTAAAGCTGTAGGTCAGTGTATGAGTTCCCGGACTGACCAGGGAAGGATCATAGGTTCCAGAAGGATCTGAGATGGCTGCTCCACTCCAGCTACCGCCGGAAGGAGTCCCATTCAGTGTGCCGGTTCCGGAGCCAATGCAAACATCAAAATCCGGTCCGGCATCTACGTTTGGTTTGGCCTGAACAGTGACAGTAAGCGTATCCCTGGAGAGACAGGAGCCAGATCCCAGTTCATAGACAAGGTCAATACTTCCAGGAGCTCCTGGGGTAAAGAGTCCTCCAGAGCTCACCCCGCTACCAGACCAACTTCCGCCAGCAGGACTTCCGTTTAGTTGAATAGCAGACTCATTGGCACAGGCCAGTGTATCGTTTCCAGCATTGACTGTGGAGGCGTTGACCACGCTTATGAGGATGGTATCGCTGTTAGAACAATTATTCGCGTCACTTAGGCTGTATATGATCTCAAAACTACCGGTTGCAAAAGGGGTAAACTCTCCATCCGGGTCAGTAATCCCAGGACCACTCCAACTTCCTCCGGAAGGAGTTGCGGTCAGTTGAACAGGGATCGCCTGATTACACATATTTAGATCGCTCCCGGCATTGACGCTTGGAGGCCCCCCGACCGTCATAAGGAGTTGATCGGAATTAATACAACCACTTGCCGGGTCTTCATAGGTATAGGTTAATGTATGTTGTCCAGCGCCCGCCAATGAGGGATCAAAGAATCCAGCATTGTCGATCCCATTGCCAGACCAGTCACCACCACCCGCACTGTTGGGAGTGATGGTGAAGCCTGCGTCTTGCAAACAGACCGTATCATCTGGTCCGGCATCAACCAATGCCGAGGCGATTAAAAGTAATTCAACACTGTCTCTTGGACCTGGGCAGGAACCAAGTGTGGCAGTCACGTAATAGTATCCTTCGTTGGATGCGCTTACGTTGCTAACAATCGGATTTTGCTGATTGGAAGTGAAGCCTCCGGGACCACTCCATGAATAACTTGCGCCCAGAACCGTGTCACAGAAAAGTTGCACATCGGAACCTGGACAAATTGGATTGGAAATTCTCGGGTGAATATCGTTGGGAGCTCCCAGCACACGAATCGTTTGCTGATCATTTGAAGTCCCACATTGATTGCTTACTTCCAGGCTAACCGTATATTCCCCAGGCGTACTGTAGCTAATGCTTCCCGGGTCTTCCTGAGAGGAGTTGGCAGGACTTCCGTTTTGAAAGGTCCAGGAATAGGACTGAACCGGAGCGAGACAGGAAGTGATATTGGCTCCGGGGGTACTGCTTTCACCCAAGCAAAGATCGGGAAGACTTGAGATATTTACTTGTGGTGGCCCCTGAACAACGACAGGTAGATTTTTGTTGAATACACCACAGCTGTTCGTTACGCTGAGGTTGATTTGGTAGTCACCAGGATTCAAAATTTCGATAATAGGCTCAAAACTATTTGGGTCCGTTCCATTGATGAAGTTGCTTTCCGAAGAGCTTTGATTACAGCTATTGGCAGATAGAGCGACATTCCAGGCATAAGTTAACACACAGATGTCTCCGCTGCTCGATAGGTTGTCCGTATTGATCTGGAGTGGCGCACAGGCACTATCGGCGTCGATGGTAAAATCGGGGACAGGGATGCTTTCGATACAGATGTCTTTGGTGAAGGTGCTGGTTCCACAGTTATTCGTGGCCGAAAGAGTGACGGTGTAAGTTCCGGTAGCTGCATAACTGTGACTCTGATTGCTTAAATCATTCGTGTTGACTACCGTTCCATCTCCAAAATCCCATGTACACTGGGTGAACTGGCTACAGGAGCTCCCAAAGAAACCGGCAATGGTCGTGTTGATAAAGTTGACAGAGCTGCTAACACAGGCGTTCTCAGGAGCTTCAAATTGTGCTTCTGGTTTGAGATAGATCTTGATCGGAGTGATTGTCGCCTCAGAAACATCACAAAAGTTAATGGCGCTGATCTTAAAAGTATAGGCATTGTTGTCCCCACTTCCGCAGGAAGTCTTGTCATAAGTATGACACAATTCATCGGGTGGAGGATGGGCTATGGTGTCAATCGGGGTGCCGTCTCCAAAATCAATGGTATAGGTAGTCGAAGAGTGGTTGGAGCTAAAGTTGTTTAGCGGAAAACAAATTTCCAGCGGTCCACATCCGGTTGTACCCCCGGGGTTGGCGGCTCCAATGGATGGGTTCGTGATGTTGGCCACGGTGTATTCGGTTGTATCTACGCAACCATTGCTTCCGGTTACAATGTAGAGAAGATTGAAGATGTCGTCGGTTCCATAGTCATGGGTTAAGCCAGCCCCTGGAAAATTGGCATCACTAAAATCGGGTGAGCCGTCTCCCCAGATAATTTGATAGCTGGTATTTCCTGAGGTAGGAGTAATATCAAAGAGTAAGATGGAATAGACTGTTCCGTCACAGTTTCTAAAATCATTGATAGGATCTTCCAGTGTGGCGCCAGGAGATTGCTTCATGGTAAGCGTTTGAACAAGGGTGTCTTTACAACCATTCGATCCGGTTGCGATCAATTGAACCTGGAAACTTTCCGTTCCACTGCCGGATGAAATAAATTCATGTGTCGGGTTATTGGCGGTTGAGCTATTGGCTGCACCGGAGGTAGGGTTTCCGAAATCCCATTCGTAGGTCAGACCACTACCAGTGGATTGGTTACTAAATTGGACACTAAAATTAGAGCACTGGTTGTCTCCACTAAAGCTAAATGCGGCATTTACTCCATCTGTACATTGAGCAGAGGAAAGTACTGGAATGAGCAAGCAAACTACCGAAAGGAGTAGCAGCCTGATCAAACTAGTGGTTAAATTATTGGTTGTGATGCAAGACTTCACGATACAAAAGTACCGGATGCACATAACCGAATCAATACGCAATCTAGCGTATATTTAAGAAAAAAGCCCCCGTCTGAGACGAGGGCTTAAATGTTTTATTTCGATGTGTTCTTTGGAAGATTTTTAAACTTGAAGAAATCTTCTGGAACCGGAGGAGCAGTGGCCGGATCAAAATCCATTCCAAGTACTCGTCCTTCCGTACGTCTGTTCCACTGGTGAAGCTGCGTAAACAATGTTCTATTACTTCGTTTGTAAGAGTTGATCAGTTTTTCTTCCAGAACAACCTCTTCTACACCCGCAGTGTCAGCGGGTTGGCTATCGAAGTACTCATCACCTTTTCTCCATACTTTCTTAGGAACGCGCTCACCCTGTCCTACAGGAACCAAACGACGTGCGTCAATTCCTTTTTCCTCAACCAGGT
The DNA here is from genome assembly GCA_006226425.1 of Bacteroidota bacterium. GTDB lineage: Bacteria > Bacteroidota > Bacteroidia > Flavobacteriales_D > Crocinitomicaceae > M2408. Next base: position 248,790 of record SBGX01000010.1, on the reverse strand, counting down.
ATTTGATACACGATTTCGCTCTGTTTTCAGAAAGCACCTGGTTATAGATGTCTCCGGAACGAGCATCCGTATGGGAAATCAATTCCAGTTTCAGACCAGGGTATTTCACCAACAGATCATATACATAGTTCAAGGAGTCTTTTGAGTTGATAGTGCTATCCTTAAGCAGTTCCCATTTGTTTAACGGGTATCGAACTTCTGGCAGACGAATTGGTTCGTCTTTAATCATCGGCATGTCGAAGATGAACTTCTGGTCGATTTTAACTTCTTCAGTCGTAAAGCTTTGAGGTTTTACCGCTGTGTATCCTTCTTTCGAAACGGTAATGGTGTAGGAACTGTTCTCGTTAATGTAACGATCTCCATTTGGTTTTTTGTCCCAGAAGATGCTACCGTTATCATTGGTCGTTCCTTCCCATTTTCCACCGTCACTGGCAACAACACTTACGTTAGCACCAGCTACTTTTTTCGAATTGTCGAACAATTCCATCACATTCACGGTCAGGTCGAAAACGTTTGGTGGAACATCATACATCCAAATGTCAGGACGTTGGTTTTTACCAACTGAACCAACACGCTCTGAAGTAAAGAATCCTTTTTTCTCAGAAACTTCGATTAGGGCGTAATCATTGGAAGATGAATTCATCGGATAACCTAAGTTCTCTGGGTTTTCCCATTTTAATTGTTCTCCTGCTTGTTTTGCACGGAAGATATCCAATCCACCCATTCCTGGAAGACCATCTGATGCGTAAAGCAGATCTCCATTCAAAGCAAAGGTTGGGAACAACTCATTTCCTGGGGTATTGATTTCTGGCCCCATGTTAACAGGAGTAGACCAGGTGTCTTTTTTCTTGTCGTAAGTGGTGTACCAAAGGTCTTTTCCTCCAAATCCTCCTGGAAGATCAGAAGCGAAAATCAAGAATTTTCCATCTGGTGTAACACATGGGTGTCCAACAGAAATAGAGTCGTGGTCTTTCAATTCGAGTTTGGTTGGCTCACCCCATTCTTTTCCTTTCAATTCGGAACGCCAGATGTCACAACCAAGATTTACTTTACGTACGTTAGGACAACGTGTAAAGAACATCACTTTCATTCTTCCGTCGAAACAAACGGACCCTTCATTGTCAACTGTATTGATTTGCTGACCTGGAAGTAGTCGTGGCTCCAGGAAGTTTCCTTTTTTGTCAATGTCAGCTACCCAAAGGTCCATGTAATACTCACAAGAACGGGGGTCATTTACTGTAGAAATACCACCTTTACGAGTAGAACTAAACACCAATTGATTTTGTTTTTTGTTAGCCATCATAGGAGCCATGTCAAAGACTTCCAGGTTGATTCGGCTTACATTGGAAACGATGTGACGTGTTTTGTTGATTTTGAAGTCCTTATTAATGTCGCATGAACGGATTCCGATATCAGCACGCTTATCGTTAGGGACCAATGCTTTGTAAGCTGTGTAGCTTTCTTTTGCTTTGGCATGCTCTCCAAGCGCGCGCAACATCTCTCCATTGTAAAAATGAACAATTGGCTTGCGCTCATAGTACTTCAACACGATTGCTTTTTCATACCATTCATGAGCATCCTTGGCGTTCTCCGTTTGGCGATAACATTCAGCCGTCTTAAAGGCCATGTCTCCTTTCATTCGGAGAGAACTCTTGTTACCACGTTCAATTTTATAGTATGCTTTGGCACATAGACTTGCTGCTTCACAGAAATTCTCGTTTCGGTATTGTGTGTTTGCCTCCCGAACTTGCTTAGGAACATAGAGAACCTGAGAGAAGGAGATCAGTGAAATCCCCACAAATACGAATGAAACCAGTGCTTTGATCTTCATATAATATGCGTTTATTCTTTCAAAATCAACCCCGAATTAAACTATAATTTATTTCTTAACCAAAAATGTCACAGAAAAAAATATTTCATTTTGTCTCTTTGTTTTGGTTTTTGTTTGTAATCTGTTGATTTTAAATTGTTTGTACTGTTTAGTAAATTGTCAAAAAAAAATAGTTAAAAAAAAGGCCTGAATGCTCGGATTAGGATGAGAAATTGTGTGTTTCTGAGCTGTATTTATCCCATTTTTTCAACACTTTATGAAAGGCTTCTGGAAGTTCCGAATTGAAGGAGAGTCTTTTTCCTGTTGTCGGATGGTCAAAAGCCAGTGTTTTCGCGTGCAAAGCTTGTCCACTTAACAGCGAAAAGCAATTTTCAATAAAGGCCTTGTACTTTTGAGTTCCAATTCCCTTGAGCATGCGATCTCCTCCATATTCGAGGTCATGAAACAAGGGATGCCCGATGTGTTTCATGTGGACCCTGATTTGATGGGTGCGTCCGGTTTCCAATTTGCATTCCACCAGGGTAACCAGTCCAAATCGTTTGATCACCCGGTAATTGGTGGCAGCGTACTTCCCATGGTCTCCTTCTGGAAAAACGGCCATGACCTTCCTGTTTTTTAAAGATCGCCCAATGTGGCCTTCAATCCGGCCTTCATCTGCCTCTGGATCACCCCATACCAAAGCGTGATATCTTCGTTCCGTCGTACGGTCATAAAACTGTTTGGCCAATTTGACCAGGGCGTTTTCCGTTTTTGCAACGACCATGATCCCCGTGGTGTGTTTGTCAAGTCGATGGACCAGTCCCGGTCGCCCGAAGTAGTCATCTTTGCTTTCTGGAAGGTGTTCAAAATGATAAACCAGCGCATTGACCAGCGTTCCGGTGTAATTTCCATAACCAGGATGTACAACCATATCCGCCTCTTTATTGAGCACAATGAGTTCATCGTCTTCAAAGAGGATATCCAGGGGGATGTCCTGGGGGATCAGTTCTATTTCCCGGACCGGGTAGGGAAGCACCAGACTAACCCGATCTCCTGGTTTGACTTTATAATTCTGTTTAACGGCCCTGTCGTTGACAACCACGTTGCCGTTTTTCGCCGCATTTTGAATCTTGTTTCTCGAAGTATTAGGGAGTCGGTCCAATAAGAATTTGTCGATCCGCACCACTTCCTGTCCTGGATCAGCTGTAAAACTGTAATGTTCATACAGTTCTTCCCGCTCTTCTGAAATTTCTTTTTCTTCTTCCTTATCTTCCTCAGGCCGCATGATCAATCAGTACTTTACAATTTTGTAACTGCTTCTCCTTTTCAGATCACGGATCAGGTAGATTCCGGCCTGCAGGTTACTGAGATCCACACTTGTTTGTCCCGGAAGAATGTGGCGAAGTGCCCGGCCGTTCAGGTCGAGCAGAGTCGCTCCTTCGAACTCGGAATTCAAAATTTGAATATGCAAGGTGTTTTGAACCGGATTGGGATAAATCTTGAAGCTCTCTTCGATCGGGTCGAGTTCCGAAACCTGTACTTGTTGATTCAGAGCAGACAGGAAGATGGGCCGCATCAAAAGGGCTCCGGCATAAGAAGTGTTTTTCCAGGTCTGACCGTTATCCACGCTGAAAAAGATATTGGCTGATTGGTCCGTGTTCATGTCCATTCCCAGGTTGAGTCTACTGGCTTCCAATTGTCTCCATCCAACGTGAAAAGCACCCGGAATAAATACCTTTTGGTAGTCCTGGAAGTAATAATTTGTGAATCCCAAACTGTCGTCATAAACATAGCTAGGGCTTCGGGGATTCAGGAAGTCATCTTCATAAATGACATTTCCTGGTTTTCCGTTATTGTCATCCCAAACCGTTAGAAGAAACAGTTCATTGCTGACATCATTCACGGAGGGAACAAAACGCATTCTAATACCGATTAAGGAATCCCCTTCATAAGGATCAAAACGGTAGGCCAAACGAGATTGAACTCCTGTGGGACCATAGGCTGCTTCAGCACTCCCGTCGTCGTAGGCATAGGCGTCATAAAATCGTTGGACGTAATAGGTGGTGTCATTATTGGCATCGTGAAAAAATTGAGCTTTGGCAGTCATTTTCACATCAAATTCCTGGTAATCTCCCGTTTTACTCCGATCAAATTCATAGCCTCCGGTCAGGTTATGATAGCTAAAGTAAGTGTGTTGTGGAATGTCATAGTTGACCCCACCGGAAAGAATGTCTTTGTCGAGGGTGAACTGTCCTTCCGGGGCACCCTGATAACTGATACTGACGGTTCCATCCTCATTGTTCTCGGATTTATTGCTTCCGTTTCTAAGGACAGCTTCCATTTGATCGGCCATCTTGTTATCCGAACTGTTTTGATAGTGCTCCCAGGGGACCTGCGTGTAGTCTTTCAGGAGGGTTTTGATCGGATAAACAATGGCAAAATCTTTGAACAGGGTATCCTGATGTCCTGAAAAAGCCCGGAGATGTACATAATCAATGTGGAACTGATCAATAGCTCCCGCGTTTCCGGAATAATTGCGAAATCTGAACTGGAAACCAGTCTGCAGGTATTTGCTTTCTGTGATAGGGATGTGTACCCGGTCAAAATCATTGAGTGTGGTCGCGGAAGAAGACCAGCGCTGAATCCACTGTGTTTGTTGTGGGGCATAAAACTCGAGAATCAGAGAATCTCCGTTTTCGGGCACATCATTCCATCCTTTCGCCTGAAAAATAAAGCTAAAGTAAACGGAGTCTGCTGCGTCCACGGTGCCCATGTCGATTTTTTTGGAGGTCAGGACGTCGTTGAAGTCGTTCGTCGTTGAACCAAAGGTGTAGGGAAAACCATTTTCATCCGAACCGTCGAGCGTCACGACGCCAAGGGACCAGGGATTGATGGCATTCGTGTAATTATGTTGTGCGCTATGATCCAACCAAAAGGCATTGGTATCCTTGATTGGAGCAAAAAATTGAGTCGCTGAATCCTGGACAAATTCAAACTCACTCATCCAAATGGTGTCTGGTTCATCGGCCACTCCGACCGTATCGTAAATAAAGAAAGGAGGATAAACGATTTCCTGGGCCGGACTCAATGCTAAATCATAATTACTAAGGTCCCTTACTTTGATGGTATCCGCTTCGAGTTCTATGTCTTCAAAACTAAGTTCGTTAATGTCCACCACCCTACGAAAAGTTTTTTGTGAAGTGAATTTACTATTTACAGGCAATGGGACATCGTTGAGATCGAGTAAACGATACAATTTGACCGAAGTAACACCATTGGCCCCAAAATCAGCTTCATACACCTGAAAGTGATTGGAGCTAAAATCATCAAAAAAGGGAAGCGACAGGGTGTCCGAACTATAGATGAAAGTAGAGTCAAAGCTTGCTTCGGAACGATAGATGGTCTGTTCACTTTGTCCGGGACTAACAAAAGCTGGTCCAAGTGATTCCTCTTGCGAAAAAACAAACAAGGAGTAAAATACGGACTGGGTCAGTAAAAAAAGTTGAACAATGCGACGGGTCATTTACTAAGGGGCTTTTTGGTCGGATTCAAGTGATAGAATAACCGTTATGGTAGAGTTAGAAGGGCTCAATAAGCCTTCGATGTATTCCGGAGACTGCGAAATAACTTTCGCCTGGGCACTATCCGCTGCATTTTGACAATTTTGGAACACGGTAAAGAGGTTTAAAGAGCTTGTGGAACTTAAACGGTTCTTGACGTCGTTTATTGTTAAACCACTTAAATTAGGAATTTGGATAGGCGCGCCCACCTGATTTTTTCCTACGACCAAACGAATTTTTGATCCGATTGGAATTTTTTTGCCAGCCTGAATGCTTTTCCCTTTATAAAGTTGCTCCATCACAGCACCATTGGCTTCCGTGGTTGGTTTATAACTAATACTGGATTGAAAGCCCCGGTTCTTGAGTACACTTTGTGCGAAACGTTCTGATTTGTGAATCAGGTCCGGCATTTCGACCAACCTACTTTTTTTCGAGAGTCTGAGGCGGATGGTTCTTCCTGATTTTACATAAACATTGGTCGAATCGGTTGGACTGGGATCCTGTGAAATAATTGTTCCTTGTTTGAATTCCGGAGCGTAAATAGAATCCAGGACTTCGTAAGACAGTTCCTGCCCCATCAGCAGGGCATCAATGGAACGGATATTTTTGCCGATCAGGTTGGGAACTTCGATTTTTTCACCGTGCTTCGTCGCACTTTCGAGGTAATACATCAAACCGCCGACCACTGACCCGTAAACCAGTAGAATCAATCCCAAATGCTTTAAAAAACTGAGGGACCAGAAGTATGATTTTAGTTTAGAAAGAAAGCCCATTGAACTCAACAAATCAAGAAGCAAATATAATATAAAATCGTGATCCGGAAACGAAGTAAAAAATTGGGGAAACGATGTTTTTGGCTTTGGAAAAACCTGTCACTTTTTCAGTTTTGACAGAGATTCTATGACAGCTTGTCAATATTTCAGAGATGGCAGTATCTTTGCAGGCTGAAATAACAGCAAAAAAATAGACGTACGAACATGGCGAAGCAAAAAACGAATGAAGCGGAAAATGCTCAGGAAGAACTGAAAAATGAGGAGTTGAATCAAGAGCAGGAGGATCAGCAAGCGGAGGCGAAGCGTGAGGGAACTAGCTGGGAAGAAAAGTACGCTGAAGTGAATGACAAATACCTGCGTCTCTATTCGGAATTCGATAATTTCAGAAAGCGAACGAACAAGGAAAAGGTCGAATTGATTAGTACGGCCAATGCGGGGGTTTTGAAAGAACTACTGCCTGTGCTGGATGATTTTGAACGTGCCATTCAGGTGAATGAAAAAGCAGAAGATTTGGAAACCCTGAAAGAAGGATTCAAATTGATTTATACCAAATTCAAGAGTACACTGGAAGCCAAAGGGCTGAAAGAAATGGACTCCAAAGGAAAGGATTTTGACAGTGAATTGCATGAAGCAATTGCCAATGTGCCTGCACCGGAAGCTTCCTTGAAAGGAAAAGTGGTGGAAGATGTTGAAAAGGGATATTTCCTCAATGATCGCGTGGTGCGTTATGCCAAAGTCGTTGTCGGACAGTAAGAGAATACTATGAGCGAAAATAAAAGAGATTATTACGAGGTACTGGGCTTAAGTAAAGGAGCTTCGGAGAGCGAGATCAAAAAAGCGTATCGCAAACTGGCCTTGCAATATCACCCTGATAAAAACCCGGGAGACAAAGAAGCCGAAGAGAAGTTCAAAGAAGCTGCAGAAGCCTACGAGGTACTGAGTAATGCCGAGAAAAAAGCGCAGTATGATCAGTTTGGTCACGCTGGTATGGGCGGTGGATTTGGTGGCGGAGGCATGAATATGGATGACATTTTCAGTCAGTTTGGGGATGTTTTCGGTAGTGCTTTCGGAGGAAGTTTTGGAGGAAGCCGGGGAGGTGGATCCAGAACCGTACGAGGATCAAACCTTCGGGTGAAAATGAAATTGACTTTGGATGAAATTGCGCACGGAGTCAAGAAAAAGATCAAGGTAAATAAATTGGTCAATGCCGAGGGGGTTACCTTTAAATCTTGTCAGACCTGTAACGGAACCGGCAGAATCACGCGTGTTGCGCAGACCTTTTTAGGAGCGATGCAAACCCAGTCCACCTGTACGACTTGTCAGGGGGTTGGGAAAATGATCGATAAAAAACCTTCCGGTGTGGATAACCACGGACTGAAAAGACAAGAAGAAGTGATCGAGATCGATATTCCGGCCGGAGTGGAAGAAGGTATGCAGTTGAGTGTGACCGGAAAAGGAAATGCAGGGCCTTTTGACGGGGTGCCTGGAGATCTGATCGTGGTCGTGGAGGAAGTTCCACATGAGTTTCTGAAAAGAGACGGAGAAAACCTGCATTATGAAGCTCATGTGAATATGATTTCTGCCATTTTGGGAGAAAGCATCGAAGTACCTACAATTAGTGGCAAAGCAAAAATCAAGATTGAACCGGGAACACAAAGTGGAAAGACCTTGCGTCTGAAAGGAAAAGGACTACCAAATATCCAGGGATACGGTCATGGTGATTTGTTTGTACACGTTCAACTTTGGACCCCTAAGAAAGTGACAAAAGAAGAGCGTGAGGTGCTGGAAAAACTAAAAGGCAGCGAAAGTTTTGTGCCCAATCCAGATGCAAGTGACAAAGGTTTCTTTCAGCGAATGAAAGAGATGTTCCATTAGGAATGAATACCCATCGCACTCAGCCACTGCCGGATAGAAATCTTTAATTAACTTTGTCGAAAATTCGCGATGTTGAAAGTTGGGGTTTTCGGAGCCGGACATTTGGGGAAAATACACATCAAACTGCTGCTGGAATTAAGCGACCGTTTTGAATTAGTTGGTTTTTTTGACCCAAGTGATGAGCAGGCTAAAATAGTGGCTGAAAGCTATGGAATCAAACGTTTTGATCAGGAGCAGGAATTGCTTGATGCAGTCTCTTGTGTAGACATCGTAACTCCGACAGTTACCCATTTTGAATTGGCATCGAGGGCTATTCAGTCCGGAAAGCATGTGTTTATTGAAAAACCGGTAGCCAATTCGGTGGAAGAAGCCGAAGAGTTAATTCGTTTGGCCGAAAAGCACGGTGTGATTGTGCAGGTGGGTCATGTGGAACGCTTTAACCCGGCCTTCCAGAAAGCACAGCCTTTTTTGGATCGCCCGATGTTTATTGAAACACACCGTTTGGCCCAGTTTAATCCGCGAGGAACGGATGTGCCCGTTGTGCTGGATTTAATGATTCATGATATTGACATTATCTTGAGCATCGTCCGGTCTCCGGTGGAACAAATTTCCGCTTCGGGAGTAGCTGTGGTGAGTGATTCGGATGATATTACGAATGTCCGGATCGAATTTCAAAATGGATGTGTGGCGAATCTGACGTCCTCTCGAATTTCATTAAAGAATATGCGGAAATCCCGTTTCTTCCAGAAGGATGCATACATCAGCGTAGATTTTCTGAGCAAGGAGATTGAGGTAGTACGTATGGAGAATGTGGAGGGAGAAGCAGATCCACTGGATATCGTTCTCGACCTGGGAGAAGGGAAAGCCAAAAAAAGAATACTGTTCGATAAACCTGAAATAGACGAATCGAATGCCATTAAGGAAGAGCTGGAAGATTTTCATGGAGCGATTGAAGAACAAAGAGATCCGGTGGTTTCACTTCGGGATGGGGTGGAGGCTTTGAGGGTCGCCAGTTTGATTCTCGAAAAACTAGATCAATCGAAGCTCTTGATCTAACACAATAAGTGTTTAAATAGTTCGTTAAAAAAGATACTTATGAAAGCTTTCAGTTGGATATTACTCCCAGTATTGTTTGTATTGAGCGCCTGCGTGAAAAACAACGAAAATCCCACCTGGTTGGATATTCGAAAATGGACCCTCATCAAAAATGTAGACCTCAATGGGCAGGAGGGGGAACTGAGCAGCAATTTTTCAGACGTCTATTTGTTGATTGATGGAAAGGTGATCGGCTACTTTGAGTTACCTATCAAATTGCCCATTTTGGAGCAGGGAACGCATACAATAACCATGTATCCAGCCATTCGAAACAATGGAATTTCCGCGACGAAAAAAGTCTTTCCCTTTTGTGATAAATTTGAAGTAAACCATAATTTCATTCCAGACAGTGTGGTCCCCCTGGACCCGGTCACGAAGTATTCCAGCAATTGTAAATTCTGGATTGAAGATTTTGAGGATGCGGCGGTCAAGATTTATACTGATCCTATTTCAAATGGAACACTGACTTCCGGAAACGATCCGGTGATCTTAAACTATGGGAATTTTTACGGACATGTGAAGGTAACTACTGCTGATTCGCTTTGGCTTGGTTATGCGACCCCCTCGATGACACTTCCGAAATCAGGAGCGGAGGTGTATATGGAGATCGATTATTATAATGATAACAAGCTGCGAACCGGCTTAATCGCCTATGAGCCTTCGGAAACGAAAACACATGTCAATATCGACCTGAATGCACAGGATGCATCGTCCATTCGCTGGAAGAAAATCTATATTGATTTGAAGGAAATAGTGTCCAATTCTCCTCAAGCAGGAAGTTTCAGCCCCTTTTTTGATGCCCGTTTGAGCAATGGGAAATCAGAAGGAAATATCTACATAGATAATATCAAAATGATTCACTTCTAATGGAGATATCTGCTCGCTCATACCTATTGGGATTACTGGATTGGGTGACTGCAACGGGATCGTGGGCGTTCTTCTTTTACTTTCGGAAAGTCAATATTGAACAGACGGAGTTTGTCGCCACCGAATCATTTTATTGGGGCGTTTTTTTGATCCCCATTTGTTGGGTAGTGCTCTATACGATTCAGGGAACCTACATTGATGTCAGGCGACTCTACAGGATCAAGACCTTAAATTTAACAGTTCAGGCAACCCTAATCGGCTCGCTGATTCTCTTTTTTGCTTTACTACTAGACGACTCCATCCAGGGCTACCAGATGTACTATAAGTCTTTCTTTGCCCTCTTTGTCATCCATTTCACCTTTACCTTTGTGCCCCGGATCGTGTGGACCGTGATGCAAGTGTACCGCATTCAGCAGCGGAAGGAAGGATTCCGGACCCTGTTGCTAGGAGGAAGTGATAAGGCGGTTTCAATCTACAAGGAAATCAGCCAGATGAAGAAGAGTATCGGGAATGAGTTCGTCGGTTTCGTCAACTTAAACGGCATTGATCGTCTGCTTGAAAATGAAATTCAGTACCTGGGACATGTTACTGATCTGGAGAAAATCCTGAATGAACAACAGGTGGAAGAGGTGATTATCGCCCTGGAAAGTACGGAGCACGAGCGTTTGAAGTCTTTGATCGCACGGATTTCCACCCGAAACATTAAGATCAAGATTCTCCCTGATATGTATGATATTTTGTCGGGTTCGGTGCGTCTGAACAATATTTTCGGGGCCCTGCTCATCGAAGTGAATACGAGCCGGATGCCGGTTTGGCAGTTCATCACCAAGCGACTGATTGACATTGCCGTGTCTGCGGTTTCACTGATCTTCCTTTTTCCGGTCTATTGTGGTTTGGCCCTGGCTGTCAAGCTGTCGTCGAAAGGTCCGGTATTCTTTTTACAGGAACGGATCGGGAAGAATGGACGACGTTTTCAGATCATTAAATTCCGAACAATGTACGTGGGATCTGAAAAAAATGGACCTCAACTGTCCAGTGCGGATGATCCACGAATTACCAAAGTCGGACGCTTTTTGAGAAAGACCCGCCTGGATGAGTTCCCGCAGTTTTGGAATGTGTTGATCGGAGATATGTCGCTGGTAGGACCGCGCCCTGAACGCCAGTATTACATCGATCAGATTGTGGCCATTGAACCCCAGTTTCTGGAACTGAATTCGGTCCGACCGGGAATCACTTCCTGGGGACAGGTCAAATATGGTTATGCAGAGAACGTGGAACAGATGCTTCAACGCATGAAGTATGACCTGCTTTATCTGAAAAATATGTCCCTGGCATTGGACTTAAAGATCATGCTGTACACCATTCTGATCATCTTTAAGGGCACCGGGAAATAGGCTACGTCATATATCCTATTTTGACAGATTTACTGGTTTAAACCTTTGGGAACTCTTATCTTAGTCTCAGAAACGGAGTGACCATGAAGAAATCAATCATTTTAGTAATAGCCTTGTTTACGGGCTTTGGGAGTTTGAACGCGCAATCCATGAATTTCCCGGGGACGATCAGTTGTGCCAATAGTGAAGAGATGCTGTTGAAAATGACTGTTCCCTACGACTCCCTGTACAAGTATTACGATCTCGAGGGAGAACATAGTATGGAGGAAGTGGCATTTCAGTTTGTTTCCAGGGATGAAAAACAGAAAGGTCCGGTATTCACGATTCCAGCCTGTGAGTTTTCCTTGAACATCGATGGAGACCATTGTTATTTGAATGAATCAGAAGCCTTTTTGGCGGTGCAGGGAAAGAAGATGGGGATGATGAATATGCGGGGAGAAATCTCGGTTCCCTTTGAGTACGACAACATTGTTTCCTTTTCATACGATTCGATCGCCTTTTTGCAGAAAGGAAAGAAGTGGTTCGCGTTTCGGGATGGGGAAACGAGTAAAATCAAACTGGACGATGTCCTGACCACCGAATCGGGGTATTTTGTGGTGCGCAAGGGCAATCGCCTTTATTTCCTGGATCGGGAACTGAATTTTCACGAGCGCATTCCGGATAAGGAGGAAGAAAAGGCAGAGGATCGCCTGTTTCGGATTCGCCATAAGTGTCTGGTGGGTGTTGGTAGTGGAGATGGAAAAATCATTGTTGAACCGGCCTATTCCTTTGTGCAGATCGGGAGATCGATCATTATCGGTAGCCTGGGAGGAAAATATCAAATGATCACTAAGACGGGTGAAAAAGTAACGGACTTGAGTTATGACCACCTCGAAGAATACGATCGCAATGGATTCACCAGATACCGAATGGGGGGGAAGTACGGTCTGATCGATTTGAAAGGAAAGGAATTGACCGAACCGCTATACCAGCAAATATATCTGCACGAAGGCTATTCCATGATCAAGGAAAAAGGCAAATGGGGCTTTGTGGATGCAAAGGCTCAGGTGTTGATTAAGCCGGAGTATGAAGATGTTAGCTTCTTTAAAAACGGCCTGGCCGGGGCGAAAAAGGATGGGAAGATTGGTTTCATTGATGAGCAGGGAAAAGTGATCATTGATTTTCAGTTCGACCCGGGACCACCCGCCTATTTCTACGATTACGAGCGGGCAAAGGTCAAGAAAGACGGTCAATGTTACTACATCGATCGCAAAGGGACAATCACTGGAAAAATTCCCTGTCGGGGGCGTTAATCGCGTCTTGTTACAGAACCACGAAACAAAAGCATGAATTAAATAATAGTAATGAGAAAAACACCAACAGTACTCGTAATGACAATCTTTTTGGCCTTTGGATTCAAGGTCAAAGCCCAAACTTCTTTTAAAGGGGACAACAGAAAATATGGATACAAAGATGCTTCCGGAAAGGTGATCATAGAACCAAAATATGATCGTGCCTGGGCCTTTCAGGAAGGTTTAGCGGTAGTGGAACTTAATAAAAAACGTGGTCATATCGATGAATCAGGAAAAGAAGTGATTCCGCTAAAGTACAAGTACGCCTGGGGCTTTAAGCAGGGGATGGCCAAAGTGAGTGTAGGTGGTAAATATGGCTATGTCGACAAATCGGGCAAAGAAGTGATCCCACTAAAATATGATTACATAGAATTCTTTGATGAAGAAAAACCCCTGGCACTGATGAAGATCAATGAAAAACACGGCTTCATAGATAAAACAGGAAAAGAAGTTGTTCCACCAAACTATGACAATGCGCAAGATTTCTATGAGGGTCTGGCAGCAGTAAATATAGGAGGAACTCTGGACGAAGAGGAAAATTTTTCAGGTGGAAAATGGGGCTTTATTAATGAAGCTGGAAAAGTAGTAGTCCCGATCATCTACCATAGGGTTGGAGATTTTAACGAGGGGGTGGCGATCGTTTTCAAAGACACCAAAAAACTTTTGATAGATCAGACAGGAAAAGAATTAGTGACGCTTCGTTACGACCATATAAGAGGATTCCTTGGTGGGGTGGCTGCTGTGCAAATGGATGGAAAATGGGGATTTATTGATAGTAAGGGGAAAGAAGTCATAGCTCCAACATACGAAGATGTCAGTTATTGCAGCGAAGGCTTAATTGGTGTGCAGCTGAATGAAAAGTGGGGTTTTATAGACAAAACAGGGAAAGTAGTGATTCCTTTTACTTATGATATTTGTCTGGAATGTTCCAATGCCTTTGCGAATGGGAAAGCCGATGTAAGTCTTGGTGGAATGATTATCTATATTGACAAACAGGGGAAAAAAGTACAGGATTAGGGGATTAACAGTGTCTAAACGCAGCATTTGGCAACCGTGGAAGAAAGAGAAATACGAAGCAAGTATCACGCCTCCAATATCCCTTTGTTGGCAATATCTAAAGTGGCGCAGGGCATGAATCTAGCAAAACAGATCAAGCACGCGTTGTTTGTGCTATGCGGCTTCTTGTTGGTGTTTACGCTCCTGTACCTTTGCTTTAAAGGTCAATCAGGTGGTGACATAACTTTGGCATTGTTCAGTATCATTTTTCTGATTGTTTACACGCTTGTCATTGGCTTGATCACATACTCCTGGAAGTTGAAGGCTAAGTTTGGATTGATTGCCGGACTTCTGTTGTCGTATGGTGTTGCATCCATACTTTTAAACTGAGACTAACAAGACGATTTAATTCGGTTCAGGATTTTACGATTACAAGCTGGTAGGAGTCAAGAAGGGCGGACGATTGTACACGCTATACGCCCAGTTTGGCATGTTTACGGGTATAATTTGTAAATTCATACACGGTATAAACAAGTTATAGGCAATAAAAACCACACTTTATAATTCCTTTTATGACTAGAGATGAACTTATCACATTGAAATCAAAGGTTCAGGACTGCCAAAAAAAATCCAACAATTGCCATGCGTTAGTTGATCAATTGGAAAGAGATGTTTTAGAGTACTTGAGACAATCAGATTTGACCTTGAACCAATTAATTGAAGAAAATAAAAGTTTTTTGAAGAGTGAAAAAGTTCAGGCCAATGTTTCAAAAGAAGATAGTTATCCTTTTGGAACACATGCTATTCAATTAAGCGGAAATATTCATAAAAATGGTTTCTTTTATTTATCTACAGATAAGATAGAATCACCTTTTTTCAATTTCCTGGCCAAGAATCAGTATCCAACTAGTTTCAAAGGAAAAATTCAATGGGATGGTAAGATTATCATCAAAGCTACTAGTCGCAAGTTTAAATTAATTGGAAGCCGAGTTCCTGTACAGTTCAATGGAAAGATTGATGAAAATGGAACAATTGAACTATCAATTGTTAAATCTAGATTTGAGTTGTTTGGGGAAGATTACATGAACAATTTGATCTTGGACCCATTTGGACAGAACAACTCAATAAGACAAAAGTTTGTTGAGAATATTGTTCAGGTCAAAAAGATCGTGAATGATTATATTCAAATTGAACTTGTTTGAGAAAAAAACTAATGCCTAAAACACCAAATAAGCAAAAGCGCAAAAAATACAAGATTTGTTAGGCGTCTTTGCCTATTTGGAAAACGTTAGCGGCATTTAAAAAATATCGACATATAATTATCTTGACTTTAATAATGGAACAAAACAAAACAGAAGAGAAATCAAGCGGACAAGGTGCAAAACCATTTGCCCAGACATATTTTCACGGAACAAAGGCGGACCTAAAAGTTGGAGACCTTATTATAGCGGGCAACAACTCAAACTTTGGACAAAGAAAAAATGCAAAATATATTTTCCTATCTGCGACATTAGATGCGGCAATTTGGGGTGCTGAACTTGCTATTGGAACAGGACGAGAAAGAATTTATTTAGTAGAACCAACAGGAGCTATTGAAGACGACCCAGACCTGACGGACAAAAAATTTCCAGGCAATCCTACAAAATCCTATCGTTCGACTGAACCCTTTAAAGTTGTAGGTGAAGTTTCAGTTTGGCAAGGACACCCAGCTGAGCAAGTTAAAGCAATGAAAGACGCATTGGAAAAACTTAAAGAACAAGGGATTAACTCACTTAACGACGAGTAAAAAAACGACCCGCTAACATTGGCTATAAGTAATTGCTTGTTCTCGCCTACTTCTGAAAATCCGCGAGGATTTTCAGTTTGGTGTGTACTTGTTAAATTAACCGCTAACCAACGCAACTACTCATAGCCGAGACCGTTATAACCAATGAAGCCAACTCTCAACATAGCCTGGTTTTTCCTTTGTGGAATAAACCTATTTGCTCAGGATGATGTACATGACACGTACTACCCTGTGTCAAATATTGAATTGAATTATTTATACAGAGATTATGACAATAGATTAGCTTATTCGGCTCCAGATATTTATGACACAACGATTATCGAGTTGGATATCCCAGCATCTATAAGCTATTACCTTCCTAATAAAGTTTCAGTGCGGATAAACTCTAATTCTAAAAAAGCGAATATTAAAGTTTTAGGTGTAATGGAAAATGACACGATACTTGTATCAACTCATGAATTTATAGTTAAACCCCTCCCTGAACCTAATGTATATTTACACAATTCTACTATTTATGGATCTGGAGCTTACAATTACGAGCCTGTAGAGAAAATGTTCAATGGCATTTTATTAATTTCAAAATATCCACCGGAAATTGAATTGAAGGAAAAATTCAAAGTTATTGAATGGAATATAACCGTTGGAGATGTCGAATTTGTTGGTAAGGGTAATGTAATCAGCGAACAGGTTTGTGATGCTATTTACAATAGCCCGAAAAAAACAATAGTTCGAATTAATTCTGTCAAGATACAATCAACTTATCGAGAATTTAAAATTGACATTCCTCTCATAATGTATAAAACAAGTGACGTTCGGACATTCAAACCAATAGAATATAAACCGATAATATGCGATTAATCGAAGTGGTTATAACATCAACTAAAAGCCACGGGCTGAACAACCACAATCGAGAAGCCTGCGTCTCCTGGTTGAGAACCGTTATAGTTCATAGAATGAAGCACACGATAACCATATTGTTAATTATTACTGCGAGAGGTTTATTTGCGCAGAGCGTTGTTGGAATTAACATGAGCAATTGTGACTCAAATTCTGACCCTGAGTATATGTATGCAAATAGACTGATTTCCAAAAGAATCGTAAATGACACCCTTCACCTTGAATTAGGTTTAGTGAGAAATTGTGCTTTTGAACCGAGTGTGGAGTTGCACCGTAGAGCTGATTCATTAATAATAGAAATTGAAAATGTATCTGAAATTTGGATGGGCTGCATCTGCTGTTTCGAAATGATCGTTAAGGCAGTTGGGATCAGAGACACTTCATTTACGTTAATTCAAAAGTATCAATTTGAAGATTTTACGAAGGATGGATTTACAGAATATGAAGTGTATACAGAAATAAAGTCATACCCTAACAAATTCATTTTCCCATCGATTACAGAAATTGAATCTGCAACTCCAGACAATCAGATGACAGAAGATAGTTTAAGAATTGGATCATGGTACATCATGGATGCGGTTACAAATGTAATTAAGGCAAAAGCATTCTACTTTCTTGACCATGAGGGTAAATCAAGGACAAAATGGCGTGCAGTATATGATAAAGAAGGAAATATAATTGAGGTGTGTGCATTTACAGGAGTTGATTCGGAGGGGTATTCCAATGTAACTTGTGCAACAAAAGAACAATACTTGAAATTAGAAATTAAAAAACCATAACATGCATTAAGCAAAATGGCGCATGATTACACTCGAGAAAAGTGCCATTTCACCTAGTACAGAACCGTTAGTAACAATTAAAAACCACACTTGAAAAATCTACATTTCGTATCCATAATTACTCTTTTTTCATTGATGTCATGTCAAGAAACAGAAAAAAGAATGCACGGGGAACCAAAGGATGATCAGGTCTCTCAAAATGAGGAAGTATCCAAGTACCCCGAATTGTATGAAATGATAATGATGAAGGACAGCCTTTTGTTTCAGGTTGGTTTTAATCAAATAGATACAGGTCAAGTGTCAAGGCTTATTTCTGAGGACTTTGAGTTTTATCATGACGTACATGGTGTAATGGATTCAAAGGAGAACTTTATTGCGTCAATAAATGGACTAAGTGATCTATCATTTAAAACCTGGAGGGAGTTAAGAGATGGTACAGTTGAAATATTCCCATTGTACACTGACAACAAGACTCAATTGTATGGGATAATACAAACAGGAAAGCATGAATTCTATCAGCAAGAGGAAGGCGAGAAAGCAAAAAGAACTAGTATAGCTATATTTAATCATCTTTGGATCAAGGAAGATGGTGATTGGAAACTAAAGCGTGTTCTCAGTTATGATCATCTAAATACTGAGTAAAATGTTACTAACAGCACCTACAAATCAAGCCGCAAAATGTTATAACCAACTAAAGAAGTTCGCCTATGCCTTTGTCAGAAATTGATTACTTTTCCTATATTAAAAGAACCGTTAAATTACGACAACGTGGAACAAAGAAGAATTACCTGCGTATATATTAGTATGGAGTGCTAGTGCAGATTTTGTTGAACATACAGATGAAATAGATTTGATACGTTCAAAAATCGATAAGGACACGTACAATTAGGTGAATAAAGTGTTTCAGAATGATAATGACTAACAACGGATTGATAAAATTTGCAATACCATGGAGGCACTTGACTGTTCTTCGACAGAAAGAAATCAAGGTTTTGAAGACATGAAGGAGATGTTCCTCGCTAATGGAACGTTCCTTTCTTTAGAGCATAACTTAAACAGAGGACTTCAAAGAATTCTAAAATAATTTCCAGTATTTTCAAATGTCTAAACGAATACTTGCTCTATTAATTTTCTTTACCTTCACCCTGCATGCGCAAGACGCGGATGCACCCAGGTATTCCTTTACGGAGTTTTTCAATTTAATTGACGAAGAAAACGATACGATCTTTGAATTAAGTAACGCAGTGATTTATTCGAATAACGAAACGGACAGTGCTTATTTTATGAGTATCAACTCACTCGCTCTTGACATGCTAACTGAAATACCTTTAGCGCCCCTTCCTACTACAAAAACAATAAATAAACACCTCGTTCTCAACCAAGTTTATTTCGAAGATCTTAAGTTTAATTGGTCCTATGAATCATTTGCTATTCTCAAAAACATTCATTTCAAAAAGAGTTTAAGCCTGAATGATACGCACGGAATTAAATTTTACGCTTGTCGATTTGACGGAAAATTCGATCTTGACTATTCCAATAATCAATCTTCATCATACAAATCAGTTCATGTAATACGCAACACATTCAATAATTCTGTGAGCATTGTAAGTAACAATGAGAATAGCGAATTGCATCCTGAAATGCAACTTTCTATCGTTAGCAATCGGTTTAACTTTAATGAGGACAACTCTTTGAGGATTGAGGATGATCATACAATTATATACACGCTTTACGTTGCAGCTAATATTGTTTCGGGTGGTCGTTTTACAACTATTAATATTATTTCTCCAGAAAATTTTGAATTGAATTATAATGAATTCAAATCGAAAGCCATTCATCTGAATATATCAATTGGTGATATTGCACCAAAGGAATTGAGAATAATTGAAAATAAATTTCATTCTTATGTTTCTTTTTTCCTAGCCAACCCTGTTCCTTCTTTAGACATAGGTTGGAAACAATTTCGGAATAAGTTGGTTACCCCAAATGGCTATCTCCGATATAGTCAAGAATTACTGCGAGGAATGTCGCTTGAAGAATGGAAGAAAATTGATGTCTCGCACAAGGATAGATATAAATTCTATATCAATCATTATCGGGTTGAAAATGAAAAAGCATACGATACAGAAATGTCTTCATACGGTACGCTTTATAACTTTTACAAAGAAAAATTTAATAAAAGAAATGCCAACGAAGTCTATATTGAGTTAAAAGATTTGGAAACACAACGTCTTGAACATCTCTACCATACCAAACCTTCCACCAGCGGTTTTTTCAAATGGAAAATGAATCAGTTCCTGAAGGTCTTTTCCGATTACGGAACAAACCCTACGAAGTCTATTATTTTCTCCATGTATGTGATTCTGTTGTTCGGAGCGATCTATCTTTTCTTTCCCAATTCCTGGGATTATCATGGAAAGTACCGCATCGTTCATCGTTATGGTTTCCTCATGCAATACATGACGCGTACTGCAAATATTCAGGACATCTATTTAGAACGCAGGCAGTGCGATTTTGAAGAACATCATAAGTTTGAAGCGGTGATAGCAGAATCGAATAATAAAGTACCGAAATTCTTCACTTTTTCTGCACAGTTATTGAATAAATGGGCAAAGGCAGACTCCTTGGTGGTTGCTTTTCTGTTGAAACGAGTGGATGTCCTAAAGGGAAAGTGGGTAGAACTTTCAAAAGGGAAGAAGCGGTGGAAAGCTGTTCTTTTGATTACCATGCTCGTTATCGGTATTATCTATGACATTTTCATCAAGGTTCTGAATGCACTCATGTTGTCGATCAACACATTCACAACGCTTGGTTTCGGAGAGATCCCGATCAAAGGCTTACCGCGTTATTTGGCGATCGTTCAAGGGTTCATAGGATGGTTTCTTTTGACGATCTTCTCAGTGTCGTTGATCTCACAATTGATGGAGTAATAAGCTTATAACAACATTTATAAAAGATAGGTCAATACACACGCTCAAGAAAAAGTTTTACATTTCATAGCCGCAAAACGTTATGCACAAGCAATCTAAAGACGAGAAGTGTTAAACAGAAATAAGATTATCAATCTTTTAATAAGTTTGGAGATCTTGTTTTCAATCTTGATGTACTATGTAGTCGGCTATAAGCTAAATGTCAATGATTTTCCATTTGTTCAAGACTATTTTTTAGCTATAGCCGCAGTCGTGGGAGTATTATTGGTGTTCTACATTTCCATGTTGACCGCATTCATACTAGTAAGTAAGAAGCTACTGAAAGAAGGACTAAATGTTAGAAGAGCAATTATTTATTCAATTTTCGGTGTAATTGCAACAACAATAATAATTGCTTTCATGAACACCAGGATCATTATTGAGGCAAACCATTTACCCGAGTATATTCGAACCCTGGTTGTCGTATCAATTCCAGTATTATCTTTTAATTGGGGATTGCTAAAGAAAAATACAAAATTCTAAATCTGAAAGGAAAATAAAACCATCACTATTGGGTTCAACATAGCTCAATGGAAAAAACAAGGCAGTACATAACAATGACCACAGTTTGCTTGTGTCACACTAAAATATGAAATGATGAAACCATTCAAAAATCTCCCGATAAAGATCAAACTCATATTAGTGATTCAAAGTATGGCGATGCTCATGGGTACTTCCACACACCTGGTTTGGCTACTTAGGAATGGAGTTCTTTCGGAAAAGTATCACGCTCCGCTGCCAAGCATGCTTTTTTGGGACAGTCTAACCCTTTTGGATCCATTAGCTGCCTTGTTACTGTTCATAAAACCGAAAGCAGGCCTAGTACTGACACTTATTATTATCACACTGGACGTGATTCACAATAATACATACTACTTCGATGAGCTGTATATGCAAGGTGTTGGACTGGCGGAATGGCTTGAAAAGTATTGGATGATTTTGGGGCAAATTTTGTTTGCCGTTTTTGTCCTGTTTACATTCAGAAGCAATTTAAGGAATGTAAACGCAACATAACAGCAGCTATAATCCACCGCAGTTTCATTTCCAACGAATTCAATTATCTTTAATGATGCGGCGAAAGTACAGTTGCAAAACTTTAGTGGCAATAGTTAAACTGGAATACGATGAATCTAAAATCAAGACTGAACGAAGAAATAACTGCGGGAGTAAACGAATTGCTAAATCAATTTACACTAACGTGGAACAAGAAAGACCGACATGGTTTTGGAGACCTATTTACAACCGATGCCGAATTCACAGATGTTGTAGGGCAGACAGCCATTGGCAAGGAAGCCATTGTAAAGCAACATGTTTTCCCTTTCGAGAATGTAATGAAGCTTGCACAATTTGAAATGAAGGATGCTTATATTCGTGAATTGACTCCGGAGTTGATTATAGTTTCGGCTTTGTGGAAAGTGACAGGTAGTAATTCACCTGACGGAAAACCACTTCCCGACCGAAATGGTGTTCTGCAGTTAATAATAGAAAAAAACGACTCTTCGTTTCTTATTAAACTCGTTCATAATAGCGACAATGCTTTACCTTATGAGAAGCAAGAGCAATTTATTCATTGAAATACCACAAACATCAACTAAAAGCCACGGGCTAAATAACCACTTCCGAGAAGCCCGTATCTCCTAGTTGAGAGCCGTTATATGTTATGAGAAGAACATCCCCTATGCGTGTCACGTCCATACTCAGAAATAGCGTTGTGCTTTTGGGTGCAATGTTGGTATGGTGTCAATGTGAAACCCAAACTGAAGAAAAGAACGTAGATAAGGATTGTAAACAAGATGAGTGTTGTTCAAATGAAAGTAGTACGGCAAAATCAGAAATATCCGAAATAACATGCCCAAAGTGTGGCCATAGAGAAAGAGAAAAACTTCCCACAGAAGTTTGTGTGATAAAGTATAACTGTAAAAAATGTGGTATCGAACTCACACCAAAAAAAGAAGATTGCTGTGTTTTTTGTACCTATGGAACACATAAGTGTCCATCTATGCAGGATGAATAAACTTTTTAACAATGTCTATGCTCCATTCGACTCATTTATATCTTGTGGAACGGACTTGGAATAGCATAGTTGAAAAACGTGATGTGTCCGATTTAAGGATGTTCCGGAAAAGATTCATCAGGAACAATTGACCGCTTCAAGATAGTTCAAATCGCTTCTGCTAACCTCTGGATTTCCTGCATCATTCACGGAACAGAATCAACATGTGCCTTTTTTTGATTATACTCGTAGTAATCTCATTTCAGGCACTCGTGTATCGGATTAGTAGCATCAAATTCAATTATTACCTCGGAGCTTTCAGCTTCATCGGACTGAACGTATCCGTGAACCTTGATTTGAACGAGCTGCTTTCGATATTACTCGGCTTGCTCGGTTTCCTTTTATATGTCCTGGAAGGTTGGGCATTTGTGTTCAAGTTGAACCGAATTTCGGCACGTTATTTTTTCGATCGGACCGGGGGGAAGATCAATGTGCAGGTGGAGCATAACGATCCCGGATGTATGATCTGGTACGCCTTTTTGGTGCGCATGCTGTTGCGAATCGGATTAATTTTACTGAGTCTGGCGGCCATTGGAAACAATCCGAATGACCTACCTCTTTGGGGCGGAATTCTGATGGGCGCAGCCGTTTTGTTTGAACTTTTTTTCATGCTTTACAGCATGTTTGAATCGAAAATTTTCAGTTCAGAAAAGGAGGGGGAAGAGCCATCCGAATCGGAGCTGAAATGGCGGAAAAAACACTTTCCCCGAATCCACGCTGCGGATGCAAAGAAGAAAGAAAAGTATGCGAACATCATTCTACTCATTACGGCCTGGGTCATTAATATCAGTTTATGGAATGTGATCAACGGTGATTTCATCCGCTTTATCAACGATTCGAAAGCCACGGGAGAATCCGTTTTGTTGATTGCCAGCCTGATGCTTTCCTTTTCATTTATTCTCTGTTTGTTTCTGTTGATCCCAGTCCGATTGGCTCATTGGGTGGAGGAGACCGTCAATGCGAAGGACCCGGTTTCAAAGCGCAAACTTCGATGGTCCATTATTTTCGCTGGGGTCGCCACGACTTCCCCCACCTGGATCGAGCTGATCCGGGTATACGTGTTTGGCACTTGACGTTTAAGTGATCCTTAGGTGATCAACATGCGATCGATTATGCGAATACTGTCTATGATATTTATGCCGGGTGCAAAATGGTTGTTCTTTTACCATTCAATCTCCCAAATAGGCTCCAAATCCAACAAATGCTCCACGAAATAATTCCATCGCGTTTTGATAAAATATTTGCGATAAGCTCCGACGTAGCCGTGGCGTTGACTGGGTAAAATTAACAGGTCAAATTGCTTGTCGGCCCGAATCAATGCCTCTGCCAGCTTAAAGGTAGCAGAAGGATTCACGTTCTCATCTATTCCACCATGGACCAAAAGGAGTTTCCCCGTTAAGTTGCTGGCCATCGTAACATTCGACTGTTTGTGGTATGCACTGTCGACGGGCCAACCCATGTACATTTCAGGCCACCAGGCTTTTTCCATTCTGTGGTCATGGTCACCTGAACTCGCAACAGCCACCTTATAGAAATCAGGATAGGCCAGTACGGCGTGTCCTGCATCGTACCCACCTGCGGAATGTCCATAAATTCCGACGCGATTTGTATCGATCCATGAGTATTTTCTTGCCATCTGTCGAATCGCAAGAATGTGATCTTCCAGGTTTCCTCCAAGATTTCTGTAGGAATGATCATGAAAGGCTTTTGACCGGCCGGCACTTCCAAGACCGTCAACACGCATAACAATGAACCCGAGTTCTGCCAGTGACTGACTGGAAAGACTGTAGCGGAATTCTACCGGAAATTCATGCGTATGTGGTCCCGTATAACTAGCATCTATGATGGGGTATTTCTTTGATTCATCAAAATCCGAGGGCAGCCAAAGTGCCCCATAAATAGTTGTTTTATGATCCCTGGCAAGGGCCTTGAACAATTTGGGAGCCCGGTAATCTTGGAGCGGGGAAACATCTGCTTTACCTAGTTCCGCAATCACTTTACCCGTTTTTAGGTCTCTTATAATGGTGCGTGTAGGGGTTACGGCATCCGAGATATTGTCGCATGCGTATCTTCCGTCCTCGGACATACGAAGGTCATGATGCAAATCCTCCGGCGTCAATTCGGTGAAGTGATCACCTTCCAAATCAATTTTGTAGAGCTTCTGATAATAAGGGTTTACGCCTTCCTTTACACCTGAGGCCATAAAATAGAGGGATTGACCATCAAAGTGCATGAATTCATTGATAAAGTATTTTCCTTTGGTCACATCGACTAATTTCTTTGTTTCCAGATCAACGTAATGTATTTGCTTCCATCCGCTTCTTTCCGAGAAAAAATAAACGCGGTTAAAATCTTCCAGGAGCTCAAAATCAAAATTGTCAATGTTCGTTTCACTTTCCTCCTTGTAAATCGAAGTTTGCGAACCGGTGTTAAGATCAAGTTGTAGAAGTTCTACAGTTTTATATCCACGACTGTCGTATCTCAAATAGACGATTCCATCTTTAGACGACCAGGTATGTCTTAAGGGATTTATGTGGGTGGTCACTCCTGGAAGATTCGGTTCGACCCGCTTTCCCGTCCTGACATTAAAAAACACCGTATGATGATAAACCATATTGGTGTCGCCCGGAGACCCGCGAAAATAAGACAGCAATTTGGGGCGATATAAAGAGTCGATGCTCCAGTCCAAAAGGTACATTTTATGAGCATTTCGTGTATCGCAGATATTTACGTGAATCCATTCAGAATTACGAGACCATTCGACTCCAAAATGCTTTGGCCGATCTGCGTTTTCACCTTCCATGAGGTCTGACCAATTGTACCAGGAACCATAGGCATAATCTCTGGAACCATCATCACTGAGGGCCTTTGTTTCACCAGTGCTGAGGTTTCGCACGTAGAGGTTGTAGTTTTCGGTATAGACTTCCCAGCGACCATCCGGAGACCTGTTTGCATGAATTTCTTCTTTTCGTGCTTCAAGATACGGTGTCAGCGTGTTCTTCCTGGTGTTGAAGAGGTACTTGTCCGGTCCGATCGATAAAATCAATTCTTTTGAATTCACGTACTTTACATCATCCAGGCCCAAATTGCCTTTTTGAATGGGTTTTCCTAAGGCATTGCTTAATAGCTGTGCCAGCGTTTCATGTTTGAATAGCTCCGTGATTTTTCCGTCTTTAAAATAGAGTTTTTGATATTTGGTACCATCTGTACTTTCAGTCTTAAACCACAAACCCGTTCCGTCATCGAACCAATTTGGACCTATTCGTAAATTATAGGTGTTTGACCCAATGTTCTCTGGTAAAAAGCGAATGGCACGTTCATAGTTTGCTTTGGAAATTTGCTCTTGTGATCGCGCTAAATGATAAGAGAATAGAGCAATGGATAACAGAAAGTACTTCATTAAGTTTTTTTCACAAAATAAATAAAATCTGATAGGTATCTCTATGGTCTGTTATCAATCGTTAAATACTGCAAACAGCGTCTGTGCTACACCGCAAAAAACTATATTTGTTAGGCGACGAAAGTAGACTCGGAAGTGCTTACCAGGCACGAGAAAACAGTCTTTCGTGCACAGAACATGGAATGAAAAGTATCAGTTACCTATTCTTGCTGTTAGCCTTGTTTGCTGAAACACTAGGGACAATCGGTGGATTTGGTTCATCCGTTTTCTTCGTTCCAATTGCCAACTTTTATTTCGATTTCGAATCAGTGTTGGGTTTAACGGCCATTTATCACCTTTCGAGCAATTTGAGCAAAATAGTTCTTTTCAACAAAGGGCTCGATAAAAAATTGCTGATAAATATTGGAGTTCCCTCGGTCCTTTTTGTCGTGTTGGGAGGACTGCTCACCAGTGCCTTTAACAGTCTTTATCTTGAATTGTTCTTGGGGATATTCCTGGTCATTTTAGCACTGCTGTTTTTGATCAAAAGAGAATTGACAATTAATCCGAATAGAAGAAATGCGATCATTGGAGGGAGTCTATCTGGGTTTTCGGCAGGACTTTTAGGTACCGGAGGAGCAATAAGAGGGTTGACAATGGCGGCCTTCAATGTAGAGAAGAGTGTGTTTATCGCAACATCTGCATTCATTGACTTCTTAATAGACTTTTCACGGACTTTTGTTTACTATTACAAGGGCTACATCCATAATCACGATTTAATTTACGTGCCCTTTTTGATAGTGATTGGTTTTGTTGGAACTGCCATTGGTAAAAAAGTATTGAATTTCATACCACAAGATAGCTTTAAGAAAATTTCACTTGCTTTAATCCTGATCATAGGCCTAATCACATTGACGAAGGTGTTAATCAATAAATAGAAGAATCAAAAAAGTTGATGGAGAGAATGAAAACAAGAGCCGTGTGCTACATCATGTTGTTTTTAGTCGCGAGTAGCTGTTCTCCGATGATGGGGATTTATGGAATTCATGCTCCAAAAGAGATCAGTGAAAAGAAGATTTACAAGTATGGTAGCCGGTTGAAGATCCCTCATCATGAGATCTATGAATTGGACACTTCTTATTATTCCTACGTACTATCCCTGGGTATAAGGGGTCAAGATAGTTTGTCGTCGGAAGCCTGGTCCGAGGAGCAGAAAAAAAGGAAGAATCAAATCAAGAATCACTACCAACCCTTGCAGGCGCTTTACTTCGATAAATCCGGTCAGTTAGTCTCCTTTCAAATCAATTGTTACGCCGGAGGTTTTCCAAATCTGGAATGGGAAAGAGACAGTATCATGACCTGCTTTCCACCGAAAATTCAAGCGCCATTGGACACACTCATTTCAGATGCTATTTTGTTGAAGTATATGGTCCCTCTGTCAAAATCAATGAAAGTATCCATCAGGGAGCATGACTACCTCGTTTTTGTCCTTTGGAGTAAATTTATGGGAAGACAGAACAAACGCTTCATACGAAGTATTCAGGAAAATTATAAAATAGCTTCAGAAAAAAACGTGAAGTTTGTCTATATAAACACGGACAACTTTTTTAAAGGGATCGACATTTGGTAGTAACGATATTGAGAGAAAAAATGAACATAGTTGCAAAACATTATAGGGAATTGATCAGGGTAAACCAAAATCGCACGATTCTATTCTTTGCGATCCTTTTTCCGATCATCTTATTTTCGCAATACGATACAACCAGGACCTACTTCAATGACAGTTCAACATATATCGAATGCACCTATTTGAACGGCATTATGCACGGTTATTGTAAGAGCTTTTATGAAAATGGGAGCTTAAAAGAATTTGATTCGGTTGTGAATGGAAAGGCAGTCCTTAGACAAAAGTATAGTAGGAGCGGAGAGTTAATAGCCTGGTACAAAGACAACGGAAGGCGTATAAAATTCAAGGACATGACAGAGGAGGGTGTTCTGCTTGCCAAAGGAAGAACTTCCTGGAGAAAAACGAAACACCGGAATTGGAATAAGGCAGGAAAACTAACTTATTTTCATCGTAGTCGAAAAGGATATGGAATTAATTGTTCAGCTCCAGAAGATACGATTTACCCTGACAGTATCCTGATTAAGAACGGATGGTGTTTTTGGAATGACCAAGCTGTGTTTTGGAAAAATGGAACGGCTGTAGATAGTAATGGAATGGAACTGAATACCAAATACTCTTTTACGACCATTTTATTCTATGAAAATGGACAAAAAGCGCAATTATGGGAAAAGAAAAGAAAGGGAAAGAAAGTGCATTTTCGATCCTGGGATATAAATGGTATTTTAATCGAGGACGGATACAGATGAACAAATTATTTAGTTTAGGAATCCTTTTTTTAATGCTCGTGTTCTCAGAGGGATCAATGGCCCAAACGGAAGATGCCGAAGCATTCGACTCATTTGAAGTCTATAAGAAAATTGCCTTAAAGGCCATGGCTGGGGATGAATCCTACAAAGAATCTTTAGATGCCGTAGAAGAAAAATGTTCGTCGAAGTATCTGAATGAAGAGAACACCATTTTTTACCCCCTCTGCAATTCGGAAGAATGGTTTATCATGGAAACAAGCAGTTGTGTTGGACATCATGGAAACTGCGGGAACCTCATCGTAATTATTCAAAACAAAGATGGGAGCCCTAAAATCATTCAGGATGACTGTGGCTATGTGATCGCAGTATCTCAATTGGAATACCACGGAGTGAGAAAATTTCTGGTACATGGAAAGGGCTTTGGAGAAGCAGACAACGCAGTCAGAACATTTTTTTGGAATTCGGGCAAATTTGAAATTAGAAACACCTTTGAATGAGATTCGACAATAAAGGAATCCGTAAAAAGTGTTAAACGAGCTTTCTTTAGCACAACATGTCCTTCCCTTTTTCTTATCTTCGAGAAAGATGACTACCCCAATAATTAATTCGATCAGCAATGAACAAATACATTCTTATTTCATTAGCCCTCATTTCTATTCTTTTTTCGTGTACGAATACCGAATCAAATCCGATTGAAGCAAAAGAGTATTGGGTCATCGATCAAAAGGGAGTCGGTGTTGTACAGATTGGAAAATCAATTTCACTATTAGAACAGGAGGTAAAGGTCCACTTTGAGACCAAAGAGCACAAAGGAGCCTTAGGCTTTGACATAATCGATGGAGAAGATGTTTTGGTGAAGGTCTCAGCAGTGCAAGAGATAGCGGAGATAACGGAAATTTATTCGGACAAATTTTCAACGATCAAGGGAGTGAGGGTAGGCATGACTATAGAGGAAATCGAAAAAATCTACCCGGATTTTGCTCCTCAAATGGATCCGCATAATGGTCGGGTGTATTTTCAGCCTAAAGATTTACAAAGTAAGGTTTCCAGATTTACCGTTTACTTCATCCAGCAGGATGATTCACCAGTCTGGCCCTTTAAGAAGACAGCAGATGGCGATTCGTTCCTATTTGAGCCAAACGGAGAAATTGACAAAAAGTCAGTGATAGAAACAATGATCATTGAAGCAAAAAGGAAGGACGATTACAGCCATTAAATGAAGGTTTGCTGGTTTGGCCAAGACAACAAAAAACGAAAAGGTGGAACAATTAAAAAACTGTATTTCGAATCAGGTCATGATTGACGATGGATCTATGGAACAGATCTTGTCTATGTTTGAAACGATTGAGATAAATAAGGGAGACTTTTTTCTTAAATCCGGGACGACCTGTCGGGAAATGGCTTTTATAGAAGCTGGTTTTTTACGGATGTACGACGTCGTAGATGGCAAAGAAATTACCTTTTGGATGGGAAGTAGCGGAAGATTCATCACTTCTTTGTCGAGTTTCGTGTTTCAAACGAGCAATTTTTGGAATATCCAGGCAATAACAGATTGTAAACTTCATGTGATCAACAGGGAAAAGCACTTCAAACTATGTGAGACAGAACCCAAATGGCTCGAGTTTGATAATAAATTGTTGGCCCATTCCTTCGCTCTGTTAGAAAAAAGCATGTTTGCGCAATTGCATACAACCGCGAGTGAAAGGTTTCAAAACCTGATGAAGGAAGAACCTGAACTCTTCCAGCATGTTCCCCTTCAATACATTGCTTCAATGCTCGGTATTACACCCGAATCGTTGAGTCGATTGAGGAAAAATCACGCGAACTCGATTTCTTAACATTTGTCAAGAGAAAGTTGATTTGCATCGCTGAACTTTGCTGAAAAGTTTAAGAGATGAATCAATTGCAAAAATCACTTGGAATCAACGCGCTGTTTTCAGGTTTGTCCGGTATTGTCCTCATTGCATTTAATAGGTCAATCGCCGATCTGTTTGATGTTTCAAATACCACGGTCTTTTGGGGGATCGGGGCGGCCTTATTGTTTTTCACTTTGACCCTGGTTTATGAAGTAAAAAGGCAAAAACCATCAGGCGTACTCCTCATCATTCTGCAGGATTTTATTTGGGTAGTCGCTAGTACCGTACTATTAATTTTTCAATCGGTTGAAATTTCAAAAATAGGAAGCGCTGTGATTGGGGTAGTCGCCTTGTTAGTACTATTCATGGCTATCAATCAGACGAAAGCATTGGCCCAGGTGGACAATCAGGGAATTGGGGAAATCAAACAGTTGCGCTTTGAAAGAGCAGTGAATGCAGACAAGAAGCATGTCTGGAAGATCATTTCTGATGTGGCGGCGTATCACACAGTCGCTCCCAATATTGACGATGTGAAAATTATTTCGGGAGATGGAGTCGGCATGGTTCGTGCTTGTAGTCATGGGAAAGATCAATGGACTGAAACCTGCTCTTTATGGAGAGAAGAAAAGGAATATGCCTTTGAAGTGAATACCAACGCTCCAGATTATCCTTACCCGTTTAAATATCTGAAGGGAACCTGGGAAATGGAAGAAATTGATGCCTCACAGACACGAGTGATCATGTTCTTTGAATTCGAATACAGAAAGAAGTTTCATAATTACCTACTTCATCCACTGTTAAGAGGAAAATTTAGTAGGACAGCGGAAGAACTGCTCGACAATTGGCAGGAAAAGATGGGGGAAAACAATGACCAGAAGCCGCCGGCTGTATCAAGATAGGGTTGATGTAACATCAACTTTGTATCTCTTAGGTTCTTACTAAGAATAATGGGGCGCAGGAAATTGATTTGCATAAAAAAGTAGAGAAAACATCGTTAACTTAGCCCCAAAGAAAACGACAATTTGTATTCGGAAAATGAAATAATACTTCGCAGGACGCTGGATAAATACCATGTCCTGACCGATGAAGAATTTTCAGATTTCCTGAAAGTTTGTGAGTACAAATCTTTTTCAAAAAAGGAATGCCTGTTAGAAGCCGGAAATTACAATTATGGGATTTATTTTGTGATCTCGGGGACGGTTGGACTTTTTGAGCTGATCGACGGCAAGGAAATGTATCAAAACTTCTTTTTGCCCGGTGAATTTGCCAATGAACTGAAAAGCCTGACGACACAAAGTCATTCAACCAAAAATCTCATTGCCCTGGATGCGACCGAAAGTTATCATTTAGACAGGCAACAGTTGCTTAATCTATACGAACAGTCCGCTTCGTACGAGAAGTTAGGCCGCAAACTGTTGGAGCACCTTTTAGCCGGTCAAAATGAACTATCACATGTCCTTCAATCATTGAAACCGGAAGAAAGGTATAGATACCTGGAAGAGTATCGTCCAAAGCTTTTGAATGCCATACCTCTGACGTATCTGGCTTCATACCTGGGCCTGGCAAGAGAGACGTTGAGCAGAATCAGAGCCAAAAAGTAGCTGCTTTTCATTTTGTGATTTTCGTCACAGATTTTCCGTTTTAGGCCCGGTACTTTTGATCCATCATTTAAAATTAAAAATTATGAAATGGATACCAATGGTACTTGTTACGGCACTATGCTTTGGCTCAGGAGTCAGTTTATCTCAAACTAAAAAGGAACAAATGAAAACGGAAAAGGAAATCAAAAATGTGATCGAAACATTCGTCCGGGCAGGCGAAGAACGAAATGTCTCGATGTATGAGGGAATATTGCATCCGGAATTCCGGGTAATAGCCAACAGATACCCAACGGCTGATAAAACATCGATTCTTCGAGCAGAAGACTACGTCGGACTCATTGCCAAGAAAGTCATCGGAGGAACGAAATACTGGATCAGGTATAGCAGTATCGATGTGGCGGAGCATTCTGCCACGGTCAGGGCTGAATTGAGAGCAGAGAAAGGAGGACAATGGGTCACTTTTTTATTGATTCTAAGCCCTGAGAATAAATGGCAGATTATTGCCGATATGGCGGTGCAAACAGAATAGAACAGGAGGAAACGACCAAAGTAAGCATGACAGATTAGTAATAGCGGTTTGAGGTTAACTCAAGCCGCTTTTTAGACTGATTATCTTAATCCAATTCAAAGAATATTCACCTCCCGTTCCAGGCGAATACCGAATTTTTGTTCGATATCGCTCATGATTTGTTCGGAGAGATCATAAATTTCCTGACCGAGGGCACCACCATAATTGACCAGAACCAAGGCTTGTTTTTCATGTACTCCAAAGTTTCCGAAGTTTCGGCCTTTCCAACCGCTTCGTTCAATCAGCCAACCCGCCGGGACTTTCACCGACTGAGCATCGATCGGATAAGAGGGGATTTCAGGGAACTCACCTACCAATTGTTCAAAGTGTTCTTTCGGAATGACCGGATTTTTGAAAAAGCTACCGGCGTTCCCCATCTTTTTGGGGTCGGGGAGTTTGCTGCTTCGAATGGCAATGACTGCATTACTGACGTCTCGAATGCCTGGCTGATTTATTTGCATGCGTTCCAGCTCTTGCTCAATCATTCCATAAGAGGTATTCAATACCGGTTTTTTGGAAAGACGGTAGGCCACTTTGGTAATAACGTATTGAGACTTTAATTTTCGCTTGAAAACGCTTTCCCGATATCCGAAAGCACAATCTTGATGATCGAAACGATGAATTTCTCCGCTGGCAATATGAAAAGCTTCTAAATGGTCAAACACATCTTTGATCTCTACCCCGTAAGCTCCAATGTTTTGCATGGGGCTGGCTCCCACACTCCCGGGAATCAGGGACAGGTTTTCGACACCTCCGAGTTCCCGTTCAATGCAATGAAGCACAAAGTCGTGCCAAACAACTCCGCCGCCAACCTGAAGAATAGCTTCGGAATCATTTTCCGAAAGGAGTTCAATGCCTTGTAGGTCATTTTTCAGAACCAGGCCCTTGAAGGCTTTGGTGAGAAGGAGATTGCTTCCTCCCCCCAGGATCAGAAGTTCTTCCTGTTTTTTCTGCTCAATCAACTCACGGAGCTGATTGGTATCTTGAAAAGTGGCGAAAAATTTGGCGGGAACACTAATTCCGAAAGTGTTATACGGCTTGAGGTCAACCTGTTCACGGATCATGTGATAAAAGTAGAAAAATTTGAGAAAGGAATTCGGACAGGTCATTCAAAAATTTATATCTTTGGACAAAAATTTGAAAATGTCAGATAATTTTTTTGAGCAATCAACAGCAGCCGCAGGTTTTATCTACACAATCGTAGCACTGGCTGTTATCGCGTCGATCTTGATCTGGGGCTAAGACGAGATAACGTAGGGGTCTTAGTTGTTTCTTTTTCGACTTAAAAGAACAACTTATTTATGCCATTCAATTCCATTTTTGCCTGGAGAATGAAGAAGCGGATTCATCAGATTGATCTGTTCCGCAAATACCCTGTTGACGTCCAACACGAGCTCTTACAGCAACTTCTTTCCACCGCCGTTGAAACGGAATTCGGTAAAAAATGGGTCTTTCGTGAACTCCGTAGCTATGAGCAATTTCGCGATCGGGTCCCACTGTCTGACTATGATACCTTAAAACCTTTTGTGGATCGCATGATGCGCGGAGAAAAGGATTTGCTGTGGCCTGGCGAAACAAAATGGTTTGCCAAGTCATCCGGAACCACCTCTGATCGAAGTAAGTTTATCCCGGTGACAAGAGATTCCCTGTTCGAGTGTCACTTCAAAGGGGGGAAGGACCTATTAGCCCTGTACTACGAGAATTTTCCGAATTGCAAACTGTACAATGGAAAACATTTGATTGTCGGAGGGAGTGCGCAGGTGAATCAATTGGGGATGGATTCCTATCATGGGGATTTATCAGCCATCATTCTTAAGAATCTGCCCTGGTGGGCAGAAATTAGGAGGACGCCATCCAAAGAAACAGCCTTGCTCTCTGAATGGGAGGAGAAAATGGAGAAAATGGTTCGTGAAACCATTGAGGAAGATGTGTACATCCTGGCCGGAGTGCCGAGCTGGACTCAGGTGTTGTTGTCGCGCATCCTGGAGTACACCGGAAAAAACAATATCAAGGAGGTTTGGCCAAATCTGGAACTGTTTTTGCACGGAGGAGTTAGTTTCGAACCATATCGGGACGCCTATAACAGTTTGATTGATGCACAGGGGATGAATTACTTTGAGACATATAATGCTTCGGAAGGGTTTTTCGGAATTCAGGATGTCAGGGGTTCCAATGAATTGCTGCTGATGCTGGATTATGGCGTGTTCTACGAGTTCATTCCGATGGAACACTATCAAGGTATGGACTCAACGGTCTTTAAGACATTGGATGAGGTAGAGCAGGGAGTGAATTATGCCATGGTGATCAGTACGAATGGCGGACTTTGGAGATACATTGTAGGAGATACGATCCAGTTTACCTCCACGGAACCCTTTCGATTTCGGGTAAGTGGAAGGACGAAAAGTTATATTAATGCATTCGGAGAAGAATTAATCGTTGAGAATGCAG
Source organism: Bacteroidota bacterium (assembly GCA_006226425.1). Lineage (GTDB taxonomy): Bacteria > Bacteroidota > Bacteroidia > Flavobacteriales_D > Crocinitomicaceae > M2408. The sequence continues at coordinate 214,380 of SBGX01000010.1, read as the reverse complement.
AAAGTGCTTTGGCGAATGTGTGTCGGGTTACCAGGGCACGGGTAGTTGATTTTACGGTAGGACCCAAACATTTGGAAGGAGGGGAGAGCGGCTTCCACGAATGGTTCATTGAGTTTGACAAAGAACCGGAAGAGCTTGCGGAGTTTGATAAGCTCCTGGATTGGGAACTGCGAAAAATCAATTCAGACTATGATGCCAAACGAACCGGAAACATGGTACTGCAAAATCTGCTTGTTCACTCGGTTCCAAGGGGCTCGTTTGAAAAATGGTTGCGTTCCAAGGGAAAATTGGGAGGACAACATAAAGTGCCGCGCTTGATGAATGATCGAAGTTTATTAGATGAACTAAAGCCGTACATCAAGTGAAAAAGATACTCCAGATCGTCTTGTTTTTTCCCTTGATGCTGCAGGCACAGGAGGATACCATCGAGTGGAAGAAGTTGTACCAGATTCCATTTCCCGCACATGACTACTGGTGCCCGGATTACCTCGGACAACTATATAGTGTTCAGGGAGATTTGATTCGGAAATACGACCAGCAGGGAAAATTGCTGTTTGAACAAAGCTTTAAGCGATTTGGGAGTCTCAACGAGATCGATGTCCGAAATCCGATGAAAATTCTGCTTTTTTCAGAACAGCAGCAAATGCTATTTTACGTCGATAATGCGCTGGCTAGACAGGAACTGGAAATCGACCTCTCAGAAATGGGGCTTAATTATGCAACCCATGTAAGTGCATCGGTACAACCAGACAAGATTTGGGTGTACGATCAGGATAACTCCAGGATTCGATTGATTGCAACTCAGTCACAACAAGCAATTCAGATCGATAATACTTCAGGGATTCTGGATTTGGGAGAAGTGCAAAGGATGGAGGAAGAAGATGGTTTTCTTTATGTTGTGAATTCGAAGTCCTGGTTGTATCAATTTGACCTGTTTGGAACTTTTGTCAGTAAAGTGCATCTGGGAGCGTATGATGATCTAAGCATCCTGGAAGGGAAGGTCTACTTGCTAAAGGCCGGGGCTTTAAGAGTCATTTCACTCAAAGATCTATCGGAAAAGAAAGTAGAACTACCATTGAAAAAGGTGAAGTCAATGAGTGTGCAACACAAGCGGATTTTCCTTTTGGCAGGGGGAGAGATTTTCCTGTATGAGCTGGAAATATTTTGATTTTTTCAGCAGGAATTCATCCAATATTTGTAATTTAGGCATTCAAAATTTTCAACTATGCATATAGCGGTCGCCGGGAATATTGGAGCTGGAAAAACAACCTTAACGAAGATGTTGGCCAAGCACTATGGGTGGCATACGCATTTTGAAGATGTGGAGATGAATCCATACTTGAATGACTTCTATGAGGACATGCAACGTTGGTCATTCAATCTCCAAATTTATTATCTGAATAGCCGCTTTACGCAAATTCAGGAAATCAAACAGACGGACCACGCAGTGATCCAGGATCGCACGATTTATGAGGATGCGTTCATCTTTGCCCCGAACTTGCATTCGATGGGATTGATGACAACCCGGGATTTTGAAAACTACTTTTCCTTATTCAATCTGATTGAATCCTTTGTTTCGGCACCGGATTTATTGATTTATTTGAGGGCTAGTGTCCCAACCCTGGTTAACCACATCCAGCAGCGTGGGAGAGATTATGAGGAAAGCATTCGTTTGGATTATTTAAAGCGTTTGAATGAGCGCTATGAAGCCTGGATTTCCACGTACGATAAAGGAAAGTTGTTGATTGTCGATATTGACAACAATTGTTTTACGGAAAATCAGGAAGATTTCGGAAAGATCATTAACTCGATCGATGCAGAAATTAATGGATTGTTTTAATCCTCCTCTTCTAGTAGTTCAAAATCATCGAAATCGTCCAAATGCTCATTAAAGCTCTTGATGAATAGGGCCACCTCACTAACCAGTTGATCTTTTTCACGGCTTTTGGAAAATTTTCCCTCGTGGTAATCTCTCAGTAAAAGTTGGCTTTCCAAAACTTCTTTTTCCTCAAAAGGACCATCCAAATTTTCGATGATCGTCAGGCTTTCCAAAGAGTCCATGTAATCGTACGAAACGGCAGCTCGCACAAAGTCACTGAGGTATTCGCTGTAATCCAGGGGGGAGTTCCAAATACTACTTAAAATCTGTTGTCTGCAATCTTCATATTTACGGTCTCGCAAACAGGCGATGACAACTTTTTTGGAATCTGAATTTTTGAGGCTGGAAAGAAATTCCAGTACTTCGGAATAGGCTGGGCCTTCTTCGGAATTCATCAGAAATTGAAAAAGAGGAGCAATGATCCCCGAATCGCCATGTACCTGCAGGCCTTCCAGTGCTGCTTTCACCTTTTTGAGATCTCCTCCCTGAAGTTGTGCCAGGAGTTGCTTGATCTTTTTTTGTTGGGTTTTTTCTTTTGCCGATTCCGCCATGGAGCTAAAAATTTGGACAAAGTTAAGAAACATCTTGCATCAAGTTCTATCTTTGCTTACATGTGGAAGAAAAGGCTGTTTGGATGGATGGGACTACTGCTTGGACTATTGTTCGGTCTGACGGCTTGTTCCATTGAAGATGCCAAAGCTCCCAGACATCCGGAAGTTGTCGTGTACATGGATCATTCGGGTCAGCGTGACGTAGGGCTGTTTTCGCGCTTCGAGAAAGAAACCGGCATTCGGGTCAGGATCATATACATGAGTGCTTCTGATATTATGGCTTACCTCAAACGTGAACGATACAATGCCGAAACGGATTTGATCTTGATGAAAGGTTATCGGGGCCTGATTGAAGCCTCTACGCAACATCTTTTTCGAAAATTAGATTCGGAAGAATTGAACGAGCATGTAGATCCGATTTATCAATCTCCGAAGAAGGACTGGTATGCTTTATCAAAAACACCTTTTGTGCTCCTTTACCCAAAAGGATCAGAACTCATCGTGAAGGGAAAGAATTATCTGGATGTTTTAAAGGATGATTTTACGGGGCGACTAGTTTTACCCGATTCTAATGATCAGGCCTGGAAGAATTTTGAATTCATCATGCAGCTCAAGCATGGTTCCCGATCCGATAGTTTATTGAATCGAATGGAGAAACAATGTGTGGGACAACAAAGGGGGATCTCCAGGGAGCGTTTGAAGAACCTGAATGGGGGAATAGTGGCCTTACTGGAACTTTCAGAGTTTCAGGAATTCTCTTTGCGCTATCAGGAAGCGGCGGATAGTTTGGAACCTCTTTTCCCTAATCAACGACATAAGGGGGGCTTCATTTCGATCACGGGAGCAGCAGTCTATAAGTATGCGAACAATCCGGGGAATGCACAGCGTCTTTTGGAGTTCCTAAGTTCAGAGGCAGGTCAGCAGGATTATGCGGCGGGACGTTTTCAGTATCCGATCCTATCGGGAGTCAAGATACATCAATCACTCAGAAAGTACAGAAGATACCGGGCCAGGTTTTACCGTTACAAGCAGCATTAAAATAGCTCGAAAGTTTCAGGAAAAAAGAAAGCGACATCACATGGATGTCGCCTGATCTACTTAACCTAACCACTATATTATTGAAAAAGATTATTATATTGGATATAATAACAGTACAATATTAATAATTCCTTAACTGAAACAAAACTTATTTCTGATCGACTTTTTGGGATTTTTATAATGTCAAAAAAATGATTTAGTAAAGGTCCGGGTTTCATACTTATTTATCAGATGTTTAGCGAAAAATTCATTTGGTTTATAGAAAGTTGTGATTTTTATTCTTGTATTCCTAAAACATTTTGTTTTTCACTTTTTTCAATAAGTGAGTGCTTAAAACTTTAGCTGAGTAGGTGAATAGCATTTAAAAAAAGGAAATACATTTGAAAAAAATGCCGTATGAAAACGATAGGAATTCTGTGCGGAGGATTTTCCTCTGAGTATGAGATTTCAGTGAAAAGTGCCCGGACGATTCAGGAAAACATGCCCGAATCATATCAGGGTCTCATCGTAGAGGTGCAGCGCGATGATTGGTGGGTACACTGGAAAGAGGGAAAATATCGCTTGCTTCGTCCAGAGATGCGTTTTGAGACGGGGGATGAGTCAGTGACATTGGACGCAGTGATCATATACATCCACGGAAATCCGGGAGAGAACGGAAGACTTCAGGCTTATTTCGATATGATTGACTTTCCCTATGTGAATTCGGGTGCCTTGCCTTCCGCATTGTCATTTGATAAATGGTTTTGCAATCAATTCCTGAAAGGATTTGGGATTCCGGTGGCGGATTCGGTTTTGTTACGAAATCGAGAACAGGTAGAAAGTGATTCTATCTGCAATCGTTTGGGGCTTCCGTGTTTCGTGAAACCGGCAGATTCCGGTTCCAGCTACGGGATTTCAAGAGTGAACGTCCGGGAAGACCTGGATGCCGCCATTGAAAAGGCATTTGAAGAAGGGGATACAGTAGTGATCGAATCTTTTTTACAAGGGACAGAAGTAACCTGCGGGGTATATCGGAATACATCGGGAATTCAGGCCTTACCACTGACCGAGATTGTGACCGATCAGGAGTTTTTTGACTATGAAGCCAAGTATTTGGGGAAATCGCAAGAGATCACACCGGCTAGAATTTCACAAGAGCTGACGAAAAAAGTTCAGGATCTTTCCATTCGCATCTATGAATTGCTTCAATTAGCATCAATTGCCCGAATCGATTTTATGTTGGTGGGAGACGAGGCCTATGTGATCGAAGTCAATACCACACCGGGCTTTTCCAAAGAAAGCATTGTCCCTAAGATGATTCACACCAAGGGGATCACCATCCGTGATTTTTGGAAAGAAATTTTGGATGCGGAGCTGGCCTAGAGTGACGCCATGGTATTGAACACGTGCTCCATTTTCTTGACGAGCTGCCAGTTGCTACATGTATGATTGTTGACCAGGATTGCAAAAGCCAATTTTCGATTGTTGGCTGAGTTGACATAGCCACTATAGGATTTGATGCGATTCATGGTCCCGCTTTTTGCTTGTATTCTTCCACGAGCACTGCCGTTCTTACAAATGTTCCGCATCGTTCCGCTTTCTCCAGCTACGGGCAAAGTTGCCCGGAATACGTCTTTATGCTTTGAGAGATGCATGTATTCCAATAAGGAGCAATAGTTTTGTGCACTAACGGCATTGCTTCTGGAAAGACCACTTCCATCCCGGAGGTTGAGTCCACCTGTTTCAATTCTCTTTCCCCAGTAGGTCATTAGGAAACGAGTAGCCGAACCGGTACTTCCTGATTGACCGCTTTCATGAGCGACCAGAGAAATTAGTTGTTCCGCAAAAACGTTGACGCTCCGCATATTCGTCCAGGTAGCGATGCTCGAAATACTTTCTCCGTAATGGGTGTGGAGCAGGGTCAACCCCTTGTAACGAAGCTTGGCCGGAGATTGCTCCATGGTCCGGAAACCTTTGGCCTCTCCGATGACTTTGATCCCTCGTTCCTGTAATACTCGTTTGAGTTCACTAGCGAACTGAAATTCCGGATCGGGGATACTCCCCTTGACCATGAAGGCCTCACTGTTGCGCGGGAGTCGTCCGACCCCCATGCGTACGTATGAATAAGGAGCTCCGTAAATATAGCTATGGTCTCCGTGTACGCGAGCCGATTCTATGCTGTGAGTGAACTCTAAGCCTTTAATTTCGGGGAATACTCTGACCAATTCAGCACTTGTTCCAACGCGACCACTGACCTTGAAATAGTAGCGAAGCATATTGTCGTATACCGGAAGTCCGGAAGGAGGAGAACCGTAATAATTTCCCATGTCACTCCAGGTCCAGCCGTCAGGTCCTCCCTGGTAGCTGAATTCGGAGCCGTCCCCGATAATGTTACCATTCACTTGGCGAAGCCCTTTTTTATAAAGTTCGTCTGCCCAGGCTTTCAGGAAGTTGGAAATACTATCTTCTTCTTCATAAAATCGACTCCCAAGGGAAATATCACCACCTCCACGAATCCAAAGATGATCGATTTGTCCGTTTTGAATGTGGTTTGTACTGTAGAGTCTGGTGGCACAACGGTACGAAGGGCCAAGGATTTCAAGAGCGGTGGAAGTAGCAAATAGCTTAACAGTAGAGGCTGGGGGAATGGCCATGGAGGAGTTGTGTGCAAACAGGTATTTTTTCTGATCGAGGTCGTACACGGCCATACTGATTGCTGCGTGTGCCAGTTCAGGATCGTTTACAAACTTTTTTCCAGCAGAAATAAGCTTATCCTGCGCAAGTGATGGAGCGCCAAAAAAAACAAACAAAAAAGAAATAAATCCCACTAAACTTACTAACTTCATCCCCTAATTTTTTTAGTAAAAATCAACATTATTCACCAGTGTGTGGAATAGCCGGAATAAAACTTTTTAACAACGAAGCTTCAAAAAAGGATTTCGAGCAGATGGAGCGCGCCCTGGCTTTCCAGAACCATCGTGGTCCGGATAGCCAGCAACTTTGTATGTTGCAGAGCATGATCCTTGGACACAATCGTTTATCGATTATTGATACACACGAGCGTTCAAATCAGCCTTTCGCTGATGATTCCGGAAGATATCACATGGTGTTCAATGGTGAAATATATAATTACCAGGAACTGAAGAATGAGTTGCTGGGAAAAGGAATTCGCTTCGAAACCTCATCGGATACGGAAGTCTTATTTCGTTTGTTAATCGAACAGGGAAGAGAAAGCCTGGAAAGGCTTCGGGGCTGTTTTTCCATCGCATTTTACGATCGGGATGAAGATTATCTCCTACTTGCAAGGGATCGCATGGGAATTAATCCCCTTTTGTACGCTTTTGAAGAAGACCGATTGATTTTTGCCTCGGAACTGGATATTTTCACGGAATTGGGAGTTGGTCAAACACTTTCGCAACAAGCAATCAATTACTACTTCCAGTACACATACATTCCAGCTCCATTTACGATTTATGAAGAGGTACAGAAATTACCTCCCGGCCATTTTTTGGAGTTGAAAGGAAGTCATATCCGAGTAGAATCGTATTGGTCCCTGGATGCTGGAGCAAAGTACGAAGGGAGTTTTGAGCAGGCCTGTAAAGATCTGCGGGAAAAGTTGGAGTATGGAGTCATTTCACAGCTGGAGGCAGATGTTCCCATCGGAACCTTTTTGAGTGGAGGAATAGACAGTTCGCTTGTTTCGGCGATCGCAGCAAGACAAAAAGATGAACTGTATACGTTTTCGGTTTCTTTTGGGGATCAGCAATCATTTGATGAAAGTCATTATGCGCTGGAAGTGGCGAAACATATTCAGTCACGACATCACGTAGTACGTCTGCAGGAACAGGACTTTCGGACATCTTTTCAGGATATTTTAGACGCTTATGATGAACCTTTTGCGGATTCATCAGCCATTGCTATGTGGTTTTTGTCACGGGAAACACGAAAGCATCTGACAGTCGCATTGTCAGGAGATGGAGCCGATGAATTATTGGGTGGATACCGCAAGCATATGGCCTTCCAAAAAGCACAGTCCTATTCGCCATTTAAGAAATCCATGTTACAATTTGCGGCTTCGGGAATTCATCCGATCCTCAAAAAGATTAAGCCGGGCAAAGCCAATCAATTAAAAAAAATGCTGGCATTGATGGAAAGTTCCTGGCCTTCCAATTACTGGTTGCTAGCATCAAACATAGGGGAAGAGCAAAAGGGAGAACTGCTTAGCAATAGCTTTTCAAGCAACCCGATCTATGGAAGAGAATACCGCGATTTCAATGATTTTCTATTGTTCGATCAGGAGTTTGTTTTACCAAACGACATGCTAAAGAAAGTCGATTTGATGAGCATGGCGCATAGCCTGGAGGTACGGACTCCGTTTTTGGACAAAGACCTCGTACATTTTGCAAATTCCTTGCCTCCGGAGTGGAAAATTCATCAGGGAAAGGGGAAGTATATTTTGAAAGAAGCGTTCACGGAGTATTTGCCACAAAGTATTTATACCAGAAAGAAACAAGGATTTGAAGTGCCCTTGAATGCCTGGATTAGGAAAAATTGGAAAGAACTTGTGCCGGAGCAATGGTTTGAAGAAGACTTTTTGAGAGAGCAGGGAATCTTTGAAGTGGCGGCCGTCCACAAAATGAGAACTTCCTTTTTTCAAAATCAGGGGACGAGTAATCAGTTGATGTGGGCTTATTTCGTTTTTCAGAACTGGTATCTTAAAAAATTCAGGCATGCCTAAAGTATTAAGAATCATCAATCGTTTTAATATCGGAGGACCGACATACAATGCCACCTTCCTGACGCGTTTCATGAGTGAGGATTTCGAGACCTTACTGGTCGGAGGTTTGCCGGAAGAAGGGGAGTCTGATTCTCTGCATATTCCGGAAGCTTATGGGGTAAGGCCAATGATTTTGGAGGAATTGCAGCGCGAACCAAATTTTAAATCAGATCGGGCGGCATACAATCGCCTCAAGGAGATCATCAGGGAGTTTGAGCCAGATATTGTCCATACGCATGCCTCCAAGGCAGGTGCATTAGGGAGAAAAGCGGCGTTTGCGTGTAAGGTGCCGGTGGTGGTGCATACCTTTCACGGACACGTGTTCCATTCCTATTTTGGAAAGCTGAAAACCATGGTTTTCAAGACCATTGAAAAACGCCTGGCAAAGAGGTCTAGTGGCATCATAGCCATTAGCAACTTACAAAAACAGGAGCTGACCAATGAGTATGGAATTTGTGCTTCCGAAAAAGTTCGGGTCATTCCCCTGGGTTTTGACCTGGGACGCTTTCAGGAAAATCGGGAAGAAAATCGGGAGGTCACGCGCAAAAAATTTGGATTGCAGGAGGATCAGGTGGCGGTGGCAATCATTGGGCGTCTGGCCGCGATTAAAAATCATGCCTTTTTTCTGGACGTTATTCAGGAGGTTCTGAACCGCGGAATGAAACAAATCAAAGTCTTTATCGTAGGTGATGGAGATATGAGAGCGGAAATAGAAAGCCGCGTAAAAGAATTGAATAAGCGTTTTGGTGCACACATTGAAATGACATCCTGGATCAAGAATATCGCTCGTTTCAATGCGGGAATGGACGTGATTTGTCTGACATCGGACAATGAAGGGACGCCCGTGAGTCTGATCGAAGCGCAGGCAAGCAATGTTCCGGTGATCTCCACAAACGTAGGGGGAGTCAGGGACATAATGTTAGATGGTGAAACAGGTTTTGTCATTGAAAAAGGGGATTTGAAAGAATACACCGAAAAATTGTGTTTATTGTTGGAAAATCACGAAATTCGCAACGCCATGTCACAGAAAGGCTGGGAGTATGTGGGAGAAAAGTTCCATTATACACGCCTGGCAAAGGATATGGAGGAATATTATTATGAATTGCTAAAAGGATCAAGATGACGGGAAGACAGGTGATAGGTGCGTTGGCAGTTGGAATATTGCTCCTTTCTGTGTCAAGTTGTGGAATCAACAGCAGTGTGATGTTCAAAACTCCGAAGGGAGGAGAATATCAGTATGATTCGATTCCAATGAAACCCAAATCAGAGTATCAAATCGGACCGGATGATCGTTTCCGAATGTTCATCAGTACAAATAAAGGAGCGAATGTGATCCGTGAAATGAGTGGAATTGCAGGAGCCAATGGGATGCAGACAGACGTAATTGAACCGAAATTGGAATATCTGGTTGAGCCGGATGGTCAAGCCAATTTGCCAATCATTGGACGGGTAAAACTGGCCGGGTTGACGGTCGGTCAGGCAGAGGATACCATTTCCTATTTGTATGACAATAAAGGAGGCTATATTGATGGTTTTGTGCAAATTGTGCTGACTAACAAACGGATTATCGTATTCCCCGGAGAATCAGGTACGGCCAAGGTGGTTCCTCTGTTGAATGAAAACACGACTCTGATGGAGGCCCTGGCAGCAGCGGGAGGAATTGCGAATCGAGGAAAAGCAAATACGGTGAAATTGATGCGGATGGAAGAAGGAGAAAGAAAGGTGTATTTACTCGATATGTCTACGATTGAAGGACTAAGATATGCAGACCTGTTGGTACAGGCCAATGACTATATTTACGTGGAACCACATGAGAGATACGGAAGAGAAATTCTGACTCAGGTGGCGCCAATTGTAACATTATTAACCTCGACCACCCTGGTGATTCTGGCCGTGTTATCCTTTTAAAACGAAGCTGAGCGAATGAATACTTCTTCGAAAAAGTTTTTTATCAATAAGGATTACAACCCGCACATTGTTCGCGCGGTTCTTGGGTCTTATTGGTATCTACCTCTGGTTTTGATCCTGGTGTTTCTGGCTTTTGCTTTTGTGTCCTTACGATATACGAAGCCGATCTATGAAACCCGTTCAGTAATTCAAATTAACACGAAGGATCAGGCAAAGGAAATTCTGAATCTGAAAAATGATAATATCAGTCTTTCAATCGCCTCGGAAGTAGAATTGCTTCAATCGGAATTCTTGTTCAAAAGGGCAGTCAAAAGATTGAATCTGGACATCAGCATTTTTTCAGAAGGAAAATTTTTGACGGAAGAACTTTATGGAAGTGGTGCCGTTTTTGCCCAGTCTTATTTGCTCAATGATTCTACGTTGTGTGGAGTTCCGATCATGATGTCTTCGACGAATGGGAAAGACATTACCTTGTCATACAACCTGGGAGGAAAGTCTTTCAAAGTAAAGGGAAAGGTCAATGAGCTGTTGAAATCCAAGCATTTTACGATCAAGATCAATGTCAACGACTATGGAACTTTCGAACGGATTGTGAATTCAAATAAGATGTTCATGACCTTCAACAGTTCCGAGAGTTTGGTAAAAAGATTGCTTCCGAAACTGGTCATTAACCCGAACATCAGTGAGTCTCGCGGAGTATTGGTGAGTTATACATCTTATAATCCACTCATGTCTTATGATGTGGTGGATGCGGTAATTCACTCTTTCCTGGAGTTGGAGATTGAGTCGAAGCGAATGGGGTCCGAGAACGTAATTACCTTCATTGATTCACAGTTGGATTCCCTACGAGTTGAGTTGAATGATTCTAAGGATAGTTTGATCAGCTATCAGCGAGGAGCCAATATCCCAAACCCGGATGAGATTGACAAGCACCTGAACGAGGATATTGAAAAGCTGAATGACAAATTGTTTCTGGTCAATGATGAATTGACAACCATCAACATGGTTTCAGCTCGTTTGAAGCAGGAACCTAATAGACTGGAGGTGTACCGAATGTTGCCTGAAATGTTGGGGAAAAGCTTTGAAAGTTCATTGTACGGACAAATTCAGGAATTGCACCAGTTTTTGGAGTATAAAGAGAGATTGCTGTTCAATGTTTCGGAAAATAATGAGGAGATCAAGACCATTAATCAGCGGATCAAATCGAAAATTTCCTCTTTGCGAAGAAGTATTAGTGTCATTGAAGAACGTTTGAATCAGACGAAGAAAGTGTTGCAGTCCAAGATAGGAGGACTTGAATCAGAATTCTTCAAGGTGCCCGAAAAGAAAATGGAGTACGACCGACTCAAATCTCTTCAGGAGTTGAACGAAAAGTATTATACCCTGTTGACGGAGAAGAAAGTACAGTTCCAGATTACCCTGGCAGGATTGTCTCCATCGACTCGAATTTTGAATTATCCGCAGGTTCCGGTTTATCCGATCAGCCCGAATAAAAGACTGGTTTACTTGTCATTCTTCATTTTCGGATTCTTCTCAGGTTTATTCATTTTACTCTATAAATACCTGCGATATAATCACATTAATAACCTGGATGACCTGAAATTGATCTTACCTGATCAGGTGAATTATATCGGGGTAGTTCCAACGGTGAAGAAAGAGTTACTTTACTCGAAGATCATTGTGCATGAATCTTCTAAATCCATTCTCGCAGAATCGATGAGGAGTATTCGGGCGAATATGAGTTTTATAAACAAGGACGCTCAGACCATTGCCATTTCTTCCTCCGTTTCCGGAGAAGGAAAAACGTTTATTGCCCTGAACCTGGCGGCTGTGATGGCCATGTCAGGTAAAAAGACAATCATCCTGGATCTGGATTTGAGGAAACCGAAAATTCACCTTGGATTCAACTCTTCCAATGAAAACGGGATGAGTAACTTGATTTCGGGAAGTATTCAATTGGAGGATGCCATTATGGGCTCGGAAGTAGAAAATCTGGATTTCATTGCCGCCGGTCCAATCCCTCCAAACCCATCCGAATTGATTCTGAGTCAGGAATTGAAAGAAGTATTCGATGAGTTAAGGAGACGTTACGATGTGGTTATTGTAGATAACCCACCAGTGGGGATCGTGTCAGATGGTATCCAAATTTTGGCCAATGCAGACATTCCAATCTACGTATTTAAGGCCAATTATTCGAAACGAATCTTCTCCGAGAAAATTAATGAGCTCATTGAAATTCAAAATATCAAATCCATCAATGTCATCCTGAACGGGGTGAGTTCTGGAGGACGGGGTTATGGCTACGGCTACGGCTATGGTTACGGTTACGGATATGGGTATGGTTACGGATATGGGTATGGCTATTATACGGAAGATAGCGAGAAGAAGACCTTTATGTCCAGAGTGCTAGGAATATTCAAACGGAACAAATAAAGCATGTTTGAAAAGGGTTTACAACTAATCGGCTTTGCTGTTGCAGGAATCATCGTTTCGTTGATTATCAATGTCCTTTTGTTGCGCTTCTCGAAATCACTAGGTATTCGAAATAACAATGATGTGATCGTCCGTTGGAGCAACCAATCTAAACCATCACTGGGAGGAGTCAGCTTTTTTGTCGTATTCTTGTTTTCGGCTATTGGTTTTAGCATCGTTTTTTCCGATGAAAATATCTTTCATAATTTCCAGTACGTTGGTTTGTTAACGGCGGGGAGTCTCGCCTTTTTGATGGGGATGGCTGATGATGCCTATAACACCAAGCCCTTGATTAAACTGCTCGCACAAATCACCTGTGGTTTGTTGTTTGCCTACAGTGGGGTGGTCATCGAAATTACCAGTATTTTTTGGGTGAATGCAGCGTTAACAGTCATCTGGGTCATCACGATCATGAATTCGCTAAACATGCTGGACAATATGGATGGAATTACCGGAACAACGGTTGTGTTTATCCTGATCGCCTGTCTGTTGTCCTCCTTCATTATATTTGATTTTAACCGCAATATCTGGTCCATTTTGATGATTTCGCAGATTGGGGCAATAATGGGCTTTTTGAAGTATAATATCAATCCTTCGAAATTGTTCATGGGAGATGCCGGAAGCCAATTCATTGGATTGTTTGTTTCCTTTTTCTCCATCAAATATCTCTGGAACATTGGAGCTTTAACATCGAATCCACCCTGGGTGGGAATGATCATCTGTTTGATCACGTTTACACCGGCAGCGGCAGATTCATTGACTGTAACAATTAATCGTCTTCGGAAGGGTCAGTCTCCTATGGTAGGAGGAAAAGATCATACGACGCATCACTTGGTTTATTCCGGTTTGAGTGACAGACAGGTCTGGTACATTTTTTTGATGATCTCCTTTTTTTCAACCCTGTTTGGCGTCTATTTGGTGCATCTTTCCGAAATGGGAATCGTTTTACCATTGATCTTTTTCCTCTTGTATTTCATTGTTATCTTTATCCTGTTGTATCGGGTGACAATCAAGTATCGCCCGCCTTCATAGAACCAAATTATGAGCAGGAAAGAAGAAAGCCAGGAATTTCTTGAAGTGTATGGTGCCCGGGAGCACAATCTGAAAAATGTCGATTTGAAAATTCCCCGGAATCGTCTGGTTGTTTTTACCGGATTATCCGGATCGGGTAAATCATCTTTGGCATTTGATACGATTTTTGCAGAGGGACAGCGACGTTACATCGAAACGTTCTCTTCTTATGCCAGACAATTTTTAGGAGGTCTGGAGCGACCTGATGTCGATAAGATCGAAGGACTTAGTCCAGTGATCTCCATCGAGCAGAAAACTGTTTCGAGATCGCCCAGATCAACAGTTGGAACCATCACGGAAGTGTATGACTTTTTACGGCTTCTGTATGCACGGGCTTCGACAGCCTATTCATACGTGAGCGGAGAGCAGATGGTCAAATACTCCGACGAGCAGATTCGAAATATTATCCTGGATCAGATGGAGGGGAAGAAAATAGTGATTCTTGCTCCGAAAGTAAAGGGAAGAAAGGGGCATTATCGAGAGTTGTTCGAACAGCTTCGAAAAGCAGGTTTCTCCAAAGTGAGAGTGGATGGCGAATTGACGGAAATGGAGAGCGGGATGCGTTTGGATCGATATAAAATTCACGACATCGAATTAGTGATAGATCGTCTATTGGTGGATCGGAAGGACGAGAAGCGGATCGATGACACGGTTCAACTAGCCATGCGTCATGGGAATAAGGCCATGATGATTATGGATTATGAGACCGGAGATATTCGTCATTTTAGTCGTGCCCTGATGTGTCCCAGTTCAGGAATCAGTTATCCGGAACCGGAGCCGAACTTGTTTTCATTTAACTCACCTTACGGAGCTTGTCCGAATTGCAATGGACTGGGAGAAGTTTCGGAAGCAGATATCGATAAGATCATCCCAGACCCAAAATTATCCGTTCGGAAAGGAGGAATCAAACCAATTGGACCGTACAAAAAGACCTGGATTTTCGAACGAATCTCGCGTTTTCTGAAGGAATCCGATTATGATCTCAATACACCGATCGGAGAAATGCCGGAAGACCTGCTGCACGTCTTGCTGCATGGAAACGAAGGATTGGAACGTTCTCCAAAGGATAAATCGGTCGTATTTGAAGGGATCATCCAATACATCACTCGCCATTCGGAAGATAGTTCGGCAGCAATACAGCGCTGGGCGCAAGGTTTTATGAACCGGATCATTTGTCCAGAGTGCGAAGGAACCCGTTTAAAGAAAGAAGCCCATTATTTTAAGATTGGGGACAAACACATTGGGGACCTGGCGCAGATGGATATCGGAGAATTGGGGAACTGGTTTGAAGAGGTGGACAAACATTTGCATGGGCAACAGAAGACGATCGCAGAGGAAATTTTAAAGGAGATTCGGACCAGATTGCGCTTTATTTTGGAAGTAGGGCTGGACTACTTGTCATTACATCGGTCAGCGAGAACCTTGTCGGGAGGAGAGGCGCAACGAATCCGTCTGGCGACTCAAATAGGTTCCGAACTCATGAATGTACTTTACATCCTGGATGAGCCTAGTATCGGGCTCCATCAGCGGGACAATACACGCTTGATCCATTCTCTGGAGCGCCTTCGGGACACCGGAAACTCAGTGGTGGTGGTGGAACATGACCGCGAAATGATTGAATCGGCTGATTTTGTGGTTGATATTGGTCCGAGAGCAGGAGTTCATGGAGGAGATATTGTCCAGGCGGGAGCCTACAAAGAATTGTTGAAGGGAACATCTTTGACAAGTCAGTACCTGAATGGGAAAATGGAAATCAGTATTCCCAAAGTGAGACGAAAGGGAAATGGTTCAAAATTGGTTCTGAATGGAGCCAGTGGTCACAACCTGAAAGGAGATAAGCTGGAAATTCCACTTGGAACCTTTACATGTATCACCGGAGTGTCCGGTTCGGGAAAATCAACCTTGATTCACCACACGCTTTATCCAATTCTTAACGCACACATCTACAACGGAGTCAAGAAGCCAATGCCATATACTTCCATTAAAGGTTTGGAACATTTGGACAAGGTGATTGAAATTGATCAGGCACCCATTGGAAGAACTCCGAGATCCAACCCGGCAACCTACACGAATGTATTTACAGAAATCAGGACGCTATTTGCCGCATTGCCGGAGGCACAAATTAGAGGCTATAAACCAGGGCGTTTTTCATTTAATGTGGTTGGAGGAAGATGCGAAACCTGTGGAGGAGGAGGAGTGAAGGTCATTGAAATGAACTTCTTGCCGGATGTGTACGTGGAATGTGAAACTTGTCAGGGAAAACGATATAATCGGGAGACATTGGAAGTTCGGTATAGAGGAAAATCCATTAGTGATGTCCTGGAAATGACGATCGAAGATGCAACCGAATTTTTTCAAAAAGTACCGAAGATCAATCGGATTTTGGGAACATTGGTTTCAGTTGGCTTGGGCTACCTGACATTGGGGCAGTCGTCAACCACACTTTCCGGAGGGGAAGCACAGCGAATTAAGCTGGCCAGTGAATTGTCTAAAAGAGGAACAGGAAGTACGCTCTACATCCTGGACGAGCCGTCTACGGGGCTACATTTTGAGGATATCCGGATGTTGTTGCAAGTGCTGGATCGATTGGTACAGGAAGGAAATACCGTATTGGTGATCGAGCACAACCTGGACATTGTAAAAGTGGCGGATCACATCGTCGATATGGGACCGGAAGGAGGAAAAGGAGGTGGGAGCATTGTATTTTCCGGAACACCGGAAAAACTCATCGAGAAAGCAGAGAAGAAATCACATACAGCCAGGTATCTGAAATTAGAAATGAAGATTTGAAAAAATAGATTATCTTTGCCCCCCTACTGAACCTGATTTACTAACCCCTACCGGAACCGAATTCATCAGGGATTTTAGTAGTTTAATGTTAAACGAAGAATAAAATTAGATAGCGTTATGAATGCTGTTAGAAAAGATTGGACAGAAATAAAAACAAACGATAGTTGGGCCATTTTCAAGATCATGTCCGAGTTTGTAGAAGGATATGAGCGAATGGCAAAAATAGGACCTTGTATTTCCGTATTTGGTTCAGCTCGTACAAAGCCGGATAATAAGTATTATCAGTTGGCAACGGAAGTCAGTGAAAAACTGGCTGAAGCAGGATACGGAGTTATCACCGGAGGTGGTCCTGGAGTCATGGAAGCCGGAAACAAAGGAGCGCAGCAAGGAGGAGGAAAATCCGTTGGATTGAACATTGATCTTCCTTTTGAGCAAAACCATAATCCATATATCGATCCAGAACACAACCTGGAGTTCGATTATTTCTTTGTTCGTAAAGTAGTCTTCGTAAAGTATTCACAAGGGTTTGTGGTGCTTCCTGGAGGTTTCGGAACCATGGATGAAATGTTCGAGGCATTGACCTTGATTCAGACGAAAAAAATCAATAAGCGTCCGGTTGTTTTGATTGGAGAATCTTATTGGAGAGGACTTTTTGATTGGGTTGAGCAAACCATGCTAGGTGATGAGAACAATATCTCAAAAGCGGATTTAGGACTGTACAAGATTGTGGATACAGCTGATGAAGCAGTGAAGTATATCGAAGACTTCTACAAGTCACACGAATTGTCACCGAACTTCTAGTCGCTTAGCTTAAACGTTTGTTGACGTAAGAATTGACTTTGTCGAACAATTGTTGTGGAGAATAGGTTCTCCACTCCAGTTCGTCCAATTCCCCTTTCATAACAAAGTAATGATCGATGTGTCCGGCCTCAAATTCCCGGCTGACATGGTCGTGGAAATTAATGAGCGCAATCCATCCGTCTTCCACCTCATCGAACCACTCTTCATAGTAAGAATCGTCCGAAGCATGAAAGTTGAGTACATTTTCCCCGATCAGAATGAATTGGCGAATATCAAGGTATAGCAGGGGGTCGATGATCTCCCTTTTGAAGGTCATGATGTCATTTTCGATGGCATCATTCCATTCTCCAATCAACTCAATGATGCAAAAGCCCTGATCATAATCCACGTAGAGAATCTTGAGAAATAGGGTAGAAGAACCCATGAAATCCCATTGTGGATGGATGACATAATTATAGATTTTGTGCTCGAATTCAAACTCACTATACTCCCTGCCGAAGAAAGGTGAATTCGGATCTTCGGAGGCGACGTACAAATCCCGCCAACGGAAATATGGTTCGATAAAGTGCACGAAACAAAATTAGAAAATTGCGTGCACTTAACGAACGATTGAAAAGGCTAAAAATGATTGTTAAGCCGTAGTTTTGACTTCTTTTCCACCAATTTGCTTTCCACAGCAGTGACAAGTAAAAGGGGAGCTCATCAAATCTTCGTTTTCATTGTAGTCAAAAGTGATTTCCGTATCTGTTGGAAGATCTCTTAATGCGACAATACGGTTGCTCTCCACCCGACAAGATGGTTCACAAGCATGGTTAATGAATTGACCCAATTCATCCTCTTGATGCTTTCCTGGAGCGATTTGAATAGAAGTTCTGGTCGGGTAATCAATAACTTCACCTGTAAATTCAAATACAGTTTCACCCGCTTTAAACGGAATTTGCGAATACAAGCCTTTGTATCCGTCTTTTTCTTTGACGATAAAATTCATAATTAATGAGGCGTTTTTTTCGTATTATGGCTATTTAGGATAGCCTTTGGCCACAAACTTAAGGAATGCCTGCCAGTTGTGCAACTGCATAAATAGTTTTTTTCCCAATTCTGGAGCTTACAGATCGTTCCATAGTTGTTCCTTTAATTCTTGGATAAGTTGTTTGGGGCAGTAGATGTAAGTGGTTTCGTCCGATAGGATTTGATAATAGATTTGGCTCAGTTGGGCCTTTTTTCCAATGGTGTTTTGCTGAAAGTAGTTTCTTTTCAAGTTTCGTTCGAACTGGATGAGCTTCTGAAGGTCTGCCCTGTTCAAACGGGTGCGATTCGATTTTTTCGATTGGTGAATAATACTAAGATCGCGTTGGAGAGGTATTATTTGGAATCCCAGATTAGAAAAGTCATTTACATACTCCACATAGTAGCGATTTTTAATTCGCTGCACATGCAGAAATTGAAATTCATAAGTTTCGTCGCCCCGTCGTTTTTGAAATGGATTGAGGGGAGGAGGGAAGTGGAAAATCAAATGTTGTCCCTTTTTCATCCGAGATGAGAAAGGTGGAAAGTCAGCGTTGAAAAAATGGCCATCCAGGAAAACAGACTTTGGTCCCGACATAATGAATATTCGCCAGGAGGGGAGTGCATTGGTGTCGGCAGGCTGGTATTCGATCAGATATGTTCCTGGTTGAATTGAATCAATTCGCTGTTCAGTAGTGTTTAACTTGAGCTCGGTCAGAAGATCATAGTGAAATGGATTGAAAGCCTCAAAACTTTGCGAGCGAAAGAGACGTAGTTTTCCTTCTATTGTTTGTGAGGACTGAAAGATTGATAAGCTGTCCTGACAGATCGTTAGGGGATAAATCTGAGCTTTGACGGTTCCTGAAAGAAGGAGCCCTATAAGGAATAAAAGAGAAAGATTGAAGATTTTGCGCATGCCATAGAGATGCAGGATACTCCGACATTCCACATATTGATGAATAAAACAAAAAAAACGCCGGCCTCAGCCAGCGTTTTTTGATGATATAGAGATTGAAATCTTATTTTTTGATGGAATCAACAACAGCTTTAAATGCATCCGGGTGATTCATAGCCAGGTCGGCCAGAACTTTACGGTTCATTTTCATTTCGCTTTTGTTGTACTCTCCCATAAATTGAGAGTAGCTCATTCCGTGCTCTCTGGCACCGGCATTGATTCTTTGGATCCAAAGCGAACGGAAGTTTCTTTTCTTTTGCTTACGTCCTGTATAGGCGTACAAAAGACCTTTTTCAACCGCATTTTTCGCAACAGTCCAAACATTTTTTCTTCGGCCGTAGTAACCTTTGGCCAACTTCATCACTCCCTTTCTGCGAGCTCTTGAAGCAACGTGATTAACTGATCTTGGCATAATTTTTAGTTTTTTGATAGTTGGTGCTTCTTTGTTTCAGAAGACTTAGTTACTCAACGATCGGGTTAAACAATTTAAACCGGCATTGGTAAGCACGAGGCTTACTTCATGCACATTTGCAATTTGATATTTGACTCGTCAGATGGGTGAACCAGACCTGCGTGTGTCAAATTACGCTTCTGCTTTTTAGTCTTCTTCGTAAGAATGTGACTTTTAAAAGCATGCTTTCTCTTGATTTTACCGCTTCCAGTAACAGTGAATCTCTTCTTTGCACTGGATTTAGTTTTCATTTTTGGCATCTCTCTAAATTTTAAGTTACCTCTATATCAACTTCTTGCTGCCGAAGCAGTGTTTTCTTATTTCTTTTTCGGGTTGATGATAATGATCATCCTTTTCCCTTCTAATTTTGGCATGGATTCCAAAGCACCCAATTCCGCCAGCTCCTGCGCAAATCTTAACAGAAGAACTTCTCCACGGTCTTTGAAAACAATGGTTCGTCCCCGGAAGAAAACATAGGCCTTTACTTTACTTCCTTCTTCCAGGAATTTTTTAGCATGAGCCAGTTTAAAGTTGAAATCGTGATCATCCGTGTTGGGACCAAAACGAATTTCTTTCAGGACTACTTTGCTTTGTTTTGCCTTTAGCTCCTTTTGTTTTTTCTTCTGGTTATACAGGAACTTCCTGTAATCCATGATTTTACAAACGGGTGGGTCTGCTTTTGGGGAAATCTCCACCAGGTCCAGTCCCTCGTCTTCTGCCAGGCGCAGAGCTTCTGATGTCAACATAACTACAGGCTCCTGACCTTCTCTAACCAAGCGGATTTCCCGAACTTTAATGCGTCCGTTAATACGGTGTTGATCCGCTTCTTCCCGTGGTACAAATTTTCTTCTAGGTTCTCTTCTCATTAAAAAAATTACACATTCATTGCCAATTCGCTTTCGACCGCTTCGTTAACCAGTTTGGCAAAGTCTTCGATAGACATTGCTCCGAGGTCTCCGTGTTGTCTTCTTCGCACCGAAACTTCCTGTTGCTCGGCTTCTTTCTCCCCAACAATTAACATGAAAGGGATTTTTTTCAACTCCGCATCCCGGATTTTCTTACCTATCTTCTCGCTGCGGTCATCAACGAATCCGCGAATATCGGAATTATTTAGCAAATCCAAAACTTTTTGAGCATAAGAATTGTATTTGTCGCTGATCGGCAAAATCGCAATTTGCTCACTGGTTAACCAAAGTGGGAAGTCCCCTGCACAGTGTTCAAGAAGCACCGCCACGAAACGTTCCATGGAACCAAATGGTGCCCGGT
The DNA here is from genome assembly GCA_006226425.1 of Bacteroidota bacterium. Taxonomy (GTDB): domain Bacteria; phylum Bacteroidota; class Bacteroidia; order Flavobacteriales_D; family Crocinitomicaceae; genus M2408. Next base: position 193,437 of record SBGX01000010.1, on the reverse strand, counting down.
GAATCATAACCGGACGATGTTTTTGGTTATCACTTCCCGTAAACTCCAACTCGAAGCGTTCTGGAAGGTTGTAATCAACCTGGATGGTTCCTAGCTGCCACTCACGACCAAGGGCATCCTGAACCATAAAATCAAGTTTGGGTCCGTAGAAAGCGGCTTCTCCATATTCTACAACGGCCGGCAAGTCTTTTTCTTCGACGGCATCCAGGATCGCTTGTTCTGCTTTTTTCCAGTTCTCATCCGAACCAATGTATTTTCCTGGGTTCTCAGGATCTCTAAGGGAGACCTGAGCTTTAAATTGATCGAATTTCAGGGTTTTGAAGATGTAAAGTACCAGATCGATGACCTTGATAAATTCTTCCTTCACCTGATCGGGTGTACAGAAGATATGCGCATCGTCCTGAGTAAAGCCCCGGACCCTTGTTAGGCCGTGCAATTCTCCGGATTGTTCGTAACGGTATACGGTTCCGAATTCAGCAAAACGAACCGGCAGGTCCTTGTATGACCTTGGTTTGGATTTGTAAATTTCGCAGTGGTGCGGACAGTTCATTGGTTTTAGCAAAAACTCCTCATTTTCATCCGGTGTCTTGATTGGTTGAAAGGAGTCAGCACCGTATTTTTCATAGTGCCCTGAACAAACATACAATTCCTTGTTCCCAATATGAGGGCTAATTACCTGATCATACCCTGACTTTCGTTGGGCACGTTTCAGGAAATTTTCCAAACGCTCCCGAAGGGCAGCCCCTTTTGGAAGCCACAAGGGAAGTCCCTGACCAACTTTCTGAGAGAAGGTGAAGAGCTCCAGTTCTTTTCCGAGCTTTCGGTGGTCCCGTTTTTTGGCTTCCTCCACCTTTTCAAGATACTCAGTGAGTTCTGCCTGTTTTGGGAAAGTGATTCCGTAAATACGGGTTAGTTGTTTGTTGTTTTCATCTCCCCGCCAGTATGCTCCGGCGATGGAAGTTAGTTTAACGGCTTTGATAAATCCGGAATTTGGGATGTGCGGTCCCCGGCAAAGATCTGTGAAGTTTCCTTGTGTATAGAAAGTGATGGAACCATCCTCCAGTTCGTTGATCAACTCCAACTTATAGGGATCGTTTTTCTCTTCAAAATAGGAGAGGGCATCGGCCTTACTCACTTCTTTCCGGACAAACTCGAGTTTGCTTTTGGCCAATTCTTTCATTTTAGCCTCAATTTTGGGCAGGTCATCCTCACGAATTTCGTAATCCATGAAGTCCACATCATAGTAGAAACCGTTTGCGACAGGAGGACCAATAGCCAGTTTGATTCCTGGATAATAGAATTCCAGTGCTTCAGCCATTAGGTGAGCAGAGGAGTGCCACATGGTCGATTTTCCTTCTGCGTCATTCCAGGTAAGCAGACTTAACTGAGCTTCCAAAGGAAGTGCTCGAGTGGCATCAACGACCTCTCCATTAACATTTGCTGCCAGAACGTTTCGGGCCAGACCTTCCGAGATGCTTTTGGCAACATCCAATGCTGTACTTCCGTCAGCGTATTCTCGGATAGAACCGTCAGGTAATGTGACTTTAACCATGTTTTTTTCAAAATTGAACTGCAAAGATACAATCTTCTGGAGAATCCACAGACATGAAATGGGATTCCTTGGTGGCTTTTCCGCTGCTTTAGGCCCCCCTTTATTACGTAACTAAATGGGAACGATTCCGTATAATAATAGAAAGAGGTTTTCGTGTAAGTACGTAGGCATGTTCCCTTGAATTTGAGTATGAATGAATATCTTAGTACCTTTGTGAGGTAGTGGAGTTGAAATGAAAAACGAAGTAAGATTAACAACGGAAGAAAAAGCACTAAAAATTAACCTTACGAACGACATTTATGGTTGTTTTGCGGAAATTGGTGCAGGTCAGGAAGTCGCAGCGAATTTTTTTAAAGCGGGTGGTAGCTCGGGAACGATCGCCTATTCGCATTCTGCATACGATATGAAAGTCTCGGATGCCATGTATGGTGAGGCAGGCAGATATGTTTGCGAAGACCGTTTGGTAACCATGCTCCATACAGAATTTGAAACGATGAAATTCCGTCTTCCGGAGAAGAACAAACAAGCTCGTTTTTTTGCCTTTTGTAACACCGTTGAATCCCTGAATTACCATAAAACAAACCAGGGACAGGGGTGGGTTGGTGTTCGTTTTCAGTCAAAATTGGGGGGTGCTCCGGATGAAGTGATCCTCCATGTCAAGATGCACGATAATGGTCATAAAACGCAACAGGAAGCATTAGGGATTTTGGGAGTTAATCTCATCCACGCCTGTTATTTTTTAACGGCCTCCATTGATAGTTTTTTTACCGGACTGGTGCATCGCTTGCCAAGAGACCGCGTAGAAATTGATATGATCCGGGCATCTGGACCTTCATTTAGTAAAATTGATAACCGAATCATTGCCTTACAGTTGGTAAAGAGAGGCTTGACTGATGCAACGATGTTCGATCCAGATGGAAATGTTTTACAGCCATCCACGGCACTTTATAAAAAGAACATCCTTTTAATGAGAGGACGTTTCCGACCGGTGACGAAGGTGCATATTGATATGGTCGAGAGAGGGTTGGAGCAGTTTGTGAAGGAGAAGGGTGTGGAGAAAAGCAAAGTCAATGTGGTCTTTGAATTGACCTTGAAGGATTTGACCGCTGATGGAAAGATTTCCGTCAAGGATTTTGTGGATCGCGCTGAGTTATTGGGGTCACTCGGATATACAGTAATGATTTCCAATTACCTGAAATACTATAAAATGGTGGATTATCTGGCTACTATTGCCAGAGGAAGACGAATGGGGGTTATTTTGGGCGTTTACAATTTACAAACGATCTTCGATGAGCGATATTATGACAACTTACCAGGAGGTTTGTTGGAAGCTTTTGGGAGAGGTTTTGGACACAATGTGAAAATGCTGGTGTATCCGGCTAATGAGGTGGAAACCGGGGAATTGTATAACCTGGATAATATGAATATTCCTTCCCATTTGAAGCCTTTGAAAATGTACCTGGAAGCGAATGATAAACTCGAGGCAATCAAAGAGTTTGATAGTCGCTTACTGCATATCCTGTCTGATGATGTATTGTCGAAGATTAAAGTAGGGGCAAAATCGTGGCAGGAAGATGTGCCGGAATCTGTTGCACGGGCGATCAAGGAAATGTCCCTGTTTGGATACCGTGAAAAATCAAAAAAGAGCAGTAAGGAAGAAAGCTTGTGTTAGGAAAATAAGGCTCAAAATCGGCCTGAAATAGTTACTTTTGTTCATGTTTTCAACACAGACGGATAAGTCTTCCAAAAAAGGACTGGCCATACTTGGCTCAACGGGTTCAATTGGTACCCAGGCCCTGGAAGTGATTTCCCGGTACCCGGACTATTTTGATCTGCAGGTAATTACCGCCCAGAAAAATGCTTCTTTATTGGTGGAACAAGCCAAAAAGTACAAGCCAAATTGTGTGGTGATTGGGGATGAATCAGCTTATGAACGTGTCCGGGAAGAACTGTGGAAAGAAGATATTCAGGTGTATGCCGGAATTGATGCCTTGTCGCAGGTCGTGACTTATCAGGAGGTGGACACGGTTCTGACCGCTCTGGTAGGTTATGCCGGATTGAGGCCTACAATCGAGGCAATTAAAGCCGGAAAGACCATTGCCCTGGCCAATAAAGAGACCCTGGTAGTTGCAGGAGAATTGATTCGAGACCTGGCAAGGGAACATCAAGTTGAAATTTATCCAGTTGACTCAGAGCATTCAGCTATTTTTCAGTGTTTGACAGGAGAATTTCAGAATCCGATTGAAAAGATTTATTTGACAGCCTCAGGAGGTCCTTTCCGAGGGTGGACCAGAAAACAGTTGGAGGATGTGCGACCGGAACAGGCCTTGAAACATCCGAACTGGTCCATGGGTGCTAAAATCACGATTGATTCGGCTACACTGATGAATAAAGGGCTGGAAGTGATTGAGGCAAAGTGGTTATTTGATCTGAAAAACGAACAGATTGATGTCATTGTGCATCCTCAATCGATCATCCATTCCATTGTGCAGTTTGAAGATGGAAGCATGAAAGCCCAAATGGGACTTCCCGATATGAAGTTACCTATTCAGTACGCCTTAACTTATCCGGATCGTTTCCCGACAAATTTCCCAAGGTTTTCCTTCCTGGATTATCCAGAACTAACATTTGAACAGCCTGACCGGGAGGTGTTTTTGAACCTGGATGCTGCTTTTGAAGCATTAAAACTTGGTGGAACAGCGGCCTGTGCATTGAATGCGGCCAACGAAGTGACAGTCCAATCCTTTTTGGATCATAAGATTTCCTTTTTGGATATCGCAGAGATAAATTGCCGGGTCATGGAGCAAACGAATTTTGTTCAAAAACCGGATTATGAGGCCTATGTACAGGTTGATTCGGAGGCACGTAGCCTGGCCAAAAATTATGTAGAGAAGGCTTTTTCATGACGGATCAGCGGAAAAATATCAGAAATTGTTCGGAAGAGGACCTGAAAGAGCAGTTCGAAGCCTGGGGAGAAAAGAAATTTCGACTGCAACAGGTCAATGATTGGTTGTGGAAAAAAGCTGCTTCTTCATTTGATGAGATGACGAACCTGAGTGCAGAACTCCGACAAAAACTGGAAACACATTTTTACATTGATAAGATTCGCTTGAGCGATCAGCAAGTAAGCAAGGATCGAACGGTGAAATGTGCCTTTGAAGTAGATGAAGGGCAGGTGGTTGAGGGGGTACTAATTCCAACGTCTAGTCGAACAACGGCCTGTATTTCCTCTCAGGTTGGTTGCAGTTTGTCCTGTAAATTTTGCGCCACCGGAAGATTGAAACTTATGAGAAACCTGGGGCCGGGAGAGATTGTAGACCAGGTGGTTCACCTGAGAAATGAAGCGCAACGTCTATACGATCAGTCCCTGACAAATATTGTTTACATGGGAATGGGGGAGCCTCTCCTGAATTACAAAAACGTCCTTCGCTCGGTAGATCATATCTGTTCCCCGGAAGGATTGGGGATTTCTCCGAAGCGAATCACCGTTTCGACTGCGGGAATTGCCAAAATGATCCGCAAACTTGGAGATGATCAGGTGCGTTTTAACCTGGCGCTTTCCCTGCACGCAGCGAATGATCAAAAACGCAATGAGATCATGGAGATCAATGAGACGAATGATCTTGAATCGCTTAAGGAGGCATTGATTTATTTCCATGAAAAAACAGGGAGTCGGGTCACTTTTGAATACATCATTTTCAAAGACTTCAATGATGGTATCGAAGATGCCCGCGAATTGGCGGCCTTTGCTCGTTGTGTCCCGTGTAAAGTGAATATTATAGAGTATAACCCGATTGATGATGGCTTTTTTCAGCAGGCGGACACAGATAAGGTGAATGCCTTTGCGGCTTTCCTGGAAGAGCGGAATATGATTGTAAATGTTCGTAGATCAAGAGGAAAAGATATCGATGCGGCCTGTGGACAATTGGCGAATAAGAATGCCTCAATTTCCAAAGAGGATAGAGTTCTGAAAAACGATAATAATTAAGAGAATTATTTTAGAATCCAGGAGGCCTTTCCTTGAGCAGAAAGGTCCGAAACTGCTTTTTGTGCAGCATCCAAAGACTGAAAACGTCCAGCGGCAACCCGTGTTAGGCCAGATTCTTCCCCAAACGTAAACGCTTCAAATCCGAGGGTCTTAAGGTCGGATGTCAGCTGTCTGGCATTTTCCTGATTACTGAAACTTCCGACAATCACCCGAATGGAACCGGATGTCATGGTGTGGTTCATAGACACTTGTTGTTCGGTTTCCTTGATTTGAGTGCTTATTTCTGGATCATCTTTCGATGACTCGATGTTTTTCGGCTCTTCTCCCTTAACTGCGACTTTAAGAAAACGATCATTCTCAAAGAGGTCAAAGGCATAATAATCAACCGATTCCGGTAATTTATGAAGATGCTGATCCAATGAAGCCCATTCCGCCGTTTGCTCAAAAGCCGGTAATTCCTTAGCCGGATGGTAAATAGCTTTCGCTTCCTGATAGAAAGGATTGAAATCATGAGCAGAAATCAGTCCAGATTGTAAAACATCCGTTTTCATGGGAATCCATACCGAGTAGAAGGCAATGGGAAGCATACAGGCTGCTGCTGCATATTTGATCAATCGCCTTCCGGAACCTTTCTTTCCGCTATTTTCTTTTTGAGGCTTATGTTGGTCCTTTTTAGATGCTGTTTTCGAATTCGCCTTGTTGCGAAGAGAGGAGTCAACTGATTTTACAGCAACTTTTTCCGGACTTGATTTCCGTTGTATGGAGACAATGGGAGCAATTCCCGTGGTGATCTTAATCGCCTCGTCCTGCTCTTTATTGACTTCAGGTTTACTTTCAACAGGGGCTTTTTGTTCGGCCGTTTGTTGAACCTGAACCTTTTCTTTTTCGACAACCGGGATGAAGTTCACATCTCCCATTCCGTACGATTCGAGCAAGAGATTGTGAAAACGATCCTGTTCGAAATGTAGTTTTTTGTCGTTGTCGAAATACAGGAATCCGAGTTGTTCGAATTCAAGTCGTTTTCCATCATTCAATTCCCGGTACCACTGATCTTTTAGCTCACTGATTGCCTTTCGGCTGGATTCATAGCTTTGACCGGATTCCTTAGCGTATGCATGAATCAGTAAACCATCATCCAGGATCAATTGTCGGTTGAATAAGATGGATTTGTAAGGAGGCGTAATCACTCCTTTTGGATTGATTTGTGCCGCTTTTCTGGAACAGACAAATCCCCCAAAATCAGGTACGATCACGCAATCGTGATTCAGGAGTAATTTTCCAACAAGTTGTTCCAGTTTCATGTATTAATACAGTAATTGCTTAATTATACGGACACAAAGATATAAAGTTACGGCTTAATTCGCCATTTCACTCATGAACTTGATGCGCATGAGTCGCAGTTCTTCTTCGGTGTAATCCCCATCAAATTCGTGATAAGCGGTGATTAAATCATCCGTTTCTGCTTCCCTGAAATAATCGTAAATCTCTTCCTGGTTTTCTGCATCCAGAATATCGTCGATGTAATAATTGATATTTACACGAGTTCCGGAAGAAACGATGGCTTCAATTTCTTCGATGACGTCATCCAGGCTTTTACTCTGCGCTTTACCGATATCCTCGAGTGGGAGTTTTCGATCGATGTTTTGAATGAGTTGTACTTTCAGGCCGGATTTATTGACCAGTGATTTAACAACCATGTCTTGTGGGCGGTCAATTTCATTTTCCTCCACATATTGTTTAATCAATTCAGTAAAAGGTCTTCCGTAGCGACTGGCTTTTCCGGTTCCAACTCCCTGAATATTGGTCAGCTCATCCAGGGTAATCGGGTATTGGAGACACATGTCTCGCAACGAGGGTTCCTGGAAGATCACAAAGGGAGGGATGTTGCGTTGCTTGGAAATTTGTTTACGCAATTGAATCAACTGCTCGTAGAGCGCTTCGTCAAAGGCACCACCTTTTGCATTGGTAACAATCCCGGAATCATCGTCCGTTCCAGAAAAGTCATGTTCTTTAATCAATTGGAAGGAACTTGGGTGCTGAATGAAGTCCAGTCCTTTTTGACTGATTTTCAGAACACCGTAGCTCTCGATATCTTTGGTGATCAGGCCGGAAACGAGGCACTGACGAATGACTGCATTCCAAAAATTTTCATCACGATCCTTTCCCGAACCAAATAATTCATGTTGATCATGGCGGTAGCTTTTTATTTCCGCAATGACATTTCCGGCAATGAAGGCGCAAATGTGTTTGGCCTTTTGCATTTCCTGAAGGGCCTCAATGGCTTTCAGGACCATGACTACGGCTTCTTTTCCTTCCGTTTTCTCGCGTGGATGACGACAGTTGTCACACATATTGTTGCAATCCGTCTCGTCGAATTCCTCCCCAAAGTAATGTAGGATGTATTTGCGTCGACATACTGAGGTTTCCGAGTAGGAGACCATTTCATTCAGGAGCTGTTTGCCAATTTCTTGTTCGGCAACAGGTTTTCCCTGCAAGAATTTTTCGAGCTTTTCAATGTCCTTGTAACTGTAGAAGACGACACATTCCCCTTCGCCTCCGTCACGTCCGGCACGTCCAGTTTCCTGGTAATAACTCTCAACCGATTTCGGAATGTCGTGGTGGATTACAAAACGCACGTCCGGTTTATCAATCCCCATCCCAAAGGCAATGGTTGCGACAATCACATTCACTTCTTCCATCAGGAACATGTCCTGATGTTTGGCACGTGTGCCTGCATCCAGTCCAGCGTGATAAGGTAGTGCATTGATCCCGTTGATATTTAGCAATTGTGCCAGTTCCTCTACTTTTTTCCGGCTCAGACAATAGACAATTCCTGACTTATCTCCTTTGTTCTTAATGTATTTTATGATCTCTTTTTCAACCTCCCTCTTAGGACGAATCTCGTAATAAAGGTTGTCCCGGTTAAAGGAAGATTTGAATACGGTAGCATCCAGCATATTCAGGTTCTTCTGAATGTCAAACTGAACCTTTGGGGTAGCAGTGGCTGTCAGTGCTATAATTGGAACATTGGATATTTTTTCAAAAATTTCTCTGAGGCGACGGTATTCCGGACGGAAGTCATGTCCCCATTCAGAAATACAATGTGCTTCGTCAATGGCAAAAAAGGAAATGTCTACCTGAGTCAGGAAGTCAATGTATTCCTTTTTGGTCAGTGATTCGGGGGCGACATACAGGAGTTTGGTTCGTCCATCAGAAATGTCGCTTTTTACCCCGTTAATTTCGGCCTTGGAAAGGGAAGAGTTCAGAAAATGAGCAATGGATTCGTTATCACTAATTTGACGAATGGCGTCAACCTGATTTTTCATCAAAGCGATGAGTGGCGAAACGACAATAGCGGTCCCTCCTGATAGAAGAGCAGGCAACTGGTAACAGAGTGATTTTCCACCTCCCGTCGGCATAATGACGAAAGTGTTTTTCCCTGACAGCACATTGTTAATAATGTCTTCCTGCTTTCCTTTGAATTGATCGAATCCAAAAAATTTTCGGAGTGCTTCTTTTAGATTTTCCTGAACCATCGGCATACTTTATCAGTATCTTGCTTTAGCACCGTAAAATTTGGCGTGTTGTTATATACGAATATACAAAATCCCGGGTAAAAAACCATGATAAAATGAAAAGAATGTGATTGGGATGAGTGTTGAATTATAACTGGCTGAAAATCAGTTTAATTTAAAGAAAAAACTGATGGTTTCAACTAAGGATATCGGAAACGGATGCTTTTCCCTGGAGGAATCAGTTGGCGAATCGTTTTTTCAAGCTTGTATTTGGCCTGATTTTCAAGTTTCATGTCCAGGAAGTGATCAATCATCTTTTTGCGTGCCTGCTGTTGGATGATAGTGATCTCATGGTCTTTCCAACGGCCATTTTCAAGGAAGATTTTGGTGGATGATGGTGTACTGATGACATCCAGTATTTTTGGATTGGGTAAACGTATGAAGATTTCCTGCTCTTTTTCTTCGATGGTAAACAGGCTGTCTTTGAGGTCGAAGCCATAACGGATTTCTCCCTTAACAATGAGGGTGAGTTTTCTTTTCACATAAGGGTCTAGAGCGTGTTTGATGTTGTCCGGATCCGTGATTTTGGCAATTTTATCATTGACGAGTTCCGTAGTGCTTTGATAATATTCTGTGGAGTCGATGACTACCTCGTCCTTGTAGCTAATGGTGGCTAGATGTGCGATGTTCCTGATTCGCTCAATGCGCATGGGAGTGTTCTCAATTTGAAAGCCCTCCGCTTCTCCCTTGCCAGAACAAAATTTCCAGACCAGCAGGATGAGTACCGCCAGAATTCCCAGGGAGAGGATGGTCCTAAAGAGCTTTAAACGTTTCTTCATTCGTTTTGATAAATTCGACAACTACCTGCTCAAAACCGAGTTCCCGGTAGAAATTTTGAACAAATATTCCGGCGTTGTTACGAGCTAGTTCCAGCATTTGCGTTCGCTGAAGGTTTGCGCGGATGGATTTTTCTCCCAGTTTCAGGATTTTATTTTTTTCATCCTGGGTGAAGGGGGAACGAAACCCACTAACGTCTTGCATCTCTGTGTGAATATGCCTCGGATCCATGTCGAAGGACATGATTTCGGGTTGTGGAAGGGTGATGTAGAGGGTTTTTCCCTTGACTTTGATGTCTTCCTCTCGGATCAGGCCCATATCGACCCCGGCCCGGACTGTTGCTTTACAGCTGATCAGGATATTTCGATCTCCAAATTTGTACCAGCTAGGAGGATCCCTGAGTTCAACTATTTTACTAATGGTGTATTCACTCGTTTCAAGTTCTCCAATCTCCCGAATGCCGAAAATTTCAACTTCCTGGTCTGTTTCTTTGTCTTTTTCCTTTTCAGAACAGGACGTCAGGAAAAGGCTTCCCACGCAAACCAGGCCAATTAATAAAGGGGTGATATGGAGCTTGAATAACTTCATGTTTTACTGGTACAAAAGGCAGCCAGACTCATGGCTTCCATTCCGGTTTGAAGAGCACCTGGGTCGATGTCAAAACGGGGATGATGGACTCCATGTACGATTCCCTTCGATTCATTGCGTACGCCGAGACGGAAGAAACAGGCCGGAATTTCCTGGGCATAAAAAGAAAAGTCTTCGGAGGTTAATCTGATTGGGAGATCAACACAATGGTCGGCTCCAAAGAGGGCAGACAATTGATTCCGTAATTGACGTGTAAGATCAGGATCATTCTCTAAAAAAGGATAGCCTCGACTTATATTCAGATCGAGTTTTCCTCCCATCGAACGGACGAGCGCATGAGCTTGTTCTTCAATTCCCTTGAGAGCCTCTTCACGCCATGTTTCGTTCATGGTCCGGAAGGTCCCTTTGATATGCACCTGATCCGGGATGACGTTGGTGGCCCCTAATCCCTCAAAATGTCCAAAAGCCAGGACACAGGGGGTTTCAGGATTGTTATTCCTTCCAACAAACTGGTGAAGCTGGGTGATCAGATTCGCTCCAATGTAAATGGGGTCAACGCAGTCATGTGGTCGGGCCGCATGCCCTCCCTTTCCATGAATGGTGAGGTGAATCTCATCACAGGAAGCCATATAAAGTCCTTCCCGGAAGCCGAGCATTCCCGAATCCAATTCCGGGAAAACATGCAGGGCAAAAATGCGATCAACTTTTGGTTGCTGAAGGACTCCCTGTTCGATCAACAGGGAAGCACCACCCGGATTTTTTTCCTCTCCCGGTTGGAAAATAAGTTTCACTGCCTGAGGAAGTTCATTCCTGAGTTCAAAAAGAATACGGGCTGTCCCAAGAAGAATAGAAGTGTGAACATCATGTCCGCAGGCGTGCATGATCCCTTCGTTTTTCGATTTATAGGGAACCTCATTTGCTTCCATGATTGGAAGAGCGTCCAGATCTGCCCGGAGGGCGATGCAACTGTCTTCTGATCTGTGTTTTTCGCTTCGAATGATGGCGACTATTCCGGTGTCGGCGAGTCGTTGGATTTCCTGAATTCCAATTTTGCGCAATTCCTGTTCAACGAAATCGGCTGTTTGAAACTCCTGATAGGAGAGTTCAGGGTGCTGATGCAGATGTTCCCGGAAACCTTTGACCTGATCAAATAAGGAGGCGCTTAATCGACTGATTTGTTGATGAATCTCATTCATTAGTGACGGATTGATAGCCAGAGATGATCAGTTTGACAGAAACATAGGCCATAATTAAACCGAAAATCAGCCGCACAATTCCAGGCGACATTCTCAGTGAAAGTTTAGAGCCAATATACCCTCCAAGCACGAAGGTCGCGGCGATGATCATGCCGTAGGTCCAGTTGATCTGTCCGGCACGGTAATAATTCATAACGGCCAGAATCCCGATCGGTGGCAACATAAGAAGGAGACTGGTCCCTTGTGCTTCATGCTGCCCCAGTCCAAGCATGTAAATCAATGCTGGCACGATGATGATTCCACCTCCGACACCTACAAAGCCACTGGTGATCCCGGCAACAAGACCGATTAGGATGAGAATGATGATTACCTGGGGAGTCATGTTTTCGAATAATTTCATTAATAAGGGTACAGGTACCGACTTAAAGATGTATGGACATTAAAATTACAAAAAGAATTAGTTACAGCCCTGTTACCTGATCGGTCGTCATGTATTTTTGACTTTTAGGATCGTAAAAAAAGCGATATCGAAGCTGTCCCGTCGATTCAATCATCGGTTTAAACAGGTAGATATCCTGAATGGGAAGTTGGTAGTTGCCAATTTTTCCCCGGTAGATTAGGATGTCTTTGGCCAGACTGTAACTCCCCTGATCGTATTGAAAGAAATTTGCTTCATAGTTCTCTTCTCCCAGGGCATCAAAAGACTTCCACTGAAACATGATGGCGAGTTGACCGTTTTCATAAAGGTAATAGTTTCTGAATCCCGAATTTCGGATCCGATAGGTAATGACCAGGTTTTTGAACAAGTCGGATTGGATGTTTTCAAAGTGGACCTGTAAAGGGGCTTTCGCACTGGAAGCAATGATTTGGCAACGGGAAATTTGGTCGCGTTTCCCATCATAGATGGCAAAATAGTTGTAATTCCCCATATATCCATATTTGCGCTTGGTGTCCGCCGATTGAGACCCCACACTTTTTTGAATGGCCATTTCGAGGCGGTTAACGACAATGACGGCATCCTGGATCGTATCTGAATCCAAATGTTCCAGATGAATGTCCAGTTGATATTTTTCCCCTGGGGCGATTTTGAGCTGGGATTCAATATTTCTTCGAACTCGCTCCTCAAAGGAAAGCGTTTGACTTTCATCTCCTGCTTTGTCGTTTGTTGGTGTATCCGGAGCCTTTGATTCGTTACAGGAAACAAAGAGGAGGGAAGAAAAGCTTAAAAGAAAAAGAAACGAAGTCTTCATAATAAACGAACAAAATAGAATCCAAAATTACACAAAAAGAGCGTTCTAATTTTCTGCATGAATTGGGAGTTCCGGAAGGGGAGGACAAAATTAAGAAGTGAGGGTTACACAATTTTCAAAGATGAAGTTAAAAATATATTACATTTGCCAAATATTATCTCAAATAAGAAAGACACATGTCAACAAAGTACCAAGCGGAAATAGATGCTTTCATGGATCGGGTAAAAGCAACCCATGGACATGAGGCAGAGTTCATTCAGGCCGTTCATGAAGTGGCTGAGGTGGTAGTTCCTTTCATTGAGGAACATCCAAAATATAAGAGTGCAAAAATACTGGATCGTATTGTTGAGCCGGAGCGAGTAATTATGTTTCGGGTTCCATGGTTGGATGACAATGGTGAGATTCAGGTGAATAGAGGTTATCGTGTAGAGTTTAATTCAGCGATTGGACCTTATAAAGGAGGATTGCGTTTTCACCCTTCGGTGAACCTGTCCATTTTGAAGTTCCTCGGATTTGAGCAAATTTTCAAGAACTCTTTGACGACACTTCCAATGGGAGGAGGAAAAGGAGGTTCTGATTTTGATCCAAAAGGAAAATCAGACAATGAAGTAATGAAGTTCTGTCAATCATTTATGACAGAGTTGTCTAGACATATCGGACCAGATACAGATGTTCCTGCAGGGGATATCGGAGTTGGAGGTCGTGAGATCGGATACATGTTCGGTCAGTACAAACGATTGAGAAATGAATTCACTGGAGTACTTACCGGAAAAGGAAGAAACTGGGGAGGATCATTGATTCGTCCGGAAGCGACAGGTTACGGAACCGTGTATTTTGCCAAGGAAATGCTGGCAACCAAAGGAGATTCTTTTGAAGGAAAAACAGTAGCGATTTCCGGTTCTGGAAACGTAGCTCAGTACGCTTGTGAAAAAGCGACTCAACTGGGAGCGAAAGTGGTCACCTTGTCCGATTCCAAAGGATATATTTACGATTCGGAAGGAATTGATGCAGAGAAATTGGCATTCATCATGGATTTGAAGAATGTGAAGAGAGGTCGTATTTCAGAGTACGTTAAACAATATCCATCTGCACAATTTTGTGAAGGAGAACGTCCATGGTCAGCGAAGGTAGACATCGCGCTGCCTTGTGCGACGCAGAACGAGGTAAATGGAGAAGAAGCTAAAGCACTGATCGCAAATGGAGTGATGTGTGTAGCAGAAGGAGCAAACATGCCTTGTATGCCTGAAGCAGTAGAGGCTTTCCAAAAGGCGAAAGTATTGTTCGCACCAGGAAAAGCATCAAATGCCGGAGGGGTAGCAACTTCAGGATTGGAAATGTCTCAGAACTCATTGAGATTGTCCTGGACAGCAGAGGAAGTAGATTCCAGATTACATGCAATCATGGTCTCAATTCACGAATCTTGTGTACAATACGGGAAAGATTCCGACGGTACGGTGGATTATGTGAAGGGAGCCAATGTAGCCGGATTTGTCAAAGTGGCAGATGCTATGTTGGATCAGGGACTTGTTTAGTAAAACAGAAAACAACAGATCAAAAGGCTCCGTCAGGGGCCTTTTTTTATTTCCCTAAAACCACAGAAATAAAGGGGTTAGAGAAAAAAACAAAAAAAAAGGAAGGCGGTGCAACTTTTTTAGTTCAAACCACGTCTTCAAGGAATAATTAGTTATATTTACGGCTTTAAAATTGAAAAAATGAGACAATTACTTTTAGTTTTAACCTTTATTTCTCTTGGGTATGTCTACGCTCAGGACGTAATTTTGGATGGTACTTCTGGTATTCAGAATGTCGTTACCTGTTCAGGGAACTTCTTTGATACCGGGGGAGATGGACCACCCGATGAAATTACGGCCTTTTATCAGGATGCGGAAGATGATACAATCACAATTTGTCCGGATGAAGCCGGGAAGTTGTTGCGTATGATCGTGGTAGATTACCGGATTCAGCAAAATGATAACCTGATTATCTATGATGGAGACGATGTGACGGCAAACCAATTGGGGATTTACTCTGCTGGTAGTGAGGGGTACGATTTGCAGACTGGAGATACTATTCAGGCTTCAACATCCAATACAACAGGATGTTTAACGTTTGTTTTTATTTCGGATAACGATACTAAAACAGACCAGGGTTGGAACTTTGAGATTTCCTGTTTCTTCCCATGTCAGGAAGTGATTGCGACAGGAACCTTTGATGGTTTGACACCGTCTCAACGAAATGAGCCGATTAAAATTTGTGAGAACGATATCGTAAACCTTGCTGGTTTCGGAATTTATCCGGATATCAACACACCGAAAGAATTATACAATCAGGAGAACTCCACTTCGCAGTTTACCTGGATTGTGACTCCTGGAAACCCGGTTAATTCACCTCCGAGTCCAGGTACCTCACAATATGACGCGATTACGGATTCAACATTTTCCTTTATCCAGTTCCCGGATTCAGGGATCTATCACATTAAATTAGAGATCAAGGATGAGAACCCGGATAACGAGTGTAAAAACTCCAACTATCTGAGTCAGGTTGTATGGGTTTCCGGACCTCCAATCTTTGCTCCAACCGGACTGATGCCAGTTACTCGTGATACCATCTGTTTGGGGGATGAGAATATAATTGTTACAAGTTTGGATCCGGTAAAGCACATTGATGATTGTGTTCCTCCAACAGGTACCCTGGAATTTATTCCGGATGGTCAGGACAAAGGATCAGGTTTGACGTATGAATCGGAAGCGGAGTACCGTTGTTATCCGATCGATGTCAACGTTCCAGGTTCCGGGATCATTAATAATGGAACGGATATCGTTTCCATCTGTATGGATATTGAGCACTCGGCGATTGGTGACCTTGAAATCTCGCTGACCTGTCCTTCCGGGCAGACAGTCCGATTCCTTACTCAGGCATTCGGAGAAAACGCGAACCTGGGTACGCCTATTGATATTCCTGGTAACACAGCTCAGGGTACGGTTGACACCTACTGTTTTGATATGGTAGCAGCTTCTACAATGGCTTCAGTAGCAACGACACTGACAACAGTACAGAAATTGCCTCCTGGGAACTACTTGCCGTTGGATAACTTTGACAACTTCATTGGATGTGAAATCAACGGTAACTGGGTATTGACTGTAAAAGATGGTCGTATCAATGATAACGGATACGTTGGAAACTGGAACATGGTTTTGGATCCTTCAATTCAACCAACCTTTGGTGATGAGTTCGAGAATGTTTATGTAGATACAGTTTGGTCTGAGAATGTAGTTCCACCAAACCCAGCTACAGGTTCAATCATCTCTTCATTGGCTGATGCAGATACCTTGAGAGTTTCTCCAAAAACAATTGGACGTTATTGTTATAACGTTCAGGTGACGGATGACTTTGGTTGTATGTATGATACAACAGTATGTTTCATCGTGTTGGATCGCGATACAGCTGACTTTGAGTATCCAATAAACTTGTTCTGTGAGGATGATCCTTCAACGATTTCTCCAAACTATATTAACAATGGTCGGGCAGGAGAGTTTACAGTAGATCCACCTACAGGATTGGTCGTGGACCCTGCAACGGGTACCTTTACGCCAAACGGTTCCACACCAGGAACCTATACCATTACCAATACGGTATTGAATGCAGAACTAAAATGTCCGGATGTTCACACCTTTGATGTAACCATCGTGGATACGGTTAAACCGATCATAACGGCTAATCCGACCTATTGTCAGATTGACACGGCCATTCTGGTCAATGAAGCAGCTTTTGTCTCATACACATGGTCGAACGGATTTACCAATGACACGACCTTTGTGAGTGATGCTGATAATCCGATTACATTGACAGCGATCGATGCGAATGGTTGTGAGACAACTTCGGATCCGATTACGGTAACTTCTTTGGCTCAGACTCAGACCAATCAGACGATCATGATTTGTGAAGGTGGTTCAGCAGTGATTCACGGAATCGTACAAACGGAAGAAGGAGTTTATTCTGAGACTTTCAGTACGGGACAAACATCCTGTGACTCGGTGTCTGTAGTAACACTGATGTTTTATCCTCAGGTGACACTCGGACCGGATCAGAACATCTGTTTTGGAAACTCGGCGACATTGACCGCCTCCGGAGTGGATGCACCAGCTAACTTTACATGGAGTAACAACTTCCTTGGACAGACACAAACGGTTAGTCCGGTAACAGATCAGGAATACTCAGTAGTAGCTACAGATGTACACGGATGTCAATCCAGAGATACATTGAATGTCACTGTTTCTACAGTACGTGACGGTACGATTGAATATTCCGGAGCATCTTTCTGTCCGGGATCACCAAACATTTTACCATTGTCAATTGCGACTCCAGGTGGTGTGTTCTCATCTTCGATCCCAGGATTGGTTGACCCAACGACAGGAGAAGTATTCTTGTCTGCGGCACCTCCGGGACAGTTTACAGTAACTTACCAGTTGCAGCCATTCAATGCTTGTGATATTGTAGGTTCAGTAACATTTACAATTACGAATGCCTTTGATGGAGCATTGAGCTATGCGGCACCATTCTGTACGAACGGAGGAGTTGTTTCCCCAAACTTTGCAGGAACAGGAGCAGGTACCTTTACAGTTTCTCCAGCGATCGGACTTTCATTGAGCCCTACCACGGGAGCAATTGACCTGAGTGCGAGTGCAGCAGGTACATATACGATTACAAACAGCCCGGCAGCAGGATGTCCTGGAACACCGGGAGAGACGACAATCACGATCTCTGATCCACCATCGGTTTCTGCTTCAGCGGCTCCGGTACCGGTTTGTCAGGGACAACAAGTGACCTTGACTGCAACAAGTGCTGATGCGACTGATTTTGCCTGGACGAATGGATTGTCTGGACAGTCAGTAAGCTACACACCAACGAACTCTGAGACAGTCACTGTTACAGCAACAGATGCCAGTACAGGATGTTCTGCAACAAACGTTACGACGGTTGTGGTGAACTTCTTGCCAGTGTTGCAAATCACTTCAGCTGATCCTACGATCTGTGAAGGAACGGAATCTACAACTTTGGTAGCTACTGTGATTAATAACTCAGCGGGTGATCCGATGACTTACACATGGACTCCTGGTGGAGATCAGGGACAAAGTATCACAGTGAATCCGAATACAACAACAACGTACACGGTAAATGCGACCAACCAAACAACAGGTTGTTCTTCCGATCAGAATACGAATGCTACGTTCACAGTAACTGTACTTCCACTTCCAACAATTACAGTGGATGCATCTCCGGGAGCAAACATCTGTTTGGGAGATCAGGTTACTTTGAATGCATCTGGAACAGATATCTCATCTATTCAGTGGGCACCAGCAACAGTTACAAACGGAGTTCCATTTACTCCTGGAGCTGTTGGTACAGATACCTATACAGCGGTTGGATTCGGAACAAACGGATGTGCGACCTTGCCACAAACAATTGATGTGACAGTAAACGCATTGCCAACCTTGACCCTGACAGGTAACAATGCCCAAATTTGTGACGATGGTCACACGGAGCAATTGTCTGTTGAGCCTGCTGATGGTTCTTTGTCTTATCAGTGGGATAATGGGGAGACAGCCTCTACGATTACGGTCGTACCTTCTGTAGCAACACCTACTTTCTGTGTGACAGGAACAGATGGAAATGGTTGTTCAACTCAAGAGTGTCATACATTTGACGTGATTGCGAATACGGTATCAGCTGGTTTCACAGCAGATCCAACAACAGGAAATCCTGGTTTGGTAGTAAACTTCACGAATGAGTCTACCGGAGCAAACGATTACGTTTGGAACTTCGGAAACGGATCTCCGGAAGTGAATGCTACCACTTTGGCCGGGCAGACTGCAACTTATGCTGATACAAGTGTCTATGTTGTTAGCTTGATTGCTACGAACACGACGAACGGATGTAAGGATACAGCTTTGGTAACGATCAATGTCGTACCATTCGACGGAGCGATCCTGCACATTCCAAACATCTTTACTCCTGATGGAGATGGAACAAACGATGGATTCTTCATCGATGTAACCAATAAGCAAGGGAAAGAGATGCACGTGGAAGTATATAACCGTTGGGGTAGCTTGTTGAAGACAATTGATGACTTCGTTGACTTCTGGGATGGAACCCATAACGGGAAACCAGCTTCGGAAGGAGTCTACTTCTTCAAGTACCGAGTTGTCGGAAACGATGGAAACGTGACCGAAGGACATGGAAACGTGACACTGATTCGTAATTAATCACGAAAATTAAAATAGAAAATGGCTGTCTTCGGGCAGCCATTTTTATTTGGTACTATTTCCGAACAGCCTCCTGGATACTTAAGGGAAGTCCGTATTGGAGACTTAACGCTCGAACCTTGCGTTGAAAAGCCTGATGATAATAAGTAGGGAGGGAATCAGATTGCCCAAATAATTTCTGATAGCGCGCTATGTGTTCTGGATAATGTTTTTCGATAGCAGCGAAAACAAGATCACGACTACTGCCTTTTCCGCTTCCGAATAATGTGGTGCCAGCCGGGAAGAGATAGAGTGCTCCGAGTTCCTTAAAGTCGTTGAAATACATGTCTAGTTGTTCCCCGGTATCCGAGATATAGGGGAGTAGTGGCATGAGACTTACACCTGATAGGAAGTTTTGCTCAACCGACTGTTGTAGGGCTTGAAGGCGTTCTGACGGTTGGGGTGCACCCGGTTCAAAAACTTTCCCGATTTGATCATCCAGACAAGAGAAAGAAAACGTCAAAATGCTTCCGCGACCGATCCAGTTAAGATCGGATGGAAGAATTGCCCGACGATCGATTTCATGAAGCAGATCAAAGTCCCTGCTCACCATCGTTGACTTCGTGATAATATGCACCGGAAAACGGTATTTCAGTATGATTTCCAGGGCACCACGGGTAAGTTGATACTTTTCTTCTACTTTGATGTATGGATCAGTCGCGGAGGAAAGAACAATGAATCCGAATTCCCCTTTTTTGGCTCGGGAAGAAAGCTGACGTTCCAGGACTTCCAGTGCGTTTGTCTTAACGGTGAGTTGTTCGCTCAGGTTACTTCCATATTTGCTGCCTCGAATATAACAATAGAGGCAATTGAAGGAACAGCTGCCATAGGGGTTCATGGTGTAATCATCCAGAAACCAGTGATCTCGTCGTTTACTTTTGTTGAGAACAGATTTAACTTGAATCTCTCTGGGCATAAGCGTGTCGATTCAGTCCGATATTGATCTTGTTGACTAACCACCCCGGAAGGCTATTTCCCGCTTCAAAGAGGGGATGATTTAGAACGATGGAAGGATGGAATTTGGCCGTGGTCTTGGCCGCCCATCCAATTCCTCTACGGATTTCATGGTCTCTGGCTTCAGACTGTTTTAAAAGTTGTTCAAAGCAAAGCGTACAGTGATCGGTAGACAACCCCTTTTTGATCGCATAATGTGTTCCTGCACCCATGGCCCGAACAACCATGTTGTTGCGATGTTCATAGAGTTCTGGAAAGAGGGATTGAATTTGATTAAAATGGTTCAGAAGAGCGTGTCCGAAAACGCGTTCTCCAATGATATCCGAAACGTACCATTCCTTCCCTTTGGAGATGTATCTTGTGGTATCCCGGATAGCAGAATCAAAATCCGTACTTAGTCTTTGTTGCAGGAAGATTCCGAGAATGACGTTTCCACCGATTTGCTTGGAGGCCTCGATGCGATCACAGAAGTAAATATGTTCCTTCGGGGGGATGTCTGAAAAAAGTTCGAGTGCACAAAATTCAAGCAGCGGAAATTTGACCTTGTGTAGCAGAATGAGTTCATGGAAGGAATGAATGCAGGCATCAACACCTTCTTCCCGGTAGCTTGTCAGTACAGAGCTCAACAGGGGACGAATGTCTCCTTTCCTGCTGATGGTTTTAGTCATGTTGCTCGAGTTGAAGGTTGACCAGGTTCGCGTAGGCACCCTCTTCGATGGAAATCAACTCCTGATGCGTTCCAGACTCGATGACCTGCCCCCCTTCCAGAACATAGATACAATCTGATTTGCGAATGGTAGAGAGGCGATGGGCAATGACAATCGAAGTACGTCCCTCCATCAAGCGGTCGAGGGCATCCTGGACCAGTTTTTCGGATTCAGCGTCCAGGGCCGAAGTGGCTTCATCGAGGATCAAAATAGTCGGGTTTTTGAGCAGTGCCCGGGCAATGGCAATCCGTTGCTTTTGTCCCCCCGACAATTGAATTCCCCGATCACCAACTTCCGTATCAAAGGATTTTGGAAAAGCCTGAATAAAATCCAGGGCGTTGGCCTGTCTGGCTGCTTCGACGATCTTTTCTTCACTGGCCTCCGGATTTCCAAAGGCAATGTTTTCACGGATCGTACCGGCGAAAAGCAACACTTCCTGAGGGACGTAAGCCATGTGACTCCGCAAATGTTTCAGGTCAATCTCCAGTTGATTGGTGTCGTCCACCAGAATTTTTCCGGAGTTGGGTTCAAAAAATCTGAGGAGCAGGCTGGCAATGGTCGATTTTCCAGCACCGGAAGGTCCAACCAGGGCAATGCGCTGACTGGGTTTTGCTTCCAGCGAGATTTCCTTGAGTACGGTCACATCACTCCGCTGTGGATAGGCAAAAGAGACCTGATCAAAGGAAATGGCTCCTTTGATTTCGGGTTTCAGTTCTCCCCGGTCCAGGTCTTGTTCACTTTCGGTCTCGATGAGATTCATCAGGTTTTCCGTAGAACCAATTGCCTTTTGAATATTAGCATAGAGTTCGGGAATCGATCCAACCGAAGCTCCCATCATGATGGTGTAAAGTACAAAGGCGTAAAAATTATCGAGGCTGAGTTCCGGATTGGGACCCTGGGTTAGAAGTAGTCCTTGCCAAATGATAAATACAATCACTCCGAACAGGCAAATGATGATGAAGGAAGCGAAAAAACCACGCCACAATCCACTTTTTAGATTGAGCGAACGAATTTCGTTGATTGCTCCGGTGAAGGAACGGATCGCACGAAGTTCATTGGTAAAAGCCTTGACATTGGAAATTCCGCTGAGATTTTCTTCGATGATGACGGTAGATTTCGCGGTTTCGTCTTGAGCTTTTTTAGAGAGTTTTCGAATAAAACGGCCAAAGAACACAGCGATCAAAGCCATGACAGGAACGGTTCCAAGCATAATGAGCGCCAGTTTCCAGGAAAGGATGGCCAGGATGACGATGACTCCAACGATCATGACCACCTGTCGAAAGAACTCGGCAATGGTTGTCCGCATGGTTTCTTGAATCTGAGAGATATCAGAAGCCATTCGGGAGGTGAGCTCCCCGACTTTGTTTCGGTTGAAAAAGCTCATGGGCATGTACACCAGTTTGGAAAAGGAATCCTGTCGGATATCCCGGAGTACATTTTCTGTGACATAATTAAAGATCACTACTCTGAAGAAGGAGAAGACTGCCTGTGCTCCAAAGAGGAGAAAAAGGGCGATCGCTACCTGGTTGATGTTGTCGAAAGAGATTAGTTGGATGAGGGAACCAGTATCTGTCGCTGTATTGCCTCCGGCACCAAGCAGTTTCCCCATGAGCAATGGAAACAGCATCCCCGCACTGGTAGAGAGCACCAAAAACACCCAGCCAAGGGAAAATATGAGTCGGTACTTTTTAAGATATGAGAAGATATGTCTGGCTTTACGAATACTCTCTTTGCTCAGTTTGATTTTTTCTTTTTTCTCTTTTTTGGGTCGGAACATATTAATTGAAGGCTCAAGTTTTGTCAAAATTACGATTCTGGGAGAGAATAAAGAGCTAAATTTGCCAAAAAGAGGAAAGAACACTTGTATCCTGATGAAAAAAGTGTATCTTTGCAATCCAAATTTGAGGAAACAAGCATTAAAAATAAGCATAGGTCATGAAAAGAACGTTTCAACCATCTGTCAGAAAACGAAAGAATAAACACGGATTCAGAAGCAGAATGGCAACAAAAAATGGACGTAAGGTCCTGGCAGCCCGAAGACGAAAAGGGAGAAAAAAATTAACAGTTTCTGACGAGGCAAATCACAAACGTTAATTTGAAGATATTCATAAAAAGAGAGGGGCTGCTTCGTAAGAAGATAGCCCCTTTTTTGTTATGTTAAAATATGCTAAAAAGGCAACATTTCAACTAAAAAAATGTTATCTTAAATAATGCACAAGAAAGATTACAATAACAATTAAAACAAATTACAATGGGACGACCAGCGACAAAGCCAACTAAATTACGAGACGGATTTTATTTGGAAGTAAAAAATGCAGGATCAGGTGCCATTAAGCTGCGTAGGGATACGAAAGAGCAGATGATGGCAGCCGCCGAAGAGTACCGAAAAAGCAAGCAGGTAGTGATACTTGGTGAGTTCAAAAACGATAAGTGGGTTGACTAAAGCAATCCAATAAAATTTATATCTTTACGCTCGACTTAAAAGGTTGAGATTTCATGAAATATAAAAGAATTCTCCTCAAACTAAGTGGAGAGTCACTAATGGGCGAAAAGAACTTTGGAATTGATAACAATCGGATCAATTCTTATGCCCGACAAATCAAAGAAGTTTGTGAAATGGGAGTTCAGACCGCGATCGTTATCGGTGGTGGAAATATCTTCCGGGGAGTACAGGCAGAAGAAGGCGGAATGGACCGGACCCATGGGGATTACATGGGAATGCTGGCCACGATGATTAACAGTATGGCCCTGCAGGCTGCGCTCGAATCGGCCGGAGTCTATACCCGTTTGCAATCAGCTATTGAAATGAAGGAGATCGCAGAACCATTTATCCGAAGAAAGGCCTTGCGCCATTTGGAAAAGGGGCGAGTGGTTATTTTTGGTGCGGGAACAGGAAATCCATATTTTACGACGGATTCTGCTGCTTCCTTGCGGGCGATTGAAATCGATGCGGATGTCATTCTGAAGGGAACTCGTGTGGATGGCGTGTATACGGCAGATCCTTTGAAGGACCCTACAGCGGTGAAGTATGACCGGATCTCTTTCGATGAGGCTTATGGCAAGGGCTTGAAAATCATGGATATGACGGCCTTTACATTGTGCAAGGAAAATGACCTTCCAATCGTGGTTTTTGATATGGATACACCGGGAAATCTCAAGAAACTGTTGGACGGAGAGAAAGTTGGAACCGTCGTTTGTAATGAGGATTAACGAAAAGAAAAACCTAGAACATGAACGAAGAATTTCAGATCATATTTGACGAATGCAGAGATGCCAATCAGGGCTCAATCAATCACCTGGAGACAGAACTTCAAAAGATTCGGGCTGGGAAGGCATCACCATCCATGTTAAAAGGAGTTTCAGTTGATTATTACGGTTCACCTACTCCCCTGGAGCAGGTGGCCAATGTGTCGACTCTGGATGCGAGAACAATCACGGTGCAGCCGTGGGAAAAAAATATTCTGAATGATGTCGCCACGGCCATCATCAATTCCAATTTGGGTTTCTCGCCACAAAATAATGGCGAAATGTTGATCATCTCCGTTCCACCGCTTACGGAAGAGCGAAGAAAGGATTTGGTGAAAAAATCGAGATCGGAAGTGGAGAACGCCAAGATTTCAATTCGAAATAACCGGAAAGAAGCCCTGGATATGATCAAGGGAATGAAAGACGGTGTCTCGGAAGATTTGGTCAAAGATGCCGAAAGCCAGATTCAAAATATTACAGATTCCTTTATCAAGAAGGCCGATGAGCATGCAGAAGCCAAGGAGAAGGATATCATGACGATCTAGTCAAAATTTCCTGGGCGATGTTGCCTTATTACATACATGAGCGGAGCCTGGGAGGGAATCGCATTTACCTTTGTGAAATTGATTCGGAATTCAATCCGGAAGATCATCTTTCCAAATTGACCCTGCGGGAATTGGATCGTTATAAAGGTTTTCGAAACCTGGGTAGAAAGCAGGAATTCGTGGCTACGCGAATGCTTTTTCACGAAGTTTTTGGATACCAGGAAATTCAGTACACGGCACATGGAGCCCCATATTTGGTAGGAGAAGATTACATTTCAATCAGTCATGCGAAGCACCTGGTTGGATTTGCCCGAAACACAGAGCATCAGGTGGGTTTTGACATCGAGTTGATCCACTCAAAGGTCCTGGGACTCTACCAGAAGTTTTTGAACCCCTCCGAACAAAAATTATTTGATTGTAAGGATGAGGAAGCACTGATTACCTGCTGGTCCATGAAAGAAGCACTCTATAAGATGGCAGGAAGAAAGGAGCTCCTCTTTAAGGAAGAACTCTTACTGACTGCAAAGGAAAAAGGAATTGTTCAGGGGAAGATCGTGAACCCTGATCATGAAATTTTCGTAAATTTATGTGCTGAGCGCTACAAGGATTATATACTTTCAACGAATGTCAACCAACCGCAAAAAAGAACAGAACGGGCTATTTGATCAGATTGCATCCTCTTATGGACAGGTGGCAGTATTGATTGATCCGGAGAAGACGCATTCGGAGGAACAAATTCGTCCTTTGGTAGAAAAGGCGGAGTTTGCCGGAGTCAATTATTTCTTTGTCGGCGGAAGTACAGCTTCCAGAAAAGAGTTGGAACAGGCGGTTCATTGTCTGAAAAAGCATACCAATATTCCATGTTTGCTCTTCCCAGGGAGCAGTAATCAGTTGTCACCAGAGGCAGATGGGCTTCTTTACCTGAGTCTGGTCTCCGGAAGAAATCCAGATTACCTGATCAGCCACCATGTAAACAGTGCGCAGGAGGTTTTTCAACTGGGCATCGAAATTCTCCCGACGGGGTATATTTTGGTCGATGGGGGTACAAAAAGCTCAGTGGCCTATGTTAGTCAAACGACCCCAATTCCTCGTGAACAGGTCGGGATTGCTTTGAATACAGCTCTGGCTGCTATAATGCAGGGCAAGAAGCTGATCTATTTTGATGCCGGAAGTGGGGCCAAGGAAGAGGTTCCTGTTCGCTTCATTGAAAGTCTCCGGAATTATTCAGACGTCCCAATCATTGTTGGAGGAGGAATCCGGAATATTGGCAGCATGGAAAATCTTCAAAAGGCCGGAGTTAATGTATTGGTCATTGGCAATAAACTGGAGGAGGAAATCGATTTTTTGCTCGATATCAGAAGCTTCATTCAACAGTAGAAAGGCGACACGTTCTAGGATTCCAATATTCTTTCTGAACTGGATAAAACCTATAATTTCCGAACGACGGGGAAAGCTTATTTTTAAGTTTCCAAAAACAACGTAAAATCATGAAATATATCTTCAGTTTAGTCGTATGTGCTGTGACTTTGTCTTTCGTTGCACAAAACAAGGCCATTGAATTTGAAAAACTAACATTTGATCAGGCATTAGCCAAAGCAAAGAAAGAGCAAAAGCTCATTTTTATGGATGCCTATACCAGCTGGTGTGGTCCGTGTAAATGGATGTCCAAACACATGTTTACCAACGACAAGATCGCTGAATACTTTAACCGGGAATTTATCAATGTCAAATTTGACATGGAAAAAGGAGAAGGAGTAGACATCGCAAAGCGCTATCAGGTGTATTGCTACCCGAACCTGCTGTTCATTGACGGGGATGGGAAATTGGTTCACCGCACGGCGGGGGCTGCTCAGGAAGTACAGGACTACCTGGATATGGGAGAAACGGCAAAGAACCCGGAAACCAGATTCGGAGCCTGGGAAGCGCAATATGAAAGCAAGAAGAATGATGTTGCCTTCATGCAGGAGTACATCACCTTGCTGGCCGGAACCTGTTTGCCGATGGACGAAAAGTTGAAGTACTACTTTGAAATGCAGGATGAAAAGGATCTGCTTAAAGATTACAACTGGCGGACAATGTTCTACTATACACGTGACTTTAATAGCAAGGAATTTAAGTACCTGTTGGCACATCAGGATGAATTTGCTTCTAAATACACCGCTGATTCTGTTCAAATGAAGGTGTCTTACGTGTTTCGCGATGCAGGAAACAGAATTTTTTACCGGAAGGACTATCAGGAAGAAGATTATAAAGCCCTTGTGAAGCAAATTAAAGACTTGAATTTTGCGGGTCATGAAGCAGTACTCTTTCATTTAGAACTGGCTCGAATAAACAAAATGGGAAGCAAAGAAGAGATGATTGCTTATGCCGTGGCTCATGGAGATAAGTACTATCAATTGGAGGATTTAAATAGTATCAGTTGGACAATCTATGAAAGTTCTGATGATCCCAAAGCACTTCAAAAGGCGGCTTCCTGGATGGCTAAGTTGACGTCTAGCGAAATGGGGAACAACTATGCTTGTCTGGATACCTATGCAGCCGTTCTATATAAATTGAAAGATAAGGAGAAAGCGACCAAATATGCCGAAATGGCCATTGCAAAAGCAAAAGAGGAAGGTTTGGACAAGAGTCGCTACAAAGACACGGAAAAGCTATTGGATAAGATCAAGAAGCTGTAACCTTTCATTGTACATCTGATGAAAAGGGTACAATTATTCGAGTTTGAGGATTTTGACTGGTTTCCAGCCTGGATGCGAGCCAGCATGACCAATTTGATTGCCGTATTGCACCGGATGATGGGAACCAGGGAAGTACTGGTTTCATTGTTAGAGAAAGTAGCTTCAAAATACGATTTTGATCGCATTGTGGACATGGGCTCTGGTTCCGGAGGGATTATGCCCGAAGTACTGGCGAAGATGAATGAAGCAGGTGATCGGAAGCGAAATTTACTTCTGACGGACCTGCATCCAAATCTGGAGTTCATCGGGCATATTCGATCTCAGGGAATGGCTGGGGTCGATTACCGGGCACGACCGCTGGATGCAACAAACTTGAAAGAAGCACCAGAGGGACTAAAAACAATGGTGAACAGCTTTCATCACATGCCTCCTGATAGAGCGCGTAAAATCTTACTTTCGGCCCAGGAGAATCATGAACCCATCCTGATTTACGAGATCGGGGAGAATAAAATGCCGCTGCTTTTGTGGTGGATTTTGTTGCCGATTTCACTTACGATCCTGATCTTGATGACCCTGATCATGACGCCTTTTTCAAAGCCTTTAAGTGTTCGTCAGCTCGTATTTACCTATTTAATTCCGGTGATTCCCATTTTTTATGCCTGGGATGGACAAGCTTCTGTTCCAAGGATGTACACCTATGCCGATATCGAAGAACTATTGGTTGGAAAGAAATCTGACAAGTATCATTGGGAAATGGGACCGGCTAAAAAAGAAGGTGGAAAGCAGGTCGGGTATTACATCCTGGGATTGCCTCAATAAGCTCTGGAGGAAGGGCGTTTCATTTTCTCTGCTACCAAACGATCAATCGGGAAGGTGAATTGGTTGGGATTCATGCTTTCAATGGGCATCCATTCGAGTCGCTGGCGTGGATTGACTGCCCGAATTTCGGATACATCCTTACGATGCACAAAGTAGTAGATCGAAATGAGTTGATCATTCGGGTTGAAAGCGGAGGCAACAAACTCTTCCGTTAAATGAAATAGTGCGCCGACCTGAATGTCCAACTCTAACTCTTCCATAAACTCACGCTGAAGCGTTTCCTTAAAACCTTCTCCCCATTCCAATCCGCCGCCGGGAAATTTGGTCATTGCCCTCCCGTCATACACTTCATGACTGATCAAAACCTGATATTCTTCTACCAGAAGTCCGTACACCCGGATGTTGAAGCTCTTGTTAGCCTTCACGTCCAAGAATCGATTGAATATCTGGTTTGAAGTACAATTCCGATTTCATGACTTTTCCATCCTCCCGATAAATTGGTTTTCCATCGGCATCGAGTTTACTCATATTGGAGCGCTGGATTTCCTGAAAAATCTCGACAATTTTGTGCTGTAAACCATGTTTGAGAATCGTTCCGCACAGGATGTAGAGCTGATCCCCTAGAGCATCTGCAATTTCAACCAGGTCACCATTTTTAGCGGCTTCCAGGTATTCGTCCGTTTCTTCTTTCATGAGTCGATAACGCAATTCAATATCAGCCTCAGACAAGTTTGTGGTGGGTTGATAGGCATTTTCGATTCCAAAGGCATTATGAAATTGTTCTACTGCTTCGATGGTTTCCAGGAGTGTCATACGATTCTTTTGAGTCAAAAATAAATGAAAAATCCGGAAGTTAGGTGTTCTGTTTCGCTTCGATTTTCTTTTGGCGGAGAATGATAGTCAGGTGGAAAGTTCTTATCTTGAAACAGATTAGGTGGAAGAAGAAAACTTCATTTCACCGCAAATTGAATAGGATGAATCTGGTACTAAAGAGAATCAATGATCAGATTGCTTTTGAGGCAGTCAATGAAGAAGGTAAAAGTCAATTGTTTGATGGAGCACCCCAGTTTGGCGGGCAAGGCCTTGGAATGCGTCCGATGGAAAGTTTGGCGGCCAGTCTGGCGGCATGTGTGAGTATGGATATTTTGCTGATTCTTCGAAAGAAACGAATGGAACCGGCTTTTTACGAAGTTCATATCTCAGCAGCAAGGAAAGCAGAAATGCCCAAATCATTTACCCTGGTTCGGCTCGATTTACACGTGGATAAGAAACTAGATCTGGAAACGGTGCAACGAGTAGCAGACATGAGTCTGGAGAATTACTGCTCGGTCGCATCATCTTTAAGTCATGAGGTCGTTATTGAAATGAAGGTTGTACCGGTATGAGCGAATGTTGAGCTTGTCAACACTGGGCTATGGACAAAGATTTTTGATGTCTGTTGAACGCGTTCTGGAAGACGATAACTTTGTTTTGTGAAGCAGAGTGAATCATTTAAAAGAAGAGTCCTGATAGAGCGTTGGAAGTACCGTTTGCGTATTTTCCGGAATAAGTATATCCTGACCCTGACTTTGTTTTCGCTTTACGCTCTTTTTCTGGATGATAACGATTTGTTCACCCTGATTGCTCAAAATAAAAAGCTTTCTAAAATCCAGGCCGAACATCACGAAGTTCAGATGCATTTGAAAGAGACCAGAGGGACTTTGAGACAGTTAAAGCATGGTCAGGCTTTGGAACGCTATGCACGCGAAGAGAAGCTGTTCAAGAAAGATGATGAAGATATCTTTATTATTTCCTATGAATAGGCGATCCTAAAAGTTTTCTGGATGACTTTCTCTTTGCCTGAAGTAAAGATAGTCCAGGTAGTTCACCACTTTTAGTCCCGGGAAATAGAACAGGGCAATTTGCAGATAATTGTAACCGTATTTGGCCATCCGCATGGCACCTTCCTGGCAAAGTCCGACTCCGTGACCAACTCCACGTCCTTTGATGACTACTTCCAGCCCTTCTGGGTGACAGCTGAAAAAAGTGGACTTGAGCTTGAATTGTCGTCGCAAATCCCGGAGAGGAATACCCAGTTCTGCGCTGTGATAGAATGCTGTTCGCTCGGATTGCTCAAAGTGAAAGATTTTTGCTCCGTAAAGTGAATCGTAAATGGGATAGTTATACTTTTTGACCAGGAAATCTGCCCAGGTTTGCTGTGGAACTCTTTTTTCCCAGTTGGCTTGTTTGGTGTAGATACAAAAAGTATCCTTAAAAGAACTTAAATATGGAAGGTCTCTGTTCCATACGTATGCTGCCTGACTCGTTTGGCCACCGCAGTTGGCATGAAAGAAAGTTCCGGCAAGGTGTTCATCCTCATCTATAAGTACCAGGTTTTCGGTAGCCTTAACCGCTTTCCGGATATTAGGAGTAAAACGAAGCATGGAGTGATAAGCCTGACAATGCACCCGATCGCAGAGTTGAAATCCTTCTTCCTCATGTTTTCCAATGCTTTTAAGGGCATAAGTGCGGCACATGATTGCCTGAACTTTATAGTATTCGATGTCTCGGCCACCACCACCTTCGGACTCCACCACACCGGACAAATAATCGTTCATATCCACCAGGTTTACGATCCGAAGTCCTTTGTCTTCCGGGCTCAACTCAAAATTTCCCTGGTACTTGCGTATTTTGACTTTGGGAGTCTTACTTGTGAGTGTGATACTATTGCTATCCTGGTTCGCTACCAACGTGATTTTACTGAAGTTGCCCAGGTGAACAGCTCCTTTGTTCATGGAAATTTTGTTGGGGGACAAAAAGCGAATATCGACGAACTCATTGGGCAAAATAGCTCCGAAATCTGTACTGTCTCCAAAAATCTGGTAACTGCCCTGATTATAGGAGAACAGGATTCGTTTGACGTTATAACTACGAAGAACACCAATGGACATTTCCTGTGCCATTAACACAGAGGAAAAAAGGATGCAGACGAACCAAATGATCGGCTTCATGTCACAAATTTAGGGGCTTTTCAGGCCCTGTTAAAAAAGATTCCTAAATAGTTTTCAACAAGGATTGTGCAACTTTTTTACTGGCTCCACCAGTACCCAGTATTTTT
Organism: Bacteroidota bacterium; assembly: GCA_006226425.1. Classification (GTDB taxonomy): domain Bacteria; phylum Bacteroidota; class Bacteroidia; order Flavobacteriales_D; family Crocinitomicaceae; genus M2408. The sequence continues at coordinate 162,163 of SBGX01000010.1, read as the reverse complement.
CTGAGTTTTTCAAAGTCTTCCAGCATTTGAGAGCGTTTGGAACCGCCGGGTACAATGTGAAGAAATTCAGACCTTAGTAGTGAAGGATTGCAATCACCCTGAATCAGTTCCTTAACAACTTCCCGATCCATAATTAGATTGACCAAAGAGATGTACTTAATTTTGACGAGTTTCCGCGCGATTTGATAGGAAATAGGAGAAGCTTTGTAGCAAACGACTTCCGGGACATTGAAAAGAGCCGTTTCCAAAGTGGCTGTTCCAGATGTTACCAAAGCGGATTCTGAGAAATTCAGAAGGTCATAGGTAGCATCATGAATAATGCGGTGTTTCGATTGCTTTAGAAATTCTTCGTAGAAAGAAGCATCCAGTGCCGGGGCACCTGCGATCACAAACTCAAATTGATCAAGTCCATCGATGGCCTGGAGCATGACCGGAAGCTTGGTTCTGATTTCTTGCTTTCGGCTCCCTGGTAGAATTGCGACAAGGGGTTTCTCCGATAGTTCATGTGTTTTCCGGAAGGAGGCTTCATCGGAATCTTTCTGTCTGAATTGATCAACGGCATCCAGTAAAGGATGTCCTACATATTCCACGTCAAAATCAAATCGTTTGTAAAAATCAGACTCAAAAGGTAAAATCGTGAACAGATGATCTACCGAACGTTTGATCTTATGCACCCGGGATTGTTTCCAGGCCCAAACTTGTGGCGATATGTAATAGTACACCTTGATCCCTTCTTTTTTGGCCCATTCGGCAATGCGGAGATTAAAACCTGGGTAGTCGATGAGAACCAGGGCATCGGGCTTGTATTTAAGAATGTCCTCTTTACAGAAGCGGATGTTGGAAAGGATGGTCCGAATATTTTTAAGGACCTCAATGAAGCCCATGAAAGCCAGTTCCTTGATGTGCTTCACGGGTGGTCCGGCATATTTAGACATGAGATCACCTCCCCAAAATCGAAATTCAAGCGAGGCATCTTCTTCAAGCAGGGCCTTGATCAAATTCGATCCGTGCAGGTCTCCGGAAGCTTCTCCGGCAATGAGGTAAATCTTCTTTTTAGGGGACATCAGGCGATGAATTTGAAATATACCATCACCAACAAGCTCAGGATCGTAGCGACAATAATCCCCATCCCCATAGCGTATTTTTCCTTTCGCATGAAGGTGTGGAACCAGATGAGGTTGGCAATACTCGCCAGGGAAATAATGCGGCTTTTTTCACTATTCAGGATGTTGAAACGGGTCCAGACCGTGGAAAACTCTCTGTTATCCGTCAATGAAAGAATGTACATCACCAGGGGAATGGCAGCGAGAATGGTCAGAATCCCAATCAACAAACCGATCGTATGATGTTTATTCCATGATCTCAAATTCATACTTTCCAGGTATTTAATTCGCTGATACTATTGTAGGCAGTCATGTCATATTGTACAGGGACTATGCTGGCATAACCCGATTTCAGGGCATGTAGATCCGTGTCTTCTCCCAAATCCTGATAAACAAATTCTCCGGTGAGCCAATAGTAAGGACGATCGAATTGGTCTTTGCGTTTTTCGAAGCGATCTTCCCAAAAGGCACGTGCAGCCCGACAAACCTTGATTCCCTTGATGAATTCCCTGGGCATTTTCGGAACATTGACATTCAGGCAAATATTTTTAGGCCAATCTTTTTCCAGGGCAGTTTTGATCAATCGTTCTGCGATCATTTGGGCTCCCGCAAAATCGGCATCTGGATCAAAGTCGGCCAGGGAGAATCCGATGGAAGGAATTCCTTCAATAGCCCCTTCTACGGCGGCAGACATCGTTCCGGAGTACAACACATTGGTACTCGTATTTTCTCCATGATTAATTCCAGAAAGGAGCAGATCAGGTTTCTGATGCAATACATCGTAGATTCCCAATTTAACACAATCTACGGGCGTTCCTGAACAGGTGTAGGCTTCAATTCCCTCAAATTGATGATAGGGGTAGAGACGGAGCAAATTATTGATGGTGATGGCATGCCCCATGCCTGATTGCGGTTTGTCAGGAGCAATTACGACCACCTTTCCCAGTTTTCTGGCAACGTCTATCAGAGAACGGATTCCTTTGGCAAAGACCCCATCATCATTGGTGATCAGGATCAGGGGTTCTTTTTTATTGTCCATTGTTAGAGCTCAGTCTTTTAATTCGAATGTTCAGGTAAGCGTAAAGGACAGTCATCAGCGGACTGATCAGATTGAAAAAACAGTACATCCAATAGGTTCCTGTAGCCACTCCCAATACGCTGGCTTGTGTTGCCCCGCAGGTATTCCATGGGAAAAGGACCGAGGTAACCGTTCCGGAATCTTCCAGGGTACGACTCAGATTTTCGGGAGCCAATCCTCGTTCGCGATAGGTGTCTGCAAACATACGGCCAGGAACAACGATAGCCAGATACTGATCTGAGGCAGTGGCATTGAAGAAAATACATGAACCGGCGGTGGTCGCCACCAGAGATCCGACTGAACGTGCCATTTTAACCACGCTATCCGTAATCTTCTGGAGGAGTCCGCAAGCTTCCATGATTCCACCGAAACACATGGCACACACGATCAACCAAATAGTGTTCATCATTCCAAACATCCCCCGTGTGGATAGCAATTCATTGATGCTTTCGTTAGCCGTGGTCAGGGAAGTTTCCTGCGACATGGCTTTAAGCACAGCCATATATGAAGCTTGAAAATAACTTCCGGAAGTAGAGGCGATTTCGCGAATGACCTCAGGTTGAAAAATGACAGCGGTAATTCCCCCAAGAACAGTTCCGACAAACAATGCGGGAAGGGCGTCCACCTTTTTAATGATCATAAAGATCACTACGGCTGGAACAATGAACAGGACCGGTGAAATGTAGAATTTACTTTCGAGTGCGGTAAGTAGTTCGTTAATTTGTTGCGCATTGGCCTGAGCTTCGATGTTTAGTCCCAGAATGACAAAGATGATCAGGGAAATAACCAGAGAAGGAATCGTTGTATAGGTCATGTATCGGATATGTGTGAACAAATCCGTACCGGCCATGGCGGGTGCCAAATTCGTAGTATCAGACAAAGGAGACATTTTATCTCCAAAGTAAGCTCCGGAAATAATAGCCCCGGCAACCATCCCTACATGGATTCCCATGGCACTTCCAATTCCAAGAAGGGCCACACCGACCGTTGCAATGGTGCTCCAGGAACTTCCGGTGGCAATGGAAACAATGGCACTTACCAGACAGGCTGCCAGCAAAAAGACATGTGGATTCAGAATCTTGAGTCCGTAATAAATCATCGTGGGAACAATTCCCGAAACCATCCAGGTACCGGCGAGTGAGCCAATTATGAGTAGGATCAGAATGGCGCCCATGGAGGATTGGATACTAGACAAAATTCCATCTTTCATCTGTGTCCAGGAATATCCCAGATACCAGGCAATGAGTCCGGCGACCGCCGCAGAAAGGAGTAATGCAATCTGATTCGGTCCACCTAATGCGTCATCGAATACGATCACATTGAAAGCTAAAAGTGCGACCAAAAATGCGATCGGTAAAATAGCGAGCAAAAATGGAACCTTTCGGATCGTTCGTTCTTTCGTCATTAGCTTGGTTTTGAAATGTTTTCAAAAATAGAGAAAGATTTCGACCTAAGCGAATATGAGCATCAATATCGTTTCATCACGATCGAAGCAATATGTCCTCCGAAACCGAAGGTATTACTCATAACGTAATTCAACTCCTTCTTTTGTGCCTTATCCATTGGGAAGTGGAAGTCATTTGCAAACTCCGGATCAATTTCCTTCGTATTGATGGTTGGTGGTACCACTTGGTCTTCCAGAGATTTGATACTGATGATTGCTTCGATAGCTCCAGCTGCCCCTAGCAGGTGACCGGTCATCGATTTTGTTCCGGAGATACTGAGTTCTTTGCTGCTCCCAAAAAGACGTTTGACAGCTTTCAATTCACTGGTGTCCCCCAAAGGGGTAGAGGTGGCGTGCATATTGATGTAACCCACCTCGTCTGCTGAAATTCCTGCTTCTTCCATGGCCAGTTGCATTCCAAGTACGGCTCCGTCTCCTTCTGGATGCGTTCCGGTGAGGTGGTAGGCGTCTGCAGCCATTCCTCCTCCGACGATTTCTGCGTAAATTTTAGCGCCTCGTTTTTGGGCATGTTCCAGTTCTTCCAGAATGAGTGCTCCTGCACCTTCGCCCATGACAAAACCATCACGAGTGACATCAAATGGCCGCGATGCTCTAGCCGGATCGTCATTTCGGGTGGAAAGTGCTTTCGCCGAAGCAAATCCCCCGATGGCCGCTTCGTTGATCGCTGCCTCTGATCCACCACTGATGATCATATCGGCTTTGTTCCAACGAATGTAGTTGAAAGCATCAATAAGTGCCGTATTGGAAGTGGCACAGGCAGATACCGGGCAATAATTCACTCCCCGAAGGCCGTATTTAATGGAAATGATTCCGGAAGCGATATCGACGAGGATGCGCGGAATGAAGAAAGGTGAAAAACGCGGGGTGCCGTCTCCCTGTACATGTTCGTACATTTGATCCTGAAAGGTTTGAATCCCTCCGTTTCCTGAGCCCCAAATAACCCCGATGCGATCTCGATTCAATTGGTCAAAGTCGATATTTGCATCTCTTAAGGCCTCATCAACCGTGTATAATGCGTATTGTGAAAAAGGATCATATTTTCGAATTTCCTTGACGTGAAAGTGCTCTTTGGGATCAAAGTCTTTTAGTTCACAGGCAAATTTGCATTTGTATTTCTCTGTATCAAACTTGGTGATCATGGCAGCACCACTTTCTCCGTTTTTGATGGCATTCCAAAAATGCGCCACATTATTTCCCAGCGGAGTGAGTGCACCCATACCGGTTACAACAACCCTTCTCATAAATCAAAAATTTTATTGAAAATAAAAAAATTAAAGAAAACCAAGTTCCAGCTTGGCCTCTTCACTCATCATATCTTTGTCCCAGGGAGGATCAAATACAATGTTTACTTTGGCGCTCTCCACTCCTTCAATCGAAGCTACTTTGTCTTCTACTTCTTTCGGCATAGTTTCAGCTACCGGACAGTTGGGAGAGGTCAGTGTCATATCGATAAATACCTGACCACCCTGTTCGATTTTGACTTCATAGATCAAACCAAGTTCAAAGATATCGACCGGGATTTCCGGATCGTAAATGGTTTTTAAGGTGTCAACAATTTTGTTTTCAAGATCCATAAGCGGCAAGAATCATTTGTCGCAGCGCGTCAAATTGAACGGGACAAAATTACGATCTAATGACGGAATTAAAAAATTATTTAGAATGATTTTATATAAGCCGATCTGATTTGTTTCTTTGGATCAGATTTGATGGAAATAAAAAACCGCCCATCATGCGATGGACGGTCTCGTTTTATTCAAACAAAAATGTTATTCGGCTTTCAAGTCAACAATTTCCAGATCGAAAATAAGATCGGCAAATGGTGGGATAGCACCAGGTCGTCCTTGTGGGCCATAGGCCTGATAGTAAGGAATAATGATCAATGCTTTCCCTCCTTTTCCAAGCATGGAAAGTCCTTCTTCAAATCCAGGGATCATCGGTTGTGCCTTGTATTTGAAAGTCATAGGCATTCCCCGGTCGCGGGAAGAATCGAATTTCTTTCCATCCATAAAGGTTCCCGTATAATGAACACTTAGCGTATTTCCTGCTGTTGCTTTTGGATTTTCACCGGCATTTTCAATGATGTAAATAAGTCCAGATTCGCTTTGTTGCGCATTTGGGTGTTTTTCCTTCACCTGATCCAACAGAAATTTATTGTATTCCTCATGAGACATATTCGCAATCATCTCATATTTTTCCATCTTCTTTTTCTCAATCGCTTCGAGTTCATGATAGACTTTGTCAAAGGCATCGTTGGCAACGAACTTCTTGGCTTCTTTCCCTTTGCGAATGATTTTAACTTCAAGAATACTGTCATTTTGAACGATGCTGTTCACGACATCCATTCCGTCTACCACGTGACCAAAGACGGTGTGTTTTCCATCCAACCAGGGTGTTTCTTTGTGGGTGATGAAGAATTGACTTCCATTCGTGTTTGGTCCGGAGTTCGCCATCGACAAAATTCCTGGTCCGGTATGTTTTAGGTCTGGGTGGATTTCGTCAAAGAATTTGTATCCGGGATCACCTGTACCATTTCCTAGTGGACATCCTCCCTGAATCATAAAATCTTTGATGACCCGGTGGAACTTCAAACCATTATAGTATGGCTTCGTGAATTTCTTTCCATGGTTTTCAAATTTTCCTTCAGCCAATCCAACAAAGTTGGCGACTGTCATGGGTGTTTTTTCGAATTCCAGCATCAGGGTAATGTCTCCCTTGTTGGTGGTCATGACGGCATACAATCCGTCTTCCAGTTTGGTTTTGTCTTTTTTCTTGTCACCATCTGAATTCTTCTGAGCGTTGGCACAGGCAACCATGGTGAGTGCGATAAAAAATGTTGCAAAAATGTTTTTCATAGCTTAATAATTAATGTCCGCGAAGGCTCACAAATGTAAACAATAATTCTGTCAAACAATTATTGTACCCTTTTTAGTAGATGCATTGATTTTAACGTCTTCATTAGTAACTTTGCCGGCATGGAAAACAAGGATGACAAATTGAAGGATGTGATCTCCCACGCCAAAGAGTATGGGTATATTTTTCCTTCTTCTGAAATATACGACGGTTTGGCTGCGACCTATGATTATGGTCAGTTGGGGTCCGAACTGAAGAACAATATTAAGCAGTATTGGTGGAAAGCCATGGTGCAGATGCACGAGAACATCGTTGGAATTGATTCGGCGATTTTCATGCATCCGACTGTTTGGAAAGCTTCCGGCCACGTAGATGCCTTCAATGACCCTTTGATCGATAACAAGGATTCCAAGAAAAGATATCGGGCGGATGTGTTGATTGAAGAACACATTGAGAAAATCCGGCAGAAAATAGAGAAGGAGGTAACGAAAGGGAAAAAACGTTTCGGAGATGATTTTGACGAAGCTCAGTTCCGCGAAACAAATCCGAATGTCCTACGAAATGTCTCCAAGATCAAAGAGATTGAAGACCGCATGAGAAAAGGACTTGATGATGGCGATCTGGAATCTATTTATCAGTTGATCGTTGATCTGGAGATTAGTTGTCCGATTTCCGGTTCCAAGAATTGGACGGAAGTTCGACAGTTCAACTTAATGTTCTCAACAGAATTAGGATCAGTAGCTGGAGATGCTGCGACGATATACCTGAGACCGGAAACAGCTCAGGGAATTTTTGTGAATTTCCTGAACGTCCAGAAATCTGGGAGAATGAAAGTTCCATTCGGAATTGCTCAGATTGGAAAAGCCTTCCGGAACGAGATTGTGGCCCGACAGTTCATTTTCCGGATGCGGGAATTCGAACAAATGGAGATGCAGTTTTTTGTCCGTCCGGGAGAAGAGCTGAAATGGTACGAATACTGGAAAGAAGTACGGGTAAAATGGCACCAGGCATTAGGACTTGGAGAAAGCAATTATCGTTTCCACGATCACATTAAACTGGCCCATTATGCCAATGCAGCCTGTGATATCGAATTTGATTTTCCAATGGGCTTCAAAGAGCTGGAGGGAATCCACTCTAGAACTGATTTCGACCTAAAACAACATGAGCAGCATGCGGGGAAGAAGCTCCAGTATTTTGACCCGGAAATGAATCAGAATTATGTTCCGTATGTGATCGAAACTTCCCTGGGGCTGGATCGTATGTTCCTGGCTGTTTTTAGTAGCTCTCTTCAACAGGAAAAACTGGAAGACGGAAGTGAGCGAAGTGTTTTGAAGTTGCCCGCTGCACTGGCTCCTTATAAGGTGGCCGTCATGCCCCTGACTAAAAAAGACGGTTTACCCGAAAAGGCGAGAGAAATTATCGATGGCTTGAAACTGGATTTCCAATGTCAGTACGATGAGAAAGATTCCATTGGGAAACGCTATCGTCGTCAGGATGCGATTGGAACCCCTTTTTCCGTAACTGTAGATCACCAAACCTTGGAAGATAATACGGTTACCATTCGGGATCGCGACACCATGGAGCAGGATCGTATTCCAATTGCTGAATTACCCGGAAGATTGGGTGATCGAGTTGAAATGAAAGCTCTTTTAAAGCAGCTTTAAGGGTGAATTACCTCGATGTACTGATTTTAATCCCCATGGTCTGGGCCGCGTGGAATGGCTTCCGCAAGGGTTTGATCATTGAGGTATTTACACTGCTCGCCCTCCTGGTAGGGATTTATGCCGGCATTCGCTTTTCGGATATGTTGTCTGAAAGATTGGTGGGGGAGGTGCGCCTGGAACCATCCTATCTTCCCGTTGTATCCTTTTTAATCCTCTTTCTTGGAGTGGGGGCAGCCGTATATTTCGCTGGAAAGGCGCTTGAAAAACTGGTAAAAATTGCTCAGTTGTCCGTATTTAACAAATTGGCCGGTGCTGTTTTTTCCATGCTCAAGATCGCCTATTTGATCAGTATTCTCTTTCTGATCTGGCACGGTTTTAGTCCGGAAGAAAGTCAGGTGAAGAAAGATTCATTGTTGTACAAGCCCTTTTGTCAGCTATCTTTATATACGATTCCGAGTATGAAGGAAAGTCAATTTTTGAATCAATTGGATAGCCTGGAAAATATCTGGTTGTTTGGGAATGAACAGGACTCACTCTCACCGCCCGTCATAAACCCTCAAATAGAAGAACGTGAATAAATTCATACTGATGGCCTTCTTTTCCCTGTTATTTTCTGGGTTTCAGGCTCAGAATTTCAGGAGTTCAATGACTCTGGATGGACCTTCGATCAAAGTGAAGCGAAGTGGTCCCTATGTAGGTGTCCAGCAAGGGAAGTACAATTTTTTAGAGTTGGGAGGAGAGTTACAATTGAAAAAGGTAAAATTAATCCGACCTACGATTCGGGCCTTTCGACTGGGGATGAACTATAATTTCCCCCAATCGGTACTTGGTTTGGAAGGTGGATACTGGTATCAGCACAGTCGGGTTGGACTGACTTACGGTTTCCAACTGGCTTACCACAATAACTTTATTAGTAGCCGGCTAGGACTGGCTCCGGCACTTGGTTTTCGTCTGACGCAATTCCACTTGCAATGTGGCTATTATTTCAGATTGCCGGCCGATGATTTTACAGAGTTGAATGATTTCTTTATTGCCCTCAAGTTCGTGTTGATCAATAAGCGTCAACGGAAAATCGAAAAATAAATCCGGACTTCTTGCAACCCTTTTTGCATCAGATTCATCATAGGAATAAACAACAAATTTCAAATGATGAAAAAAGTCAGGTTTCTCTATTTTCTTCCCTTGCTGACCGTCTTGTCGGTTTCTTGCCGGGACAAAGTGTATCGCAACTATAAAAGTTATCAGCCGGTTTACACAAGCGTTGATGATTTTCGACGGGAGGCCATTTTTGAAGCTCCCAGACTACTCAGAAAGAAGGGGAATATCTATTATCATGAGCGATTTCTGTTTATTGTCGAACCCAATGAAGGGATTCACTTTATAGATAATTCCAATCCCGAAAGCCCCGTCAAGACAGGCTTCCTAAGCATTGTAGGTTGCAGCGGTTTAGCCATTCGGGGAAATTATATGTACGTGAGTGCCTTGATTGATCTCCTGGTCCTGGATATTTCGGATCTTCAGAATCCCAAAGAAATAAAAAGAGTAGAGGATGTCTTTCCGATGGCACTACCAGTTAAGGAGAATAATTATCCCCTGGAATCCGTGGATCGGAATCTGGGAGTGGTAACCTCCTGGAAAGTGGTGGAACATAAGGAAGACATAGAGCAGGATCAAATGTGGATCGGGTGTGCAAATTGCGAAGTAATGACGCTGAATACATCCCTTCAAAAGTCTTCCGGGATGTCTGTTGGACAGGCAGGTTCGATTGCTCAAATGGCCATTGTCAATGATTACCTCTATGCGATGGAAAACAGCGTGCTCAATAATTTTGACCTGTCAAATCCATCTGACCCCCAAGAGGGTGAAGAACTGCCCCTTTCCTGGGACGTGGAGACCTTATTTCCGCATGAAGACAAACTTTTCGTGGGGACGACAAGTGGAATGATGATCCTAAGCACAGAAAATCCGGCACAACCAACCAAGATGGGTTCCATTAGACATGCCAGGGCATGTGATCCGGTAGTGGTTCAGGGAGAATATGCTTATGTCACGATTCGTTCCGGGGGACCATGTTCCGGTGTTTCCAATCAATTGGATATTATTGATATCAGCGATTGTAGCAGCCCCATGTTAATGCGTTCCTATCAGCTCAAAAATCCACATGGATTGGGAATCGATGGGAAGCTACTTTTCGTCTGTGACGGAAAAAAGGGACTAAAGGTATTTGATGCGACAGAACCGGAAAATGCCGGAGACCATTTGATCAAGCGCTTCGGACAAATTCAGGCGACAGACGTGATTCTTTTGGGAGATGTGGCCATCCTCATTGGGGATGATGGACTCTACCAGTATGATTACAGTGATCCGGAGAATATTCGTTTGCTGAGTCGAATCGCATTCGTTTAAGTTAAATCGTAATCCACGAATCAGATGAAAAAGAAATGGATGTTAGGTCTTTTCGTGTTGGGGGCATTGTACTCCTGTGAAAAGAATAAAAAAAAGGTATTATCGACGAAGTGTCAGGAACAGGTTCCAACGGATCAAGTTTGCCAGGCTCATTTTGAGAGATGGTTTTATAATCAGGAAACAGGAAACTGCGAGCAAAAGTCATACGGAGGGTGTAATACATATGGCTTTGAAACCCGGGAGGCATGTGAATGTGAATGCGATGAAAAATAAGGTCATGAAAAGAAGAGCAAGGAAAATAATTTGCTTCGGCCTGGTGTTGCTGTGTGCGCAACTGGTAAGGGCTCAGGAAAGTACGGGGGGGCAGCCAGACATACGAGAAAGGACGATGTATCTGAATATTAAAGCAGGTATCCTTGCGGGAGAATCAGCTTCACCCATTCTACAGGTTGAAAATGGAGTGCAGTTGACTCCCCGATGGAGTGTTGGTATGGGGGCTGGTTTGGAAGCCTTGAATTGGGAAGGTTACGTTCCGATTTATGGAATGACACGCTTCAATCTGCTGAGAAAAAGAGACAGCCCATTTGCAGAAGTGATGTTGGGTTATGAAATGCCCATGACAGATTGGTCTGTGAAACAAAAGGCCTTCACTACCGGACTGAGAATAGGAGCAATAAAGTATACCGGAAAGCGTTTTGGAATACAGTCCACATTGGCTTATCGCTTCACTTATTTAACGGAGCAAAGTGACCGTTGGGAAGATTTTGAAACAGTTACCTTAGCACATCGGATAGAATGGACTCTGGGGGTTCATTTCAGATAAAATTTAAAGATTATATCAGCTTACAGATCATACACGGATGAACAACTGATCAAGGCCTGTATCTCGTCGGATAGACAGGCACAGTTCGAACTGTATAGCCGCTATGTAGGCATGCTGAAGGGAGTTGTTGTTCGTTACGCGATCGATGAGAATGAGTGCGATGATATTTTACAGGAAAGTTTTATCAGGGCCTTTAAAAGTTTGGATACCTACGCCGGAAGGGGAGAATTGGGAGCCTGGTTGCGGAGGGTCACGATTAACGTGGCGATGGAAAATTATCGCAAGAAAAAGCGGATACAACAGTTGAATCATGAAGTACAAATTGTCTACCTGCAAGAAGAGCGATTGAATATGGAGGTACTGGAGCAAATTCATTTGGAAGAACTGTTGAAGAAGATTCGGATGTTGCCGGAAGGTCAGCGGGTGATCTTCAACCTTTATGCGGTGGAAGGGTACACGCATGTGGAAATATCCGGGATGCTGAATATTTCAGTAGGCACCTCCAAATCGCAGTACCAGAGGGCACGAAAGGCCTTGATTCAACTAATAGAAAAAGAGTCACAAGACGAAGAAAGGAGATGGAATTATGCAAAATAGGGAGAAGCCAGGTTTGTTAAAACAGCGTTTCGAAACATATCAGGAGGAAGCGGGTCATGACTTATGGCAACGAATAGAGGCTGGATTGGATGAGAAGGAAAAGCGGAGGGGAATCATTTGGTGGTGGTATGCACTAGGCCTGGCTGCTTGTCTTTCTGGGGTGCTCTTCTGGTGGAACGATCATTCTGGGGTAGAATCGGTACAAGGAAATGTGCAGCAAGAACAGAGCGCTAAAATGACGCGCCAGAACTCTTCGGAAGCCAGGTCTGCAAAAAAGACAGGTGATGTGTGGGATGAGCCGAAAAAAAAGGAAGAAAATGTAAATAAAAAATCTCCAAAGCAAGTACCCAAAAAGAAAAAAGATCAGCTATTTAAAGAGAAAGGAATCGAAAGGTTTAACGAAGAAGAAACTCATCAGGAACGACTTGAAGCGGAATTGCCTATAAGCAGTTTGAAACTGGCAGATGCGACTCCATTTTCGTTAGACATTGCTTCCTATGACATCACAAAAATTTCGAAACCTCAGATAAAAGAGCGGAATACACTTTGGGAAGTGGGAGTCTGGATAGGTAAATCCTATGAGGGACAAAAAGTGTTGCCTACATCGAAGAAAGAAACAATTTACACCGCAGTCAATTCCTCAGAGACAGTTGATGAAGTCTTAAGGGTTCGAAAAATGACCGATCTGGGACTCTTTCTCGGAAGCTATCTGGGGAAACGATGGGCCTGGCGCTTGGCGCTGGGGTATCTTCAATATGACGTACAGACGAGTTCGGGAGCGAAGTATGATCGCCTGCAAGCACTAAAAATCCCCGTTTCGTTGAAGTACGAAGTTTTCCAGAGACCTCGTTGGACGGCTTATCTAAATGCAGGCATGCAAAATGAATTTGTGTGGGATCATCCGCAAGGAGGACCAGTTTCGTTGGATCAGTTTCAAAAATCAAGTACTCCAGGCGTCGGAAAATTCTCACAGGCTATTTCCCTTGGAGCAGGAACGAGCATACACTTATATAGAAGCATATCTTTAGAAATAGAGCCACAATACCATCATTACATAAAGCGACGTTTTTTCCTGGGGGGAGACGCACTGCGTGATCGTCATTGGTTGAGTATGAATTTGGGCTTGAAATATCAGTTTTAGCCCAGAAAGTCCTCTTCCCATTGATCGTGGATAGAAATTTCATTTTTTTACAATAAATTTGCGCTTTTCGTGTTAATTGGAAAAAGCGTCGAATGAAGTTTTATTTAAGTTTCCTGCTCATGTTGTTTTTGTTGGCTTGTTCAACAGAAAAAAATCGCGTCGTGAACAGGACTTATCATGGTTTGACGGCACATTACAATGGCTATTTCAATGCGAATGAGTTAATTGATCAATCAATCACGACCTATCGGAATACCTTGAAGGAAGACTATTACAAATTGCTTCCACTCAAACCGGTTCCGAATGAAGAAGAAGTTTCAGCGCTTTATCCTGCACTGGATACGGCCATCGCAAAATGTACGAAGGTCATTGCCAAGCATAGTATGCCAACGGCTTCCGTTCCTTCTAAAAAGAAAAGTGAGCACAATCCGTGGATCGATGAGAACTGGCTGACAATTGGAATTGCCAACTATTATCGAAGAGATTATGATGGGGCGGTCAAGAACTTCAAGTATGTCAAGAAATTTTTTGAAAATGACCCTTCGACATATCTGGCTGGAATTTGGATTGCAAGGTCGTATATTCAAACCAAAAAGATTTCTGAAGCTGCGATCCAAATCAAGGAATTGGATAAGCACATTGCAGAGCTCGAGGAATTGAAGAAGAATAAAAAAGGATTTTTTGGAAAATTGTTCTCTAAGGAGAAAAAGAAAAAAAAGCGCAAGAAAAGAAGAGGGAAGAAGAAAAAAGACGAAGAAGAGGAAAAAGCAAAATTTACCAGGAAAAGCCGTTATTTGCTCGAGTTGACGCGGTGTGAGTTGCAGCTGGCTCAGAAAGATGACGAAAAGGCCATTGAAGCCCTGGAAAAAGCGCTTGAATTTTGTAAGAAATCAAAAGAGAAGGCCCGGATTCACTTCATTCTTGGGCAGTTAAATGCGCGTAACAATAATTCGGAGAAGGCCGTGTATCATTATGGCAAGGTATTGCGTTACAGTGCCCCATTCGAAATGAGTTTTAACGCACGCATCAATAGAGCTTTGATGGGAGGTGGAGAGAAGCTCAAGAAGGAGTTGGAGAAGATGTTGCGCGACAATAAGAATACGGAGTTTAAAGACCAGATTTATTACGCACTGGCAAATATCGCTTTTAAAGAAGGAGACGAAGTCAAAGGGAAGGAATTGCTTACCCGTTCTATTCTGGTTTCATTGAGCAATCGACGACAAAAGGCGATGGCGTACGAGAAATTGGGAGATTTGAGTTTCAGAGATCGGGCATATATTCCGGCACAGAAATATTACGACAGCTGTGCAGCCGTACTTCCGGACGATTATCCGAATGGAGAGATTATCCAAAACAAGGCGCTGAAACTAAAAGATTTGGTAGCAGCAGTTGAAACAGCAGCTTATGAAGATAGCGTACAGCGAATTGCTAAAATGTCAGCATCCGAAAGGGAAAGCTATGTGAAGAAAGTGCTGGAGAAAATAAAACGGGAGGAAGCTGAGAGAAAGGCACGTGAGGAAGCACGTCTGAAGGATTTACAGGCGCGTCAGGCAGCACTGGCCGAGCAAAAATCAAGTACCAAGTTCTTTTGGAACAATGCCAAGGTGAAGGGGGAAGGACTGGAAACTTTCCGAAAACAATGGGGACAACGAGAGAATGAGGATGACTGGAGACGAAGCGATAAAGTTGTACTGGCTAAGTTTGAAGAACAGGAAGGCGATAGTTTAAGCGTAGAAAACAAGACGGAAGATACCCCGGAAATTGATTCCCTGACTCCAGAATCGTTGTTGAGTAAACTTCCGATCAGTGATTCGGCTTATCAGGCATCCAGAGAGCGGATGTTGAATGCCTTGTTTGATGCGGGAGTGATTTACAAGGATTTGTTGAAAGAAGATCAGTTGGCCGTTCAACGCTTTGAGAAGGTGGTAGCGAAAGATCCGAACGGAAATTATGGTTTGATGTCTCTGTATCAGCTGTATTTACTTTACAATTCAAAAGACCCAACAAAATCGTATCCTTATAAGGAGAAAATTTTAAAACAATTTCCAGACTCTGATTATGCCAAGTACCTAACTGATCCTGAATTTTTCGTGAAGCAGAAAGAACTGGAGAAGTTGAATCAGGATGACTACCAGAAATTACTGGAACGCTATAACCGGGGCTTGTATAGTTTCGTGGCAACGAGCTGTGAGACGGTAATCAATGAGGATCTGCAGAATCACTTCCGGGCCAAGTATATGTTACTTCATGCGATGTGCCTCGGAAAAATGAATGAAGATAAGAAACTGATGCTTCCAGGATTGGAACGCCTGGTGAAAGACTACCCGAAAAGTGACGAAGCCAAGAGGGCACAGGAACTGATAGCGCTCATCAATAAAGGAGTCTCTAAGTATGAGGACGGATCGCGGGTGAAAAAAGGAATTTATGAATACGAAGGTGATGCGGCCCATTGGGTGATTATCTTCCTGGAGCCACGTGAAAATCCTGTATTGGCCAAGTCGAAAATAGCAGACTTTAACCGGGCCTATTTCAGTCGGGATGATCTGACGGTCAGTTCAAAGGTCTTTGGAAAGGATCAGAGTATCATTCTAATCGATCCATTTGACGCAGATAAGGCGGTGGAGTACATCAAAGTACTGAAACGAACCAAGCAATATGTCAGTTCCCTGCACGAGAATAAGATGTATGGGATTACCCGGAAAAATTTGAAAAAGTTATTTGAAACAAGTAACTTAGAAGAATACGACCTCTTCTACCTGGATAATTACTAGTCTTAAAGTATGGAAAAGAAAGACGGAGATAAGAAAAAAAATGAGTGGTTAATCCGTTTTTCCAATGTAGGGATTCAGATGGGGATCGTGATCGCCGGATTCACCTGGCTTGGTAATTACCTCGATAAACGACAACAAAATGAAACGCCTATTTGGACGATCTGCTTGTCCCTGTTTGGAGTTTTCTTTGGGATGTACCTCATTTTTAAGGAAGTCCGTAAAATGAACGAGGACGAATGATCAAGCCCCTGTTTTTAATCGTTTTACTTTTTGCATTGCATCTGGAGGCAGTGAGAATTGAACTGATCCCCGGAGAATTTCAGCACTTTTTGAGACTGGATGCCGGAATGGCTATTTTGTTTGTTATTAGCGGTTTGATTATGAGTCCCGGAGTTCAAAAAGGTGGGGAACACTTTGCTTTGCGCTTTTTAGTGATGACGACGCTCCAGTTATTGGCCATGATGACCCTGATTCTCGTTCTGGGCTTTCAAATTAAGCAAGGGAGACTGAATTTGGCATTGAATGCTTCCATTTTATTCCTAATTGCTCTGGGAATACAGAGTTATTTTCTGTTCAGAGCAGCAAAGAAGCAGCACTAAACGATCTGTTCGAGAATGCCTTCAAACTTGTGTTGATCAAAGGAAAGATGATCCTGATCAAATAATCCCTTTCCCGATCGTTTGGAACAGGCCGAAAAATGAACCGCATCAGGATTGAGAATCTGTATGATCCCTGAAACATTTTGTGGGGAAATTCCACCTCCTGCCATGAGTTCGAGATCTTTTCCAATCATTTCTTTCATTTGCTGGAGGCGATTGATTCCTTCCAATGCCGAATGAGCACCTCCAGCACTGAGTACCCGTTTAAAGCCAAGTGTCTTCAACTGCTCAATTCCGTTTTCCCAGTCAGAGCAATCGTCAATGGCCCGATGAAAAGTCAGTGTAGTCTTGGGAAAGGAAGTTCTGAATTCTCGTAGCCAACCCAGGTCCAATGTTCCGTCGCTTTGAAGCGCTCCGATCACGAAGTGCCGTGCTCCGGCTTTCTGAAGTTCTTTGGCTTCCTGGAGCATGAGTTCCTTTTCTTCACCTGAATAGTTGAAGTTGCCTGCTCGTGGACGAATCAGCACATGTGTTTCCAACTGATATTTTTCCTGTGCAAGTCGAAGCATTTCAGGGCTGGGACTGAGTCCACCACATTCGAGTCCCCGACAAAGTTCAATGCGGTCAATTCGCCTGTGTTGAGCGAAGGGAAGGGCCGCTATTTCATGGACACATAACTCAATTTTCATGATGCCGCCAGGTTTGGGTGCTAAATAAAGCAAGGAAAAAGGAGAACAGACTGACGCCCATTTGTGTTTCTAAGGTGTCCTCGCTTAAGAAGGAGAAAGACATGAGGATCAGGAAGAGCATTCCAAGTAAGTTCTTTTGTTCATTCAGTACCTGGAAATTGAAAACAAGCCACAACAGGAAAAGAATTCCCCCAATGATTCCGAAACTGATTAGGTAAGTGAGCCCCTGATTATGTGCTCGAAGTTGGTTGTTGGGGCTTAATCTACTCTGATCGTGTTCATATTGCTGTTGGAAAGAATCGGCTAGATCACCTGATCCAACTCCCAGCATGGGGTGTTTTAGGAATATTCTCCACCCGGTTTTCAGGTATTCCCAGCGTTGAGTCAGCGTTTTGCCATTGGGATCGTCATCATAAAATTCATTGCGAAGCGATTCCAGGCGATGAATCGATTTTCCCTCTGCGATTCGGACGTTTGATACTCCAGACAGAATTTGTTGAATGTCGTTGGAGTCCAGTTGTTGAAACCCTTCAGCGTCTTTAGTCAGGCCTTTCGAGGCCATGTACTGTACCAGGGTAAAGTAATGCAGATAGCCATATTGGTTGGTATCCCGGATAGGTATCTGACTGACCTTTTTCCATTCCCGGTCCAGTTCCGCATTGCAAATGAAGGAATAAACATGATGATCATTGATGAAATAGCGTGACTTTAAATTGTGCGTATATGGGTTCCCTTCACGTGTGAGTTGTTCTGACTTGCCTATGGTAGGAAGTGGAGGCGTTTTCAGTAAAAAATAGGAAGTGAGTCCCAAGATGATGAGCGGAATGAGAACTGTTAAGCTGCTTAAAACCCAGGCTTTTGTTCGCGAGAAGGATCGAAAGAAGAGAAAGATCAGGGCACTGCAAATCAATACAGGGACGGCCAGGTAGGCACTAAGGACTTCCGAATACCAGGTATAAATGAGGAACCAGCTAAGTAAAACCAATCCGATCCATTTCAGCATCCCTCGTTTACTGATGAAGAGGTAGGTAGCAATGACTGCAGAGAACAGGACCATCAGGCCAAAACGGATGTGCGAAATAAAGAAAGAGAGATGTCGTACGTCTTCGCTCAGGTGGAGCTCGGAACCGAAGAACCGGATAAAGTTAAAAACCGAACACAAGGTGACAGCTCCAAGAAAGCAATAGAAAATGAAATCCCGTTCTTTTTTGGATTGGATGGGGTGTTGCATGAAAACGAGAGGCAAGGCATAAAAGGGAAGTTTTACCTGAAAATCCTTTAGAAAATAGGCGCTGTTATCAGACCAAAAAAAACTGAGGAGATGGACAAGCAAAAAGAGCAAGAGTATTCGTGTGGGTTTGCTCCCTGCAATACGTTTTAGATCTCTTGAAGGCTGCAATTCAATCAGGAACAGTGCAAACAAAAGCAGGCCACTCAGCGAGAGGACAATTTTATTCAGCGGTAAGCCGATGGCAAATGTGGCATACAGGAATAGGTACACCCGATGAAGCCTGACGTAGCCAATCCAATTTGAGATCATAAGTGCGTTTCGTGTCTGTTCTTAGAACGACTATTTACTCAAAATCTTGTTGTAAGCACTCAAATCTTTGAAAATTTTGATGGATTCCTGCACATAGGGGTCCTGACGGAAGGAATACTCGGCCCGTCCTTTTTGGTAGTAGTATCTGGAAACAATCTCATTCTCCAGCATTTCCAAAATCTCATCGCGGAACTTATCTAAATCCCGTTCTTTGGAAGGAGTTACCTTGTTCAGAAGTGAGCTGTATTCACTTTGGATGTCTGCGAAATAGCCCTCCTTTTCCGCCGTTTCCTTCATGCGTTTCAACATTTCTTCGGAAGCCGTGGAATAGTTAAAGGTATCCTTGATAGCCGTTTGTTTGAAGCTTTCATAGTCCTCATTACTCAAATGAAAAGTCTTGGCATTCGCTATTGAAGGGTGCTTTTCCCGGTAGTCAGTCGCAAAGTTGAATACCAGGTTATGGATGAGGAGCATACTGGACAAACGGCTCAAATTTTCCTCTTCGATTTTGATGTCCGGCTCAATCCCTCTTCCGTCGATCACGTCGCGTCCATTGGCTGTTTTAAACACCTTGATTAGAGAATCTGGAATTTCTTTCACCCGGCCATCTACTCCTTTATCGTAGTATTCCAGCTTTTGGACACAGCGACCGGAAGGGGTGTAATATTTGGCAATGGTCAACTTGAGTTTGGAACCATATTTCAAATTGTAAGTACGTTGCACCAAGCCTTTCCCATAGGAAGTTTCTCCAATGATGACTGCCCGGTCCAAATCCTGTAGACAACCGGAAACAATTTCACTGGCCGAAGCAGAACCTTCGTCTACTAATACAACCAGGGGCATTTCCAGATCAACCGGGTTATCCATGGTTTTATAAACGCGGTTTTCATCTTTGACTCGTCCCTTGGTATTTACGACGAGTTGTCCTTTTTTTACGAATAGGTTCACAATTTTAACGGCTTCGATGAGCAGTCCTCCTCCATTTCCACGAAGGTCCAGCACCAGGCTTTTAGCTCCCTGATCTTTCAATTGGAGTAGGGCTGATTTCACATCACTTCCAGCCGTTTGGGTAAAACTGTTTAATTTGATGTAACCAGTTTCCTGGTTCAGCATGCCCGAATATGGGACATCTGGCAATTTGATCTGGTCACGGGTCACTTTGATTTTTACTTTCTGATCCCCACGTTTCACCTCAATCTCAATATCCGTTCCTTTGGGACCTTTGAGGGATTTGGAAACTTCATCCGTAGAAAGCCCTTTCATACTCTTTCCGTCAACGGCTATGATTCGATCTCCGGCCATGAGTCCTGCTTTTTGAGCGGGACTATTTTCGTAGGGTTCGGTAATACAGGTATAGTCACCGATTCGACGGATCAGCGAACCAATCCCACCGTATTGTCCGGTGGTCATCAGCCGATAGTCCTCCATATTGGACTCGTGGTAATATACTGTGTAAGGGTCGAGTTCTCGCAACATGGCATCGATGGCATCTTTGGACATTTTTCCCGGTTTGGGCTCATCCACGAAATACATTTCCAGATGTTGGTGAATCTGACTCATTAACTCCATGCCTTTGATCAACTCGAAGTTGTCGGATTGACCGTAGATGGTCGAAAAATGAATGCTGATCAGCAGCAGGAGGCCTGATATCCATGTTTTCAGTCTCATGATTCTTTCAATTTAAGTTCTTCAATCAGTTTGTGCATTAATCGAGCCATCTTTTGCTCGATCATAGCGTACTGGAATTCTTCTTTTCCGGTGTAGATCAAAAAAAGGCCCAGTTGTTCAGGGCGATCATTCAGGAATTCTTCCAGTATGAATTTGTTTTTTCGAAAGGCTTCCCGGGTCAGTCGTTTGATACGGTTTCGGTCATGTGCTTTCCGAAAAATTCTTTTCGGAGCGGAAATGACAATTTGAAACTTCCTGGACGTCGGAAGATCAAGGGTTGCATAGTGCAGTAAAAAGGGAAATTGCCGAACATTCTGATGCCGTTCAAACAATTCCGTGATCGCTTTTTGACTGCATAATTTGTATGCCTTGCCAAATCGTTGGTCCATTCCGTAAACTTCTGAAAGAACAAATTCTAGCTGTAAAGTTAAGCTTTCGGTGCGGATATGAAAGAATATCCTTTACTAAAAGCCGAAAGCCCGGGAGAATCTACTCTAAATTCCTTACTTTTGCAGTAAAATCAATCGTTCTATGTTTGAAAATCTGACGGAAAAATTCGAGAGAGCTTTCAAAGTCCTGAAAGGTCATGGACAAATCACGGAAATCAATGTAGCAGAAACGTTGAAAGAAGTACGACGTGCGCTGCTAGATGCGGATGTTAACTTCAAGACGGCGAAAGAGTTTACCCAAAAGGTGAAAGAAGAGGCGCTTGGACGAGATGTGCTGACCTCAATTACTCCGGGACAGTTGATGACAAAAATCTGTCATGAGCAGTTGATCGAATTGATGGGAGGAAATGAGCAGCAGATCAATTTCCAGGGAAATCCGGGAATCATTTTGATGTCTGGTCTGCAAGGGTCTGGTAAGACGACCTTTTCCGGAAAGTTGGCGAATTATCTGAAGAATAAAAAAGGGAAGAAACCATTATTGGTAGCCTGTGATGTTTACCGACCTGCTGCGATTGATCAGTTGCATGTACTCGGAGAGCAACTTCAGGTAGAAGTATTCTCTAATCGGGAGGAAAAGAATCCGGTGAGGATTGCTGAAGAGGCCATTAAATACGCTAAAAGTAATTCATTCAACGTGGTAATTGTCGATACGGCCGGACGTCTGGCAGTGGACAAGGAGATGATGGATGAGATTGAGGCAGTCAAACTTGCAATTAAGCCAACAGAGACCCTGTTCGTGGTAGATTCCATGACAGGTCAGGATGCGGTCAATACGGCTAAAGCCTTCAATGATAAGATTGATTTTGATGGTGTTGTACTTACCAAGCTTGATGGGGATACCCGGGGTGGTGCAGCTTTGTCAATTAAAGCAATTGTCGACAAGCCGATCAAGTTTATCGGGACTGGTGAAAAAATGGATGCTATCGATGTTTTCTACCCCAGCCGGATGGCGGATCGAATCTTAGGGATGGGAGATGTTGTATCCCTGGTTGAACGTGCTCAGGAGCAGTTTGATGAGGAAGAGGCTCGAAAACTTCAAAAGCGAATTCAGAAAGATCAGTTTGATTTCAATGACTTTTTGGGGCAGTTGCAGCAGATCAAGAAGATGGGGAACGTCAAAGACCTCGTCGGGATGATGCCTGGAATGAGTAAAGCGATGAAGGATGTGGATATTCAGGATGATGCATTGAAGCATATCGAAGCGATTATTCACTCCATGACTCCGAAGGAAAGAGCGAATCCATCCTTGCTGAATGGTTCCAGAAAAAATAGAATTGCCCAGGGAAGCGGACGTTCTGTTCAGGAGGTTAATAAGCTCTTAAAGCAATTTGAAGATACCCGAAAAATGATGAAGATGATGAGCAATCCCAAGAACATGATGGGAATGATGAAGCAGCTTCGCGGAATGAAAGGAATGCCGGGAATGTAATTAGAAACCTCGCGATTTTTTGAGGTTTTCGTAGGCTTCCTGTACCTTTTGAAATTTTTCCTTGGCCCCTTTTTGATATTCTTCTCCTAGTTGAGCAACTTTATCAGGGTGGTACTTGACAGCCATTTTCCGGTAAGCTTTTTTGATTTCTTCGTTCGTGGCATCAGGGCTTAGTTCCAGGACTTTAAAGTCCGAATCCGGATTGCGGTAGAACATGTTGCTGACGCTTTCAAACTCACCACCACGTATTCCCATGAGTCCGGCAATGCGCTCAATGACTTTCATTTCCGTTTCCGAAACGTGTCCGTCTGATTTGGCAATTCCAAATAAGTAATAAAGAAGTTGAACCCTCGATTCAGGAGCTAAACGTCGCTGAATATCTGAACAAATTTGTTCCAGTGGAATCTGATCCGCATCCAGAAATTTTTTCAGTACCTGGAGGTGCGAGGCATTGAATTGTGGCCCAAATTGTTGAGACAGGAAGTTCTTGACATAATTTAATTCGGCATGCAATACTTTTCCATCTGCCTGCATGACCGCAGCAGACAAGGCCATGAGCATTGTTGCAAAATCGTGTTGACTACTTTGTTGTTGATAGATTCCAAAGAGATCATCTGAAGAAAAACCGCGTCGATATTGTCCTCCGTTGGCTCGGGCATTTTCTGCCACATTGCGAACCTGTTGAAAGTTATCAATAAAAGATCCGACAAAGAAGCCCAATAGAGCACCTACAAATCTCCTTCCCAGTAAAAAATAGCCTGCAACGGCCCCAATCCATTTAAACAAGACGTTTCATTTTTGTGATCAAAAGTGAATGGCCGGTTTCAACCGGCCATTTCGCTTAAACCAATTCGATATTTCGTTCAATAAACTCGTTGAGTGCCTCTCCCTTAAGCATTCCTTGAGAAAGTAATGCCAAATCGGTTAGTTGTTTCACCTTTTGAGTTTGTTTTTTCTTCGTTTTTTCCTTCAGTAAATCCCCGATTTTTGGGTGATTGCTGTTCACAACCAACTGATAGCTTTCCGGGAATGCACCAAAACCACCGAATTGTTGCTGTTCCTTCATTCTTCTCATGAACTCAGGTTGCGTGATCAGGATTGGAGCTTCTGCTTCGCTCATGCTCTCAAATTCAACTCTGAATTTATCTGCAGCAACACTTGATTCAAACAGTGGCTTGAGCTTTTCTTCCTCCTCTTTGCTTAGTTTGGAAGGGATTTCTTCATCTTTCTGAATTAGTTTGTCCAGGCTGTCTGAATCTACGCGGGCGAAAGAAAGTTTTTCTTCGGACTGCTCCATTTTAGAGATCCAGTGAGTGGCCAAAGGACCATCGAGTACCAGAACATCATACCCTCTTTCTTTAGCGGCCTTTACGAAAGCGTATTGCCCTTCCGGATCATTGGTGTACAGGATCACTTGTTTCTCATCCTTGTCCGTCTGAAGCGCCTTGATTTGTTCACGGTACTCTTCCAGGGTAAAGTATTTGTTTTCCGTATTCTGAAGTAAACTAAATTTCTTCGCTTTTTCGGCAAATTTGTCTTCAGACAACATCCCATACTGAACAAAGATTTTCAGGTCATTCCACTTGCCTTCAAAGTCGGCCCGATCTTTCTTGAACATTTCTGCCAATTTGTCAGCAACCTTTTTAGTGATGTGAGAAGAGATTTTCTTGACGTTTCCATCACTTTGCAAATAGGATCTGGAGACGTTCAATGGAATGTCTGGAGAATCAATTACTCCATGCAGGAGCGTCAGGAATTCAGGAACAATTTCCTCCACGCTATCCGTGATGAATACCTGATTACAGTAGAGGTTGATCTTGTTTCGTTGCACTTCCACATGCTCTTTAATTTTCGGGAAGTACAGGATTCCAGTGAGATTGAAGGGGTAGTCCACATTTAGATGGATGTGGAACAAAGGATCCTCGAAAGTCATTGGGTAAAGTTCTCGATAAAAGGACTTGTAATCTTCGTCTTTCAAATCCACCGGAGCTTTCGTCCAGGCCGGACCCGGGTTGTTCACCTGGTTTGGAACTTCCGTGGCCACACGTTTCACTTTTCCATTCTCATCTTTTTCTCCATCAGGAGAATCGATGTATTCCGTCTTGGTCCCAAAGAATACGGGTACGGGAAGGAATTTACAATATTTGTTCAGAATTTCCTGAATTCGAGATTTCTCAAGGAATTCAGCTGACTCTTCGTTGATGAAGAGCACGATATCCGTTCCCCGGTCATCTTTTTCGATTTCCGTGATCGTATATTCAGGAGAACCGTTGCTTTCCCATTGAACCGCTTTGGCTCCTTCATTTCTGGAAAGTGATCTGATTTGCACTTTTTCGGCAACCATGAAGGCTGAATAAAATCCGAGACCGAAGTGCCCGATAATGCTTTCGGAACCTTCTTTTCCCTTGTATTTTTGTACGAACTCTTCCGCTCCGGAAAAGGCAATCTGGTTAATGTACTTATCGATTTCTTCCTCACTCATCCCAATCCCACGATCCCGAATAGTGAGCGTTTTAGCTTCTTTGTCAAGCAAAACATCGACTCGAAGTTCTCCCAACTCGCCCTTAAACTCTCCATTTCCGGAAAGGACCTTTAATTTCTGTGAAGCATCTACCGCATTGGAGACAAGTTCTCTCAGGAATATTTCATGATCTGAATACAAGAACTTTTTAATGATCGGAAAGATATTTTCCGTTTGGACATTAATTTGACCTGTTTTCATACGCCTATTTTAATTTTTATTGAATTAACTATTACTGGTAGGGAGAAGTCAATGATTATGCCATTCCAGGAAGGCTGACAGAGTGACAGTTCGGAGTGTGTATAGGTGAGATTGAACTCAAAAAAAGTATTTGCTTCTTGATCGGTTTTTTCGTATGTTTAAACAAACGATTACCTAATTACTTTGAACTCTAAACTATATATCTGTATCCTGCCTCTTTTCGTATTTGCCACTTTCTCATGGGGACAATCTGCCTGTGATAATATTGATTTTGAAAATGGAAGCGCGGAAGGATGGAACACCAGTGGGTCTGTGGTGGTGGTGGATTCATCTCAACGAGATCCATACGGAGATTTTTCACTGGCAACCTCGGGTCGATATGCCGTAAAATTGGGACAAAAAGACCCTTATGGGTCACCTGGCAGCGCTGACTATTTAAAGTCTTCCGTTTCAAGGGAAATTGAAATCAATGAGGACAACCGCTATTTCATTTACAGTTTTGCCATCGTTTTACTGGGCTATCCACACAGTACTTTTGAAGCATCGTATATTGAGCTGGAGGTGAAGGATGAATCGGGGGCAATTGTGCCATGTACAGCACATACACTGTTTGCTCAGTCAGAGGCCGGAGAAGGTTTTTTTAAATCACCGCTTGGAGTAGAGGGAAATATTTCAGGGGAATGTTGTTACCCCATTTATTATATGCCATGGAAATTGACAGCGATTGATCTTAAAGACTACATTGGCCAAACCCTGACATTTACGATTCGGAATTCCTGGTGCATTTACAATATCGATTGGGGCTACGCCTATTTGGATGCGTTTTGTTCTGATCAGATCGTTTTGGAAACGCCGGGTTGCGGAGATGAGATCGTTAAGCTCACGGCAATCAACGGTATGGATGAATATATCTGGTCAGGTCCCGGATTTAGTGGATTAAATACAGACGAGTTGTCCATTAGTGAAGTTGGAATTTACACGCTCAATATCCCAACAGTAGATCCTAATTGCCCACCCTTGGAGTATCAATTTGAGATTGATTCTTTGCCTGAGAGACTGACAGTAGGTATTGAGATGGATACAACTGTTTGTACCGAGAATGCCTACGCTTTTGTTTCCAATTCAAGCTCTTCCTTTGATTTGCTGGATTTTCAATGGGATTTTGGAGATGGTGGCGGAGCTGCGGGGGATTCGGTTTCCTATACCTACCCGAATGATGGAGACTACACTGTCGAATTGCACGTTACGGACGCAAATGGTTGTGTCGATTCAGCAAGTGTTCCAATCAAAGTAATTTTACCTCCACAGCTTATTTTAGGGTCGGATACCGTAATGTGTATTGGAGAGGAGGTCCTTATTCGGCCTGAGTATTATCAGGGAGGTGATATTTTTAGTTGGTCTACCGGGGACAGTACGGAAGCAACCGTTATTACGGAACCTCAAGAACTTCAGTTGACACTTTCAAATGGAATTTGTTCTACGAAGGATTCCATGACAGCGCATTTGCACAAGGCTTATGTAAAATCCATTCCGAATGTTATTACGGCTAATCAGGATCAGGTAAATGATATACATCTGATCAATCATTATAATGTGGTTGAATACGATATGACCATCTATAATCGGTGGGGAAATGTCGTTTTTGAAACAAGCGATTCCCATAATTTTTGGGATGGCATGACAGATGGGGTTCCCGTAAAGGAAGGGGTTTATTTCTACGATTTAAAGTACCGATTGATTTGTGAGGAGGAATTAAGCCGAAAAGTGGGCTATATTCACGTAGTACGCTAAATTAGGTTTTCCTTTTCTTCTTTTTAGCAGCCGGAAAGAGGATATTGTTCAAAATGAGTCGGTATCCGGGCGAGTTTGGATGTAAGCTCAAATCAGTTGGAGGATCTGAGACACGATGTTGGTAATCTTCCGGGTCATGACCTCCATAAAAAGTCCAGGTTCCCTGCCCAAATTCTCCATGGATGTAGCGTGCTGTTCCAAGGGCTTTGTTTTCTCCCATAACGAGTACGTTCGGTTTGATGAGGGATTTTTTAAAATCAGTCGTTTGTCCCATGAATCCATTGATTACGTCCGTATGACATTGTGTTAACATGGTAGGAACGACATCCCATTTGGCCGAAAATTCGAATAAGGTAAACTTATCGGTGTTTTCTCGTAATCTTCGGTGCAGTAAGGTCCCATCGATGTCCGAATATTCATACATAAATGGATTTTTCTCCAATTTGAAATTTTCAAAGGCCAGGGAATTTTCGTAATCCAGTTTCTGTTGGGCATTGGGGTCCATCGGATCTCCATCAAACATGTGTTCACAGATATCCGTTCCATGGGCAGCCAGGGCGATATCGAAACTATCGGTTCCGCTACACATGGTGAAGAGAAAACCTCCACCGAGTACAAAATTTTTGATATTTGTCGCAACCGCCAGTTTGAGCGCTGATACTTTTTTGAATCCTAATTGTGCCGCTTCGCGTTCGGAATCACGCACCTGTTTTTTATACCATGGGGCATTCCGGAAGGCAGAGTAAAATTTCCCGTATTGTCCTGTGAAATCCTCGTGATGAAGGTGCAACCAGTCATATTCGGGAAGTACACCCATGATGATTGCGGAATCGTAAATCTTTTCATAAGGAATTTCAGCATATTCCAATACCAGCGTAACTGCATCATCCCAGGGCATTTTGCCCCCAGGGGTATAAACGGCAATTTTTGGTGCTTTTTCGAGTTGAACGATTTCCTGATTGACTTCCGGGTTGGCAATTTCATTTTTAATCGTATTTGCCGTCCCATCCGGGATGATTTCATAGCGGATATTTCGAATGATCAGTTCCTCTTCAATTTTAGTGGCATTCGGACATAAAAAGGAACCTCCGCGGTAATTGAGTAGCCATTCAATGACGACTTCCTGCTCCAACATCCAATACGCAGCACCATAAGCTTTCAGGTGGTTCGTTTGGCTGTCATCCATT
Source organism: Bacteroidota bacterium (assembly GCA_006226425.1). Taxonomy (GTDB): domain Bacteria; phylum Bacteroidota; class Bacteroidia; order Flavobacteriales_D; family Crocinitomicaceae; genus M2408. The sequence goes on along the minus strand of SBGX01000010.1, from coordinate 134,191 downwards.
GGAATTAGGATCTGAGAGGCCTGAAGTTGAAAGGAAGTCAGAAGTAAAAGTCCGCTTCCAATTATTCGTCGAATATGCTGTTTAAAAAGGGACATCATCTTCCGGTTCGAGGTCAAATGAATCATCATTGTTCAGTTTGCTTTTAATCGTGTAGCTACTATTCGTAGCCTCATCAAATCCATGATTGGCATTCATGGCTGATCCGATTACCGGTGCAAATTCCTCGCCAAAACTTTCAAAGTTCTCAAATCGGGCATACTGACCGATGAATTTAAGTCGGACGGTATCCAGGGCACCGTTTCGGTGTTTGGCAACAATGATTTCTCCGACACCTGCGTTTGATTCTCCGTTTTCGTCCTGCAAAAGACCGTAATATTCCGGGCGATAGATGAAGGATACGATGTCTGCATCCTGCTCAATGGCACCGGATTCCCTCAAGTCGGAAAGCAACGGGCGTTTATCGCCACCACGTGCCTCTACCGATCGACTCAACTGGGACAGGGCAATGATTGGAACATTGAGTTCTTTGGCAATTTCCTTAATCGAACGGGAAATCGTCGAAATTTCTTGCTCCCTGTTTCCAGCATTTTTGGTTCCACCAGCCGTCATCAGCTGAAGATAATCAATGATGATTAACTCAATATTGTGGAGCATTTTGAGGCGACGACATTTGGCCCGGAGGTCAAAGACACTCAATCCGGGAGTATCATCGATGAAAATAGGAGCAGTCGAAAGTTTATTGATCCGTGCATGAAGTTGAACAAATTCGTCTTCCCGTAAGTCCCCTTTCCTAAGTTTTTCTGCGCTAATTCTTGATTCACTTGAAATCAGACGTTTGACCAGCTGGACGGAGGACATCTCCAGAGAGAAGATGGCGACTCCCATGCCATGATCGACGGCCGTATTTCTTGCCATGGAGAGGACAAAAGCCGTTTTTCCCATCGCCGGACGTGCGGCAATAACGATCATATCCGATCGCTGCCAACCAGAGGTCAATCTGTCCAAATCCCTGAATCCGGTTGGGATTCCAGAGATTCCATCACCACTTTTTCCGGCTTTTTCAATTTCTTCAATCGCTTCTTTCACAACACTTTGCATGTTGTCCACATTCTTTTTCATGTTGTTTTCAGCGATCTTGAACAATTCTGATTCGGCCTTGTTTAGCAGGTCAAAAACGTCGGTTGTCTCGTCGAATGCATCTTTCAATACATCCGAACACATGCGGATAATTTCCCGCTGGATATATTTCTGGGCAATGATCCTCGCATGATATTCCACGTGGGCAGCAGAGGCCACCCGGTTGGTTAACTGGGACACATAAGAGGCACCGCCGGCCAATTCAAGTTCACCTTCCGACTTTAATTTGTTGACCACGGTCAACAGGTCGATGGGGCTTGAACTACCGAATAATTCGTGAATTGCCTTGAAGATATAATAGTGTTTCGGATCGTAAAAGCTATTGGCAGTCAGGATATCAATGGTATCATTGACAGCATTTTTTTCGAGCATCATTGCCCCAAGGACTGCTTGTTCCAGGTCAACGGCCTGAGGAGGAAGTTTTCCATTTTCTCCCAGTAAGTTAGCTACTGGATGGCGCTTCCTTTGCACTACTTTTTTACCACCGTCACTTAATCGATCCATAGTCTAACAAAATTAAGCAAGAAAACGCACAAGCAAAAATTATTGCCGGGCTATTTTAGGTGTCTTTTCCACCTTGATTTAATAATTCAACCTCTTGGTCTTGATATACCTGGGAATGTAATACTTGCTGGTCTTAAAATTATCGATCACGACCCCTCTGGAAGAAGAGGCATGAATGAACATAATCTGGGTTTCAGATACGTCCACGACCAAAGCAACATGTCCTACTCTGGAAGATTTCAAATTTCTTCCTTTAAAAAACATAAGGTCCCCTGGTTGAATATCCTTCAACAGAATATTCTGACCCAGTTCTGCTAGTCCATAGCTCGTTCGGGTGACCGGAATCCCAATATGTCCCATGATGTAATAAATGAAACCAGAGCAATCAAAGCCCGAAGGACTTGTCCCTGCGTAGCGATAAGGGGTTCCGAGGAACTCTTTGGCATAGGAGATTAGTCGGTCAATCTTTTGATTTTTTTGCCCGTTTGGCAGACTCAGGGAATCATTCGTCGCCAGTGCAAGACTATCCTGAACAACGGGAATGGAATCCTGTTGAATCTCCTGTGAAAACCCCCACGAAATGGAAATTCCACCGAAGCAGAGAATCAAGGCACAATATTTAAGTCGCACTAACATTGGGTTGCAAAAATATACTTATTTTCACAGAATAAAAAATTTGTTTTGAGGGAGTTAGAGTCCAAAGAATTAAAAAAATTGTACTACACGATCGGGGAGGTTGCCGCTTTTTTTAATGTGAACCCCTCGTTAATTCGCTTTTGGGAGAAAGAATTCGGTTTTCGGGTGAGTAAAAAGAACAAGAAAGGAAATCGACTTTTTTCAGTGAAGGACATCCAAAATTTTAACAAGATTTATCAATTGGTCAAAGTGGAAGGCTATACCCTGGATGGGGCAAGAAAGGTTCTTTCTGAGAAGAAAAAACCGCTTGATTCTTCCGAGAACAAAAGCAAAGAAGAACTAATTGATCGTTTGGAGAAAATCAAAGCTCGATTGATTCAACTGAAATCATAAGGTCAATTTTTCATTTAACCATTTTAAGGAGCCGATAATATCTTCTTCCTCAAGTACCTGATCGATTTCACAGTCTCCGATACCGGTAGGTAAGACAGCCAGGATTTTCTGTCCTTTATTCTTTTTGTCCTGACGCATCAAATAAAGGACCGTTTGCCGTTCTTGTTCCGACAATTCGTATGAAGGATACCGATTGGACAAGACTTCAACGATTTGATCGTATGCCTCCTGCTGAAGCATCTTTCTTTGAAAAGCGATGTGACTTTCACATAGTATTCCCAAAGCGACGGCATAGCCGTGTTTGAGTGGACGTCCATTCTGAAGGCTCAAACCCTCCAGTGCATGTCCGATAGTATGCCCCAGGTTGAGTTGTTTTCGAGGTCCTTTTTCAAAGGGATCTTCCTCGACAATTTTATGTTTGATTAATAGGGAGCGCTCGATGATCTTTGCTTCGAGCTCTTCCTTTTCCGTGATTGATAGGAGCTCGTTCCAGTTTTCAGGGTCTCCGATCATGGCATGTTTCCACATTTCAGCCATTCCGCTCAAGAATTCATCGTCTGCCAGGGTATTTAGAAACGCAGGGTCAACATATGTTCTTTTTGCATGGGCAAACATTCCGAGTTGGTTTTTGTATGGCCCCAGGTCAATTCCGGTTTTTCCTCCGATGGCTGCATCGACCATGCCCAGCAAACTGGTTGGAATATTGATGAAGTCGATTCCCCGTTTATATACGGAGGCGATGAATCCACCAAGATCTGTCACAACACCTCCGCCCAGGTTGATGAGTAGGTCATGTCGACTAATGTGGTATTCCGAAAGACTTTGCCAAATCTGCGCGGCAATCTCAAGGGATTTACTTTCTTCTCCAACTGGAATCACAATAATTTCTGCCCTGGAAAGTGCGGTAAAATTTTCGAGGAGGTAAGGAAGACAGTGTTCTTGTGTCAATTCATCGACCAAAATGACCTTTTGAGATTCGGCATAATCCGTTTCCAAAAGAACCTTCAGATCAGATTCATATAGCTTTCCAATGTGGGGAGGGGGGGGGGATAATATCATTTTCTGGACTTCAACTGAAACAAAACACAAAAGAAAAGAAAAAACACAGATATTTCAGAGAAAAAAGCCATTTTTACAACTTGAAATTTATCTGTGGCGTATGTTATCCTTTGAGAATACGGAAATTGCATTTAAAAGTAAAACGAACAAGGATTTGAGTCGGGCCTACTGGCTCTTTAAGATCATTGGAAGTCCGAAAATGGTTCGTTTGGGCAAGTGGTTTACCAATTTGGCATTGAAACTGAATTTGCCGATTCGTTCCATGGTAAAAAAGACCATTTTCAGGCAGTTTTGCGGAGGTGAGCACATTGATGAGTGTGATGAAACTATCCATAAACTTGGAGCATTTGGAATCGGGACCATTTTGGATTATTCGGTTGAAGGACAAACTTCATCCGAAGCTTTTGAGGAGACGACCCAGGAAATCATTTCGACCATTGAGAAAGCGAAAAATTCGGAGCATATTCCTTTTGCTGTGTTTAAGGTGACCGGGATTTCGCGTTTTGGGCTTCTGGAAAAGGCTAATAAGTCAGAAGAGGTACTTTCTGAAAAGGAACAAAAAGAGTTGTCTGAGGTCAAGGATCGTGTTCGACGAATTTGTGGAGCTGGGCACCAGTCTTCGGTTCCCGTATTTATTGATGCGGAAGAATCGTGGATTCAGGATGTGATCGACCGGATGGCCTATGATATGATGTTGCTTTTCAACAAGGAAAGAGCGATCGTATACAACACCCTACAGATGTATCGTCATGATAGACTTGACTTTTTAGGAAAGGAATTGGATCAGGCCAAATTCGATAAAATCAGGTATGGAGTAAAATTGGTACGTGGCGCTTATATGGAAAAGGAGCGTGCCCGGGCGGCGGCAAAAGGCTATCCTTCTCCCATTCAGCCGGACAAGAATGCTACGGACAAAGATTTTGATCTCGCCCTGAAAAAATTGGTTGAGAATATCGATTATGCTGAAATCTGTGCGGGTACTCACAATGAGAATAGCTCCAGGTATTTGAGTGAATTGATGAAAGAAAAGGGACTTGACCCAAGGGACCACAGAATCTATTTTGCACAGCTTTTAGGAATGAGTGATCACATTTCATACAATCTTTCCAATTCGCTTTATAATGTTGCCAAATACGTGCCTTACGGGCCAGTCAAAGAAGTGATGCCTTATCTTTTGAGGAGAGCGGATGAAAATACTTCCGTGAAGGGACAAACAGGTCGCGAGTTGAGCTTGATCATTACCGAGAAAAAGCGTCGCAAAGAGCAGCGAATGAATCACAAATAATTAGGAAAAGGAAATCTGGAAAATAAAAAAGGGACTTAACAAGTCCCTTTTTTAGTATGTCTATTTTCGTTTTTAACGAATGAGGTTCACATGGCCTATGTATCTACGCTTTTCATCGTTTTCTTTGGTGCTGAATTCGATCTTATACGTATAAACTCCCGTCTGAGCCAGGCCTCTACCTGCACCATAATCTCCATCCCATCCAATTTCTGGGTCGTTTGATTCGAACACCAATTCTCCCAGTCGGTTGAAGATTTTCATGTTGTAATCCTGTGGATCAACTCCTGCAATGATGTTTGGTTCAAAACGGTTATTCAATTCATCGCCGTTTGGTGTGAAACTGTTCGGAATAAAGATCAAAACAGATTCCTGTACTTTTACAACAAGATTCACTGTATCATCACAACTGTTTGCAGATGTTGAAATCAAAGAAACCGTGTAGTCCGCTGCAACCCCCTGAGGATAAAGGTGTGTCGGGTGTATGGCTGTACTTGGAGCCGATCCGTCCCCGAATAACCAGGTGTAACCTGTTACCTGGGGAGGTGATTCGTTAATAAATGATACTTGCGGATAAAGGAAATCTACCGGATTGTTGACAATGCTGAACGCAGGAGTCGGGGTAGCGTAAACGGTAATCATTCCATTTTGGGTAGTTGAACCAAAACAAGCCGCATCAATCGTTTCTGTCAGTGTTACATCGTATGTTCCAGCCTCCGTAAATGTTCGGGTAACGGTACATGAATTAGCCGTAATTCCATCACTAAAGGAGAATGAACAATTTGTTGACTGATTACTGGAGACGAATTCCACGGTCATCGGAGTACAGCCAACAGTTTCACTGGCCGTAAACACTGGAACCGGATTGTCAGTGATATCAATAGTCATCACATTCGTATCCCCAGGTTCCCCTGTAATGTCAGGATGTCCCGCCGGATTCGTGAGTACAACCGTTTTGGCTCCAACGGCTGCATAAGTAACGGAATGAGGTCCTGGTCCTGTGGCTGTTGCTGGAGTAGCATCTGCCCCAAAATCCCAGATATAATCGCTGTACGTTCCTTCTGAAATATCAGCGAAGGTGAACGTACTTCCCACACAACCTACACTGGAGTTTACGTTCATGCTGGCATTGAGAAGATGAATGTTATCTAGAACTATTGAAGTTTCATCCTGGCTAAGGTGGTGTCTGAAAATGATAAAAATCTGACTTCCTCCTACAAAATTTGTCAGGTCAAGTTCGCGGTCAAAAATGGTATTTCCGGTGGTAATTGTCTCGGCAAAAATAGGGGTTAATCCGTTTATGGAAGTGGCAATGTTTGTTGTATCGGTAACGACATATACACTGTAGTGTTCTCCATCCGTGACCCCTGCAACAGCAGCCACCTGATAGATCATCTTCATATTGCCTGAAATCGTCGAAATATTGATCAATGGAGAGATGACCAAATCATCCGGGTCAATTCCAAAAGACCCTGAAACAATCGCATTACCGAATTGATTCAGTGGAGCCCCTCCTGCTGAAAGGTCTAGCGGAGCCCAAATGGAAGCGGGACTATCGGAATCCAGGTCCCTTGTTCTCCATAATGCTGGGTTATCCCAGTTTTCTGAAAAAAATTGTGCAAAGGATACTGAGCTTGTTAACCCCAGTAAAAGCAGGATAATAATTTTTCTCATAATTCAATTGAATCGTTTAAACGCCCTAAAAATAGGTATAATTTTTGATTCGCTAAAAAAGTTTATGCTGTTTAAAACGAAAATTGTTCGAAAAAGTTTCAGGCCGGATTTAACCAGTCCAATCCCTTTTTCAATTTCGCCTGAGTTTCGGCCTCCCGGCTTCCCATTTTGATTGGGTGATCGTATTGCCATCCAGCGGTTTTAGGGAGACTCATTAGAATAGATTCTGTTCTTCCACCCGAATGGAGTCCGAACTTGGTCCCCCGGTCATGAACGAGATTGAATTCCACGTATCTTCCCCGTCTGATTTGCTGCCACTCGATTTCTCCTGGAGAGGGCTCTATATTTCTTCCAAATTCACTTTGTTCTGCATAGATTGGGACAAAATTTTGTCCTAATCGAAGTGCAAAACGAAGTAATTCCTCTTTGGATAACGAAGTGTTGTTTTCGGATAGGTGGTCATAAAAGATGCCCCCAACGCCTCTTGTCTCGTCGCGATGTGGAAGGAAAAAATAGTCATCTGCCCGTTGCTTGAAATCCGAATAAAATGTGGTGTCAAAATGATCGCAAATATCTTTTAGGCGCTGATGAAAAATCCGGGCATGTTCATCGACGATGTAGTGAGGGGTAAGGTCAATTCCTCCACCAAACCAATAGAGGTGATCATCGATTTGAAAATAGCGGACATTCATGTGAATGATCGGTACGTTCGGATTCTCAGGATGAAGCACAATAGATACTCCGGTCGCATAAAAATCCTTTCCCTGATCAAATTTGAGTTGCCTCTTCATTTCCTCACTGATCTCTCCGAACACTTCAGAAAATGCAACCCCTCCCTTTTCCAGTAATGCTCCGTCCTGAATGATGTTTGTACGTCCTCCTCCGCCAGCTGGCCGGGCCCATTCATCAGAACGGAATTTAGCACTTCCGTCCAATTGTTCGAGTCCCTGGCAAATTTCGCTTTGGAGTTCTCGGAATGCCTTTGCGATACTATTTTTTTCCACCGATGACATCAATTCGCTTCAACATAAATTCTTCCTGACCTAAGATGTACGAGGTTCGATTTTCATAACCAGATAGCTCGCTCACCTGTACGAGATTTAGTTCATTCATGATTCCTTGATGACGCACTTCTTCCAGGAAAAAATAGCTGATGAAACAAAGACTCACATCAAAGCCTTGAGAGCTGAATTTAGAAAGGTCAGCATTATATCTGATTCGATAGTCCTTGACCACCTTCTTCGTTGAATCATAAGTGTAATTCAAATCATAAGGAGATGCACAATGGAAGTGAAATTTATTCTTGTAAAAACCTTTGATGTGATCGCTGTTCATCCAGTCTTTGGTGGTGTATATGTAAATACCGTCATGTTTGGCCTTGTGTTTCACCCGGTTAATTTGATTGATCAATTGGGTGGCCAGACTCAATTCTCTGGAAGGAGCCACCAAAATAGTGTTTTCACTTCGGGAAAAGTAATTTCCAATGTCTGCGACACTACTTTCAACAAGCGACAAACCGGGTTTGGAGCTGCTTTTTTCGATGAATTTTTGTCGGAATGCCTGATACAGATCATTGTCCTTTTCACCGACTTTGACGAGAATTACTCGTTTGACTTCTTTATTAGCTGACAGGTGTTCCGCCAAGTCTTCGATCAAAGAAATATCAGAGTTAACCGCATTGTAAACATAAGGGTTCTTCTTGAGAATCTCCGTCGAAGAGAAAAGAGGAGAAACCATTCTGACCCCTTTTTGTTTACACCAGTTAGCCACTAGTTCGACATTTGTACCCAGGAAAGGTCCGATGACCAGGTCTGTAGAAATTAAGGTATCGCTGTCGAGTAATTTTTGAAGCTCCGCACCATTGATGGTCGCGTCAATTACCCGGACCCTGGCTTTTAAGCCTAATTTTTCGAGCGAGTCCAGGGCTAGTCTGGAACCCATGAAGAAATCTGTTGAAATATCGCTGAGGACATTGCTCCTTCCCTCTAACTGGAAAGGGAGCAAATAGAGAATTTCGTAGACGTCTTTGACCCGAACAGGTTGAATGCTGTCCAGACTGTCGGCTTGTCCGGTGCTAAAGGGATTTTCTACGATTTGACGGACTTCTATTTTCTTGATTGTCTCTTTCTTGACGGGAATTTTGATCAGGTCACCTTTACGAATCCTATTATTCCTCATCTCATTCAGCTCTCGGATTTCTTCGATGGGAACCATGAAGCGTTTCGAGATGCTGTAGAGTGTTTCATGTGGTAATACCTCATGCTGGATGACACTGTCCGAGAAGCTGACCTCTGTTTTAATTTTAGGTTCTCCCAAAGAGTCACTTTTCCTCGCGGTCTTTGGCAATTTGAGTTGTTGCCCGATCTGAATTCCATTTTCAATTCCCGGGTTGACTCGAACGAGGTCTTCCATTTTTAAGCCATACATTCGGGAAATGCCGTACAGTGTTTCAGATTTTTGTACCACGTGCACGGTATCACCCATTGGTACATCTTTTCGGATAATACTGTCTTTGGGCTTTTGAGTCTTGGAAATGTTTTCTCCTTCTTCCATGAAAGGGATGAGTACCTTCTGGCCAATTTTCAATCCTTGTTCCACAAAGGGATTTGCTTCAACGATCTTTGCTGCATCCGTTTTGTATACACGACTCAGACCATAGAGTGTATTTCCTCCCTGGACAATATGTACATAGTATTTTTTTCCGTTAATGACTTCTGTTGTCGGGTTTTCCGGTTGTGCCAGTCCCCAGCTCCCTAAAAGGCAAAACAGAAAGATCAGAATGTTTTCTTTTTTCATACGCTTTAGTTGTGTCACAAGTGCCATGCCAGAAATTATTCCCACTCGATCGTAGCGGGTGGTTTCGAGCTGATATCGTAAGTGACTCGGTTGACTCCCTTGACCTGGTTAATGATCTTGCTAGATGTGTTTGCCAGGAAATCGTAAGGTAGATGACACCAGTCTGCAGTCATTCCATCCGTCGAGCTCACCGCGCGCAGGGCCACCGCATTTTCATAGGTACGTTCGTCTCCCATAACACCAACGGATTGCACGGGAAGTAAGATTGCTCCAGCTTGCCAAACCTCGTCATAATGGCCGTGTTCTTTGAGTCCGTCAATAAAAATGGCATCTACTTCTTGCAGGGTACGTACTTTTTCCTCCGTAACCTCACCTAATATTCGGATTCCAAGACCTGGTCCCGGAAAGGGATGTCTGTTCAAGATATTTTCCGGCATGTTCATGGATCGCCCGACTCTTCTTACCTCGTCTTTGAATAAAAGTCTCAAGGGTTCAACGATTTTCAGTTTCATATAGTCCGGGAGTCCACCCACATTGTGGTGGGATTTAATCGTTTGGGAAGGGCCTCCATCTACAGAAACTGATTCAATCACATCCGGGTAGATGGTTCCCTGGGCCAACCAGTTGGCATCTTCAATTAGGTGTGATTCTGCGTCGAAGACGTCGATGAAAACTTTTCCAATTGCTTTGCGTTTTTCTTCCGGATCAGTTTTCCCCTTCAGGGCTGCATAAAATTGCTGAGCAGCCCGGACTCCTTTGACCTGAAGTCCCATTTCCCGATAAGAATCGAGGACAGAATCAAATTCATTTTTTCGGAGCAATCCGTTATCAACGAAGATGCAATATAAATTCTTGGCAATCGCTTTGTGTAAGAGTAGGGCTGCCACGGAAGAATCAACTCCTCCACTCAGTCCCAGGATAACTTTATCATTGCCCAGTTTTTCCTGAAGTTGCTTGACCGTGCTTTCCACAAAAGAATCCGGAGTCCAGTTCGGAGCGCAACCAGCGATGTTAATCACAAAATTAGAGATTAGGCGACTCCCTTCAGTGGAATGATAAACTTCTGGATGAAACTGTACTCCAAAACTATCTTCTCCTTCGATATGATAGGCTGCTACTTCGACATCTTTGGTGCTTGCCAAAATGCGGTAATTCGCAGGAACTACTTTGATCGTATCTCCATGGGACATCCACACTTGCGTATTGGCATTCATACCTTGCGTAAGCGGATGTTGATGATCTACTGAACTAAGCATGGCACGACCATATTCCCGGATCGTAGATGGGAGGACTTCTCCTCCAAAATGCTGAGCCATGTATTGGGCACCGAAACAAATTCCCAATAAAGGAATTTTCCCTTTGATTTTACTTAAATCAGGTTGTGGTGCTTTTGGATCCCTCGTTGAGAATGGACTTCCTGAAAGAATCACTCCCTTAACATGCGACCCCAGCTCAGGGATTTTATTCCAGGGATGGATTTCACAATAAACATTGATTTCTCTAATCCTTCGGGCAATCAACTGCGTGTATTGCGAACCGAAATCCAAAATAACAATCATGTCCTGCATGCTGCAAAGATAAAACGAAATAATGGATTGAGGCTTGATTTTTTAGCCAATGGACTCGCTGCTCGCCGGACTCACAACAAGTGACTTGTTCTGAAGCTCCCGAACTCCTAAAAAGAAGAATGAAATACAGCCTAAAATGAGTAGGTGGCTCACGTCATCCCGATTCAGCCAACGGTGAAAGTTAATGTTCAGCAGAAAGATGAAAACGGAAGGGAAAAGTACGAATACTCCCCAGGTAAAATAGCGCATTTCACTTCTGCTTTTCGAACTGATCTTCCAGCAGAGAAATCCGGCATATACGATATAGGTAAAAATAGAATCGACGGCAATAAAAATGAATTTTTGAGTGGTCAGACTGCTCAGTAGCAGGATGGCAGATTTGATCCAAAGGAAATAGTTTAAAAACTGGTAGGATGCCTGTTCCTTCCAGTAGAAAAGAATTCCCCTCCCGATTTGATAACTTGCCAGCGTGACGAAAATCCAGGATGGGAACTTTCCGGGAAGACCAGTGTATTGGAAAAAAGCGTGTCCGAGTCCACCGAAAAAAGTAGAAAGAGCCAGGAAAAGAAAAAACAACCTGAATTTCTTGATTGGATAATTTTTGGAAGGCCCAATTTGCCAAAAGGCATAGACACAAAAACTGGCAATCATCCAGTTGGTGACCACGGCCATGGGTTCCTGTAAACTCAGGCCTCCAATAGAAAAAGGAATGATCTCAAAGGGGCTTTTCACGGGGCAAAGGTAGTGAATTATTGAAACTTGATTGATTTCCTTTTTGGCACTCCGAAAATGGCTAACTTTGTGCTGTGAAAATTCCTTCAAAGTACCTGGAACAAGTCGTGGATCAGCTGGCAATTTTGCCCGGGGTTGGTAAGCGGACTGCACTTCGTCTGGCACTTCAAATTTTGAAGAAGAGTCCGGATGAAATCGAGCGTTTTGCGCAGGCCTTTTTGGAATTGAAGGATCATCTCAAAAAGTGCAAATCGTGTGGGAATGTTTCAGATTTGGATTACTGTGGTATTTGTGCAGATCCGAATCGGGATCAAAGCATGATTTGTGTTGTGGAGGATGTTCGGGATGTGATGGCCATTGAGGAAACGTCTTCCTTTAAAGGAGTGTATCAGGTTCTCGGAGGTATTATCTCTCCAATGGATGGTATCGGGCCACAGGATTTGAATGTGGAGAGTCTCCTTCAAAAAATGGAATCTGGGAAAGTGAATGAAGTGATCTTCGCACTCAGTGCTACTATGGAGGGGGATACGACTAACTTTTATCTGTACAAAAAGTTAAAGCCCTATAACATCAAAGTAACTACTTTATCCAGAGGAGTGTCAGTGGGTGCCGAACTGCATTATGCGGATGGAATTACTCTGGGACGATCCATCCTGAATCGGATGCCCTTCAAAGTCTCCCATTAATTTTCTCCCAGCAGTTTCAACAATTGTCGCACAGAATGTTGATTTCCCTTGCTGTAAATAGCCTTGTTGATCTTTTGTTTTTCCTGGGAGGTTAAATGCCAGGAAAGGGAGATGCGATCTTTCGTTTTCTCACGTAAATTAAAAACGACCATATCAATCGGGAAATCAAAACCGTGTGCACCGATCTTTAATAATTCATCCTGATCGAAATCCTGGGTCCGTGTGAAGTTCTTGTACATGTTCCCAAAAGGGAGAACCAGTTTATCGAGCATGGATACCGTCTGAATCCGTTCTCCTTTCAAAATACTCTTGGTATCTCTGATTTTGACGATGACCACTCCGGAAGTGTTTTCGTCGATCCAGTCTTTCAGGCTGAAAAGGTAGTTCATCATCATTTTACCGCCGTAATTGTCCCTGATTCCAGCATCCATCACATGCATTTCCGGTTTGGTCGGTAAAGAAACCATGGGAAGCACCAGTGGGAATGTGGCGTTCATACGCAGGACACTCAGGAAACGCAGATCATTGTTCTTTTCAAACATGGTCTGGAAGTCAATATACTCATACATGTTATTTAAAAAGGAAGGACTATGCCCTGAACTGCACAAAAAAGTCATTGGTTGGGCCGATATGATCATGCGCCTTCCGTCGTTAACGATGGTTGGGGTAAATAGCATGGAGGGGATCATTCCCTGTTTTTCATAGGTGTTAAAATAACTGAGCTTTTGATCCAGCACACTTTCTGTGTTTTCATTCAAATTTTCTTCAAAAGCGTAACCCCGGTCTTTGGTGTAGTGATGATCGCCCAGATGAAATTCCTGAAAACGGAAAAAGAGATCACTGGAATAGGCAGCGACGGAAAGTTTATTGAGCAAATCACTGGAGATGTTATTGACTTTTTTGGAGTTGATCTGTGGCTTTTGCCCGAGCAATTTATTGAGGTATAATGAACGGTAGTACGCAGCTCCGATCATCCCTCCGGAAGCTCCTGTGATCATTTGAGTGTGTTCCATTAGCTTTCCTTGCATCAGGCTGTCCAGGTAATTCATGGTCGCAAAGGTCCACATCGCACTCCGTGAACCACCTCCGGAAGTCAATATGATCATCATTTTCGGTTTTCGCTTTCCCGTTCGTTGCTTCCAGGCAAGCATGCTTTCCTGGAAATTCCGGCGACTCTGATTGATTCGGACAATTTCGGTTGTCTGGCTGAAAATATTTTCAACAGTGTAGGGGATGAGGTCCTTTTTCTCGTAGGATAAGCCAAAGGCATAGCTTCGATATTGAAACAATGATGTTTTCTTACTCAGTTGATTCATACTGATGATCATAAGGATGATCACCGGGTAGGTCCAGTACTTGAACCACGATTGAAAGGCGCTAAAAATCATCAGGATAATAGCCAGAAGCATGATGATGCTCATTCCGGCAGGGAGATCGAGCACGGGGTGCTCACGGAAAAGTCCCAGGGCAAGAAAACTGACTACGGTGACGACTTCAAAAAGGGAAGAGTTAATTCTCGAAAGACGCAAGAGCCGCTTGAAATTTTCCTGGTCGTAATGTTTAACTGAGCGACTAACTCTCCAGCGAATGGGGGTGGACATGTACACATATCGACGGTGTTTGTCGTACATAAAGTAATCCTGCCATTTGGACTGTCGATGCAAAAAAGAATGAATGGCCTCACTTTCTTCCTGATCACTTGGTGTGAGACCGATCTTCCGAAAAATGTGTTTGTTGCGTGGAAAGAAATAAAAGAACGCAAAGGAGATAAATAAGGCATATCCGACCAGTAACATAGCGATGTATGAGGCAATTCTTCCAGAAGAAGCGAATTCTTCATTTAGGTGAAAATTAATGAGCTTATACAGAAAGAATCCCAGAAAGAATAGTGGAATAACGGAGTTGTTGAGGCAGAACTTAATGAAAGGCCTGGAAACGGTTAGAATAAAAGGGTAGCGTTTGGAAAGACGGATATAGCTGTAGGTATGAAAGGACATGGTAAAACCTCCTAGCGAAAAACCGATGAGGAAAAAGGATGTCAGACCCATCTCACCCTGGTATTCCGGAGAATAGAACAGGTAAGGCAAGCCAAAGGCAGCGCCCAGGGAATCCCCGGCAATGCCAAACAGGATCAACCAGAAAAAAAGCGAGAACAGGTTGTATTTGAAGTGCCCAAAGATTAGCTGCAAGGGAAAAAAAGCTCGGATGAAGCGAAATATGTTAAACTTCTTTCTCATGCAGAAGATTGCGGTATCTATTTCTAAATATAACGGAAAAACTTGGATAAAGGTCTAGTGACCCTTCAGTGTTTTTAGGATGAGGACGATCAGACCGAAGATGGCAATGGTGCCGATGAAGTATAGATGCCAGCCACGATAACCTCTCCTGGACCAGTAATATCCGTTCAGGCTTCCTAAAATGAGGGAGAGTATGACGGCCAACCAGATTTCGTTCATAACTCTTTCCCGGCTTCTTTCAAGCTGATGATTCGTCCCATTTCAGCATCGAGTGAGAAATACAGACTTAGGTGTTTTTCGTCCACATAGTCTTCTACCAATTGCGGCCATTCGATTAGAAAAAAATCGGAGCTTTCCAGTTGTTCGATCAATCCGATGTCAAAAAGTTCTTCTTCTCGCTCTACCCGATATAAATCCAGATGATGGAACGTTCCTAAGGGTGTGTCATATTCATTGACCAGGGAATAGGTGGGCGAACCATTGAAATCCGCGACACCAATCTGCTTGAATAATTCTCCGATGAAACTGGTCTTTCCACTTCCCATCTCCCCGTAAAAGAGAATCTGTCGATACTCTTTCAGAAAGGGTAGAAACCGCTCCACCGCGACAGGCAATTGTTCCAGATTCGGGCACTTGATCTCCATTTGGTTTATTTGGCTTTGTAGCGAATAAAAGGGATAAGCATTTCTTCCAGTGAGATTCCCCCGTGCTGAAAGGTATTCCCGTAATAATTGACGAAATGATTGTAATTGTTTGGGTAGACAAAGAAATCATTGGGTCGGGCAAAAACATATTCACTGGACAAATTGCTTTTGGGCAAAAAGGCCTCTTCCGGATCGCGCACCGTGAAAACTTCTTTGGAATTGTAGCTTAAATTCTTCCCTGTTTTATAGCGCAGGTTGGTGTTCGTGTTCCGATCTCCGACGATTTTGACTGGGCTATTGACCCGAATAGTACCGTGATCGGTGGTGATGAGTAATTTCATGCCGGCATCCGCCACTTTCCTGAGAATGTCGTGTAATGGAGAGTGTTCTAACCAGGACACGGTGATGGAGCGATAGGCGGATTCATCATCGGCCAGTTCCCGGATGACTTCCATTTCTGTTCGGGCGTGGGAGAGCATGTCCACAAAATTGTACACCACAGCCGTTAATTGATTGTCTTTAATCTGATTGAATTGGTCCAGGAACTTTTTGCCAGCTTCCAGGTTAGTGATCTTATGATAACTCCATTTGCCTGACTTGCCAAGTCGTTTCAGATTACTCTCCAGCAATTCCTGTTCAAAATTATTTTTACCTCCTTCCTGTTCTTCATTGACCCACCACTTCGGATATTTCTTTTGAATCTCAGAAGGGAGTAAGCCAGCGAAAAAAGCGTTCCTGGCATATTGAGTAGCCGTCGGAAGAATACTGAAAATAAGTTCTTCAGATTCCAGTTTGAAGTAGTTGGAAATGATTGGATGAATAACTTTCCATTGATCAAAGCGGAGGTTGTCAATGACCATTAAAAAGACCTTTTGATCATCCATTTCCGGGACGACCTTTTTGCGGAAACACTGATGAAGCATCGGCGGAGCCTCTTCCGTCCCATTGAGCCAGTCGAGGTAGTTTTGCTCGATGAATTTGGAGAAGAGCGAATTGGCTTCCTTCTTCTGCATACTGAGTACCTCCTTCATTCCCTGGTCCTCAATTTGATCCAGTTCCAGTTCCCAATACACGAGTTTACGATAGAGTTCCATCCATTCTTGAGCATCCAGGTGATTGCTCATTTGAAGCCCCAGATTTCGGAACTCCTGCTGATAGTTGGAATTCGTTTTCTGCGAGATCAGTTTTTTGTGATCCAGGTTCTTTTTCAGGCATAGGAGCAATTGGTTCGGGTTGACCGGTTTGATCAGGTAGTCTGCAATCTTGCCACCAATGGCTTCTTCCATGATGGATTCCTCTTCACTTTTGGTAATCATAACGATGGGGACCTGCGGTCGTTCTTCTTTGATTCTACTCAGTGCCTCCAAACCAGAAATTCCAGGCATGTTCTCATCCAGAAAAATAATATCAAAATGGTTTTCCAGGCTAATATCAATCGCCTCATCCCCGTTGTTGACTGTATGTACCTCATACCCTTTGGACTCCAGAAAGAGGATGTGTGGTTTTAACAGATCAATTTCATCGTCTGCCCATAAGATTTTCGCCTGCATAAAGTGTTTTAAAGTAAGTACGTAAAAGTATGGAATTTATTTTATGAAAAAGGGAAGCAATGCACGAAAGGTCCCTTATTCCGGGGTATGGATAAAATTAATATTTTTGTGCGCATGTCTGTGGCCCCGAATACAAATAACAAAAAGAAGCTGATCAACGATCCTGTTTATGGTTTTATTACCATTCCGGACGAATTCATTTTTGATCTGATTGAACATCCTTATGTGCAACGACTCCGACGGATCAGTCAATTGGGCTTGACGCATCTGGTATATCCAGGCGCACTGCATACGCGCTTTCACCATGTGTTGGGAGCGATGCATTTGATGCTGCAAGCGGTTGCAACGATTCGTAGAAAGGGGCATGAGATCACTGCTGAAGAAGAACGCGCTGTATTGTGTGCTATTTTGTTGCACGACATCGGGCATGGACCTTTTAGTCATGCGTTGGAATATGATTTGGCCCATAAGATCAGCCATGAAGACATTTCTGCCTTTTTCATGGAAAAACTGAGCAAGGAGTTCGACGGAAAACTAGACCTGGCGCTGCTTATTTTCAAGAACAAGTATAAAAAACCCTTCCTCCATCAGTTGGTGAGTAGCCAAATCGATATGGATCGAATGGACTACCTGAATCGGGACAGCTTTTTTACAGGAGTTGCCGAAGGACAGATTGGATCTGATCGAATCATTGAAATGCTCAATGTCGTTAACGGAAATCTGGTCGTGGAGGAAAAGGCGATTTATTCGGTAGAGAAATTCCTGGTGGCCAGACGATTTATGTACTGGCAGGTGTATTTGCATAAGACCGTTGTTGCTGCCGAATTCATGCTGATCCATATCCTGAGACGAGCCAAGTATTTGATGCAAAACGGGACAGAATTGTTTGCTTCCCCCGCACTGAGCTATTTCCTGAAAAGGAATATTGAATGGGAAGAATTCAAGTCCAATCCGGAAGTATTGGAAAACTTTTCACGTCTGGATGACTTTGACATTACCGGAGCCATCAAGGTATGGCAGGATGCGGATGATCGCGCTTTGTCGATGTTGTCTAGAAAACTGATTAATCGGGAACTCTTCAAAGTAGAGGTTTCTTCGACGCGTTTTGCTGACGAGCGTGTACTGGTTGAAAAGGAGTTGATTTCCAAAAAGCTCGGACTCACCCAGGAAGAAATGGAGTACTTTGTATTCTCTGAGCGTCTGACAAATAACGCCTATAATCAGCATCTTCAAAACATTAATCTTCTCTTGAAAAATGGAGAGATCATGGATGTTTCAAAGGCTTCAGATAACCTGAATATTTCAGCCCTGGCCAAACCGGTAGAGAAATTCTTTCTCTGCTACCCCGTCCTTTAAAGCGCGAAAGTAAAGCCTAATTTGTGCAATCGTTTTTTTTTAACTGGACAGAGAAACGTCTGTCGCTAATAAATGCTCCAGTTTCAAAAACAAATTCTTAGTTATTTATCGTTTAGAATCGCGTTTAAAATATTGTTGATTTCCTTTGCTCTCGTCAATGTCATCATGTGAGAACCTTTGTCTAAAGTGTATGATAACAGCTTTATTTTTTTAATTGGCAAGGTATGGTCGTTTGTTCCATGAATATGGTAAATTGGTTTCGTGTTTATTTCTCTGTCCCAATTAATGATTAGGTTAACAGTTCGTTTCATGTAGACAGCGTTTTTTTTGCTGAGCATACTTTTAAAAGTGTCTTCACATTTGTTTCTGTCTGGTTCAACAATTGGTTGAAGCATTTTTGCTCCTGCTAGTAAGATACCACCGGGAAATAGTCTGTATATTGGTATAGCTTTTTGAAATTTATACCGTGCAGGAAGCTCATTTCTGTTTTTAGCACTAGAAATTATTATTGTCTTTTTAGGATTTAATATTTCATTGAGTTCAACGCAGATCATCCCTCCCAGTGAAACGCCAATTAAGATAAAGTCTTGCGTAGTGTCTATATGTCCCGAAAGTCGTTGGGCAAATGAATTCATATTCATGTGCTTGTCTGGCGTCCCATATTCAATCACTTTAATTTTATATTTTGTATCAAGTTCAAGAGAGTCGAAAATACGTTTATCTGAGCCTTGTCCGGGAAAGCAATATACTGTCGTGGTTGTTTGTCCAGACAAATTAATGAATAAAAGAATCGCTATGGTAACAAGTAAACATCTCATTATTTGATGGTTATCTACAACGTGAAAGTAAAGCTTAGTTTGTACACCAGGTTCTTTTCGAATTGGGGCATGGAGAAATGTCCGTAACTGGAAAATACACCAACGCCAAGACCACTGAATTGACTAATGTAAATTTTGTCCAGAATAATACCTGCCTCCAGGTAAGTCTTATTAGCCATCTGGATGTCGATGACATGTGCATTGATCTCCTGGAAATCTGCAATTCCGACCGCGTGGTGAAAGCTTAACTGAGGCTGGAAAAAGTCCACCTTGGTTTTCCATTCCCGCAGCCTGTATCTGGTGAACAATTGGGCCTGTTTACGGGCATAAAAACGGGATGGGATCATGGTTTCAAAACTATTCGGAACCGATACCCTGAGTTTAGAATTTGTTCCGGGGGCACCAAGCAAGAGTTGGAGAGGAACCTGTCCATCTGTATAGCCACCCTCTAGTCGCCAGCTCAAGCGTCCCGCTCCCCGAAAATCAATGTCGTGGGTGATTCTGAGATTCATGCGCAGGTAATCATAGCGTGAATCGAACAGGTTTTTGATTCCTTTGGTGATCTGAAAATTGACCAATGGGAAACGTGATCCGGTGGAAATTCGTCGGTAGCCCATCTGAATGATCCGATCTTGAAATCTCCAGGAAAACTCAGCTCCGAGTTCTGCGAGATCGTAGCTTGGCCCCGAAAGGGCCAGGGAAGTATCTGAAGGAGTGAAGCGGTAATTATCTGGGGTTGTGATTCGTCGGTAATTTCCAAAAAGACGAATGGGAATCCGTGGATTCAGATAAGCTTTGATGAGTATCTGGGCACGTTGTTCGTAATCGTAATTTGTTGTTGCCAATTGTCGCATATAATCACTGGAGCCCAGATTATAGGGGTTGATCAAATAGGGGGAGAAGCCTCGCTCGGAGACATCGTAGTGATAATTTAGGTTGAGTAGGATCAATTTTTTTGGGACGACGTTGAATTCTGCAAAGCCCCCATACTTAAATTTTTTATCCTTAAAACCATAAGCACCGTATCCGCCAATTTGAATTCGCTTCATCAGTTTGTCGGAAGTTTCGAGGCCCAATCCCAGGCGATGTCCTTCGAATTCATTGTACCTGTATAGGTAGGGAAGAAGTAGGTTGAATCTATTCATGGGGATTTTTCCGGTACTCAGAATCTTGATGATTCGCATATATTTCTCGAAATTTTCTGCTTTGGAAACCGAGTCGATGATGTGATAGGTATTGCGTTCTTTTTCGCTGAGGGGGTGGAGGCGAAGACTATCCCATTCTTCTTCACTTCGATCACCGGCACCCACTTCTGTTTGTAGGTCGATTTTGTCGAAGTCCCTACGTTTCAATTCCGGGTCTAGAACAATATCGTGTAAGTAGGTGTTTCCTTTTCCGATCAGATCCAATTGAACGGAATCGGCCGAAATATTTAGACCGTGCAATTTCATTTCTGTGCTCAGTTTGACCGGAAGCCAGCTTTTGTTTTCGAGGAATTCATACTCCTGAATGATCTTGATCATGATCGAAGAATCGGGTTGATAGGGCTCCGCAATTACCTTTTCAACGGCAAAACCATTCGTGTTGATGAATAGTTGTCCGCTCAGTCCATCAAAGTTCTTTCCCTTTCGCGGTCTAAAATCAATGGTATAGGTCGTGTCTCGTTGATTAATGGTTGTGTCTCTCAAAATGAAGAGATACCTTCTGATGCCTCCAAAGGCCAGGGGATTGATGTAGGGTTTTCCCAACAGCTTGAATTGATTTTCATAGAAATTGTACGACTGCATCTCGTTGAAGATGGTAGAGAAAGCCGGGTCGGAAAAACCGGAAACCTTGTACGATTTGATCACCTCTTTATTTCGATAGGGAGGTTTGAATTTACGTTCCGCAACACTTTCGACCTGAAACAAATTCATACGGTCCGTGAATTCTTTGATTTCAATCATTGTAGAATCCAGGGAGTCAGAATGTGCTTTACGAAGCGCTTCATCATCGATAGTTAGCAACAACTTGCTGTACGATTCATACTGAAAAGCATGATTCTCAGAGACATTATTCGCTTTCCTGTTTTTGATCGCTTCCCGCATGATGCGTTCTGCTGGATTAGCTCCAGGCCGAACTTCGACTTCCTGGATTTGTTGGATCAGTGGACGGAGATGAAACAAATGACTGCTGTCACTTAATTGAAAGCTACTATCCGCATAATTTGCAGCCCGGACGAGGATGCGACCCTTTTGAGGAACACTATCCAATTTGAAATAACCGTCAATGTCTGCAATTTTCCCTTTTTCATGCCCCGGAATGACCTTGGCAAAAGACACCGGATCACCATTTCGAAGATCAACCACCTGGAACACCTGCGCCAAAGAAGTAGTCGGTGCATAAAGCGACAACGCGAATAGTGCAATCAGCAGGGAGAAGCTTTTGGTCATGGAGGATGAAGATAATATTTAACATTTGTTTAGACAACGCAATGGTGAGATTTGTTACATTTGTTACCATGGGCCGTCTCAAATATGCATTTTTTGCACTTTCTCTTATGGGAGCCATGGTGGCTTGTCAGCGGGATTCAAGCCCTTCGGAGGGACATGGAGAAGAGCTGACGGAGACTCGGATGTTCATTGACGTCAATGGAACGCTTTCATCAGATTTAATCAAAAAAATCGAAGCAGATTTATTGGCAGTGGAAGGAATTTCCTGGGTTCGTTTTGATTCGGAAAATAATTACGATCTCAGTTTGGCCATGGATGAGTCGGAGATTCAGTCGGATGAGGTACAGCGCTTATTGTTGAAAGGGCGCGAAATGGAAATTCGCATTCAGGAAATTAGAATGGATCGGGAGCCTTTGGTGGCAACAGATGATTCAGGTTCCAAAAAATCTAGCCTGTCAGAAAAAATGATTTCGGTGGAAGAAACAGAGATCAGAACCCCTAATTTATTGGAGCTTCTCGCTTCTTTCTTTAAACGTTAGACTCGGTCGGGTCTGCTTGCTTTTTCTTTTTATTTCGTGGGAAATAGTTGCGCTGTCTGAAAAGAATCATGACTACTCCACAACTAATGGAGGCATCGGCCATATTCCAGATCGCTGGGAAAATCTCCTTACCGCCTAGTCCGGGAACCCATTCGGGCCAGTTTCCGTGAAACTGAAACATATCCACCACATTTCCATAGAGGAAACCGGTTGGTCGGGTTTCTTTGAGTCCAAAGATTCCACAGTCACACTCAATCCCGGAGCCCTCTCGTAAGTTGAAGGACAAACAGGGATCGTAGCTGTCGGCGAAAATGAAGTCATAGAACATTGAGTCAATCAGGTTTCCGGTCGCACCGGCAAAGATCAATCCGAGGGCAATGAGGAATTCCAGTTTCATCCCGGCCCGGGCTTGTTTCAGCCAGTAGTAGGCAATTCCCAGGATAGCGATGATCCGGAAAATGCTGAGAGCAAGTTTGGTCCAGGAACCTCCGCCAAAAGTGGTTCCGAAGGCCATTCCCTGATTTTCAATATAGATCATGCGAAACCAGGAACCAATAAGTGGAATGGCTTCATCATAAACCGTCAAATTGCTTTTGACCCAAATCTTAATGATCTGATCAGCTGTCAGAATGAGAATTACAAGAGCAAGAACAATGAAGAGTTTTTTTTTCACCTCTTATTTTTGAGCATTCTTGGCTTCAATGCTGAGTGTGGCGTGCGGAACGAGTTTGAGACGCTCTTTCTTGATGAGTTTCCCTGTAACCCGGCAAATTCCGTAGGTTTTGTTTTCGATCCGAAGCAGGGCATTGTGCAAGCTTTGAATGAATTTTTCCTGTCGGGCCGCCAATTGGGCAACTTCTTCTCTGGATAGCGTTTCAGAACCATCTTCCATCATGTTGAAAGTACGTCCGGTGTCGTCTGTTCCGTGGTCATCACTTAAGGAAAGGGTTCCCTTTAACAATTTAAGGTCCTCATTCGCCTCATTAATCTTTTCCAGGATCAATTGCTTGAATTCCTGAAGCTCACTATCGGAATATCTTGTCTTTTCGTTTGCCATGACCAAAAAAGTTAATGTTGTTCTTTTTCGAAAACAGGCAAATATAAACTAAAAAGCGAAAAATCGTGCGGCTGGGTGGATTTATTTTGGAGAAAATGGGATGAATGGTAGAAGTCGCCTGCTCTTTTCAAGCTACACTTTGCTCAATGAAAGCTGCTTTTTGTTCATTCCACCCTGGGAGTCAGGCAACGAATGCTTATCATGTAACGTCTGTCATAGTAGAACCAACACCGAACCTAATATGAGAAGCAATCACCATCACACAGACCTGAATCTGACCCTCATCGGTCAGTTGAATCACGGCATCCTGGTCATGAAACACTTTTTTGAACTGAACAGAAAATTGTTGCCCCTGTATTATGAACTGAATACAGTTGAGGATCAAAGTGAAGAACATCAACAGAGTATTATGAAGATCAACCTGGTTTTCGATACTTATAAATTCGATGTTAGCACCTCTAAAAGCCTTCTGAATTCTGATATTCTGGACTACATTCAACATGCCTATTTTACCATTCAGAACAATCAGTGTACGAATGAAGAAAAACGGGAGGCGCTGGATCGCTTTCTGGACGAGTATGAGTTTCTGAAAAAAAACTGGGACAGGATTCAGGCCAATTGATAGCAGTGTCGTAAATTCACGGCATGGATCAACGCATTGACCCCGGCCTGGGGATCAAATTTCAGAAACCTGTAAACAGGCTGCTCAATTCGGATGGCAGCTACAATATTCGGCGAATCGGAGGATTGAACCGAATCCAGGATGTGTACAAGCACCTGATCGATATGTCCTGGGGTTACTTTTTTCTGTATTCGGGGTTGTTCTATCTGATTGTCAATCTTTTCTTTTCCGTTCTGTACCTGATTGCGGGAGTCGATCAATTGAAAGGTGCAACAATGGAGGAGCAGGATTTTATGACTGCTTTTTTCTTCTCAGTGCAAACCTTTACGACTGTTGGTTATGGAGCAATTTATCCTCACGGACTCTTTAGTCAGTTAGTCGCAACGGTAGAAGCGTTCTGTGGACTTTTATCTTTTGCATTGGCCACGGGCTTGCTTTATGGACGCTTCTCCAAGCCGGTGGTTCGGATCGCCTTTTCGAAAAACGTCATCCTGACGCCCTATCAGGGAGGTGAGGCAGTAATGTTTAAAATGGTCAATCAGCGGAAGAATGTCTTGTTGAAAACTCGGGTAAACGCTATTTTGATTCTCGACAAAGGAGGGGCGGACAACTCGTTCAATAAAGAATATTACGAAGTGAAGTTGGAGAACAATGAAGTCTATTTTTTCCCATTGACCTGGACCCTGGTCCATCCGATTGACGAGGATTCTCCCTTTTGGGACATGGGGGTCGGAGAGTTAAAGTATCGCAATGCCGAGTTGGTGTTATTGGTGGAAGCTTTTGATGAGACATATGGACAGACGGTGCTGCAGAAATACTCTTATGCCGGTGATCAATGGAAGGATGGAGTGCGTTTTGATCGAAACTTTGGGATCAATGACGAAGGGCAGATCGAACTGCATGTGGATCGCATAGATGACTTGCTCCCATTGGATTAGTTTTATATCAGGAAGACTGATCATTGGATTTTGATTCCGTGAAAATTCTCTTTGCTGCCAAGTATTTTTGATTTTCAGTAAAATTACGGAGTTCTGCTGTGCGCAGGTGATCTAATTTTGTTGCATAATTAATAAAAATCCAACGATGAAACACTCATTACTCCGCATGCTCGGGCTTTCGTTATCCGTTTTCTTGACTAATGGAGGCCTTCAGGCACAAGGTTTTTCGCCCAGCGCTATACTCGGCTTAGAAAAAACTTATCTAACCAGCTTTATTGACTGCATCAATATCAAGGCCTCGGGTTTTGATTATGTTAGTGTTTCCGTTACGCGTGATGCAAACAATAAAATTACGGATATCTATGCGCTTAACAATCCAGCTTTGGAAGATAAAGAAGAACGCACACAATCCAGCTTTTCCGGAAATGAAATTACTTACACCATCGAAATGCGCGATCCTAACAATGGCATCAATAGCTTTAGTACCGTTCGGACGGAGCGTTTTTACGTTGATCAGAGCAGCTTTTTGGATACATTGATCATCGTCAGTCAATTTGACGCACTCAGCGGACAAATTACTTCCGTGGACAGCAATTATTATGAATATGTCGGAGATCGCTTGCAAAGAATTCACAATGCTGGAAGTACACGTTACAGTGAGCTTGTCTACAGTGGAAATCAACTGGATTCTATCAAAATGTATCAACTATATCAGGGATCCATTCAGTTGTGGGGACTTCAGAAGTACAATTATAGTTCCGGGGTGCTTACTTCCATCGAACAATTCGAAAATCAGGGATCAGGCCTAGTTGCCAGCGGAACGACCAGCGTTACACAAAATAATTCGATGCACACCGTCCAGTTTACGCAAAGCAACAATGTTCAGTATAAATTCAATGAAAACTGCACACCTCCTTTGGGAGTGGATGAAGTCACTTCGAATAATGATTGGAGCATTTATCCGAATCCAGGTCAGGGAATGCTGAAATTTAGCGGAGAGATCCATACGAGCCAATTTTTTATCTACTCAATTTTGGGTGAATTGGTGTTAAGGGGTGAAGTTCATAAAGAAGGTCTGGATGTGAGCAAACTGTCATCCGGAAGCTACCTGATCGAAATAGATGGAATCAGAAAAAAACTTATGATTCGCTAAGAATTACCTAATCATAAACCAATGAAAGGAAGTGCTTCGGTATTTCCTTTTTTTATTTTAGTACCGGAATCATTCGGGAAAATTTGGATAGAATATTTCTTTTCCAGAGAAGATCTTTTGGAGAAAGGAGTTGATTTTATTGTGATCGATCTGGAGTATGTTTTGAAGCCTTATCCGATCGGATGAGCTACTTGCTTGCGCTGGAATAGTTTTGTACTTTTGAGGCATGAATCAAACGGATTTTAATCCCCACGAGAATCTACCTGTGATGGAGCATTTTTATACGCTTCAGGGAGAAGGTTTTCATACGGGAAGAGCTGCTTATTTTATTCGTTTGGCTGGATGTGATGTCGGCTGTGTCTGGTGTGATGTGAAAGAGAGTTGGGATGCCGGTGCACATGAAATAGTATCCATCAATTCATTGCTTCAAGCAGTTCGTGATTCGGGAAGCGATTTTGTGGTCATTACCGGTGGAGAGCCTTGCATGTACGATCTGACAGTGCTTTGTGAACAATTGAAGGAGCAAGGCTGTGAGGTGGCTCTGGAAACTTCCGGATGCTATGCTCTGAAAGGCGAGTTGGATTGGTATTGTTTCTCTCCGAAAAAGTTCAAAGATCCGCTTCCGGAAGCTTATGAACATGCCAATGAACTGAAAGTAGTTGTATTTCACCCTTCTGATTTAAAATGGGCCGAGGATCACGCTAAGAAGCTGAATCCAAAGGCTTTATGTTTTTTACAGCCAGAGTGGTCAAAAGCGGAACGAATTTTGCCCCTTCTGATTGATTATGTCAAGGAACATCCCCGGTGGAAACTGTCCTTGCAGACACATAAATATTTGAATATACCTTAAGAAATGAGATATCTATTAGTCGCCATCCTATTGATCGGCCATGCAGCTTGCGGAACGGCACAACAGCGCTATTCGACAAAAAGTAAAAAAGCCATCTCCCTGTTTGAGGAAGGGCAACGGATTCCAAATAAAAACATCAATCCCCGAACTGGGCTTCCGGATTATGCAGCTGGAATTCAGTATATGGAAAAGGCCCTGGCGAAAGATCCTAACTTTTGGGAGGCGCACCTGCTAGCCGGAGAGTTTTCAGAGTATTCCGGGAAAAATGCGGAGGCCATCAAGCATTACGAAGAAGCGATTCGAATCAATCCGAATCATAGTCCGACGGGGAGCACCTATTTTTTCCTGGGGAATTTAAAGTATGTCGAAGGAGATTATGAAGGAGCCAGTCAGGAACTTAGAAAGTACATGTCGAACAGGAATGCGAACCCGAAGATGGTCGCCAAGGGAAGGCAAATCCTGGCTTCCTGTGATTTTGCAGTACAAGCCATGAAAAATCCAATGGCCTTTAACCCGATCAATGTCGGACCGGGAATCAATACGGCTGATCCAGAGTATTTTCCGACGATCACGGTGGATGGAAAGACCATTCTGTTTACCCGCCGGATCAGTGACAATCGAGTGCCGGGGAATTTCAAAGAGCAGGAAGATTTTTACATCTCACATTTAAGTGATAAAAATTCCTGGATGACAGCAGAGGCCATGCCTACCAATATCAATACAGTGAATAATGAAGGAGCGCCTACGATTGCTGCGGACGGACGGACCTTGATCTTTGTCGGTTGTCCGGATGCATCAGGTACGGATTACGGTTCAGATCGTACCGGAAGAGGAAGTTGTGACCTCTTCATCACCAAGCGAATCGGTTCCCGTTGGCAGAACCCGAAAAACCTTCCTGGAAGGATCAATTCCATGCACTGGGAAACGCAACCGTCCCTGTCTTCGGATGGAAAAACCATCTACTTCATTCGTGGAATTCGTGGAAGATCGGGAAGCAAGAGTTCAGACATTTATACGGCAACCCTTCAGGAGGATGGTACCTGGGGAACTCCAGAACGCTTACCAGATCATATTAACACGCCAGATCAGGAAGAGTCTGTGCTGATTCACCCGGACGGGCGAACGCTTTATTTTGCTTCCAGAGGACACATTGGCTTGGGAGGTTCCGATTTGTTTGTGACCCGCATGGATGACGATGGAAACTGGTCGAAACCGGAAAATTTGGGTTATCCGATCAATACCAAATACGATGAAAATTCCTTGATGGTCAGCCCGGATGGAGAGATTGCCTTTTTTGCTTCGGATCGGGATGGAGGATATGGTGATTTGGACATTTATTACTTTGAATTGCCCGAGCATTTGCGTCCGACGAAAACTTTGTATTTTGATGGTCTGGTCTATGATGCAAAGACCCGTGCTCCCTTGGCCGGAAAGTTCCAGTTGATCGATGTGAAGACGGGGAAAGAGATTATTCGCTCAGAGTCAGATAAGGTGACCGGAGAATTCATGGTGTCATTACCTCTGAACCGGGAGTACGCCCTGAACGTATCGTATCCGGGATATAACTTTTTCTCACAGAACTTTAATATGACGAATCCGGAAGGATTGGAATCCGTTCACATGGATGTTCCGATGATCCCGGTAGGAGAACCGGATCCGGTGGTGCTGGCGAATGTCTTTTTCGACCTGAACAAAACGACTTTGCGAAAGGAATCGTACGTGGAACTGAACAAACTGAGGGAATTCCTGGAAGCACATCCGAAGATTCGCATTGAATTAGGAGGGCATACGGATACGCGTGGAGATGCCAACGACAACCAAAAACTATCCGATGGTCGGGCTCATTCCGTGATGCAGTACCTGATCGAACAAGGCATTGCCAAAGAGCGTTTGACGGCCAAGGGCTATGGAGAGAGTCAGCCGGTCATTTCGGATGAAGCGATTGAGAAAATGACCAGTACGAAAGAGAAGGAGGCAGCGCACCAGAAAAACCGAAGAACAGAGTATAAAATCATTGGAAAATGATTCACTTTTTCAGACTGATTCGTCCGATTAACCTGGTCATCATAGCACTGACCATGTATGCGATGCGCTATTTTTATTTCGACCTGGCGCACCTTCGCTATCGAATCGGTGGAGCAGCCTGGCATGAACGACTTGATTTTGCCTTGTTGGTCTTTTCAACGGTACTTATCGCAGCAGCCGGAAACATCATCAACGATTACTTTGATGTCAAGGCAGATCGCATCAATCGTCCAGAACGTCTGATCATTAGTAAACACATCAAACGTCGCTGGGCGATCATTAGTCACTGGTTATTGAACGGAATAGCCTTTTCGATTGCCATCTATTTGAGTATCCGCTATCATACTTTTTGGTACGTGTTTGTGCATCTGATCTCCATCAATGCACTCTGGTTCTATTCGCTTTATTTCAAGCGGAAGGTACTGATCGGAAATGTGATCGTCTCTTTGTTGGCGGCCCTGGTACCACTCCTTTGCGGAATCCATTTTCACTTGACAGCCTATCTGGATGAGACTTATTATTTTATGTCGGAGCAACAAGCCAATGCACACGCCCTGGATTGGATCTTGTTCCTGGCCCGGGACGGACGCATCATTTTTGCGATGGCCTCTTTTGCGTTCATATTAAACCTTGCCCGGGAGATCATCAAAGATATTCAGGATGTGGCCGGAGACGAGAAGTTGTTTGCCAAAACCCTGCCGATGAAATACGGTCTGCGCGGAGCATCCCGAATTGCCGGAAGTATTTTGATCGTCTTTCCTTTAAGTGTGATCGCATTGTACTTTGCGGTGCGGGAACCCTATCTCCTCGATTTATTCTATTTTTTGCCCCTCGTTTTCATCTTGATCTCCTGTCTGGGGCTGGGCGTCCTACTGTTCCGTCAGCTGGAAGAACCCCAGTTTCAATTGATCGATTTCACCTTAAAAATTTTAATGCTCTTAGGGGTCCTGTTGCCTTTTTTGGGACTGTTGCTATAGTTTCCTACCAGGGAACATCAAAACCCAACAGGCGCAATAGGCTGATCACAAGCAAAGCGATCCCGATCAACATTCCCAGGAGATCGGCATAATAAAGTTTTTGCTTTTTATAGGTCCCATGGTCCTTATACCTTTTGACCACTCCTCGAATCGTGAAGTATAAAATGGGGAGGGAGAGGAGAAGGATGAGGAGGTCTGTGGGCATTAAATAATAGTTAGTGTTTGGCTAAATTACTACTTATTAGCAGTACTATAATTCTCTAATACTTCAAAATATACCCGTCAGGGCTTAATTGTCCATTTTCAAAATCCACAATCTCACAACTAGGCTTATCATTAATGTCATAAACTCTGTAAATTTTATATGCTATTTTATTTTTTTTTAAAGTTTCTACTTCGTTTGTCGAGATAAAGAATTTTTTTGAATCTGGATCATTTGGTGTTCTGATAGTTGTTTTAACTTCTATTAATATTTGACTTCCATCTTCATCCAATGAAAGGATATCGTATCCATAACTCGCTGATTCTAAGGCGACGTGTCTGGGGTATTCCTCCATTTCAATCCCTAAAGTCACTAATTTTTGTTTTTCCATTTGCATTACGAATAATTCTCCATTTAGACCTATGATTGCTCTTTGTTCCGCTTGTTTAGCTCTTTGCTCTGGTGTCAGGGGTTTACTTAGGTAGGTTGGATTTACTTGATCATTGTTTTCTACACCTGTCATAAGAAACATTACCTGTGCTACAAATGAATCAATTATGGAGTTCTCTATGTATCCCAAATCATTGGGGTGTATCTTGGCAATTAGACGAGATCCGGCAGTATTTTTGGCAATATTTTTTATCCATTGTTCAGGAAGTATTCTGTCACCGGAGCTAATAGCTTGAAATCCATTATCAAACAAGTTTTTATAGTTAATTCTTGCTTCAGGGTAATTTATCAAATAGTTTGATAGATTATTGCCCAGATCAGAAAGTCTTGTTTCCAGTATTTGGCGTTCATCTGCGGAAAAATTATGTGCCGAGGCGGCGCCAAAATAGAAACCAACATTTAAACATGGCTCCAGCCTATCCATTACAAAACTTATTTGAGCTGAATATTGTTTGTTTTCCGCACCTTTGAATAGTCCAGACCAAATATTATTGAATCTGGTTCCACCTATTGCGATAGGATTTCCAGAAGAAATGCCAGTTGTGAATGGCCCAAAATCTAGACCGTATTTGGTTGCGAAAAAATCGGCAATAACCCTTAGTTTTCGTTTAATGGAAGTTAATTGGGAATGTTCTTCCGTATTTGCATTGGACAATAATCGATTTCCCGAATATGTTCTTTGGCAAAGTTGATTAACCAATTCAAGATCGCTACGAGTAATATTTTCCATTTATAAACTAAGTTTTTCAGAATATCTTAATTAACCTGAACTGGACTATAAAGGGGTGTGGTATTAGAGTTTCAGTTCGCTTAGAAATGTAGAGAAAAAAATAATAGGAGGAACCGTATGGGGGCATATTAGCCCAAAAACACTGGCTTTAGACGGGGTATTTCTACCTGATTTGTGAGTTAGGAAAACAAAAAAGCCGGAATCATTGATCCCGGCTTTCGAAAAGAGTATGAATGAATTTAAGCCATCACCTTAGGAGCAGCGGAAAGAATTTCCTCGCTCGTTTCAGCGGCAAATTGCTCAAAGTTTTTCACGAATTGAGAAGCCAGATTGTTGGCTGCTTCATCGTAAGCTGTTTTGTCAGCCCATGTTTCACGTGGGTTCAAAATTTCGGAAGGAACTCCTTCACAGCTCGCTGGCATTTCCAAGTCAAATACCGGAAGCTTTTGATATTCCACGTTGTCCAATTTTCCTGTCAATGCAGCAGTAATCATGGCACGAGTGTAGGAAAGCTTCATGCGGCTTCCGACTCCGTAGGCACCACCAGACCATCCAGTGTTTACCAACCAAACATTGATATCTGTCCCGTCCAGTTTTTCACCTAGCAACTGAGCGTATTTCGCAGGGTGCAATGGCAAGAAAGCGGCACCAAAACAAGCTGAGAAAGTTGTTTTTGGCTCGGTAATTCCCATTTCCGTACCAGCTACTTTGGCCGTGTAACCGGACATGAAGTGGTACATCGCCTGCTCTTTCGTCAGTTTAGAGATTGGAGGAAGTACTCCAAAAGCATCTGCGGTCAGGAAGAAAATATTTTTAGGAGCTCCTCCAATAGAAGGAACAGCTACATTGTCAATGTGGTTAATTGGGTAAGAAACACGTGTGTTTTCAGTGATCGTACCGTCTGTGTAATCCGGAGTGGACGTTCCTTCCTGGAAGCCAATGTTCTCCAGGATCGCCCCAAATTTGACTGCATTGAAAATCTGTGGTTCTTTTTCCTCAGAAAGATCGATTGTTTTTGCGTAACATCCTCCTTCGAAGTTGAACACTGTATTCTCAGACCATCCGTGCTCGTCGTCTCCGATCAGGTGACGGTTCGGGTCAGAAGAAAGGGTTGTTTTACCTGTTCCGGACAAACCGAAGAAAACGGCTGTATCACCACCCTCACCAATATTGGCTGAACAGTGCATAGAAAGCGTGTTTTTCTCATGTGGAAGAATGTAATTCAATACAGAGAAAATTCCTTTTTTGATTTCACCCGTATATCCTGTACCTCCGATAATGATCATCTTACGTGTGAAGTTCAGGATGGCAAAGTTGTGTTGACGCGTCCCGTCGATTTCAGGATCAGCTTTGAAGCCAGGAGCACATACAATGTGCCAGTCAGCCGCAAAGTTTTCAATTTCCTGATCGTTCGGACGAAGGAACATGTTATAAGCAAACATATTCGACCATGGGAACTCGGTAACCACTCGTAGATTCAGTCGGTAGTTGTCATCTGCACAGGCATAAGCGTCCCGAACGTAAACATCTTTCTCCATCAGGTAAGCTTTCATACGCTGATAAAGCGACTCGAATTTTTCCGGAGAAAACTTGATGTTGATATCTCCCCACCAAACGCTGTTTTCCGTTTTTTCGTCACAAACCACGAAACGATCTTTAGGAGATCGGCCTGTGAATTCCCCGGTTTCGATGGCAATTGCCCCGGTATCGGTCAAGATTCCCTGTCCGTTGATGATTGTATCCTCAACCAATTCCGCAGGAGTCAGGTTCCAAAATACATTTCCCAAATTGTCTAATCCGATAGAGGCGTTCAAATCAGCATTTTTGCCTTTCTTACCAAATTCGTTCATATTTTAAGTTTATAAGCTGTTGCTTTGATTGAGCCTACAAAGCTACAACTTTTCGCTCGTTCGGGAAATGAGAAAAACCATTTATTTTCAACAATTAGGGGGCTGATGGCCTGTATTTGTTGAAAAAAAAGCGAATAAAATGAGGAAAAATCTTGTTTAAGAAAAATGGACTTTTCACAGATCCGAAAGTCCGGACAGGGCCTGGCGAACATTTTCGTAGATCTGGCTGATGTTGACATCCATCATGTAACAAGGTGCACAGATCAATTTGTTTTTCCGATCCACCAGAATTTCCCGGCTACTTTTTAACTCTGTTTGAACATCCAATTTCTCCATGCCAGCGTGCATTTCACGGATGTCATAAGGACTTGCTTCTTCGCTCGTTCCAAGGGTCAGTGAACAGTGAATTCCTGTTCCTTCAAAGGCTTTTGCAAGTAGCACCGGACTTACACACAGTGCGATAATTGGCTTCTGATGCTCGTGAAAATCCTGAATTAGTTTTTTGATTTTGGGATGAATGCTTCCGTCCGGTCCTTCAAAGGCCCAATTGGAGAAGTTTTTGGCACTTCCGAATCCACCAGGAATCAAGAGGGCGCTGAGTTCATTTAGCTGGACATCACCAACTTCCTGAATATTGCCTCGCGCGATTCGGGCGGCTTCAATCAACATGTTTCGCGTTTCAGGCATTTCCTCTCCATTCGTGTGATTCACTACATGATATTGATCTTCATTCAGACTGATACATTGGTATTGATGTCCGGCCTGTTCAATGGCCAGCATACTGAGCACGGCTTCCTGAATTTCTGATCCGTCATAAACTCCACAACCTGATAAAAGAACTCCTATTTTCATGAATCGCAATTTTTGGCTTTAAAGTAGGAATTTTAATTTAATTTTAAGTCATGGAAAAGACCTGGGAAGGGAAGAAGCTGGTGTTTTACGATGGGGACTGTGGATTTTGTAATCGTTCAGTTCAATTCGTGCTGGAAAAAGAAAAGCAGCCGGAGATTTCCTTTTGTGCTCTGCAGACAAACAAAGCCCGATCTTTTTTTGAAGAGAAAGGACTTCCCACCCCTGATTTGAGTACGTTTTACTTCTGGAACGGAAAGACCATGAAAAGCAAATCCGGTGGGGCCCTGAGCTTGTGTCGGGAGATGCGTTTTCCGTGGAGTATATTGGTCATTTTTCAGGTGATTCCCCGTTTTATGCGCGATGGTGTTTACGATTGGGTGGCTGCCAGGAGACATCGTTTAATGAAGGGTTTTTGCGTACTTCCGACTCCGGAACAACAAAGACGTTTTGTGCGGGACGACCAGGAAGTCTAGACAGAAAATCCCATGACCAGGACATCATCCACCCGGTCCAAATCACCTTGCCACTCTTCAATGAGAAGAACCAGTTTTTTACATTGCTCTTCAAAACTAAGGTGTGCATGTTGCAAGAGGTGCTTTTTGAACTTTCCGGTCATCATCTTTTTACCCTTAGGTCCTCCAAACTGATCCGGGAAGCCATCTGAAAACATGTAAAAGACATCGCCTTGTTGGATAGGAACCTTTTGTTCTTCAAAAGCAGTCTTTTCGTAGAGGTCACCGCCCCCAATCGGGAAACGATCTCCTTTGAATTCCAGAATTTCTCCCTGTCTGAGGCAAAGCAGCGGACGGAGTGCTCCACCATAAATCAGTTCATTCTTCGCTGGTGGAATATAGCAGATCGAAATATCCATTCCATCCCGCTGTCCTTCAATTCCTCTGGAACTTCCAAAACCTGTATGTACCCCCTTGTCGAGCTGACGCAAGATCTCCGCCGGAGAAGTGATTTCACGTTGCTTGACAATCTCGTTGAGCAGGGAGCTTCCGATCACGCTTACCAGCGCACCGGGAATTCCATGTCCCGTACAATCAGCTACGGCCAGGACCTGTCCGCCATCCTCAAACTGATGGTACCAGTAAAAGTCTCCGGAAACAATGTCTCGCGGTTCATATAGCACAAAGAAATCTCTCAATCCGGAGGCAATTTCCCGTTTAGGAGGAAGGATGGCATCCTGGATTCGCTTGGCGTAATTGATACTGTCCGTGATATCTTTGTTTTTGTCTTCGATCAGGTGTTTTTGTTCCAGCAACTGTCTTTTGAGTTCCTCTTCTTTCAGAAGAATTTTTTTGACGGAACGATAGAGGAACAGGGAAATTACCACGATGACAATGAGTGCCATTCCCAGCCTGAAAAGAACTTGTTTTCTGGCCATTTGGATAAACTCATTGAATTTAACATCGGCTTCCACAACGGCTACGGTTTGTCCCCGGCTGTTTTTGATCGGCCAAAATGCGGAGATCCAGGTTCCATTCTCAGAAGAATAACGAGGGATGATTCCGCCTCTTAGGTAATCCTGTTTGAGTTTGTCTGGGAACTGTTTGTACTGATGTCGATAATATGGGGTTTCGGAAGAAGAAGCCCCGTAGAAGAACTGTCTTCGAATCGGATCGTAGACGAGGGTGTAAATCGCGCTCCCTGTCTTATTCATTTGTTGTGCGTCCTTCAGGTAACGATGGATGCGGTAAAAACTGCTGTCCTGTTCGTATGTTTTTAGCTCGTCTTTCTCTTGATATTTCAGGGTGATTCGCTGGTGTTCGTCCCCGTCTATTTCGGCAGAAAGTGTTTTGGTAATGGCCAGCATCCGGTCGTACTGAATCTGTTCGTACAGTCGAATCTGATTGAAATAGCTGTAAGCCAGGAAGAATACTACAATGAGTATCACAAACAGAAAGATCATCAAGATCAATCTGGTTGTTTGGTTAACAAGTATTCTTCTGAGTAAAGAACTCATGGATAAGTGATTAAGCAGCTAAATAGGCTTAAAGTTAGAAAAAAGAATTGACAATGCGAGGGAAATAAAATCGCCTCAAAGCTTGTTCTATTTTACTTTTTTAGCGCTTCCAGGCTGTAAACCATGGGAATTTTGTGCTTCAAATGGCTGATCCGAAATTTGCCATGTTCTTCTTCGGTCATGCTATTGAAGCAATTGTAGGGAGAATAGTCGAACTCGTCCAGGGATCGAATTTCCAGTCCTTCCCGGATCAGCTTATTTACCACATCGGAAAGTTCATGATTCCAGGTCACCGTTTTGAGTGTGATCGGGGCCTCTTTTTCTGCATAGGTACCACTTTCTTCTTCTACGATTGGTCCGGTATTGAAGTAATCGAAGGAGATTTCCTTGAGTTCATTGTCAAACATCCAGACAACGGGGTGAAATTCCACAAAAACGAAGCGCCCGGCTGGTTTCAGATAACGGGATACGATTTGCGCCCAGGGACGAAGATCGGGCAACCAACCGATGGTCCCGTAGCTGGTGAAAACAAGGTCAAATTGCTCGTCCAGGTGCTCAGGGAGGTCATACAGGTCGCAGCAAATGAAAGAGACTTCCTGTCCGCATTTTTGAGCAAGTTCCCGCGCTTGTGAAATGGACGCATCAGAGAGGTCCACCCCGGTAACCTGGGCACCCATTCTGGCCAGTGAAACACTATCCTGACCAAAGTGACATTGGAGGTGCAGAATTTTGAGTCCCTTGATGTCCCCGAGTAGTCCGAGTTCAATCTCATTCAGGGAAGTTTTACCTTCCAGGAAGGCGGGCATTTGATAAAATTCGGAATCCAGGTGATACTTCGTGCGTTGATTCCATGATTCACGGTTGATTTGTTGGTAGTTTGGAATAGTCATAAGTTTCGATTTTGTGCGGTTTAAAGAGTTTAAAAGTAGTAAATATAGGCACTGAATGAAAGGGATCAGCCCTCCAATATACTGTAATATCCGGAACGTTAAATTTTTCTTTTTTTCAGTGGAATATCTTATCTTCGTATGATTAGGCCATGAGTATGAAGTTTTATTGGGGAGTATTGTGTGTGTTTTGCCTGGGGATTCTTTCCTGTGAAGAAAAGGAGAAACAGAATCTGGATCCGGAGCAAAAGAAGAAAGTTGTTTTGTTACAAGTAGATTATCATGACTATAAGTTCAATAGTGGGAAGGAATTTTCCTATTTCATAGATCAGTCTTCCGGTACGGAATTGCCAGTGGATACGATCATTCAGACTTCAATCTCATCAAAACGGATCACCATGTTATATGGGGATGCCAAGGATACCATTTTTGACGGAACCCAAATTGACCAGGGAGGAGGGAAACGGATTTATCCGGCCTACATGGATAATCACATTTTCTATTATTACAATGAAAAAGGGCTGGATCGTCCCGATTCATCCAATTTTCAGTTAGTCTTCAATGACTATGAACCGGAGAGTATTCCTTATGATTCCATTTGGAAGAACATTGCCCGATTGCAGATCGTAGAGCAATACCGGCAAAAAAGACCAGATTCCAAGATCGGTTTGTTCCTGTTCCGTCCGAATGGCGATCCCGTTCCAAAAACGGACTGGAAGTGGTTTGTGATTTTCCGCGATTAATGGCCGGAGTTTAGTTGTGATGCACTTTGAAAATGTTGATTAGGATCTCCGGTGGGATCAATGAATTTTCGTGTTTTTTCATTTCTAACAGGACCTGTTCAATGGCCTGTGGTCTAAGCCCCATCCGCACACCTAAATCTCTTGCCTGATTCAATTCTTGAGTGTCCACATCTTGATCAATATTCATGAGCAGGATGATCCGTTGGAACTGAACAATGCGTTCGATCTCAATTTTGGGAGGTGTAAATTCAATGTATTCTTTGAACAATTGCTCAAATTCCTGATCGCTCACACCCAATTGGTGGGCAATGGCCAGTAAAAATCGATGTTCACTATCCCGGTATTCCTGATCTGCCTTGGCAAACTTGATCAGTTCGGTCAGCAGGCTAAGGGTTTCCTTTTTTTTCTCGTCCATTCAAAACAAATTATTCGCGGTTCCCCAACAGTCTGAGCAATGAAAGGAAAAGATTAATGAAGAGGATGTAAAGCATCAACCCTCCGATTAAGGAAAGCTTTTTGCGTTCCAAATTTCCCAGATTGGGGTCTTCTCCGATGTACTTGAGCTGTTGCATCTGATAGGCTGTTAAACCTGTGAATACCACCACTCCAAGGATCGAAATAAGGTAGGAAATCATTTCACTATGAAAGAAAAAGTTAACGATCGCAGCAATGAAAATCCCGATGAAAAGCATGTAAAGCAGGCTCCCCATCTTGGTTAAGTCTGTTTTGGTAATATATCCCAGGAAAGCCATTGCACCAAAACCTCCGGCTGTAACAAAGAAGGTCGTCATGATTGATCCGAGATCGTAAGCAATGAAAATGGTGCTTAAGCTCAAGCCCATGAGTACCGAGTACAGTCCAAACAAAAGCAAGAGTAGTGGCATGGAAAGCCGATTGTACAGGAACTGAATTCCCAAGCCGAGTAAGACCGGCGCAAAGGCTACAATATAAAATAATGGAGTTGGAGATACAGCACCGTATTCAATGCGGATCATGTATTCAAAAACGTAACCTTCGGTCCCAAACCAGTAGGCAATGGTTCCTGAAATTCCTAGTGCCAGGAACATATAAGTATACACGCTAACGAAGAACTCACTGCTCATAGCTTTGGCCTCCGGTCCGTATTGTTTTTGATTGAAAATGTTATCTAACATATTAGTGAAGTTTTGCTTGTACTAAATTAATGAATTCTTTTCTTGTGGAATCATTGTTCAAAAAGGCTCCTGTGAAAGCACTGGAAGTCGTCACAGAATTTTGTTTCTGAACTCCCCTCATTTGCATACACATGTGCGCGCACTCGATCACGACGGCCACTCCTTTTGGTTTTAAGGTCTCCTGGATACAATCTCTGATTTCAATGGTCAGGCGTTCCTGAACTTGCAATCGACGGGCAAAGGCATCAACCACCCGGGGAATTTTACTCAGACCGACAATGGTTCCTCCAGGAATGTAGGCGATGTGTGCCTTACCGAAGAAAGGAAGCATGTGATGTTCGCAAAGTGAATAGACTTCAATATCCTTGACCAGAACCATCTCTGAATACTCTTCGTGAAAAAGAGCGCTTTCCAGGATTTTTTTTGGATCCTGATCATATCCCTTCGTGAGGAATTGCAGGGACTTGGCAACCCGTTCTGGTGTTTTTTGCAATCCTTCCCGGGCAGTGTCTTCTCCCAATTGATCAATGATCCCTTTGTAGGCATCAGCAATCGTATTGGTTTTCTGTTCGTCGTATTCAAATTTTTTCATGCAATCACTTTCTATGGTAGCAATAACGTGCCAATTCTAAAAAGGTTCACGACCCCCAAAATATTCGACGTAATTATTTTCGGTTTCCTGCAACTTGATTTTTACCAGTTCGCCACCGGCTTCGCGGATCGGTCCATCAATCTGTTGCCAGATTTTGATAGCGACATTTTCAGTCGATGCCATGATGTCTTTCATGAATGGCACATCCAGGTTCAGATTTCGATGGTCAAGGTGATCAATGACTTTTTCTTTGATGATCTGGCTCAACAATTTCAAATCAATGACAAAGCCAGTCTCCTCTTGAGGAATTCCTTTGACTGTGACAAAAAGATCGTAATTATGGCCGTGCCAGTTTTTGTTGCTACACCTTCCGAAGACAGCCTCATTTTTCTCATCAGACCATTTGTCCTGCCACAATTTATGCGCAGCGTTAAAATGTTCTCTCCTGGTAATATAAATGTTGTCCATTGTTCTTCCAATAACCTGGGACAAAATTAGCTATTTTATACCAGTTGACAAGCATAAGTACGATGGTCCGCGGGCGGATCGAAAGGAATCAGAAGAAACTGTAATTGTACTTGTGTTCCCTTGTCAAGCGATCGTTTTGGAAAGTACTGGACTGAACGATGATTCCCTGTTCGTTGAATTTGTTCTCCGTGCGTTTTTTGTGCTTGAGTTTTTTTCCAGATTCTACGATGCGAATTCCAATGCGGTTGTCTTCACTCCATTCATTGCTTTCACGTCGAAATAGTTCATTTTTCCCGTTGTACCATTCGCTCTTGATGATACGATTCTTTTCATCCCGGACCACAATTCCCTTTTGGGTTAGTTTCCCTTTTTTGAAATTTTGGTTTGTCCAGGTTCTCGTTTCGATGTTGTAGTGGTTCGAAGAGATCAGTACGGTATCGTGCACGAAATATTCGGAAGACAGCTTAACCGTGTCGCGATTGAAATGTTGTTTCAATAAAAAGGATTTTCCGTTTCGGATGCTTCGTTGGAAAATGGTGAAGGAACCATCGGCACTTTCTTCCCGGTACTCACAAACACTGGACAAAAGTTCCTTTTTGTTGCTGGCCAGTTCTCCTTCTTCCTTACATTCATGAATCCAGCTTTTCTTGAGTTTCCCATTACGGAATTGCAGAGTTCTCGTCTTACGACCGCTTTCGTCATAGGTGTAACGAACTTCTCGGGTCATGCGTCCATCGATCCAAATGCTGTAAAGTAATTTTCCGTGTTCGTTAAAAGAGCGTAGAATAGAACTGCTTAACTTTCCCTTGGCGTATTTCTCGATCAGGACCGGATGGTTTCGATTGTAGGTGATTTTGGTCTCAATTTTGCGTTTTTTCCATTGATTGCAGATGTAGATGGGCAGACTATCGTTTTCATATTGATATTCCAACAGGGATTTCTCTCGCTTGATTTGCAAGGTCTTTCCAAGTCGGTTAAAGGTGCTTGTTTTTTGAAACGAATCCTTTTTTCCTCGTTTGTTGTAGTAACTGGACTCTTCCTGAATAGATTGAATCTTGTTTTTGCGTAGGTACTTCTGGTACTGATTGTCTTTGATATAATCAATGTAACCAGCCGGCGAAAAATAGTGATGATAGGTGTTCGAAAATTCGTCGTACACAAGGGTGTTATTCGTTTGAGCCGACATTGAAAGGGAAACAAAGATACTAAGTAACAAAGGGAGAAAATAAGTTTTCATGCGTGGTGTTTTTTGGAAGTATAAACAGTCTTCCGCCATTTGGTTACACAAGCACTTAAATTTCTGAAATTTGGATTTCTGAAAGCCTTTTCAAGGCGTGTTGGATGCTGACCACTTGCTGATAGATCAATCTCAACTTGTCATTTTTCTCACTCAAACGGCAGTTGGTTGGCTGACTTTGTATGTAATTCAGCAGGTTCTGGAATTGCTGCGATTCGTAATAAGCGGATTGCGGATTGCTAAGGAAATAGCAAACCATTTTCTCATTTTTAATGACGAGTTTTTCGATTCCAATGGCTTGTGCCTTCCAGCGAAGCTCAAAAGATTGAAAAAGTGCATACACAGTTTCCGGGATAGGTCCGAAGCGATCTGTTAATTCGGCGGCAAAACGCTCGAGGTCCTGCTCATCTTTCAAGTGATCCAGTTCCTGGTATAGATTCAGACGTTCTGCCACGTTATTCACGTAGTCTTCGGGAATGCGCAATTCGAGGTCGGTTTCAATGACACAGTCTCTGACGTAATTTCCGGGTTGATCGGTATTTCGTTCAGCGTAAAGTTCTTTAAATTCGTTTTCCTTCAGTTCCTCCATTGCTTCCTGTAGGATCTTCTGATACATCTCGAAACCAATATCGTTGATGAATCCGCTCTGTTCTCCTCCAAGTAAGTTCCCTGCTCCCCGGATGTCCAAGTCCTTCATGGCAATGTTGAAGCCGGAACCTAAATCGGAGAACTGAACCAGTGCTTCGAGTCTTTTGCGGGCATCGCTGGTGAGCTCATGTGTTTGCGGGGCAATGAGGTAACAAAAGGCCTTCTTGTTGGATCTTCCGACACGCCCTCTTAACTGGTGCAGATCGCTAAGTCCAAAGTTATTGGCGTGGTTAATGATGATCGTATTGGCATTGGGAATATCTATCCCGGATTCGATGATGGTTGTGGCAAGCAAGACATCGTATTCTCCCTGGATGAAGTCCATCATGATTTTTTCGAGCTTGCTTCCTTCCATTTGCCCGTGTCCGATAGCGATGCGCACGCCGGGACAAAGACGTTGGATCATTCCTGCTACTTCTTTGATGTTCTGAAGTCGATTGTGCACGAAATAGACCTGTCCGCCCCTACTAACTTCGTAAGCAATGGCATCTCGAATTTGTTCTTCCTGCAAGCGTATGATTTCGGTCAAAACTGGTTGTCTGTTTGCCGGCGGGGTATTGATGATACTGAGATCACGGGCACCCATCAGGGAAAATTGTAGCGTTCTTGGAATTGGAGTGGCAGTGAGCGTGAGCGTATCGATGGATACTTTCAGGGTTTTCAGTTTGTCTTTAACGGCGACCCCAAACTTTTGTTCCTCGTCGATAATCATGAGTCCAAGATCCTTGAATTTGACCCGGTCTCCCACAATTTTGTGCGTTCCGATCAGAATGTCTATTTCTCCGGATTTTACTTTTTTGAGTGTTTCCGTAATCTGCTTGGCCGATTTAAAGCGATTGATGTAATCAACTTTGGCCGGAAAATCTTTCAGGCGTTCGCTAAAACTTCGGAAGTGCTGGTGACATAAAATTGTGGTTGGTACCAGGACGGCCACTTGCTTGCTGTCGCAAACGGCTTTAAAGGCAGCTCGAATAGCCAATTCTGTTTTTCCAAATCCAACATCTCCACAGATCAATCGATCCATCGGGGTGGGGGACTCCATATCTTCTTTAATTGCCTGGGTCGTTTTTAATTGATCCGGCGTGTCCTCGTAGATAAACGAAGCTTCCAGTTCCGTTTGTAGAAAGTTGTCTGGCGAAAAGGCGTAACCAGGTTGACTTTTCCGTTTGGCGTATACCTGAATCAGATCAAAGGCAAGTTCCTTGATCTTCTTTTTGGTTTTTTTCTTCAGATTGCTCCAGGCCTGAGTCCCCAACTTATTCATCTTGGGAACCGCTCCATCCTTACCGGTAAATTTCGAAATTCGATGTAGGGAGTGGATGCTGACATACAGCACATCACCATCTTTGTAGATCAGTCGGATGGCTTCCTGCGGCTTACCGTTGACATCGATGGTCTGTAAGCCGGAGAACTGTCCGACACCGTGATCAATGTGGGTAACATAATCTCCTTTTTGTAGGTTGTAAATTTCCTTGAGCGTTAAGGCTTGTTTGGCTTGTCGAAAACCCTCTTTGAGACGGAAACGATGGTAGCGTTCGAACAGTTGGTGATCTGTGTAGCAGGCCAATTTCAGATCCGGGAAAAGAAAACCTTCGTGCAAAGCGAAAGGCATGGAAATAAATTGTGCTTCGGCCCCGATATCCTCCAGGATGCGGTAGAGTCGTTCAATTTGCTTGGGTTGTGCTGAAAAGAAGAGACTTTGGATTCCTTTTTCCTTATTCTCAATCAATTGATCGCGAAACAACTCGAAATTTTTGTTGAAACTGGGTTGAGGAAGTAATTTGAGTTCATATTCCAGGCTGGCTTCCAGGGAAAAGTCGGGCCCCCATTGAACCAGTTTTCGTCCCTGGATGACTTTTTCCCATTCTTCCGAACTCATATATAGTTTTTCCGGTTCACTCAATGAAAGTTCGCTGTTCGATTCGCTGTAAATGCGGACAGCTTTTTCATAATCACTGCTTAGGACTGCCTTGACCATTTGATGAGAAGAAAGCCAAATACAACTTTTGCTTCCCAGGCATTCGGGCAAACTGACCATGTCTTCTCGTAGATGTACTCCCTGAACATTAGGAACAATGGTAAAAAACTGATGCTTTTGTTCAGAGAGCTGATCGCTGGGGTCAAAGGAACGGATCGAATCTACTTCGTCTCCAAAAAACTCCATCCGGTAAGGGAGGTCGTTGGAATAAGAAAAGACGTCAACCAAACCGCCACGGATGGCAAATTGTCCCGGTTCGTAAACAAAATCAACGCGTTCAAAACCGTACTCAAAAAGCAATTCATTGATAAAATCGAGGGAATAACTTTCCCCTTTTTTGATTTTGAGGGTGTTCTTCTTCAGGACTTTTTTCCCAGGAACCTTCTCGAAGAGCGCTTTCGGATAACTAACAATCCAGGCATTGCTTCCGGAACTTACTTTTTCAAGCACTTCGGCCCTGGAAACAACGTTTGCATTGTCTGTCTCTTCGAATTGATAGGGAGATCGATAGGACTCCGGGTAAAAGAAGATTCTTTTTTCATCCGGATAAAGTGACTGTAGGTCATTCAGAAAATAGGCAGCTTCTTCTTTGTCTTCCAGAACAAAAAGGTGATGTCC
Source organism: Bacteroidota bacterium (assembly GCA_006226425.1). Classification (GTDB taxonomy): domain Bacteria; phylum Bacteroidota; class Bacteroidia; order Flavobacteriales_D; family Crocinitomicaceae; genus M2408. The sequence continues at coordinate 90,148 of SBGX01000010.1, read as the reverse complement.
CGGAACCTGGCATGCTGTTTCTGCAGCACAGATACTTTTGACCGAATGGTGTATTTTTTTCCAATTGATCCGTGTCCCCTCCTGAGCCAGGTGTTGGGCACTTTGTTCAACCAGTTCCAGTTCGCCGAATAGAGACCTGAAAGCTTTTAGCTCCATGTTTAACCTACGTGCTGTGCGTCAGCTTCCTGAATGCAGTTCATTAATTGTTCAACCTGTTCTTTCGAGCCAACGATGTACGGAACCCGCTGGTGAAGTGAACTTGGTGAAATGTCCATGATTCGCTCCTTCCCATTCGTGGCAATTCCTCCTGACTGTTCGGCGATGAAAGCAAGTGGATTACATTCATACATCAGGCGCAACTTTCCATTTGGATTTTGCTCGGTTCCCGGGTAAATATAAATACCACCTTTGATCAGGCTTCGGTGAAAATCGGCTACCAGGGAACCGATGTATCTTCCCGAATATGGTCTTCCGGTAGAAGGATCTGTTTCCTGGCAGTATTTGACATAATTCTGGATTCCCGGATGACAGACATCAATGTTTCCCTCGTTCATGGAGTATAGTCTGCTTTTTTCAGGCATTTTCATGTCTGGATGAGACAAACAGAACTCCCCAATGGAAGGATCAAGTGTAAACCCATTGACTCCATGCCCGGTGGTATATACTAACATCGTTGAGGAACCATAGAGTACATATCCTGCTGCTACTTGTTCACTCCCTTTTTGAAGCATGTCTTCCATAGTGGCAGTTGATCCGGCATCAGATTTTCTTCGGAAGATTGAGAAAATAGTCCCGATCGAAACGTTAACGTCAATGTTTGAAGAACCATCGAGGGGGTCGAACAGGACGACGTATTTCCCTTTTTTGGACTGTTCGTTATCAAAAGGAAGGTAATCATCATTCTCTTCCGAACCAATCCCACAAACTTCTCCTCCGTATTGGAACATTTTGATGAATAATTCATCAGCGATCACATCCAGTTTTTGTTGTTCTTCTCCCTGGACATTAACACCTCCTTCGGCTCCGATAATATCTTCGAAAAGCCCTGCTCTTCGGACATCTCTGGAAACAATTTTGGAGGCCGTTGAAATATCATTTAAAAGGCGTGAAAGTTCACCCGTTGCAAAGGGGAACTCGGCCTGTCTGTTCATAATAAATTCGTGGAGGGTCGTAACTTTAGACATGTTCTAATGACGTTTAATATGATTTTAGAGTGATGTTAACTTCTCAGATCAGTCCTTCTTGATAAATGTTTTTTGAAATACTGTATTTCTGTCGATCAATTTGAGTACATAACTTCCTTCAGAAAGTTTCTCTGTGATGATCTCCTGAAAGGATCCATCCAATGAACCCGAAATCAGTTTTTTCCCTTGAAGGGAGTAGACTTCAAACTGTTTAAAGTTGATTGGCGATTCGATATGCAACTTACCTTGATTCGGATTGGGGTAGATGAGGGCGTTAGCACTAATTGCATTTTCTTTTAGCCCCACTTGTGGAGTTTCTCTGGCTGTGTCGCGATAGGAAATGGCACTTACGGATTCCACCCCCATAACGAACTCTGACGTAATGATTTTCAGAATGGGTTCTTTTTCTGTTTTGGCAATCCACTCATACTCGCGCGTAAGAGGAGTCTCAAATCCATACCATTGTGGTCCTGTTATACTGTCCAATTCAACCAATACAGAATCAATTTCAGTAATGATGTGCTTGACACGCAAGACTTCAAATGATCCATAAGGGGTGGTGATATTTCCCCAACCATCAACAACAGATTCTCTGGTTCTGAATTGCTTGAAAGCAAAGTTGAAGGCAGAAAGGTCCAATTGACTGAAACCTTTTCCGGACCATGATTTTTCATAACTCAATGGAAGGTCATACACCGTTTCGATTGAATCCGAAGGAATAGCTACTGGAATCCCGCTAAATGAAGCCGAATAACCAACGGTGGTTTGAGCATCATTGGTCAGTTTTGAAAACATAGACAATTGATCGATACTGATTCCAGTCCCGGTGTCAAGACCACCAAGTCCTTCAATGCGTCGATAATAACTAGCCTGGTGTGCTTCATCGGCAGAAGCACCGAAATAGGGCTGAATGAAGAAGGCATTGGTCTCACTGACAGGACGGTAATCATTCACTACCTGAGAGTCTAGTCCCAATTGGCTAAAGTCCCAATTCATGTCCGGCCCGGTACTCAGAAAATCAAGCTGATCGGCAGGAGCAATACTCAGGCGTACGGTATCCCCCAGATTTGCCAGATCAATAGAGTTGATAGTGATCTGCGCATTTAACATCGGGGATGCCAACAGCAGGGAAAGTAATACTTTTTTCATTCGCCAAATTTTAGCGGCAAAGTTACAAAATTAATGGATTGGGAAGGCCCAGTCAAACGCTAAATCAACCTTGAGCGTCTCATTGCTGGTTTTAGATCTCAGTTGGCCATTTAAACGTCCTTTGATCTTGTAAAGATTTTCTCCGGAAACGTTCTGAGAATAGTAGCTGATGTCATCGAAGTAAATCCGGTTTTGTTCATTGTCTGCCAGTTCACTCGAATAAATGCTGTTGCCACTCTTAAAAACAACCCTTGCCTTGTGGTCCTGGGCGTAAGGGGAGTAGTTTTCCAGAATTCCAAAATCCAGGATGTATCTGCCAGGATACTCGTTGTGTACGGCAATTTTTCGAGTTCTTTCGGTCCCGTTAATGTACTTTATTCGGGCCTCAATTTCATTAAATCCTTTTGCCGGCGTCAAGCTGACGTTAGTCCCAGTTCCAATGGAGTCTCCATTTCTTTTCCAATTAACAAAATCAATACTTTCAGTCATCCCGTCTACCCAAAGATATAATTCAGTGTTAGGAATAATAAGTCGTTGTAAATTGAATATTTTATCCTTCTTATAGCCGATGATCATGCGGTTGCAAACGCGCTGCAGTTCCCCGTCTTTGAACAGAAATTCACCACAGACATCGTATACTCCAGGTTCAAAGATCTCAAGCAGGTTTTTGGCAAAAAATTCACCGTTGATATACCAGTCAATTTGTTCCAGGTCTTCAATTCCTTCGAAGGTATTTTTGGAGACCTTAAGCAATGGTTCCAGGTTCTTTTTGACATATTTGAGCTCATCAAGTTCAGAGATCATGTTCAAAAGAGGGATATTGCGATCCAGGTTTCCTGAGAAAAATCCGATTTCAAACTCCTGACCAGCCATTTTTAACTTTCCGGAATAATAAGGGACTCCATTCACCTGGCGAATCTCAGGTTTCATCGTTCCGTCAACTCCAGCTGTCCAGGATACAGAGTCGCTGCCAATCATTCCAGTGACCTGGAAGACAGAATTGTTTGAAGAAGGAAGTGTGGGGATTTCCTTGTTGCAGGCGATTAGTGATAATCCAAGGATCAGAATACTTATATAGTGGTGAAGTTTGGTCATTTAAAGCGGAATGATTTTTTGAGTTGGATTTGTCCTTGTAAAGGAAGATTTTTTGTTTGCTGATTGAAAATTTGCTGATCAATCGGGTTGAACAGGTTTCCACTAAGAGAAGCTCCTAGTTCATAACCACCACCTAATTGAACACGGTAGGATACCTCAGGGCGAACAACGATCTTTTTGATCCCATGGTCATTGAAATAATATCTGTCATCTCGTTGCTTTTGACCATCCTCATACTGTTGGAGATCGATGCGACTTCCGAGGTTGTAACCCAGTGCAACTCCAAGACCAATCGAATGTGAACGATGTGTTCGGTTGAGACGGAGAGGTAGTTCGATGCTATTCAACGATCTATAGTTGATTTCCTGTTGGAAGTGTTTGAGTCCTAAACCGTAAATATTAGATTCTTTGCTAATTCGGAGGTCTTTGTACCAGGCCGTTCGCCATCTGAGTCCGACTTCGGCTTGCCATTTTCCTTTTCCGAATTTTCGTCCGATTTCAAATTGCCCGACGGCAGTTGGAGTTTGTTGATTCCCTTTTAGCAAGGCTTCTTCGGCTCCGATTGCAACAAGTAAGTAATTTTTAAGTTGCTTGCCGGATTTCATTATAACTTGTTTCCCAATTCGTCTGTCACTGAGTTGGATGTCTAAAAGTTTTCGATCAAAGGCTCTGTTTGGAAGGAACATTTTTTCGAAAGACTGCTTGACCTCTGGATTGGGATTTTCCGAATGACCTGATATGTCCTTTCCAATTTCCAGGTCAGCTGAAAGAGGTGATCCGACATTTTCGGCATTATTTCGCACAGTGAAAGAATGATTACTTGCTCTGTTCTTTGTCGAGTTGGGTGGGGGAGCCTGTACTTTTTCATTTTGATTCCCGATTCTTGTTTTGGAAGCATTCAATTTATTCGCCGGAGGAGTACTTAGCTGCTGCAGAGGCGTCTCAATGGCTTTATCAAAGTGAGTACCTCCAAGTGGCACATAGAAATCCTGATAACTTTCCTGTCGGTCACTCATCCAATACAGGAAAACGGCTCCCAGTGAGAAGATCAAAAAGGTAACCGTTCCACCAAACCACGGAAAAGCAGATTTTCGCTCTCTTTCCTGTTTGTGTTTCATTTGTTCGAATTCCTCGAAAAAACGATCCTCAAAGGCCGGAATCTGGACCTCTTTGGAAGCCTCACGAAACAATTCGTCGATATCATCATCTCTCCAACTCATACGACCAGTCTTGTTTCGGTTAAAGCATTCAGTTTATTTATTTTCTCTCGTAGTAACTTTCGGGCAATGGATAGATGCCATTTGGAGGTGCCTACCGTTAAATCAAGTTGCTCAGCGATTTCTTTATGGCTGTACCCTTCAATCACGTATAATCTGAATACCAATGCGTGATTTTGAGGTATTTCATCGATCATTTGAAGGATGTTCTGATAAGCAAATTGACTTTCGGCTTCATTTTGAGATCCCTGGCTGTGAATTTCCAGTTCCCAGTCCGATTCACGTGTGGTAAAATGACTTCGGTGTAGTTTGTTCTTCCGATAATCGTCAATGAGCGAGTTACGAGTAATTCGCTTTGCCCAGGCATGAAAATTTAGGTCGTCCAGGTTCACGTCTTTCAGACCACTTAAAATCTTCATAAAAGCATGATTGAAAGCGAAACGGGCATCTTCGTCCTGAGAGTGGTACTTGTAACATAGGGGAATGAAAGCCTGATAGCAGTATGCATACAGGTCCTTGTGTGCTTTTCGGTCATCCGTTAGGCACGCTTCCAATACCGATCTGTCAACGTTCATTCCACTTCTATGTAGGGACAGTATGCGCAAGTTACAATATTATTTTGTTGATTTCAAACCGTTTACTCTTCAAGAGCTACCTTTTAATCAATAACGATTTTTCGGGGCAATGGGTTGGAAGATTTCACTTGAAATGTACATTTTTGTGTTATGGAACTACATCTATTGAGACATGCCAAGACGAAACAGGCTGTTTTCGGGGAACGCGATTTCGACCGTCAATTGCTTCCCAAAGGCCTCAGACAACTGGATGATTTACAGAAGCACTTACCTGACATGGACCTGGTAAATGTGCATTGTTCGTCGAGCAAAAGAACCCGTCAAAGTTTCGAGTTACTGGCGGCTTCCAGGAAGTTTAAATCCGTTTGTTTTCAGGATGAACTGTACCTGGCGAGCGGACGGGAGTTACTGGCTTATCTGAATGAGCAGGGCGGATCAGAACCCATCCTCCTCATCGGACATAATAATGGAATTTCGGACCTGGCGGAAATGCTCACAGAAAGTTATCAGGCCATGAAAACCTGTGCGTATCTTTGTCTGGATGTGCCATTGGATTCCTGGGAGATGCTTTCTTCCGGAACGGCTACGATTCGTCGGTCTTATCGCCCGGAGGTGTAGCTTCAACTGGTTTCTCAGGGCGGTAGTGATAGATGATCCGATGAGGTGAATTTTCTTGTTTTTCGACTTCCTCACGTTCCCTGGCAATTCGAAGCTGTTCCTTCCAAATTCCCTCGAAATCGGGTGGTTCGATGCCTAAATCCCGTTCTATTTCATACTGATACTTTGGAGCCTGCGGTCCTTTTTTTCGATATAGATAGGCCAGGGCAACCCCGGTGCACAATCCAGTCAAATGTCCTTCCCAGGAGACACCTTCTTTCATGGGGAAAATTCCCCAAACCATGCTTCCGTATACAAAGAGGACGAAAAGTGAAATAGCTTGTAAAGGGCGGTATTTTCGGATGCCGCCACTGGTAAACAGGAATCCGGCCAGGGCATAAATGACCCCACTGAAGCCAATGTGATAATGTCCATCATTCTGCGCAAAGATCCAGACGAGTATTCCGGAAATGATCCAGGATAGGAAAAAAATTTGGAAGGCAATGCGCCGGTAAAAATAGACGAGGCTTCCGAAGAGGACTGCTGCGGGTAAACTGTTGTTTAGAATGTGAGAGATATCCCGGGGAGCATGAATCAGGGGGGAAAAGAAAATACCTTTGATTCCTTCTACTGTTTTGGGAAGAATTCCGAGTCTGACGAAGCCTTCGGCATGAAAGGATTCAACAAGGTAAATGCTCCAAAGTACGGCAAGTAGCATGACTGGATAAAGAATGGCTTCCAGGCTGCTTCCGAATTGTCTGTTGGTAATGACTCGCATGCCTCACGTTGCCCAAAGATCATTCCAGAGCCAAAATGCTGACATCCTGTCACAAGAGCTTGACAGGATAGGCTTCTACTAACGGGTAAACGAAATATCAACCTCCCCGGTTCCTGTCAGATCCATGCCAATGACAAGACGATTCTGACTGAGAGAACGGACGTGCAATTTATCCTGTTTTCCATCGACTACCGTTGTGATCTCTTTTTGATCTTTTGAAATTTTCCAGGTTCCTTTATCTTGTTTTGACTCCCCATCTTTTCCTGGGGTTTCCACCACAAAGCTCTGATCTTCATTAAAATGAATGATCATTTTTCCTTTCAATCGTTCGAGGAGTTTCTCCATGAGCCCCATGGCCATGGCTTTTTGATTGTCCGGAACGTTGATTAGTGCTTTCTCAATGTTCATTTCTTCCAGTTTCCAGGCACCAATCAATTTATTTTTGTTGCTACAGGAACTTGCGAAAATTAGAAGGGGGAGAAGGAGTAATAAACTATATTTTTTCATGTGGCAGTATAACGTTGATCGATGCAAGTTAATCATAATAATTTTTCTGAGAAACTTCGTAACTTTGTCTTATGACGGAGATGATTCGAAACAAAGTACAGGAAAGTGGATTGATTAACATGGATTTGGCAGACTTTAAACCAAATCGAATGCGTTTGATCGGCTTTGATCTGAAAGACTTTTTGTGGCAGGAACTGGTTCTAAAAGAAAAGGACTTTCGCGCGCGCTTGAAAGAGTTTGATTGGAATCAATTTGAAGGAAAATCCGTTTTTGTACATTGTTCGGCGGATGCGATTGTTCCTACCTGGGCTTTTATGCTGGTTTCCAGTTACCTGAGTGAAGCGGGAGTTCAGCATTTGATTGGGGGGCAAATGGATTTGGAAAAATGGATGATCCGTGAAAAAATTGGGGCGCTTAACCCAATGGATTATCAAGATGGAAGAATCATTATTAAAGGCTGTTCCGATATTACCGCTCCGGAATTTGCGATGACTGAGTTGCTTAAGTTTCTCCAGCCTTTGGCCAAAAGTATTATGTATGGAGAGCCCTGTTCCACTGTACCGATTTACAAAAGGGCTAAAGCTCAGACTTAATGACGCCGAATTGGAATCCGGCTTCCTCTAACTGATCTAACAATTGGGGAAGTAGTTCCTTTTGACGTTCAGCAATCTTGCGATTATCATGTAAAACAATGATGTCACCGGCCCGAATTTGTCTGGCGGCCTGTTTTAGAATTGTTTCTGTGGGGACTTCCAGGTCAAAATCATAAGACAGCCAGCTCCACATAATGATCTGATGTTGTTTACTGATCTTTCTGGATGCTCTTGGGGAAAGTCTTCCATAAGGAGGGCGAAAGAGCATTCCCGGAATGGCTTGTTGAGCTTCCTGGATGTTTTCAAGGTATTCCCTGGAAGAAACGCTTCCGGCTTTTAGGTGCTTTTGGGTATGATTTCCCACCACATGTCCCTCGTGGAGAATTCGCTGATAGATGTCAGGATATTGGTCAATATTTTCTCCGACACAGAAGAAAGTGGCACGGATACTCCGTTCTTTCAATTGGTCCAGTACCCAGGGAGTGATCTCCGGGTCGGGTCCGTCGTCGAAACTCAGATAAATGGTGTTCCCGGAAGGGGAAAGTCCCCAGGTTCTTCGATAATAAATTAAACGAATGATTTTCGGGGGACGATATAATCTAAACTTCAGCATTGAAGTCAGCGCAGCATTACTGCTGCGCTTCAATCAATTTTCTCAATTGTTCCGGAGAAAGTTTGCTTCCCGCAGCAGCTGGATCAGTGCTGGGAGCTTCCTTTTTCTTGATGAATCCAAACTCGACACCGACAGCTTCGGTATGTCCTTTGAAATCAATGTATCGTTGTCCGTACACTCCAGTTTCTCCACCGATGTTGACATTATCTCCTTCATCCAGCGCTTGCTCTTTCAGTTCGCTGTACATACGAGGAAGCATTTCCTGGAAGATTTTATTCGCGTAGTGACGCGTTCTAAGAGATAACTTTCCTTTCGGCGCTCCGTTGTCAGGATCTGCAGCATAGGATGCTAACTGCAAGTAATTGTGCAGGGCAGAAACAAAGTCACGGGTATTCAGGGCAGCGATTTCGGCATTGTTGTGATCAAAATAGTTGATGATGCTCTCAATGCGATCTGCCACACTCATACCAAGTGCTTCAGCAGCCTTTTTATCGCCAGCGCGATACAGAATACCAACGTATTCATGCAATGCTCCATCAGAGTACTTACCGTACTTCCCTCCATCATTTCCTTCGTATTCATCTCTGAGGTCGATAGGCTCCCCGTAATCGATCACCAGATTCACTGGCATCAGGGAAACAGAACGTTTAATTAATTTGATGGCTCGTCCATTTGCTTCAGCAACGCGATCCTTGATTTTGCCAAGCTCTTTTTGAAGTGAATCAGCAACTTCCGGCTGATCCATTTCTTTGGCTGATTTGATTTGTGATTCAATTCTGCGCTTGTTCAACTCTTCGTAATAGGCATCGCGCAAGTAAGAATCTGCCAATCTAGAGAAGTGATCACGATAAGGTCCGGTATGTCTTCTGGTGTAGTAATCGGTCAAGACGCCCGGCTGATTCATTTTTCCGTAGGCATACGTTTCCATGAGGTTCTTATACATGTGGTCTTTGGAGACGATTTCCCGATCGGCAATCGGAGAAACTTCGAATACCATTCCGTTTTGTTTCAGGTACCCTCTGGTGTAAAGAGCCATAGAAACATCCGAACCACCTGGAGAAGAGAAGTAAAGGTTACGTTCCCAATCGTTGTTGGCCATGATGTCAAGCATCATAACTTGCTCACGTTGAATTCCGGATTTCTCAATTTTGAATCGAAGTTCCTTCTCCACTTTGGAAAGATCTTCTTTTTGAACCAGGCCGGTTTTCAGTACATTGTCTTTATTGACAGGCAGGATAAATCCACGGCTTGGGAACATGCGAAGTTCTCCAATGTTTCCACTGATCATGTTGTGGTCGTCGCGAACAAACTCCATGGCTTCTGCTAATGGAAGGTAATCCCATGGGGCCTCCCAGGCGCGAAGCGACTCCTGGAACTGTTTGATGGCTTCGGTCGGAATTTCGATCATTCCCTGAGAGTAAGCTGTGATGATTTCGATACAATTTGTCAGTAATTTGATCACGTCGTCCGCGTTTGGATCGGTCACCGGCATACTCAAGGATTGTCGGATTTCATTTACTCGCGTTTGGACAGAAGGATCGTTCGCTTTAATGAGGGCAGCGATTTCTCCGGTGCCCCCTTTGAATCCTTCATACGAAGCGCGGAAGCTATCCTGGTTGTATTTGATCTTGCTATTGATGATCTTTTTCAGTTGTTCCGGTGCCAGACTGCTACTTACCAGATCCAGGAGGGAACTGAAGTAAACAACGTCCGTATTTCCGGCATACATCATGATCTGATCTTCTTCGAATTTGATTGGAAGAGGGTCCGAATCGTATGCTTTGCGCATCATTTGTTCGGTGTACCAGTCTGTTTGCATCAGTGACAGGTTACAAACCCGTACATCGGTTCTTTTTTCTTCTACTTCCTGGAGATACCAAAGTGGGAAGGTATCATTATCTCCATTTGTGAATAGAATACTATTCGGAGCGCAGGATTCCAGGTAGTTATTGGCAAGATCATGTGCCGAGGTCTTATCACTTCGGTCATGATCATCCCATCCCTGGACGGCTAGAACAACAGGAGCAAGCAGGGCAACGATTACCGCCAGGTAAGCACCACTGGTTTCACTTTTAAGTTGTTTTCCTAACAGGTTCACAATAAGAATCAAAGCAGCGCCGATCAGACTGATGATTAACCACATGAAGGTGGCGATCAGGTTGTCTGAGAAAATGGCGTCCAATAGGAGACAAAGCAGGAATCCTCCTCCGATTACCTTGGCCAATCCCATATATTCTTTGCGTTCGAACTTCTTAAAGGCCTCGTAGAGGGCATATACAGAAATACCGATCCACATGGCAAAGGCGTAGAAAGAGGCAGCGTATGCATAATCTCGTTCACGAGGCTCGAATGGCTTTTGATTCAGATAAATGACAATGGCGAGTCCGGTAAAAATGAAAGTCAATAGAACAATGAATGCATCCTTCGGAGCTCTGTAGAAATGGAAGATCATTCCAATGATTCCCAGGATCAAAGGAAGCAAGAAGAATCGATTGTTGGAAGGATTCTCCCGGGTGTAGAGCGGTGCTTCGGATTGATCTCCAAGACGCATATTATCGATCATCGAAATTCCACTGATCCAGTTTCCGCGCATCACATCGCCATGGCCCTGAATATCATTTTGTCGACCGGCAAAGTTCCACATAAAGTAGCGCCAGTACATCCAGTTAATTTGATAGTGTCCGAAGTAACGGAGATTTTCTCCAAAAGTTGGAAGTCTTTTTCCATCGGCTCCAAGTTCCGTGTCAGCATCTGCGTCATTGGCATTGTAGCCCGACCAGTATTTATATCCATTGGTCTTTTTGGAGTCCTGGCTCCAGTACATCCTTGGGAAGAATGTATTTTGGGCATAGACAGGTTCCTGCTTTTTGCGCGATTCCTCGTTGGTCACATAGTACTTCTCCTTGACCTCGTAACCGCTACCTAGTTTCTTGGCATAAGCCTGTGCTTTGGCTTCACTACGATAGGCTTTGACATCCTGATCCAGTTTGGAAACGACAAAACGACGGGCGTAAAAACGTGAACGGTCACCAAAATCCGAATTATCGATGTCACCCCGTTCATTTCGTGGGTAATCAGAATTCCAGTATGGTCCGTAAAGAATTGGCCAGCTACCATATTGCTCCCTTTTCAGGTAGGCGTGTAACGTAACCAGGTTTTCCGGATCGTTTTCATCCAAAGGGGTATTCGCGTTGGATCGAATAACGATCACTGCAAATGATCCGTATCCAATGAGGAAGACGATGAGTCCCAGAAATGCAGCATTGACGATCGGGCGATTTTTCTTTTTGCTCCAACGAAGGAAATATACACACAGCCCGACCAGTAAAATGAAAAAGAAGACACTTCCAGAGTAGAAAGGAAGTCCCATGCTGTTCTTGAAAAACACTTCAAATTTGGAGGCCAGGGAAATGGTTCCTGGAATGATTCCTTCCTGGATAAAGCCAAGGACGAAAATGGATAAGATTCCGGTAATGAAGAATCCTTTTTTGGAGATTTCTTTCCACTGGTTGAAGTAGATGACATAACCAATCGCAGGGATTACCAACAAACCGAGTAAGTGGACCCCAATGGCGAGACCAAACAAGAACATGATCAGGATCATCCAGCGCATAGGTTCATGATCCCCTTCCAGCTCTCCATGCTTGATGGCATCCATTTCTTCATCCCATTTCATGGTAGCCCAGAAAATCAATGCGGTAAACAGGGATGACATGGCGTAAACTTCCCCTTCAACAGCGGAGAACCAAAATGAATCGGTAAAGGTATATGCCATGGCACCGACAAAACCACTTCCTATAATAGCGATTTGACTTCCCCGACTAAGGGTTCTTCCATTCTTGAAAGCCATTTTTTTGGTCAGAATGGTAATGGACCAGAACATGAATAGGATCGTCGCAGAACTACTTAAAGCGGACATCCGGTTAATCCAAACAGCAACGTTTTCAGGAGCCGCGAAAAAGGAGAACAGACGTCCAAGCAACATAAAGAGTGGAGCACCCGGAGGGTGACCTACTTCCAGTTTGTATGCCGCCGTGATGTATTCCCCACAGTCCCAGAGGCTCACAGTGTCCTCAATGGTAATAAAATAAACGGTGGTTGCGATCAAAAAGACCAACCATCCGACGTAAGTGTTCAACTTTTTGTAATCCATAGCTTAATTGGAATCGAGGTTAAAATCAAATACCGATCTGCGAATTTATAAATATATCTGAAAGGGAATTACTAATTTATCTTAAATTGCTGTACCGGTCTGGCTTGTTTGATATGGTAGTTCTGTTTAAAAGAGAAAGGCCCCAAAATGGAGCCTTTCATCAATATAAAAATGGAAGTAACGCTTATGCGTTGATGTTCATGTTATCTAAAACAGCCATCACACCTCGAACCGCTTCTGCAGATTCATTTAGCATGGCTTTCTCGGAATCGTTCAATTGAAGTTCGATTACTTTTTCAATTCCGTTTTTACCAAGGATTACTGGTACACCCAGGTAAATATTCTTCATTCCGTATTCTCCGTTCAACATCGTACAAACCGGGAACACTCTTTTTTGGTCGCGTACAACTGCCTCAACCATCTGGGCAGCAGCAGCTCCTGGTGCGTACCATGCAGAAGTACCAAGAAGTTTAACGATTTCTCCACCTCCGAACTTCGTACGCTCAATAATAGCATCCAGTTTTTCTTCGTCGATCAATTCAGTCACAGGAATACCTCCTACGGTGGTATATCGAGGAAGTGGAACCATCGTGTCTCCGTGTCCACCCATCAATACTGCCTGGATATCTTTTGGAGAAACATTCAATTCGCTTGCCAGGAATGCGCGGTATCTTGCCGTGTCCAGGATTCCAGCCATACCGAATACGCGTTTTGAATCAACGTTAGCATTCAGGTAAGCACAGTAAGTCATGACATCCAATGGGTTGGATACAACGATCAGGATAGCATCCGGAGAATGCTTCATAATGTTATCCGTAACTGTCTTAACGATTCCTGCGTTCGTAGCGATCAGGTCATCACGAGACATTCCAGGTTTTCTTGGAAGTCCTGAAGTAATTACCACGACATCAGATCCAGCTGTTTTAGCATAGTCATTTGTCGATCCGATCGTTCTGGAATCATAAAGGTTGATAGGAGCAGTTTGCCACATATCCAGGGCTTTCCCCTCTGCAAATCCTTCTTTAATGTCAAGCAAAATGATTTCATTTGCAATTTCTTTGTGAGCCAAAACGTCTGCACAAGTCGCTCCAACGTTACCAGCACCTACAACAGTTACTTTCATTTTTAGTTTTTTTGAAAAATTTGCCGCTAAATTACACTTTTTTAGATGAATAAGGAAGTCCAGGTCAGATTATTTATGCCTGATCGAAAGTTTTTTGAAGGCGGCAGGAATTTGAGGGGAGGATCCGCAACAGAAAACTCAATAATTTATACCATGAGATCATTTTTAACAGCTTTTGAATGTGATATCAGGCATAAAGTTGTAATTTAGTTCATTCGGATGCAGAGAATGAGCATGAATCGACTGTTGTGGGGAGTTTTTCTCCTGATCGGAATTTCCGTTCGGGCCCAGTCCCATTTTGAAGTACTTGAGCAGAGCGAAAATGAATACCTGATCCGTTTTCATCAATCTGTTTCCGGGTTTCAGTATACTGAAATCGAAGGTGGACAGTATATCAATTTTGCACAAAGCCATCGTTGGGTCAGCCTGGATGAAGGAGAGCCCCAGTTGCCGGTATTCGGAGAAAGTTTTCGTATCGCCAATCGCGGGAAGGTGACTGTCACTATAGAAAAAGAGTTGTACCAGGATTTTACTGGTGTTCAGGTTGCACCTTCGAAGGGGAATTTATCCAGAAATGTCAACCCGGAAAGCATTCCTTATCATTTTTCAGAGACTTACCAGCAAGATGCCGCTTATCCGGCTTCTGTGATTAGTGAATTGACTCCTTTCGTGATGCGAAGTGTTCGTGGACAGGTTGTACACCTGACTCCATATCGTTATAATCCGGTTCAAAAACATTTAAGGGTCTATACTGATTTATTAATTCGCATCACTGTTGATCCCTTACTCAGTGGAGTGAACGAGCCACGAGCCGAGCAAGTATCCAGAGCAGATCAGGAGATTTTCAAATCCTTGTTTGCGAAACAAACAGCACCGGTTGATAAGTACAAACCGATTGATGAAGAAGGGGATGTCCTGATCGTATGCAGGGATTCATATTCTGATGCTTTGGGCGAGTTAGTACAATGGAAACAGAAAAAGGGACTGAAAGTGGAGCTTATGAAGTTTGGGGATATGGATCAACTATCACCAGAGCAGCTGCATGATAGTATTCGGTCTCGCTATGAACTGAATCCATCGATCAGGTATTTGATGCTGGTGGGAGATCACGAGCAGATTCCAGGGTATACGTACGGTCAGACAAGTAGCTGGGAAGAGTTGTACAGTGATACTTACTACGGTCAATTGGAAGGTTCCGATTTTTATCCGGAATTGTTTGTGGGACGTTTATCAGGAACCACAGAAGAAGTAGCATTGATGTCGACCCGAATTCTGGAGTATGAACGGGAGCCGAAAGGAGGAGATTCTTATCAAAAAGCCATTGGCGTTGCTTCTAGTGAGGGAGCGGGTTATGGTGATGACGGACAGGCCGATTGGCAGCACATGAGAGGACTCAGAAACGAATTGCTGGATGCCGGATACACTAAGGTTTATGAATTTTACGATGGTTCCAGAGGAGGTGATGATGCTCCGGGAAATCCGAATTCAATGAGTATTGAAGAGGCAGTAAATGATGGTGTGGGATTGTATAATTATACGGGGCACGGAGATCTGAATACTTGTTTCTCTGGGGGTTTTTCTTCCAATAATGTTTCAAAGTTGGTGAATACCGGGAAGTACCCGATGGTGGTTTCTGTAGCCTGTAATAATGGAGGCTTTGTAGGACAAACCTGTATTGGAGAGAATTGGTTGAGAGCTAGTGATGATTTGACTGGTGATCCAACGGGTGCGATTGCAGCTTGTGGGTCGTCCATTTTAATGTCCTGGGCCCCACCGATGGAAACGCAGGATGAAATGACCCGGTTGATCCTGGAGAAGGCAGACTATAATCCATACTCGATGGGGGCACTATTCTATAATGCGCAGTTAAGCATGTTGGAGAAATATCCTGGAAAAGGGGTGGAAGTCATGCAAACCTGGATCTTTTTCGGAGACCCTGAAATAGCTTATCGAAATGAAGTTCCAAAAGCATTAGAAGTTCAACATCAGCAATGTTTGCCCGAGTTTGGTCAGCCACAGTATTTTGTGTCGGCGAATGAAGAAGGGGCATCAGTCGTTATTTGGCAGGATGGCCAGGTGATTCGTCAGGGAAAAATTGAAAATGGGCAGTGCGTGTTTGAACTAAGTGCGGTCTCCGGAGATTTGGAAGTAATCGTCACCAAGGACAAAAGCATTCCGTATTTCGGGCAAATCAAAGTTGGACAGTCGGATTGTGAAGAGTCGGAAGACAGTGAATCGTTGATGATGTATCAGTTTGGAGATGAGTGGTATGTGTATTACCTGCCCAAAAGTGATTTTGTCGAGTTGTCGGTTCATGATGTTCGCGGAAGATTAGTGATTTCCAAAGAATTCGCTGCTCAAAATCATCAGCCAGTCCTTGTCTCGCTGGGAGCATTGGGACATGGGATGTATGTTCTCCGCTTGAAAGACGGATCGCAGGGGAGGGTAGAAAAATTCATGCGTCCTTAAAGTTTGTCGGGCATAACTCCCTTTTTGATTCCCCAGTGAACGATCGGCATAGCACCCAATTCAGTTCTTTTTGCGATATTTGTCTCCTATTCCGAATAAGGAATTGAACGATTCTTGTAACAAGTTGTACAGATAATCGTTTAATAGAGGGAAATATGATGAAGTGGCTGTTATTTGTTGCGATTGGGTTGATCCACATGGTGGGGCTTTCACAGGTGATGGTGAACATCGATGTGAAAATGGCTCATTATGAAACTGGGAAAAAACTATCCGGAGCCACATTAACCGTATTGGACGGAGCCACGACCGTAAAAACAGCAACTTCTCCTTCAAATGGAAATATCAAGTTTAGTATTCCGGCAGGAAAAAAGTACAAGTTTGTATTCTCCAAGCCAGGAAAAGTAAATCGTTTTCTAAACCTGGATGCGAAGGATATTGATGAAGCTCGCTTAGGGGGAAAAGATGCGAAAATGGTTGTTCAGGTATCACTTTTTGATGAGCAGCCAAATATTGATTATTCCTACGTCTTAAAGAATCCGTTTACCGAATTTTATTATGAGGGAAGCCCAGACTTAGTTTATGATCAGATCATTGCCGAGCGAATGCGCAAGAAAATTGAAGCGCTGATGGCAGAGGCTGATAAAAAGGAAAGTCAAACGGATATTAAGTACCAAAAAGCCATTGAAGCAGGAGACTCCTGGTACAAGCAAAAAAAGTATGAGCAGGCATTGGCCAAGTATGAAGAGGCCTTGTTGTTGAAGCCCAAAGAAAAGTATCCGGCCGAACGAGTGAAGGAGTTGGATGGGCTTCTGAAAGCAATGAAGCAAAATGAACTGGTCGAAAAACAGAATGATGATCTCTATAATAAGACGATCAAAGAGGCTGATGCGTTAAGAGACCAGAAGAAATATGAGCAGGCAATAGCCAAGTATGAGCAAGCTGTTAAGTTGAAAAATGAGCAGTATCCGAAGAGTCAGATCAGTTCGATTCAACAAATTGTGGCCGCGGAAAAACAAAAAAGAGAATCGGAAGCTAAGTATACTGCTTTGATTAAAGAAGCTGATGATCTATATGATCAACAGAAGTACGCCCAGGCTAAGGTAAGTTACAAGAATGCATCTTCCTTGAAGCCCTCGGAAGTACATCCTAAGCAGCGTATAGCTGATATTGATCAGAAACTGAAGGAGGCGGCTTCCCAGGCTGCCAAGAAAAAGCAGTACGACGAAAAAATACGCTTCGCGGATCAGCTGTATAAAACGGGAAAACTTCCGGAGGCCAAAAAAGCCTATGAGCAGGCCTCATTACTTGATAATACGGAGTCTTATCCCAAAGATCAGATCAAGAAAATTGATCTGGAAATAATTGAAGCTGAGAAACAAAAGAAAAAGATCGAAGCATTACTCATTGAAGGTAATAGCTTGTTTGGCAATAAGGATTGGGAAGGAGCCAAAGGAAAGTACGAGGCGGTGTTGAAACTTCAGCCGAGTAATCCGGTGGCGAAAGCCAAGTTAGCGGAAATTGAAAAGAACATTCGTGCCGAGCAGTTGAGAGAGCAGCAGGAAAAGGAATTTCAACGTTTGAAATCGGAAGGACTTTCGGCCTATAATTCAGAAGATTGGGAAAAAGCAAAAAGTAGTCTGACACAAGCTAAAAAGATCAAACTCGATCCTGAGATAGAGCAGAAACTGGTCGAAATCGATAAAAAGATTCAGGAGGAAGCTGCCTATCAAAGAATACTTCGGGAAGCAGAGGCATTGGAAAGATCAAATATCGATGGAGCAATCGCCAAGTATCAGACAGCATTAAATCAGCGTCCGAATGATGGTGCCGTGAAGAATAAAATTGCCGATTTGAAACGGATCAAAGAAGAACGCAAGAATCAGGCGGAAATCGATCGAAAGTACCAGGATGCGATGAAGAAGGGAAATACAGCTTTCGTCGCTAAAAATTATACCGAAGCAATCAAATGGTACAACGAGGCAGGTATGCTTAAGCCGAAGGAAAAAGAGCCGGTGGACAGAGCAGCCGAAGCAGAGCGATTGGAGAAGGAGAATTCTGATAAGCAGGAGAATGAAGCCTATTTGAAAATCCTGAAAGTAGGACAAAAGGCAATTGATGAGAAGAACTGGGATAAGGCCATGGACATGTATAACCGGGCATCCAAACTCAAGCCGAATGATCAGATTCCCAAGAATAAGTTGAAGGAAGTTGAAAGACTCCGCAAAGAAGAACAGGAATCAGAACAGCTAGAGGAAGCCTATAAAGAAAAAATAAAAAAGGCTGAGGCGTCAGCAGCGGGACAGAATTATCAGGAGGCAATTAACTATTTTGAAGAAGCAAAAAAATTAAAGCCGACCGAAGCGACTCCTCCGCGAAGAATCAAAGAGTTGAAAATTCTTCTGAATAAGGAATTGGAAGGAGAGAAACGCGACGCCATGTATCAAAAGTACATGACGAGTGGGGATCAGGCACTAGATGCCAAAGATTATCAGAAAGCATTGTCAGATTATCGGAATGCCCTGACGGTGAAAGACAATGATCCGATGGCTATTTCCAAGATCAAACAGGTGGAACGTCTGATTGATGAAGCGAATAACAAAAAGAACGAAGCGGATCAAAAGAAGCGCTTTGACCTACTGGTGAAAGAGGGGGATAATCTCTTTAAAGCATCTGATTGGAGCAAAGCCAGACAAAAGTATGAAGAAGCTCTGGGAATTATTTCCAGTGATGCTTATGCCCGGAGACAGGTGGACAAATGTATCAAGAATCTGCAGGCCAAGCCGGATGAGCAAAAACAGTATAATAAGTTGATCTCAAAGGCAGATGATTATTTCAATTCATCCAACTATAATAAAGCCAAAGAATTGTATAACAGGGCCCTGACCTTGAAATCAAATGATCCTTATCCGCAAAAGAAACTGAATGAGATTGAGCAAATCCTCAACCCGAAACCAGTTGTATCTTCCAATCCTCAGGGATTGCCGAATTTAGGATTACCAACCAGCGAAGATCCAAAAGATGTGCTGGCTGCTTTGGAACGAGCAGAACGCGAGCGGAAGAACCGAAGACGTTTGAAAATGGATTCCAGACGCGAAGGTATCGAGAATTCAGTGGCTGAAACGGGTACTCAAAAGATGGAGTCGATTTATGATTCCAGGATGACCATAGAAGGCTACGAAAAAGACCGGGAAGACAATAGTGAAAAGGGAATTGAGAACAGAAGAAAGTACGAAGGAAAGCTGGTAGAAGTAAATCATGGAATAGAGAACGAGCGACGTATGGCGATCGGGATGAAGTATAATGAAAACCTGAACGCCCGCGAGATTTTGAGTAATGTGGAGAGTGAGCGCTCTGCAGATTATCATGAGTCAGATCAGGTATATTTAGACAATACAGCCAGTGTCAAGACCTACAATCTGAATGTTGAAAATGCCGTCAGAAAGTCTTCCAATGAAGATTATTTGAAAGATATAGACAATCAGGGAAGATTGAGCGAGGTCAAAGTCAAGTATGAGGACGAGCAACTGGAAGATTTTGATTCGAGAAAAGAGATCGAGGAAAAAATCCGATCGACTGTGGCCAGAATTGAAGTGGATGAAAACAAGCGGATCAACGAAGAGTATGAGAATATTGCATTGACAAATGCCCGTCTCGAAAATGAATCCAAATTAAAATCCGCTAAATTCCAGGAAGACGCAAAGTTAGCTACCGGAAATAAGGAAGAATTGAAGATCACGGAGAAAAAACTGGTAGAGAATGATATTCATTCCGGAGAGAGAGCCCTGGAGGAAAGTTTGTCTTCGGATAATACCCTGAGTGAGAAAAAGAAAAAGTTTGATGGCCTGACGACAGAACAGGATCAAATTCGGGTGGAGAATACAGAGCAACTGAAAGTTGGCGCTAAAAAGATTGATGATGTAAATCGTCGGGAGTTCCAGGAAAACCTCGTCAAGAACATTGAGGATCAGGGAGAATTGGCGGCAATCAAGCGCAAAACAGATGTCATCACCAAAAATGAAAAGGCCAATCAGGATGTGATTGTAGACCAGGTGGTGCAGTTGAACAAGGATATCAGTATCAGAGATGTGAATGCGGTGCAGAGTGATGAGGAAGAACGACTGAGAACCAAAACAGGCATTAGCACAATGTCCGAGGAGTATTCGACCAAGCAGACGGAAGACATTAAAAAAACGGAAGAAAACACCGAATCAATGAAAATTGTTTCCGGCCGAATAGAGGATCATGCTTATGATGAAAGTCTTGGGAAACAGGAAAAACTAACGAATGCCCGATTGATGCTTGACAAGATTTCTTCCAAGCAAATGCAATTTGATGACAAAGTAGCGAACGAATTGGGGAAAACTTATCCGGAGGGGGTTTCTCAGGAAACGTTCAATAAGACAGATGAGGATGGTTTGTTGGTGTCAGTGGTGACCAGAAGAGTCGTAGTGAAAAACGGACACGGACAGATTTATGTCAGAACCCAGTCGTTGACAGGAATCACTTATCAGAAAAATGGTTCTCCGTCTAGCGAATATGTTTGGCAGCGAGAGACCAATGATGCGGCTTTGACCAAGAATTATTAATTGCTTTTTTCGGTTTTCTTCAGAAAGTTGTTTGTAACTATCGTCCAATCCTGAGTCCTCAGTCTTGAAATCAGTTACCTTTAGATGATCCCAAAATGAAAAAATGGGAAAAGCGCGAAAAGCATTACTGGGAAAAATAGCTTTGTTAGTCAACATCTTGATCGGTGCTGTGATCGCCGTAGATTTCTGGTGGAATCGCGCAGCACAGGATAGCCAACTATCTATTTCCGTTTTGGTATTGTGTTCGGCTTATATCACCATCGAATTTTTGAGAAAGAGTTTTTTGACCCCGAGCCGCTGGTGGAATACCTTGTATTATTTGGGGCTGTTTGCGGTGCTTCTACCGCTTTTGTTCAAAGATGTTTCCTGGGAGGAAGAGCGCTTGTTGATGAGTCGGTTGGGAGTGTTTTTTCTTATTATCCCACCACTACTTTCACTTTGGGCAGCCATAAAAGATAAGGAAGAATGAATGTACACTTTATAGCAATTGGCGGGAGCGCCATGCACAATTTGGCCATAGCACTGAAGCGAAAAGGAGAGAATGTCACCGGTTCAGACGACGAGATTTTCGAACCTTCCCGATCCAGATTGGAGCGAGATGGAATTTTGCCGGAGACGATCGGTTGGGACGAATCAAGAATAACGGAGGATTTGGATGCAATCATTTTGGGAATGCATGCCCGAGAAGATAATCCGGAATTGAGACGCGCGAAAGAATTGTCTATTCCTATTTTTTCATACCCTGAATATCTCTACGAACAAAGCAAAAAGAAGAAAAGGATCGTGATCGGCGGAAGCCATGGGAAAACAACCATTACCTCGATGGTTTTGCACGCCATGAAAGTATGTGGCCGGGAAGTCGATTATATGGTGGGAGCGCAACTGGAAGGCTACGATTGTATGGTACGATTGACGGATGAATCAGAGTTTATTGTGCTGGAAGGGGACGAGTATTTAAGTTCCCCAATTGATCCGCGTCCAAAATTTCATTTGTATCGTCCGCATGTGGCTTTGATCAGTGGGATAGCCTGGGACCACATGAATGTCTTCCCAAGCTTTGAAAATTATGTCGAACAGTTTGATGTGTTTTGTCAGAGCATCGAGCCCGGAGGAAAGTTCATTTATAATGTAGGGGACCCAGTGGTTGCTGGTCTGGGAGAAAAACATTCGAAGAGGCTTGAAAGCCAACCATACGGAAAACCTGATTATCGTGTACTTGAAGGAGGAAGCGAGGTAGAATTTCAAGGAAAGAAATATCCCCTGCTCATCTTTGGAGCACATAACATGCAGAATTTAATGGGGGCCATGGCTTTGTGTCAGGCAATGGGACTTGAGGAAGCAGAGTTCTTAAAGGCGATGGAGAATTTTGAGGGAGCAGGAAAACGCCTCGAGAAAATAATGGATGTACCGGCTCTGACCATGTTCAAAGATTTTGCGCATTCTCCTTCGAAACTGAAAGCGACTACCAGTGCAGTGAAAGAGCAGTATCGATCCAGGAAGCTGATTGCATGTATGGAGTTGCATACTTTTTCTTCGCTTAGTAAGGATTTTCTTCCGCTTTATCATGGGAGCATGGAACAGGCAGACGTCGCTATGGTTTACTTTAATCCAGAAGTCGTTAAGCACAAACGATTACCCGAATTAAATGCAGAGACGATCAGGGAAGCCTTTGGTACTGAAATTGAGGTGGTGAGTTCAAGTACCGCAGTACTCGAATTTATTCATAGCGTCTATGAACCAGGTTGTGTTTTATTGATGATGAGTTCCGGAAATTTTGACGGTTTACTGTATGAGAAGTTGGCAGAGTCACTTTTGAAAACCAAGAACAATAACTGAGAAGCATTTTAAACAGGCGAGCTAACTGCTGTATAATCACCTCATTTTTAACTATTTAAATCAGGCTTAATCCTGATTGATGCGCAATAAATTCCGTGTAATTTCGTATTTTTGCTAGTACTATTACGTAACTGAAAAACAAAATCAGGTACTAATACGTTTTAGTAAAAAGGGTTGTTATGGAATCAAATGTTGGGATACTGAAGAGGGCACCTGCCCTGAGAGGACGAAAGGATATTCATATTGAGGCAGTACTTTCAGTTGAACCTGGATTAAAGGAATTTGTCGCCAATCGAAAGGTAGATTTGCTTTGTCGTAAGCAGGTGAACAATATGCCGTATATCAATCGGTATTTTGAAGGGGTAAACAGTAGCTTGGAATTGAATGAAACGATTGCGGGTTATTTTGAAACATTTTCGGCCAGGAGGTCAAGAATGAAGATCAATCGTATTCCTGTGTTGCGGGAAGTTTATTTTGGTTATGAATTTTTGACAAAGCGGGTTTGGCCCAAAATCAAAGGATTGAACCGACTTTATTTTGCGATTAGCTCCTGTGAAAATAGGTTGTTGTCCAAGGCGGAAGTGATGGGCCGTTTGGTGTGTTGTGGTTTTGAAATTGATGAGGTTGAGTCAAAAAATGGAAAGACTTATTTTCTGGCCCATAAAGTTGCGGAACCAAAGTTTGTTGAAAATAGCAATTATGGTCTGTTCTTTCGCTTGACGCGCGTTGGGAAAGGTCGAAAACTCTTTGGGGTTCGAAAGATGAGAACGATGCATCCTTTCTCTGAGTTCTTACACGAGTATATGATTGAGAAACACGGTTTTTCAGCAAGTGGAAAAATTCAGGATGATTTTCGTCTGACTCCCTGGGGGAAATTTTTAAGAAAGTACTGGATAGACGAGCTTCCTCAATTGATCAACGTTCTTACTGGAGATATGAGCCTGGTTGGTGCCAGACCAGTTAGTGAATCTTATTATAAACGATTGCCGGAAGACCTCAGGCAGTTGCGGGACCAAAGTAAACCGGGATGTATTCCACCCTATTTGTCACTGGGTTATGAACCGAGCTTAAAAAATGTGTTGAAGGCTGAGCGCATCTATTTGGAGGAAAGAAAGCAAAAAGGAATTAGAACAGATTTCAAGTACGCATTCTGGGCACTTTACAACATCGTTTTCAAGCGTATGCGAAGCAAGTAATTTTAGCTTCTTTGTGGTAGCATCCTTCTGAGCAGCCAAATGATTCTGGAAAAATACTGATTGAAGCAAAAATACCGATCTGGGAAGACGAAATAATTCCAGTTTTCAGGTTTAGTTCTTCGCTGTTTATTTTCACGCCAAACTCCTCTCCAGCCTTCATATTTTAAGACCATTCGATAATGTCTGATGTAATTTCCCGATCTAAATCCCTTTTGACTGGATTGGAATGCCGTGTTATTTCCTTTTTCAAGTGCCTGCCAGATTTCCCGTGTTTCGTTCGGGATGTTTTCAAAATCTCCTTCCGATAGGTTCTTAATCAGTGAACGGCTGTTTTCCAGGTATTTTGTCAGATCAAATTCTTGTGCTGCCTTCTCAAGTTTCTGATAGTCTTCAGGCTTCATTTGCTGAAGGAGGAGTCGCAAATCATTGAGCCAGAAAAGTCGTCCCCAGTGATGTCTGGTTCCATGAATGCACAGGTAAAGGATTTCATCGATTTTGGAGAGCGTCCTGATCTTTAGCTTTCCATGGTTCTCTATGGATGATCTGGACCAAATATGCTCATTATCCCATCGGTCCATGTAATTGGGAGCCAACAGCCGCCAATGGATTTCTATGCGGGTATCCGTATCATTCTCATAAAAAGTAAGATGGTGTTTAGACCTCAACAAAGCTGCCAATTGCTTTTGCGTTTTGGGAAGTTGCAATTCGCTTTGGTAATGCTGTTTTTGGAGAATTTCAATGACTTCGGGTAAGTCCAGGTCATGAATGAGCAGATCGAGGTCCTGGGAGTTGCGGATATAATAATTACCTGAGATGCGATGTGATAGAAAAGGTCCTTTGAGCGGAATAAAGTCTATTTCGGCCTCCTGAAACAGGAGGCCGATTCTCCCTAATTCGGCGAATTGCAGGAACAATCGGTTTTGTTCGCTTGCTGCTTCATCAAGGATGGGTGAGTCGATCGAATGTCCTTTTGCAAGGGCTTGAGAAGTGTAAAAACTGCTTAGGCGATGTTCCTGGAGAAGTGGAAGCAGTTTTTCGGATCTCAGATTCGGAAATTCATCTCCCGACTTTTCGTCAAAAAAGAAATGTAAGAGCGCATGAAATTCTTTTTCAAAACAACTCGTTGACATACTATTTCCATTCTGATCGTTCATGGTTTCCGAACTTTGCATAAAGTTAAGCTTTCATAGGAAATTTATATTAATTAACTTAGCATCCAACCTGAAAATACCTACATGTACGATCAAGTCCTGATCCAGAAATTTATAGAAGAATATCGTGAAAAGTATCAACCTGATTGGTACGATAGCTATTGGCTCTATTCATATAACATCGTCAGACATTATCTGAGAGAATATCATCCTACTGTCTTGAATGATTTTGAGACAGAGTTTAAAATATTGGAACCTACAAAAGGCTTTACATCCAGATTTTTTCCTCAGTTTTTGTCTGAGGAGCAACGAAATCTGTTGAAACAGCAATTACAGGAAATTAAGAAGGAACATCTTGAACGACATGAATTGTTTGAGCATGGTCGTCTAATCGTACATGATCACGAACCTTTCGTTGAGTTTCAGAAAAGTCTGGAGCCACTTGTTTCGGAGTGGGTGGGGGAAGAAGTGGAAAGCAGCTATAATTTTTTGAGTCTATATAATAATTTGGCGGTACTTCCTACGCATTTGGATGCTCCATTGGCGAAGTGGACACTGGATTGTTGCATTGAACAGTCGGATGTCTGGCCAATTTACGTGAGTGAATCAGTGGACTGGCCGGAAGGAGATATTCGCAAACAGCATGTGGAGAACATGATGTACAAAAAGCATAGTC
This sequence comes from Bacteroidota bacterium, assembly GCA_006226425.1. Taxonomy (GTDB): domain Bacteria; phylum Bacteroidota; class Bacteroidia; order Flavobacteriales_D; family Crocinitomicaceae; genus M2408. The sequence goes on along the minus strand of SBGX01000010.1, from coordinate 64,650 downwards.
TGAATGAGGGAGATGCCCTTTTGTTCTGTGGAAGTTCACAGTGGCATTATCGGGATCGGATTTCAGGCAAGGGAGACCGGGATCATTTTTGCCATTTGATCTTTTTTCATTTTATCCCAAAAGGAAGCTACAGTCTGGTTTATCCGAAACGCTGGGCAAAGCATTTTTCGATTCCCGAATTGAGCGAGTTAGTTACTGATCTGGCGCGTAGCAATTAAGCAACATTTTTTTTTCCAGGAGTTCCTCTACATGTGCATTCAGGTCGTATAGAACGGTGTATGCCAGTTGAAATAGATCAGAAGTCGTTTGGGTACCGTCAAATTTTCTAAGGAATGGTAAAATAAGAGCAGGGACTGTTGCTTCCCGACTATTTAGGCAAAGTTTGATGTTTCCTGGATTGGCATTTTCGAACCGGATATTTTCATCTAATCTGAGGAATTTAGGGAATGCGGCTTGTTCAAAATTCAGTGCTAGTTGTTTGAGTTCTTCAAGTGAACTTTCCGATTTCCCGAAACAGATTTCCTGAAAATTTTTCTGATCCAGTTCCTGTAATAAAGTAAAACATTCTTTGAAAAAAGCATCTTCTTTTCCGTGCCATGGTCCCCAGTGTTCGATGTCGGAAAGTTCAAAATGATCTTCATAAAACGCCTCGGTGAAATTCTCCGGCCATGTAATTCCTAATTTCTGAGCAAAATGCTGGGCTAGTTGATACTCTATATGTTTCATCATTTCATTGAGCTCAGACCAAAATTGTTGCCCCGTGGAAGCACCAACGGAACTGCAAAAATAGGTGATGCATAAGTGTTCCCGATAGGCCCAGATACTGCAATGTCCTTCATGCAGAAAAGAACAGCGTTGGGAAATGATTTCTTCCTGGTTGTGAAAACTTTTAGGAAGAGTGAGTATTTGATGTTGGTTTTGTTGGTACTTCCGATCCGGAATGAGCCCAAATGCGGTTAATCCTTTTCGTTGTTGGATTAGCTCTTCCGTGAGACGTTTTCCAGTTTTCATTTGATCGGATGAATCACTTAAGATCGCCCCAACCAGAAAATTCGCCTGAAAGGGTTGGTAATTACAACATTTGGTTTCCTGATACGGACTCTTTGGATGCTGACACAGTCCACAGCTTGAGCAGCGGGCAATCTCTTCTTCCGGAACGGTGATCCCGATCAAGTCATCCAGGAATCGGTGATACAGAAGCGGTATTTTTTCCGCCAGTTTCATGAAATTAAACCTGAGAGATTAGGTTCATGCGAATCATTTCTTCGAGATGAACTGCGGTGTCTTGCTGACAAAGCGCTGGGGAAACTTCATATTCTTGAAGTAAGGCTTCACATAATTCATCCAGGCTCTTTGGAGATTCAATCAGTTCCCAAATTCGCACAGCCACGGGGTTGAGTCCGAAGTATTTTCCCTGATCGATATCGAGCATAATCAGTTCTTCATCCAGTTTGGTACTGATCAAATCTTTATTTTGAGCATATTTTTTCATGGTCGTATTTTTCGCAAAATTGGACGAACATTTCCAAATTATAAACGAAACTCATCAAAATTTCTTTTTCTTCCTCACCAATCTCCTCTTTGCCAAATTTCGAAAGGTCCTCCTGAATGGAAGGAAGCTTAAAGATACTTAAAATTGACTCGTTTTGTATTTCTGGGATTCTCTTTGAAAAACGCCAGGTGCACTCACTGTAAAATATTTCGGATAATTGATCCAATGCAGGGTCTCGTTTGCGTTGGTTTTCGGATATTTTTGGAGGTAAAAGTTCACGACTGAGTTGCCGCATCAGACTCCGGTTTTCTCGTTCGGAAAAAACTAAGTTGGAGGGAATCTGAAACAGATACTCGATGATTCGTTTGTCGAGTAGGGGGTATTTATATTCAATATTGTAGAGATATGAAAGGGCATAACTGATGTCAGTGCGCTCAGCTATTCGGTAGGCCGAAAGCTGTTGAATCATTCGATGTCTGCGAGACCGGTAACAATAGATTTTTTTTTGTTGCTCCCAATCGATCATGTCCTCCCCCTTTTTTAGATAGTAGACTTCTTTTCGAAGCGTTTCTTTGATGCTTGGATGAATGAATCCCAGGGAGGGCAGCAGAAGCTGATACCAAAAATACCCGACTTTCCTTCGGATTCCCTCTTTTTTGATTCCCTTCCAGGCACGCAGCCATCGAAAAGAGCGGAATACGTCCTGGATGATCGGAGGATCGGTCATACCAAGAAATTCATCTCCTCCCCAACCACTGAACAGAATCTGGTAACCTGCTTCTTTGGCGGCGGCCAGTGTTCTTTCTTCTTCGAAGGAACTAAGCCCGGGAAAGTAGGCACTTTCAAGTAGGGAGGAATCTTGAGGATCACTGTCCAGGAGCGTTACCTTTTGTTCTGTGTGCGTCTCGAAGGCCTCAATGAGTTCGCGTTCATCGTGTTCTTGCTTGGGAATGATGGAGTAGTCGGGAGACCAGGAATAGAATTGCCGATCGATTTGAGGCTGAAATTTGGATAAGTGGGCTGCCAGATACGATGAATCCAGGCCTCCACTGACATGAGCGGTGCATTTTCCAGACTTCGGAATTCTGATTCGGATAGCGTCATTGAGTAATTGTTTCAGCTCTTCAAGTGCTTGTGTTCGCTGAATACGGTGATCGCTTCGAATGCTTTCCGGAAACCAGTAGCGCTCCTGCCCGTATGTGTGGTCATCGTAGTTCAGAAAATGTCCCGGAAGGAGTTTGTGTACCCCATGATGAATGCTTAGCGGGTAGGGGATAGAGGTAATCCCTCCCATCAATGCCATTGGATTGAAGTCTTTAGAGTCCTGATGAAGTAAGGCACAAAGGTGAAAATGATCAGAAGAAAAGAGGAGAGTATTTTCCTGTTTGGCGTAAGAAAGGGGTACGATTCCCAAATGATCTCTGGCCAATAGCAATTTGCCTGATTTCGGAGCATAGATCAGTAGGCTGAAGTCCCCGTTGAGATCGGTACAAAATAGATTCCCTTTTTGCAGGTATCGTTCGTACAATTGTCGGGCAACTGTCTTTTCGCTATCAACGAACTCCTCTCCATAAATATGACCTGAATAGACCAACAAGCAATTTCTTTCTTCATCGATAAAAAAATGCTGTTGAAGATTAGTCTCACCGATTAAATGGACTGTCAGATGATGAAATTCAATAGAGTGATTTTCTCGACCCGGCTGTTCAATTCGCTTTGCCAGTTCCAGGCTTTGAGCCTTTCTGAACTCCTGGTTCGGGGAAAAGCAACCACAAATCAAGGTGAAAGGATTTTAGCGGTCAGGAACCTTTACTGACCATTCCCATCATAATGGTTTCTCCTCCCATTCCGGTTCCGTCAGCCGTGTTTGAACGTACGTCCATCACCTGTACTTTCGGGGAGTGCCATTTCTTTTTTTGTTGGGTTTTCTTTTCTTTCATGGTCTTTCCGCTTTGCATAACAAAGAAACAATTATTCTGAGAGAATAGCAAATGGAACGTTCGCATTAAAAACGATGGAGTGCCTGGAAATTTCCGTTCATTGGTGTAATCTCTATTCCTCTGCTTTCGACCCAGGCATGCATATTCCATTGAGCCACGTTCTTATTTGCTCCTAAAATGATGGAAGAATGGATTCCCCTACGTTTTAACATGATCCTGGCCGTGAAGCCTAGTACCAGGCATTGATTTTTCCAGGAGACCAACTTTCCTGATCGTCGAACAGCCTTTCGAATAGCCTTCAGTACTTCGTCTTGCGATGAATTTCTTGTTTCTTCCTGGGCTGGGGGGAACCAGCGCAAACAGCTTTTAAAAGGAATTATTAAAAGGAACAATTTGACACCGAGTTGCGTGGTGACTGCTTCCAGGAACAGTGTCTTCTCGCTCAGGCTCCAGCGAAAGATGAAATTCCTCAGTGATGTCAATAATCGGTGCACAATCAAAGGTAGTACTTTTCCAGTACACTTAAAAGCCTTGCCTGGCTCGTTTCAATGTTTGCTGAATAGGGGCGATTGAATCTAAATACAGGAATTCTACTGGCCAATAAACTGAGCCGTTGATGAAATAAGCTTTCTGTTTTTGGCATTTGAGCCAGGTAATTCCCTCGATACAAATGACTTCTCAGAGCCGTAAATTTTTCCATTCCCTGCAATGCTTCGATCTCAAAATCATTGACAGCGTCGTTTTCCAGAATGATGATCCCTCTTACCGGTAGATTTTCGTGCTGCTTATGCTTGATGTCTACGAAAAACTTGTTTTCTCCCGAATGAATGGCCGGACCTTTTAACTTTTCTTGTTGAAGTTCCTGTAGACTATCAGCCCACAGTTTGGAAGGAGTTTCAAGTGGCAGGACATTGAAGTCTGGATGATTGATGGGACAAATATCATCGTTGATTAGTTTCATTCCATTCAGGTGCATGGCCAAAGCCAGTGATGATTTGCCACTTTCGGATTCACCACAGATCAGGACAGCTTGTTGATGGTATTCAAAGGCGCTTGCGTGAAAACATAGGATGTTGCGTTGAATAAGTAGGGCACCCAATACCGATCCATTCAGATACAAACGAATCAAATCTTGTTCGGCACCTTCCGCCGGTTCAATGAAAATTTCTCGTCCTTCTTTGACCAAATAGTTCGCTACTTGAGGAACTCGTAATAAAAAGTGTGTTTCATTCAATGAAGTTTCTTCATCAAGTGGAGGAAGAACAGGGGACTCAAAAGACTTGACGCTAATCTTTACGTCCTGAATCGGGATGGAAAAATCGTTGTCTGACAAGTGCCTAGGATCGTTCACCTTTTTTTGAAATTCCTTTTTTCTTTGCTGGCTTTCCGTAATAATTGTACCCGTATGCTGATTTTTCATGAGCACAGTTGAGTACAAGTTGAACATTTGGCAAACGCTTTTGTTCCTTCAGTTGAATGATCTGTTTGAGATACTTTTTCGGTGTGAAACGCTCCCGAACAATGTAAAGGAACATATCGGCATGTCCTGTCAATAGTAAAGTGTCTGAAATGACCCCAACTGGTGGAGTGTCCACAACAATATAGTCGTAGCGTTCCTGGGCATGCTGGAAAAGCTGATTAACGCGATGGTGTAAGAGCAATTCAGCAGGGTTTGGAGGAATATCCCCTGAGCAAATGAGATCAAATTCCTGATCCTCCGGATGGGGCATTGTAATTTGATCAATAGTGATGTCCGCATCGACAATGAAATTGGAAACACCAATTTGGTTAGGAACACCCAGGTATTTATTCAAAGTTGGTGATCGCAAATCCATTCCCAGTACCAATACTCGTTTTCCGATAATCGCCAGGGACTTGGCTAAATTCAGTGAGACAAAAGATTTTCCTTCTCCGGGGATGGTAGAAGTAACCACGACTACCTTACATTTTGATTCGTTGATCTTCAAAATGAAGTCCAAATTGGTCCGCAGCAGACGGAATGATTCGGCCAGGGCAGAATTTTCTTTGGAGTCGAACACGGTATTTCCACCTTTGGTCTTGCTCTGAGGAATTTCACACAAGGTTTTTAATCCGCGGCTTTCGATTTCTTCCCGGTTCTGAATTTTATTGTTCATTCTACGAATGACAAACAGGATCACAAAAGGGATGACCATTCCCAGGATCAAAGCGATCAGATAGGTGTTCTTTCTATTCGGACTCACGACATTTCCGTTCGAGTGAGCTTCGTCGATGACCCGGCTGTTCGCAACCGTCAATGAAAGCGTAATGGCCGTTTCCTCCCTTTTTTGAAGCAGGTAGAGGTATAGAGATTCCTTGATTTGCTGTTGTCGCTGAATCTCGCGCAACAATTTTTCCTGTTTGGGAACAGATTGAATTCGCTTGTTCAGCTTTTCGTTCTGAAGTGCGAGTTGTTTTCCACGGACCTTGAGGGTCGTTTCATATTTTCGCAAACTCTCGACCAGGTTTTTCTGTAGGTTCAGGATTTTGGATTCGAGATTGATCGCTACCGGATTTTTGGGATTGGAGTGTTCTAAAATTCGGTTGCGTTCCAATACAAGGTTGTTGTATGTTTCTATACCATTGATAATGGAAAGGTCTGAAAGTCCCAGATTCGTTGGGAGCAATTCCGTGGGGTCCTGATTGTCCGAAATGTATTCGTTGACGTATTCGGCTAATTTAACCTGGATTTGATTTTCAACAATCTCTTTTTCGATTTCCTGCTGCGTTTCCATGAAAATGGTCGCTTCGGACCCGACATCCACAATTTTTTCAGCAGTCTTAAATGCCTGGGCATCCCCCTCCACGTCGGCAAGCTCTTTGGAAATGATTCCGATCCGGTCATTGATGAAGCGAATTGAATTTTTGGCGACCTGGTTGTGGTCATCAATGGCCTCTTGCTGATGTTGGGCGATCACCTGGTTCACGATGTCGGTAGCTTTGTCGATTGAATTGTCAATTAATCCGATTTCGAGGACGTTGGACATCTCGTTGGCCCGGATCACCTGGATTGATCCTGCATATTGATCCACAATATCTTCAAGTAAATAGACATAGAGAATGTACTTGCGACCACTTTTGATTTTTACCTGATTTCCAGATGGAGTCAGGATCAGTTCACCAATTTTGGTTTGGAAAGGCTTTCCAAAAGCACCTTCGAATTGAAACTTGTCCTTTTCGTTCTCGATCAAAAAATGATTGTCGGAGAGTATTTTGATTTCAAAACGAGCCCCCGTTTCATAAACGCTAGAATCTCCCTGCAAAAAAGTGACTTTCAACGGGGAGTCTTTGTATTTTTCAACTGGAACCAATCCGTTGTTATCATAAAATACGATGTTCAATTTGAGGTTTTTGACAACCTCCTTCATCAGTGATCGAGACTTAAGCGTCTCTATTTCATTTTCAATCGGAGAGTAATAACCGTATCCAAAGTCCTGGAATGCCGACCCCTCATTGAAGAGTCCTCCGCTATCATCTGTTTTGAACAATACTTTGGCCGTTGAACGGAAGAGGGGAGTGGCGTAGCGCAGCTTCAGATGAGCCATCAAAAAGCAAAAAAGAACCCCCAGGACGAACCAATGGCTTCGCTTCAGGTAATACAGGATGGTTTCCAGACTAAAAGACTGATTTTCATGGTGCTCTCCACCTTCCATTTTGTATTTGCTACTTACACTCACTGGTTCAGTATGATGTTTAGGGCAGTTAGAACAACCGTTACCGATGAAACGAAAATTCCGGTAGATGATTTGAATACTGTTGAACCGAAGCGTTCTTTCTTATTCGGTTCCACATAAACGACATCATTTTGTTCCAGGTAGTATACCTGAGATTTGTAGAATTCCCGGGAGGTCAAATCGATCCGATACTCTTTTTTCTGGCCATCTTCGTCCCGAATAATCAATACATTTTTCCGAATCCCAGTGATCTTGGTGTCTTTCGCTAATCCCAATGCTTCCAATAAGGAAATTCGCTCATTTGGAATGTTGAAAGTTCCGGGTTGGTTGACACTTCCCAGAATGGTCACTTTGAAGTTGGTGACCCGCATATTAACAATGGGATCATCCACGTATTCTTTGAGCTTTTTGGTCATGACTTCAATCGCTTCAGTTCGACTGAGTCCACCAATCTTAATGCTTCCGATGACCGGAAATTGAATTTCTCCCTGCTCGTCAATCAGGTATCCGTCTCGCGAAGCATTCCCACTCGTATACCCGTCCGGATAATTACTAGGTAGCAGGTTTGCATTAAATGGTTTAACGAGTTCTGGGTTAGAGCTTGATATGTTGATAGAAACAATGTCATTCGGTTTGTATCGAAATTCAAAGGGAATCTTCTGTTCCGTGCTGTCCGGAAGATCGCCATGTTGAAAATAGACGAGCTTTTCACGAGTCTTACATGCCGGCAGTAAAATGCCAAGGACAACAATCAAAATCGTGGTATGGAAGAGCTTACTTTTTCTTCGCATGATGCTCGTTTAAGCTATTTGGTACGGCAATTTACTCATTTTGTTTCATTGGCGGGCCTTTCCTGACTCTTCTAGAAGCTCTTTGGGAGCGCGAAGTAATTGTCTGGTGATGTAGTCGGACAAATTAATACGTTGAGTTAACATTTGTACTTTTTTCTCCTGCCATTGGGAATGAAGATTCTTTGCATTTAACCAATGGTCGAGCGTCTCCAGAATTTGCTCCTTTTCTTGAGGTAGAAAGCTTTTACCAAGTCCAAAATGGTTTTCCAATTCTTCGAGGTAGGAGAGGCGTCCAGCAAAATCGTTAATTCGGATGAATGGAACTCCAAGGACAGCGCATTCTGCAGACATGGTTTGACTATCTCCGATAAACAATCGGCAGTTGGCTTGAATGTGATGCATCTCCGAAGCTTTTATGTGAAGCTGGTACTTCTCGAGTTCAGGCGGAAGTTCCTTTTCACTGTTGATGCAGATCGTGCCATGCTGTTCCAGTTTTTCGATGATTTTTAGGGCAAGTTCCAGATTTATTCCTTTGATTCCGCTGTCATGATGTGCAGTAAGTTGCGCAAAACGAATGAGGAAAACAGATTCGTTCTGGGCAAAGTATTGTTCCCAAATTTTTGAGTCCGGAGTGAAATGATCAGGATGCAAATAAGCTAGTTCATGGTAGGAAGGGTAGGCTATTTTTTTCTGCTGCCACTTTCCGACAGAGCAACATTTGGGGGCAAAAATCAGTGTGGCCCAGGGATAGGCGAGTCGGGCATACATTGGAACGACTTCCGCATCGTCTTCATTGAAATTGTAGCTGGTGATCCCATTCCATTTTCCAACTAGAGAAATAGCCGCGGAGGTCCCGCAGAGGAGATCCACTTTTTCCTTTTTGACCAGGCGATGAATGGCCCGAATCTGTTTCCACTGAGATCGGATCAGGTCCCATTTGCTTTGCTTCTTCCCTTCCGGGAGAATATTGACGTAGTCCAGCCCGGAATCTTGCAGCAATTCTTCAAGTACGTCCTTTTTTTTGATAGCAATTAGAACGTGGTGTCCGGATGCTTTCAATTCTCGGATCGAAAACTTAAACAGATGGAAGTGTGCCGGATGCCCCAGGTGGAATAAAATGGTCATGCTTTCCGGTTTTGCTGATGAAATAACAATGAGCTTAGTCCAGCAAACATCCAGGCATCAGACCATCTCATGAACGAGCTTTTATTCGTTTTTGGAGGATATTTTCTAAAATAGAAGGATCCCTTTGGTGATTGCATTTCCTGAATCGTATAACTGGCCATTTCAGAGGCTATTTCAAGATCCTGAAAACGACAGAGACTGAGTATGCCCTGTCCTGCAGCCGTACAATCCAGTGGAAACTCTGCATCCGAATAGAATTTGGGGTGCCCCTGGTCGGTGATTAGGTCATTTTTGTAGAACGCATAGGCTTTTTCCAGGGAAGGAAAAATAGACGCTTCCTGGAGGAGTGTTTGACACGAATGTAAACAATCGATGACGTAGGCGGTGTGATAATGATCAATTTTTGATCGTTTGTCGGAATAGGGGAATGATCCGTCTTCCGCTTGCTGACTTAGTACGTAGTTGACGGTGTCCAAAGCTACTTTTCGGTCTTCCCGGTCAGGGGCAATTGAGTAACATTGGGCGAGTAAACGGGCTGCTTTCATGGAGGCATTGAGCACCAGTTGCTGATCAAGCGGCGAATAGGAGAAGCAAATTCCGTTTGGGCTTTGACTTCGATTTAAATCTTCCAGGACAAATGCTCTACTCTGAAGAAGCATTTCTTTGCTTCGTTCATTTCCGTGGAGCGACCAGTTCTCGTAGAGGGCGTTGGTGATGATTCCAGTCGCTACGATGGTGGGTGCAAAAGCTGGAATGCTTGCATATCTTGCTTCCCAATCAAAATTGTAGCCCCAACAGAGTCCGTTGTACCCCTCGGATCGGAGCTTTGAAAGCTGATCGATCATCGCTTCTGCATGTTGGAGGTATGTTTCCTTCTCGGAGGGATCGGCAAGTGCCAGGTAACTGTAAGATTGGAGGCATAAGCCCAAGGTTACTGGATTAAGGCCGGGTTTGATTCCCAATAATGGGCGCAAATTGATTGAACTTCGCTTAACTAATTGTTGCGCATAAAAACGAAAGGACTTCCAGGATCGAAAAATGGGCCATTGAAAAATCGGAGATTCCAATCCGTCATAGGGATCAAAGCCCCTATATTCAGAAGATTCAATGTGTTTTTGTAAAGCTTTGATCGCCTCCTTCAGTTCTTCATGTTTCATGACAAAACCTCAATTTGCCTGCTCTCCCGAATGCTTCGGAGGATGTCGAAACACACCTGGGTAACGTGTAGACTTTCCTGAAATGGGATCACCTCCTTTTCCCCTTTTTTGAGGGCCTCTGAGAAGCGCTTCATCTCATTCAAATGTCCTTTATCTTGCGTCCTATATTTCGTCTTTTTATGTGATTTCCCATAGCGATGCAATGTTTTGAAATCATCGATTTGGTAGGAGTTACCAGCACTAAAAACTTCGATGAACTCTTTACTCAGTAATTTGCTTCCGTTTGAAAAATAGGCAATGGAAGCCATACTACCGTTTTCAAAATGTAAATTGATCTGAACCGTGTTTTCGGTATATTCATCGCTATCCAGGGCATGGGCATGCACACTTTTAATTCGGGAACCAGCAATATGCATGGCCAAATCCACAAAGTGGCAACATTCACCGATGATTCTTCCACCACCAACTTCGGGATCGTTCACCCAATGATCTGGCGCAAGTTTGCCTGCGTTTACCCGGATAAGAATGCTTTTCCTTTGAGCGTCCGTCAACTGTTTTTTGAGTTCCTGAATAGCGGGAGCAAAGCGTCGGTTGAAGCCAACGATCACTTGTTTGGAATAACCTTGCTCAACAGCTTCCCGATATGCCAATCGAATTTCTTCGAGTTCTGTTTCACGGATGGCCAAAGGTTTCTCCACAAAAATGTGCTTTCCAGATTTGATGGCTTCAATGACCAAACGAGCATGGCTATCGTGTCGCGTACAAATGAATACGGTATCAATCCCAGGGTCATTAAAAAGATCTTCTTCCTGGTTGGAGATGTGCTTGAAAGCATATTTTTCGCCTACGTATCTGGATACATTGCCTTTTGAGTTGACGAGCGTCTTGAAGGAAAACAAACCTTTCATAGCTGGTAGGAGTGTTCCCTGGGCAAATTTTCCCGCTCCAATCAGGCCGACATTTCCCTTTTCGGGTGCCGGGTTTGAGGACAACTCGACCTGTTTTACCAGCTCTTTGTCTTTTTCATACTCGATTAAAATGGCATTGGCATTTCCATTTTTGGACAGGATCAGGTCATAAGCCTGGGTTGCATCCTCCAGCGGGAAACAGTGGGAAATGAGGGATTGAAGTTCTATTTTTTTCTGTCGAATCAATTCGACAAAGGCTTGCATATTTCTGTTTTCGGTCCAACGTACAAAACCGACCGGATAATCCTGGCCTTTTTCTTCATAGTTTCGGTCACCCCGACCAGGGCCATAAGATTTAGACATACGTAGGTCCAATTCTTTCTGGTAATAATTTTTGCGATCAAAACCAGTGGGGACGGCTCCAACAATGACCACTTTTGCCTTGACTCTAGCCAGTTGTCCGGCCAGTTCAACCGGATCTAGTGAGCTGCTCCCGGCGGTAATCAGAATGCTGTCAAAACCAATTTGTCCTGTTTGCTCCATGAGGATTTCCTCCAAACCGTCCTGATGTCTGTTGAAGACGTTTTGAATTCCCGCAGCTTTGGAATGTTTGATGGCCTCTTCTGAAATGTCAATGCAGGCACATTGGATGGCAGAAGCCTGTAAAACTTTGGCACTGAGCTGTCCGACAAGCCCCATCCCAATAATGAGGCAACGTTCTCCGAGGTTCAATTCGGCCTGCCGGATTCCCTGGAGGGCAATAGCCCCCAGTGTAGTGAAGGCAGCTTCTTTCATTGAGATATCAGGGCACCTGACAGCTAGATTGACCGGAACGGATACAACATCGGCATGATTGGCAGAGTTTCCACCGCAGGCCACCAGGTCACCAACCTTAAATTCATGTACCTGATCTCCAGCAGCAATCACTTCTCCTGCGCAGCTGTAACCCAGGGAAGAGGGAGCGTCCAATTTGTTCATGACGAATTGGTAGGTATTGGAAAATCCCTGATTCTTGATCATGTCAATCACCTGCTGGACTTCTTTTTTTCGGTTTCTGGCTTTGGCGACATAGCCTTTTCGGGCATCACTGACTGTTTTGGATTCTGTTCCCGAGCTGATCAGCGAATAGTGATTCCGAACCAAAATTTCATTTGGGCGAAGCACTGGAAACGGGACTTCCAGAATTTCCATTTTACCGGATTTAAGCTGCTGTGTCAGTTGTTTCATAGACGCTGTTCAATGTGTATTCCGTACCAATGTTGAAATGAAATCAGTGCATAAATCAGTGCGGAATGATCTTCCTGTCCGCTGAGATGCTTTTGTATCAACTCACGGACGCGGTCGATGGAAAACTGATTGAAATTACTAAAAAAATCAATATTTAGGAGTCGTTCAACTTCCCTGGCATCTGAAAAGATACTTCTTAGGGGCATCCCAAACCCGGCCTTTCTTCTCCTAACAATGTATGCCGGAAGCTGTTCACGATATGCAGATTTTAAAATGCGCTTTCCATTCCCGAAGTTGCTTAATTTAAAATGGCGGGGTAGGGCGTATGCAAATTCGACCAGGCGATGATCCAGAAAAGGAACGCGCGTTTCAACTCCATGAGCCATGGACATTCGGTCCATATAGTTGAGGTTTTTGTGCAAAAAATTCCGTTGTTCAAAATGAAATAGTTGATCAAATTCGTCCGGATCACTGGTGAAAAAACGGGTGATTTGATTTTCGAAACTGGCTTGTTCGCTGGGAATTAAACTCTGAGCGCTTTCATAATCGCCGACGATGTTGAGTGCCAGCAGCCTATGGGGATGGAAGGCATATTTTCCTAGTTTATGTAGATAACGTCTGTAAGCCAGCCATCTTCCTTTTCCCTGGTTCAATCCGGCCATCTTTCTTGCCATCGGACGCGCAACGAAACCAGGAAAGGAATGCATGAGCTGTGATGCCCGGGTCAATTGATGTCCGGCGTATCCCAGAAAAATTTCATCGGCTCCCATACCCGAAAGAAGGACCTTCCGTTCACTGACTGCTTCCTGGCTGATCAGATAAGAAGGAATCTGTGAACCATCCGCGATCAGGTCGTCCCCGAATAAGAGCGTTTTGTGTAAGTATTCGTTCGTAAGGACTTTGCTGCCAATCGGAGTTTGATGCAAATCCAATCGCCACTCGTTGGCCAATTTCTGAGCAAAGTATCCATCGGAAGTACTGCCTTCTTTTTGTAAATCACGCTGTTCTTTTACGGCACAGAAATAACGTATATCCTTTTCATTTCTGAGATGGTGGGCAATGATGGAAGAATCCAATCCACCAGAAAGAAAAGCTCCCAATGGAACGTCTGAGACGAGTCGTAAGCGAATGGCGTCCTCCAGCAATGTTCGAAGTTTTTCCTCCGCGTCCCCGTACGTCATTCCTATGTATTCAGGAATCTTTCGGAGTTCCCAGTAGGGGGCGATAGATCGTTTTTTGCTCTGTAGGTCATATTCCAATACGTGGGCGGGAGTCAGTCGTTTAACTCCCCGGATCATGGTACGATCTTCAGGACTGTATTTGAAAATGAGGTAGGGGAGCAGTTCTTCCTGGTTTACTTCCCGGGGGACCTCAAGTTCAAAAAGGGCTTTTATTTCAGAGGCAAAAACGAGTCCTTTTTCGTTGTGGCAATAATACAGTGGTTTGACTCCCATGCGATCGCGAAGAAGGTATAGCTTTTCAATGCGATGATCCAAAATAGCAATGGCAAAGTCCCCGTTCAAATGTTCCACAAAGGAGGTGCCTAACTTTAAATACAGTTCCAAAATGACTTCTGTATCACCCTGGGTTTTGAATGAAGTATCAGGTAGAAATTGTGCTTTGAGTTCTCTGAAATTGTAAATTTCTCCATTGAAGCTGATCACGACCTTTTCTGAAGCATGCTTCATGGGTTGGGCGGCGGCATTCGTTAGATCCAAAATACTCAAACGTTGATGCCCGAGGCCGGTACAAAACTGACCACTTGTTTCCTGATGAAATCCTGATCCATCAGGTCCCCGGTGTTTGATTGCCCGAAGCAATTTTTCGGGGTCCGGATGAAAATCTAGACTATAACCAACAATTCCACACATAGTTAGGTCAGAAGTGTATTGAACAGGTCACTTAGTTTTTGGACCATGCTTTCTTCTGTAAAGTTAGCTAAATAAAGTCGGTGACTGTCTTTCCCCATGCTTTTTAACAAGCTTCGATCCTGTACAAATAGCATCAATTTTTCACGAAGTTGCTGAGGGTTCCGATGATCAACAATGAAGCCATTGATTCCATCCAGTACCGATTCTGAAATGGCTCCCTGATCAGTGGAAATGAGCGGGAGACTTGCGGCCATTGCTTCTACGATTACCCAGGGATGGCCTTCAGGAGCTCTGGGGGTAAAGACAAAAAGGTCACTTTGGGCCAGGCATTTCAACTTTTCATCTCCCGATTTAACAGGTTCAAAAGTAACCGGAAGTTGAAAGTCGGAAACCAGTTTTTCACAATGTGCTCGGAAAGAATCACTTTCCCAGGCTCCGACCACCAGACAACTTAGCTGATCTCTCAAAGCTTCTGGAATACCAGTCAGTGCTTCCAGAAAAAAATCGACCCCCTTGCTAGGCATGAGATTGGCCAGATAAAGAATCCTGATTTGTTCATTGCTCTCTCGTCTTTCTGGAAGTTGGTAATTTCCTCCATTGGGGATCACGTGCACTTTTTCCGGGGGAAGAAAGTGTTCAAAAATATACCTAAGTTTTTCTCCGAGAACAATGGCTGCAGAAGCCTTTTGGAATTGTCTTTTGAAGAACCAACGATTCCAGCCATGCGTTCCCTGATACCAGTTCAGCAACTGACTTCCCCGCAGGTGTAGGATGATCTTTTTGCGAAACAGTTTGGCCAGGATGATAAAAACGGCATCCTTGTATAGTGCCGAGCCCTTTTGAGCAATGGGGATCAATACGATCTTCGTATCTTTATGGAGGAGGCACTTCAGGAAATGCGTATAAATTTGTGGTAAACGGAACAATTTTTTGAAGGAAAAGCGTCCCATGGTATCAATTCCCTGATTCAGTCTTGTATCTACGTGAAAGAGATGAAACTCCTCGCGAAGTTTTGATTCCAGTATAATTTTGCTCGCGATGGCCGGACCAAAATAAGGTGGTGGAATTTTCCCGACAATTATAATCCCTTGTTTCATGTGGCTTCAACGAAATCTCGAAGTGGCTTTCCGGCAACCACCATTCCAATTAGACAAAGGTAAAGCAAGGCACCTGAAGAGCCAAAGGGATTGGATGAAATGGCGTAGAGCATAAGAATCACCACGGATAAAAGTGACCAAAACCTCAATGGACGAGGATACCTAAAACTTCGGTAAATAATGGAAACGAGCATCGCAATGTAAACAAGTATTCCCAGGATTCCGGTGGCAAACAAGAAGCGAACATAGTCTGAGTGCATTCCCCCCGACATCATGATTGGGCTGGCCGGATGATTGGATAAACCAACCCCCAACACCTTTGCTTCGATAGGCATATCATCCCAGTAACCGAAG
Organism: Bacteroidota bacterium; assembly: GCA_006226425.1. Lineage (GTDB taxonomy): Bacteria > Bacteroidota > Bacteroidia > Flavobacteriales_D > Crocinitomicaceae > M2408. The sequence goes on along the minus strand of SBGX01000010.1, from coordinate 48,996 downwards.
TATTTTTTCCAACGGATAATTCGACCATTCAGAGCTCGATCTTCTCGGGTCAATCCTTTGTAGGCGTTGATTTCCTTACTATAAAGCGGAGCAATGGTTTTCCGCCAGATATAGGGGAATAGCAGGACAAACGAAATACTAAACACGAGCATGATCGATCTTCCGTAGCGATTACCGATGTTAAATGTGATAAAGAATAGCAAAATAGCAGCAAAGACTCCCCAGGACGCCTGGTGACGAATACCGGTTAGGCCCAGGATCGTGATCGCTGTAACGATCAAAATTCCAGTAAAATGGGGTTTGAGACCGGCGTAGGCACGGTTGGTGAAATAAATGCAGAAAATGAGAAAGTCTCCAATAATGTAGGCCATATAGTTAAACATGTCCGCATAAATTCCGCTCAGACGCATTCCTCCACCTCTTCCTTCACTGAGGTGTTCTATTTGAATTGGTTTAAAGAGAAATTCATAGAAATAGATGACATAGGGAAAAATGGAGGAGAGCAAAAATGTAAAAATCAATCCGTTTAAATCGTCCATTGATTTGATTTCATTGCGTAGGTAGAAGAAGAGTAGTACCGGGATCATGATCCGGATGAAATTTCCGATTCCTTTGACCTCCAGGTCGATGGCGTAGACGAGGGTCGCATTGAGAAAGAGAAAAAAGCCGAATATCAGCATGAGATAATCGGTCGAAACAAATGAATTCCGAGGTTTCTTACTGAGAAGGATGATCAGACAAAGCAAAAAGCTCAGAAAACCGATGATTTGCGCTGGAGAAAGGAGCCCGGAATCCTTGACAAAATAAAATGCATCAATGATGGGCTTGGAGAGGATTAACAACACAAACCACTTTAAGGAAAGCGGTGATTTCACAAACCAGGACCACCAGGATTGCAGGCTCATCGGAATGATCCCCTGTGATATTTTATGAATGCTGGCTGGCATAAATGGCTGTTACAAATGTGTGGGCAGACTGCTCAATGCTTGCCTGCTCGAAAATATCTTGTTTCGCTCTTTTTCCAAAATCTTCCCGGAGTTTTGGTGACTCGATCAGGATGGAAAGAAGTTGTTCGCAACGTTCAATTTCCTGAAAATCGACAAGATAACCATTCTCAGCGTGCCGGATTAATTCGCGACTGGATACGGCATTGATTGAGGACATACAAGGAAGACCTGACGCCATTGCTTCGTTCAGTACCAATCCCCATATATCAAAACTGGTCTGATAAAGGAAAATGTCTGTTTGGGCCAGGAATGCGGGGAGTTGTTCTTGTTGAAGATATCCATGAAAATGAACTTGTTTTTCAAGTCCCTGGCGCTGTACCATTTTTTCCAGCCTTTCACGTTGATCTCCATCTCCAGCCAAATGCAATTCACAGTCCGGGTATTTTTGATGAACTGCCTCGAAAAGGGAAATCAACAGGTGAACCTCTTTTCTCTCTGTCAGGTAGCCTACGTAACCAAGTCTCACATTTTCGTGTTTCGGCTGTGAGCGTCTGTTTTTTTCATACGCACGACTGAAAAAGTCCAGGTCGACGGTATTCAGAGAAACATTGATTCGATCGGCTGAGGCGCCGAGCTTGATTAGGTAGTTGGCTGAACTCTGGCTGTAGGTAATGAAATGCTTCATTCGCCGAACGATCCATTTACGATAGATCCGTTTCAAGAATCCATCTGTCTGGTGCGAAACACTGCCTGTCCACATGATCAATTGGTAGTTTTGAAACAGGGAGGCCAATGATAGGCGCAAACTGGCTCGGGAAAATCCCGGAACAATTACATGAGTGGCTTTCGATTCGTTGATGATTTTGCTAATTCCCCGATAACTAAAAGAAGTCTGTTCAGAACTGTTTCCGGCAATCGCTACTGATTCCAGGAAGCGGTACTTGAAGCCACCATTCTCCAAATTGACATTCCATTTGCGGTGCGCGTAACCCGCAGCTGCAAAGAAGACTTCAAAGTGATGTCCTTCCTGCTCCAGCAGTTCGGAAATTTTCCTGAAAAAGGGAATCCGGTATGGGGTTGGTATGTTCGTGATCAGTACTACTTTCATGTCATCCAACGGCGATGCCATTTGATAAAGAAATAGATCGTCCAGATGCGGTTGGTCATGGATTCGTTTCCATTTCTTAGCTGATGAATATATGTTTGGACCCGTTTTCGATCAAAAAGGTCACTGTTTTGACAGAAATAGTCCAGTTCCTGATCAATCTCGCTTAGGATGGTCTCTGAAATCCACTCTTTTAAAGGGACACAGAAGCCCATTTTTTTTCGGTAGAGAATCTCCGGAGGAAGGAGGTCTTCCAGACTTTTTTTGAACAAATATTTTCCCGTTCCATCCTTGATTTTCCATTTTCCGGGAAGACTTAGGGACCACTGGACGAATTCACGATCCAGGAAAGGACTTCTCATTTCCAGGGAATGACTCATGCCAATTTTATCGGAGCGGTAGAGAAAGCGTTCCGGAATTGCTTGTTTGATACCAGTAAAACACATCCAGTCGAGTAAGTCAAATTGATCTGATTTTTTGAATGCAAAGAAATCTTTTTCCAATGCTCGAACTGCGTTGTACGAATCAAGGTGCGGATTTCGCTTCATAAAATCAGTACTCATCAAGTGCTTTTTGTGACTTGCTTTGATCCCGGCTGCTCCGGGCCAGTAGAAGTGCTGTTTTTGAAGAATTCGTTCCATCATCTCCAGTTCATTCGATTCTGCCTTGAAATATTTCAGACCGGTATGAGCGAATCGTTGGATGACAGAGGGCATATCTTTCATTTTTTGAAACCAGGCATCCTTTTGAAGATAGTTTTGATAGCTATTGTAACCGGCAAACAATTCATCCGGACCGTCTCCGTTTAACATGACTTTGTATCCTTGTTCCGAGGCCATTTTTGAGATGAAATGAATCGGTATGGCGGTTGTATCTGCTTGTGGTTCATCATAGGTCTCGATGATCTGAGGGAGATAAGTGAGTACATCTTCTTTTTGAACCACACAATTTTCCAATTGAGCGTCGAATCTTTTAGCCAGTTGTTCGGCATAAACGCGTTCATTATAGTTTTCGGCCCCTTCGTAGGAAACATTATAGCAGGCCATGTTCCGATGTCCAAGTTCATGACTGATTCCAAGGATGGCGCCGGAATCGACTCCACCGCTCAGGAAGAGGCCCACAGGAACATCTGAAATCATTCTTTTTTCGACAACAGATCGCGTTCGTTGCTGAAGTTCCCGAATCAATTCGGATTCATCTTCTGGAAAGGCACTTTCCAATTGAAGTTCCTGAAAGGAATGTATTTGTACCTCGGATCGTTTGTTGAAGACCAACAGTTTGCCTGGTTCCAGCTTGTGAATTCCCTGATACATGGTTTGACTCCCTAGGGTCATATTATAGGTCAGGAAGTCGTAAGCCGCTTCTTCATCCAGTTTGGCTGAAATCCAGGGGAGTTCCAGCAAACTTCTTATTTCAGATGAAAAGCTGAACGTTTGACCGTCAAAATGCCAGTAAAGTGGTTTTTTACCGATGAGATCCCTGGCCAGGACAAGTTCTTCCGCTTGTTGATCCCAAATAGCGATGGCGAACATGCCATTCAATTGGGGAAACATCTCTTTTCCAAGTTTTCGATACAGTTTTAAAAGAACTTCCGTATCTGTTCTGGACTGGAAGGATTGATCGGAAAGCCAATGTGATTTGAGTTCCTGAAAATTGAAAACTTCTCCGTTATAGCTGATGACCGTTTGTGTTTCACGATCTATCATGGGCTGTTTCCCCGCCTCACTGAGATCAAGGATGCTCAGACGTCGATGTCCCAGGTGAACACGGTGATCTAGAGTGGACCAAATTCCTTCTCCGTCTGGTCCCCGATGTTGGAGGGCATGATTCATTCGCTCCACCAGCATTCGATTGTCTGCTGATGGCTGCTTCCATGAGATTAAACCGTTAATTCCGCACATTTGGTACTAGCCTTGGTATTTTTCCAGGTATTCCCGGTACATTCTACTACTGCTAAAATACGCGAGAAGCTCTTTTTTGTTGCGATTTTTGGGATCAGAATGCCTGATTTCCAGAAGCTGATGAAGAAGTTCATATTCTGTTTTGCAAATATTTTTGGGCTCATCCTGTTCAATGATTTCTGTTAAACCACCTCCATCGCTAAAAACAAGTACTTCTTTTTGCAGACGAAGACATTCCAAAGCAACCAATCCGAAAGGTTCGTTTTGAGAGGGAAATACGCAGCAATCAAAGGCCGCCTGATAATTTTGTACTTCCCCCTGGTATCCGGTAAAGATGACAGATTCAGCTATGTTCAGACTACTCACCAGCGATTCTAATTTTTTTCTTTCCGGTCCTTCTCCAACGATTAGCAGGAGGGCATCTTTTTCTTCTTTAATCAGTTGGGTGAAAACGTGAATTAAACGATCGATTCGTTTGAAAGCGACCAATCTGGAACTGCTTCCAATGATCCACTTGTCCTTGTATGTTTCCCTGATCTTTCGAACTTCGTTTTGGTCGACCAGGCGGTGTTCAGAAACTCCATTGTGAACGGTGCATAACCTCGGACCTCGATAAAAATGGGTTTCGACATAGTTCCTGGTGAAGTTTGAGTTGCAGCAAATCAGCACTTGTGAGTTCCGAAAGAAGCGTTTTCGAAGAAAGAATAGTAGTTTGTCCTTTCTGGTGATCCTTCTTCCAAAAGCAAAGTTTCCGTGTTCGGTGTAGATGATTCGTTTGCCGCTTTTTAGGGCTAATTTGGCAACAATTGGATTGAATTCATGTAGATGAATGACAAAATTTTCCTGCCGAAAAAGTTGTTTGATCAAACGCCTTTTGCTAGCCGAAAAGTCGAATCCAGACTTCAGTTCCAAAAAATGAATTTTCACATCGAGTGCTTCGAATCGCGACTGAAATTCTCCGTCTTTTTTGGCGACAAGTAGAACGACCTCCATTCCCTGAGTAAGTTGTTCCTGGCTAAGATCATAGACCAATTGCTCAATTCCACCGAAGCGCAAACTTCCCAAATAATGAATTACTTTGATCATCTCTTTTGGGCAATTAAAACATAGCCTTTGCAGGTCTCGTGTCCAAAGACTGCTTCATCAATTTTGGGACGGGATGCTTTGACGTAGAAGTATTGAGGGAGAAATGCGAACAGAAAAATGAAGGGGTTGTAGACGGAATAGAGTGCTTTCCACCTGACGATTTTAGACAGTTTGTTCCAAAATTTAAGGGGCTTTCTGATCAAAAGGGTAATCCAGAATCCACCACTTCCTCCAAGTCCGGCAATCCGAGTGAGTTCAAATTGACTTTGATTCATGAGCTTTTTGAGCGCAAAGGGCGTAAAACGGTGGTAGTCGTGTGGAACTTCATGCAACAACTGAAGAAAAGGAACGCTCAGAACCAGTGTGCCATGGGGCTTTAATACCCGATGAATTTCTTCCAAAAAAGAAAGTGGATTCGGGACGTGCTCTAATACTTCAGTACATAAGACCGTATCAAAATGTCCATCTTCAAAGGGAATATGCTCTCCATCATAATACTGATCAATGTGTTCATTTCGATGGAGTGAATTTTCTATATCTATTCCAATACTACTGTCGCAATACTTTTGATAGAAGTCTCGGTAGGGTTTGTTTCCACAACCCAGATCAAGTAGTTTTCCCCAGTTTCCTTTCTCCTGAAAAGTTTGTTGAAGAAAATCACTTCGCAAGCGATCGATGATGTAATCTCCTAATTTGAACGACATGGCTGCCCGTAGAAAAAGTTAAAGCCTGTTGATAAAGGTATGAAATTTGGGAAGAAGCTTTGCTGCTCACACCTGATTTCAGAGAGTTTTGCGAAACGCTCTTCTTGCTTACTTCCTGGTGCAGGAAGCTGATAAGGAACATGGAATTCAAAATTGGAAAAGCGATTTTCAATCTTGTGGTAGTACTTCCCGCCAAATGAGAATAGCCCAGGAAGGGAAAATCCCTGTTGTTTTACTTGAAAATGATCACTCTTCACGATTGATATATTCCGGGCAATTTGAAATTGAGCCTGTGGAAGGAAAAAGGGAAGCTCATGGAGTGTTTCACTTAAGAATAAACGACATTCCTTATAAACTTGCTCGATGAGTTGACGGCTTTTCGTTTCTGCTTCGTGCAATGAGTAGGTGAAAAATTGTTGTCTAAGTTGGATGCATTCCTCCACCAGGGAATGGATGGGGCCTGTATGAATGTTGAGCAGTTGCAGGTCAAATTTTAATGCTTTGCAGGATAGTAAAAAGCCCCGCCATTTGACATTTTTTAATTGAATTTGTCGGTGAAGCGAAATGTAGAAAATGAGGATGAACTCAAGAGCTATTTGCTGTTTTAAATCGGCACTTTTGTTTTCGTGCAGTCCTTTTTCCTGGATAACATCGGTGCCGGAAAGCAACTTGAAATTGGTGAAATAGGTTTGATTTAAAGCGGCATCAAGATTTCGAAGACTACTTGCAAATGGAGCATGTGGAAGCAAATAGCGCTCCTCGGCACTCAATAGCGAACTGATTTGTAGAGAACAGTGGATGTTATCTTCAAAAACGCACAATAAATCCAGGTCTGAGATGCCGGGTTCGGATACGTTTCCCAGTGCGTACAGGGAACATAGGCCCGGCTGTTTCGCGAGTAAGTTCAACAATTTTTCGCTGATCCGATCGTAGTCAGCTTGCGTTCTGGAAAGAGGTGGATCAATCAGTCTATAGCTTCCCATCTTCGATAAGTTTGAATTTCATGCAATCAATCATTTTTTTCAACTCTTGCATGAAATCATGATTGAAAATTTCTTTTTCCTGCTTGTTCAATGCCGGGGCGAACCATTTTTCTCCCATTTTGTGGAGCTTTTTTTGGGGATGTTCCAGGAAATACTTTTGAAAGGAACTCAAAGCGGGACGTTCCCAGCGAAGTCTCATTTCAGAAGCAAGATGAAGAGGTTGAAGTTCTTCAGGATTGAAATACGTTCGGATGAGTTCAAAGCTTTCCTTTTTCAGGACTCCCTTTTCCAAATAAGCTTGCAAAAAGAAACAGGGGAGTAACAAGATTTCGCTCAATACACTTTTGAGTTGGTACTTATTCGCCGGAATGAACTTTCTGTGGATCTTGTTCGAGAGTGATTGATGAAGTGCCAAAAAATTCTGTCCGTAATCAGTGCTTTGTTCCGGGTTAATTTCCAGGGAGCAATCGTCTTCCGGCAAAATCAAAGCACATTCCTGAAGGAGTTCTATCGGAAAATAACTTTGGGGATAGTGATGGAGTTGCTCTTCTTTGATCTGGAACCAGGAATGATGTTGAAGCGGATCAAATTCGTAGATGATTTTCATCGATTTTCGCAGGAATTGCTGAAGTTCCGGTGAGTTTTCTTTTCCTGACCGAAGAATAAGCAAACCGTCGAAGTCCGAGAAGGGGATAATTTCATCCGTCGCTACACTTCCATGTACAGCCACACAGTGAAACAAGGAAGCATATTCCCCTTGCAGGAGGCCTCGTAGCGCTTGAATAAGCTCCAGTTGGTCCAAATGCTTGGCTCCTGTTAGTTTGACTACTTGTTTCATAATTTCAGCTGTCGGATAATTTCCTGCACCCTGACTTGATAGTGTTCCCTTTGAGCGTACTCCAGGGCCTTCTGGGCTAACAGGTTTCTTTTTTTAGAGTCCTCCTTCAACGCTCTTATTTCTTCGGCCAAACGGATCGGATTTTCTGCTGCTACCTCAAAGGCAATTTCCGAATTTAAGAAATCTTTTGTCGCTTCGTAAAAAGGAGTAACAACCGGATTCCCGCTTAGAAAGTATTCAGCCAACTTATTTGGAAGGTTGTAACGTAGAGCATGTTCTTCAGCCGTGTAATATGAAACCAGTAAATCCGCCGCTTGCTGGTAATATTTGATGCTTCTGTAGTCAGGGAGATACCCACTCAAACGAATATTTTGAATCTGTTTTTTTTGAAAGTAATCATGATAATATTCGACGACTTCCGGTTTACCCCCGGTGAACAAAAAATTGATTTCCGGGAGTTGTTGGGCACACTGGATGAGCAATTCAATTTCGCGCTGTTGTCGGTATAGTTTACCAGTATAGACCACCAGAAACTGCTCATCGTGGTAGCCAATGATCTCTCTTGCTTTTTTTCGATCCGGGATTTGTTGGGCCTGTCTTCGGCTGATAGGATTTAAGGTGATTCCTCCTGGTTGATGGATTTTTAAGTGCGTATTCAAATCCTCCAGGATATTGGAATTTGTGGCCAGAATATAATCACTCCGACGGTAGACCCAACGGTGCATTTGACCACTTTTGAGCTCGTGCAACCAGGGAATGATTTTCCAGTTCTTTTTGAAAAAAAGCTTCTTGTACAAAAGACAAAAAAGGAGCATAATCTCACTTCTGGAGCAAACATACATCGTTTCTGACACCTGTTGCTTTCGAACTCTTTGAAAGCCCTTCCAGCTTAGTCGAAGATAAGCTGTTTTTCGCAGATTCTCATGTAGGTAGGAGGTGTTTAAAAAGTGGATATCAAAGACCGTGTCCAGTTCGTAGTAATCCCTGATTTTTTCCTGCTCCAGGTTGTCTTTTCGTTGAACAGTCGGACAAATTATTTCCACCTCAAAATCGTTTTGCGCAAAAGCTTCACAGAAGCGCATATCGCTGACCTGGTTGGTTCGTGGCCGCTGAAGGTCGTAAGGAGAGAGGTAAAAAAACTTCTTGCGCGAACTCATGTTTTTCCGAACGTTTTTCGACAGCAAGCACCTTTGGTGAAGTAAGCGCTTGGGTATTTTTTTTCATCCATAAACTCGGCGTATGCCTTGTTCTTATAGACGTCATCGCTAATCAGAAAGCCACCATTTCGAAGGTGTTTGTCGGCCAATTGGAACTCGAAGGACATATTTTCATAGGAATGGTCGCTATCGTGAAAAAAGCAATCAATCTGCTGCAATCGATCTAACAAAGGAGGGAGTTCTTCCCGTACATCTCCCCGAATAAGTTGCCACCTTGATCTTAGGTCATTTGGAACCACGTGTCCGATGGCATCAGCCTGAAGGTTATAATTGGCATTGGTGTCGTGTCCTGGAAGGTCTATGGAATAGAGTGTTCCCTGTTTGTTTTGATGCATGGCTTGCAGGATAATCGAACTAGAGTATCCGTGTGCCACACCAGTTTCCACCATGACTTCTGGTTTGGTGGCGCGAATCAAAAGATAGAGCCATTTGGCAAAAGTGGAAGAGATGTGGTTCCCATGTGAATTGCCCTGCTGAAATCCGCTTTGTTCCATCCGCAGGATTTCTTGCCAAAATATTTCGAATTGCTCCAGCGTTTTAGTGTCAAAACGAGCCCATTCCAGGGTAGAAAAAAGCATCTTTTTTTGGAGCGGCAACTTATTTCCCCGGTAAAACTGCCAGGCTTTGGCTGGATGACGAAGAGCCCATTTCTTCGAATTTAGGTAGCAATCACCCATGGAGACGGAGTTGTTTTTGAACGATTCGAATTCCCCGATAACTGCCAATGGCAGATTCTAGTAATTTGATTCCAACCAGAATGATAGCGGCCCCAAGCGCCCCATAGGAAGGGATCACTAAATACGCTGTTGGAAGACTCACAAAAAGAATGAATAAGTTCATTTTGAAACGGTAGTTTACTTCATTCAGACTGATCAGAAGTGTGATGTTCCAGAAGGTGACGCTGGCGATGATTGCTGCAAACAGAACCACCCAGAACACATCTGCTGCCGGAAGGAAATTGCTTCCGTAAATAAAGGTAATTAAAAAATCCTTAGTAAAGTAGGTGATGACCAGCAGGAGGAGTCCCGGAAGAACCAGGATCCATGAAAATTGGCGAATCAGTTGCAAGAGGTTTTTGTAATTCTTCTCAGCAATCATTTGGGCAAACTGTGGGAAAATGGAGTTTACCAGCGGATCAATGAAACTCAGGATGGCATACCCCAGACGTTTACCTACTCCATAGATTCCGACTTCGCTCTGGTTGGAAAAATATCCTAAAACCAGGATGTCTCCCTGTTCGATCAGGTTCTTTAAAAGACGGCTCCCGTAATTGGAACTAATGAAGCGAAACATGGTTTTGAAATCTGTCCGAATAAGAGAGAGAGGGGCGAAAAATCTTTCTTTAGATAGTCTCCGGATAAAGTAACTCGCGAGCACATTGTAGCAGAGGCTTGAGGCCATTTTTGCCCCGGCAATTCCGTAGAGGAAATAACTGAATTCGTCTCTAAAAATCCAGGCACTAACACTAGTGATTCCCAGATCAATGACCGTTGACAGAATGGATAAAAAAGCGGTCAGTTTAAACTTGAAATGGAGTCGCAAAAAACTCTCGGGGATGTAGTCAATAAAATTGCTCCCGAAAGCAAGGGCCAGAACCACCACGTTCCACTCCTGATCACTGTGTTGATCAAAGAAATACCTGGTCAGGAAGACGAAACCCGTAATCACTACGACAGAAAGGAGGGAACTGGAAAGTGCTGTTTGGTAGCCAAGTTTCAATAGGGCGTGAAGGTGACGATCTTTCCCTTCTGCTTTATACTCGGAACCGAATTTGATGAGAACGGTACCAAAGTTCAGATTAAAAAAGGCCTGAATGCTCAGAATTAATGCCAGAATGGTGAGGTAATCCCCATAAACTTTAACTCCGAGGCTTTGGGTAATGATGATGGACTTTACGAAAATCAATCCGACCCGGGAAAAATTGGAGAACATGACCCAGGAACTGTTCCGAATCAAAAATTTGCTGTCTTTCGATAAATAGTCTTTGAAGAACCCCATGAAAAACGCAAATATTTAAGACTAAATTAACAGTTCAATGATCAAACAAAAGTAAAAATAATTCGTAATTTTACCGGTCAACCAAAGACTTGAAGCGATCATCAGATCAAGAATGGAGTTTTACAAAAAGTTGAGCACAACACTACGACTACTAAGCTTTCTATTTGTTTTCTTTTGCGGAATGCAGTTGTTGGCACAAAGTGGGAATGTATCCAGAAATCGTTATTCGCTGGAAGGAAGTGTTGGTTTGTCTTCTGCTTTGACTCATCTTCCCGATAGTTTGAACCCAAAAGCTGTTACCTTTTTCAAGCCGATGCTCGCTGGACGTTACATGTTTAATCCCAGATGGGGAGTCATGACAGATGCTTCCTTTGAATTTTTTGAGTCCAACAACCTGAAAACGAGTATGAACTATTTCCGGACCGTCAATCTCCGGCTTTCGTTTCAGGTCATATTGAACCTGGGGAGAACGCTACACTTTGAACGATTTGCCCCCAATTTCTCCATTTTAATGCATGGTGGAGGAGGTTTTTCTTCCTTGCGGGATGCCCGAACAAATTGGATCAAAGGATGGCGAACGAACATGGCTGACGAAAAGATGAATTTGCTTGTTGGTTTGACCCCGCAATACCGTCTGAATAATCGTTGGGTATTGACAGCAGATCTTACGTATCTGACGCATTGGCATCAAAACTATGAATTCAATTTTGGCCCTAAGATCCTTGATCCAAAGAGTATTCAAGGGAGTGTTTTGAATGCGCACCTTGGCGTAACGTATTACATTGGGAAATACAAGGAACACGTAGATTGGCAGTTTGAAGAGAAAAAGTCAATTGATCCGCCGGTGGAGACTCCCCTGGTCGAAAACAATGAAAAGACGAATCATGATATGGACTATGACGGGATTCCGGATAGTCTCGATCTTTGTCCTGATAAAGCTGGTTTGAAAACTTATGGAGGTTGTCCAGCTCCTGTAGCAGTAGCGGAATGTCATTTGGAAGAATTCCCTGTTCTGCGTTTCGATAAATCCACAACTGTCTTAACAGAAGAGCATAAACAGATCTTGAAGGAATTTGCCATCTGTCTCAATAAGGATGCTTCGATCAAACTAATTATTCACGGTTATGCAGACAATATTGGTGATCCCATTTCGATTGATGATATCGCCTATCGAAGAGCCTTAAATGTGAAGCGTCAATTGACCCAGGAGGGGGTGGACAAAGATCGTCTGGTGGCGATGTCGGAAGGGGCTAAAAGACCAAAATTGGCAGATTCAGTGTATTCTCGGATTGGGCATAATCGCCTGGCCGTTTTTGAGCGGATTTCTAACAATCGTTTTGATATCAAAGAACTGACGACCGATCGGAGTTTGCAGGGATTACTCTTTACGATTCAGGTGGGAGCATACTCATATCAGTTTAATCCAAATGCCCTGCAGAAATTTGGGAAGGTACTGTACTCCAAAGCACCGAATCAAAATTTAACGCGTTACAGTGTAGGGATTTATCAAAGTAAAGATCAGGCACTAAAAGAACTGAGCAGTCTGAAAAGATTTGGGATGTTCCCGGATGCTTTTGTGACGGCATATTACCTGGGCGAGCGGATTACCATCAAAAGGGCCGAGTCCATTCTACGGGATATGGGCGATGGCATCCTTGAAAAGCCCTAATTATTCAACTTCATCCTGAATATTTAACCACTTACGAAAGAAGCGAACTCCAAAATAGAAGGGGATCGTGTCAATCAGGGCAAAACAAAATTTGAAGAGGTAACTGCTGGCAATGAAGAGGAAGAGTTGCCAGCCAAGCGATTGGTCCGGATCAATAGGAAGAGCGTGTGCCACATAATGTGTAATCAAAATCACTACGGAGCTATCAATCAATTGACTACTTAAGGTTGAGGCGTTATTTCGGAGCCACAGATGTTTTCCTTTGGTCAGTTTCTTAAAAAAATGAAAGACCTGGACATCACAGAATTGTGCAGCCAGATAAGCTAGCATCGAAGCAAAGGTGGCGGCAAAAGTGGCTTGTCTGATTTCATAAAAAGCATAACCATACGGGATGTTGACTTCACCATCAACAATTTGAGGGCTTAGTAACCCGAATTCATTCAATGCTTTTGGAGGGTCCAATGTACCACCAAGCCAGAGGACAAAAAGTACCCAGGCATTTAAGATCAATCCGATGAGGACGAGCATATTGGCACGCTTGCGTCCATAGATTTCAGAAATAAAATCGGTGCACAAAAAAGTGATTGGATAAGCAAGTACACCGACGGCCACCGAAAAGTGAACAGGGCTGTTTTCAGGAATTCCAAAATACATGGAAAGATCAATGAAGCGGGTGATCCCAAGGATATTCAACATCGTTAGAGACCCCAGAAAAATTCCCGACAACAGCAGAAAGACGAATTCTCTTCGTCGCTGATAGACCGTTTTATGGATGTGATCTGTCCCGAACATTGTCCCTAAATTAACAAAACCGGGTGGAAGTTTTAATGAAAGCGTTTTTGAATCTCAGTATGTACCTGTTGAAATCGATCTTCCATACTTCCGCTAACTATGATATAGGGGAATTGATAAAATTCCAGTTCTTCTTTGTAGCGCTCAAAGAGACGCATCCGGTCACTTGGGTTTACTCTTAAAGGATCCGGCTCCCAGGGGATATCGGGTGTACATAGAACATAGAGGTCAATTTGCTGCTTTTCAATGAGCTTTAAAATTTCCGGATCACAGTTTCCGTAGATTTCGAGGGACCAAATTTTAATGACTAGAAGTTCCGTATCAATGAGAAATAAATCCCCCTTCACGTTATCGTCTGAGATACGTCGAAATTGCTCTTTGGCTAGGTGCAATAAATCCGCTTGTTGATATTTTCCGTCCTGCTGATCCAAAAAACTTCTGGCATACTCGGAACAGTGGGGAGCCTGCAATCTTTTGGCAGCAAATTCACACAAACTGCTTTTGCCTGAGGATTCGGGACCGGTAAATGCGATTCGAATCATAACCTGGTCGTTTGAAAATCCTTTCTCCATTTTCGCCAGGCATCCAGAGCAATGATGGTGTAGCAAAGATAGAGCAGGGAGGTTACATACAATTCTCGATTCCAGAAGAGAGGAATGGCGATCAGGTCAATGATGATAAAATAGATCCAGTTTTCCAGTACTTTTTTCCCGATCAGGTAGGTAGCCGAAAGACTAAAACAAAAAATGAACGCATCGGTGTAAGGAAGTGCCTGATCCGTGTAGGTATCCAGAATGAATCCAATTAGGAGGGTCACCAGCAAACAAATGGCAATGTTAATCAGGTGCTTTTGATAAGGCCATTGGACAATGAGTTTGATACTTGATCCTTCCTTTCCCCAATTCCCCCAGGCCCAAACCGCCATCAGCACATAAAAACTTTGAAGGGCACTGTCAGCATAGAGTTTAGATTGAAAACAGAGGAGGATATAGATTCCAGAACTAATGATTGCAAAGGGCCAGCACCAACTGCTTTTTCGACTGGCCAACCAGACATAAATAATGCTTGTGAAGAAGGCTACCCATTCTGTCCAGGGGGTATTTGCGAAAGCACTTAAAAGTTGATCAAGCATGATTTGTTGGTTGCATCCTTCAGAGTTTCAAAAATACAATATTTGGAGGCATGCATTCATGTTCCTGGAGTCATTGGACAGATTAGCTACAAAAAATGGGGGCAAAACTGCGAGGACTTCTGATTTTTCCTGTAATTTTATCCCATGATGAACTGGAATAAAGGAGGGCGTTATCTGCTATCGATCGTTTCCGGAATATTAATGGTCCTTTCTTTTCCCTTTACAGGGAGTATGAGCTATGTGATGTTGTTGGCCTGGGTTCCATTACTGATAGTGGAGAAGCAGGTTTCAGAGCAGTCATATCGTTCAGGGAAAGTCTTTATCCATGCTTACCTTGCGTTTTTGATCTATAACATCGGGAGTACCTGGTGGATTTGGAATTCTTCCGAAATGGGAGCCGTGCTGGCTTTTGGGATGAATACCCTGATCATGGCAACCGTCTTCTACTTGTTTCATTTGTGCAAGCGAAAGCTGGGAAGAAATTTGGGCTATTTGGCCTTTGTCGCTTTCTGGATGGCCTTTGAAATGATCCATTACCATTGGGAATTATCCTGGCCCTGGTTGAACCTGGGGAATGTTTTTGCCATCGTTCCTGAAAATGTTCAGTGGTACACGGTGACCGGAGTGCTGGGGGGAACTTTGTGGATTTTATTGGCAAACCTGATGGCTTTTTCATTGTTGGAAGCTTTCACAGCGAAAAAGGAGCGTGGTGTACTAATCAAAAAAGGAGTTTTATTTGTGTCTCTCATTGCGGTGCCCATTATCATTAGCCGGATCATGTATCAATCATTTGACCCGGAGCAGGGAACCCCGGCAGAAGTGGTGGTTACCCAGCCCAATGTGGATCCATACAATGAGAAGTTTTCCGGGAGTGTAACAGAACAACTGGATCGGATTTGTGATTTGGCAGATGGTCTGGTGAGTGATCAGACTGCCTTTGTATTGGCTCCGGAAACGGCGCTTCCATTTTCGTTTTATGAGGATGAGATCAAACGTATTATTTACTATCCATACCTCGTTGAGCGCAAGGCGAAGTGGAAAAATGCATCCATGTTGATTGGGGCATCCACTAAGAAATATTTCAGAAAAAAACGCTCGCGTGCGTCCAAGCCGATCTATGGAGGACCCGGTTACGAAGAGTTTTACAATTCTTCCCTGTTAATCGATGAGTACGATCAGCCAACCTTTGTGCACAAGTCCAAGCTTGTATTAGGAGTGGAGAAGGTGCCATTTTCCAACTGGTTTCCAGCACTTGAAAAACTTTCAATCAATAACGGGGGAACGAGTGGGACACTGGGAATCGAAGAAGAGTCACAGGTTCTGAGAAGCCGGAAGACAGTCTTTGCTCCAATCGTTTGTTATGAATCCATTTACGGAGGTTTTGTAGCTGAACAATGTCGTAAGGGAGCAGAGTTGTTATTCATTATCACCAATGACGGTTGGTGGGATGATACTCCGGGGTATAAGCAACATCAGGCCTTGGCAAGGTTACGAGCATTGGAAACAAGGAAATACCTGGCGCGCTCGGCCAATACGGGAAGTTCCTGTTTCATCGATCCGAGAGGTGGAATTAGTCAGCAAACACCCTGGTGGACAGAAACGGCAATCAAAAAGACACTCTACCGAAATGATATTCAAACGCTGTACGTTCGTTGGGGAGATTACCTGGGGAAATTGGCGATTTACCTTTCAATAGCCCTACTCCTGGTTTATTTTTTTCGAAGAGTCAAGCCACAGACATCAAAGTGATTTGTATTTCCTGACCCAGTTCGGATCCTGAACGTCGCGAAGAATTTTCCAAAAATTACTGTCGATAAAAGGACTGAAATCGATGTCGTAAATATTGTAATTCTGGTGCAAATAGACGGCTTGTTTACTGGATGGTTTGTAAAGCTCCTGACTCCATCCCCGCTCATTTCCTGTGTTAAAAGGGAAGTCAGAGTATCGAATTTTCCATAATGAATCCAATGGGCCGCAGGCGGGTGTTTTCTTATTGGTGATTGGATCAGTGACCAGTCCGCAGGGAAGTCCGTGTTGTTCCAGTAAATTCTCTCTTTTCGGGTTGTAGACGCTTGGCCAGAATCCGGTGGCAATTTTGATAAACTCATCCATACGCATGATCTTGCGGTTCGTGAGTGCCCTTCCATTGTGGGTATAAGCGACCAACATGTAGAGTCCCGAGTTGGGTTGCATGCTCACTTGAACACCGAATACAGGTCGTCTCGAGTTCATGTGGACAACAGAACTAAAACAGCACCAGACCAGACACAGCAACGCAGCTCGAAAGAACATGACTTTATATTTCGAACCTATTATACGAAAAAAGTGCTAAAATGTTGCAGATCAGATCAATGTTTCTTTGGTCGAAAGAGAAAGTAGGAGATCAGGGAGAGCAAGACAATGACCCCGATGATCAGGCAAATATTTTGAACCAGAAAAATGCTAACAAGTAAAATAGGAATCCCGAAGAGAATAAGTAAGTGGAATTTTCCCTGATGTTTTTGATCACTCAAAACGCAGAATTCCTTTGGGTGTGATGCAGGCGTGCAATTTAACGTCCGTTGGGAGCAAATCCTCGATCATTTCTGTTTCATGGAAGTGATGAAGACCGATAAATCGACAGGAGGGAGCACATTTTTTTAGAAAACGATCATAAAAACCTTTGCCATATCCCACCCGGAAGCCTTTTTCATCCAATGCGAGTAAAGGGACAAAAACATACTGAAAACGGTCTGCGGCAATGACCTTTCCTTTTTTGGGTTCCGGAATTCCCCAATCGCTTAACTCAAGTTGTTCTTCCTGTTCAAACAGGATGTGTTTGAGGTCACCGGTTTCATGATTCGCTTTGGGAACGGCAACTTTGGCCCCGAAAGATTTTAGCTTTTCCCAAATCAGGTAGGTGTTGAGTTCGTTGTTTCGCTCAATAGGCAAAAACAGACTAACAAACTTGTTTTCCAGTTTATAATTGACCAGCAGATGATGACAAACATCTTCCGATATTTGCTGTAGTTGACCAGGAGCAAGTTTAGCCCTTAGTTTTTTGTATTTCGAACGAAGTTCAGCCTTTTCCATGCAATATTAAAATCCGGGCATGAATTGACGAGCGGATTCTGCCATTTCCTGCTCATTTAACTCATTGGCTTTTTCCAAAGCCTGATTAAGTGCCACAGAGATAAAGTCCTCCAAATCTTCTTTGCTAATGTCTCCTAATGGAGCATTGACTTCCAGATTGGTCAGTCTTCGATTCCCGTTTAGTTCGATTCGAACCAATCCTCCGGCAGCTTCTCCGGAGACACGGGTTTCTTCCATTTTTTGCTTGCTTAGCTCTACGGATTCCTGCATCTGCTTCAGCAACTCCTGATTGTTTAATCCAAACATCGCACCCAGAATTAATAGACCGCTAAAAGTAAGTAAGATATGTGTAAATTGAAAATCTTTCGTTTGATCACTCAAAAAAAAAGTATATATTAGTTGGCAAAACTATAAACCATGATCTACAAGACCCTGGGGTCCGTTCTGGTACTTGCTGCTACTTCACTATCATTATTAAGCCTAAATTGGAGGAGTGAAATTGCCTTTTCCGAGCATTCGGAAGAGACGTTATTACTTGCCGATATGCAGTCCATGACGGTAGAGGATGCTTTGAGTCGCCTTGATGGTCCCCGTTATGCTCATCATCTGGATAAGGCCGATCCGGAAAAGGTTCAATGGGGAAAAGAGTTGATTTTTGAAGGACGAGCCAAAAGAAACGGAAAAAGAGGGAAGCTCGTATCCATTCATTTTGTTTGTACGGATTGCCATAACCTGGTGAAAGAAACAGAGCATCCTGCCGATAAGGATCCAGCTCATCGTTTGAAGTATGCCGTAAGCAAACAGATTCAGTTTCTCCCCGGCTCAACCCTGTGGGGGATTTATGACCGGAATCATTGGTATAATGATGATTACGTGAAAAAATATGGAGATTTAATTACAAATGCCCGGGATTCGTTAGCCAATGCGGTTCAGGTTTGTTCCAAGTATTGTTCTTCTGGCCGCTTTTTGGAGGACTGGGAATTAGATGCGATCATGCATTATTTCAAGGATCAACAATTGCATTTGAGTGACCTTCCTTTGAGTAAAGATCAATTAATGGCACTGGCGAAATCGGATCAGTTGGGAAAAACAGAGAAGACAGCATTGCGAAAATCAATCGAATCCAGTTTCGAGAGGGCATTTCCAGCAACTTTTTTGGAGACCATGCCGAGAGATCAACGAAAATATGGAGAAGGCGGAGATGCGCAAAAAGGAGAGCAGTTGTATGAGTTGAGTTGTCTTTACTGTCATGAGAATGGGAGAGTGACCTACCTCAATTTATCAAAGGATCAATTAAGTGCCCGAATGTTTTGGAAGAATATTACGACCTACAATGACCTGAGTCTTTATCAGATTATTCGACATGGGACTTACGCCAAAACCGGAAGGAAGCAATACATGCCACACTTTACGAAAGAAAAAATGAGTGACCAGCAAATAGAAGATTTGGTGGCTTATATCAAGAAACTAGCCAAGAAATAATTCATGAAAAAACTAAGCATTATACTAATGATGTGCGCGCCAGCTATGTTGTCGGCACAAATCGTCAGTGAGACATTTAATGCCACCAGAATCATTAATGGACATTCGGTGGAGACCCTAAAGAAGCGTTATTTTGAGTATCGCATCGAACACCGTTTTGGTGACATGGGAGGGGATGCCGGAGGTGCTCAGGCGGGATTCGGTTTTGACAACGCAGCTGATATCCGTTTTGCCTTTGAATACGGACTCAGTGATAAGTTAATGATTGGTCTGGGGAGAACAAAAGGAAACATTAGGGCATACCGAAATAACCTGGATGCTTTTGTGAAGTACAGACTCCTGAGACAGGAAAAAGAAAAAATGCCAGTTTCGATGACCCTGGTAGCTTCGGCATTGTATTGTTATAACAAGGCGGTAGAAGATGAGTTGTCTGTGCTTCATTTTCCAGAATTCGCTCACCGACTGGCCTATGCAACGCAACTGAATATTGCCCGGAAGATGAGTGATCGCATAAGTTTGTCTCTCATGCCAACCTATGTGCACCGAAATTACGTTTCTAGTAACGACGTAAATGGATTATTTGCTTTGGGAGGGGCGCTGAATATTAAATTGAGTAAAAGTTGGGGGATTTTGGCCGAGTATTATCATAACCTGAACGGAACTGATGTTCGCGATGGTATGACCAATAGTTTTGCGATTGGCGCAGAGTGGTGTACGAACGGTCACAATTTTCATTTTAACATAACGAATGCAAGTCTGTTTAATGAAGTGCAGTTTATTTCATATACTTCGGAAGATTGGTCGAAAGGGCAATTCCGTTTGGGCTTTAGCATTACAAGAAATTTTAAACGATAAGAATGAATAAGAAAATATTTGCCGGACTAAGTGTTTCTCTAATCTTGATCGCTTATTCCTGTACGAAAGATAAAGCACCGGAAGAGCCAACACCGTTGCCACCCGGAGCCTGTGCTGATACAGTCAGCTTTAGTGGAGTCATAGAGCCACTTTTTCAACAAAAATGTTTTTCCTGTCATGACCAAAATGGGGGAACTTCTCCACTTTTGAAGGACCATGCGACGATCTCAAGTAATGCTTCTTCGATCTATGCTGC
Source organism: Bacteroidota bacterium (assembly GCA_006226425.1). Lineage (GTDB taxonomy): Bacteria > Bacteroidota > Bacteroidia > Flavobacteriales_D > Crocinitomicaceae > M2408. Next base: position 28,959 of record SBGX01000010.1, on the reverse strand, counting down.
TCTTAAAGGAGAGGGTGTAACGAGAATGCCGAACGGAGGACCGTATCTGGCGGATTCAACGATTGAAATGTTCAATTGTTGGGTAGTGCAGGGAAAACTGAATAATTAAATTGGAAATTTTTAATCGAAATACATGAAGAACACAACTACCTTACTTTCATTATCTGTCCTGATTCTAGGAGCCTATTCGTTTACGAAGTTGGGAGTCTCGGACAACATTGTTAAAAAGGCCTATAAAGGCTCGCATTTGGAGGCCAGAAATTCAGGCGGAGCAATTGCTGGAAAAACAGGGGCTCCAGGAGAAGGAAACTGTACAGATTGCCACGTCGGAACGGCAAATACGAATTCACAATTGAACCAGTTGGTGATGACTGTGAAAGGAACAACAGATGTTGTTACCGAGTATGAACCGGGTCAAACCTATACGCTGGGACTTGCCATTTCCGGTACTTCTACGAAGAAAGGTTTTCAGGCAACCGCAAGAACGGTTTCTGATAACCTGACAGCTGGAGATTTGGCAGCCGTGACTGGTTCAACAGCAAGAATCACCCAAGCCCAAAAGCAGTTTATTAATCATGCATCAGGAACGACTTCCCTGTCGAATTTTGCCTTTGACTGGACAGCACCAGACGCTGGTGCCGGTGACGTTCGTTTCTATGTGTCATCCAATCATACAAATGGTGACGGCAACACCAGTGGAGATGAAATTCATTTGTCGCAATTTACTTTTTCTGAAAATACGTCCTCAGCTTCGATTGCAGAAGCACAGGCATGGGAATTTTCGGTATATCCGAACCCAACATCAGATGAGTTGATTTTGAAAGGGGAAGAGTTGACCCAATATGATGAGGTGATGATTCTGGACCTTTCCGGGAAAGTGGTTTTGAAAAGCCTTTTGTCAGGAAAGAAACAGGATTTGATTCGCTTGTCTGAGTTGGCTGATGGTACTTATCATCTTCGGATCAGTGGAAAGACAATGGCCGACGTGGTCAAAACGATCCAGGTAAGACACTAAAAAACTTTTAATAAAGTTAGGGCTACTGCCGCAAGGAGTAGCCTTTTTTGATTTAATACCAATAATATGAAAATAAATAATACGGTAAAAATGGTGATGCTTTCGGCCATACTGGTTGGGGGATATTCATTCACAAAATTAAGTTCTGGAGAGATCGTTATGAAAGGAGCCTACAAGGGTTCACATATTGATACCAGAAATTCTGGTGGAGCAATTGCTGGAAAAACAGGCGCACCCGGAGAGGGAAATTGTACGGATTGCCATACTGGAACCGCTAATTTGAATTCCCAAATGAATCAATTAGTCATGACAGTAAAGGGAACAACAGATGTAGTGACGGAATATGAGCCGGGTCAAACCTACACGCTGGCTCTGAGCATTTCGGGAATTTCCATCAAGAAAGGATTTCAGACAACCGCCCGAACTCTGTCGGATAACCTAACAGCTGGTGATTTAGCTGCTGTTGCAGGTTCAACGGCAAGAATTACGCAAGCGCAGAAGCAATTCATTAATCATGCTTCAGGGACAACTTCCATGTCGAATTTTGCATTCGACTGGACGGCTCCCGCTGCTGGTTCAGGGGATGTTCGCTTTTATGTGTCGTCCAATCATACGAACGCGAATGGAAATACAAGTGGAGATGAGATTCATTTATCAGAGTTTACATTTACTGAAAAAGTCAGTGGAGAAATGCCTGTAGCCAATTTTGACGCGGATGTTCAAACCATTTGTGCTGGTGAGCAAGTGACATTTACGAGCACTTCTACAGGATCACCCACTGAGTATTCCTGGTCCTTTCAGGGAGGTTCTCCACTAACGAGTACAGATGCCAGCCCGGTGGTTACTTTTAGCGATGCAGGAACTTATGAGGTTCAGTTGACGGTGACGAATGGGCAGGGGTCGGACACAAAGACAGCTCCGGCTTTCATTACTGTCAATCCGATTCCGGCTCAACCGACAATTACTTCATCGGATGCAGACAATGTGATTTGTTCGGGGACAGAGACAGTGACGTTGACATCCAGTACGGCTACTGAATATAGCTGGTCCAATGGAGAATCTACGCAGGCGATAGAAGTTGCGGCTTCCGGGAAGTTTGCGCTGACAGTGATTGAGTTGGGATGTGAGTCTTTGCCTTCAGATACGGTTGAAGTTGTAGCTGAAAACTGCGCTTCTCTGGAGGAGCAAGCTGCCGAACTGATTTCGGTGTATCCAAACCCAACAAGCGAAGAACTGACCCTTAAAGGAGCGATGCTGTCTCAGTATCGAACTGTTGAAATGATTGATCTTTCGGGAAAACGGATTGCTTCCTGGAGTTTGAATAATCAGCATTTGCAGACGATTACTTTGTCGGGGATTGATCATGGAGTTTATCAGTTACGATTTGTTTCCAAAGAAGGAAAAGTGTTGCGAAAAGTCATCCAAATCAGTCATTAGATTGAGGTTGATTAAAAATAGTGAAAGGGCTCGTGAAAACGGGCCTTTTTTATTTTCCAAAATCCATGGATAGTCCGAATAATAGCGACATGACCGTATTGGGAACGCTACTGGGCGGATGACTGTCGTAGAAGATATTCCATTCGGCTTTCAGGCTAAAAACCTTGTTGATTTTGTTGAGGAGCACGTATTGCCCGGAGTATCGAAAGTCTGAGAAATTTTCAAGGAGTGGCTGGTAGTAGCTGGTGGCCGTAAACTTGATGCTTTTAAATTCGAGGAACCAGGAAAGGTAGTTGTTCCATCGGAAATCCCGGTTAAACTGAATGGGATCAAATTGTAATTCTTCATATTCATAAAAAACAGAACTCCCCAGAAAGGCTCGAAATCGAGGTTTTTTGACAAAGTTCCATCGGGGACCTGTTCCGACCAGTGCCCTGAGTTTTTGCAGAAGAATCTGGTTGTATTGGGCCTGAGCAAAAGTTTCCCAGTTCAGGGAGTTCAGTTGGAAGATATAGGCGTGTCGTAAATGTCCCATGCCGGAATTGGCGTACACTTTTTGTCCTCCCTTCGAGTACACATAGTTTTGAATAAGGAGCCAGTAGTTTTTCTTTCCTTTGTATTGTAGGCGACCATGCAACTTGAATTGTAAAAGCTGGTCATTGTTTTGGATCAAAGAAAGGCTCGAACTTAGGTTTCCATCCCAGCCAACCGTGTCGCTGTAAATACGTTTGTTTTCGATGTTAACAATCTGTCCCAAACAGAAAAGTGTAGAGAATAGAAAAAAGAAGCAAACGAAAAAGGTTTTTCGGATCATTTGGGTGCTACTTTGTACATGTAGTAGCCGATCAGACCAAAAAGAATATTTGGAATCCAGACGGCGATAACAGGGGGGAAGCCGATCTTTTCAGCTGCCACTGTTGTAACCTGCATAGTAAAGATGTAAACGAAGACAAAAAAGAGTCCGATGGCAATGTTGATTCCGATACCACCTCGTTTTTTACGACTTGAAACGGCAACCCCCATCAAGGTGAGGAAATAAGTGGCAAAGGGGAGGGAGGTCCGGCGATGCAATTCCAGTTCGTATAAAGGAACATTGGGATTGCCTTTTTCGCTTTCGCGGGCGATAAAGGCTTTGAGTTCCTTGTAAGTCATTGTTTCCGCCCTGTTTTCTCGAATGACTAGTTCATGGGTTTGAAACTCAAAGGTCGTGTCCTTCTTGTTTCGGACCTCAAGCCGGTCTTTAGGATATCCAAAGTGTTTGGAATAATAGTGTTCAAGTTTCCAGCGATTGGTTCCCAACTCATTTTTTGCACTTTTGGCCACCAGGATAGATTTTGCCTTGTTTTTTTTGTCCCAAACTTCAATCCGAAAGTCATTGAATACATTGTAGTCACTCAGGTAACTGGAGAAGTAAACGATTTTGTTTCCAGGGAATTGTACATGGTAGTCCTGGACAAACATCCGGTCCCGGTAGAAACGTTCTTCAAAGGCCAAACGTGTTTTGTTGGATCGGGGAATCACAAAATGATTCAGAATCAATGAAAAGACGACCAATATGCTTGCAGCAATGAAATAAGGTCTTAGAATTCGGGTAAAAGGCCGGCTACTAAACAGCAAAGGAATAATTTCTGAATCCTGGGCCATCTTGGCTGTAAACCAGATCACCGACAAAAAAATGATCAGGGAAGAAAAAGTATTCCCGTAATAAATAATGAAATGGACGTAATAGTCGAAAATGATGGCACTGGCGCTGGCATTATTTTCAATAAATTCTCCGAGTCGTGCTGAAATATCAAATACCGTAGAAAGCAACATGACCACACCGATCATGAAGAAAAAGGTGGACAGGAATTTGCGGATGATGTATTTGTCAATAATGTCCATGCAAAACTATAATCTGAGATCCAGTTTAGGGACTAATGCATTCTTCCAGGCGACGAAAGTACCGTTCAGAATTCGTTGTCGTGCTTCTTCAACCAGGGCCAGATAAAAGGCCAGATTGTGGATGGTTGCTATTTGGATCCCCAGGTTTTCCTTTGCCTTGATCAAATGACGTAAATAGGCTTTGCTATAGGCGTGGTCCACGTATGAGGTGCCATCTGGATCAAGCGGGGAAAAATCTTTCGCCCACTTCTCATTTTTGATATTGATAGTTCCTTCTCTGGTGAAAAGAAGTCCATGTCGGGCATTTCTGGAAGGCATCACACAGTCCATCATATCTACTCCTAACGCGATACTCTCAAGGATATTGGAAGGAGTTCCTACCCCCATGAGATAACGTGGTTTGTCACCAGGGAGAATATCACAAACGAGTTCAGTCATGGCATACATTTCTTCTGCTGGTTCTCCGACAGAAAGTCCGCCGATCGCATTTCCAACTGCGTCAAAAGATGCGATGGTTTCTGCGGAAATTTTGCGCAGGTCTTCGTAGGTACTTCCCTGGACAATCGGAAACAAAGCTTGTTGGTAGCCATATAAGGGTTCTGTTTTCTCCATTTGGTCCATGCAGCGCTTTAACCAACGGTGTGTCATGTGCATCGAGCGCTTGGCATAACCATAGTCGCATGGGTAAGGAGTGCATTCATCGAAGGCCATAATAATATCTCCTCCGATTGCTCGTTGAATGTCAATGGCTTTTTCAGGAGAAAAGAAGTGATAGCTTCCATCAATATGAGACTGAAATTTGACCCCTTCTTCCGTTATTTTGTTGCTGGAAGAGAGCGAGTACACCTGGTAACCTCCACTATCCGTGAGGATTGGTTTGTCCCAGCCATTGAAACGATGCAGGCCACCTGCAGCTTTTAATACCTCTGTTCCCGGACGGAGGTAAAGGTGATAGGTATTTCCCAGAATGATCTGAGCCCTGACCGCTTCTTTCAGTTCGTGTTGGTGTACACCCTTAACGGTTCCAGCCGTACCTACAGGCATGAAAATAGGGGTTTCGATCGGGCCGTGATCGGTGTGAAGGACACCTGCTCGCGCTTTGGATTGAGGGTCAGAATGCTTCAGGTCAAAGTGCATATCTTTGTTGATAAAAAAACTTAGCAAAGATAAACTATTTGCCGAAGCTTCCCATATTTGTAACAAACTTAGGCTGCGAATGGAATATCTTCCGGACTTTGAGTTCAACCGTGTTTTAATCCTCTTTTGTTTTTTGGGCCTGATGCTGTTCATTCAGTTTCTGTTTGCCGTACTCATCTTTGGTCGACTGGCTTTTATGAAAAAAACGGAGGTGCAGGGACCAGCGGATCAAGAGGCAGGAAAAAAGGAATTTCCACCAGTGTCGATAGTTATTGCAGCCCGAAATGAATCTGACAATCTTTATCACAACCTCCCCCTCATCCTGAATCAGGATTACCCCAATTTTGAGGTGGTGGTAGTGAATCATCAATCCATTGATAATTCTTACCAGGTCCTTTACGCCATGCGGATGAATGATCCAAAGTTGAAGTTGATTGAGGTGGAAAGAAGCAAGCATCTGGGAACCGGTAAGAAGTTTCCGCTCTCATTGGGGATCAAAGCTGCCAATCACGAGTTGTTGTTGCTGACAGATGCTGATTGTCGACCAGAGAGTAAGGATTGGCTATCCCTGATGGTCTCGCGTTTAACAGGGAGTAAAAAAATGGTTTTAGGCTATGCACCCTACAAGAAACAAAAAGGTTTTCTCAACCGGTTGATTAGGCTGGATACAGCCTTCATCGGGATGAACTATTTGTCCTTTGCACGGGCCGGATTGCCATACATGGGAGTGGGGAGGAACCTGGCTTATACAAAGTCCCTGTTTGAGTCGGTCAATGGATTCAAGTCCCATTATTCGATCATTTCAGGAGATGATGACCTCTTCGTTCAGGACGCAGCCAAAAAGAGGAATTATACGATCCAGGTAGATAGCAATACATTTTGTTTGTCGGATGCCAAGGAGAGTTGGGCAGATTGGATGAGACAGAAAGCCAGACACTATACGACTTCCCCCAGGTATCAGGTTATTAAGAAGTTATTGTTAGGAATATATCCACTTTCGTTGATTTTGGCATGGATTTCGTTCGTTATTTTGTTATTCGATGCAGAGTATCGTTGGCTTTCGCTTGCGGGATTTGGTTTGGTGATGATCCTTAAGTGGATTATTCAGGGTAAATGTCTTCTGAGATTGAAGGCATCAAGCTTTGTTTACGCCTTTCCGTTTTGGGATCTCTTCTATGCGATTTTTGTGCCAATAATTTACTACACATCAGAAAAGGATCGACTGGGAAAATGGAAATAAACGAGAATTTATCCGATAAAGGAAAATACGACCTGAAACTGGTTGAAGAAGCTCGTCAGGGAAGTCAGGCAGCCTATGCTGAACTGATGGAACGTTATCGTGAGTCGATTTATTTCATGATGTTGAAAATGGTCAAGAACAACGATGATGCGGATGATTTAACCATTGAAGCATTCGGAAAGGCATTTAGCCGTTTGGACCAGTACTCTCCCAGTTTTGCCTTTAGTACCTGGTTGTTTAAGATCGCTTCAAATAATTGCATCGACTTCATGCGGAAAAAGCGTGTCAAAGTGACGTCCATGGATTCGGGTTTTACATCTGAGACCGGTGAGGTCATCTATATTGACGCAAAGTCACATGGGAAGAATCCCGAAGAGGCCGTTATTCAATCTCAAAAAGTAAAGTTGATGCGCGATTTGGTTGAACAGCTTAAACCGAGGTATCGGGAATTGGTTGAGTTGCGCTATTTTGAGGAGCTCAGTTACGAGGAAATTGCAGAGACGCTGAATTTACCTTTGGGGACCGTAAAAGCACAATTATTTCGTGCGCGCGATTTCCTGGCCAACCTCATGGAAAAAACAAAGGATACAATCTAAAATCATTGTTTTAGGGCGCGAATCATCTCTCGTTTTCCGGGAGGTCCTTCCAGAGATTCAACTCCAAATCCACATGCTCTCAAATCCCGTTTGACTTGCCCTTTGGCACAATAAGTAACCAAAACACCACTTTGTTTTAGACAGCGCCACATTTTTTTAAAAATTTCTTTTTGCCACATTTCGGATTGGACACGCGGACCGAAAGCGTCGAAATAAATGAGGTCGATCGAGTCATCATCTAACTGAAAATCCTGAATTTTCTGATCAATTTTAGTCAGGATGAATTGAGGTGTCATTTGATGTGCTTCCCGCCAACTTGTCGCGTGTATTTGTTCCATGAGTTCCTCGTGGCCAACCAGTTCGGTATAATTCATTTGTTGGATGTCCTCCGGATTAAGTGGAAAAGCTTCCAGGCCAAGGTAATTGATGATTCCACTATTCTCCTGGGATTCTCTGTGCAGACATGTGAGCAGGGCGTTTAAGCCAGTTCCGAAGCCAATTTCAAGAATTGAAATTTCCTGTCGGTGATCGAAGTAGTCAAGCCCGTTTTTAAGGAATACGTGACGTGCTTCCTGAACGGCACCGTGATGAGAATGGTAGTGTTCGTGCAGTTCTGGAAGAAAAATGGTATGAGAACCATCCGATGTCAATACGATCCGTTTATTTCGATGCATGGCACAAAAATAAGGCTTTTTCGATCGGTATCGGATGGTTTTTGACAAGGTGAGGCTAGAAAGTAATGCAATAACGAATTAGTATTTCGTAGTCCTTATTTAAAGTCCAGTAAACCTCACAAAAAAAGGGGATCATTTGATCCCCTTTTTTGATATTAATACGATTTAATTAATCACAATCTGATATCAGGCTCGTGCTGAAACTTAGTCCAACTTCAGACCAAAGTTTAGAGACACCATCAGCCCCTGTATGCAGGTCTTTACATATTTTATTCAAGGCCTCAATTCCCGGAATAGCATTCCAGTCGGAGACATCAATGCTCGCTGTAAAGGCAAAATCATTGGCGTGCATTTCATACGTTCCCTGAACGTCTTTGGTCACCCCATTCATTGTCACGGAAATCACGGCCGTACCGTCGTCGTTCACCGATTTTACCTGTCCACTGATGGTTGGCGTGTTGATCGTTTCAAAGAAATGCTTCGAAATCTTCATGTCCCGATCTTCATTCCCGGACGACACTTTGGCTGTTGTCATTTTAAAATGCAATGACTCGATTACTTTTTTGGCGTCTTCGTTCGCCTCACTTTCTACTTCAATATCCTGAAAAGAGCCCTTGACTCCAACTTTGTCAGATGTTTTATAGGCTGTCCATTCAAATTTGGTGTTGGCCTGGTCATAGCTATAAGAGCAAACTTCTTCCTGCTCCTGTTCCTGATTGTTCTCTGGCTCGTCATGTTCACCTCCACTACAGGCGACAGTCCCGAGTCCGATGAGCAGTGCAACGAATAGTTTTGTTTTCATAATGTCCTTTTTTTTCGAAAATACTAAAAATTAAGGAATGAATCGAGGAATGACCGGATTCAAAACTAAAAACGTAAATTAGTCTGATCAATATGGGTTGAAATCAGGAAATGAAAGCAGATCATCAGACACATATCTTTGAATTGATTAAGCTCCAATTACCGGCAGGAGAGTCTCTTGGATATGCCGTCGGAGAAGTACTTTCAATGAGTCAGGATGCTGTTTATAGAAGGTATCGGGGAGAAACTTTACTGACAATTTACGAACTGGAAAAGTTGTGTCTGCACTATGGAATTTCGCTCGACACGATTTTTGGAATGAAAAAAAATCAGGTGGCATTCCAGTTTCAGGGCTTAGAAAGCTATGATTTCAGCATGGTGGAGTATTTAAGGGGGATTCGGGATGGATTGTTACAAATTAAGGCACATCCGAACCCCGGGCTGACGATTGCTGTCGATAATACTCCTTTGTTGCAGTTATTTAATTATCCGCATCTCGTACGATTCAAATTATTCTTTTGGGCCAAAACGCACCTATTGATCCCTGAATTTCAGAATCAGAGTTTCGGCTACGAAAAATTTTCAGAGGATGCCTTCGGCCTGGGACATGAATGCCTAAAGTTGTACAATAGCATTCCCTCCGTCGAAATCTTTGACCCAGAGTTGTTGAGAGGATTTGTACGTGAAATCTATTATTATTTCAATGCCCGTCATTTTGAAGATCCGTCCTACGCCCTTCAGTTATTGGAAACCCTTTCTCGATTTGTGGACCACCTGAAACAACAGGCGGCTTGCGGTCAGAAATTTATTGTGAATACGGAGCCCCCGGCGACAGGAAATAACTTTGAGATGTATCTGAATGAAACGGTCAATACGAATTCCACGATTTACTACGAAAACGATCTGCAGCAAGGAATTTATGTGGCCCACAATGTTCTCAACACCTTGCATACAGAGGATAAAGCCTACGTGAAGGACAGTTTGCAGATTTTAAAGAGACAACTGGCCAATTCGATTAGTATCAGTCAGACAAATGAACGGGAGCGCAATCAGTATTTTCACCGGATTCAGGAAATGATCCGGAAATATCAGGAACGTATTCGCTTAGAATTGGAAATGTAAGTCAGGTTCGATGAAGAATTACCTAAGGTATTTCTGATAATTTGATTGATCCAGCCCTTTGATCCGAAATTCATTCAGGATTTGTTGATGCGTTTTTTCGGAGAGGAGCTGTTTGAGCCATTTGATCTGAGCCTTGTGATTGGCATGGAACAGGCTGAGGGAAGAAGGAAGCTCCTTTTTGAGTTGTTGTTTCAACTGAGTGTAAATTGGTTTCATTTCCTTTTCAAAAGCCCGATACATTTCGGGATCTTTTTTAATGTCGTCGATAGACATTCCCGAATTGCTTAGGGTTTTACTCATGAATTGTTCGAAATCCTCTTTGCTTCCGTCAAATTTAAGTTCGCTTAGCATGTTGTCGTCAGTCTTTTTTTGAAAAAGATCCTGTTTGGATTCAATGGCTGAAATGAGTGCTTGATATTTGTTGTCAAGTAAAGTGTAGCAGACTCTCAGGGGCATATTGTCCATACTGTAATGAAAGCTTTTTCGTTCATTTTTCTTAGCGTATTCCAGATACCAGGCCATGAACAACTTGAATTCATAATAAGCCACGGCATCTCCCAGAACCGAATGTTCGAAATCCTCCCAGGCATCTTCATTGTCTGGATATTTTTTCTGGTAGTATTCCATCAACTCAAAAGCGGCCAGATTCCCATAATAATAGGCGTTAAACTCTTCTAGTAAGCCGTATATTCCCTGACTAATGGACATGACTTCTGCGTCAAGGCGATGATTGACCCTGATCTTTTCGTTCCCTCGTTCGGCGACTTCGGACTTTCCTCCGACGTAGAGTCCGTAGCGGAAGATGCTATCCTGGAGTCCTTTTCGGACAAAGTGGTTGAGTTTTTTGGAGTTGTAGTAGTCATTGAGAGGAACTTCGATGGTGATCCCTTTTTCAACGAAGTAACGATGTTTATTTGACTCCGTTCTGTTGAGTCCATGGAGAAGCTCATGGATAACTGTTCCATAACTTTCAAGCAGTTCCAATTCCTTATTTCCATCCACGTAAAGGTCAAAGTCGTCTTCATCATCTTCAGAAAGAATATGTTTGACTGATTCAGAATTATACTTTTCGGAAATTTCCTGGTAGAAGTTTTTTCTAGCCTGCTTGTTAGGGTAGCTTTGTGCATGATACATCCATGCAAAAGACAAAAAACTAATAATTAAAAGGCTTGTTTTCATGATCTGATGAACTGAATACAAGATACGTTTTCTTTTTTGATTTGATCATGTTCTGGCCTGCCAATTGATTATTCCAGTAACCAACTGACTCCAATCCGACCATAGGCATAGAAATGTCGTTTGTCAAAAGCCTCCAATTCAGGGATCACCTGATTGAGATAGAATTCCTGATCTTCTGGGTTTACCAGGTTCGTCAGTGATTGATAATTAACCTGGGGCGACTGATAGCTCTTGCTACTTAAGTTGAGTACATAATAGGCGGTGATTTTTCGAAATCGAAGTTGTAGTTTCAATTCGGCACTCAAAATATGCCGATTGATGCGGTCGGAAGTTAGAGCGTGGAGGGATTCGAATTCGTCGTCATAAGGATCATCCCCGGACGTGTTCCAGAAACCAAAACCTTCCAGGAGGGTGCTATGAACGACGTAATGGTAGTTAAAGCCCAGAGTCCAGTTAAAACCGTATTCCATCAGGTTGTCGTATTTCACTCGAATAAGCTGTCCTCCCGATTGATCTGTGAAATCAAGGCCGGAGAAATAAAGTCCTGTTCCGAGTGCCGTATAGTAACCTCCGGCCTGCACCTTGATCGATTGGTACATATTGAATCCAGAGTATCTTTTGTTGATTGCCTTGATTTTTCCGACTGGTGAACTGACAAAGGTTTGATGGCAGTCACGATAAATGGGAGTATTGGGACGAAAAATGGAACTGTAGTGATTGGTGTTCGAGAAAAGTAAGAAATCAAAGCGCTGATTTAGTTGAAAAGTCCAACGGCCCCCATGAGCCACCTGAGTTTCCCATCCATAGACTTTCTGGGAGGACAGGATGACATCTTTGTGCAGCATGGCCTGAATGTCGCGCCCGGCATTGGAGCCAATTTGTCCGACCTGGAAATCGCCCTGGTTGCGAACCAGTCCTTTGGGCCAGAGTCGGTATTTAGAGCGTTCCAGGTAGATGAAAGATCCGAACGGACGATCATGCTGGTAAAGACTATCTGCCAGTTGGTAGTTTGATCGATAGCGGATATAGGGTGTAAAAAAATGCATTCCTAGCTTGACTGATTGATAAGTTAGCACGTGCAATCGGCCATTCTTTCTCTTTGATTTGAGCAGCCAACTGGCTTTTCCCCATCTCCATTTGAGGTAATCGGTGTTAATTGAAATGGCTCCTCCTCCCGTATATTCGCGGTCCTGATTCATACCTGGAATCAAAGCAAAAAAGTCATTGTCGGTAAAGAAATCGATGGCTTTCACTTTTTTACTCGGACTCGAATAGCTTTGATACATCATGAAGCGATCATGTTCCACTTCCGCCATGCGTTTGGCAATGAGTTGCAAATTTCTCCTTTGCATAGTTTCGGGGATCAGCAGGTTTTTCTCCTGAATCAACTCCAAATAATGATCATAAAGCAATTGAAGCGTATAGAAAGAATGCATGGAGGAGAGGTTCAGGTGAATTGTTTCAGCGTCTTTTTCAAATCGGAGCAGCATTAAGAAATAGTCCAGCGTGCTAAAATTCCTGTTTAGATACTGTTCAATGGGAATTTGATACAGACTATCGTGAAAGGCTTTCTCCAATCGGAGTAGACTGTCTTTTCCCTCAAAAATGCGCTGGTAATAAGCCTGATTGGAGGAAATGCTTGTTGCCAGGCTATCCTCCCTGGAAAGCAATCGCTTCTGGATATTTCTTTTCCGGAATAGATCCCCCTGGATGCTCAGTGTTCGGTTGATCATGGTGTCCAAAAAGCCAATAACTCCGTAGCGCTGGTCCCTGTTTTGACTCCAGTAATTAAATGTCGGAGTATTTGGTGTGGCTAGTGCCTCAAGAATTTCTTTCATTTTTCCTTCTTTTCTGAGTTGGAAAATGTCCGGTGAATGCTGGGCTTTTAAAGTGCTTGATCCGAGCAGACAATAAAGGAAGAGGCAGATAGCAACAATTTTCATGGCGTTTTTATTGAAATTCAGTGGTCGAAATATAGCAGGGGCGACAGAGTTTGTCAATACACCAAATGGAGGTTTCATAGTCCCTTTTTGGTGAGGGATTTCTGGGAAAGTTGTTTCTTTGCCGCCATGGATTACCTGGAATGGGGACTTCCCGGACTTTTTCTGGCCTGTTTTCTGGCGGCGACCCTGTTGCCCTTGCCGTCTGAGGCTGTTTTACTAGCTGCCTATGCCTTAGGGATTGATCCTGTCTCCGCGCTTTTGGCAGCAAGTGTAGGGAACGTGCTAGGTGGAACCACCAATTATGCGCTGGGATATTGGGGAAGTCAAACGAGGCTATATGGAATTCTCAAACCGGAACAAGAGAAGTTTCATGTCTGGAACCAAAGGGTGAACAAGTGGGGAGCTTATCTCGGCTTGATTTCATGGGTGCCCTTCATTGGAGACCCGATGGTACTTGTCCTGGGTTTTTTCCGTGTTCCTTTTTGGAAATTACTTTTTTGGATGAGCCTTGGAAAATTTCTCCGCTACTTGGTGATCAGCCTGCTTTACTGGCAGATTTTTTGAGCGCTTTCTTCGTGTTTTAGGAGTCCAAAAGCGAGCGAATCCTCCCATACGCCATCCCGTTGGTAGTGCTCAATCAAGTGTCCTTCTTCCCGGAAGCCAAAGTGTCTGACCAGACGCAGGGAAGCTTCGTTAGTAGGTGCAACAAAAGCCTCGATCCGATGGAGCTTCATTGCTGTCAGGCCATATTTTAAGATGGCGGCAAGCGCTTCTTTCATGTACCCTTTTTTGCGTTCTCCTTCTTCAAAAAGTTCATATCCGATTTCGGCACGATCATGCCATGTGTACCAGGTGTGGTAGCCGCACCATCCAATTGATTCACGACCATTCTTCGGGAAGATCCAAAAATAAAGTTGATCCCGGTTGAAGGTACTAAGACCTTTTTCAAAACGTTCCCGATGAACGTGTAACTGTTCTTCAGAGAAAACACCCAGGAATTCCATCTGTTTTTCCAGGTCCATGTAAAAAACTTTCTGAGCAATTTCCGGAGTCCATTTCCGGAGAATTAACCGTTCTGTTTCGATTTGTTCAAACGGATTCATGGTAAATCGGATTTGTATGACTGCCTAAAAATACAAATTGTGTACTTTTGAAACGATGAAGCGGCAGTTGACATTCCTGTTTTTTCTTGTGTACTGTATTTCAGGGCAGGCACAGAATGTGGATAGCTTATGGAAAGCATATAGACTCCAGAAAAAAGGAAACAAAACCGAACTGTCGGGAACAATTTCAGAACTGTCTTCTTATCTAAAGTATCGTGATGCGGATCAGGCTGTAGCTTTAGTCCGAGAAGGATTGAAGCTTGAAGAGAGGTATAGAAGTGCTGAGCAAGAGGCCTTTTTGTATGAAACCTGGGCGCATACTACCTGGCATCAGAATAAACTGAAGGAGTCCATTACCCATTATCAGGAGGCGATGGATCGATACGAAAAGTTAGGGAAATGGGCCAGTGTCGGTTCCATGTACTCAAATATTGGCTACGTCTATATGGATTTGGGAAACTACTCCAAAGCCATCGACTACTATCAGGAGGCCATGCGAATCGGAAATGAACGGGGACTTGAAAAGGTTGAAATTCAGGCGCAGACATACCTGGCGGATTTGTATAAGATTAGAAAGCAATATGCGAAGAGCTTAAAATTCTATCGCAAATCGTTGAATTATTTCCAAAAGCAAGGAAATTTGAGAAACCAGCAGGTCTGCCTGAATAATATAGGGATTGTTTTTTATGACACCCGGGCCTTGGATAGTGCGCTGCTCTACTATGAAAAAGCACTGGAAATAGGTTTGAAGTTGGGGGATGAAAAGGATGTTCCTAATACATTGATGAATCTGGGGAACGTGATGAGTTCCAAGAAGAAATACGAGCAGGCAATCTCTTATTTTGAACGGGCGATTGAATATAATGTACGGAATCAGGATTTGCGCCACCTCACAGAGAATTACGCCAATATGGGGCATTTGTATCTGGAGACGAATCGGAACCAAAAAGCCCTTGAATATTTCTTGAAAGCGAAGGCATTGGCGGATAGTTCGGATCGGGTGGAGTATCAAAGTATGATTCGCTCTATGCTGGCGGATTATTACAAGCGTACCGGAGACTATCGGAAAGCGATGAGCAACTTGGAAGAGCACTTGGTACTCAAGGATTCCATTATGGGGCTGGAACAGCAGAGACAGTTAAATGAGTTGGAGGCCGTTTTTCAAAATGAACGTCAGGAGTTGGAGATCGATCGCCTGGAAAAAGACAAAAAGTTGAAACAAAAGATTTTATCCGAAAAGGAGTTGAAGCTAGAGCGGGAAAGTCTTTTTAGATGGATTTTGATTATTGGTTTGACCTTGCTTCTGGCCCTGGTCATCTTCATTTTCTTTGCTTACCGGAATCAATCAAAGGCGAATGAGACTATTTCTCGTCAGAAGAGAACGCTGGAAGCCAAGAACCAGGAGATTTTGGATAGTATGAATTATGCTCGAAGGATTCAGAATGCGATCCTTCCACCACCTCCCTTGTTTCGCAAGCATTTGCCGGAGGCTTTTGTGATGTACCTTCCGAAAGACATTGTGGCGGGAGATTTTTATTGGTTGGAACCCAGAGAAGATGAACTCTTGTTTGCGGTAGCTGATTGTACAGGGCATGGAGTTCCAGGAGCCATGGTAAGTGTGATCTGTAACAAAGCATTGAACCAGGCTGTGAGGGATTTTTCCCTGACCGATCCAGGAGAAATTCTGACCAAGACCCGGGATTTGGTGGTGGCCGAGTTTGAAAAGAGTCAGGAGGAAGTCCGAGACGGAATGGACATCGCCCTCTGTTCCTTGAAAGGGGATACGCTTCGTTTCGCCGGAGCACATAATCCTCTTTGGATCGTTCGCGGGGAAACAGGAGAACTGGAAGAAATTAAGGCTGACAAGCAGCCTATCGGGAAGTTTGAGCATGCCACACCATACACAACCAAGTCGTGCACTTTGCAAGCCGGAGATATATTCTACCTGTTCTCGGATGGTTTTGCCGATCAGTTCGGGGGAGCGAAAGGAAAGAAATATAAATCCGCCAACTTCAAGAAGCTATTGCAGTCCATCCGGGATCAAAAAATGCCATCCCAGGAGCAGTGCATTCGAGAGACCTTCGAACAATGGAAGGGAGATCACGAGCAAGTCGATGACATTTGTGTCATGGGAGTGCGATATGGTGCAAAGGAAAGCTAGTCTTCCTTTCCTTTGGCATTGGTTTCAACCTTTTTGGTTGTTCTTGATGTAGAACTACTTGTCTTGCTTTCTTCTTTTTTCTCTTCAGGCTTTTCACTCTTCTTTTCCTCCTCTTTTTTCTCCTCTTCTTTTTTAGGTGTTTCTTCCTTTTTCTCTTCCTCCTTTTTTGGATCCTCTTTCTTTTCGAACTCCTTCAGGAAATCAGGAACTTTTTTCAATTCTTCCTCTCCACAAAATGATTTTAGTTCAACACTTAGGATTTTATTTTCAAGGATGAATTCCCACCCAAAAGTTCTGATTTCCGTATCGATCTCTTCAAGCAGCACAGCTTCTTTTTGCTGCGTGGGAATTCCGAAGGTTTGTGCAAAATTAAATTTGGATTCGATTGGGATGACCTTTGTCTCGTTGCATTCAATCGGAATGACTTTCGAGTACAGGTGACTGAACATTTTGGCAATTCGTACAGCGTTAAATCGTTCTACGGGAAGTTTGGCAGTGAAGTCAACTTTGTCGTCATGAACAATGGAGAGATTCGACTTAAAAGTGATTGGTTTTCCATCGGCGACACCGTTTCCGTCTAGGTTTCCACCGGTTGTGATAGTGTTTTTGGTGTTTCGGGTCACTGTGATGGTTCCGGTTTGCTCCCGCTCATTATCCAACTCGACGCTTTCGGTGGTGTTCGCTTTACCATCAAAATTAACAATCGAGTTACAGGTCAGTTTAACGGTGGTGTTTTCCATGCTGCTACCCGCCATGTTCAGGCTGGTACTTCCTTTGATCACCACAAAGTGCTTGCATTTTTCCTTGACTTTCTCATCGTCGCAGCTAAGGTTTATTTCCAATTCGGAACTACCCGCAAAAAGCGGAAAGGAAAGAGCGGTACTCTTCCCATCTTCAGCCTCAGCATTCACTTTGGCCGTGAGGGTATGCTTGTTGCTTCCGCCTTTGAATTCCATAAATGCAACGCTACTGTAATCGTAGATTCCAAAGAAATTTTTGTCGTTGTCCGATTTCATTCCTTGTTTCTTCTTTCCTGTTCGAAAGATGCTTTTCAATTTGGCTTTTCCCATAGTACTTATTTGTTTACGGTTAAAAAATGGTTAACGCCATGACAATTGAAAAGAAACACATCTTGTGTTTACAGATGCAGCAAGTTTAAATACAAAGATTGAATGCAGTCGAAAGTGTTTTTTTCAAATCAAATAGTGGCGTAGAGTTCAGCACAATTTAAGAAAAAAAACGGAATAAAAAAAGCCATCTGTCTATTGACAGATGGCTTGGCAATTTATTAAATGTAGATTCCTTTAGGAAGTCAAGCCTCTGGAAATGACTATTTTCTGGATTTCAGAAGTTCCTTCGTAAATCTGTGTGATTTTCGCATCACGCATCAAACGCTCGACGTGGTATTCTTTCACGAAACCGTATCCACCGTGAATTTGAACTGCTTCAACAGTTTGCTCCATGGCAACTTTGGAGGCGTATAATTTCGCCATCGCACCAGATTGGTCATAATTCCTTCCGGCATCCTTATCCAGAGCAGATCTCCAAACCAGCAAGCGAGCAGCTTCGATTTCGGTAGCCATATCAGCTAGTTTAAAAGCGATTGCCTGGTGTTTATAAATTTCTTTTCCAAAAGCCTTACGTTCTTTGGAGTAGGCCAGGGCAAAGTCAAGTGCACCAGCAGCAATCCCAAGTGCCTGAGAGGCAATTCCAATTCTACCTCCGGAAAGTGTCTTCATCGCAAATTTGAATCCAAAACCATCTTCACCGATGCGGTTTTCTTTTGGAACCTTCACATCGTTGAATAAAAGCGTGTGGGTATCACTACCACGAATTCCCAGTTTATCTTCTTTGGCACCAACAACAAAACCTTCCATTCCTCTTTCAACAATGAAAGCATTGATTCCGCGGTGCCCTAATTCTGGGTTGGTTTGAGCGATCACCAGGTAAGTGGAAGCAGAAGAACCATTCGTGATCCAGTTCTTTGTTCCATTCAGGAGATAATGATCTCCCATATCCACAGCGGTTGTTCTTTGAGAAGTTGCGTCAGAACCTGCTTCTGGTTCCGAAAGACAAAAAGCTCCTATTTTTTGACCGGATGCAAGTGGCACCAGGTACTTCATTTTTTGTTCTTCCGAACCAAATTTCTCAAGACCCCAACATACAAGTGAGTTGTTGACAGACATACAGACCGACACAGAGGCATCTATTTTGGAAATTTCTTCCATAGCCAAAACGTACGAAAGAGTGTCCATTCCACCACCTCCGTATTTAGGGTCAACCATCATTCCCATGAAGCCCAGTTCACCCAACTGTTTAATTTCTTCCGCTGGAAAACGCTGTTCATTATCTCGCTCAATTACTCCTGGTTTCAGTACGTTTTGAGCAAAATCACGAGCGGCATCGCGCACGGCAATGTGTTCTTCTGTCAAATCAAAATTCATGCGTTACAATTTTAGTTTTCATGATCGTTAGCTTGCAAATTTACTCTTAATATTTTACTTTTCCACCTTTTAAAAGCCAGTTTATGGAATCCTATCGCGTACTGGGTTTGATGTCAGGGACTTCACTGGATGGATTGGATTTGGCACTGGTCGATGTTCAAAAAGAACCCTCTCAAAATTGGTCTTTTCAGCTGATTGCCGGAGAAACCAGGAACTACAGCGAGGAGCTACGTAGTCGAATACGTTCTGCACCAACTTTAAGTGCGGAAGAATTTTGTCGGCTGGATCACTTTTTAGGAGTTTATTATGCGGAATGTGTGAATGATTTTTTGAGTATTGGGCACATTCCTAAAGACAGTATCGATTTGATTGTTTCTCACGGACAAACCATTTTTCACCGTCCGGAAGAGCAACTGACTGTTCAGATTGCTTGCGGGGATACCCTGGCGGCACTCACTGGGATTCCGGTGGTCAATGATTTTAGAAAAAGAGATGTGCAGCACGGCGGACAGGGGGCTCCTTTGGTCCCGATTGGTGATTTTAAGCTATTTGGAGATCAGGCGGAGGCCTTTTTAAATATCGGGGGCTACTGCAATATTTCGTATCGACATTCGGGAGAGATCCGGGCTTTTGATATATGTCCGGGAAACATTGTACTGAATTATCTGGCCAATCAACTCGGAGCGGAATATGACAAGGGGGGAGCGTTGAGTAGAAAGGGAAGTTTATTGCCAGATCTATTGGAAAAACTCAATCGACTGGATTTTTATCAGATGCAGCCTCCAAAGTCTTTAGGTAATGAATGGCTGGAAGCGAATGTCCTGCCCCTCCTGAACACGGAGACTCCGATCGAAGATCAACTTTATACCTTTAGTCAACACATTGCAGAACAGTTGAGCAGGAGTTTTGAGGAGTTGGGCTTAAAGCGAGTCATGGTGAGTGGAGGAGGTGCCCTAAACGATTTCCTGATGGAAGAGATTGCCAAAAGGTTTTCAGGTGATTTGTTCATCCCGGAACCGGAAGTCATCCATTTAAAGGAAGCGATCGTGTTCGCGTTTTTGGGAGTTTTGCATCAACGGGGAGAGGCGAACTGCCTGGCTTCGGTAACAGGTGCTTCAAAGAATGTTTGCGGAGGGATTTATCACCCTGTGGAGCGTCCAAAATGATTCTGTATTGGTGAATTAAAATCAAATTTTCTTTCCTACTTTTGTGCCTTCA
This sequence comes from Bacteroidota bacterium, assembly GCA_006226425.1. GTDB lineage: Bacteria > Bacteroidota > Bacteroidia > Flavobacteriales_D > Crocinitomicaceae > M2408. Next base: position 9,005 of record SBGX01000010.1, on the reverse strand, counting down.
TAAAAAGCTTCAAACCATGAAAGAATTGCTCTCCAAATTTGAACACAAACGTCCGGAAATCGTTTTTGAATGGAAGGATGCGGAAACCGAAGCAGAAGGTTGGGTAGTAATCAACTCCCTGCGAGGCGGTGCCGCTGGAGGAGGAACCCGAATGCGTGTTGGATTGGACAAGCGGGAAGTAGAGTCGCTGGCCAAGACCATGGAAGTCAAATTTACAGTGGCGGGTCCACCCATTGGAGGGGCAAAATCAGGGATCAATTTCGATCCAAAAGACCCTCGAAAAGAAGGAGTATTGAGAAGATGGTATGCAGCGGTCAGTCCCTTGTTGAAACACTATTATGGAACCGGAGGGGATATGAATGTGGATGAGATTCACGAAGTGATTCCAATCACGGAAGATTGTGGAGTATGGCACCCTCAGGAAGGAGTTTTTAATGGACATTTTCAGCCTAGAGAAGCTCAAAAAATTCACCGCATTGGACAATTGAGACAGGGAGTCTTGAAAGTCATCGAAGATTCTAACTATTCACCAGATGTTCGAAGAAAATATGTGATCGCCGACATGGTGACCGGATATGGAGTTTCAGAGTCGATTCGCCATTATTATGATATCTGGGGTGGAGAGCTGAAAGGTAAAAAAGTATTGATCCAGGGATGGGGGAATGTTGCTTCGGCGGCGGCCTTTTACCTGGCGCAGGAAGGGGCACTGATTGTTGGGATCATTGATCGGGTCGGTGGAATCATCCGGGAAGAAGGACTTTCCCTGGAGGAAGTTCGTTCACTGTTCCTGAACAAGAATGGGAATGAGTTGGCCCATGAAGACATGTTGAGTTTTGAAGAAGTCAATGAAAGAATCTGGGACGTTCCGGCAGATGTTTTTGTTCCTTGTGCGGCGTCACGTCTGATTACGGAAGAACAGTTGGACCGAATGATTCAGGCCGGAGTAGAACTGGTCTCTTCAGGAGCGAATGTCCCGTTTGCAGATCCCGAAATTTTCTTCGGACCGATTGCTGAAAAGGCAGATGAGCATTTGGCCCTGGTTCCCGATTTTATCTCTAACTGTGGGATGGCACGTGTTTTTGCCTACCTGATGAGCACTGATTTGAAGCGCCTGGATGATGGAGAGATTTTTAGGGATACTAGCGAGACAATTAGAAAGGCCCTGGAAAAAACACACGAACGTAACAGTTCGAAGCGACACCTGGCGAAAACAGCCTTTGAAATAGCGTTGAATCAGTTGGTTTAAGAGCGAATTATTAACGGAAGATTGTTCGTTTTTTTAACAGTTTTGAGGCCTGTTGTCTTTCGATAAAGTTTCTATCTTTGCCCCAAATTCAAAAGTGTAAATGGAAACTTTCATCGTCTTAGTATTCGTGTTGGGGTATCTGGCAATCACGCTGGAACATCAGCTAAAAATTGACAAACTAATCCCGGCTCTTTTCATGATGGCCCTGGCCTGGGCTGGAATAGCTTTCGGTTTGGGTGATTTTCAAAGCTGGTTCGATAGTCATTATGGGACTTTGGTGGAAGGCTTTGAGCACTTCCCATTGCACGGTGAAGGACATCATTCACGCTTTTTCTGGTTTGAATCAACCCTGTTACATCATTTTGGAAAGACCTGTGAAATCCTTATTTTCCTCGTAGGAGCTATGACGATCGTAGAGATCATTGACCACTTCAATGGATTTCAGGCAATTAAAAGTATTTTTAAAACAAGAAAGAAAAGTGTCCTCTTGTGGATCGTTTGTATTCTGGGATTCATCCTTTCAGCAATCATTGATAACCTGACGGCGACGATCGTGTTGATTACCATTTTACGTAAAATCGTTTCGGACACCAAGTTGCGTATGTGGTACGCTGGGATGATTATTGTGGCGGCCAACGCTGGTGGGGCCTGGTCTCCAATCGGAGACGTAACAACGACGATGCTGTGGATGCAGAATAAAGTAACTGCCGGTGTGCTGATCGAAAAATTGTTGCTTCCTTCACTGGTTTGTATGGCTGTGCCAACGTTCATTGCGACCTTGTTGCCTGCTTTTAAAGGGAACCTGGACGATGCGAATGATGATGAGCCGGTGAACAAAGTTGGAACGCGAATGCTAATTTTAGGATTGGCTATGATCGTATTTGTTCCTGTTTTTAAAACCGTAACCCATCTTCCTCCCTACGTTGGGATGATGCTTTCTCTCGGAGTGGTTTCATTGTTTGCTGAAATTTTCAGTAATCGTGAATTCTCCCTTTCGGAAGTAGAGAATAAGGAACACACACATGGGCCAACATTCCGCGCTCTGTCAAAAATTGAGATGCCATCTATCCTGTTTTTCTTAGGGATTTTGATGACCGTGGCAGCCCTGGAATCTCTGGGAATGATTTTTAGTTTCGGAAATAGCGTATTGGACTCAGGAATGAATATTGATTTGTTTGTAGTCCTACTCGGAGCAGGTTCCGCGGTGATTGATAACGTTCCATTGGTAGCAGCATCGATGGGGATGTTTCAGCAAGGAACAGATGCACATTTATGGCACTTTATCGCATACGCGGCCGGTACAGGTGGTAGTATGTTGATCATTGGTTCTGCAGCTGGTGTAGTAGCCATGGGAATGGAGAAAATCAGCTTCGGATGGTATTTGAAAAATATTGCTATCTTAGCCTTGATCGGTTATTTGGCGGGAGTAGGAGTCATTCTGCTGATCGGGTAACGAATTACTAAATGGACGTTAAATCAATATGAGCTTTTCATTTTTATTACAGGCCAGTCCCGATTTGGAGGGAGTTCAGGGAACCAAAGAAGTGCCGCTTTGGGATATTATCCAAAGTTCCAATGCGGGAATCGGTTGGTTGATTAATATTTTGCTGGTTTTGATGTTGGGATATGCCATTTTTATCTTTGTTGAAAGATACCTGGCACTGCGAAAAGCCTCCCGTGAAGAAAGTGATTTTCTTTCGAAGATCAAGGAATCGTTATCTGCCGGACAAATCGACCAGGCCAAGCAACTCTGTGCACAATCCGAAAGTCCTTCTGCTCGTATGTTGGAAAAGGGAATTGCGCGCATCGGAAAACCAATTGAAAGCATTTCAGCCTCCATTGAGAATACTGGAAAATTAGAAGTGCTAAGATTGGAACAACGATTGAGCTTTTTGGCCACCGCAGCTGGTGCCGCACCAATGATTGGCTTCCTCGGAACAGTGATTGGAATGATTGTCGTATTCATGGATTTAAGAAATTCAGCAACACTGGAGTTGAAAGTAATTGCTCCGGGAATCATGACCGCTATGGTCACGACCGTTGCCGGCTTGGTCGTAGGAATTATTGCATACATGGGATACAATTACCTGGTCGGAAGGATCGGTAAAGTGGTCTACCAAATGGAGAACGCGGCCCTGGAGTTTATGGATTTACTGAATCAACCAGGCAAGTAATCGAAGAAGAATGGATTTAAGCTCCAGAAATAAAATCAAGGTAGAGGGAGGAATGGCCTCCATGACCGATTTGGTCTTTCTACTCCTGATCTTCTTCATCATCATGAGTTTGATGTCAAACAATCAAACACCTATTGATTTACCCAAGCCGGATGATGATATCAAGCCCGTTCAGGATCCAGTGACTCCCACAGTTGTGATTAACGAGCAGAACGCGTACTTTGTCATGCCCGGAGAAGATGCTAGTCAGGCAAGAGCCTTTGAAGATATCAAAGCCAAAGTACAACAGGAGGTAGAAAATTCGGGTAAACCGAAACTAAAAATAGCCGGACATCGTAAAGCTAGTTATGAGGCCATCTTTAACGTATTGGCCCTGGCACAGGCAAATGGCTGGGAACCGGTGTTGGCTTACGACAAATAAGAATCATGAGTAGAATCCCAATTGCGGATAAAAAAGACGAGCGCAAGGGGCTGATAGCGGCCTTGTTCATGGTGCTTTTGATCTTTCTTTATCTGAAATTGGTAAGTTTTACCCTGGCGGATCCTCCTCCGAAAGATATTCCGTTGGCGACGACGATCAGTTTGCCCAAAGAGATCAATCTGAAAAAGATGATCGTAGAGGGAGGTGGTTCCGGGAAACCGACTGAGGCACCAGTTAGTAAAACACCAGAGTCACAGACTCAGAAAGTGATTACCAAACAAGAGTCTAAAACGACGACAAAGACGGGAGAAAGTAACCATTCGACCAAAAATCACGATCCGAACAATCAGGCAAGTACGACGCAAAAATCCAGTAATCCGTTCAATTCCGGAGGTTCCGGAGACGGTGAGGATGGAGGTGACGGTCATGGTTTTGGCCAGGACCAGGGAGATGGAAGCGGACCAGGAAAGGATGGAGGACAGAAACCTCGAATTCGCCTAAATGATCCGAATAACGATGGGATTCAATCCGATCAGGATTGTAAGATTTTTTTGAAGCTTACCGTGAATGGAGAAGGACGGGTGATTAAAGCACAGAATATAGTTTCCCGAACAACCACAGTCAATCAGGTGATTATCAATCAGGTGATTTCCAATGTCAAGTCACAGGTTCGATACAATCAGGTGGCAGGAGCGGCCCCAGAAATTCAATTTTTGACCGTGAACCTATCGGCGCGGTGATTTCCAAATGATGACCTATACTCAGGCAACGGATTGGCTTTTTCAGCAGTTTCCGGCGTTTCAGCGAGATGGATTGATGGCCTATAAGCCTGATGTGGGGAACATTCTTGAATTGTGCCGGATTTTTGAAATTCCTTATGAAAAATTGAAGTACGTGCACATTGCGGGAACGAACGGAAAAGGTTCCTGTTGTCACATGTTGGCATCGGTGTTTCAGGAGGCTTCTTACAAGACTGGTTTATTCACTTCTCCACATTTGATCGATTTTACGGAAAGAATTCGGGTAAATGGAGTACAGATTCCGGAAGAAAAAGTGATTTCTTTTTGTGAACAGGTAAAACAACAGGATTTGGGCATGCAACCTTCTTTCTTTGAAATCACCTGGCTGATGGCTCTCAAGCATTTCCTGGAGGAAGAATGTGAAATTTGCGTGATCGAAGTTGGGATGGGAGGACGTTTGGATGCGACGAACATCATTCGTCCTTTGTTAAGTGTAATTACGCGCATAGGGATGGATCATGCTCAGGTGCTTGGAGATTCTCTGGAAAAGATAGCCTTCGAGAAAGCGGGAATTATCAAGCGAGAAGTTCCAGTGCTTATTGGGAAAAGGCAGCCGGAGACGGAGCAGGTGTATCTACAGGTAAGTCATGAGAGAAAGGCGCCACTGTATTATGCAGAAGAGTGTAAAGTAAGTGTAGAGTTGTGGCACGAGGGAGCTTATCAGCAGGAGAATGAAAGAACGGTTCGAGGAGCTGTGTCTCTTCTGAGGGAAGCGGGAGTTTCCTGCACGGAGCAGCAAGTGCTCGATGGAATTAGAAAAGCACACTCGAATACGGGGTATGGGGGGCGGATGCATCGCTTGAAGGAATTTCCGAATGTGATATTGGATGCGGCACACAATGAAGACGGGATCAGGGCTTTACTGCGAAGCATTCCTAAAAGGGAGAAAGGAAAATTGATCATTATTTTCGGTTCAACAAAGGAAAAGGATCAGGCGGAACTGTTGGAATTGTTTCCACTAGATGGTGTCTTGATTGCAAGCACTTTTCGAAATCCCAGATCCGTGGATGTGACTCGCTGGAAAGAAATGGCTGCTGAAAGCAAACGAGCCATAGAAGTTTTTTCGCGGGTCTCACAAGCCTGGGATTATGCACAAAGCATTGTAAATGAAGGAGATCAAATCCTAATTTGTGGAAGTTTCTTTTTGCTAAGTGATTTTTTCACTTTTTTTTCAAGAAATGACTTGACATAAATTTATTATTGGCTATATTTGCACTCGCTATTGAAACGACAATAGCACTTTACGTATCGGGCGATTAGCTCAGTTGGTTCAGAGCACCTGCCTTACAAGCAGGGGGTCACTGGTTCGAATCCAGTATCGCCCACAAGACAGAAGCCATTGGTCGAAGACTAGTGGCTTTTTTATTTTTGATCGCAGCACAAGGTTATGTTTTTACGACCAAATAGTCAAACCTAAAATTCAGGAACTTCTCAGGACGAAATTAAAAAAGGGCAGCCTATCAATTAGGCTGCCTTGTTAAGTTGGTTGATCTGTAAATTATTGGTAGATGATCTTTTTAACCTGACTTGTTTTTCCGTCGCTAATTTTGAGGAAATAAATTCCTTGTCTGAACCTGAATAAATCGATATTTGAGAAGCTACCGACCTTATTCATCTTCAATATTTCTCGCCCTTGAGCATCTAGTACTTGCATGGCGATAGACGATTTCATTTCATCAATATCCGTTAAATCGTGAAACGCCTCGATCTGTGCCGATCCAAATGAACCCTCTGGAGTCCTGAAATACCTGATAAGTTTCATTCGAGGGCAGCCCATGCTCGATGGTATAATTTTTCGTCGATTCGATTTGAGCATGTAGCTGTGTCTGAACGAGTAGATACAGAATCACTACAAACGCATTGATGACATGAGTAGCTGGATCTTTCCTGGATATGTTCATTTCCCTGAGTACCTCTGTTTAGTGATTATGCAAGTTTGATAATCAGGATTTTGCGATGAGGAGCGGGAGGAATTGGAAGGAAAAGGTGAAATTATTTTTCATAGTTGAGTAAATATGGTCTTTGGAACTGTAAACATAAGAAATGCTGACCTGAACTCAAATTTGAAAGCCATATATTCGCAGTTAATACCGTTTACACTGATGCAAGAAAAAGAAAAGACTTCAAAAATCCCCTGGCCGACGAAAGAAGCGATGATACAGATTTATGAGAAGAAGCTTTGGGGTGACAGTGATGAGTTTGATTATTATTCCGGGGAAGGGTCCCATAAAGAGGAACTATTGGAACCGTACATTGATGTTGTCAGTTCATTTTTGACCTCTTTTGATGAACCCCTAACTGTTTGCGATTTGGGTTGTGGTGATTTTAATGTGGGAAAGAGGCTTCTGAAGTATGCCAGGGAATACGTGGCCGTCGATATTGTTCCGGATTTGATCACTTATAATAGAAAAAAAATTCGCGAAGAGAACTTGAGCTTTGCATGTATGGACCTTTCCAGAGATGAACTTCCTACCGCCGATTGCGCCATTCTCAGACAGGTGCTGCAGCATTTATCGAATGACGAGGTACAACAAGTGACAGCGAAGTTAAGAACCTATAAATATGTATTACTGACGGAACACATCCCGGTAGGTGATTTTGTCCCCAACCTGGACATTATTTCGGGCCAGGGAATTCGCTTGAAAAAGCAGAGTGGCATTGATTTATTGGCTCCACCTTTTAATCTGAAGGTGAAGAAAGAGAAAGAAATTTTATCGATCACTCTGCCAGGGAATCGAGGAAGGATTGTTACCAGGTCCTATGAGATGTATTGAAGTTAGACGAAAGAGGCGATCAAAACCCAATTTGGAATATCCACAAGTTAATTTTTGGTCTAAATCATGTTACTTTTGAAATAGCGATTACTTTTAGTAAAAAATCTGTTTTGGAAAGGCAAAAAGGAAGAGCTTCAAAAAGCTGATGATTGTATAAAAATAGAATTAGTTGAAATGAGTGGCAAAATCATAATTGGCAGTGAGGAGTGGTGTAATTTACCTCAACTCAATATCCCGGCAATTAAGGTTCGGGTGGATTCCGGTGCAAAAACCTCGGCATTACATGCCGTGAATATTGCCCAGTTTAAGAGAGATGGAAGGCCTTGGGTGAGCTTTGATCTTCACCCATTGCAGAATGACGGCAAAACAACCGTTCGCTGCGAGGCACTGGTTCACGATAAGCGAAAAGTCAAAAGCTCAAGTGGGAGCAGTGAAGTGCGTTTTGTGATAAAAACAATTATTTCCATTGCTGAACATGCCTGGGAGGTAGAGGTGACTTTGACAAATCGGGATACCATGGGATACCGGATGTTATTAGGCCGACAGGCCATGGCCGGGAAGATGTTGGTAGACCCGGAGGGCTCATTTGTTTGTGGGGAACTCACCGTTGATGCACTCAACAAATATTACAATAAGAATTTGGTTCAGGCAACCGGCTTAAGGATTGGAGTCCTTGCTAGTAACCCTGATCTGTATAGCAACAGAAGAATCATTGAAGCAGGGCAGGAGCGGGGACATGAAATGGAATTCCTGAACATCAAAGATTGTTATATCAAGCTGGACGGGAAAAATCCGGAAATGCACTATCGGGGAGGTCGAATTTTAAGTGGTTTTGATGCCATTATTCCCCGGATCAGGCCCAGCGCCACATTTTACGGTTGTGCCCTGACGCGGCATTTTGAAGCAATGGGAGTCTATACACAAAACTCCGCCTCGGCAATTACACAATCCAGGGACAAGCTGTATGCGCTCCAGTTATTGATCAATAGTGGACTTCCTATCCCTACAACTGGTTTTGCTAATTCACCATTGGATACAGATGATTTGATCAAAATGGTAGGAGGAGCGCCACTAATCGTAAAATTATTGGAAGGAACCCAGGGAAAGGGAGTTGTTTTGGCCGAGACCAAAAAGGCGGCCGAAAGTTTGATCAATGCCTTTAAGAGTCTGAGAGCAAATATTTTGGTTCAGGAGTTTATCCGAGAAGCAAATGGAACGGATATTCGTTGTTTTGTTGTGAATGATCGGGTAGTAGAGAGCATTATGCGGACCGCTGCACCAGGAGAGTTTAGAGCAAACATTCACATGGGAGGAACGGCATCGCTGACAAAGATCACCAGTGAGGAACGGAGAGTGGCCGTTTTGGCGGCAAAGACAATGAATCTCAAAGTGGCAGGGGTGGACATCATTCGCGGACAAAACGGTCCGCTGTTACTGGAGGTGAATTCTTCTCCCGGATTGGAAGGAATCGAAGGAGCATCCAATAAGGACATTGCTGGTAAGATGATCGAAGGAATTGAGAAAGACTTGAGATACAAGCGAAAAGAGCAATAAGCCCTATGAAATTCAAAAGCCCTCCAACATGTTGGA
>SBGX01000013.1 GCA_006226425.1 Bacteroidota bacterium | reverse complement strand
ACGATGAACTGGTACAACGTACCTTCCGGAGGATCTTCCCAGCAAACAGGTGGAAGTTATACGACCCCAAGCATCTCATCAACGACAACTTATTATGTAGATGCTACTGATAATGGATGTACAAGTGCGCGAACATCAGTTGCAGCTACGGTAAATACCACACCAAGTATTTCGGGGACAACCCCAGGATGGCGCTGTGATGCCGGAACAGTTGACTTGAGTGCAACAGGAAGTGCTGGAACCTTGAATTGGTATGCTGCTTCGAGCGGAGGAAGTTCTTTGCAAACGGGAGGAAGTTACACGACTCCAAGTATTTCGTCAACAACAACTTATTATGTAGATGCTACAGACAATGGATGTACAAGTGCCAGAACCGCCGTGGCGGCAACCGTTTATGATTGTTCCAAATTGGATGGTTCTTCTTGTGGAAAGACGTTAGCTACATTGGATGAAGCAATTAATAGTGAGGCTGTTGCCGGAGCTACAGACTACCGTTATTTAGTCTCGCACAGTGGAACGGGTTTCACAACGCTTTCGGTTCGGTCGGGAGGAGACAACCTATTCCGTTTAACATGGTTGACAAGTGGAATCAAATATGGAACAACTTACAATGTTAGGGTTTCTGCTTTTGTGAGCGGTCAATGGGAACCTTATGGAGATGTTTGTACCATAACCACACCGGCTACAAAATTGACAGCAGCTACTTGTGGTACTATGTTAAGTTCTACATCTGATGAGTTACAATGTTATCCGGTCGCTGGAGCGACGAATTACCGTTATGAGGTCAGACATTGGGGAAGTTCCTTCTATGCTCTGTCGGAGCGAGGGAATGCGAATACCAATTTCCGTTTGAGTTGGATTTCTGGAATTACGCAGGAGTCAAAAACATATCAGGTAAGAGTTGCTGCGTATGTTGACGGTGCCTGGCAGGCTTACGGACCTTATTGTTCGGTGACCACTCCGGTAACAAGTACAAAGTTGCAGGCGGCATATTGTGATCAAAGTGTTTCTGCGTTGAGCGATGCCTTGTATTGTGAGACGGTACCTGGAGCAACGAACTATCGATATGAGGTTAAAAATGGAGGAGCCTTTGTTGGCCTATCTACCAGAGGGTCGGGTGATAATCTGTTCCGTCTGAGTTGGTTGAGTGGAACAAGTGTAGGACCTACATACACTATTCGAGTAGCGGCCTATGCGAATGGTATGTGGGGTGATTATGGAGATGCCTGTACAGTAAGCACAGTAGTTTCCATGGGGAAAGAAGTTGTAGATGCCAAGTCTGGAGCTACACAGTTCATAGAGACAGCTGAATTGTCAGTTTATCCGAACCCGAATGATGGAAATTTTGTGATTCACTCAACGCATGAGGGAACTTACCGAATAGTTAATAGTCTTGGGCAGATGGTAAAAGAGATTGAATTGTCATCGGCACAGGGGAATAGCTACGAAGTGAAAGATTTGAAGCAAGGAATATATTTTGTAACTGGAACAATTCAGGGTGAAGTGATCACTAAAAAACTGATTGTAAGAAAATAGTTTAGCTGTAAATTGAAAAAAAGGGGAGTGGCTCAGTGCTTACTCCTCTTTTTTTTAGCGTGCATTTAAATTTGGAGGAATGAGACGAGCTTTTTCAGGCTATCAAATTCGGTTGTTTTTGTGGGCGACTCTTCTCGTCACAAATAACTCCTTCGCGCAAAATAAGACTGATTTTGAGCTAGTAGAGGAGCTCCAGGGAAAGTATCTGATGGATTCGGCCAGGATACTGATGCAGCAGGTAATTGCTTCCTGTAAGAATTGCTCTAGTGGGACAAAGGCAAAATATGCGATTCGCTATGCCGAAATTCTGAAGTTTAGGGGCCAAATGGATAGTAGTCTCATTTATTTGGGACAGGCGGAACGGATTTTTGAAAAGAAGCATGACCTGGATAGTTTGCTTTTGGTCAAGACCCGGCGCATGGAACTTTTTCGCTCCATCTTTGATAAAGAACTCAGTTTGTCTGAGTTGAAAAAGGCCAGAGGGTATGCCGATCAGCAGCGTACGGCACCCGACATATTGGCATATTACTACAATCGAAGAATGGCACTCATATCCTATTATTTCTTTGAGGACAGTATAGAGGTGTCAAAGAGTTTGGCTCGAAAGATTCTGGACATGGAGTCACGGATCAAAGAGAAACAGATCGTGGCATATACCATGAATGAACTGGCCTACATCATCGAGAATAAAGAAGGGAATTTGAAAGGGCATGAGCATTATGTAGAGGCCCTGGAATATGCCCGAAAGCATGATTTGAAAGTAGCACAGATCGATATTTCAATGAACCTGGCGAGGACTTTTCAACGAATGGGTCGAAATCTGGATGCTATCAATCAGTTGGAAAGGGCCCTGAGTATGGCACAGGAAATTCAATATGACCGCCCGCAGTTTTTTTTACATGAACTTTTACGCGATGCGTATGTCGGTGAAAAGAATTTTGAAAAGGCCTTTGAACATAGTGTGAAAGTACGCGAGTTTGATGTGAAGATGAAACACAGCGAGAACAAGACCAAAATGAATGAACTGGAGCGTAAGTACAATTTCCAGCTAAAGGAAAATGAATTGGCACTGAAGGAACGTGAACAGACCATTTTATATACGATCCTTGGGGCAACTTTCGTTCTTTTGTTAGTGCTCATTTTCTTTTATGGGAAATTGAGAAGAAACCAGAAGGAGCTTAAGGAAAGAAACGAAATGGTTCGCGAAGCAGCACATCGAAATGAATTACTGGTGAAAGAGATCCATCATCGGGTCAAGAATAATCTTCAGATGATTTCCAGTCTCCTCGAACTGCAATATAGGAAGGTCGAAAGTGAAGAAAGTAAGCGCATAATGATCGAAGGTCAAAACAGGGTAAAGTCCATGGCCTTGATCCATAAAAAGCTGTATCAAAATGAGAATTTGGCATCCATTAGTTTCGAGGAGTATTTGAAAGATTTGTGCGCTAGTATCCATCAAATCTATGCCTCCTCCGAATGGGAACTGAGTCATGAAATCGTGGCGAATGATCTCTTTTTTGATATCGATACGGCGATTCCTTTGGGCTTGATTGTGACTGAGCTCGTTTCAAATGCGTACAAGTATGTTTATGATAAGGACAGGAAGAATACATTACGAATAGTGCTTGAAGCTAAGGAAGCAGGGTCCTATGTTCTGAAAGTACAGGATGGAGGAACCGGGCTTCCGAAAGATTTTGACATGGAGCAATCGGATACATTGGGACTGACTTTGGTGAAAAGTCTGAGCCGTCAATTGATGGGGACTTTTTATTTTGACAGGGAAACAAATACATTTACCGTTACATTTATGGATACGGAAGCCAGAAAACGCATCGATTGAAATGAGCAAAATTCGAGTTGGAGTAGTAGAGGATGAGGTGATCATCGCTGATCATATGATCCAAATGTTACAGGAACTGGGATATGAGACAGTAGGCCCAGCAAGTAGCTATACCGAGGCGCTGGCCATGTTGGACCGTGAAAAGGTGGATATTCTTTTATTAGACATTGTATTAGCCGGAAAGAAAGATGGAATCGATCTGGCTCGGGAAATGAAACATTCATATCCGGTTCCATTTATATTTCTGACTTCACATGCAGATAAAGACACGGTTGAAAGGGCAAAGGAAGTGCTTCCGAGAGCCTACCTGGTAAAACCCTTTAATAAAGAGGAGTTATATTCAAGTATTGAAGTTGCTTTGCTTCATTCAGCTGAGGAATCAGACAATCAAACAAAACAGCCATCCAAAGTAGTGGTGAGTGATGCTATTTTTATAAAAGATGGCGGCCAGTTTGTTAAGTTGTTGTTCGACGAGGTTTACTACCTGGAAAAGGATCATGTTTACCTGAACCTCATGACAAAGGATCGCAAGATAGTGGTTCGAAGTAATTTTAGCGATTACATAGAAAAATTTCCGGATCAATTCATACGAATTCATCGCTCTTATGCGGTCAATTTGAATCATATCGAAAGTCTGGATGCTACAACCGTGAAGGTAAATGGGATTGACTTACCCGTTTCCAAGAATTTCAGAAATGAGCTGATCAGCAAGTTAAATTTGGGCTGATATCCGGATTCCCAAAATGCCTGATGTTCAACTGATGGAGGCATCTCCAAATCCGAACGAGGGAAGTTTTATGATAAAAGAACCCCTTCCTTGAACGCCCCTTTTTTATGACGAAATAATCGCATTTCGTAACACTATGTAATCGATTTATAACATTATACGGAAGAAAATAGTATTAATTTATATCTTACAGATGTAAAAATCTAAATCAAAAAAGAATCACCTTATGGAAACTGATAATTTGATTGGAGCGATCAAGCTTTGGTCCGGGAACTGGGTGCCCGATGGATGGTTGTTATGTAATGGGCAAATGATTCCGGTTGCAGATCAAGAGTATAGTAATCTTTATTCAGTTATAGGAAACATCTACGGCGGGGATGGAAGGACATCTTTTGCATTGCCAGATTTGAGCGGAAGGGTCGCTATGGGAGAAACATCGCATCTGGGAGCAACAGGAGGACAAGAATCTGTTAGTTTAACGACAAATCAAATACCACAGCACAGACATACCATTGTCATATCGGGTGCTGAGGCAACGGATAAATTGGCTCCTAAAAGCCTCATTGCGAATCCTGTCGCTTCAACTGGCAGGTCTAATGCGCCGGTCAATGGATTTAATACGGAGGTGCCGAATCAAAAGCTGAATGGCATGATGATAGCCCCTCAGGGCTCTTCTGAACCACATAATAATATGCAGCCTTTTTTGGTGCTTCGTTTTATTATATGCTATAAAGGAATATTTCCTCAAGGGAACTAAACAAAAAATGATACCATGAATCAATCACAAGAATATTTAGGAGTTATTCAATTGTTTGCCGGAAGAAATATTCCAACAGGATGGGCATTGTGTGATGGTCGTGTTTTACCGATCAATACGAACGAGGCTTTGTATTCCATCATAGGAACCAATTACGGAGGGAACGGACGAGACACATTTGCGCTTCCAAAACTTCAAGGGGGAATTATTCCCGTTGGACCAGACCCAAATCGGAACAGCAATAGTCAGTTGGGGATTTACCTGGGACAGTCTTACGGCGAGAATCAGCACATGCTCTATTCGGCTGAAATGCCCGTACATAATCATCAGTATGGAGGGATTGACGAGTCTGGTGGGGTAGTTGTTCCTGACAACCAATCATTTATTACAAATCCGGAGGTGACTGATACCGGAGCTCCAGTGATGGCTTTTTCACCTCAGACATCTCATACCTATTTGAATCAACAAACTGTTGGTGAAGCAGGAGCTGGGCAAGCCCATGAGAACCGAATGCCGTATATAGAGCTGAATTATATCATTTGTGTAATAGGAGTTTATCCACCAAGAAATTATAAATAGATTATGGAAGAGTTTATTGGAACAATTAAGATGTTTGCTGGAAACTTCGCACCCGAAGATTGGGAGCTTTGTCAGGGACAGCAACTTCAAATAAGTCAATTCACTGCGTTGTACGCTGTCATTGGAACCAATTTTGGAGGTGACGGAAAAACGACTTTTATGTTACCCAACCTTTGTGGGAGGGTGCCTGTTGGGGAAAATTATTACGGAAAACCTTATAGATCGCCCAGAAAAATGGGGCAGACTGGAGGAGAGGTGAACCATTTATTAACTGTAAATGAAATGGCGAGTCATTCGCATGACTTTAATGTCAGTAAAGTTCCAGCTACTATTCATGAGGCTGCTCCAGGAGTGTCTATAGCTCCTCAGACCATGTTAGTAGGTCGAGCGAGTGTTCCGGTGGCGGCCTTTTCAGATTATGTTTCGACGCCAATTCCATTCCGACTGGATTCTATGTACACGGAGGGACAGGGGCATGCGCACAACAACGTACAACCATCCCTTGGAATAAATTACATCATATGTGTGAAAGGTTTGTTTCCTCCGCACAACTTCGATGCCTTGGATATAGACAAAGGGGAATAGTTTCAAATAGCAATATCAGAATGAAGAAAGCGGGGTTTCCCGCTTTTTTTTGCAAACTATTTTTATAGTCGAAAACCTTAAAACAACATATAAACCGCAAATTTCCATCGACAAAACTGTACTAGATCGTTTTTTTTGATTACCTTTCAAGAAACTTGAAACTTTATAATCTATAATATATGAATGATCAGTACATGGGCACCATACAGTTGTGCGCAGGGACATTTGTTCCGGATGGTTGGTTGCCTTGCGATGGCCGACTTTTAGCCATCGTTCAGTATCAAGCACTATTTGCTATTATTGGGAACACCTACGGAGGAAACGGGACTACTACGTTTGCACTGCCGGATTTGAGAAGTCGAACCGCGATAGGAGCAAGTGTTCGGGAGGTTGGAATCCCATCAGGGCATGAAGCAGTAACTTTGACGTCACAGACCATTCCGAATCATTTCCATGCAATGGGAGTGAGTTCTCAGGACGGTGCTACTCCTGATGCGAGCAACATGTCGATGGGAGCACCAATGGTTCCTGCCGGTCGTTCAACTGACCCTGGAAACGGGTATGTGGACATCAAACCCAACGTACAGTTGAATGACAACAGTGTTACGGCTAGTGGAAATAGCGTTCCACACAATAATAGACAGCCCTTTCAGGCTCTTTATTATATCATCTGTTTGAATGGAATTTTTCCGCCAAGATCTTAAAAACCAAAACGAAATACTATGAATGAATTTATTGGAGTCGTCAAATTATTTGGCGGCCTATATGAACCGAAGAACTGGATGTATTGTGACGGGAGATTGTTGCCTATTAGCCAGTATAATAGCTTGTTTAGCATCATTGGTACTACCTATGGAGGAAATGGAACCACGACCTTTGCTCTTCCGAATCTGAATCAGAATCAATTGGTTCCGGCACACCCGAATAAGGGGGGCTTTCCTGGGCGGGTGAACCTGGTAGAAGGACAGATCGTAGGAGAAAAAGAGCACACGCTAACGATCAACGAACTTCCACATCACAATCACTCGATTACAACTTCTGCTGCAGATGCGATATCCCCTTTTCCGGAAGCAAACATGTTTTTAGCGAAACAGGGAGACGATAGCTCAGGAAGTTTTGTAGCGAATAATGTGTACAATAATGGTGCACTCGATACGGCATTGAGTCAGGTGACCGTTTGGGAAAATGGTGGAGGTCAGGCGCATAATAATATGGGGCCAACTTTGTCAATGTCATACATCATTTGCGTGTTTGGAGTTTATCCTCCACACCAATAATTAATCTAAGAAAAGAAAATTATGGAAAATGAATATATAGGAACAATCAAATTGTTCGCGGGTAATTTTGCCCCCAAGAACTGGGCTTTTTGTGAGGGGCAGTTGGCTCAGATTTCGGAGAATACCGCACTTTACTCTATTTTGGGAACAACCTACGGAGGAGATGGTCGTGTTACCTTCGGACTTCCGGATTTAAGGGGAAGAATTCCCGTCGGTGCTGCTACAACGATCGTTCCCGGTCTAACACCATATCGCCTGGGAGAAACAGGTGGAGAAGTAGAACATACTTTGTTGCTGAGTGAAATGGGGCAGCACAATCACCCTTTTTATGTATCTGAACAGGTGTCGAATCAACATGCCGCGCAATCAGGCGTTTCGGCGATTGGGGTTTCTAATACCCCCGTCGGAAGATCACCAGTGATTACCAAAAATTTCGGAAACATGTCTACTCCGGCGGTACTTAATCCAAATACGGTAAGGTTTGAAGGAGGTGGAAGTTCACATAATAATGTGCAGCCAACACTTGGTCTGAACTACATTATCTGTTGTTACGGACTTTATCCACCAAGACCATAAGTTTAACTAAAAGAAATCCCTTCCCACCAGAAGGGATTTCCTTTTGAATAAGGGTACGCATGTAGACTAAGTTGATGAAGAGAGTGGACGACTCGAAATGAGCCATTTTGGCTGTTGATCCCAGACATAACTGAGCCAGAATTTTCCGGAAGGGGCGCAAGACTCAAGTGTTCCGAGAATTTTAGGATTGGAGATCAGTGATTCACCATCATCTAATTGGAACTCCTGATAGATTTTGACCTTCGTCAACAAAACAACTTCCCGGTGGGAATTTTGTTGGGATAGCTGATATTGAAAGTGAGAGGTGAGAAGTTGCCTGGTTTTAGATGGATTGAAAGAATTTACGAAATCCTTGTTTAGTATAAGTGCCTCTCCAAGGGGGATGGGATGTTGTCTTTGTTGGTTTTTGTTCTCCAGTTCCATGTCTTCCTTGATTCTTGGAAGGGATCGATAATTGGTCTGGACGACATCTATTTGAATCTGTTCGGGAATAAAGATGCCGGATTCTGACAATTGGGGCATTAAGTGAAGGCTGAGTGCCATTTGAGGTTCCCGAAACAAAGCTTCGAACATCGTTTCACAAAGAATCAGGTCAAATTTTTGCTGTTCTGGATGACTAAATTCGGCCGCATCTCCGGAATGATAGCTTATGTGATAGACTTCCAGGTCAAGCATCGAGACTAATTTTTGGACTGCTTGGATGGAATATTGGTGGAAATCCAGGAGATGAATTTCAAGTCGTTCCTTTGGAAATAAATGAAGGATGGGCAGAAGCTGCACGGCATGAGGACCGCATCCGGCATAAAGAATTCGAATGACTTCATCCTCCTTTTGCTTCAGTTGGTCTTGGATGGCCTGCTGTACTCCCTGGATGAAGCGAACAGTCCGATGGTAGTCTTTCAAACAGGCGCTGGCATATCGCGGAGCAAGAGCCAGGCCACTACCCAGCCATTGATCTTGTGTCTCGTCCAGTTCTTGCAAGTCGTTTTCCTGAAGTTCAAGGATATAATTTCGGAGTCTTTCACCGATTCTGATCTCATCTTCGGGCTTTCGCACTTGAAGTAATTCGCTTATGATTGCTCGTATTTTAGTAGACATTCGGATCCTGTTTCGAAGCGCTTAAAATACGTGTTTTCAAAGGAAAAAGAAAGTTCTCTGTACCTCGAATGAAACAAATTCCACTTTTTGACGTTGTGAAAAGTAGAAACTGATCAACTATGCCCGGAAAACTAATATGTACATTCCTGATTTTATGCACCTTATTCGCTTGTAAGAAGGAAGAAGAAGAAAGTGCAGGTCCTCCAGTGGCTCTGGGTACTCCTGGTTCTGGGGTGCAGGACCTTGATGGAAATAAATACAGCACTGTTGTGATTGGAAACCAGGAGTGGATGTCGGAAAATCTCAGGAGCGCTCATTATGCGAATGGAGATACCATTTATTCGGGAATCAATGTGGAAAGTGTAGAATCGGAACAATCGCCATCCTATTTTTTCTATCCTGACAATGATTCATCGAAAAACCTGTCCAGTTATGGGCGTCTGTACACTTATTATGCCGCTTCCGATCCTCGAAATGTATGTCCTTCCGGTTGGAGATTACCCAGTAAAAACGATTGGGAAGTCCTCATCGAATACCTTGGCGGAGATGAGAATGGAGGTGGAAAATTGAAAGGGACCGCCGGCTGGAACGCCCCGAATGCCGGAGCAGATAATTTAAGTGGTTTCAATGGCCTACCTGCTGGTTTCAAAGAAGTTGATGGTGCATTCGACCAATTCGGCCGTTTGGCCAGTTGGTGGACATCTACAGCAGACACAGCCAATCGAATCTGGACCTATTATGTCAAGTACAGTTACCCAATTGTTTTTGAAGGTCCGAACGAAAAAAAGAGAGCGCTTTCGGTGCGATGCATCAGAAATTAGAAAAGTTCCAGGATCTGATAAGTCTTTTGATTCCATTGAAATTCTTCGCCGGGTTTTCGTCCCCTGAGCAATTTTCCGATCGGTGATTGAAGACTGGTGACCAAAATTTCCTTTCCTTCAAAAGAAAGTTTTCCCCATGGAATCGCTAGCATGAAAAGGGCATGATTGGTTCGAATGATACTTCCTGGACCTGCCTGAATCGTTGAAGTTTTTGATTCTTTGATTTTTCGAAGGATGTTCAATTGTTGTTCGCGCTCCTGAATCATGTGACCCAACTTTTCCATTTCGAGCTGCGCCATGGCACGAGAAGTTTCGTGCTTATCTCCTGCGGAGCTTTTTTGATTGGACGCCAGATTTTCACGCAATTCCTCCTGGTCCCGATTAAACTGTTCAAGTTTTTCCAGATTCAGGGAAATGAGTGTTTCAAGGAGTAGTGACTTATCCATAATTAGGTGGAACTGGCAAAATAGAGGACGAGAATGGCCGCCAGGGAGAGAATGAGTCCCAGTGTTTTCTTCAAGTTGAGGTATTCGCGAAAGAAAGCGATTCCGGTGAAGGCAGAGAGCAAAACCACGCTGATATTGGTAACAGCCAGCACGGTAGAATCGGACCAGTCGATTTCTCGGTAAGATTGAATAAGCAAATAAATAGAGAAGAAATTTGGGACACCCAAAATGATCCCGGCCAACACATTTTTCCAGGCAAATTGTCTCTTTTTACGAATGAAATCAAAGATTAAAATCCCTCCTCCCAGAGTTCCTGAGATGATAAACCCGAAAGCGCTAAAAAGGGAGCTCGGCAAATGATCCAATACTTCATTTTGAGCGTAATTCAAACTGAAATCAAGCATTCCACATCCGACAAAGAGAAAGAGCAGCATCCAGACGGCTCCTTGCTGTTGTTTTCGTTCTCCTCTTTCAACAGACATCAGGAGGACTCCCAATAGGGCCAGGACAATCCCAATGACTTTGAGTGGGGTTACCTGTTCATCATTCCAGAAAATCAGTAACAAGAGTGACATTCCCATGCTCATTTTCACACTGACGGAAGTAAGCGCGACTCCATTTCGTTGAGAGCTTAAACCGAGCACCAGGAAGAGCACAATGAAGAGTAAGCCACAGATGAAAACCAGAGGGAGCCATTCAAGATGTTCAAAAGCCTGTGGTTTGAGTTCACTTCCATACAATAGAAATCCGAAGCCACAAGCCATGAAATAATTGTAGACGATTGCCTGAAAGGTATCGATTTTGAAACGCGTAAACACTCTGAAAATGGCGAAAATACACGTCGAGGCAATGATGCTGGAAATTAAATAGATCATGTGTTAAAAAAGCGATGAATCCGATCGTTAAAGTGTTTTTCGCTGTGATCCGGGATTCTTTGGAGCACCGGGGCCGGAAGGCCTTGTTTTAATTTTACTGGTCCCGTGATAACTCGGGCTTCGTTCCATAAATTTTCGGAAATAAAGGAATTTAGAACTTGTTGTCCTCCTTCAATGATAACCGATTGAATATTTTCTTGATAGAGCGCCTCCAATACTTTTTCCGCAGACATTGCCGGAAGTTTCATGTACTTCATGTTTCCGCTTATTTCATCCTTAAGCTGATTTAGAATCAGGGTGGGGGCCTCATCGTTGAATAGTTGATAGTGACCGGCTACACTTAGCTTAGAATCTAGTAGGACGCGAATTGGATTCTTTCCGTGTACCCTCCGAACGGTTAAAGATGGATCGTCCGTTTCGAGTGTGTTCCGTCCAATTAAAATGGCCTGTTCCTCACTCCGCCAATGGTGACTGAGAACCTGACTCTCCGGTGAACTAATCCAGATGGGGCCTTTCTCAGTGTCGTTTCGTTCTGCATCCATGAAACCATCCAGGCTTTGAGCCCATTTCAAAATGACGTAAGGCCTTTTTTGCTCGTGAAAATGAAAAAAGCGCTTGTTGAGTTCCCTACTTTCCTGTTCCAGAACGCCACCATGGACTTTTATTCCGTGTCTAATCAATTTTTCGATGCCCTTTCCAGCTACTTCTGAGTAACTATCCTGACAAGCAATCACGACTCTTTTTAGTTGTTTTTGAACAATTAGATCAGCGCAAGGAGGTGTTTTTCCGTGGTGGGCGCAGGGCTCCAGGTTAACGTACAATGTGGATCGTTTCAAAACATCGTCATCCAATCCCTGTAGTGCATGAACTTCCGCATGTGGGCCGCCGAATTGCTGATGATATCCTTCACCAATAATCTGGTCCTCACAAACGACCAGGGCACCAACCATGGGGTTGGGGGCAACCAGACCTTTACCTCGTGAGGCAAGATCCAGGCAACGCTTCATATAGACCTCGTCAGAAATCATGGCGCAAATTTACGGAATTATGAGCTAGACCACTTGAAATTACCCTATCTTTGAAAGGATGTGCAAGGGACCACTTATATTTCTGTTACTTTCTCTGGGGATTCATGCATTTGGTCAGCCGGATACGATTCATAAAGCAGATTCACTGAAATTGTTCGGAAGTTTTCAAGATGATTACGGAATCAACTATCGGATCAATGGAAAGTTCTGGGATCAATTGGCAATTAATTATCACGAGGTGCTGGAGTGGAATTGGGAAGAACAATACATTTTGCTTAGAAATGATCCGGACAATCCGGGAGAAGGAGGGCTTTACAGTCGCATTGATTACTTGTTCCTGGAAAGGATGGAACCATATACCTGGGCCTATTGCTTAAGTGCATTTGATGCCCCTTCATTGGAAGTGGCCAGAGAAAATAAAGTGGCAGACAGGAAACATCCAAAAACGGGATGCAATGGCTATCCATTTTCGAGGATGAAGAGAATGACAGAAGATAAGAATAAGAAATGGAAGAAATAAAACGTAAAAAGAAGGGAATGCGAAAGAGAATTTTAAATAGCCTGGTGTGTCTGATCAGCTTGCCTGGAGTGTTTTATGGACAACAGACGCTCGTTCAGAATATGGACGTGGATGGAGTGAGCAGGTCGTATCGACTCTATATTCCGGGAAGTTATGATGGAACGAGCAAGGTGCCGCTTTTATTTAATTTCCATGGATACACTTCCAATGCACTGGAACAGGAAAATTATGGAGATTTCAGAAAAATTGCGGATACAGCTAATTTTTTGATTGTTCATCCGGATGGTTTGGACATTGGCAATGGAACGGGTTGGGATAACTTCACGGCCTATAATCCGGAGAACAGGGATTATTTATTTGTAAACAAATTGGCAGATGAGTTGATTGCCAGTTATGCTATAGATACAACGCGAATATATTCGACTGGGATGAGTAATGGATCGTTCATGAGTCACGACCTCGCCTGTTTCTTTAGTCAACGTTTTGCGGCCATTGCATCAGTCGCAGGAAGTATGGTTTCCCTGCATTATGCGGTTTGCAATCCTACGCGTCAAGTGCCAGTGATGCATATTCATGGAATCAATGATGCAACCGTTCCTTACGGAGGGAATTCACTTCAGAATTTTCGTTCGGTTGAAGATGTGATCACCAAGTGGGCGGAGGTAAATCAGTGTACGGCAAGTCCGGAAACAACCATGTTGCCCGATGTTGTGCTGACCGATTTGTCGAAGGTCGAAAGAGTGAGGTATCGAAATGGGAACGGAGAAGTCCGGGTAGAGTTGTATCGGGTTATAGGTGGAGGACATACCTGGCCGGGAAGTAGTATTCCCTTGGGTGGTCTGGTGACGAATCAGGATATCGACGCCAGCGTGGAAATCTGGAACTTCTTGTCGTCGTATTCACTTCAGGATCAGGCGGCTTCATTGATGGAAATTCAACGGAAAAATGGGATTTACCCCAATCCGGTTGAGGATCGACTTCATTTAGACTTTGATATTGACGGAGTTGCTTCGTATGAAATTAGAGATTTACAGGGACGTCTTTGTCGGGTAGGTGTTTTGAATGGTCAGGAAAAGGAACTAGACCTATCTGAATTGCAGACCGGATATTATCTCCTTCTGTGCAAAACATCAGGAAAAACCGTTCAAAAGAAGTTTCAAAAACAATGAGTGGAACAGACTCGGGCAAGCGATTATTGATTCTGGGAGCTGTTTTTCCGGAGTCGAATTCTTCTGCGGCAGGGGTCAGAATGATGCAACTAATTGAATTGTTTGCATCCCGATCCTGGGATGTTGTATTTGCATCTACATCAGAGAAAAGTATCCAAAGTGATTCGCTGGAACACCTGAAGGTCCGCTGTGAAGTGTTGAAAGTCAATGATTCTGCCTTTGACATTTTTTTAAAGGAACTAGACCCGGAAGTCGTCATTTTTGATCGTTTTTACCTGGAAGAACAATTTTCGTGGAGGGTGATGGAATGCTGTCCAAATGCGCTTAGAATAGTGGATACAGAGGATTTGCATGGCTTACGTCTGAGTCGAGAGGAAGCGTACAGAAAAGGGATGAATTGGAATGAAAGGGTCCTTGATCATCCAACAATGAAAAGGGAACTGGCCAGTTTATGGCGTTCGGATTTGAATCTCATTATTTCGGACGAGGAGATGAAATTTCTTCGGACGACATTTGATTTTCCTGAGTTTTTGTTGTCTTATTTGCCGATTCAGGTGCAATTGGACCTAAGTACGATTCAAAAAACTAAATTTTCGGAGCGGAAGGACTTTGTCTTTGTCGGAAGTTTTCGACACCCACCAAATCGGGATGCCGTCCGAATGCTGAAAGAAAATATCTGGTCCAAAATCAGGAGGGAACTTCCGGAAGCGAAAATTCACATTTATGGTTCATACGCTGACCAAAAAGCAAAGGCATTCCACAATGAGTCAGAAGGGTTTTTAGTGCATGGTTATGTGGAAAATCTGGAAGAAGTCATGCAAGAGAGCAGGGTGATGTTAGCGCCGTTGAATTTTGGTGCAGGCCTGAAGGGGAAGTTGCTGAGGGCGATGGAGCAGGGCTTACCGAGTGTGACAACAAGTATTGGTGCGGAAGGAATTCAGGGAGCTTTTGATTGGCCTGGTGTCGTGTCAAATGAACCGGATGAG
Source organism: Bacteroidota bacterium (assembly GCA_006226425.1). Lineage (GTDB taxonomy): Bacteria > Bacteroidota > Bacteroidia > Flavobacteriales_D > Crocinitomicaceae > M2408. The sequence goes on along the minus strand of SBGX01000013.1, from coordinate 124,134 downwards.
TTTGTTCAAAGTGCCATTGAATTATACAATTCATCTGAAAAATGGGGGGAAGCCAATCGTAGAATAGTTCCCCTATTGGAAGATCGCTTTATAAAGACCGATTATTCAGGTATTTTTCTTGATCAGCTTGAAAAAACTTTTCAAAGTTTGGAAGAACATCGCCGAAAAAACTATCTGGGGGCTATCCTTTGTCAGCAACGACAATTGAGTACCAGGTATTTGTCCAAATACATTGAAACCAAGCAACAATTAGCCCAACTTACGGAACAGGATCTTTCGGAAGATAATCGTGACTAACAGGGAGTAAATGGTTGAAAGCAACACCAGTCCGAGCAACATTAGAACAAAGGTGGATTGTGCCGAATAAACGGACTTTAGTCCTTTGGTGAGTTCCTCATAAATCTGTTCCTTGGTCAGTACTTCAAATTCTTCGTTCTGAGACCTGATTTGCTTCAGTCCTTCCGGTTTATCCAGTTCAAGCTGAATAGCCGTTTCCATCTCCGAAATTTGATGTTCTGTGAATTCCGGATTGATGTAACTATAGTAAAGCAATGCAAAAACAGATACGATGACGGCATAAACCACTCCACTGGTCATGGCTGCTTTAATATCACTCAATGCATTTCCGGCAGTATATCCTTCTTGCTTTTTATGATAGAAGAGCCCGAAACTTACTGATGATAGTAATAGGAGCATGTTGAGTAGAATCATTGGCTGCAACATCCCGGTATTTGGGAAAAAGAGGTGATAAGCAACTTTTGCAACGATCCAAATAAGCGCGCACCCTAAGGCTATTTTGATGGTAATCCGCATGCTTACTTATTCATTGAGACAAGGAATTCTTCATTGGAAAGCGTATGTTCCATTTGTGCTTTCAGGAATTCCATCGCTTCAACCGGAGTCATATCCGCAATGTGTCTGCGCAATAAATAGACTCTTTGCAATACGTCTTTGGACACAAGTAGGTCGTCACGACGCGTACTGGAAGCAATGATATCAATGGCCGGGAAGATTCTTCTGTTGGAGATTTTTCGATCCAGTTGAAGTTCCATGTTACCGGTTCCTTTAAATTCTTCGAAAATAACCTCGTCCATTTTTGATCCGGTCTCCGTAAGGGCTGTCGCCAGAATAGATAAGGAACCTCCGTTTTCGATCTTACGGGCAGACCCAAAGAATCTTTTCGGTTTGTGTAAGGCGTTTGCATCAACCCCTCCAGAAAGAACTTTTCCTGATGCAGGTGAGACGGTGTTATATGCCCGGGCCAAACGTGTAATAGAGTCAAGTAGAATACAGACATCGTGACCGCATTCAACCATTCGTTTCGCTTTTTCCAAAACGATGTTGGCCACTTTTACGTGTCGTTCAGCAGGCTCATCGAAAGTTGATGCAATTACTTCAGCACGAACACTTCGAGCCATATCGGTTACCTCTTCTGGTCGTTCATCAATCAAGAGAACGATCAGGTAAGTTTCCGGATGATTGGCGGCAATGGCGTTGGCAACATCCTTTAACAACATGGTTTTACCTGTCTTAGGTTGTGCCACAATCATACCACGTTGTCCTTTTCCGATTGGAGCAAATAGGTCCATGATTCGGGTGGACATACTTTCGTCGCGGTGTCCTGTTAGTTTGAATTTCTCATTCGGGAACAGTGGTGTTAGATACTGAAAAGGAACCCGATCCCTGATATAGGATGGAGCCCTTCCGTTGATGGAGTCAACTTTGACCAGGGGGAAAAACTTTTCACCTTCTCTTGGAGGACGAATTGTTCCATATACTGTATCTCCGGTCTTTAAACCGAATAGTTTAATCTGGCTTTGTGAAACGTACACGTCATCAGGTGAAGGGAGGTAGTTATAATCCGAAGATCTCAAGAAACCGTATCCATCCTGCATCACCTCCAATACCCCTTCGGCAGAAACAATTCCAGAAAGTTCGTAGAAAGATTCTTCTTCCTGCTTGGATTCATTCTTTTTTTGTTGAGCCAGTAGATTTTTTCGGTGTTGTTCCTTATCGCGAAGACTTTGCTCATATCTCTTGCGTTGTTCTTCGTCCATTTCATCAGTTGATTGACTTTCCGGCTGATCTTTCTTCACTTTCGGAGCGTTCTTTTTGACGGGTTTAGGAGGCTGGTCTTCGTGATTATTTGTGTCCTGTTTCTTTTCCTCTTCTTTTTCTTTGTCTGCTTCTGAAAACAGTGTTGTTTGGGGAGCTTCATCTGATGCAGTTTCATTTGAAACGACCTTCCGAATTCTTTTTCTTTTTTCTCGGCCAGCATTTTGTTGATCTTCCCCGGAGTCTTCTCCTTCTTTCTCAGCGCCATTCGCTTCAGAGGATAAATTTTTTAGGGCATCAATCAATTCTACTTTTTTTAGTCCCTGGACGCCTTTGAGGCCCGCAGCACTTGCAATTTGACGTAAATCACTAATTTTCTTGGATTCTAAATCTTCCAGATTCATAAAATGTAAAGAATAAATTTGAGTAAAGGAACAAGTTTGCTAAATCGGTTTGTAGCTAGAAACGGAACCGTTTCACCGTGCAATAATACACATTTTTTTTAATAATAACCAAGATTAAATAAAGAAATGAAAATTGAACTTGTCTTCTCAAAAAATAAAGAGTGAAGCAACATATAATAATATTGTTCGAGAATCGTTAACTTAGCTTGTATTAAGAAGCTAATCATGTTAAAGTATTTGTTTGCCTGTTTTTTTACCATTGGAATTAGTGTTGTTTTTGCGCAACAGAAATGGACGATATCTGGCTACGTAAGTGATGTTAAAACAGGTGAAAAGTTGATTGGTGCCAAGATTTATGATACGGTTTCCAAACAAGGGGTAGCGAGCAATGAATACGGTTTTTTTAGTTTGACAATTCCTTTAAAAGCAGCTTACCTCAGGGTGAGTTACTATGGGATGCAGACAAAATTTATTTCCTGTCCGCTCGGAACAAAAGATATGGAAATCAAATTGAAGGGGATTCAGGAATTGGGTGAAGTGACAGTGACTTCGGAAGGAGCTAATCGAAGTGTCGAGAATACGGATGTTGGAAAAATTGAATTGCAACTCGATAAGGTGGATAGACTCCCTTTGTTGTTGGGAGAGAAGGACGTGTTTCGGGTCTTGCAGCTGCTTCCGGGAGTTCAATCAGGAGGAGAATCTTCCAGCGGCCTGTATGTCAGGGGAGGAGGTCCGGATCAGAACCTGGTATTGTTGGATGGAGTTCCGGTATATAATGCTTCTCATCTCTTCGGTTTCTTCTCAGTTTTTAATTCAGATGCTCTTTCCAAGGTGACATTGATTAAAGGTGGTTTCCCGGCGCGTTATGCGGGGCGGGCATCTTCCGTACTGGATATGCGAATGAAAGAGGGGAACGTAAATAATTACAATGTAGAAGGCTCTATTGGAGTGATTTCCAGTCGGATTTTGGTTGAAGGGCCTATTCAAAAGGGAAAAACGGCCTTTGCAATCAGTGCCAGAAGAACTTATCTGGATTTATTGGTTCGTCCCTTTATTCAGGATGGCGACGGAGGTTATTTCTTTCACGATTTTAATGCAAAGATTCATCATAAGATTAATAACAAGCACCATCTTTATCTCAGTGGCTACTTTGGTTTGGACAAAGCATTTGTGCTCGATAAATACACTTATAAGGATACTGAAGGGAATATTTATGATAGCCGAACGGAGGCTGCACTGAAATGGGGGAATTCAATCGGTGCCCTTCGTTGGAATTACCGCATTGGTCCCCGAATTTTTATGAATACAACAGCTACTTATTCCAGGTACCGTTTCAATATTGGTTTGGAGGATAACACGAATATAACGGAAGCCAATGGGAACAAGTACACGGAGTATGTTAGTTTCGGTTATTATTCCGGGATCGATGACTGGACGGTCAAATCAGACTTTACTTTTTTTCCAAATCCGAAGCACCAGATTCGTTTTGGGGTAGGTGATATCTATCACACCTTCACTCCGGGGATTAATTATGCTGTGTTGGAAGATGCTACCACGCAACTGGATACGACTTTGGGCAGTGATCGACAGTTTTCGCATGAGTTGAGTTTTTACCTGGAGGATGATCACAAAATTACAGATCGTCTGAAAGTAAATTATGGAATAAATTATACAGCTTTTTTTACAAAGGGAAAGGAATATGGAAGTTTGCAACCCAGAGTCAATGCCAATTATATCCTGAATGAACGATCCAGTTTGAAGCTGGGTCTAAGTCGCATGGCTCAGTATCTTCATTTGCTTTCAAATACCGGGATTGGGCTCCCGACTGATTTATGGGTGCCTGCCACAAGTAAAATCAAACCGGTGATTGCACATCAGGCCAGTTTGGGCTACAACTACGAATTTTCGAAGAGCTATAATTTGGTAGTGGAATCCTATTATAAGAAGATGGACAATGTAATTCAGTACAAGGAAGGGGTAGATTTCATTGCCATCAATGAGGACTGGCAAAATAAGGTTGAGGCAGGTCAGGGATGGTCTTATGGAGGGGAAGTCTTTTTCGAAAAGCGCAAAGGAAAGTTGACAGGTTGGTTGGGTTATACCTTGAGTTGGACAGAAAGACAATTTGATAATCTGAATGGAGGAAAAAAATTCTTTTACCGTTATGACCGAAGAAATGATTTGAGCATCGCCCTGACCTATAAAATTGATGAGAAATGGGATGTGGGAATGGTATTCGTTTACGGAACAGGAAACGCAATTACCCTGGGAGCACAAAACTACTCAGCAGCTCCAGGACTGATGACACAATATAGCCCGATCAATTATTTTGATCAATTGAATAATTACCGGATGCCACATTATCACCGAATGGATGTAGGTGTCAACCGTACGAAAGAAAAAAAATGGGGGATGGCTACTCTTTCATTCTCGATCTACAATGTCTACAACAGACAGAATGCATTTATGATTTATACGGGATACAATGATCAAAATGAATTGGCTTTGTTTCAGGCTTCTTTGTTTCCAATGATTCCATCCATTAGCTGGAAGTTTAAGTTTGATTTTCAGAAGATCAAAGAACAAAAAAATAAGAAAACGAGTGATGAAGATAAATAACAAATTGTTTCTATTGACTGCTTCATTGGCACTTTTAGCTTGCGAGAAAGAGATAGAATATAAGGGAGATGAAGAAGACCCAAAACTAGTGATCAATGCGGTCATGGAGAATGACTCGACGGCATCCGTTTATCTGGAACGTAGTGTTTTCTTTTTAGATGATCAGAAAGAAACAAGAATCGATTCCGGAGCAGTGATCACATTGACGGATCTAAGCACGGGCAATAGTTTTACATTAAACAAAGGAACTTTTGAAAATCGCTATGACTTCAATCATCAGGTGAAGGCATCCAATTCGTACAAAATTCAGGCACAGCATCCCGTTTTTGGAAGTGCTGAGTCGTCCATGGTTTCTGCATCAAGCGTCAACTTAATCGAAGTAGATACCAGCTCATACACGGATCAATTCACATTGAAGAAAAAGGCGGTGATGAAATGGAATGACCCGGCAGGGAAGAACTTTTACATGATTCGTCTATATCAGTTTGATCAGCAACAAAACGCTCTGTACGACCAATGGTTTGAAGCTGGAGATGCTTCTATTTCCAACGGTGGGGATGGCGGAGAAAATGGAGGGAAATCCTTTTTCAATGTAGCGTTGATGACTGATGAGTTGTTTGACGGTGAACAAAAAGAACTTGTGATTGAATTTGGCACCTACCAGGGAACACCAGTATATCAATACGAATTGCTTTCACTGAATGAAGAAGCTTATAAATATCATTTGTCTTTGTATAAAAGTTCAATGGGGGTGGACTTCTTTGCCGAACCCGTCAAGGTTTTCAATAATATTTCGGGAGGATATGGTGTTTTCTGCACTTTTAATCGTTCATCGATCAGGAAATAATGGAGAAAATAATATGTTGCTTAGTGTTGATGTTTTCCTTCTTTGGAAGGACGCAGAATGTGGAGGTCAATTACCTGGTTGCCTATCAGTATGATGAATCGGTATTTCTGGCCTGGGAAATTAAGAAAGGAAGCTTGTGTAACGGAATTCACATTGAGCGAGCAACAAGTGATTTGAAGTTTGAAAGAATTGGGACCATTGATGGGGTTTGTGGAAGCCTGGAAGTAGCACTTCGTTATGATTACCTGGATGAATCACCCTTCCCGAATGCAAAGAACTATTATCGTCTGGAATTTGGAGGGAATGGTTTGAGTGATACGGTTTCAATTGATTTTGTAGATCTTGGAGGTCAGCCTTATGTGTTGAAAGGAAATCCCCTGGAAGAAAATTCTCAGATTCACTTCAGAAACAACAACGGCAGTTTGGTGCGCATGGAAATCTTTCATGCTGATGGAAGAAAAGTGATGGAGCTGGAAGGGAAAGAGAATTTTTTCAACCTGAACGCCCGGGATTTTGAGTCTGGGGTTTATCATTTCAAGTTAAGTTCTGAAATGGGAACACCCATTCCTGGAACTTTTTTAGTGCGCTGATTCATATTCCAGGAAGCCGAAAGCCAGACCGATCCGTGCCACAAACTGGGATTGCTGAAAATAGATGTTATAAGGATCTGAACCGTGATACCCTAATTGGGCAAAGGCGGCCAAAAACCTGTTCTGTAAGAGTTGCTGGTAAAAATTGAGGGTGACATTCAGCCGCTTACTGGCGTCTGCAAGAGCAATTTTTTGGTTGTCAATCTGACTGCCTGAACGATAACTCAAATCGGTGATATATTGAACGGAGAGGTTCAAACGTTGACCTTCCAGCCAGTATCCATCCGTTGCTTTCCAGTTTTCTGATGATTTGACATAGGATTGGTGAAGGAAGCTCCTTCGGAGGTTTAGCGAGCAGAAAATTCGGTTCCCACCATAGAGTTGGGTGTCATAGAACTTTTCATTGGCAAAAACCCGGGGGTGCCATTCATATCCGGCAGAAAAGAAGAATTGATCTCTTTGCTGTTCAATTTGATTCAGGAACAGGTATTCTTTGTTAATCTTCTCTGGATGAAGTAATTTGTTTTTTCGCGAACTCGCTGACTGTTCCTGATAGAGCCATGCACCAGCAAAAAACTGAAAGAAGAGACTTTCGCTAAAACTACCGTCATAAATATTGACCGTACTGTCCGGATAACTAAATTCCCAACCATCTTCTCCATTCGAATGGTGGAGGGCCCGAATCCCCAGATATTTCTTTGGCCCAGGTTGTTTCCACCAGTTTTGGTGGCTCAAATAATAGCTGATGGAGGGGATGTAGCTTGGAGTTCTGACCGGTTTGGAGCGATCCTGGTATTCCGGATCATTCTGAAAAATACGTACATGAATTTCAGGAGTGAACTGGAGCACATGCATGAATGGATGGTTTCCTGAGGAATTTCTTTTTCGCAATTCCAGCGTAAAAGGAAAGCGGAAACTACCATTGAAAAGATAGGCTTTTTTAATTCCAGAATGATAGTCTAAAAATTTGCTCCCCGAAAGTTGGGCGGGAAGTCCTTCGGAAGCAAGGAATGCACTGAATTGATTTCGTAAAGCTTCTCTTTGTTTGAAAGAGCTTAATGGCTGTTCATCTGATTGCGAGTAGCAGCGAAGAGAAAGAAGGCTGAGCCCTAAAAAAATAACACTCCACAATGTTCGCATATCAATACGTTTTGCAGAGTGCTATATATGGTTTGATGAATTACTTGTGAACAACAACAACACGCTCCGTTTTTTTGACGTTGTTGTTTTCAATAACTACAAAATAGACCCCACTTTTTATGTGTTCAAAATTAAAACTGTATTTATCATAAACAAGCGTTCGGTCCACTTCAATTTGTTCTCCAACACTGTTGACGACCGAAACCTGAGCACTTGCCAGATCGTCTCCTTCCAGGAACATCGTTTTGTTCACCGGAATTGGATAGATCAGGTAATTCAGTGAGTAGAACTCATTGCTCATGATTTCCATTTCCACAATATCCCCATTGAAATTGATGAAGCTTAAACGGTAGTATGAAACTCCATTGAAGGGATTCTCATCGGTAAATTTATAGTCTAAAGGAGTAGAACTATTTCCCGCTCCGGGTTGTCGGGCAACTTCCTGCCAGAAGCTTCCATCGCGTGAGCTTTCCAGAATGTATTCGGAAACATCACGCTCCGAACCAGTCGTAAATTCAATTTGAACCTGATTGTCAATCGTTTCGATGGAGTAGGAGATTAATTCCACAGGCAGAAGTACTCCACAACCTAATTGAGTACCACCTGGATCTGTTCCCACAAGAACTCCGTCGGAAGCTTGCCACCAATCCACTTTATCAATTTCAATCAATTCAGATGAACCTCCACCAACTGAGCTAGGGTGTATTTCACCTCCTAGTTCAACAGTGATACATCCGCCTGCAACTAATCGAATCTTTCGACCGCTGGCAAACGTAATTGCACCGTAAACCTGCATAAAGGTTGCTGGACAAAGAGGGTTGGAAGGATCATTCAAATTAACATTAGCAGGAATATGGACTGTGACACCAGCAGGGATGACGATGGTATCGCCACACACCGGAACGCCACTAGGACTCCAGGTCCCCGGAGCATTCCAGTTTCCGTCAGTTGCAGTTTTGACTGTTGCCTGAGCTGCAAAAGACAGTAAAAATGTAAGAACGATGGTTACGATAGGAGTGGTAAAATTTTTCATAAGCCATGTTTTAGCACGAAAATCAAACGGGTGGTTTAATTCCGAATGATTGTGTTTGGTTTCATTAAATATAAGAATAGTAAACTGATAATCAATGGATTTTTCGTCGAATTGTTCAAATCAATGGATAGAATGAATATTTTACCCTTTTGATTGAATATTCTTATGCTTGCACAAGGAAGAGGTCGATTGATGTTTGTTTAGTTAGCTCTTTTTTAGCTGTTTAGATAAGTTCCGGTGGCTTCTTGAGTTCAATTTTGGCATCTTTGAAAAGGTTCGATGTTGCATTGAAACGAAGGAGGAAACTCTTATTCAAACCAATTGGCGTCCAATCCACGGAGAGGAACCAGCAATGCATGTCCCTGGTCAGTGTCAGTCTACCGTTAATGACCTTTTGTCGTTCCAAGTCAAGGTAAACATTCCAAATCATCTTCCATCTCTTTGTAAGGGAAAAATCGGCCTGGGTTTGCAGGGTGTTTGTGAATTGAAACTTATCGACTCCAACTATGCTGCTAATATTTCGTCGGATATCAAAAATATGTGTGAAATTAATCTTCCAGGGAATTTCAAAATCGATGTACTGTTCTGGATGCAGGGCAAAGTATTGATAGTCAGCATTCCAATTGTTTCTCAGTTTATCCTGATTCTGTTCCAGCTTTTTCCTTCCTGCCCGGGAGGTCAAAACAAGGGTGGTGTTAATATTTGCGTTGAGTAGTCGTGCCAATTGTCCCCGGTTTTTCCAGGCATATTGATTAATGGACTGCTGTGTAGAGTCGTTCCAGTCATAGGGGCTAAAACTCGCACTGGAAACAATATTTATGGCTTTGAGGGGACTTATTCTCAAGCTGGTACTAATATTGGAAAGCCGCATACTATCCTTGTTAAAGTCATAGTTTCCGGAAATCGAGAAACCATCGATGAGTCGCACTTTATTAAAGCCTGTGACGGTATCCTTCTTCGACTTGTGTTTTAATTCTAGGGTATTATTGAAACCAAATGAAAGCACAGAGGTGTTTTGACTACTGCTTTCAGGGTAAAGACTTCGCTCAAATGGAGAGTAGCTAATGAGTTCCTGATTTGTTCCTACGCTGTCCTCAATAATCGTATTCAAATTCGGGGCAAAGCGGTAACTAAAGCTCGGGGTGAGAATGTGTCTAAGCAAAGGTTTGTTTTTCCCAATGATTCGGTAGTAACTATATAGAACCGTGCTGAGTTGGGCGTTGAAGGAAAGTTTGTTTGAAATCCCAACTTGTTGCAGGCTGTCGATTTGAGTCGTATTATTAAGTGCATCGTAGCTTTTCCGGATTTGAAGGAAATTAACGGCATTTCCGTAGTCAAGGGAGGGATTAAATTTCCAGGTGTTCCCAAATAGACCGATGTTGCTTTGAATGCGCAAGTCCTGTCGAATCCCATTCAGCATAGAAGATCTCAGAATGTCATAGCGTTGTTGTTTTAAAATACTGTCCCCGAATGAAGCTCTGTTTTGTGCTTCGGCGTTGTAGGTCATCATGATCTTTTCGTACCATCGTGTTCCCACCTGACCTTTTTTCTTGAGTTTGGAGAAGGGACTGAAGCGCGCGACATTAAAACTAAGGTATGGACTGGTTAAGGCAATGTTTTGCGAGATGCTGTTCTGTCTGGCACTGATTTTCATACCGGCGACATATGGTTTTCCTGGAAAACGTCGCGTAATGTTCACATCGGAAGTGAGGGTGTTCTTAAAATAATCCTGGTTCACGACTTCAAGACTTGTTTTGGTGGTGTTGTCCGAGTTGAAATTAATCGACGAACTGAAGTTCCAGTAGGGATTCGCCTTTTGGTTTTGTCTGTGATTCCATCGCAGACTCAATTTGTTGAGTTTACTGGAGTCCGGAAAACCAGTCCGGAATTGCTGGAAAGAAGCCTGGAGATCCCCTTCAAATTTGTAATTGATTTTGTATTGCGTATTGTTACTAACTCCCCAGCTTCCACGACTGTAGAGATTGACGTAGAATGAAGTTTGAAGGCTGTCGTTGATCGGAAAATAGTAGCCAAGATTTTGAACTCCCATTCCATAGGGAGATTGGAGGGAGTATTGTGGGAAAAGCACTCCGTGCCGGTGTTTTCGTTCTTTTTGTTGCGGAATGAACATAAATGGAAGTCCAAGTGGTGTGGGGACTCCTTTAATCCAGAGATTCATTGGTCCTGAAACAATTCGCTTTTGAGGCACGAGAATAGCCTTGCTCAACTGAAAGTGGTAGTGAGGTTCTTCCAGGTCGCAGTGAGTGAATCTTCCCTTTCTGAAGTGGAGTTCTTCGTTGGCCTGTCGCTTGGCGGCATCCATATACAGAAAATTTTCATCCTGTTTAACCTTCATTTCCAGGATATATCCCTTTTTACTTTTGAAATTGTACCTGATTTTAGCTGCTTCTACCTTTTCGGATCCATCCGTAAAAACGGGGATTCCTGTTCGTTCGCCCTGCTCATTGGTCAGGTAGCTGGCCAGAACTTCTTTCTTTTCAAAATCGACCATTAAATAGTCTGCCTGTAGTTTAATTCCAGGATATTCAAGTTCTGCTTCACCATAAAGATGTAACTGTTTGTTCTTAAAATCATTATAAAAAGAGTCGCGAGCCTTGGTGCGAACAATATCTTCAAAGGAATCATCAACGCGATAGATGGTGTCTTTCTGGGCCCTAAGGGAGAAAGGAACGCACATTATTAACAATGTGCAGAAGATAAGTTCGTATTTGGAACGTTTTTTGACCAACTTAAGCGTGTAATTTTGTTTAAAATCGCTTTGAGGTATGAATTTCAGCATGCAAAGCTATAAAATAACCCGACTCCCACAGATGAATAAAATGCAGCATCTGGCAAAATATTGTACGCAAAGTCGTTTACTTTGGTTCTTTGTGATGATTGTAGTGCCTGTTTTTTCCTGGTCGCAGGATGAAAAAGCCATTAAGACCGTTTGTATTGATGCTGGGCACGGGGGGAAGGATCCGGGTTGTCATGGGGCATCCGTGAACGAAAAGAAGGTATGTCTGGCCATGGCCCTGAAGCTGGGGAAAAAGATCAAGAAAGAGTATCCTGATCTGAATGTGATTTATACCCGGGACAAAGATGTATTTGTTGAATTGGACGAACGCGCCCGATTTGCCAACCGTAACAAGGCAGATTTATTTATCTGTATTCATGCGAATGCAGCAGGCTCTACCGCTGCCAAAGGAACAGAAACGTATGTTCTCGGATTGCATCGGACCGCAGCCCAGCAAAAAATCATGGAGCGGGAAAATAGTTCCATTTATCTAGAAGATGATAAGGGAGAAAAGTATAAGAATTTTGATCTTTCACCAGATGCCATCATAGCAAAGCAATTGCAATTGGCAGTTTATTTGGATCATTCCATCAATTTTGCATCGAAGTTACAGGGGGAATTTAAAGGCATTGGTCGCTATGACCGGGGAGTAAAGCAAGCCGGATTTTTGGTGCTTTACAAAACCACCATGCCTTCCGTATTGATTGAAACGGGATTTTTGACGAATACATCGGATGAAAATTTCTTAATGAAAGATGCGAATCAGACGGTGATGGCCAATGCAATGTTTAAAGCCTTCAAAAAGTACAAGAACGAGTTGGAAGGGATTCAGGAGCAGCTAGGAGATCCGGAAAAAAAGGAAGAAAAAGAGAAAGAAGTTGTCAAACGGGTAGATCCTTCAGAGAAAGAAAAGGAAGTGAAAGAAGAAGGAGTACGTTTTGCCGTGCAGATAGAGACTTCGTCCAAGAAAATTCCTTTAACAGCTTCTCGTTTCCAAAGCCTCGAAGTGTTTGAGTATCAGCAGAATGGACTTTATAAGTATGCAGTCGGGAAGTTCAGAGATGATTTTGGCGGGGCGAACCAGCTGAAAAACGAATTGCGTCAGAAAGGTTTTGATCATGCCTTCGTGATTGCCTTTCAGAATGGCGAGCGGATTCCGCTAGATCAAGCCTTGAAAATTGTTAAAAACTAATGGGAATTAACGCCCATAATCCTTTGTTTTTGGGTGGAAATATGTATTTTTGAGAGCCGGAAAGCAGTGAGTGTGTTTCCTGGAATTTAAAAGCACAAACATGAAGTATTCGAAGGAGTTAAAAGTTGGTATCATAGCGATCCTTTCGGTAGCATTATTGGTAGCTGGAGTCAATTTTCTGAAAGGCAATAGCTTTTTCGGAGGAGATGATGTCTACTACGGATACTTTCCAAATTCCGGTGGAATTGCCCCGGCCAACTCGGTGGTACTGAGTGGGGTTCCGGTAGGTAAAATATTGTCAGTGGAGTATGTCCCTGAAAATCCACCCGAGAAGCGCGTTAAAATAGCTTTTAACATTCACGAGGAAGGAATCAAAATTACGAAGGGTTCAACCATTCAAATTGGGTCGATCGACTTGTTCAGCAAAGGGATTCTTCTGACTCTGGATGGGGATCACTCCAAAGGGTACTATAAATCTGGAGCCAGTTTGTACGGAACGGTGTCTAAGGACATGATGCAGCAGGTACAGGCATATGCTGATCCGATTACAAAGAATCTTCAGAGTTTGATGAGTAATGTGGATCGGGCAATCACTTCACTTTCGTCCTTTTGGGATACGACAGCTACTTCGGAATTGGAGCAGAGTATGAAGGAAGTGAAAATTGCTATCAAGCGACTGGGACATGTTGCTGAAGAAGTGGATGATCTGATGGCTACCGAGAAAGCACACCTCAAAAGCATTTTTTACAATGTAGATGCCATTACAGACAATCTTCGTGAAAGCAATGAAGAAGTCCGAAGGATTATAGGAAATGCTCAAAAGATTACAGATGATATGGTCACTGCTGATTTCAAAACAGTGGTGGAAGATGCCAAGGAGACGATTAAGTCCTTGAACGCGATCCTGGCAGAAGCAAATAGTGGAAAGGGAAGTTTGAGCAAGTTGATTCATGATGAGCAATTGTATAATGAGGTGGTTGAAACGAATAAAGCACTTCAGGATCTGGTTGCAGATTTGAAACTCCATCCAGAACGTTATATTCACTTCTCGGTGCTAGGATCGAAAAACAAAGGGGTGAGTCTTACTCCGGATGAGGAGCGAAAACTAAGAAAAGTAATAGATACCATACATTAATCAGATGATAGGAATTGTTGTATTTGCCCTTCTGTGGCTCGTTGGAATCGGTTTTTTTGGCTGGAATGTAATGAAGGTTCGAAATAACATCTTGCTCGGACGGGAAATCGATCGAAGTGATCGAAAGTCAGACCGTTGGAAAACGATGATTCTGGTAGCCTTCGGACAGAAGAAAATGTTTACAAGGCCAATTCCGGCGCTTTTGCATCTTTGTATCTATGCAGCCTTTGTCATTACGCAGATCGAATTGATTGAAATTCTGGCAGATGGACTTTCAGGTGGTCACAGGTTGTTCCATGAATCCTTAGGAGGTTTCTACACCTTTATGATCAGCTTCATCGAGATTCTTTCTGTACTTGCTTTCATCGCGACGGTTATTTTTCTTTCCAGAAGGAATTTGCTCAAAGTGCCACGTTTGGTGAAATCAGAAATGAATGGTTGGCCGAAATTGGACGCGAACCTGATTTTGTTTGCTGAAATCACCTTGATTTGTTTCATTTTTATGATGAATGGAGCAGATGAAGTATTGTATAATGCCGGGCAATCTCATGCAGAAGGGCAAGGCAGTTTTGGATTTGCAATTTCATCGTGGTTGGGACCTGTGTTATTTGGAGATATGGGAATTGAGAGTCTACATGTAATCGAGCGAATTGGTTGGTGGGGACACCTGGCGATTGTGCTTGGATTTTTGAACTACCTGCCTTATTCGAAGCATTTTCATATCGTGCTGGCCTTTCCGAATACGTTTTATTCAAATCTGGAGAAAAAGGGACGTTTTACCAATATGGAATCAGTGACCAAAGAGGTCAAATTGATGATGGATCCGAATGCTGATCCCTATGCAGCACCGGCGGAAGGAGAGGATGCTGAACCTCAACGATTTGGGGCGAAGGACGTGACGGATTTGACCTGGAAAAATTTGTTAGATGCCTACACCTGTACGGAGTGTGGACGTTGTACATCTTCCTGTCCGGCCAATCAGACTGGGAAATTGCTTTCTCCACGAAAGATCATGATGGATACTCGTGATCGTTTGGTAGAAGTTGGGGAAAACAAGCGTAAGCATGGCAAGGAGCATGAGGATGGTAAAAGTTTGTTTGACTACATCTCAGAAGAAGAAATTTGGGCCTGTACCTCTTGCAATGCTTGTGTGCAGGAATGTCCGGTGAATATTGATCCACTTTCAATTATTGTGGATTTGAGAAGGTACCTGGTGATGGAAGAGTCAAAAGTTCCGGCAGAATTGGCCGGGATGCTGACAAATATAGAGAACAACGGTGCGCCCTGGCAATTCGCCGCGGCTGACCGCTTGAACTGGAAAGATGAAAATTAGGAAGTGATGGAATTGAAAAGTGTTCGAGAAGGAGATCATAACATTAGCCCGGTATTACCGGATGATGTGAAGAATTATTTAATCGATATTGACGGGACAATTTGCGATGATATCCCAAATGAGGAACCAGAGCGAATGTTGACTGCGGAACTTTATCCTGAAGCACTAGAGACCTTGAATCGTTGGTATGACGAAGGACATATCATTACCTTCTTTACCTCTAGAACAGAGGAACATCGTGAAGTCACTGAAAAGTGGCTTAAAAAACATGGTTTCAAGTATCATGGATTATTGTTGGGGAAACCAAGAGGAGGAAACTACCACTGGATAGATAATCACATGGTTCGGGCGACTAGGTATAAAGGACGTTTTACGGAGTTAGTAGAACGAGAAGTTAAGATCGAAGTATTTCAAAAATAGAGACTATGAGTACCACATTGAAAGTTCCAACAATGGCCGAAATGATGGCACAGGGAGAAACTCCCGAAGTATTGTTTTGGGTAGGTTGTTCGGGAAGCTTTGATGATCGGGCAAAGAAGATCACCAAGGCGGTGGTAAAAATCCTGAATGCCTGTGACGTGAAATTTGCCGTATTGGGAACAGAGGAAAGTTGTACCGGAGATCCTGCTAAAAGAGCCGGGAATGAATTTACTTTCCAGATGCAGGCAATGATGAATATTGAGGTGTTGAACGCTTATGAGATCAAGAAGATAGTTACAGCCTGTCCGCACTGCTTTAATACCTTGAAAAATGAGTATCCTGAGTTGGGAGGAAATTATGAAGTGATTCACCACACCCAATTGATTCAGGATCTCATTAACACGGGGAAATTAGCTCTGAAAGGAGGGGAGAGTTTTAAAGGGAAAAAGATTACATTCCATGATCCTTGCTACCTTGGACGTGCGAACGACGTTTATGAAGCTCCACGGGCAGCGATGGAAAAATTGGATGCTGAATTGGTTGAAATGAAACGCTGTCGAACCAACGGACTTTGTTGTGGTGCTGGAGGGGCACAAATGTTCAAGGAGGCAGAGAAAGGAGATAAAGAGGTGAATGTGGAACGAACTGAAGATGCTCTGGAGACAGGAGCTGGAATCATTGCCACAGGATGTCCTTTTTGCAATACGATGATGACAGACGGAGTGAAGAATTTCAATAAGGAGGCTGAAATCAAAGTCATGGATGTCGCCGAATTGATTTCTGAGGCAGCCGATTTGTAGCTCTCAAATCATTTTTCCATGAGATTGTTTTTGTTGATCATTTTATTGTCGGGGATTTCATTTTCTTTTGCCCAGAATGCAAAAACCACCTTTCGCTATGTAAGATATGAAAAGGTGGACGACATGAAAACCATTCAACACAGCTACGATGATTTGGGATGTGATGACCGAAATGCAAATGGGAGAAAGGAGGAGATCGTTTTGGTAGAAGTTGCTCCCGTCGATCCGGAATGGGAAGATCAGAAGAAAGCATTGATTATAGAGCAATTGGAATTGGATTTCAAGGATTTAAAAGTATATGCCAATTGCCCGGATACGAAAGTCATTGTGATTAGATTGGGAGAAGGACTTTTCCTAAAGAAAAGTGATGGTTTTGCGCCTTATTCTTCCCGATATTATAAAAGAGGATATCGGGTCAATGCAAAGCGATTTTGGAAGCATTTTCAACCGACGTTTCAGGAAATTCTTCCGGGTAAGCAAATTATATTAACAGATTGGGGTTGGTAAGGATATGAAGTTGAATGAGTTAAGTACGGAGTCACGATTGTGGTTGTATCAATCAAATCGCAAATTTGATCAGACTGAGAAAACCTGGTTGAATGAGCGTTTGGAAGAGTTTGCTGAAGGCTGGGCGGCACATGGAAAAGATTTGAAAGCTGCAGGAGAAGTGATCAGCGATTGTTTCATTGCCCTGGCGGTGGATGGCTCTCAAGGGGATGCTTCTGGATGTTCTATCGATACTTCTGTTCATTTCGTCAAGGAATTAGGAAACGAACTAAACGTTGATTTTTTTGACCGGACAAAGGTGTGGGTGGAAGAAGGACAGCAGTTTGAATTGATTCCCTTTCGAGATTTGAAATCCAAATCGGGTGCACGTTTTCTAAATCCAATGCTCACTAGATTAGGCGACCTTTCGGATAAATTTGCCGTTACGGTGGAAGAATTCTACGAAACAGTATAGTTAACGCTTTCCCTCCGCAATTAGCACAACACGTATAAATTCGAGAATCTGATCATTGAAATAATAAGATGACTTCCAGCCAGGAAGCTCTTTCCGAATGGATTCCAATACGGTGTTTTCAGAACTGTTGCCAGAGACATATGATGTCTGACCAATCAAACTCTCAACACAGCGTTTTAGAGCAAGGATATAATCTTCCGATAATTCATCGAGCGAAGTCCGATTGGATTGACTATGGTATTCAGCCAGCATAATTAAGTAGGGAAGGGCCTCTATCTGCTTTTGCTTGCGAATGGAATCCAGGATGACGGTTTTTTTCCAGGAACCGCTAGCAAGTGCTAAACGAAAACTATTGGCAACTCCATCGTGAATAGAAGCGATATTTTTTAAAAAACGATCAGGTTGATTTTCCAGATCCCAAAAGGCAGCATGGAAACTTCCGTAAGGAGCTCCCCGTTCCCGAATGGCATAGAAATATTCTAGTCCAGGAGCATAATGACTTTGCTCCGGAGTAGTTTTGTCCTGAGCAAGATGTTGCTCCATAAGTTGTTTCTTCTCGGGAAGAGGAAATTTGATTTGTCCGACGCTCAATAATTTCATGTAATCCACTCTGGTTGAGCGCTGCATGGATTTATTCTTAAATGAATAGTAGGGAATTTTGCCCACTTTTCCCAGTTGGACGTGAATTCTTCTCAGTTCAACGAGTGAACCATGACTGATTCCTAGATCGATGCTTCCGGAGCTTGGTAAACTGGAAAGCATTTCTCCGAAAGGCATGGCAAAAGCAACGCATGAATGACTGTCCAACCATTCAACGAGCTTACTATAGGCTTGCTTTTCGTATTTGTGCTTGCGGATGAATTTCCTAAGTTGATACTCTAAAAAATCATCCTCCCCATGTCTGACTGCATAGCAGAATTTGCACGACGGTGAGCAAGTTTTCGTTTTGGAGAATACTTGAATTGAAAAAGGCTGTTGCTTATGAAGTAAACTTGGAGGTAATAATTCCCGGGGATAGCTTTCCCGACTGATCTTCTCTCCCAGATGATTCAGATATTCAAAAGTACTGTCATTTACTTGTTGGGTTTGGATCGACTCGTTCCCAATCGCAAAATCAGTTTTCGGATTTTTGAGAATCGTAATAGCTACTGGAAAATAAACAAGTCCGGGACTCATGAAGTTTAATTTTTCAGGATGCTGGGAATCATGTGTGGACATCATAAAATTATAAAGGGTGTCTCCAGAAACGGTCCCCTGAGGATCATAGATTGCCTGAAATTTGTATTTACCAGCTTTGAGCAGGTATTCAAAGGAATGGTGTTCGTTGGCCTTCATGAATGTGCCATTGAAGGCTACCTCAAACTCAAAAGTGTCCCCCACCTGCAACCATTTGACCTCTGGGTAACGGGGATCGCTGTGGACCATTCGGTTGGACATTTCACGACTTTCGGTTTCGATAAGTTTACTTTGCACATCATGCCCGCTGTATAGATTGAAATAGATCAATTTTTTACCAGTGTCCTGCTTGCTAGGATCCAGAATGGGATAGGCGCGGTGTTTATCCTGATTGATAATTTGGATTTTGAAAGCAATGCGTTCACCCTCCAAAACCACTCGTTTTAAGGGAATCACACGCATTTTTAAGGGCATGTAGGGTAAATCAGCAAGTACCGGACCAGAAAGCAGGCACAGGATGAGTAGGCGAAGTGCAGTATTCATAGGATCAATCTTAAAGAGAATAGTTTGCAATATTTGTGCCAAATACTATGTTCCAGACTAAAAATGCTAAATTAGTTGGATGATGATCAGACGGACGTTCATATTTTTACTTCTTTCGAGCTTATTGGTCCTCGCATGTGAACTATCGGCGAGTCAGGAACAGGAATTGAACCGTCAAAGCGGGTTGTATTTGCGGGCTGTACGCACAGAATCAATTATATCCGTGGTGGCCATGACCCATCCCAAAGTCGTTCGATATGCTCAGCAAAAAGGAGATGCCTATTTCCGTGATTTTTTTTCCAATGATAAAATCGGTTCCTGGAATTTGTATGGAACCCCTGTTGTCAACCAGGTCAAAAAGAAAGGACGACGCCTTGAGGTGCATTATTTGATGGAAGGAGAAGGGGAGAAGAAGGGGGCTTTAGTAGCCATTTCAGAAGACGAAGGACTCCACTGGTTTTTCGTGCCGAAGAAGATTTATATGAACAAAAATGTCGCTCCTGGACTGGTCAGGTTATTAAAATAAGTGTATATTTATCCTAATGCGCTTTACAAAATATGTATGGGTGATTCTGGTCATACCAGCCTTCAGTTTTGCACAGGGCTGGCTTCCGGTTGGAGCCCGATCGATGTCCCTTGGGAATGCTACGGTTGCTTTAGAAGATGTCTGGGCTTATCACCATAACCCGGCTGCGATGGCAGGCTTGAAAGGAACCCATGTAGGGGTATCATATGAAAATAGATTTTTGCTCAAGGATTTACAGACTCAAGGTCTGGTAATAGGTCAACAGGTGGGAAAAGGAATGCTTTCCCTGGGGGCACAGTTCTACGGACATCAGTTGTATCGGACGAACAGGCTTGGCTTGGGATACAGTCTGAAACTGGGAGAGTTGCTGTCTGCGGGTGTTCAGGTCAACTATCAAGGCGTGAATATCCGGGATTATGGAAAAAAAGGAACTGTGACAGCTGAGTTGGGGCTTCTGGCAAAACTAAACGAAAATCTCCATTTTGGCTTTTCAATTTTTAATCTGAACCGGGCACGATTCAGCGACTTTCAGGATGATCGCCTGGCAACCTACATGCGAGCAGGTTTACGCTACCAGGTCTCCAAGAAGCTAATGTTACTGGCAGAAGCAGAAAAAGAAGTAGAATCGAAGATTAGGCCAAAAGGAGCTCTGGAATATGGGGCTGGAGAGAAGTTCTTCCTGAGATTGGCAGCCGTCGGGAATCCGATGGAATTGAGTTTCGGGATGGGCTTTAAATTTGGGAAACAATTGCGACTTGATTTCGGTTCAGCCTGGAATCAATTATTGGGCTGGTCTCCGCATGCAGGCCTAACCTGGCAGCTTGGTAAAGAAACAGTAGAGCATGAATAGGTATTTGTTGCTCATAGCCTTCGGATCTTGCTTTCTTGTGAATATTGCACTGGCTCAGGATAAGAGCCGTATTGTGCAGCAGCGAATCGAGTTTATTTCCGAACAATTGGAAACTGAGCAATTGGACCTGACCAATTTACTGGAGCAGTTGAATTATTATTTTGATCATCCGATCAACCTGAATGATGAAAATTTGGACGCTTTGGAAGATCTTGGTTTACTGACCGAGATCCAAATCAATGATTTAAAGTTACATCGGAAACAATTCGGAAAGTTGATCAGTATCTATGAACTTCAGGCGCTGAGATATTGGGATCTGGAGACGATTGAAATGCTTCGTCCCTTTATCAGGGTAGATGATCGCCTGGATCAGCTTCATGTCAGTTTGAAGGAGGCCCTAAAGTTTGGAAAAACAGAATTCTATTTAAGGTATCAGCGAACTCCCGAAAGTCGTCCAGGCTACGAATCGGTGGCTGACTCTCTGAAATTATTGGATAGCAAATATTATCGGGGTAATGCCGATCGTTATTATTCAAGAGCGCGTTTTTCCTATCGGAATAACTTAAGTATTGGTGTTACAGCCGAAAAAGATCCGGGGGAAGAATTTTTCAAAGGAAGTCAGGCGAAGAGTGGCTTCGATTTTTATTCGGCACATGCATATTATGCTGGAGGAAAGTATCTGAAAGCAGTTGCTTTAGGAGATTATCAGGTTCAGATAGGACAGGGTTTGAATTTTTGGTCGGGTTATGCCTTCGGAAAAACGGCCGATGTAACAAATATTAAGAAGAATGCTCGTGCCTTGAAACCATACACTTCTGTTGATGAAAACCGCTTTTTGAGAGGGGCAGCGGTTGATCTGGGATACAAGGGATTTGAATTGACACTGTTTGCCTCACAAAAAAAGGTGGATGCGGCCATTATTGAAGATACCCTGTTAGAAGAATTGGAATTTGTTTCGAGCATTGACCTTTCAGGTTTTCACCGAACGACTTCCGAGCTGGCAAAAAGAGATGCGCTTACTGAGCGGATCGCGGGGCTCAACTGGAGATACCGAAAGGGAAGTTTTCAGGGAGGCGTAGCGGGGATTTACCAGGGCTATAACCAGGATTATTCCAAATCCCTACAGCCATATAATCAGTTTGATTTCAGGGGGAAACAATTGTTCAGTGTAAGTGGAGATTATAGCTATGTTTGGAGGAATTTCAACTTCTTTGGGGAGCTTTCCAGGGTAAATTCTTCCGGAGATATTGCCGCTTTGCAGGGGGTAATTGTGGCATTAGACAGCCGGGCGACACTTAGTTTACTTTATCGGAATTATGGAAAGGGCTATCAGACCTTTTACAATAATGGCTTTGCAGAATCAAGCGTCACGCAAAATGAATCGGGTTTTTATGCCGGGTTGCAAACTCGTTTGAACTCACGTTGGACAATCAATACCTATATCGACTTTTTTAGTCAACCCTGGTTAAAGTATCAGGTCAATCAACCGGCACATGGAAATGAGTACCTGTTCCAATTGAGTTATAAGCCAGCCAGGGGAACTGAAATCTATGGACGGTTCCGACAGCAGGTCAAAGAGAAAAATATCCGGGGAGGAGTAGATGATGAATCAATCACACCAATTGAAGCTTTAACACAACGAAATTACCGCCTGAATTTTGCACATAAGCTGACTGAGGCCGTTCAAATTAAAAGTCGCATCGAATATGTGACAATCGATCGGCCAAGCGCGATGTCAGAGCAAGGAGTGTTGTTTACCCAAGATGTTTTGATCGAACCTAAGAGTAGTCCAATCAGACTGGCTTTGCGCTACGCCCTTTTTGATACGGATTCCTACGATACCCGAATCTATAGTTTTGAGAACAATGCTCTTTACGTGTTTTCAGTGCCAGCATATTACTATCAGGGAAGTCGGGCGTATATTACGTTGCGGTACAAATTCTTACGGAGATGCGATCTTTGGGTAAGGTATGGAACCTTTTTGTACGCTGATCGACAGTCTGTGGGCTCAGGAAAAGAATTGATTTCAGGAAACCGGAAAACGGATATCACCGTACAGTTCCGTCTCAAATTTTAATAGTCGACATCCAGGTTGAAGGTCCGTTGCAATGAATAGAGGTTACTGTTTTTTCGGGCGAGCTCTTCAAAACGATCTTTTCCAGTCAACAGTTTTTTGTCTTCATCACTGTCAGCAATGACACTAAATTGGATGGTGACAGACCAGTTATTCAGTTTTTCCCGAACAAATTCCAGCATGTCACTTAATTTGTTCTGAAGCATATCAACCTGTATCTGATTGTCCAGTTCCTGAGCAATAATGTGTTGATCCAGAAGTTTGGGATCACGTTTGCTTAGTGCAAGATACATGGTCTCTAACCCTTCATCCTTCATTCGGAAAGCAAGCTGCTTCCAAACCATGATCAATTGATCTTGATTGAATGACGTTGCCGGACGATTGCTGTAATCAACAGGAATCTCGTCTTGCTTTTGTTTGGCCTGAGTCAGACTTTGCTTAATGGAGAAATTACCGGTTTGAAGATTCCCGACAACACTGGAAACCGTTTTCGGAATCACCTTATTTGTCAGGCTGTACCGTTCGTGTTGACTCTGGTCAACTTCGGTCTTTTTAGTAATCGTTCCGTTTCCGGATTTACTCTTGCGAAGTGATTGTCCTGTAAAGGGAATGAGCTCAGTCGCTTCCGTCAGGCCTTTTTTTTTTCCTGCTCCTGCTTGAGGGAACAAAGTTGCATGAGTGCTAACTCAACGAGCAGGCGATGATTTTTAGAGGCCTTGTATTCTACATCCGCTTTACTGAGAATGCCCAGTGAACGGAGAATGATTTGTGCATCAATCAGACCGGCTTGTTCCACATATTTATTTTGAACGCTTTCACCTACTTCAAGCAGTGCAGCCGTTCGAGGATCCTTGCAAACTAATAGATTCCGATAGTGTTCTGCCAAACCTACCAGAAACTGATGCCCATCAAAGCCTTTTTCAATGATGTCATTGAAGAGAAGCAGACAAGCTGGAATATCTTCTTTTTGCGTCTGATCAGCTATTCGGAAATAGTAATCATAGTCGAGGATATTCAGGTTTTCAATCACTGATTGATAACTCAACTGATTGCCGGCAAAACTGACAATCTGATCAAAGATGGATAGAGCGTCTCGCAATGCTCCATCTGCTTTTTGAGCGATCAGATGAAGTCCTTCTGCTTCCGCATCTATTCCTTCCTTGGTGGCAATATACGCCAGATGTTCGGCAATGTCCTTGACCTTGATTCGGTTGAAATCAAAAATCTGACAGCGCGACAAAATGGTTGGTATGATCTTATGTTTCTCCGTGGTGGCCAAGATAAAAATGGCGTGTGCAGGAGGTTCTTCCAGGGTTTTCAAAAAGGCGTTGAAAGCTGCTGTGGAGAGCATGTGAACCTCATCGATGATATATACTTTGTGCGTTCCAAGCTGCGGAGCAATGCGCACCTGATCAATCAGGTTCCGGATATCTTCAACGCTATTATTTGAAGCGGCATCCAGTTCATACACATTGAGTGAAGCACCTTCATTAAATGAGTTACAGGAGTCACAGTTATCGCAAGCCTCAATTTGTTCCGTTCGGTTGAAACAGTTAATTGTTTTCGCTAGAATCCTGGCGGTCGTTGTTTTCCCCACCCCACGTGATCCACAAAAAAGGAAGGCTTGTGCCAGGTGGTCCTGTTTGATCGCATTTTTGAGCGTTGCGGTAATGGCCTTTTGTCCCACGACGGTATCAAAAGTCTGGGGGCGGTATTTTCGGGCCGAAACGACAAAATCACTCATAGGGACAAATTTACATCAAAAAAAAGCCAGAAGCTTCCGATTGTTGAAAACTTTAGAAAAGTAGGTTCACTTGCGGCTTTTGATCCATTGTTCCATTTTTTCGAGGATTTCAGGAGCAAGGGTTTCTTCAATTTTGGCGTACTCGGAAATAGCTCCGGTTTCGCAATGTTGAAACAGGTGATTGAGGTCCTTTAAATAGACAATTTCATAGTCAATTTCGGGGATGTCTTGCAAGGCAATATCGATTGCATGTAGATTTTCATAGGCCGCTACCTGAAGATCCTTGGTGCCATTCAGTGCGAGGACATCACATTTTAAGGCTTTCAGATAAGGCTCCGGATTGTGACGAATGAAGTAGAGCATCCAGGGGGTGTTATAGGCGGTCGTCAGGGTCTTGACAAAGCGATCTTTACCGTATTCTTTTTCTTTTTGTTCTTCGGGCAGCTGGTCATAAAAGTTGCCGGCAAATTCACTCATCTCTTTTGAGAGGTCATTTTTTTCAGGATTGGCCAGGATCAGATCCATGATTCCCCGGTTAAGCTGTCCCATGCTTTCACGTTCTTCCAAGCTCACCCCATTAATTTCGGCGATGTCATTTTGTTGCTGGAGTAGCAGGAGGTCCGATCGGATTCCGGGTCCTGCCATTAGGATAATGAAAGCTATCCGCTTATCCTCGGAAGCAACAATAGGAGCAATTAGTCCTCCCTCACTATGTCCGATCAGTCCAATTTTATGTTTATCAATTCCTTTTTGTTTTCGAAGAAAATCGAATGCTGCCTGGACGTCATTTGCGAAGTCACGGCTGGTGGCTTTTTGGAACTCACCTTCTGATTCCCCAACGCCTCGTTCATCGTAGCGCAGTACGGCAATTCCTCGACGGGTGAAATAATCTGCGATCAGCCAAAAGGACTTGTGGTCAAAAATTTCGCTATTCCGATTCTGCGGACCACTTCCGGTGATTAGAATCACCGCTGGAAATTTTTGGCCTTTTCCTTCCGGTAGGGTCAAGGTTCCGGAAAGTTGAATTCTGGCTTTTTTGTTTTGAAAAGTGATTTCTCTTACTTCATAAGGAAAAGGTGCCTTGGGTGTTTGAGGCCGATTGGGGATTGGAGCTTTTGCAAGTTCCGGGTCATCCGCAAGTAAGATAGGAAAAGACATCCCATTTTGCTCGAAGTAGCCCTTGAATCCTCCCGGAAAATCATCCTCTCCTATTTTGGCCTCGAGGAAAATACCTGATTCTTTGTGTTTGATTGTGAGGACGTAGCCATTAAAAGACGTACTGCTCATCGGAATTCCACTCACCTGTTGCTTCGGACTGTCCATGGTACTGGAATAGCTACTGTCCGTTCGGCTAATGTGAAAAACAAGTGGAAGTTCGATGCCACTCACGTTGATCGCACCATACCAGTCGCCAACAATATCCTGCGCATAAAAGAGTGGTGTGACGATTAAAAAGAGAAGAAAGGAAAGTTTTTTCATGTCAGCGAATTCAAAGGGTAGACACAAATATACGGAAACGTATAGTGATAAAGTTAGGTCGGGGAGTCGATAAAAAGTCAAAAGCGAATATTTGGCTAAAAAGGATGAAATTAGGCCTGACTATTAGCGGAAAGCTTATACCTTTGTACTGCACAAAACAACAGGCATGAAAATTTACAATAACATCCTTGAAACAATTGGAAATACACCTTTGGTTAAATTGAATAAACTGACTAAAGATGTAAAAGCAACCATTCTGGCAAAAGTAGAAACGACGAATCCGGGAAACTCTGTGAAAGACAGAATGGCACTAAAAATGATCGAAGATGCGGAAGCAGCAGGTTTGATTAAACCAGGAGGAACGATTATTGAGGGAACTTCAGGAAACACCGGGATGGGATTGGCACTTGCCTGTATCATTAAAGGGTATAAGTTGATTTGTGTACTGAATGACAAGCAATCTAAAGAGAAAATGGATATTCTCCGTGCCGTTGGGGCAGAAGTTGTCGTTTGTCCGACAGCAGTAGATCCGGAAGATCCAAGATCATACTACTCGGTTTCCAGACGTTTGGCAGAAGAAACTCCAAACTCCTGGTACGTAAACCAATACGATAATCTCTCAAACAGACTAGCACATTACGAAAGTACCGGGCCAGAGATTTGGGAGCAAACGGAGGGGAAAATAACTCATTTTGTTGTTGGAGTTGGAACCGGAGGAACCATTTCTGGAGTTGGAAAATATTTGAAGGAGCAGAATCCAAATGTGAAAATTTGGGGAATTGATACCTACGGATCGGTGTTTAAGAAGTATAAAGAAACCGGGATTTTTGACGAAAATGAGATCTATCCATACATTACCGAAGGGATTGGAGAGGACATTTTACCGAAAAACGTAGATTTTGATATTATCGACCTGTTCGAGAAGGTCACCGATAAAGATGCGGCGGTTTACACGCGTAAATTGGCCCGCGAAGAAGGGATTTTTGTTGGGAATTCAGCTGGTGCTGCTATCAAGGGAATTCTGCAGTTGAAAGATGAATTGAAAGAAGATGATGTGGTCGTCGTTCTTTTCCATGATCATGGTTCTCGATACGTTGGGAAAATTTTCAACGATGACTGGATGCGCGAAAGAGGATTCCTGGTTGAGGACAAGAAAAATGCAGTCGATTTGGTGGAGCAACATCAGGATAAACCGCTGATTTCAGTGTTTGCAGAAGAATTGGTGTCTCATGCCATTGCCAAAATGCGCAAGTACTCCATTTCACAGATTCCAGTCATGAAGGATGGCAAATTCGTAGGTTCTTTGGATGATTCACATACTTATCAATTGTTGATAGATCAGCCGGATGCCTTGAATACCCCTATTTCTGGAGTGATGCAAAAGCCATTCCCGATTGTAAAACCAACAGCGAGTATTGATGAAGTTTCCAAGTTGATCAATAAAGATACTCCGGCAGTGTTGGTGGATATGGGAGATGAAAAGTATCACATCATTACCAAGCAGGATATCATCACGGCGATCTCGTAAATGTCCGAAAGACGAATCCAGGACCAAATGGGGAGAGAAGTTTCCCTGAAAGGACCTGTAAAACGGGTTGTGTCCATCGTTCCTTCGCAAACTGAATTTTTGTACGATTTGGGCTTGGAAGAGGAAGTGGTAGGTATCACAAAATTCTGCATCCATCCAGAAAGTTGGTATCGCTCCAAAACACGAGTGGGAGGAACGAAAAAGCTGGATTTCGAAAAAATCAGAGCCCTGAATCCCGATTTAATCATTGGAAACAAAGAGGAGAATACGCAGGAAGAGATCGAATTGCTGGAAAAGGAATTCCCACTTTGGATGAGTGACATTGTTTCACTGGAAGACGCCTTGCAAATGATGACTTGCCTCGGAGAGATTCTGGATCGGAAATCCATGGCAGATCATTTGGTTAGTAAGATTCGCAGTGCCTTCGAAGGATTAAGTTTGGGAGATTTGGGAGAAGGGAGAATGCCATCCGTACTCTATTTGATTTGGAACAAGCCGATGATGGCGGCAGGAGAAGGAACCTTTATCCATGAAATGATTCAAAGGGCTGGTTTCGAAAATGTGCTGGAAGGAAAAAACCGCTATCCTGTCATCGAAGAAGGGGCATGCGAGCCTGATTATGTCTTCCTAAGTACAGAACCTTATCCATTCGGTGAAAAAGACCTGGAAGAAATGAAACAATTTTTTCCCAAAGCCAGCATTCATTTGGTTGATGGAGAGATGTTCTCCTGGTATGGTTCGCGTTTGATGAAAACCGCTGATTATTTCAGACGACTTAAAAGCGAACTAAAGAATTAATATTCTCCCTTCATATTGAGGTAGAACTTCAGGATATCATTGAATAAGTAGCGATCTTCATGAAACTGAATCCGCCCGTCAATGATAATTTTCTTATTCTCCGGTTTAATCGTCAGGCGCACGCGCTCAATGCTTTCAAAAAGATCTTTAGATGCCTTGTATGGAGGATAGGCGCTGAGCATGGCATTTAGGAAAAAACCGCCTCCTTCAAAACGGGTCAATTTGGAAATATCTCCACTGATCTTAAATAAATCATTCTTGTTACGCTTAATGATCATCTCATTGTTATTCCCAATGAATAGGGTGGTGGAGTCAATTTCACGGATTTTGTACTTGACATTTCCTGCGATGATCGCATTGTTGATTCGTTCAAATCCAAACTTTTCAATCTGTTTAGAATTCTTAAAAATTTGATCCAGTTCGTATTTTTTGTCGAAGGTGACGATCAGGTCGAACATCGGAGTAACAATGATTCCGTTTTCCGTTTTTTCAGTGAACTGTAGTTTGACTCCATAGTAATTCACAGAGACATGATTGATCGGGGGGGAGGAAATGCCCATTTTTTCCATGTAAGCCTGTATGCTATCCTGCATTACCTTGGAGAAGATGGAGTTCTCAATGTGCAAAGGATTATCTGAAAGTGCCGGAATGAGTGACCATCTTCTTTTCTTCCGCGCCTTGAATTTTAATCCCAGTTCCCCTTTGATCAGGAATTCATTTTCATCGATGGATGAAGTAATATCGCCATGATTAATTTGTAATTCATCATTGACCTGATAATTGCTCAAAGTGGTATGGAACAACTCTTCATCCGAAAAATGAAATTGTTGCTCATTCTTGTTTTTAAACAGATTCTCGGCGTATTTGGTAAGCCTTTGTTTATCGGGCATTTGATCTCCAAAGTAGGTGACCATGGCACCAATATTCCCGTGCAGGGCCATGCTTTGGTTCTTGCTCAACTGGTGAGGCATGTTTTTTTCAAACTTCTTAGGTTCGATCAACTGGAAAAGAACGACGTAGCATTGTCCCGATTGAAAGCTTTCTCCAAAGACGGTTACATCGGCCAGGAAATTAATCCCGTAATCCGTGCTTTTTCCGGTTCCTTTTCTTCTTTTTTCCAGGAAACTACGAAATGAGTCCAACAATTGCTGATCCTTGGAGTTAAAAAGGAGACTGTGAACCGATTCTTTGAAGAAATCCTTGGAGTTAAATTTGAAGATCATGTTCGCGTTGGACGGAACATAAGAGTTCACCTGCTGATCATAGCCGCTACGAATGATCGTATAGACCAATGCAGAGCACCAGATGAGTAGTAGGGCCAAAATGATTGGGAACACTCTCCCGAGAAAGGAAATAACTTTCATTTCCGTAAATATAATACGTTAAGATTAAATAACTTTGCAACATGGGGAAATTCATGTATTGGCTGCTCAAACTTTTTGGTTGGAAAATTGATGAAAGGGCACCGAGTGGTGTGAAAAAAGCGGTGATCGTGGTGGGGCCACACACTTCGAACTGGGACTTTGTGATTGGAAAAATTGCCTTCATTCATTATGGCGTAAAAGCACGTTTTCTAATTAAGAAAGAACTCTTCTTCCCCCCAATGGGCTGGATTCTCAAAGCAATGGGTGGAATTCCGATTGACCGCAAGGCGAATAATAACTTTACAGATCAGGCGGTTAGTTTTTTTGAGGAAAATGACAGCATGTTCATGGTTTTTACACCAGAGGGAACCCGAAGTTACAATCCAAATTGGAAGAAGGGATTTTACTATATCGCCCTAAATGCCAAAGTACCCATTTATGTAGCCTACATGGATTATGAAAAGAAAATAGGAGGATTTCATTCGCTTTTTGAACCGACTGGCAAGGCCGATGAGGACATCCAGAAGATCAAGGATATTTTGAAAAACTACAAGGGGAAGTTTCCCGAAAAAGGAATTTACTGATCCTTCTTTTCAACTCGACCGCGGGAGGCGTTAAAGCCATAAGGACAGTGCTTGCATCCACTTTGACAGCAGTATCCCCGTTTCAAGTGATACGCTTCGGTGAAAATCAGGTATCCTTCCGGACTGTAGTAAAAATCTTCCGGCTCTAGTTGAGAACGTTTTGAGAAAGATGAAAAGTCGTCTGACATGGGACAAAATTAAGCTTTTTAGATGATAACAGAATCACAAATCATAACGGCATTTGATTCGGGAAAATCCCTTTTACAGCGGTTTCACTTGAAAGAACTGGAGGGGCGAGGAATCGAATTATTTGTCAAGCGCGATGATCTGATCCATCCGGAAGTTTCGGGGAATAAATGGCGTAAATTGAAGTATCATTTGCTTCAGGCGAGTCAGATGAAAAGTGGTTCCATTCTGACTTTTGGGGGAGCATATTCCAATCATTTGTTGGCAACAGCTTCGGCCTGTCAACGTTTGAATATAAAATCTATCGGAGTGGTTCGGGGAGAGGAGTTGAAGCAGGATTCAAATGAGACATTAAAGCGTTGTCATGAGTTGGGGATGAAATTGCATTTTGTGTCCAGAGAGGAATACAGGATGAGAAATGACTGGGATTATCAGCGTGACTTGAAAAGTCAGTTTCCGGAGAGTTTTTTGGTGCCAGAAGGAGGTGCCAGCTATTACGGGATGATCGGTTGTCAGGAAATTTGGAGAGAACTGGATCCCGTTCCGGATCACTTATTTGTAGCGGCTGGAACGGCAACAACAGCGGCGGGTTTACTGGCTGGAATTCCGGAAGGGACACGTTTGCATGTGATACCAGTAATCAAGTCTTTTCAAACGATTGAACATTTGAAATCTCTGTTTGAAAATGCAAGAATAGACGCAGAATTTTTTGAAAATACTCGGAAGTCTTTGTCGACTTATTCAGATGCTCATTTCGGAGGCTACGCAAAAACAAGCACTGAATTGGATTCTTTTGGTCAATATATGCTGGAAAAAAATGAGCTCCCTTTGGACCGAATTTACACAGTTAAAGCATTTTACAGAATGATGGAGGAGTTGAAGAGAGAAGAGTACGTTGGAAGTAAGGTTTGTTTTCTGCATACGGGAGGAATTTTTACCGCCGGTTACGAAAAAAATGATTGACTCTTTGAAATCAAGAGAGTAAATTTTTTACATCCCAAATACATCGTGAAATCGATTTAGTTTGTTATTTTTGAACAACGACTTAAATTACTGCACGATGAAATGTCCCCTTTTGACAAGTTTATTGTCATTTGCATTACTTGTATTGTTAGGTGTACCGGGGTATGCGCAATTAATAACGCAGATTCCAGCTTCTGTTGAGGAAATGGTAAAAACAGAGTTTTCCGCGGAAAAAATGGAGCTGTCCAATATCACTTATAAGGGGTATAGTAATGCCATAGGATCTTTTCAGGTTACAGGAAACGAAAGTTTGGGAATTCAGCGGGGAATTGTCCTCTCAACCGGAACGGTTGTGTATGATTCATCGGATTTTGGAGGTTATGGACCCCAGGGGCCAAATGACTTTGACGCAGCCTCGTTCAGCAATTTTGCCGATGGTGATTTGGATATTGCCTTGCTGGCACAGGATGATTCATATGATGCCGCGGTACTTGAGTTCGATTTTGTTCCGAATTCAGATATATTGAAATTCAAGTTTGTATTTGCCTCCGAAGAGTATCCGGAATTTGTTTTTAGCGGCTGGAATGATGCATTTGCACTTTTTCTGAGTGGTCCGGGATATAGTGGGATTTATTCGAATCAAGCGGTGAACATAGCAGTGCTACCGAATAAGGATACGGTTTCCATTGATAACGTAAATGATTCAATCAATAGTCAGTACTATGTCGACAATGAAACAATCCCGGGGAATTTATTGCGGTATGATGGTTATACAGTACCCATTCAAACCAGTGCTGCGGTAACGCCTGGAGAAATGTATCATTTGAAAATTGTCATTAGTGACATCGGAGATGATTCGTATGATTCAGCCATTTTTTTGGAGAAAATAGAAGAAGATTACAATGTAAGAATTCCCAATGTGATCACGCCCAATGGGGACGGGACGAACGATTATTTTGAAATCAAGAATATTAAGTATCTGGAAAACAATGAACTCATCATTCTCAATCGTTGGGGACAGGAAGTCTTTCGCGAATCCGATTATCAGAACAAATGGAATGGGGATGAGTTGAAGGACGGAGTTTATTATTATTTGCTCAAGTCGGGAGATGCAATAAAGTATCAGGGCTTTCTGACACTACTTCGAGGAGCGGAGTAAGGAGTGAATGCTCCGCAGTCTGTATGATTTCATTCAGAATCTTTATTTTCACGGCATAATTTGTATGTGATGACCGGAAAAGAAAAGTGGAAGCATTTATTGAGTTGGCCAGTAATTATTGCAGCTTTAGGCTATTTCGTTGACATTTATGATCTGTTGTTGTTTGGGATTGTTCGAATTCCGAGTTTGAATTCTTTGGGACTCAACCCGGATGAAATTGGGGCGACCATTCAGAACTGGCAGATGATCGGTCTTTTACTTGGTGGAATTTTATGGGGCGTTCTGGGAGACAAAAAAGGACGACTTTCGGTACTCTTCGGCTCAATCATTCTCTATTCACTGGCGAACATAGCCTGTGGATTTCTGCCACACATCCATTTTATGGATACCGGAAATGCATACATGCTCCTTCGTTTCATTGCAGGAATTGGATTGGCAGGTGAGCTGGGAGCTGGAATTACCCTGGTATCAGAGTCGCTTCCAAAAGAGTTGCGCGCGATCGGAACCTCGTTGGTGGCCGGTTTCGGCTTACTTGGAGCGGTAGTTGCGAACTTTACGGTGGAGTTATCGAGCGACTGGACCGTGGCGTATTGGGTGGGAGGAGTAATGGGACTTTGTCTGCTCTTTTTACGCGTCGGAGTTTTTGAGTCCGGAATGTATAAAAATCTGGAGCATCAGGAAGGAGTCAAACGAGGAAGTCTGCTGATGTTTTTTAATAACTGGGATCGTTTTGTCCGTTACATTAAGTGCATAGCGATTGGATTGCCGACCTGGTTCAGCATCGGAATTTTAGCACTTTTCGGAAATCAGTTTGGAGAAGCGATGGGCTTGGACGCTCCAATCAAACCGGGAATGGCTATTATGTGGGCCTATATTGGAATCTCGGCAGGGGATTTTGTCAGTGGTCTGATCAGTCACTGGTTGCAATCGCGCAAGAAAGCGATCATGTTGATGATGAGTTTTACGCTGGTTGGAGTGATACTGATGTTGTTTTATCCATACAAGACAGCCTCGACATACTATTTTTATTGTGTCTGGCTAGGTTTAGGAACTGGTTACTGGGCCATGTTTGTGACCGTGGGCGCAGAGCAGTTCGGAACAAATATTCGTTCAACGGCTGCCACGACCATTCCGAATTTTGTCCGTGGAATGCTGGTTCCGATGATCTTGTGTTTTGATGGGACCAAATTTTCCTTAGGGGTTATAGGAGCAGCAGTATTGGTTGGTGCAGTTAGTTTCGCATTAGGCTTTTATTCGACCATGACCATTCCGGAAACGCACAACAAGGATCTAAACTACGTTGAATAACGGGATAACGGGGATTATTTATTATGAAAATAAAAAAGGGTGCTCAATCGAACACCCTTTTCTTTTTTCTTATTATTCTTAGATACTTTCAATGATCATAGCGGAAGCACCACCACCACCGTTGCAAATTCCGGCTCCACCGAATTTTCCGCCGTTTTGTTTCAGGACATTGATCAATGTGACAATGATTCGGGAACCTGAGTTTCCAAGCGGGTGACCAAGTGCCACAGCACCACCGTTAACATCTACTTTTTCCGGATTCAGACCCAAAATTTTGGTGTTCGCGATCCCAACTACTGAGAAGGCCTGATTCAATTCCCAGAAGTCAATTTGATCGACGTTCATGCCTACTTTTTCAAGGGCCTTAGGAACAGCTTTGGAAGGAGCGGTTGTAAACCACTCTGGATCTTGTGCTGCATCAGCGTAACTCACAATTTTAGCAATTGGTTTCAAACCATGCTTCTGAACAGCCTCCGCAGAAGCCAAAATAACAGCCGAAGCACCATCATTTAGTGTGGATGCATTGGCCGCGGTGATTGTTCCTTCTTTATCAAATGCCGGACGCAGATTAGGAATCTTATCCAATTTGACATTCTTGTATTCTTCGTCTTCATCAATAATGATAGGGTCTCCTTTGCGCTGTGGAACACTTACAGGAACTATTTCATCTTTAAATTTTCCAGCTTTCCATGCTTCTGCTGCACGTGTATAGCTTGTAATGGCAAATTGATCTTGCTCTTCCCGGCTGATTTTATGCTCTTTGGCACAAGTCTCAGCACAATTCCCCATAGGAACCTTATTGTAAACATCTAGCAAACCATCATTGGTGATTCCATCGATCATTTGGATGTTTCCAAACTTGGTTCCGTTACGTCCCTGAACATAATGAGGCGTTTGACTCATGTTTTCCATTCCTCCAGCCACGACAATCTCATTGTCACCAGCCAAAATAGTTTGGGCTCCCAACATGATGGATTTCATTCCGGATGCACATACCTTATTGACAGTTGTACATGGAACATCAGCACTAATTCCGGCACCCAAAGCGGCTTGTCTTGCCGGCGCTTGACCAACACCAGCCTGAAGCACATTTCCCATGAATACTTCATCCACCAAATTAGCGGAAACATTTCCTCTTTCGAGTGCTCCCTGAATAGCTGTAGCTCCCAGTTTTGTGGCCGCTACGGATTGAAGACCTCCTAAAAATGCCCCCATCGGTGTTCTGACGGCAGAAACGATATATACTTCTTTACTCATAATTCAGTTTGATTTTGCTGCACAAATGTAACAAATTAAGAGCAAGTCGGCAATGCCGAATCAAGAAGAAGTTTAATTGAAACGGAACACTCCGCTGTCGTCGATTTGAACCTTTAATTCAGGAAGGTCCTGCTTACAAAGCGTTCGGATTTGTTTCAAAGCTCCCATTTCCGGGTCAGGAACAGGACCACCTTCTCCAAGCTGCTTGGTCGAGACAATTTTTCCTGAAATAAACTGACCGTCTTTGGCCAGATTCAATTCAAAAAGGGGAGCCATACCACTGATTCCACGGAGATTAAAGCGCGAATAAGTACAGAAATTCCCCATGGAGTAGGTGATGAACCTTCCTTTATAATAATCGATCGCTCTGGTAACATGTGGACCGTGACCAAGTACCACATCCGCTCCCGCATCAATGACTTTTCTGGCAAATTCATACACGTTTCCGCGATTCTCACCGAGAAAGATTTCTGTTTTCTTAGTAATATGCGTTTTGGAAGAACCCTCGGCACCTCCATGGAATGAAACGATCACGATGTCGCACATGGCATTCAGTTTTCGGACGATTTCCTGTGCCTTGGAGTAATCATTGATCCGAAGGCAACCGGAGTTGGGAGCAAAGGCGGTGAAACCGTATTTAATACCGTTTTTCGTCATGGTATCCCAGGGA
Organism: Bacteroidota bacterium; assembly: GCA_006226425.1. GTDB lineage: Bacteria > Bacteroidota > Bacteroidia > Flavobacteriales_D > Crocinitomicaceae > M2408. Next base: position 88,599 of record SBGX01000013.1, on the reverse strand, counting down.
CAACTTTCCAGTCCGGCATAATGCAAGCCCTTCTTTTTCAGCACTTGTTGGGTATTTGTTCTCCCGGTGTTCCCAAAATCTCCCATGTGATTATTGGCGAGAGATAAAAAATCAAATCCTGCATCTTTCAGTTGATCCACAAAATATTCAGGCTGTCTGAAGGCATAACACTTACTTGGATTACTACATTTTTTGACCTCTCCACCAGCATTTAGAACCGTTCCTTCCAGGTTTCCGAAAGTGATATCAGCCGAACGAAGCTGTTGTTCCAATGGCTGAAGAAGTTTACTTCCTTGAGGAGGTAAATGACTGCTGCTAGGGAAATTGGTTCCCATCATGATATCCCCGACTGCAACCAGTTTAATGGTGGAATCCTTTGGAGATTCTGAAAAGTATGTTTTCTCGATTGCCCGGGCTTTGGAATAAACCTGTTCCGGGTAAAACAAAAGAATGATAAAGGTGGCGACTGTTAAAAGTAAAATAAAGGGAGCAAGTCTTTTCTTCATAGGGGTAAGAATCAATACATTAAGAGCAAAATTAGAAAAAAAGGATCAGGGGGAGGAGGGCTTTCCGGAATAATTCAGATAATTAGCGGAAAAGGACTAAATTTGTTGCCTTGAAAAACAGGCATCTATGAAGCTAAATGAGATACGTCAGCGTTTTTTTGATTTTTTTGAAGGAAAGAACCATGAGATCGTCGCATCGGCCCCGATGGTGATCAAGAATGATCCGACTTTGATGTTTACGAATGCCGGAATGAATCAATTCAAGGATTATTTCCTGGGAAATTCGGTTCCGACTCAAAGAAGGATAGCCAATTCACAGAAATGTCTACGTGTTTCCGGGAAACATAATGACCTGGAAGAAGTTGGGGTGGACACCTATCACCACACGATGTTTGAGATGCTTGGAAACTGGTCTTTTGGAGATTATTTCAAGAAAGAAGCAATCACCTGGGCCTGGGAACTCTTAACAGAAGTTTATCAAATTCCCAAAGATCGTTTGTATGTAACTGTTTTTGAGGGGGACGAAAAAGATGGAGTCCCACAGGATCAGGAAAGCTTTGATCTCTGGAAACAATTGCTTCCAGAAGAGCGGATCATTTTTGCTTCGAAAAAGGATAATTTTTGGGAAATGGGAGATGTGGGACCATGTGGACCCTGTTCCGAGATTCATATTGATATTCGATCCGAAGAAGAACGTCAGGAAGTAGATGGAAAGAGTCTGGTAAATCAGGATCATCCACAAGTCATCGAAATCTGGAACAATGTCTTTATGCAGTTTAACCGCAAAGCTGATGGAAGTTTGGAAAGTCTGCCGGAAAAGCATGTTGATACCGGGATGGGACTGGAACGTCTGGCGATGGCTCTGCAGGGAAAGACATCGAATTATGATATTGATCTGTTTCAGGATTTGATTCAGGTAATTGAGAAACAATCTGGAAAAAAATACGGACAGAACGAGGTTGATGATATTGCGATGCGCGTGATTGCTGATCACGTTCGCGCCATTGCCTTTTCGATCGCTGATGGACAGCTCCCCTCAAATAACGGAGCCGGGTACGTGATTAGAAGAATTTTAAGAAGAGCCGTTCGCTATGGATACCAGACACTGGATTTGAAAGAACCATTTTTGGCGGATTTGTCTCTTAAGTTGATCGAGATCATGGGAGAAGCCTACCCGGAGTTGAAGCAGCAAAAAGAAATTATTGAGAAAGTTATCCGGGAAGAAGAATTGGCCTTTTTCAGAACGCTGGAGCAGGGACTGAAGCGAATGGATAACTTGATCGCTGAGACACTTAAAAAAGGAGAGAAAAAACTTCCTGGTGTACAGGTGTTTGAGTTGTATGATACTTACGGATTTCCCCTTGACCTGACTTCCCTGATCGCTCGTGAGAATGAGATGGAAGTGGATGAAGAGGGCTTCAATCAGGAATTGCAGAAACAGAAGGATCGCTCCAGAGCGGCAGGAAATATGGAGATAGAGGACTGGATCATCTTGGAGGAAGGACCAGCACCTGAGTTTGTCGGCTACGATTCGCTGGAAACAGAAGCCCAAATCAGAAGATATCGCAAAGTAGAGCAGAAGAAAAAGGTGTTTTTCCAACTAGTACTGGATAAAACCCCTTTCTACCCGGAAGGTGGAGGTCAAATAGGAGATACCGGGGTCTTGGAAGGGCCTCAGGGGAAAATCCAGATCATTGATACTCGGAAAGAGAATAATTTATTGATCCATTTGTGTTCGGAAATTCCGAAAAATTTGGAAGGGGTGTGGAATGCACGCGTGAATGAGAGCAAAAGAAGAAAGACAGCCTCTAATCACAGTGCGACTCACTTACTTCACGCAGCCTTAAGAAAAGTACTGGGTACCCATGTGGAACAGAAAGGTTCTTATGTCGGACCAGATTACCTACGTTTCGATTTCTCCCATTTTGCAAAGCTGACTCCGGAAGAATTGCAGGAGGTAGAGCGGGAGATGAAGCAACAAATTCGGGCAAATTGGCCATTGGAAGAGTTCCGTAAGTTGAGCATGGAAGAGGCACAGGAAAAAGGAGCCATGATGTTGTTTGGTGAGAAGTATGGAGACGAAGTTCGAATGATTCAATTTGGGGCGTCCAAAGAATTGTGTGGAGGAACGCACGTGAAAAGTACTGGAGAAATCGGTTTGATTAAAATCACCGGAGAATCGGCCGTTGCGGCAGGGATTCGAAGAATAGAACTAATCACAGGAGAAGGAGCGGAACAGTATTTTATCAAACGAGATGAGGAACTGGAGAGTTTGGGTGAGCTGCTGAAGCATCCGAAGAATATACAACAATCAGTAGAGGATTTGTTGAAGAAAAACGCTGAATTCCAGAAGAAGATCGAACAGTTCGAGAAAGAAAAAGCACTGGCTGTGAAATCCGAATTAAAGAGCCAAATCAGAGAATTAAATGGATTTCAAATTTTGGCTGCTAAGGTACCATTGGAGGCCGGTGCCATCAAAGATATTTTGTTTCAATTGAAAGGTGAACACAATTCCTTGGCAGCGATTCTCGGAGGAGAAGCGGATGGGAAATGCAGTCTCAGCATCATGTTCAGTGATCAATTGGTGAAGGAAAAACAGTGGAATGCCGGACAAATGGTACGGGAGTTGGCGAAGCATATTCAAGGTGGCGGTGGCGGACAGGATTTCTTCGCTACGGCGGGAGGAAAGAATCCGGCAGGTTTGGATCAGGCAATTTCTGAATTTCAAGCGATGATCGGTTAGGATGGGGGAAAAACAGAAAGAAGTACTATTGATCACCTATTACTGGCCTCCGGGAGGAGGACCTGGAGTGCATCGCTGGCTTCGTTTTTCAAAATTTTTTCATGCATACGGTGCAAAACTCCATGTTTACTGTCCGAAGGATGCCGCATGGCCCATTCGTGACGAAAAGTTACAAGATGAAGTGGTCCCAGAAGTGAAGGAAGTCAGGAGGACTGTTTTTGAGCCACATAAATATCTGGGAAAAAAGAATAATCCGAATGTGGGGGGAGGACTAACCAAGAAAAAGAAAAGTTCATTCTTTCAGGACCTGATTATTTGGATTCGAGGAAATTTGTTCGTTCCGGATGCGCGAAGATTTTGGATCAATCCGAGCTATCGCTTCTTAAAAGGCTACCTCAAAAAGCATCCCGAGATTCAATGTATTATATCGACAGGACCACCTCATAGCTTGCATGTGATAGCCTTAAAGTTAAAGCGAAAAACCGGGATCAGGTGGATCGCGGATTTTAGGGATCCCTGGACAGATATCGATTTTTATGAAGAGCTTAAAATAGGGGAGCGAGCTGATCGAAAACAGAAAGCATTGGAATTGGCCTGTTTGAAGGAAGCGGATGAAGTAATCACCGTTAGTGAATCCTGTGCAAGTGGACTGGAAGAAATTGGTCAGCGATCAGTTCAGGTGGTGACGAATGGGTTCATTTTTCCGGACTTTGATTCGCGTAAACAAAATCTGGGAAATTTATTTAGTATCACGCATTTCGGCTCCATGCCTTCCTCCAGAAACCCGGTAGTTTTGTGGAAAGCACTTCAGGAACTGATCCATGAGGGAAAACTGATGATGTCAGAAGTTCGAATTAAACTTTATGGTCCCGTTGATCATGTCGTATTTGATTCGATTCAGCAACATGGTCTCATGGAGTTATTGGAATATACTGAGTTGGTGACACACCAGGAAAGCATTGCTCTGCAGCGTTCAACACCCTTGTTGCTTCTGGTAGCAAATCAGACAGGGAATGTGCAGGGAATTCTGACGGGAAAGTTTTTTGAGTACCTGGGAGCAAAACGACCGATTTTGGCCATCGGATCAAAGGGGAGTGATTTGGATAAAGCAATGACTCATACTTCTTCCGGGGCTTTTGTCGATTTTGAAGACGTCGAAAGGGCAAAAGAAGTATTGCTTGAATATGCCCAACAATTTCAGACCGATTCACTGTATATTGAAGCCAAAAACCTGCAAGATTACTCTTCAGAAAATCTGGCAAAAAAAATCGTTGAGATGTGCTAATTTTTGGGATTGGCGTAGGTGCGAACCTCCGCTCCAGAAATTTCATTTTCGCAAAGAATCACCAAACGTTCCACCACATTACGTAATTCGCGAATGTTACCAGTCCAATCAATGGATTGTAGTTCCTTCAACGCGTCTTCATGAAACTGTTTTCGTGCAATTCCTTGCTCTGAGCAAACCATGGTAAGGAAATGTTCGGCTAGCATCGGGATGTCTTCTCTTCGCTCATTGAGGGAAGGAACGTGGATTGGAATGACCGCCAGACGGTGGAATAAATCTTCCCGGAATCTGCCGGCTTCAATTTCTGCCCTTAAATCTTTATTGGTCGCTGCCACAATTCGACAGTCGACCTTAATATCTTTTTCTCCTCCAACGCGCTGGATAACGTTTTCTTGTAAGGCTCGAAGCACCTTTGCCTGGGCAGAGGGACTCATATCACCGATCTCATCCAGGAAAAGCGTTCCACCAGAGGCAAGCTCAAATTTCCCTTTTTTGTCTTTTACGGCAGAGGTGAAGGCACCTTTCATGTGTCCAAACAACTCACTTTCAATAAGTTCAGAGGGGATTGCCGCACAATTGACTTCAATGAATTGACTTTTACTTCGATTCGAATTGTCGTGTAGCGAACGGGCAACGAGTTCCTTTCCCGATCCATTGGCACCAGTAATCAATACACGAGCATCAGAAGGCGCCACCTTTTCGATCATTTCTTTGATCTTAACAATTTCAGGACTTTCACCAATGATGGACGAGCCCTTAAATTTGCGAACCGTATTTTTTAGCACTTTCTTCTCTTCAACAAGCTGAACCCGGTCATTCGCGTTTCGAAGTGTGACTAAAATACGATTCAAATCCAGGGGTTTCTCGATGAAATCAAAAGCCCCTTTTTTAATGGAATCAACTGCCGTTTCAATGTTTCCGTGACCACTGATCATGATCATAGGAGTGTCAATTTTCTGTTTTTGAACTTCTTGCAACAACTCCAGTCCATCCATTTCAGGCATCTTGATGTCACAGAAAATCAGGTCAAAAGAATTTGACTTAATCTGTTCCAGTCCCAACTTACCATTTTCGGCTTCGTGAACCTCGTAGTTCTCAAATTCAAAAATTTCGCGAAGTGCTCTTCGGATACTTCGTTCATCGTCTATGACCAGAATCTTATTCATATAGTGTGCTTAATTCTTCTTATTCGAGCAAATATAATACAAAAAAGAGGCCAAACTAGGGTCTTCTGATCAGGAATGTCCGTTGTTCCTTCTTGTGCCTGGATTTGAGGCGAAGCAAAAAGAGCTTTCCGGAAAATTGGCTTAGATCAATGAATTGTTTTTGGCTGCTCAGAGAAGAGCTGAGAATCAATTTTCCGTCTAGACTCCAAATTTCAGCCTGAGTAAAGTCAACGTTTTCTTGCTCAACGCAGACGACATGATGAGTCATTGGATTTGGGTAAATTCGGATACCCAGACCATTTTCCTGGAGTTCAGCCAGACCGTTTACCTGGACTTCCCGACTCATACTATCCTGAATTCCACATCTTTCAACAGTCAAGTGCACGGTGTAAGTCCCTTTTTCCGCATAGGAATGTATGGGAGAGGGAATTCCAGCTTCCATGCCGTCTCCAAAAGTCCAATGATAGGTACTGGTGGAATCGTATTCGGAACTGAAGAGAAATTGATTCACGGTCACCGGCGTGATTTGAAACTGAGCACTAGGACCCGAGGCATAAGCTCGCCAGTAGGATAGGCTGTCATACACAACCTGTCTGGCAGCTACTTTAATCTTATCGGCATCTACCTGACTCAATCCTTGAGGAAGATAGGTACTAATATTGGGGTCCTTACCGAAAATAACGGTGTAAAAAGAGCAAGCCGCAGCGTAAGAACCCAGGAGGGAGGGGTGACTTCCATCAGCAATATAAAGTTCCAATTCCGGGTGCTTCTTTCTAATAAAATGCCACAACGCACCTACCGGGGAGATGAGCGCTTCATTGTCTTTTGCCATTTGTATGTAGCGTTCTCTAAGTAATTCATTCATGCCTTCGAAAGTGCAAATGGGGGGCCAGTTAGAACAATTGGATTGATCTCCATTTTTTCTTCCCCAGGTCATGTAGAAAATGGTTTCTGTGCAGACATCATTAGATGCCTGAATAAGGCTATCGAGTTTTTGGGCATAGGGATAGACGTCCTGTTCTACCTGGAAATCAGGAAAAGAGGGAAGTTGACTTTGTTCTTGTAAAACGACATAGTCCCATCCGCCTTTCTCAATTCTGGCCAGGGTTCCGGCATTGGTCGTATGTCCTTCGAGGGTAGAGCCTCCTGGTGCATTCGATTCATAATAGATCGTATCTCCTGCAGACAGGGCGAATTCATAAGTGAGAAGTGGAAGATTATTTTGAGCAGTATAGCTGTTTCCAAGAAAAAGAATTCGTTTTTGCGAAAAGACTTTTCCGACAGGCATGAAAAGCATGAGTGTCAGAGAAGCAGATATAAATCGTTTGAGCCACATAAATCGATACAAAATAAAGAATTTATTTTTATCTTTATTCCATGCCGTTTAATCGACTGGATCATCATGCTTTGGGGGAGATAAGACCTCGCTTTTCACTCAAGATTGATTGTGAAGCGGAAGATGCTTTGGAGTATGTTTCCAAATTGATGATTCAGGATACTTCTGTAAGCGGTTATCGATCCGATCAATTGCTCTTTGTAAAAACGCCTAGCTGGTTAAGCCATTACTGGTCGCCAGAGATGACTGTCCGAATCGAAAAGGAAGAGTTTGTTGATTTTACGGTTGTTTCATGCGTCATCGGACCCCGTCAGTCGGTATGGGCCATGTTCATCATGATTTACGCTGCATTGGCAATTATTACGGTTTTCGGAGGGATTTTTGGTTTGGTGGAGTATCAACAGAGCGGGCATAGCCCCTGGTTGTGGTGCCTACCAATCGGAACGGTTCTTTTCTTGTCTGCTTTCATAACATCGAATATGGGACAGCGAAAAGGGAGGGATCAAATGCTTCACCTCGTCAGCTTTATCTATCATAGTCTGGATGATATTACGACCGTTGAACGTTACGACCGACGTTAGTTTAGGCGGGAATCAGATCACAAAAACAGAAACGGATTTCTTCAGCGTCCTTGGAGGGATTTGGATAGGATTTGTGAACAAGTTCTCCCTTTTTGAAGATGACTGGAGACTTAAAAATCGGACCATCAAAACAGAAGGTATGAAATTCTCCATTTTCACCTAATGGATCGACCCCTTCCGGGAGGTCTTCAATGAATTGTTGATCGTATATCCGGCCGCAAAAGGAATCATCGAGTACATTATTGTTGACGCACACGACAATTGCTTTGAATCCACTTGAAAACATTCCAGTATACAAATCCTTAGAGGCTTTCTTCCATAAAGGGAAAAGGGACCTGAATCCCATTGACTCAAGCTTTTGTTCCCGGTACTTTCTTAGGTCTTCCAGGAAAATATCTCCAAAAGCAGCACATTGCAGGCCTTTGCCTTTTAGTTGAATGAGCTGACCCTGCATGAGACGTTCATAGTCTTCCATCTGGACATCCCTGGGTAATTTGATCAGACTATATGGAAGTCCAATCTGTTGGAGTTGCTTTTCGAGTAGTTCGCTTCGCAAGCCATGCATCGTGACCCGATCCAGGTCTTCGTTTACAGTGGTTAATAGATGAACAACCTCATACGCCAGGTTTTGTTGAAGTAAATAGAGACTATAAGCTGCATCCTTTCCACTGCTCCAGTTCAAAAAAATCTGTTCTCTTTCGGTTGATTCTTGTATCATTTATGTACGGATTCGTATGCTGAAAATGTCTGTTTCGATGAGGCAAAAATAAATTTAAATGGTTAATTTTGGGAAAACACAAAAAAACATAATTATGTCATTTGAACTACCTAAGTTGGCTTATGCCTACGATGCCCTGGAGCCACATATCGATGCCAGAACGATGGAAATCCATCATACCAAACACCATCAGGGATATACGAATAATTTGAACGCCGCCATTGCCGGAACTGACCTGGAAGGAAAATCCATTGAAGTCATTTTGGCGAACTGTATGGATAAACCGGCAGTGAGAAATAACGGAGGAGGTTACTGGAACCATTCTTTGTTTTGGGAAGTCATGTCGCCAAACGGAGGAGGAAATCCTTCCGGAGATTTGGCAGCTGCAATTGATGCCGCTTTCGGTTCCTTTGATGCTTTTAAGGAAGAGTTTTCAAAGGCTGCTGCAACACGCTTTGGTTCAGGTTGGGCCTGGCTGTGTGTTTGTGAAGGAAAACTGTGTGTTTGTTCTACAGCGAATCAAGATAATCCGTTAATGGGAGAAGGATGTCAGGGAACACCTATTCTTGGACTGGACGTATGGGAACATGCATATTACCTGAACTATCAAAACCGGCGTCCGGATTATATTGGAGCTTTTTTCAATGTGATCGACTGGAATGTGGTAGCGAATAAATACCAGGCTTGTAAGTAAGCTGAAAAATTACTTAAGAAAGTCCCGCAGCAATGTTGGGACTTTTTTGTTTGTAACGAATGTTTTTTTGTAAATTATACCACTACAAATTACATTGTTTATGAGAGTTGTTGCTTTACTTCTGACCATCTTTCTTTTGTCATCTGTTTCGAGAGAAAGTAAAATTCTGGAACTGGATCTTCACGAGGCCATTGCCCAAAACGTAATTTCCTGGCAGGGATTGGCTACAGGGAACTATGATGGAGAATCGATTAAGGCCAAGATCAAAAATTTAAGTAGAAAAAAAGTCAGGATATTGATCCCGGCAGGAACTTATTTTCGGGCTGAAGCAACGGATGAACAAAATTTGGTGACCACGGAAGACCTAATCGTGGAATTGAATCCCTCTTCAGGGAGTAGTAAGGTTCTGAATGGTTTCTGTTTCAATGCCAGTAAAAGATGTCCGGGCGAGGGAAAAGCATTTACGCCTGAAAAGAAGACGAACGAGGAATTGGTAGCCCTGACGAAATTTCTAAAAGGAAAAAAATACGATAACGACGTTCTGCAAAGTGCCGTTTGGACAATTTCGGATCGTCGTTCGATTTCCAGTGTTTATGGGAAGGATCAGGATGCCATTTTAGCTTTGAGGGAAGAGTTGTCCAAAATTACAGGCTTGAAGAACCCCTGGTATAGTTCCCCGGAACGTCGGAGTTTGGATCGAAATCGAAACATCAACAGAGAAACAGTGATGGTGCATGGGGATATTCGATTTGAGTGCCCGGAAGGTGCGAAAGTACATCAGGAAATCAGAGATGCGGCAGGGAATGTCAAAGCGAAGGATGAAGAAACCCCTTTGAGAGCCGGAAACGTTCGCTATCGCTTTAATGTACAGGTGAGAGGCTGGGAACGCGGAACCTATTTTGTGAAGCTAATGAACGGAGATCAGGAACTGGTCAGTCGGGAATTTGAGATTTGATTTCTTAAATTTGCGGGAAAGAACTGAAAGATGCTTGGATTAAAACTGCCGACAGACCCAAGATGGGTGAACATCGTAGAACGAAATCTGGAAGAAATATTGATTGATCATGCTTTTTGTGAGCAAAAGGCGGCAAGCAACGCCATTTCAATCATTGTTCAGTATCCTCAGCATACGGATTTGGTGAAAGATATGACGGCTATTTGTCAGGAAGAGATGGAACATTTTCATCTGGTGCACGAAAAGCTGTTAGAGCGAGGTTTGAAATTGGGCTTTGAGCGAAAGGATCCCTACGTGAATGATTTGAGAGAATATCTTAAAAAAGAGCAGGGTGGAGGAAGTCGGGAGAGTCATTTTGTGAATCAAATGCTTTTCGCAGCGATGATCGAAGCAAGAAGTTGTGAACGCTTCAAAATTCTGTCCACCGAGTTGGAAGACGAGGATTTAAAGGAGTTTTACCGTGGATTGATGGAAAGTGAAGCAAGACATTATACCGTGTTCTTGAATTACGCCAGGAAATACGGACATGGAATTGATGTGGATGCACGTTGGAAGGATTTCTTGGATTTTGAGGCGGAGTTAATGAAGAAGTATGGGAAAAAGGAGACGATGCATGGTTAAATCAGGATGCTTACTTTTTCTGCTTTTGATCGGTGTGAATGTGCTGATGGCTCAGGAAATGGATCAGGATGCCAAACGCGTATTGGTGAATTTTGCAAAAGCCGTTCGAAAACATGACCAACAAAAGGTGATGAATGTGATGGACCGAGCTTATGTGGCGGAACAACATGATGATTTATTACAGGGAAATACTTCACAGTTTTTGAATGAATTCTTTTCTGGCCCCATGTTAAATGCTCCGGAATCTTTTGTTGTTCCAGCGTTTAATCAAATTAAAAAGATTGTTCTGATAGACTCTCGTCGTCTCTCGGATACCGGAAGTTACGAAGTGAATTTCAAAATAATCCTTCGGGATAAAAGGGTACTGAACCGATCCTGGATTCTTCATCAGGTACAATCCGAAAACAAATACGCCCTCGTTGGAGCCGTCGGTTAATCCAGTTTAAAATCCGAATTTTTATGGAAAGTCAGGTCGGGATAATCCTGTTCGGCCATTTGAAGTAGAAAAGGCGTTTCGGCGAGGAATACGTAATTGTCGTCTTTATCCTTGGCAATATTCCCGGTTTTAGCCTGTAAAAATTGTTCAAGTTGTTGCTGATTGTCCGTAGTGATCCAACAGGCTTTGAAATAATTTTTGGGAGCAAAGCGACAGGCAGCACCATACTCATGCGTCAGACGGTAGGCAATAACCTCAAATTGAAGTTGGCCGACTGTTCCCACAATCTTCCGGTTTCCTGGCTGTTGAATGAACATTTGGGCGACTCCTTCGTCCGTTAATTGTCTGATTCCCTTGTCTAGCTGTTTGGACTTCATTGGATCGAGATTCTCCAGTTCCTGGAAAATTTCAGGGGAAAAACTGGGGATTCCCTTAAACTGTAATTTTTCTCCTTCTGTCAGCGAGTCTCCGATTTTGAAGTTACCGGTATCGTACAGTCCGACCACATCCCCTGGAAAAGCTTCTTCAATGACCGTTTTATCCTGTGCCATGAACGATGTAGGGTTTGGGAATTTTAGTTTTTTATCCAGTCGAATGTGCTGATAGAATTTATTGCGCTCGAATTTTCCCGAAACGATTCGCAGGAAGGCAATCCGGTCCCGGTGTTTAGGGTCCAGGTTTGCGTGAATCTTGAAAACGAAGCCTGAAAATTTGTCTTCCTGTGGTTCAATGAATCGTAGATCCGTTTCGCGTCCTCGAGGAGAAGGGGAGATCTCAATGAAGGTATCCAATAGCTCTTGGACTCCAAAGTTGTTAACCGCAGATCCGAAAAAAACGGGGGCTACTTCTCCAGATAAATAGGTCTCCCGGTCAAAATCGTCGTAGATCGCATCGATCATCTCCAGCTCTTCGCGCAATTCATCTGCCGCCTCATTTCCGATGATTTCATCCAGTTCGGAAGAAGAAACATCAGAAATAGAGATAATATCCTTTGAAATTTTCGTTTTGTTGGCCTGGAAAAGATTGAGTTGGCGATCATAGATATTGTAAACACCCTGAAAACGATCTCCCATTCCAATGGGCCAGGTAAGCGGACGAACACGGATGTCGAGCTTTTCTTCCAGTTCATCCAGCAAAGTGATGGCATCTTTTCCATCCCGGTCCATCTTATTTACGAAAATGATGACCGGTGTGTTTCTCATCCGACACACTTCCATCAATTTTTCCGTTTGGGACTCAACACCATTGGCACAGTCAATGACCAGAATCACACTATCCACTGCCGTCAACGTTCGGTAGGTATCCTCCGCAAAATCCTTGTGTCCTGGCGTATCCAAAATGTTAATTTGCTTATCGGAGTAGTTGAAGGCCATCACAGAAGTTGCTACCGAGATTCCCCTTTGTTTCTCAATTTCCATGAAGTCGGAAGTGGCGCTCTTTTTGATTTTATTGTTCTTGACGGCTCCAGCTGTTTGGATCGCTCCACCAAATAACAATAATTTTTCCGTCAGGGTCGTTTTTCCTGCATCCGGGTGGGCGATGATTCCGAAAGTTCTTCTTTTCTCGATGGATGACTGATGACTCATAGTAAGCAAACAATTAAGGGCTGCAAAGATAAAGCTTCTAGATCATTTTGTGACTAAAATGCAGATGAGAACAGCAAAAAGCTGTCAAATCGACCGTTTTTCAGTATAATAGTTGATTGGCATAGCTTTTGAAAGTAGTAGGTCCGTTAGATTTCCCAGAGAAGAGGCGTGACGAAGGTAATTTACGTCTTACATGGACTGACAAACTGACAGAAAGATATGAGCGAACTATTTGATAGAGAATTTTTTGAATTTACAGACAATATAGAAACAGACGCTGAATTTATTCCGCTAATTACACAGGAGGAAGAAGATCAGATGAATCGACAGGAATTTGATTCCGAATTGCCGATTCTTCCATTGCGAAACAATGTTTTGTTTCCAGGGGTCGTGATCCCAATTACTGTGGGAAGAGATAAGTCGATCAAATTGATTCAGGATGCCAATCGTGGAAATAAAATCATTGGCGTTGTTTCACAAAAGGATCAGGAGGAAGAAGCGCCTTTATATGAAGATTTACATGGGGTGGGGACCGTTGCACAGATCATTCGAATGCTGAGAATGCCGGATGGAAGTACCACGGCAATTATTCAGGGGAAACGAAAGTTTGCATTGAAGGAAATGCTTCAAGAGGAGCCGTATTTCAAAGCTCGGGTGCAATATCATTCTGATGCACCCTTTGATCGGGAGTCACAGGAAATGAAGGCCCTTTTCAAAACGATTAAGGACCGTGCTCTAGAGATCATTCGGGAGAGTCCAAATATCCCTTCAGAAGCTTCTTTTGCGATTGGAAATATTGATAGTCCAAGCTTTTTGGTGAATTTTATTTCCTCCAACATGAATGCGGATGTGTCCAAGAAACAGAAGATGCTGGAAGAACTGGACATGAAGAAGCGTTGCATAATGGTTCTGGAGCACCTGAACCTGGAAGCTCAGATGATCGAGATGCAGCAGGAGATTAATAAGAAGGTGAAGCGGGATATCGACAGACAGCAGCGAGAGTACTTTTTGAATCAGCAAATGCGTCAGATTCAAGAAGAGCTGGGGGATAATCCACAAATGGCAGAAGTCGAGGAGATGTTTCGCCGGGCGGAAAAGAAAAAGTGGAATAAAAAAGTCCAGAAGCTTTTCGATAAGGAAATTTCGAAGTTGCAACGAATGAATCCGCAAGGTGCGGAGTATACTGTCCAGTTGAATTATTTAGACATGTTGTTGGACATTCCCTGGGGGGAATATTCCAAGGATAATTTGGACCTTAAACGAGCCGAGCGTATTTTAAACCGGGATCATTTTGGCCTGGAAGATGTGAAGAAAAGGATTTTGGAATACCTGGCCGTGCTGAAGCTGAAGAAAGACATGAAGTCTCCGATTTTGTGTTTTTACGGCCCTCCGGGAGTAGGGAAAACTTCCCTTGGAAAGTCCATTGCGGATGCCTTGGGTAGAAAGTATGTACGCATGTCATTAGGAGGTCTGCACGATGAATCTGAAATAAGAGGACACCGAAAAACCTATATCGGAGCTATGCCCGGAAGGATCATCCAAAATATCAAAAAGGCGGAAAAAGCAAATCCGGTATTTGTATTGGATGAAATAGATAAGTTGGGGAGAAGTAATCACGGGGATCCTTCTTCGGCTCTACTTGAAGTGATGGACCCGGAGCAAAATAAGGAGTTCTACGATAACTACATCGAAACGGAATTCGATCTTTCCAAAGTGTTGTTTATTGCTACGGCAAATTCGCTTTCAACTATTCAGGGGCCGCTTCGTGACCGAATGGAGATTATTGAGGTGAACGGTTATACCGTGGAAGAAAAAGTGGAGATTGCAAAGAATCACTTAATTCCCAAACAGTTGCGAGAGCACGGAATTAGTAAGAAGGATTTTAGCATTGATAAGAAGCTGATTGAACAGGTTGTCGAACAATACACGAATGAGTCTGGTGTTCGGGGATTGGATAAAATGATGGCAAAACTGGTGCGAAATCGTGCCCGTCAAATTGCGATGGGGGAAGATTATCAGGCAAGAATTAAATCTCAGGAACTCGCTAAAATTTTGGGAGTGGGATATCAACGAACAACCTCGATCAATAATGATATTGCCGGAGTTGTAACTGGATTGGCCTGGACGAGCGTTGGTGGAGATATTTTATTCATTGAGTCTTCCCTGACAAAAGGGAAGGGGAAACTGACCCTGACCGGAAACCTCGGGGAAGTGATGAAAGAATCGGCGATTATAGCCCTGGAATTTTTGAAATCACACAGCAATTTACTGGAACTGGATCAGGAAGTTTTTGATCAGCACAATGTGCATATTCACGTACCAGAGGGCGCCACACCAAAGGATGGACCGAGTGCCGGAATTACGATGCTGACCTCTTTGGCTTCTTTATTCACGCAGCGAAAGGTGAAGAAAAACCTGGCGATGACCGGAGAAATCACCCTGCGTGGAGAAGTACTTCCGGTCGGAGGGATCAAAGAGAAAGTATTAGCCGCGAAAAGGGCTTCGATCAAAGAGATAATCTTGTGTGAAAAGAACCGAAAAGACATTGAGGAAATTCGCCCCGAATACCTGAAAGGCTTGAAATTTCACTATGTGAGTACGATGAAAGAAGTGTTGGATATCGCTTTGATGAAACAAAAGGTGAAAGACCCGATTCAGCTCTAATCCAGGATTCGTTCGAAGTGAAGTGATTTGTCCTCGTCCTGAGTAACCCGGTAGCGTTGTAATTCATTACTCCCTTCTGTGAGTACTTCGACGACCATTGGAAAGGCAGCGTCAAAAAGTTTTTTGATCTCTTCAAAGCTTTTGTGATTCACATCTTCCTCTGCAATTCGATAGAGGAGCAAAGGCCTTTCGGCATCCAGGCCTGATTGCTTTCGGAGGCTGCTGATCACGGGGTAAGGGCGTTCTTTGCTTAGGTAAGCGATCCGAATGCCTAAATCCAACCACTCTTCGGCTTGATAGGCGACGATGGATTCAGATTCGGGTTTTTGAGCTTGATGTTTTTCCGACTCAGACACTCGATCTAAGACTTTTGGGGCATTGTCCCAACCCAAACGCATGCGATCCACAGTAAGGTGCTCTAAGTCCACAGAAACGAGCACTTCGACCTGTTGCTGAATGGTGTAGAAATACTTCAGTTCGTTCTTGAAGCTGACCGGTTTCTTCATCAGGCTGGAAATTGGATCTCCGGATTCAATTCGGTAGGGCCATTCGATGTGCTTACTGAGGAACATACTGATTAACAAATTCTCAGAGAATAGTAGTTCAAAATCATTCCCCTGAAAAAAGATCATTTTTGAATTGAGTTGGGTCTGATTTTTAATCTCATAGCGCTTCATGAATTCTCTAATCGCCGGATCATCTAGATGACGTCCCATTAAGGTTAATAAGTCATTGCCACGATACTTCCCCTTATATTCAGGGAATTCGATAGGGGTAGCTGTCGTAAGTTCTTTTTTAGGTTCCTGCGCAACGCTGTCCGATTTGTTTTCGTGTACGACTATATCGAGAACGTTTTCTTCTGGAACGACTGGATTTCCTCCTGACTTAGAGAGGTCATAGAACTCTGAATCTCCATTGGTATATTGAATCGTTAGATTCACACCGTCAAAAGCAAAATTCTCCCGATACTCGCGATTCATAACGGTGACCGAGATAAATTGAATAGGCGTTGAAGAATTAGCTTGATCTTTCACCTCGAAGCGAAAAAAATGATTCCCTTGTTCCATCCAGTCTTTCCCTTTTTGAAGCTGAATTCTCAGCTTTTCCATCCAGGCTCCTCCAGAAGGATGTGCAAGAAAGAAGATGTTATTTTCGTCAATGCCAGCGAGCACAAAATTTTGAGAAGTTCTTTGGCTTCTCAGGAGTTCCCAGGGATACCCTCGATAATCCCCTTGAATGTCCTCCCAGGTCAATGATTGTGACCATGAAAGCGTTGAAAAAAGGACAAAAAGGGAGGAAAAGAAGATTTTGCGAAGCATGGAATATAATAGTGTATTTAATTTAAGATACGGAACTTAAATCACTGATAATTAAGTTTTTTTCGTCAGGGTCGCTAAGTTGATAGAGTGTATGAATGAACTCTCTGAAATTACCTGTCGGCGTGTAGTTCAAAAAGTGATCATAACGCTCTTGTAATCCTTTATTCGGAAATAATCGCGATTGGAGGTCGAGCAGCTGAGCAATGGATTGGTCGTATTGTTGGCGATTGGCTTTGTTCAGTTTTTGTTCGATTCCTTCCAACTGTTTGTCCAGTTTGGTGACTTCTGACTGAGCATATTTATCTAACTGAGGAGCCTCTTTCAGGACAGTATTCAAAAGTTCCTTTTTGAGCTCTTCAAAACCTATTTTTAGTCCGGAAAGGTCTGCTTCTTGAAGATTTAAGCGACCCAGATAAAGTTGTTTCAATTCTTCTGAGGGCAACATGAAATCTTCCAGAGACAGGTCCAGTTTGTCCATCTTTTTAGAACTGTTTTCATCAATCAATTGAATGGATTGTCGGACAGCTAAAAGAGGCATGGTCATTCCCAATTCTTCAAAGACCTGAGGAAGTTGCATCCAATAGGCCAGTTCTCCTGTCCCTCCTATATAGGCAATGTTTGGAAGGATGGTCTCCTGATAAATCGGTCGCAGCAGTGCATTGGGGGAAATATTTTCGGGATGTTCTTCAAGAATGTTCAGGAGTTCGGTTTTGGAAAAGACTTTTCCTCCCGTACTCTCAAACTCATGGGTACTTATCGGAACAATTCGCTCTCTTTTTTGAGGTCCCATCCAAAATAAATTGATAGGTCGAACGAACACCTGTGTTTTGTATCCTGCTGCTTCGATTTTTTCATTGCTCTTCAAAACGGCCTGCTCACAGAATCGTTCTTCGATTTCGCGCTTCATGATTCCTGAGAAGGAATGCTTTAATTCTTGATGATCGGCATCCAGCACGAGGAGACCGTAGCGTGAAAACAAGTCGTTAATTAGTTTCCAACTCACTTCTCCCAGATTGCGTCCGTCTTCATATAAATCTAGCAAGGCATGAATTTCGGAGTCCGGGTGGTTCTGAAAAAAACTTCGAACCTCGTCAATGAATTCCTTCCAGTTTTCAGTTTTGAAGCGACCTACTGGGCCACTTTGTGCTGTATTCCATTTCAAGGTTTTTCGGAAGAGATGGAGCTCGTTGATTTCTTCAAAGTCATGATCCTCACTAGCCATCCAAAACACAGGGACGAAGTGGCAATCAGGATGATTTTTATTCAATTCCTCAGAAAGCCTAATAACATGGAGGATTTTATACAGTGAAAAGAGTGTTCCTCCAAGCAGATTAAGCTGGTGACCTGTTGTTACCGTAAAACAATTTTCATCGGAAAGGGCGGTAATATTTACTTGTTGGGCTTCATTGGCTATTCCCTGATATCGGCTTTGAAAGTAGTTCTGGATCCGTTGTCTTTGAGTGGTACTGAATTCCTTTTTCTTTTCGGAACATTGAGCAGCTACTTTTTGCGAGGAATAAACCGGGACTTTAAGTGCTTCGATTTTTTCTGGAGCATAGAGGAAATCATTTCCAAATTGGGAAAAAAAAGGTGTTTTTCGTCGATCCAGTTTTTGAATTTGCATGAGCAAAAATAAGAATCTTCTTTCCGAACTACAAAGCGATTACCATCTTGTTTAATACTGTCCGGTTGCGAGCATGACCAGTGTGCAGGCCTCGAGTGTCTCAATTCCGGCTTGTTCAAGTTTTTCCTCGAATTCGCTATTCTCCGTACCCGGATTGAAAATAACTCGTCTGGGCTGCAACTTCAGAATATTGTCTTCGTAGCTCTCCTGAACAAGTGGATTAATGTAAAGAGTGACGGTATCCACCTCCCAGTCCGGGTTCCAGGTGTTTTCGATAGCTGTGTGATCAATTTGCCCTAATCGTGGACCAAAAGCAATGACTTCAAAACCATGCTTATTTAACGCCCGAACCGCCTTATTGGAATAGCGATTGATTTTTTCACTGGCACCGATAACCAAGGTTTTCATAAAATACAGGGTATAAAAAAGCCCCTTGATGAAGGGGCTGACTTATTTTTTAATCTTCGCTTTCTTCTGATGGAACAAGGATGCGTCCACAGTGTTCACAAACGATCACTTTTTTCTTGGACTGAATATCCAATTGTCTTTGAGGTGGAATTTTGTTGAAACATCCACCACATGAATCCCGGTCAACCGTTACTACAGCCAGTCCGTTTTTCGCGTTGGAACGTAGACGATCATAAGCAGTAACCAAACGATCATCAATTGATTTTTTGGCTGCATCTGATTTTTTCAGAAGACTTTCTTCTTCTTTCTTTGTTTCATTGACGATTTCATCCAATTCGGATTTTTTCAAATCCAAATCTCCTTTTCGGAAATCGAAACGCTCTTTTGCTTCGTCAATCAACTCCTTTTTAGCAGTCAGATTGAATTTAGCTTCTTTACTTTTCTTTTCGTGAAGTTTAATTTCCAGTGTTTGGAATTCAATCTCTTTTTCAAGGGATTCAAACTCACGATTGTTTCGAACGTTATTTTGTTGTTCTTTATACTTGGTGATCAGGGTTTCAGCATCCTTTACGGCATTCTTTCTGTCAGAAATTTCCGTTTCAAGCTCTTTGGCTTCATCCTGCAATCTGTTCAGGCGCGTTTCCAACCCCTCTAACTCATCTTCCAAATCCTGAACCTCCAAAGGAAGTTCTCCCCGAACTGTTCTGATTCGATCGATTTCGGAATCAATTTGTTGAAGTTCGTATAGAGCGTCCAGTTTGTCTGCGATCGTGCTTTCCTTTTTTGTTGCTGCTTTAGCCATTTACAAATATTTTATCGGATTCGTATTTATGCGACTTAAATGAAGCGCAAAATTAGTAAATTTTTCCGACAAAATATGCTTTATAAGATCGGAAGTGAATTGTTCGCTCTCATAGTGTCCAATATCGGCAATGATCAGATCCTTTTCTGCATCAAAAAACTCATGATATTTGAAGTCGCCGGTGATATAGATATCTGCTCCCCGAGCTTTCGCCTGTCCAAGTAAAAAGCTCCCTGAACCGCCACAAAAAGCAATCTTTTTAACGTTCTTTTTCACGAGTTCAGTGTGTCGAATTACCCCACAGTGAAAATCTTGCTTGATCCTTTTCAAAAATTCCAAAGCATCCATTTCTTCTGCTAATTCTCCAATCATTCCCGATCCTTCCTCCTGATTCAGGTTTTGGATGGGATATATTTCATGTGCTACCTCTTCGTATGGATGCGTATTGTTTAAAGCTTTCAGAACGGCCCCAATTCTGTATTTGTCCACGAGGACCTCAAGACGCAATTCCTCAACAGAACTCCGTTCATTGAGTTGTCCTTCGAAGGGACTTGCAGCTCCGGTCGGTTTAAAATTGCCTGTTCCTTCCGAATAAAAACTGCATTCGGCATAGTTGCCAATTCT
The DNA here is from genome assembly GCA_006226425.1 of Bacteroidota bacterium. Lineage (GTDB taxonomy): Bacteria > Bacteroidota > Bacteroidia > Flavobacteriales_D > Crocinitomicaceae > M2408. The sequence continues at coordinate 68,531 of SBGX01000013.1, read as the reverse complement.
TCCCGCACCAGCCTGAAACAACGCCTGTTCAACTTCTTTAAGGTGTGTTTTCGGAACAAAAACAACCAATTTATGGAGGGTTTCGGCTTGTGGGCTCAAAATAGCTGGATTTTGAACTCCCAGCCTACGGGCGATCTCCAGGTTAACCCCCTGAATAGAGTGATCTAAATTGGTGTGAATAGCATACAAGGCTATGCCGTGTTGAATCGCCTTGATGATGACTCGCTCCACATAATTTGATCCGTTCAGTTTTTTGAGCCCTTTAAATAGAATGGGGTGGTGGGAGATGATCATTTGATGACCCTGTGTAATCGCTTCATCAACAACCTCTTCTGTACAATCTAGTGAAATGAGTGCTGAGGAGCATTCCTGTTCGGGATCACCAACAAGAAGTCCACAATTATCAAATGAAGCCTGACTCCCAAGGGGGAATCGATTTTCCAGGAAATGGGTGATTTCTTTGATTTTCATAAATGTGATTGGGATGAAAAGGCTAAAATTAAATAAAAGAAAGTGGATGGAACAAGGTTCCGGAATTAAAATTAATTTTGAATCACATTTGATCTGGCTTCTGTGATTTATCTAAAGTATTTGTTGTTTCCCTTTTCGCTTTGTTACGGTTTGGTGATGGACTTGCGGAATAAACTTTATGATTCGGGAGTCAAAAAGTCGTATGCAATTCCCGTGCCTTCTATTTGTGTGGGAAATCTATCACTGGGTGGAACGGGGAAAACTCCAATGGTCTGTCATTTAGTTGATTCGCTGGAGGAAGACCTACAGATTCAGATACTGAGTAGAGGTTACGGACGAAAGACCCGGGGGTATTTGCAGTTGAAAGATGGACATCGAGCAGAAGATGTTGGAGATGAACCTTTCATGTATTTCAATCGTTTTGCTCCCAAAATCGGAGTGCATGTGTGTGAAGAACGAAAGTTTGGTGTTGAGCAGATACTCGATTCCGGGAAGACGGATTTGATTATTTTGGATGATGCTTTTCAGCACCGAAAAGTAAAAGCTGGTTTGAACTTAGTTCTTTCCGAATATGCAAAGCCCTTCTTCAGGGACTATGTCGTTCCAACCGGCAGATTGAGGGAATTTCGCAAGGGAATTCGAAGAGCAGACTTGTTAGTTTTTTCAAAGTGTCCGGAAGAACTCACATCACAAGACAAAGAACACTATATTCGAAAATCAGGCATAGAAGCAGAAAAGGTCTTCTTTTCAAGAATTCGATATGGTGATTTGATTCATTTTTCTGGCCCGCAAGTGGAAGGAGTGACAGCTGCTTTGCTGGTAAGTGGAATCGCTGATCCTGGGCCTCTGGAAGCAGAGTTGTCAAAGCAATTTATGGTAGTGACAATGAGTTTTCGGGACCATCATGATTTTAGCTTGCCGGACATAGAAAGAATTTTGAAAAAATTTGATACTTTTGCGTCTGGTGCCAAGGTGATCGTAACGACTGAAAAGGACTTTGTCAGATTGATTGGAAAGGAGTTCTCGGAAGTCATGTCAAAGGTCCCCTGGTACTATCAACGGATGGATATTGAGTTAGACCGTCCAAAACAATTTTTAGAAATTATTAAACACGTATGCTAGAAAAATTTAATGAGTCAGTAGCCTATATTAAAGGCAAAACAACGATTGAGCCGACTATTGGTATCATTTTAGGAACAGGTCTTGGTGGTCTGGTTAACGAAATTGATGTCGTTGACGAAATTCCTTATGAGAATATTCCAAACTTTCCTGTTTCAACGGTGAAAAGCCACTCTGGGAAACTTATTCTTGGGAAACTGGGAGGAAAACAGGTGGTTGCCATGCAAGGTCGTTTCCACTTTTATGAAGGTTATAACATGCAGGAAGTGACTTTTCCGGTACGTGTCATGAAATTGTTGGGAATTGAAAAATTGTTTGTTTCCAATGCTTCCGGTGGAGTGAATCCAGACTATGAAGTAGGGGAGATCATGATTCAGGATGATCACATTAACCTTTTTCCAGCGCATCCGCTGATTGGGAAGAATATTGATGATCTTGGACCGCGTTTCCCGGACATGAGTGAACCTTACGATAAAGGAATGATTGATCTGGCTTTGAAAATTGCCAATGAAAATAACATTAAAGTAGCTGTTGGAACATATGCTGGTTTGACCGGACCAACCTTGGAAACTCCAGCGGAATACAAATATGTTCGTGTGATTGGAGCCGATGCTGTTGGAATGTCAACGGTTCCGGAAGTGATCGTTGCCAGACACATGGAAATTCCTTGTTTTGCGATCTCGATTATCACTGATTTAGGGGTTCCAGGAAAAATTCACAAAGTAAGTTTGCAGGATGTGATTGATGTGGCTAACCGTCAGGAGCCAAAAATGACCCTGATCATGAAAGAATTGATCTCGCGCCTGTAGGAACTCGTTGCTTATTGAAATAGAAAAGAGATGTTGGCGTCTGAGCTAAGAGAACAGTATGAAGTGGTGGTAGGATTGGAGGTTCACGCTCAAATGCTGACCAACTCAAAGGCCTATTCCAGTGATCGGAATGAATATGGCGCAGCACCAAATAGTTTGGTCAGCGTGGTTTCATTGGGACATCCAGGAACCTTACCAGTAATGAACAAACGTACCATTGAGTACGCCATTAAACTTGGTTTGGCCTGTCAAAGTGAGATCGCTGAGCAGCAATATTTTGCGAGAAAGAATTACTTCTATCCGGATTTGCCAAAAGGGTATCAGATTACCCAGGATAAAACGCCGATTTGTACTGGTGGAAAAGTGGAAATCAAAGGGGCTAATGGAGCCTATAAGGCTATTGGTATAACCCGAATTCACATGGAGGAAGATGCAGGAAAAAGCATTCACGATGTGGATATCTATGATACACTTGTTGATTTGAACCGGGCAGGAGTACCACTATTAGAAATCGTTTCTGAACCGGATATTCGTTCTTCGGAAGAAGCCTATGCATATTTGACAGAGGTGCGTAAATTGCTACGATACCTGGAAATTTGTGACGGAAACATGGAAGAAGGTTCCATGCGCTGTGATGCGAATGTCTCCGTCATGAAAAAGGGATCGAATACCTTTGGTACGAAGGTCGAAGTGAAGAACATGAACTCGATCCGAAATGTCCAACGAGCAATTGAACATGAAATAGAACGACAAATTGAAGTCCTTGAATCCGGTGGGGTGCTGAGCCAGGAAACAAGATCTTTTGACGCGGTGAGTGGAAAAACAATCTCCATGCGGAGCAAAGAAGCAGCGAATGATTATCGCTATTTTCCAGAACCGGATTTGCAACCACTTCGAGTAAGCAGAGAACAAGTAGAACAGGTGCGTTCTGAAATGCCGGCCTTGCCAAAGGAATTGTATGATAAGTACACAGCTTCTTATGGACTTTCAGAGTATGATGCTACTAATTTGACAGATCAGAAAGGGATTGCCCTATTTTACGAGGAAATGATCGGCCTGACAGACAAATACAAGGCCGCAGCTAATCTGTTGATGGGGGACGTGAAGTCTTATTTGAATGAGCGAAGTATTGGAATAGAAGAGTTTCCAGTGAGCCCGAAAAGATTGATTGCATTGATCGAATTGAGTGAATCAGGACAGGTCTCAAAATCTGTAGCAAGCCAACGAATTTTTCCTGAAATGCTTCATTCGCAGGAGGAAAATCCACTAGATATTGCCAAACGCTTGAATTTGATCCAGGAATCTGATGAAGGAATGCTCACAACTTATGTGCAACAGGTATTGGAGGCAAATCCGGGAGAAACGGAGAGGTACCGCTCCGGTGAGAAGCAATTGCTAGGCTTTTTGATGGGGCAGTTAATGAAGGTTTCTAAAGGAAAGGCTGATCCAAAGCAGGCCAATCAATTGTTGCGTAAAATGCTTGAAGAATAAATGATGAAAAATTGGATATACGGACTGCTTGTTTTGGCTTTTGTTTCGTGCAATACCGAGACAGGAGACGAGCATCAGGAAATGGACCCAACGGAGGAAGAATCCGGGCAGGAAATTAACTGTTGGATAAGTGGAAAGGTAGATGGTGCAGCAGGACAATCCATCCGATTGGAAGTGGCTGGAAATCAAGGGGAATTAAAACTTGGAGAGACCCGTATTGAAGAGGATGGAAGCTTTAAGATGTCCTGTAAGGTACGCGGTTTGGGTATGTATCAGCTTCAATTGGGAGAAGGTCGAAACAAAATTGTTCCCATGACTTTGGTTCCGGGTGATAAAGTGAAACTGGAGACCAGTTACGCAGAATTCGAACGCTTGCCGAACATTAGTGGAACGAAATGGGGAGCTGCACTTACCAGCTACATGACAAAATTCAATGATTTTGCCGTGAAACAAATGGAATTATCCAGACAAGCAGGTTTGAGTGAGGAGCAACAAATCAATCGTTTCCTGGAAATGAGAAAACCACTGGATGACTTTGCCCGGGAAAGTATGTTGAAAGACCCTTCAAATCCTGCCAACCTGGTGTTGATGACTTCTTTGACTCCTTCCATGGGATTTCAGTATTGGGAAGCCTCTAATCTTGAGGCCCTAAAAAAAGTATCCGAAGCCTATCAAAAAGAGTATGAAGATTCACCGATGACCAAGAACATGATGATGCAGGTCGCGGAGATCGAAAAGGCATACGTTGATTACAAGTTGTTAATCTCGGGAGAAAAGGATGCCCCTGATATCGTTTTGCCAAATCCCGAGGGACAAACAATGAAACTATCAGATTTGAAGGGAAAAGTAGTGTTGATAGATTTCTGGGCTTCCTGGTGTGCTCCTTGTCGAAGAGCGAATCCGCATGTTGTAAGTTTGTATCATAAGTATAAATCGAAAGGATTTACCGTTTTTAGTGTATCTTTAGATAGTGATCGTGCATCCTGGATGAGAGCCATTGAAGCGGACAAATTAGCGTGGCCAAACCACGTTTCGGATTTGCAGCAATGGAAAACTCCATTGACCAGAATATATGGATTCAATGCGATTCCATTCACGGTTTTGGTAGATCGTAAGGGCAAAATTGTGGGAACGAATTTTAGGGATGCTGAATTGGAACGAAAATTGCTAGAACTACTATAAATACAAGAAAGAATCAATGAATTTAACCAAAACCATCATCCTAAATCTACTCTTGGCTTTCAGTTTTCAGTTGTTGGCGCAAAAGGAAATTAAGGCGAAAATCAGTGGAAATATTTTTAATTATCAGGGAGATACCATGCGCCTGTCTCAAATTGTCTCGAATCGTTATGTGGATTATTTGAAAGCCTACCCGGATGACAAAGGAAATTACAAGATGCAGGGAAAGCTTCCTGCCGCGGACTATTATGTTCTAAGAGCTGGGAATGCGCATATTAACTTAATTATTCGGGACGGTTCTGATATTCAAATTCACGGAGACGGTTCTAATCTCCGAAATTTCAATAATATCGTCAACTCGGACGAATCGGTGAAATTGAACGAGTTTGTTCAGGTCATGCAGGTGTATAACTACAAGAAAGATTCTGCTAATCGTTATTTGAGAACACATCCAGGAGAAGAGACGAAAGTAAATGAGGCTTTCTATCCCTTATTTTACGATTTCATGGCATACCGCAAGCGTTTTTTGAGTGAAAATCAAAAATCAGCACAGTTGCTACCCATGCTTTCTGTGATTGAACCAGACAATGAGTTTGAAGTCTATGAAGAAGTTGTGGAAAATCTGGTAGCCGGTTTTGGCGAATCTCCTTCTATTCAGAATGTGAAGGCACAATTTGAACAACAAAAGGCCCGGAAAGAGAAAATGAGCTTTCTGGAACCTGGAAAACCTGCTCCTGATTTTCAACAGAATAAACCGGATGGAACTTCTATGAAACTTTCCGATTTGAAAGGAAAAGTGGTACTACTGGACTTTTGGGCCAGTTGGTGTCGTCCCTGTCGGGCAGAGAACCCCAATGTGGTAAGATTATATCAACGCTATAAAGATGATGGTTTCACGGTGATGAGTGTTTCCCTGGATCGGGATAAAGAGCGATGGGAAGCTGCGATTGCTAAAGACGGTTTGTTATGGCCTAATCATGTGAGTGACCTGAAACAATGGTCGAATGAGGTAGCCAGACTTTATCAGGTAACGGGGATTCCATTTACAGTCCTGATTGATCAGGAAGGAAAAATTATCCAAACTAATTTGAGAGGAGCACAACTGGCTCAAAAACTGGAACAATTGTTCGGTCACTAACAATGAATACAGTCCCGGAAAAAAAGATCTATTTTGCTTCGGATTTTCACCTGGGAGCCCCGGATAGAACACGAAGTTTGGAACGGGAAAAATTGGTCTGTGAATGGATGGACAGTATTCGCGAGGATTGTCAGGAACTTTATTTACTGGGGGATGTATTCGACTTTTGGTTTGAGTACAAACAAGCCATTCCTAGAGGCTTTGTACGCTTACAAGCAAAAATAGCCTCCTTTACAGATGCCGGGATTCCCGTACACTTTTTTATTGGGAATCACGATATGTGGATTTTTGACTATTTGCCGGAAGAATTGGGAGTTAAGTTGTATCGTGAGCCCGTAGAGCGTGAGCTTCAAGGACGTCAATGTTATATTGGGCACGGTGATGGCTTGGGACCAGGTGATCGAAAATATAAGTTTATCAAAAAGGTGTTCGCCAGTAAGTTATGTCAGTGGCTGTTCGCTCGACTTCATCCCAATTTTGGGATTGGTTTGGCCGCTTACTTCTCCAGATCGAGTCGTGCTACCACAGGAGATAGTGATGCTGTTTATCTGGGAGACGAGAAGGAATGGTTGGTTATTTATTGCAAGGAGGTTTTAAGGAAAAGGCATATTGATTACTTCATTTTCGGTCACAGACATTTACCACTAAATGTTAAAGTTGGAGAACGGTCCAATTACATCAATTTGGGAGATTGGATTCGATATTTCACCTTCGGTGTCATGGAAAATGGAGAATTCCGTCTCAAAAAATGGGAAAAGGGAAAGTCAGTGGATTTCTTTGAGGAATAGTTGCTAACTTCGCCCTGCCTAACAAACTAAGCTGATAATAGATGAAAAAACTATATAAATTTCTCCTGAATCGACTTCCGCGTCCACTACTGATCAGATTGAGTTATCTGTTCAAAAAGGTGGCTCCGATCGTTTATAAAGGAAATAACGTTGAATGTCCGGTTTGTGAGCGTAGTTTTCGAAAATTTTTGTCTTATGGGTCTAGTGTTGCACATCGTGAGAACGTGTTGTGTCCTTATGATCTGACTCTGGAACGACATCGGCTAATGTGGCTTTACCTGAAGAAAGAAAGTGATTTCTTTTCAAAAGAAGGCTTAAAATTATTGCACATTGCCCCGGAGCAGTGTTTTCACGGTTTGTTCAAAAAGCAAAAAAACCTGGATTACTTAACAGGAGATTTGGTGTCACCCATAGCCGATATACATTTTGATTTGCATGAAATTCCACTGGAAGATAACAAGTTTGACGTGGTTTTTTGTAATCATGTCATGGAGCATGTGGAAGACCCGATTCGTTGTATGGAGGAATTGTGCCGGGTCATGAAGCCTGGAGGATGGGCTATTATGCAGGTTCCACAGGATTTCAATCGTGCAGAGACCTACGAAGATCGAAGCATCACTTCCCCGGAGGAACGAGAGAAACACTTTTGGCAAAAAGATCATTTGCGTTTGTTCGGAAGAGATTATCCGGATTGGCTTCGAAAGGCTGGATTTACGGTAGAAGAGTATAATCCGTCGGATCAATTTTCGCCGGAAGAAATCGCTCGATGGAGGCTTCAGGCAAAGGAAATCCTGTATATTGCAAGAAAATAGTTTCTTGTAGTGAGATTTTTTGTTCTCTTCTTCAGTGGATTCATTCTCCTGATGGCCTGTCAGGAAAAAGGAGCCGAGAAGAGTTTTGTCCCCTTTAAACAATCAAGAGAAGATTTTTTATCAAAACGGAAAGTAAAACTGGGGAAAGAACTGTTTTTTGATAAGCGGCTTTCATTGGATGGTACGATTTCCTGCGCCAATTGTCATCAACCGGAACGTGCGTTTACGGATGGACGACCTAAAAGTCAGGGGATCAAAGGTCGGATGGCCATGAGAAATGCTCCCAGCCTGCTCAATGTGGGATTCGCTCCTGTATTTATGTTTGATGCAGAGGTGAATACCCTGGAAAAGCAGGTGATTGTCCCAATTCAGGACCATAATGAGATGGGAATCAGCATGAAGGAATTGATCACACGACTTCAAAAGATAGATCACTATCAGCAGGAGGCCCAAGCCATTTTTAAGAGGGATTTTGATCCCTGGGTACTTACCAGAAGTATTGCCGCCTACGAGCGAACACTTGTATCGTTTGATTCGGATTATGATCGCTTTAGCAAAGGAGAACTTGATGCCCTGTCTGAACAATCACTAAAAGGCTGGGAAATTTTTCAGGGGAGGGGAAGATGCATCAGTTGTCATCCGCCACCATACTTTACGAATTTTGAAGCTCGAAATAATGGGGTGACCAGCCTAAAAGATGCAGACTGGGGACGCTATCGAATTGCCCAGGATTCGAGCGACATCGGAAAGTTCAAAGTGCCCGGAGTACGGAATATTGCCGTGACCGCCCCTTACATGCACGATGGGAGGATGAAGACTCTGAGAGAAGTGCTGGAACACTATGTCCACAAGGGAAATAGTTACAACCGCGATTCGATCATAGATCAAATTCAACTGTCGCCAAAGGATCTGCCATACCTGGAAAGCTTCCTAAAGCAGTTGAGTGGAAAGCCCTATCAAAATCAAATTGACTAATGAGTAGCGTGCTTTTTCGTGAATTTTGCCGCTGTATTGTTCCAGTTATTGATTAGTTTGGAACGATTGTTATTCAGTCTTTGATTCGTTTCATTGAAAGAAGCCGTCGATTCATTGTATTCCTTCACGAGCTTGTTGTATTCATCCACCTCTTCCTGGGTGATGTTCTTTCCCTTTTTGGCATCCAGCTTACTTTTTACTTTTTCAAAGGCCTCTTTGTTCGTGTAAAACTCGGTCAGCGAATTAAAATCTTTTTCTGCTTCCTCCTGATAGAACTTCAACATGTCGACACAGGCTTGTTTGAGTGAGGCATCGTTGTCAAAAGCTTCTATTTGATTGAGTTCTTCTAATCCGTCGCTCGCAAATTTTGACAGACTGGATTTATTTTGTTCCATGGCGGCGATATCTCCCTTGTTGAGCGCATCCATGAGGTAACTTTCCTGCTTGTACGATTTAAAGAAGATTAGGTAAATCGGATTATAATAAGCGTATACCTTATTGGCCTTCTTCAGTTTCAGACTGACCCGGTCATCCGTTTGAATCAACTTAATATTGTTTTCCTCGGCAAATTGTTTCTCAGCCCGGTCCACTTTTTCTCCAGCAACTCTCAGTTTTTCGCTGGCCACCTGTTTGGCGGTCAGATAGGCGTCCATCATGTCGTACGATTGTTCGGCAATGTCTTCGAGATCCATGATTTTGGCATAATCTTCCGAAACCACGGCCAGGTTGACCTCAAGAAATGATTTGATAGAGTCCCGGTAATAGGTTTTTCCATCGTAAGCACCAGCCTGGTTCACCTGATCCAGGGAGGCCTGAATGGTATTTACCAGTTCTAACCGATTCTTGTTCACTTTGCGTGCACCTTTATTTTTGGCGACACTTTTAGTATAATCCCATGTGGCACCCTGAATTTTTTTGAACTCTCCACTGATGCTTTGCATGTATTCAATCGGTGTCTGCTGTGCATAAATACTAACGGTAATTAGCGTGCACAAAATAGAAGTAATTAATCTCATTAAGTTGTAGTTTTATTGCTTACGCAAATTAATAAAATCATTCAATATAAAAAGGCCTTCTCGTAAAACTGCATCGTTGGCCATTTGTTCTTTAATCTGTTTGTAAAATTCAGCTTCCAGGCGATCTGTGAGGATGACTCTGTTGGCAAATGAGTGGTTTCCAAAAGTCAATTGGTTCGTATCAATATGATCTTCATAGATTTGTTCCCAAAATTCCTGTTCCTGTGCCCTGTAATTGAAATAGTCTTCCTTTTTTAAAGGAATTTGAACATTCTTCTCGACTTTTTGCTTTAATTGGTCCGCTTTTTCCTGAAGTTTGCTCAGATATACATCTTTCTTCTGACGATTCGTACTCTTTTCTCTTAATTGACCAATCGGGATTGAATCCAGGGCCTGGTATCGAACTTGTTTATTGGAAGCTCTGTTTTTGAGGTGTTCTGGAAAACTTTCCTCTCTGGTTTCGCTCAATGCTGAAAAAACATCCAGAATCGTCACGTCCGGAACAATTCCCAGTTCCTGATTAGATCTGCCTGAAACATGATAGAAACGTCCGTTGGTGATTTTAGTGAAGCCAACAGCTGGATTTTTACCAAGTGTATCGAGAAAGAAAATATTCTGAGAGCTTCCTTTTCCAAATGTCCGATCGCCAGCAATTACAGCCCTTCGATAGTCCTGCATGCAGCCCGCAAAGAGCTCTGAAGCAGAAGCACTCATGCTATTCACGAGGATAAGTAGAGGACCGTCATAAACCACTCCCCGGTTAGGATCCTTCAGCAAACGGGCTTTCTCCTCACCGAATTGATAAATACCAATCGGACCGACATCAATGAACAGGCCTGCTAGCTCAACAGCTTCCTGAAGAGATCCACCGCCATTATTTCTCAGATCGAGGATCAGGCCCTGAATGGAGTCTCGCTTGAGTTGGATGATTTCACGTGCCACATCATTCGCGCAGCCTAATTCATTTTCGCTTTCCTGGTCAACGTAAAAGGAGGGGAGTGCAATGTAGCCCAGTTTTTTCCCCTCGCTGCGAACTACATATCCCGAAAATGAATTTTCTCGATTTTCTATCGCAGTTCGAATCAGCTTGATTTTGGTCTTGCTTCCATTTCCGGATTTGAGGTAGAAGGTGACTATATCGACTCCTTCCGATGAAAGCAGATCGGAGAGTTCTTTCATAGATGAAGTTTCGTTGAGATTTTTCTTACTTCGTCCCTGAACCTGAACGGCTTCAATGATGTCTCCTTTTTTCATCCCTCCTGAGTTCCAGGCAGCACTTCCCGGGACAATGTGGCTGATTTCAATCTGTTCGAGTTCATTGCTAAAAAACTGGAGTCCAAAAATCCGGATGTCAGCTGAAAGTTCCTGCTCAAACTCCTTTTTCTCATTTTGATTGAAGTAGGAGGAATGCGGATCGTAGCATTTGGTCATGGCATCGAGAAAAAGTTGAAGGAGATAATCTTCGTTTTGGACGCGATCCACTATTCTGTCATGATTTTCTTTTTCTTCCAGTCTTAGTTCATCGACTGTTTTTTTGATCAACTCAGGAGTTAAGAAGTCTGATTTCTGATCCTCTTCTCTCAGCTCATACAGATCGTTCAGGAGTTTTTCCAGAAGCTGTTTTCGGTTTTGTTCTTTTAGCTTAGACTGGTCGGGACGAAGGTGTTTTTTCGAACTGAGATTATATGTTAAAAATAGATCTTCATTGAAAGAAATTTTCTTTGACAATTCAAGCTGAACTCGTTTATTCCAGTCTCCCAAAGCTTTCAGGTAAGTCATTTTTAAGCTGTCGTAGAGCGGACAAATTTCTGTTTTTGTGGCGAGATTCTTCATCTCGTTGACCTGTTCATTGGAAAACAACAGATTATTTCGATCGGCTTCATCCACCCAAAAAGAGACCAGGTTCTGTCTGGTGACCGGATCAAATTTCAGTGAACGCACATTCCAGGCATTGAATTGCGCTTTGAGGGATTCTATTTTTCTGCAGGGGGTCCATGACTGAGAGAAGCCATTCAAATAGATTAGCCCAAAAAAAACGATGAAGTACAGTTGTTTGAAATGTGTGATCATTCAAGCAGTTGTCTAATGGACCTCGTTAAGATACGACAAAAATGCTTTCATGGCTCTTGCACGATGGCTGTAGCGGTTTTTTTCTTCGGTATCCATTTCTGCAAAAGTCTTTCCGCAAAGCTCAGGTTCAAAAATGGGGTCATAGCCAAAACCATGAGTCCCGATAGTATCTCTACGAATATGTCCTTCGACCTTCCCTTCAAAATAATTGACTTCACCATCCATGACCAGGGCGATACAGGTGATAAAATAAGCTCTTCGATCCTCTAACTGTTCCATGTCCCTCAGCACTTTGAGGAGATTCTTCTGATCATCCTTTTCCGGTCCGGCATACCTGGCGGAGAGTACCCCAGGAGCTCCGTGAAGTGCTGGAATGACCAGTCCCGAATCATCGGCAAAGCAATTCGTCCCAAATCTCTTGAAAATAGTTTCTGCTTTGATGAGCGCATTTCCTTCAAAAGTATCTGCATCTTCGACAATTTCCTCGTGAAAATGCAAATCATTCAGATTCTTTAGTTCCCATTCCTTGCCTAACAATTGTTTGATTTCATGGCTTTTGTGAGCGTTGGAACTCGCGAATACAAGTAGTTTACTCATTGAAATAGTATTTCAGGTCTTTTTTTAATTGGATGCCAAACTGAGGAGCTCCTTTTTCGTTTAAATGCTTGGTGTCGTACCAATATTTGATCGGATAATTCGGGTTTAGACTGTCTGAATTGTAGTTCAGGTAGGGGATTTGTCTGTGTTTCAACTCGGAAGCGAAATAGGTACTAAATTCTCGGTATGCTTTGTTTACTTTGTAAAGAGGTGCTGTAAAGACGATCAGGTTTAGCTGATTTCGCTGGCAAATGGACTGAAGATGCTGAAGACAGGATTTAGCCAAAGGAGATGGAGCGAGGTTCTTTTCTTCTACCATGAGAGGTTGGTCTTTGAGACTATCCTTTTTATTTAGGTGACCAGTAAGGGGATAGTAGCCCTTAATTCCGATGGCCTGATCTTTTCGTTGCCAGTAGTCTGAAAGGAGTGAAAGGACCCGTTGATTGTGTCTGAAACTGCTAAAGGTATATTTTAGAAATTCAAGTTTTGATTGTCTTTGAATGTACTTTCTGACATAGTCGTTTTCGTGGTAGTGATATCTCAAATGATGAATGTCACTAAGCGTACGATCATCGTGACCGGCTAAAAAGTCTTCGACCTCAATTTGCACAATCAAAGCATCTTTTGGGAGCTTCTTTCGTTGTTCCAGAATATCCACCAATGCAGTGAGGTAAAGAATGTGCATTTGCTGATAGGCAAGGGTATAAGCCTCTGGGCCGAAAATTTTGGGGTCTACCTGGTTCTGCACCCGGGAAGCCCCAAGAAATAAAGTGTCGCAAGTCTCTTGATGAAGATAGGCCATCAGATTGCCCCCGGATTCACCATACTCATTTTCCTCATAGCAATGATCCAAAACACCTGCGACACCAAGATCAAGCAATTTGACCAGGGCGAGAAAAAGGGCCATATGGATGAGTCTGGATTTCAAAATCGCAAATAAATAAAGGGACTGCCGGCGTCATTTCCGAACAGGACAATGCACAAAATCAGAAAAGAATAAACCAGGCCTTTTAACCAAATTTTTTGCTGTCTGAACAGTTGAGCTTTTCGCTCGTACAGGAAGATTTCGACTAAAAGCAATAGAAAGACACCAATGGCTAGATTACTTGACTTCAATAGGGATAATATATCTCCGAAGGCATTGAGGTCCACATTTGGAAGTTCCTTCATGACCGAGATGCTTTGCTCAAAGTCTCTGGTGATCAAAAAGAGGAAACTAAAGGCTACCAGGTGGAAAATCCACAAAATTCTCAGGGGGCGAAGAAAGGTGTTTTCAGGCCATTTTAGTTTGATCCACTGTTCGAAAATGAGATAGCATCCATTGAGTAATCCCCAGCAAAGAAAGTTGAGCGAAGCTTCGTGCCAAACACCACTTAGGGCAAAGGTGATCAGGATTGAAAGAAAAATCCCAATCTTGCCATAATTTCGCCAAAGCAAGGCCAGCGGGGTAAATAAGTAGTCGCTGAACCAACGGGTCAGACTGATATGCCAACGCCTCCAAAAATCATGAATGGATACCGCAAAATAAGGCCGATTAAAATTCGGAGAGAGCTGAATTCCCATCATTCTGCCCATTCCCACAGCCATATCGGAATACCCTGAAAAATCGCCGTAAAGTTGAAAGGGATATAAATAAATGGCAATCAGCCAGTTTTCAGGGGACAGTTCTGTCTCTGAGTTCAGAATTGGAGCCAGGTAATTGGCGATGTTGTCTGCTACTACCACCTTTTTGAATAATCCCCAAAGAAAGAGTCCGACTCCCGATCCAAAGACGGAGAGGTCAAAGGCCATTGTTTTTGCGTTAAGTTGTGGAAGAAGCTTTCCAGCCCGTTCGATTGGTCCGGCGAGCAATTGAGGGAAAAAGGCGACAAATAAGGCGAATTTTCCCAAATGCTTCTCCACAGGAACCTTCCTTCGGTATAAATCAAAGCAGTAGGAGAGACTTTGAAAAGTGTAGAAACTGAGGCCGATGGGAAAACCTGATTCTTGAGAGAATTCCATCCCTGTCCAGGAAGGGGGACTCAGTGATTCGAAGGTGAAAAGGTTGAGGTATTTGAAACTAAACAATGCCCCCAGATTAACAAAAATAATGAGCAGCATCCCATAGAAATTGCGGGAATCATTGGGAGAATTGAGGAACCATCTGCTACAGGAATAATTAAAGAGGGTAGTGCCAATCAACACTGTTAAGTAGGCCGGGTTCCAGCTAATGTAGAAAAGGTAACTGGCGACTAATAATAAAATCCATCGATGCTTTTGCGTCAATGTCCAGTATCCAACGAGGACAAGGATCAAAAAACAGCCGAAAAACATACTGTTGAAAAGCACTTGGTCTTTTTTGTTTAAGCAAACTTACGCTTTTTCATCCAGACAGTTTTGCTCTTTAATCAGGAGCAATGCTGATCTGTTATAAAGTCATGAAGTCCATATATAGTTGAAGATGAAGTGCTTTTTAGGGGAAGTGCTATTTTTTTTTGATTTCTTCTTGAAAAAGAAATTTTCTTACTACATTTGTCACCGCAATTGGCCCATGGTGTAACTGGCAACACGTCTGATTTTGGTTCAGAAGAGTCTAGGTTCGAGCCCTAGTGGGCCAACAAAAAGGAGTTCATTTTGAACTCCTTTTTTTGTTTTATGTAGCTTGCTTAAAGTGCCATTTGCCATCTTTCAATTCGTAGTAGGAGGCATAATTCATGAAACAATTGACAATAGCCGTTTCTTTTTCTTCCTGACTAAAATCACCTTTCATGAGGTTTTCAGGACTCATATTTTGTTGACTGACCGCATTGCTGATTTGTGAACCAGCTGCCCCAGCCACAGCTCCCGCTGCTCCTCCCAACATACTTCCCAAACCACTTGCCGCCGCATTGATTCCAGCATTTGTAGCGGCCGTTTTTGCCGTTTGCTGTGCAACGTTTTTCATGATTTGATCTTGTGATGGCATCAAAACAGCAACGGCATCCATTGGCTGTTCCTGATTCTCTGCTTTGAATTGGAGTTTGATCATCATCCCATCCATGCTTTCCGAGACAATTAAGGGTTTGATGTCTTCATAACTATATGACATAATAATTTGATTGTTAATGGTTTCGATAGGTAATATACGAATAAATGCTCAAAAACGAATGGACTTTATCCGGGAAATCCTGTTCTGAAATGCCTGAATCCTCTCGAACAAATGAAAACATAGGATCATTGTCCCAGTAGTTTGGCGTCTACGAAGAATACTGAATGGACATTGATTCGATGTTCTTCCGCCAGGAATTCATCTGTCGTAGCATTTACTCTCAGCGAGTAAAAGTCCTGTTTGATGTATTCTTTCAGGTCCGCATTGGTGGTTGTCAGTGAAAGAGTCGAACCCGCATTATCGGGAATATTCTCCTGGTAAGCAATTTTCGTTTCGGGAAGTCCTTCCGCTGAGATGAAAACAGAAATGGATTTCAAAAAACTAAAGTCTTCTGAGCTCGGGGAAACAACACTTAATTCCAAATTCGTTAGAATAATCTGTTCAATCAGGTCTTTGCGGGTATCTTCGGATGCAAAGGTGGACTCTGAATTAGTTGTAATGTCCGGTGACAAGATGTTAAAGGGTAAATCCACTCCGGTAGAGGAGGGGATCGAGACCACTTCATCATACTTCATGTTGAACTGGGTCAGTTTGTCTACCTTCTTGCAAGCTACCAAACTCAAGAGTATCACTGAAACGAGCAAATACTTCATAGATACAAAGGTAAGCGGAATAAATGAAATTGAGAAGCTGCTTTAATTTACGCTAGTTCCTGATAACGAAAACAATCGCTGACATGATCATTTACCATACCTGTAGCCTGCATGTGGGCGTAAATAACGGTGGAACCAACAAATTTAAAGCCCCGTTTTTTGAGGTCTTTGCTGATCTGGTCCGAAAGTGCTGTTTTGGGAGGGATCTCGTCCATTTTTTTCCAGGTATTTTGAATGACTTTTCCATCCGTAAACTTCCAAATGTAATTGGAGAAACTACCGAATTCCTGTTGCACTTTCAGAAAAGCCTGAGCATTGCTAACAGTTGCTCTAATTTTTAGCTGATTCCGGATAATCCCCGCATCCTGCATCAAATCTTGAATTTTACTTTCCGGATAGTTCGCTATTTGGTGGTAGTCGAATTGATCAAATGCCTTCCTGAAATTTTCGCGCTTGCGAAGGATGGTGATCCAACTGAGTCCGGCCTGAAATGTCTCCAGGATCAAAAATTCAAAAAGTTTATGATCGTCGCGAACTGGAACTCCCCATTCCTCGTCGTGATATTTTACATATAGCGGATCCTCGCCGCACCAGGAACATCGTTTCATTTTTTTGCTTTGAAGATAAGGATTATTCCTAGGTTTTGTCAATATCCAGGAACAAAAAAGAGGTGTCTTTCTGACACCTCTTTTTTGTATGATTTATTCCAACTGCTAGTTGCAGTGTGTCGGTTCTGCTAAAAATAAAACGGCCAGGAGTGCTCCCGTCTGGGGATCACAACATTCATAACCAAAAATCACGTTGCAGCAGCATTCATTGGCCAGATTACGGGCGTAGTTCCTTGCTTCTGCTGAGGCTTTTCCACAAACTTCAAAGCCAGAGTTTAAACAGGGATTTTGCTGTTTGATCATAATGACCTGCGTGTTCTGATTGAGCTGAACGCCTTCTTCCAATTGAATGTTTTCTCCATACGCAGCTTTCAGCTCTTTGAGCTGATAATTTGTTGTTTGAGGTTCATCTGGTTCTCCGTTTCCGGCAAACAAATTCGTACTCATTCCAAGTACCGCAATTGCGGCAAAAGACAATAAAAACTTTTTCATGATTATTAAATTTTAGGTTTTCCCTAAAGTAGCTTTTTTATTTGGAAATTGCAAGGAATCCTGGTTTATTTTGCCCCACCGAGCCAGAACCAATCCATGAACATAAATCTGAGAACCAGTGCGGTAACAATTGCAAAAAGAGAAAGCCACCATATTCTCAGTCCGTGTTTTCGGTCCTGTTCCCGATATATAAATTGTCTTGAACCATCCGGAAGTGTCTTTTGTTGTTTCCAGAAATGCCAGCCGATAATCAGACCGAATAAGCCCCCGGCAATGGCGCTTATATATCCGAGAATAATCCAGAATGTTTCGCTCTTTTCTTCCCTGGAAAGTTCATGAATTCGCTGTTTTTCCAGCAGTTTGATGTGTTCCTCATCCAGTTCAAGTCCCCGTTCAGAGAGTAAGTGCCGTGCAAGTACCTGATCCCTGGGGTTCCATTCATCTGGTCTTCGCAGGAGGTCAATGAGTTCCTGATCACTGAATTCAAAGAGGTAGTAGTCGTCAGGGAGTTCATTGATTAACTCAACAGCTTCTTGCTTTCTAAGTTGATTGACACGCTCAAAATCAGTCGGATTTAACAGCAGTTCAAACTCCCGGTTTAATTCGGTATTGGCCAGGGAGGGATCAAAGTGGATTTCAGATTTCTGTGTTTTGAAGGGAATCTTTTCCTGTTCAAGCAATCCGGTCAATTGCTCCAATTCTTCCTGACTGAAGAAGGAGGCGTATTTATGGAAGGCACTCAAGGACATCGTTTCGCTTTCAGAATCCGACTATAAACCGTACTTTTTTCTGTATTTTTTGTACAATTCGAGCTGATGATTATTCAGATCAATGAATTGCCCGTTCATGAGGATCATAGTTACCTTATTTTCTTTCATTTCAAGGGCATTCCCATCAGAAACAAAGAGGGTAGCCACTTTCCCTTGTTCAATCGAACCGTAGTCCTCATCGATTCCCATAATTTTACAGGCGTCTAGTGAAATGGCGCGAATCGCTTCTTCCTGACTTAAGCCATAGGCATGTGCTGTACCTGCCAGAAATGGAATGTTTCGGGCATTCATGGCTTCCATGTCTCCTTCATTCTGCAAACAAAAAAGTACTCCCTTCTCTTTTAAGATTGCCGGGAGACGATAGGGGAGATCGACCGGATCATCTTCGCGCATGGGCAGACTATGAACTCGTTGGATCATCACTGGAATCCCTGCATCTCTCAGTCGCTCGGCAATTAAGTATGATTCATATCCTCCAACAATCACAGGATACTTGATACCAAACTTCTTTGAAAATTCGATGATATCAAGCATTTGCTGAATTTCGTGTGCATGAAAATAAAGTCTTTTCTTCCCTGTGAACAATCCTTGCATGGCCAGGAAACGAAGATCTGTTTTTTGCTTGGAGACAGATTCATGGTAGTTTTTGGCTGCCTCGAAAAACGCTTCGATTTCGGCTTTTTGCTCCCTATAATCTTTGTTGGCTTTTTTGGTTCGTTCTCCCCATCGTTCGCGCTTGAGGCTTCTGGGCCAATTAATGTGGATTCCATCGTCCTTTTTGGCCACGGCATCTTCCCAGTTCCATCCTCCCAAATGCATTACGCTGGAGCTTCCTGAAATGGTTCCGCCTCTCGGGCTACTCTGTGCCAGCAAGACACCATTTGTTCTAACAGTCGAAATAACGGTTGATTCTACATTGTAGGCGATCAACGCACGGATATGTGGATTGAATTCTCCAATCTCCTCAAAATCATTGCTGGCCCTCACGGCATCAATCTCCGTCAGCCCAAGAGTTGAACTTGGAGCAACGAATCCGGGGTAGAGGTTCTGGTGCTTGAGGTCAATGATGGTATCCCATTCTTTTTTTCGAATCGTGTAAACGAGGGCATTGCGCACGAACTTAATTCGTCCGTTTACAACCCCAACGACCGCATCATTGACAACTTCACCATTGCCTACATGGACTGAAGCATGATTTAACAAAATGTTTCCCTGTCCAACTATTTGAACCGACAGGAAAAACGAAAACAGGATGATAGAAATGTGTTTGATCATGTCGCTCATTAATGTTGATTTTCTTCGTGACTCGCATCTTCTCCCAAGGTATTGCAGTGAAAATGTCCTTTGGATTTTGGCGTGTAAATTTTTGTTCGCGCTCCCTTTTCGGCGGCCTGTTTCATCAGGGAAATGATGCGTGCTTTTTCCAGAGCAATCTCTTGGCGCATTTTTTCATCGCGTTTGGCATCGAAGAGAATTTCTCCGTCCACAATGGTCATTTCCACCCGGGCTTCAATACTTAACGGATTATGCGACCACAAAACGATATCACCATCCTTTCCAGCTTTCAGACTTCCCATTCGCTGGTCCAGGTGCAACAATTTAGCTGGATTCAATGTCACCATTTTCCAGGCATCCTCTTCGCTAGCTCCTCCATACTTGACTGCCTTGGCCGCTTCCTGATTCAATCGTCGTCCCATTTCTGCATCGTCTGAGTTCAGCGCAGTGACAATTCCCATTTCATTGAGCAATGCAGCATTGTACGGAATGGCATCATTTACTTCGTATTTGTAGGCCCACCAATCTGAGAAGGTAGATGCGCCGGCTCCATGTTTTTTCATTTTGTCAGCAACTTTGTAGCCTTCCAAAATGTGTGTAAATGTATTCAAGGTAAATCCCATCGAGTCAGCTACCTTCATAAGCATGTTAATCTCTGACTGAATGTAGGAGTGACAGGTGATAAAACGCTTTTTGTTTAGGATTTCCGCAAGGGCTTCCAATTCGAGATCTACCCGATAACTTCCAGGATGTTTCTTTTTCTCTTCTTCATACTGACGAGCTCTGCTGAATGCATCGTAATATACCTGTTCAACTCCCATTCTTGTTTGTGGAAATCGATTTCTAAAGGCATCTCCCCAGTTCGTTTGTTTGACGTTTTCTCCCAGCGCAAATTTGATGAATTTGTCCGCATCTGGAATGAGCATTTCATTCGCGTTGTGTCCCCATTTGAGTTTGATCAGGGCGGATTGACCACCAATCGGATTGGCTGAGCCATGAAGCAACTGAGCTGCTGTAACCCCGCCACTGAGTTGGCGATAAATGTCGATGTCTTCCGGGTCAACAACATCTCCGATACTTACTTCCGCTGAAATGGCCTGGGTTCCTTCATTGACTCCTCTTTTGATAGCGATATGCGAGTGTTCATCAATGATTCCACTCGTTACATGCTTTCCTTTCGCGTCATAAACCGTCGCATCTCTTGGAACAACATAGTTCCCGGCACCGGCAAAAGTGATCTTTCCATTTTGTATGATGACCGTACCATTTGAAACGATCCCGTCTTTTTCATTGGTCCAGAGAGTAGCATTTTTGATGACAACCGTTTCCTGCTGTGGTTTGCTAGAGAAACCATATGCCATATTGGGGTAGGACAAATTCAATTGTCTTTCCACTTCAGGATGTTCTTCTTTTTCCTTTTTTTCCTTCGCTGCCTTTTGACTTTTGACGGCACTCCATTTAACCCATTGTCCGTCGGCCAGAAGAGCATCTCCTTCAATTACTCCCAGTTTTGTGCTGATTTTTCCATGTAGACTGTTACTACCTTTCCATTTAAAATCGCTTGAGAAAAATTGGATGCTCAAATCTCTGTCATTAACTGAAATTTCGCAGTTGGCGCTAATCTCCTGCTTTAGCTCATCTATCGGTTTCTTCCGAAGAGAACGCAAGGAGCGCTTTTTTGTTGGAGCAGGGGATGGAGTAGTTTTTTTGCTCAGTTTCCCTTTTGGTTTCTCCAGCGAACCACTGATTTCTAGTTGCAAATACTCATTGTCAATAATCAGATTATAAGTCCCTCGTACATCTACCGTTTGAGGGCGTTTGAAAATTTCTTGTTTCCCATTTGTCCAGCATTCGAGTACTTCAGCCTTTTTATCAAAGGGATTCTCATCGTAAACCACAAAGTTGGCAATCATGTTCTTTTCCAAACTACCGTAGTCCTTTTCTATTCCAAGCAATTTAGCCGGCGTTTCTGTAAGTGCTTTCAAAATGTCTCCTTCCGTCAGCCCACATGAACGGATGTTTTGTAAACTACTCCAGAAATCTTTAGCCTTCAGGTCTGCAGAACTAAGAGCAACCGTAATTCCTTTTTGGGAGAGAAGGTACATATTACAGGGGGCCATTTCCCAGTGCTTAAGTTCTCCTAGTGGGATTTCACGTGCTACATAGGGATCGTTCGTTTCATAGGCTTCTGGTAGTTTAACAGGAATGACGAGCGTACTTTTTAGTTGTTCAAGGTCGTCACCGAGTTGGTAGCTATCGCCGGAAGTGATATAATTGAATTGAAGATTGAATTCGCGGGCAATTTTCTCGGCGCGAAGAATTTCTTGCTTTTCCCGGATCTCAAAAAGAATTGTACCCTTCAGTTGCTTATTTAGGGCCGCTAGTGAGAGGTTGTTCTCACGATCCTCTGCGTTGTCGTACCATTTGGCATCGTAGAGCGCCTGGCGAAGTAGTGCGATACTCCCCATCAATGAGCTGGGATATGCCTGATTGGAATGACCTTTTGAAAAGGAGAAATGCGCAACTGCATTTTCACGAAGCAAATTGTTCTGTCCCTTTTCGAGGGCAAAAACGGAAGAATAACCTCGTGCGATCCCATTGGCTTCATAGGCACCGACTACAATGAATCCCTTTTCCTTCAATTCTTTGCTCTTTTTTTCGTCGAATGCATAATCCTGACTCAAATCGAATTCGGGATGAATGGCTGTATTCCAGTAATAACTCCCAACAGCTCCGTTTTTCGATTGTTGCCCTTGCATCGGAGTTCTTCCCGTCTTTGGAGAGTCAATCGGAGCGTTACATTCAATGAATCCCGGGATGATGGTCTTTCCGCTGTAATCGAGCACCAGGGCTTCCTTCGGAATAGGGAAGAGCGGTCCAACCTTAAATACACGACGGTCCTTAATCAGGATGGTCCCTTTTTCTATGACACGATCCGGAGAGACATAAATTCGAGCATTCTTCAGGGCAATCATCTCTGTTTTGGACGGAGGTGTGCCGTTGTAAGGTTCCAGTGTTTGTGACTGAGTTGAAAAGCTCACTAAAAACAGGAAGGAATAAGCAAAATGTCTTGCAATTTTCATGGAGTAAAACTAAAGAAATTTTACTAATAAAATTGGATTTTGCTTGAACTTATAAGCCTATTCAATACATTTGTACAAAAAAGAAATTATGTTCGATATATTAGTTCGCTCGCATTCAGGTTTGAGATGGATAGCCTTACTTTTGTTAATCATCGCTATTGGGAATGCATTGGCGTCCAAATCATCTGGGAAGTACCTTAAAAAGGACAAAATGATCAATCTGTTCGGGATGGTGTTTCTCCATGTACAGTTATTGCTCGGTTTGATCTTGTATTTCATGAGTCCGAAAGTGTCTATGGCTGAAGGGTGGATGAAGGTGTCCTGGATGAGATTCTTTACGCTTGAACATGCATTGATGATGATTGTAGCCATTATTTTGGTAACCATCGGTCGGAAAAAAGCAGAAAAAGAGTCTTCGGATAAGAAGAAGCATGCTAAAATTGCTTTGTGGTATGGAATTGCTTTGGTACTCATCTTTTTAGCTATTCCATGGCCATTTCGAGCGAATTTAGGAGTGACTTCCTGGTTCTAATGCGCGTATTCACTTACATTTTTGCTTTGATCTTCCTCGTTTCCTGTTCTTCAGGAATAACTCCGAAGGAAGGTGATGCTACAGTGTCCAAGAAGTCCGGAAAAGAGATTTATCAATTGCATTGTATTGCCTGTCATGGTGAAGATGGAAAGAAACGGATGTCAGGTGCTGCTGATTTATCAGTTTCCGCCATGGAAGATCAACTGGTGCGCAAAATTATTCTAAAAGGTTCGAAGAAGGGAATGATGCCTTATGAGGATTTGTTGAAGTCCGAAGAGGAAGTAGATTCCCTGGTGAATTATGTCAAAACATTGAGAAAGTAGATGGGGGAAGGACATGTAACAGTTGATGCCGTTGAGGAACACTGTGTGCTCGTTGGAGTGATCAAAGCGGGAATGTCGGAAGAGCAGGCGATGGAATACCTGGATGAATTGGAATTTCTCGCGGAAACAGCTGGGGCCATCACTTCGGGTAAATTTTTACAAAAACTGGATTTTCCAAATCCAAAAACCTTTGTGGGTACTGGGAAATTGGATGAAATCTACGATTTTATTCAGGAACACGAGATTGAACTTGTCATCTTTGATGATGAATTATCTCCTAGTCAGCTGCGAAATATTGAAGGAACATTAAAATGTAAAATTCTGGACCGGAATATCCTGATTCTGGACATTTTTGCTAGTCGGGCAAGAACTTCTCATGCGAAAGTACAGGTTGAATTGGCTCAACTGCAATACATGTTACCCCGTTTGACGAGGATGTGGACTCACCTGGAAAGACAGAAGGGAGGAATTGGATTGAGAGGTCCGGGGGAATCTCAGATAGAAACCGACCGGAGAATTATCAAGTCTCGAATAGCCTTGATGAAGAGTCGTCTTCAGGACATTGATAAGCAAAAATCAGTTCAACGGGGAAATCGAGGGCAATTGGTCCGGGCAGCATTAGTTGGATACACCAATGTTGGGAAGAGCACATTGATGAATTTATTGAGTAAATCAGAGGTGTTTGCCGAGAACAAGTTATTTGCGACTCTGGATACGACAGTCAGAAAGGTAGTGATCAAAAATTTACCCTTTTTATTGTCTGATACCGTTGGGTTTATCCGGAAATTGCCGCATCAATTGGTGGAATCCTTCAAATCAACCCTGGACGAAGTCAGAGAATCTGATTTGTTGATCCATGTATTGGATATCTCACATCCGGCATTTGAGGACCACTTCAACGTAGTTCGGGAAACATTGGCAGAGATTGATGGTTCAGACAAGGCAAGTATTTTGGTCTTTAATAAGGTAGACGCTTATCCTGGAGAGGAAGAGGAGGTGATTAGCCTGGAGGAACTGAAGAAAAGCTGGATGTCAAAACTGACGGATACTCCCTGTATTTTTGTTTCAGCAGAAAAGAAGATGAATATCGACGAATTAAGGGAGGTGATTTATGAGGAGGTCCGAAAAATTTTCGAAAAACGCTATCCTTATCACCACTTCTTATATTAATCCTTGCTTTTTTCCTTTCTAAGCTCAAGGAAGCTGTTCATTTTTTCGTTCTCAATGAGTACATGTAGATCGTAAAAGGCAATTTTCCAGGTTTTCCCTTCCTTAATTAAGACTCCGCTGCCACTGCAGTCCATCATCCAGGTGTCCAGTACTTCATCGAACCAGGCCGTTTTTCCGTCTTTTGAAAAACTCCAGTGTCTGCTCAAGGGCTTAAAGTCCCAGGCTTTTCCGCGATCAAAGTAAGGTTTGGAAAATTCCATGAAGGATTTTTTGTCCCAGCGTTCACCAGGGGCCGTACCGATGAAAACGGCATGGTCGCTCATTAAGCTGAAATATTTTTCGAACTGGGCCTCGCTCGCGGCCTGATGCCATTGGTCAAGTACCTGGTCAAGTTCTTTGCTTTGATCTTTTGGACCAGCGTAAGCCAGGAAAAATAAAATGAGGAACTGATACATAAATAAAAAAGTCGACCCGAAGGCCGACTCGCATTAAGTGATATTAGGATTTACTTTTCTCTTTCTGAATACACATTGCAACGGCTGCCTTTACATTGATGACAGCTCCCGTTACTGAAAGTGTTCCAAACTTGACCAAATCTTCGGTTCCCGGTTTGAATTGCTGCGTATCTTTATAAGATGTGGCAGAAGCCAGCATGATGTCTTTAATTTCCTTCATACTTAGGCTAGGGAAATAAGATTTTAGTAAGGCAGCGACTCCGGATACCATTGGTGCAGCCATAGAAGTACCGTTTAATTTTTTGTAGTCACTTTGTGGAACCGCATTGTAGATATCATGACCAGGAGCGAAAACATCTACTTTGGTAGCCCCATAATTGGAGAAGCTGGCCGCCAGTTTTTCCGTTTTGAAGCGTGTAGAGGCACCAATCGTCAGGTAATGATCCAATTTTTTGCTTTGGAAAGGATACATGGAAGTAGGGAAGTTGTCCGTTTCATCCACATTGGCGTTGTCGTTTCCAGCAGCATGAACCAACAAAACTCCTTTTGAGTCTGCATATTTCATCGCTTCGAAAACCTCTTTTTGGTTCGGAGAATAGGCCTTCCCGAAAGACATATTAATAACAGAAGCACCATTGTCCACCGCGTAACGAATAGCCAATGCGATGTCTTTATCGTGCTCGTCACCATTTGGAACAGCACGCAGAGACATCAAGCGAACATCTGTCGCGACCCCGTCACCTCCCAGGTTATTTCCCCGAATGGCAGCGATAATTCCACCAACGTGAGTACCATGCAAAGCGTCAGGTCCTTCCACATCATTGTTTCCGTATTTCGTGTCTGTAAAATCATAAGGATCATCCCCCACAAATTCACGATCATTGAAGTCTGGATTTAGGTTGTATTTAAGCATTCCTTCGATCTGAGCTTTCTGCTCTTCGACCACAGCTTCGGTAAGTTCTCCTGTCTCCATAGCGATGGCGATGTTTTTGATCTGTTCTTGATCATCTGATTCTGGTTTCCAGTTCTGAAGGTCTTTAAGCGTGTACTCGCTTTTACCCATGGCATTTTTCACCATGTCAGGAACCATTTTCAGGATCATAGGCAACTGCTCGAGTTGCTTCATGATCATTTCATAACGCTCAGATTCTTCCTTGATCTCCTGCTTCACTTTTTTGTAGAGCTTATACTCCTCCATGTCTTTTTTGGAGATGTCAGCAGTTTCTACCTTTTCGTACTTATCACGAAGTCGCTTGTAGATTCGGGTTTTCTCCAAACAGGCGTCATTTTGATTTTGTCCTTTGGAGTTTCCCAGAAAGTTCCATCCATGAATATCATCGATGTACCCGTTGTTATCGTCATCCTTTCCATTGTTGGGGATTTCTTTCTCATTGACCCAGATTCGACCTTCCAAATCTTTGTGCTCAATATCGATCCCGGAATCAATGACGGCAACAATCACAGTTTGGCTTTTTCTTTTCTTTAGTTTTTTGTAGGCTTTGTCAGTTTGCATCCCGGCACCTTTGCCGTTATACCAGTTGATATAATCTTTCTGTTGACCATATAAATAGGATTGGTATCCCCAGGCGGTCAAAACAAAAGCGATGCTAATAAAGAATTTTTTCATGTAATTAGAAATTAACTTTGAAGTACAACAAATATCTTCTTTTTTTTGAATCTTTTTTTCGTAAATTTACTTTATATAAGAAATTCAAGGCTAAATGGTCAATCAACTATCTGAGCGGAAGCTTCGATTCCTGCTTTTTACACTACTGATTTCCCTGGGAGGGATTTCCTTTGCACAATTTAATGGCTTTGCTTTCAAAAAAGCAATGATTGAAAGTCCGGATTCGCCTGGGCCTTTTGCTGTATCCAATGATGGTGCGATCACCTTACGGAATTTACGCGCTCATGGAGTGCATATAAAGGCTATCCAAAAGACCTGGATTTATGTGACGTCTACCCCCAGGATCATGAAGGAACTGAAGGATAAGGGAAAAATTCGGGACTTTAGTTTTGAATTTTCCGTTCCTACCACATTGGGAGTTCAAAATGATTCTTCACGTCATAAGCATTTTGTCAATCAAGTGCATCAGGGAATCGGACTGGAAATGGGGTATACCGGAAAGGGAATTATCATTGGGTATGTGGATGATGGGCTAGATTTTAATCACCCAGACTTTAAAGACGACGATGGTCGGACCAGAGTTATGAAGTTTTGGGACCATTCGAATTCAAATGACCCTGATAGAATTCCAGCTGGGTTTCTATACGGGCAGGCTTATGACAGTAGTGATATTAATAATGGGACTTTTTTGGTGCAGGGAGCACCGAATCACGGAACAACTGTGACAGGAGCAGGCTCCGGAAACGGTAGAGCCAATGGAACCAATTACGGAATGGCACCTGATTCAAAAATTATAGCGGTCAAATCAAACTTTTCGATGAACAACTGGTCCTTGTCAATTGCCGATGCCTGTCAATTCATTTTTGAAGAAGCTGATAAATTGGGACTCCCGGCTGTCATCAATTTGAGTGTGGGTTCTTATTTTGGATCGCATGATGGAAGTGATGCTTCTACGAGAAGGGTAGAAGCCTTGCTGGATGCAAAACCACAAGGACGAATTGTTGTGGCTGCTGCTGGAAACGGAGGAGATTATGGGGATTATCACGTAAAAGGAGTCGTGGATTCGGATACTTCCTTTGTTTGGTTGGTTCCCAATAAGGATTCCAATGCTTGGTACGGACCAAATACGGCCTTTTTTGACCTTTGGGGACATGTAAATATTGTGGAGAATATTGATTACGCTTTTGGAGCAAATAAAGCGAATGGAACGTATGAAGAGAGAGGAAGAACCAGCTTTCGAAATGTAGCAGGTTCTTTTGCAACTTTTTTCCAAGATGTTATTTTGAATCAGTCTGGGGACACTTTGGCCGTGATTGATGTCTATCAGGGAATTCAAGATACGGTCTATGAAATGTTTGGGTTTTTCTCACGGATTGACTCCACAGATTATAATTACAGTTTTTTAACCAAGGGTTCTGGAAGCTATGATATGTGGACAGGAGCGAATACTGGGTCGGAATATTATTTTGTGAAGGACATCCCTGATGCGGCTACTTTTCCTCCGATAGCGCATTATCACATGCCTGATTCTATGCAAAGTTTAGTGACCGGATGGAATTGTTCACCGAAAATCATTTCCGTGGGGAACTTTCAGAACAGGATTGGCTATATCAATTTGGATGGAGACCCTCAAACGTTTTCGGATGAATTTTCCAGGTCTGGAGAGTTGGCCATTACGTCTAGTATAGGCCCGACGAGAGATGGACGACAAAAACCTGATGTTTCTGCTGCTGGAGATGGAAGTTTGTCGCCAAGTTCACTTCCTTTTCTTCAAACTCAAGCCCTATCATTTTTAGTAGATAGTTCCGGCTGGTTTGGTAGAAATGGGGGAACTTCCATGGCATCGCCGGTGGTTTCAGGGATTGCGGCACTCTACTTGGAAAAATGTCCAGGGATGCGTTATGATGATTTCATCAAAGAGTTGCAAGCGACTTGTTATACAGATGAATTCACGGGAACTGTCCCTAATTATGGCTATGGTTATGGAAAAGTCCATGCTCATAATTTGATGCTGAACAATTTGCGTCCTCAAATTGATTTTGTGGTGGCAGATACGGTTTGTATCGAAGATGGACTTGTCGATTTGGGAGCCACGCCGATCGGAGGGACCTATACTGGACTTGGTGTGAGCGGAGATCAATTTAATCCGGTAGGGTTAAAAGGATTTACTGCAAATGTGAAGTATGAAGTTGGAGATAAGTACGGTTGTTATCTGGAAAGCCTGTCAGAAAGTTTCTTTGTTGATTCGTGTGACACTAACGTTGGCGGTTTAAATCAAATGAGTTTATCCAAAAAGGTGCTCGTATTCCCGAATCCTTCGGATGGAGAATTTCAATTGATCGGCACGAATAATCTTTCAAAGATCAGTTTATTTGATACGCATGGAAGGCGTGTAGCAATCAATCGGGAAGGAAATAAATTTAGAATTGTAAGCGAAGAATCTGGAATGTACCTTCTAAAAATAGAAGAAGAAGGACATGTTTACTACACAAAAATTTGGCGATTATAAGTTAAAGTTGAAATTCTTTCTATTTTTGGCGCATACATTAGAAACTTAAAATGGATTTAGCAGGAATTATTTCAATTTCGGGAAGACCGGGGCTTTATAAAGTAATTGCACAGGGAAAAAACAATATTATCGTTGAGTCATTAGAGAACGGAAAGCGATTTCCGGCGTATTCATCGGATCGAATTTCCGCTTTGGAGGATATAAGCATCTATACTTATGAGGATGAAGTGTCTTTTAAAGATGTTCTGAAAACAATTTATGACAAGGAAGGAGGAAAGACCTGTATTCCGCATAAGGCGCCAAAAAATGAGTTAGAGGCCTATCTGGAGGAAGTAATTCCAAATTATGATCGTGAAAGAGTTTACGTGTCGGATGTAAAAAAGATTTTCCAGTGGTATAATCAGCTTCATAAAGCAGATTTGCTGAAATTCGAGGAGGAGAAAAAAGAAAAAAAGAAAGAAGAGAAAAAAGAGGAGGTCAAAGAAGAGTCCAAGCCCAAAGCCAAAAGTACGGCGAAAAAGCCTGCGGCTAAGGCGAGTACACCGAAAGCTAAATCTTCTACAGCTACGAAAGGAGGGAAAACAAGCGGAGCAAAAAAGGCAGGAACAGCCAAAACAGGCTCGTCAAGAGGAAAATAGGAAATAAAGTTTTAATTTTAGGTCGCTCAACAGCGACCTTTTTTTATGGAAATTAAAAGACCACAACGAACATTTGTCAGCAGCGATTTCGAATTGAATAGCTGGGACGACCTGAAAGCGTACTATGATAATCTAACTGACTGCACGTTCCACAATCAATCTGATTTTGATCGATGGTTGAAAGATCGAAGCGAGTTGGAAGCTGTGATAGAAGAGAATGCCGCATGGAGGTACATTCGAATGACGATTGATACCACTGATGAAAAATTAGCAGAATCATACCGTTTCTTTACCGCGGAAATTCAACCTCAACTGGCACCATATGAGGATCGTTTGAATAAAAAAATGATGGAAAGCCCGTATCTGAGTGAATATCAGAGCGAGGCACACCAAATTTATTTCCGATCTGTACAGAAATCGATTGAAATGTTCCGGGAGGAAAATATTCCGCTGCAATCGGAAATTAGTGATCTGACTCAGGAATATGGGGCAATCACGGGGAAACAATCGATCAATTATGAAGGGCAGGAATTGACAATGCAACAGGCTGCTCAAAAGTTGAAAGATCAAGACCCGGAGGTGAGGGAGAAGGTTTTTCGATTGATCTCGGAAAGAAGAATGCAGGATCGTCAGCAATTGGATGAACTGTTTGATAAATTGATTCAAAAACGACATCAGGTAGCATTAAATGCCGGATATGAGAATTACCGGGATTACAAGTTTGATGAGTTGGGGAGATTTGATTATACGAAGGAAGATTGCTTCGATTTTCATGCGTCCATCAAAAAACATGTTGTTCCCTTGGCTAAATTGCAGCATGAAGAACGTGCTCGCGCCCTGGGAAAAGAAAAATTATTGCCATGGGATACAGAAGTAGATCCATTAGGGAGAAAAGCCTTAAAACCTTTTGATGGAGCTACCGAACTGGTTGAACGAACGATCAACATCTTCGGAAAAATAAGTCCTTACTACGGAGATTGTATCCAAACGATGTCTGGAATGAAACATCTGGATTTGGAATCGAAGCCAGGAAAGGCACCTGGTGGTTACAACTATCCGCTATATGAAATAGGAGTTCCATTCATCTTCATGAATTCAGTTGGAAGCCAAAGAGATTTGGTAACCATGGTTCATGAAGGCGGCCATGCGATCCACTCCTTTCTGTCTCGGGAACTTGAGTTGACATCATTTAAAAGTTTACCCTCGGAAGTTGCAGAGCTGGCTTCTATGTCGATGGAATTACTCAGCATGGGATATTGGGATCAGTTTTATGCGGATCGGGAAGAATTGAACCGGGCCAAAAAAGATCATTTGGAGTCTATCATCTCCGTACTTCCCTGGATTGCGATGGTGGATGAATTCCAACACTGGATTTATTCGAACCCCAAACATACAGCGCTTGATCGAAAACAAAAGTGGGAGGCTTTGGGGAAAGATTATGGTACAGGAATGGTCGATTGGACTGGCTGGGAAGAAGTAAAAGCTTATAGCTGGCATCGTCAATTGCATATTTTTGAAGTTCCATTCTACTATATTGAATACGGAATCGCGCAGTTGGGAGCCATTTCTGTTTGGAGAAACAGTCAAAATGATTTTTCAAAAGCGATCAAAGCTTATGAAGAAGCGTTGAAATTGGGATATAGTAAAAGTATCCCCCAAATTTATGAAACAGCAGCGATTCGCTTCGATTTTTCGGATCAGTATGTTTCAAAACTGGCTGATTTCGTTTCTTCCGAATTGAAGGAACTTCAATAGAATTCCAAATGAAATTAATCAGTGAATATCCGCTTTTGTGGTTGCTGCCTATCGCAGTGATTGCTGCGGTATTGACCTGGTTCTTTTATGTTCGTCGCAAGCCATATTCGGAATTGGCAAGCTGGGTTCGGAGAACCTTGTATTCGATTCGCTTTTTGGTTTTGAGTTTATTGGGACTATTGCTCCTGGGCTTATTGTTGGAATACACGGAGATTTTTAAAGAAAAACCGGTCTTGATTACTTTGATAGATAATTCGGCTTCCATGAAGAATTACCGGGACAGTAGTCAGGTAGGAAACAGAGTAGAAGGATTGATTCGGGAAATGGATCAATTGGGTAGTGATGGATTTGAGCATCATGTCTACGAGGTAGGCGAGTTACTTGAACGGGGAAGGAAGATCAATTTTGACGAAGGAAAAACAGATTTGTCAGGAGCTTTCGATTTTGTCTTTTCGAATTA
Organism: Bacteroidota bacterium; assembly: GCA_006226425.1. Classification (GTDB taxonomy): domain Bacteria; phylum Bacteroidota; class Bacteroidia; order Flavobacteriales_D; family Crocinitomicaceae; genus M2408. Next base: position 36,649 of record SBGX01000013.1, on the reverse strand, counting down.
CTACAACCGTAATATAGGAGGGATTGTACTTGTTTCGGATGGGAATTATAATGAGGGACAAAATCCGGCTTATGCAGCTGCAAAGATTCCACTTACTCCCATTTTTACTTTGGGAGCTGGAGATACAATGATTAGGAGGGATCATTTAATCAAAGATGTGGTCAGCAATGAAGTGGCTTTTTTGAAGAATAAATTCCCGGTTCAGGTAGACATTGAGGCAAATGGAATGGGAAAGAGAAGTACAGAGCTTCGAATTTTACATCAGGGAAAAGTCGTGGGCGCAAAAACATTGGCGTATGAGGGAAATCAGCTTGAAAGACAACAGGTTCTTTTTGAGTTGGAAGCGGATCAGGCAGGATTTCAACAGTATGTGGTAGAGTTGCGAAGTGAAGATGGAGAGTATACCACGAGAAATAACCGAAAGATCATTTACCTGGAGGTACTGGATGACCGTCATCAGGTTTTATTGCTTAGTGCGGCTCCAAACCCTGATCTGACGGCTCTAAAGTCTGTGTTGGAGACCAGGGAAAATACGGAGGTAAAACTGGCTTATCTGAAAGATTGGGATCAGGAATTAAAAAAAACAGACCTCATTATTTGGCATGATCCGGCCAATCAATTTTCAACTCAACTACATCGAAAAGTCTTAAATGCGCAAATTCCGACCTGGTATTTTGTTGGAGCTCGAACAAACGATCAAATGATGAGTCTCTTGAATATCGGGACAGTCATGAGAACGAATGGACAACTAGACGAGGTGCAGGCAGGTCTAAATTCATCCTTTGAGTTGTTTGAACTTTCGGAGGACTTCAAGCGTGAGATCGGTAAATTTCCAGCAGTAAAGAGCGTATTTGGAAAACCTGAGTTGAGTTCTCAGAATAAAGTTTTGTTGACCAGGAGAATGGTAAACATTGAGACCGAACAGCCACTTTTATACTTTGGTTCTTCAGCAGGAAGAAAATACGCCGTTTTTATTGGGGATGGAATTTGGAGATGGAAACTGGCCGAATACAGGAAGAGTAAAAGCAATCTTGTTTTTTCTGAATTGGTCGAAAAAGTTACCCAATACCTGGTCCTGAAAGAAAATAGTTCGAATTTGCGAATTACCCTGCCTAAAAGATTTCTAAAAAATGAAGAAATTCAGTTTAAGGCCGAGTTTTATAATGAAGCGATGGAACTGATCACAAAACCATTGATCAATCTCAGCTTGACAAATGAGTCCGGAAAGCGGTCCGATTTTCAGTTTGCGGTAAATGGGAATCTATATTTGCTTCCTCTTGGTAAGCTGACACCGGGAGTTTATAGCTGGACGGCTGAAACGACGCATGACGGGAAAAAGTACCAAAAAAAGGGGCGTTTTGTCGTTGAAGATATTCAGCTTGAAAAGCTGGATACCCGGGCAAATCATCAATTGCTCAGAAAAATTGCACTTCAGTCGGATGGGAAATTCTGGGGACTGAAAGATTACAAACAAGTGAAGGAATCGATTCGCAAACGTGATGACATTACGGTCATGAGTTTTGAGCAAAAATCAAATCAAAGCTTGTTGGACTATTGGTGGTTGTTGATCGGATTGATCGTCCTATTGTCTGTGGAGTGGTTCCTGAAAAGGATTTACGGGTCTTACTAAAAGATTAAGAAAGCACTTCGGGAAGGTTGATTGCTTCTACGGCCTTGATTTCAGGACATTCTTTGATAACAGCTTCTTCCAAACCAGCTTTTAAGGTCATCATACTCATGGAGCAGTCACTGCAGGCTCCAAGTAATTTGACTTTGGCAATTCCGTCATCACTGATTTCGACCAATTCCATATCTCCGCCATCTGCATGTAAAAAGGGTCTAAGTCGCTCTAGCGTTTCATTAATCTTTACGCTAAGTTTTTCTTTGTCTAAGTTCATGCCAGATGATTCGTTAATTTTTTCGCTTTGATTGATTCAAGTTGTTCCACCAATTTTTGGGCAAGTTTTTCAAAGGCATTGGATGTAATGGTGTTTTCCTGGAATACAGCAGGGCGTCCCACATCTCCAGATTCTCGAACACTTTGAACCAGTGGAATGTGTCCAAGGAAGGGGACTTTCATTCCTTCAGCAAGGTTTTTGGCTCCATCCCGACCAAAAATATAATATTTGTTTTCAGGAAGTTCGGCAGGGGTAAACCAGGCCATGTTCTCTACAATTCCAACAACCGGAACCTGAATATTTTCCAATTGGAACATGTTGACTCCTTTTCTGGCGTCAGCGAGAGCAACTTCTTGTGGGGTACTGACAATAACGGCTCCATCTAGTGGAACAGTCTGAACGAGAGACAAGTGAATATCTCCGGTTCCTGGAGGCAAATCGATCAATAAGTAATCTAATTCTCCCCAATGGGCATCTGTAAAAAGCTGAGTCAGGGCTTTGGCAGCCATTGGCCCTCTCCAAACCACGGCATTGTCCTGTTCGGTGAAAAATCCGATGGATAAGAGTTTGATTCCATAGCTCATGACCGGATTGATTTTCGGAGTTCCCTCCACATCGATCATTGTTGGGCGTTCTCCAACCACATCAAACATGGTCGGCATGGAAGGCCCGTAAATATCGGCATCTACAATTCCAACCCGATACCCGGCTTTGGCAAGTCCACCAGCCAGATTGGCCGTAACCGTAGATTTTCCAACGCCTCCTTTTCCGGATGCAATGGCCACGATATTTTTAACCTCAGGTAAAATTTTGCGATGGGCTTGCTTGGCTTCCGTAGGCATCGGTTTGACCGTAGTGGCCAAATCCAGGTCTTCCCCGAAATTTTTTCTCAATTGAAAATCAACCAGCTCCTGCAATCGTTTCCTGGCATGTAAAGCCGGATTCGAAACCAAAACAGTCAAATGAATGTGCTTGTCTGAAAAATCAATGTGTTCCACCAGATTGAGTGAAACAATATCTTTTTTTAAATCTGGTTCATGAACGTTGCCAAGAACGTCCAGAATTCCTTCCCTCGTTATCCCCATGAAATAATTATACGTTTTCGTCTTTCAATTCTTTGACCGATCGAATAGACTTGCCCATCAACTCAATGATTTTTTTGACATATCCTTCGTCGCGGCTTCGGAATACGTAGGTAATTCCGTCAATCACCTTTTGACCATAGACATGATAGGATTTGTGTTCGAGCAGTCCCACGGTTTTAGGCGCTGCTTTTTCACCATCCACTTTTAGAATGCGTTCATATACAATGAAATCATCCGATTCCTCCAGATAAGTGATCTTGTAAAAATTTAATCCGGCCAGACGCTCTTTTTCAGATTTTACCATGGTTCGATCATCTCCCCAATCATCAATGATCATGTGGAAATTTTGCCCCACTTTCAACTCCCATTTAAAATCATCTTCCGCATGAATTAATTCGGGGGTGGTAGAAGCCCCAATGTTAGCTGTCTCATCAGGCAGCATCACAGTGGCCGGAATTCCATATTCTTTTAGCGAAAAACCTTTGAACTCGTAGAGATCATCTTCTTCAACTTCCTGATCTGGCTGGTTCTGTGGATCTGTGTTACAGGCCGTTGCAAACACCAAAAAAAGAGGGAGCAAGCCAAAAACAATGGATTTGTTTATATTTTTGCTTAATTTTAATAACATCCTGAATGACTATGGTTATCAGTCTTTTCTAAGAGCAAAAATACTATTTTTATTCTATTTTTCAAGCACCAGTTGTTTCGACTCAGAACAATCGTTTAAATCGTTTGTTTCAAGTGTAAGATGGGGACATATAAAATCAAAGATCTGGAAGTGTTGACGGGCATTAAGGCCGGCACGATCCGAATGTGGGAAAAGCGTTATGGGATTTTGGTTCCGGAAAGAACGGAGACAAAAATTCGCATGTACAATGATGAGGAATTGAAGTCTCTTCTGTGCATTTCACTTCTGAATAAACGAGGAGTTAAAATTTCTCGAATTGCCTATATGTCAGAAGAAGAGATCAACCAGGTGTTGGACAGTCGGGATGAGGGGGAGGATTCGAGTGAACTGGAACAGCAGCTTTTGCTGGCCCTGGTAGAGTTGGATGAACATCGATTCATGTCAGCATTGCATCAACTTATTGATAAAGAAGGTTTTGAAGAGAGTTTTTCGGCCTATTTGATTCCTTTTCTAGAGAGAATCGGAATTATGTGGATGGTAGGATCGATTAATCCTGCCCAGGAACATTTGGTGTCTAACCTGATTCGCCAGAAATTACTAAGTTCCCTGGATCAGCTTCCGATTCATAAGAAGGGGAAAAAAGTTCTTTTGTTTCTCCCGGAACATGAATTGCACGAATTGAGCCTGTTATTCTATCATTATTATCTCAGGTCAAAAGGCTATCAAACGTATTATTTAGGGCAATGTGTCCCGTATGAAGCACTGGTCGAGGCGGTGAAAAAAATTCAGCCGGAAGTTGTACTGAGTTCCTGGATTCATGGGGTTGATAAGGAAGAAATTAAGGGATACTTCGAACGTTTGAACGCAGACTTGAATGTTCGTCTATTTGCGGGTGGGTCACAGGTGGAAGAGCACCTTACAGACTTGAAATCTGTCTTAAATCCAATTCGATCGATGAAAGACCTGGATTTTATTTGACCGCCTGAACTCGTTTGCTGATTTCCCGAATCATATATCTGTTATGATAGGCTTCCGTAATGTATACTTCTGGGATTTTCCAGGCTAGTTGCCAAACTTCCTTGTTGAAATTGGCATCGGGAAATTGTTTTCTGCGTTTTTCAGGGGAAGACAGTTCAACACAAGATCCTAGCAAGCCCAATCTGGCACGAACATAGTTTTCTAGTCCACAGCCATAGCTTTCCGGATTCTTGGAAATATGTGCGACCCGAAAGCCGGAGACAGAAGTTGCTTTCAAATTGATCTTTTCATCCAATCCCAGGAAATAGGTATGGGTTCCTCCATCTGCCCAAAAAATAATATTTCCCTTCGTATGGAAGGAGGCGGTGAATAATGGTTGTTTACGTTTTACAAAGTCCTGGATATACCTTGTTTCAATGGGTTCCGCGGGGAATTTCCCCTTGTATCCTTCGGAGGCAGGACTTTCCTGATAAGTATCTCCTTTCTTCACCGAGTGGTTTCCATCGTCAAAGGAGGTGTTGATATCGATTCCAATTCCGTTGGCCTTCCATTCTTCCAGCGTTTCGATGACGATGATACTATCTTTGACTGCCGCAAATTGTTTTTCGATGCCTTTGAAGTTCAGATGGGCTATTTTCAAACCGTCTGGGTTCGCTACCGGCATAATGTAAAGGTCCATGGAATCCAGGATGGGAATAATGTTCCGGTAAGTGGTATCCTTTCCGGCCAGGTTAAGTAGCAGAACGTTGGTGAACTTCATGAGGAACTTAGAACTGTAGTCTTCCCGGGCGTGGATATTTCCAACGAGGAATACCGAGTTCTTTTTGGCTTCTCCCTTTCCGATTCGTATGGTATATAATTCAAGGCCGAACTGGGATTTGCCGACTTTTTCTTCATGCACCCATTCCGGGTAGTATTTTTTAAAAAAGCCCAAATCGGCCTCGATCATCTCGTAGGTGTACTTCACCGTATCCTCCACAATGTAATCTACTTCAGCACTGAAGTCGATTCGCTGAGAAAGAGCAGTAAAAGACAGTAGGCAAGCTAAGATGCCTAATTTAATTCTGATAACTAAAACGTATCTTTTTGTCATGTCCGACAAAATCAAGTAAAACTTCGTTTCCAGGCTCCAGGTGTTCCGCAAGTTGGCTGATTGAGAAGGTGAGTTTTTCCCTTTTTAAAGCTTTACATTGATCGCCCCCATTTTTATGGACCAGCTGTACTTTTCTTACTTTGGGACTTCCTTCCTCCAATTTTTCCGAGCCAATTAACTCAAATTGATGTTCGGCGCATCCACCTCCGTAGGTGACATCGATCTCCAGCAGGTTGCGTTTTAACGTTAGTTCTTTGATTTGACAGGGAGCATTGATCTTTTGAAATTTGCCTATTACGGCAGGCGGGTATGCTTCGTAGTGTTTTTCCACGTCACTGGTTGTCACGTTCTTTTTATGATTTGCACAAGCTGCGATCAAAAGTATGAATGGAAGTACAATGCAGACTAATTTCATGGGGTTTGACTGTGTTTGATCAAAAATAAGCAAATAAAAGTTTTCTTTTAAGTTACAAACAACAAAAAAAGGGCCACAATTGTGACCCTTTCATTTCGTTGCAAGTAGTGCTTATTGGTTCGCTACAACGCAAGCGTTGATTTCACCAGCCCAAACACAAACGATGTTTCTGTCTACTTTACCAGAAGTAGCTGTAACTTCGATTGCATCTCCTGCGTTTGCACTGATAACTGGATTACCTCCTGTCCAATGACCGTTGTTGTAAGCCAATTGTCCGTTCACACGAACCTGAACTTTCAACCACTGAGATCCACACAATGAATTGCTCAATTCTACTGTATAAGAACCGGAAGTCGTTGCTGTAGAAGTCAAGTTGATGCTTGAACCATTTTGACAATCTTGTGCGTATGCACCTGTAATTCCTGCGAATGCTACTAAAGCACTAAAAACGATTTTTTTCATATCAATTAAATTATATTAGATTGCTGCAAAGATAGCATTTTAGTTAGAATGAAACTCAATAAAAGCTATTTTTTTATCGTTAAACAAGGTTAATTCATCGACTAAATTATTTTACATATTTTTTCGCAATTCAGTAAAAGTACCTGATCCGTTTTCAGTTTAACCTGGTGTTCTTCCTCAATTAGTTGACTGATCTGCTGCACTTCTTTGTAACCAAATCCCTGTTCCAAAAAGGTGACTCCCGGGTGAATTTCTTTTTCCATTTTTCCAGTGAGCCAGCTTGCGAGAGTTTTGGCTTTTGTTCCAAATTCGGTGGAAGTACATTCATGTGATGGTGCTAGTTTTACCTTGCTCAAAAGGAGTTGTGGCTGGTCCAAAAAGAGATTCATCAGATGTTCAATTTGCCTCAGTATGTTTTCTGCCAACAATTGATGAACGACCTGTTTGCGGTATTTCAGCGTGATCAAAAGATCATCCGAAAGGTAGAAATGCATGAGGTAGTCAAAACTGGCCAGGTTTTGATCATTCGGAAGGAATTGCAGGTGCAAGCCCGATTGCTCTATTTCTTCTTCGTTTGCTTCCGTATAACTGGTGTTCTGCATATTCAGTACCACGTCAAAAAGGGCGCCATGATTCACGTTTTTCTGGTAGTTAATGTCTTCCAGAATGTTTGAGAAAGGATAGAGGTCGTATTCCAAATTCGCATTTAACCTTCGCTTGACTTCCTGCAGATACGCTGCAAATGTGAACTCTTCCTTTGGTTGATGACGCACCGGTATTTTATTGTAATAGTAGCCGATTTGTTCTTCCATTTCATGTAGTCTCCGGTAAGAAGCAATGCTTCCGAAGATTAAGTCATCTTGCCCGCTCAATTCCCGGAACAGTATAGCGTTAATAGCGTGAAGGAAGGCGTATGGAGTACATTGCTGCTCCTGACAATAGTTTTTAAGTCGCTGAATCAGATCGGAGGGAATCTTCTGAAAGACTTTATTGGCTTCTTCTCTCAGTTGTTCGGGACGTTCTTCCAGAGAAGGCATCCGTAAGACGGGAAGAGGATGACTCAATTCTTTTTTCCAGTGATTGGCAGCCTGCTCGCTCAGATGTTCTGCCTGACGGTTCAGCCAGTCACTAATGTCCGAAAATTGATACTTCAGCGGGGGAAGTGCCTGGTGTTCGTCCTCATAGTAATGCAGGATTTCGCGCATCATGACGTTCATCGACCAACCATCAAAGATGATGTTATGGACCAGGAAACTAAGCAGGTGCTCTTCTTCTGAAATTTGCAACAAACGAATCTTGAATAGTGGTAGTTGACCCAGCTGAAAAGAGTGTTTATAGTGTCCCAGGAGCCATTGTTCCGGATCTTCGGCTTGTTCTGGTGAAATACTGATTTTCCACTCAGAATGAATTTGCTGAATCACCGCCTGATCTTTCGCATGAAAAGTTGTTCGAAGAATTTCGTGTCGTTGGATGACTTCGTTGAATGCTTGTTGGAATCTTGGAAGGTCCATTTTTCCAGTGATTTTGAAATTGATCAGGAAATTTAAGTCCTGATTTTTACCTTGCTTCTGTTGGTCAGTCAACCAAAGACTCTGTTGTTCTTTCGGAATGGGGTAGAAGCCCTGTTTTTTCAGTTTCATCAATTCTGGAAAAGCCTCTTGTTGCTCTGATTCCTGTAAAAAAGTCGCCAGCATTTGAATGCTCGGATGCGCAAAAAGATCCCGGAGCGAAATTCGAAGTTCTTCCTGCTTGTAAAGTCGTGAAACAAAGGCACCTGCATGTAAGGAGTGTGCCCCTAAATCGAATACGGAATCATTTCTGCCAATGGAATCTATATTCAGGATACTTTTCCAAAGTTCAGACAGTTTCTCCTCCAGCCCTGCGTGTGGTGCTTCGTGGCTTTCATTAGTACGGTCGATTCCTACCTCCGGCAAGGATTTTCGATCGACTTTTCCGTTGGATGTAAGTGGGAGTTGCTGGAGTGTCACAAAATGCGCCGGAATCATATAGTCAGGGAGCTTTTTTCGCAGTCTTCCTCTAAATTCATCCAGATTGGATGCTTCTTTCTCCCAAACGATATAAGCAATCAGTTCTTTATTGCGTTTTTCCGTTTCTCTAGCGATAACCACTGCACGATTGACCTCCTGTAACTCCTGAATTTGATTCTCTACCTCACCCAATTCGACACGGTATCCTCGAATTTTGACCTGTGAGTCTTTTCTCCCGAGGAATTCCATTTGTCCGTCCTCTCGAATTCGCCCGAGATCACCTGTTTTATACATTCGGGCCCCTGCTTTTTCACTAAAAGGATCTTTGAAAAAGGCGGCAGCCGTTTTTTCAGGATCATTGGCATAGCCCATGGCTACCCCAAGTCCTCCAATGTAAAGTTCTCCAGGAACACCCAATGGAACAATTTTTTGTCCTTCGTTCAGGACGTAGAAGCGATTGTTGTCGATAGGTTTTCCGTAGGGGATACTAATTTGATGTCCATGATCCTTTGGGATTTTGTAATAATTGGACCAAATAGTCCCTTCAGTAGCTCCTCCCAGGCTGATGTTTTCAGCATTCGGGAAAAAACGATTGATTTTTTCCGGAAGCTGAACCGGAATCCAGTCTCCACTCATGAATACAAGTCGAAGTTCTTCCTGAATGAAATTGGGCTCTAAAATTTCAATCATATCGACGAGGTAGTTCATCGTACTTGGAACGGCATCCCAGAAGCTAATCTTTTCATCTTGCATGAGTCGGATCAGGGTTTTAGGCTCCCTAATCTGGTCTTCCGTGGCAATCACCAACGCGGCCCCTGAGCTCAAGATCCCAAAAATATCGTAAACGGAAAGGTCGAAACAAACGGAAGTGATGAATAGAAGTCGGTCATCTGAATTAACCTCAAAGCATTCGTTGACCCAGCGGAATAGGTTAACAGCAGCTTCGTGAGAGATCATCACTCCTTTCGGTCTTCCAGTAGATCCCGAGGTGTAAATCGTGTAAGCAAGTTCTTCCGTTCCTACCTGAATGGCTGGTTTCTCCTTACTCTGATGGATCAGGTCCTTGTCTTGAAGCATGATTTCAAGGCACTGGTCATCACCGAGATTTAGTTTTTCAGGACAAAGATTGATTAGGGTTTGTGCCGCTGAATTTTCAAGGATATACTTTTTGCGCTCTGCGGGATAAGCAGGATCAATAGGGACATAAGAAGCTCCAGCCTTCAAAATAGCTATCAAAGCGATGATCAAATCAAAATTTCTGGGGGCCTGAATCGCTACTTTTTGTCCACTTTCAACCCCATATTCTTTGAGTTGCAGTGCTAAGTGATTTGCCCGTTCATCCAGCTCTCCATAATTTAATTCGTGTCCATTTTGAATGAGGGCGATTCTTTCTGGAAATCTACGAGCCTGTTCTTCAAAGGCTGAGTGAATTAATGCTTCTTTGGATGTTTCCCTTTCTGTAGCATTGAATTCATTTTCGAAAAAATGCTTCTCGGCCGGACTCTGAAGCTCTAATTGAAGCAGTTGAAGGTCAAGATGCTCACAAAACTGATCGAGAATGAGTTCATAGAGCCGGATCGCATTCTGAATCTGTTTTTCAGTGAAATAAGCTTTTGCATATTTAATCCCGAGATTTAATCTCCCTCCGGTTCGATCAAGTTCCACATCGAAGAGGGTATTGGTCATCAGGTTATTTTGACGGAGTTCCCAGTCCATTTGGCTCAGGGATGCTCTGGAAAGTTGTTCATTTTGTTCTTCAATGTCTTCCAGAATATGAAAATCAGTGAAATTAAAGATGCAGTCAAACAAAGGATTACCACTGGAAGATTTCTCTCCAATGCTTCGTGCGACATCCAACAAATAAAGCTCATGTTGTTTGGCTTCACTGAGATATGTGTTCATCTGTAGAATCAGATCACGGACACTTGATATCTGTCTGAAATCAACGGAAAAGGGGAGTGTATTTAGAAAACATCCCAGGATTTGATCCCCGTCTTCTATTTCCGGTCGATCGTTGGAAACGCAACCAGCGACAACTCGTTGCTCTCCACTGAGAATGTGCATAATGAAGGCATAGACCGAAAGATGTAAGGCTTTATGACTGATCAGCATTTGATCAACCAGCTCATTTGCCTTGCTGGAAAGTGTGTCAGACAATCCCCGTCCGATGCGTTTCATTCCCAGCTCTTCACTGATTCTGGTCCCACTGAGATTGTATGGAAGCTTGTTTCTTTCATAATCAGCGAGGAGGCTTTTCCAATACGCTTCGGCCTCTCCTGAGGCTTGTCTGCCCAATTGGAGTGCTGTATAGTCCTGATAGGAAGATTTGAGTTTGGGGATTTCCCGAATCTCTAACAGATCTTGTCGAGCACAGAGGTTCGCGAATTCTGTGACAAAAGAACTTTCGCTCCATCCGTCCAGGATAGAGTGGTGTACGCTCCATACCACATAGGTATGCTCCGCTTTCAGGCGAAAGGCCTTTACTTTCCAGAGGAGATCTCCCTCAAAACGGTAGCGCTCAGAGGCATCTTTTTCTAGGTACCGATTGATTTTTTTCTGTTGATCTGCAGGAGATAACTTGCTTAGATCTTCAAAAGAAATGGGTAAGGAAGTTTCCGATAGAATGACTTTGACGGGTTCCAGAAAAGTACTCATGTAGAATGCTGCTCGCATATTCTCATGCTTTTGTACCATCAATCGAAATGCCTGTCTGAAAACCTCTTCACTATTGATATGCAAATGATAAGTGAACTGGTCGTAATACACGGCTTCTTCCGGTCGGAGTTGCGAAGAAAAGATCATGCCCTTCTCAATGGAGCTCAGGGGGTAGATATCCTCATAGCTTTCAGGAAGATCCAGGGAATTGTTCTCTTCAATGTAGCGTTTAATTTCCGCTATTCGATGCTTTCCCTGAAGATACTCCCGATTGTCTCCGGCCTCAGAATCATGGAGGAGTTTGGCCTGTTCTTTCAGGTGTTGATATTTGAAGACATCAGCTACCTTGATAGCAGATTGGAATCGTTTATTGATTTCAACTACCAGTCGGATTGCTTTCAGGGAATCACCTCCCAAATGGAAGAAATTAGCTTCGGTGCTCACTCGGTCCATTCCGAGGATTTGAGACCAGAGCTCCACCAAAATGGCTTCGGATTCATTGCTTGCTTCCACAAAATGTTGTTCTTCTCCAAACAAACTGGACCATGGATCAGGAAGCGCTTTTTTATTCAGTTTTCCGTTGCTGGTAAGTGGAATTTCATCAATCTTCATGAAAAAGGCCGGAATCATGTACTCAGGAAGCTTGAGCGACATAAAGAGCCGCAATTCTTCTGTTTCCAGCGCTGTTTCTGAAACATAGTAAGCGACCAATTGCTTGCTCTCCTGTTTTTCTTTGGCAATGACTACGCATTCCTGTACAGAAGGGTGTTCGTTTAATCGATTTTGCACTTCTCCCAATTCAATCCGATAGCCTCTGATCTTCACCTGGAAATCGATCCGTCCGAGGTAATCCAGGGTTCCGTTTTCATTCCATCGAGCCAAATCACCAGTTCTATATAGTCGTTCACTGGGATCAAATGGACTCACTATAAAGCGTTCCTGATTGAGCTCAGGTCGATTCAGGTAGCCCTTGCAGACACCACTTCCACCAATGTACATTTCCCCGGGAATTCCGATAGGTTGCACTTGTTGTTGCTCGTTGAGGACGTATATTTTTGTTTCTGGGAGCGGTCTTCCGATCGGACTCATTCCACGCGATTCAAAATCAGTTTCACTCAATGCATGGTAGGTGACATGAACTGTGGTTTCTGTAATTCCATACATGTTGATGAGGGCAATTTCATCGAGCGGGTATTTATCTTTCCACGAAAGTAATTTTTCTGGTTCCAGTTTATCTCCACCGAAAATCACGTATCTGAGATGTTCTGCAAGTGCCCTGTCCGTTTGCTCCAGTTCGTGGGTAATGAAGGCCTGGAAGGAGAGTGGGGTTTGATTTAAAACGCTCACCCGATGCTTTCGAACGAGCTCTAACAAGCGCCCAAGATCCCGGACTTCCTCTCTTGTCGGAAGTACAAGTTTTCCCCCATACAGGAGGGCTCCATACATTTCCCATACCGAAAAGTCGAAAAAGTAGGAGTGAGCCATGATCCAGGTGTCTTTCTCGCTAAAGTCAAAATCGAGTCGATCATTGAAAAGCAGTCGAACGACATTTTGATGGCTGATCAAACAACCCTTTGGGAGTCCTGTGGAGCCTGAAGTGTAAATGACATAGAGCAAATCATCAGCTTCTATCCGGACATCTGGAGCCTGATCAGTGCTTTCTTGAATATGCCGAAGGTCACGCTGCCATTTGTGCGCTGTATGGTTCTCTTTTTTCGATGCATTCTTGTCAATTTTGAGCAAGCTATCGAAGCGAAACTCAGTGAGTTCGTTCTTGAGCGTATGGATCTTTTCTGAATGTGAACAGGTAGAAATTTCAGGGAATTCAAGGAGCAGATCTTCAATAAAATCCCTGGATAGGAAAAGTTCGTGCGACCAGTCCGTCTTGGTTTGGTAGCCTTTCCCAATGTTTTCTAGTTCAAAGTCTTTAAGGGATTGGATTAACTCTGCTTTCTTGTCTAAATCTTGTAAATCTCCCAGGAAAAGGACTCCCTGATCACTCATTAAGCTTAGACACTTTCGGAGGACATCCCGGAAATAGTTGTGTCCGTGAAAAAGCTGAATGACGCTGTTCATGATAATTACATCGTAATTACCTTCTTGTAACTGATCTATTTCATGAGCCGCTAAATTTTGTAATTGTACGTTATCGAGCCCTTTTTGAGATACTAACTTCCTGCAATGGTCGATGGCTACACCGGAAAGATCAGTTCCCATATAAAAATTAACCTGATCAGCGAATTGAAAGAGGCTAATTCCGAAAGAACAACCAATCTCAAGTACCCGGCTATCCTTTTTCAAGTAAGGATGAAGCTTTTGTTGGATGTTGGACGCATATTCGTCCATTTCAGCTCGTGGAATATCTTCTCCCGTATAACTGGAGAACCAGCCTCCACCAGAGATGTCATCGTGTGATTTTTCACTGATATAATCCCAAAGCTCCGTCTTCATCAACTCATTTTGACTTTCAGATTCCTGGAGGAAGTTCTGACTATCGGTGCAGATGATTCCTTTGACTGTATACGCTTCCCATTGCAAACGATTCATCTGTTTGGTGAAACGCTTTTGCCCGATCAGAATGCGTGCCTCACTGTCGTTTAGTGCAAAGAGTAATCGCTCGCTGGGATTTTTTGGATCGAGGGGGAGATAAGCCGCTCCAGCCTTAATGACTCCGAGTATGGAAGTGATCATTTCCACAGAGGGTTCAAACAAAAGTGCAATCAATTCATTCCTTTCAATTCCTTCTTTGATGAGCAGATTTGCCAGTCGGTTGGAATGCTGTTCAATTTCTCCGTAGCTGTATCCTTTTTCCCGAAATACCAGGGCTGTTCGATCGGGGTTTTGCTGTACCTGCTCTTGCCAAAGAGTAACAATGCTTTTGGAGGGAAATTGCGCTGACGTATTGTTGAATTGATCCAATAGTTGTAACAACTCGTTCTGATCGTTTTCGTCGTCCAGTAAATTGAAATCTTTTAGTTTCATGAGGCTTTTTGTTTCTAATCTTCTTTGATTAAACTCGGTTCTGAAATCATCTCGAGGAACTTGTGGAAGAATTTGAGATAGCGTTCCATAGAAGCTCTTTTGAAGAGCACACTGTCAAACTCAAACTTTAAATTAAGTTCGTTATTTGACTCGTTTACAAATAGTAAAAGATCGTATTTGGTAGTTTGATTGCTCTGTCCAAGACTGAAATTTCGCAACTCGATATCACTGTTCACCTCAGAATTGTTTGGCATTTTTTCTTCCAGTGAAAGGTCGCTTAAGTTCTGGAACGAATAGGTAACATTGACCAGTGCTTGTCGATCTGAGAAACGTTCCGGTTGGAGTTTTTCAACCAGTAAATCATACGGATAATTCTGATGTTCAAAGGCATCCAGGGTACTCTGTTTGACCTGTTCCAGGATATCGGCAAAGGCGCTATCTTCGTCCAAGACAGTTCGGATCACCAGGGAATTAACGAAGAAACCGATTAACTTTTCTATATCCGGGTGATTCCTATTGGCAATTGTCATTCCTACGATCAGGTCTTTTTGACCGCTCAGTTGATGCAGAAGGATGTTGAAAACGGTAAATACCACATTAGAAAGACTTGTCTGATAAGTTTTGGCAACTAATTTGAGCGCATTTGTCAGTTGTTCATCAATTTGTATTTCAACCTGATCTCCCACGGATTGCATTCCCTTGTTCTTCATGAAATCATAGGGGAGTTTGATCAATTCCAGGTCTCCTTCCAATTGTTTGAGCCAATATGCTTCATCTCGTTCCAGGGTTTGATTTTGCTGGTAGGCGCTAAAGTCTCGGTACTGAATCTTGAGTGGGTTTAGATCAAGTGAAAGTCCACGACTTTCCCAGGCATAGAACTGACTCATTTCCCGGAACATTAGTTCCATCGACCAACCATCTGAAACGATGTGATGCATAGATAGGAAAAGGATGTGTTCTTGGTCACTCTTTTTGGCTAACAAACCTTTCAATAATGGAGCCTGTTCCAGATCAAATGCTTCATTGGCCATTTCTAGGCAGGCTTCCCGGATTGTGTCTTCCGGATTTGCTTCGGCACTGAAATCCCGTTCTTCCATCGGGAAATCAACTTCGGAAGCAATATACTGCCTGGGTTCTCCATCAGGAGCTTTGAAATAAGTCCGCAAGGATTCGTGACGTTCCATCAAACGTTGAAACGCTTTTTGCAAGGCTTCTGAATTGAGTTTTCCACTTAGCGTGACTGCGTGGTACATATTGTACACATGCCTGTTTTCCTCCATGAGCTCATTGATCATCCAAAGTCTTTTCTGCGGATAGGAAAGGGGATAGTTTTCTGCCTCAGGAATTCGTGGGATTGACTGAAAACTTTCTTGTTCCTGGTTTTCGACAATGGCTGCCAAACTTTGGATATCTGGATTCAGAAAGAAGTCCCGGAGACTTATTTCCTTTTTGAATAGTTCTCTGAGTCTGGAAACGATTTGTGTCGCTTTTAAGGAGTGCCCGCCGATATCAAAGAAATGGTCCGTTCGTGAAATGTTCTGAAGTTCGAGTACTTCCATCCATACTTTCCTGATTTTATCTTCGATTTCACTCAGAACTTCTTTTTCGTCATTTGAATTTACGTTATCAATGGCTACCCCTTGTTCGATCAGTTGATGGCGATCCACCTTCCCATTTCGATTCAACGGAATTTGGTCTACTAAAAACCATTTGCCGGGGATCATGTACTTGGGTAACTTTTTTCTAAGCGCTGAGAGCAGCGAAGTTAGGTCAGGAGTCGATGGACCAAGCAAATAGGCATGTAGTTCCTGATCTCCCGAGCTTCCTTGTTGGTTGATTACCACTAAATCCTGGAAGTCACTTTCGGTCAGTATTTGCTGCCTGATTTCATTTAGTTCAACGCGATATCCTCTGATTTTGACCTGTTCGTCTTTTCTTCCCAGGAAGCGAATCAATCCCTGGTTATTCCATGATCCAAGATCCCCGGTCCGATAAATTCGTTTACTGCTCTGGAAGGGGTGTTGAGGAAAGGCCCGTTTGTTTTCCTCATCACGGTTCAGGTAGCCCGGACTCAATGATATTCCTGCCAGACAGATTTCCCCCTGACTTCCTCTGGGAACTAACTCACCGGCTTCATCCAGAATGAGTACTTCCACATTAGGAAGCGGTTTCCCAATGATATTTTCTCCGAAATCCTGCAGATTAGAATAGACGATGGCGTCAATCGTTGTTTCCGTTGGCCCATAGTGATTATGTACGGCAGCACCCGGGAAGCGCTCTTTAAGTTGTTTTAGGACTCCTCCTTCCAGGCTTTCACCACCAATAATCAGGTGTTCGAGCGGGCTTTCCAGACAATCACTCATTGTTGTATTCCACAGGAGTTGCTTAAAATAGCTGTTCGTTCCCTGTAACACCTGAACATTGAAGTTTCTGATATTCTTGAGCAGTAGCGGAAAGTCCATCCGATCTTCATTGTCCGGCAAGTAAATACTTCCTCCATTCAGAATAGCCGAGAAGACTTCCAGGATAAACACGTCGAAGGAAATACTGGTTGTCCCAATGCTATTCACTTGCTCTGTCCACCGATACCAGGAAGTAACACTCTGAATCTTTTCACCCAGTGATTCTCTGCTAATTCGAACTCCCTTTGGTTGGCCAGTAGAGCCCGAAGTATAAAGGATGTAGGCGTCATTATCTTTATCCGAAACGGTCAATTCGTCAAGATTGGAATATGTTGCCGGATTTAATTGATAGAGCGGACAGCTTGAAATCTTTGGATCGTGGTCTGAAAGTAGTAAATCCACTTCAGCGTCCTTCAATTGGAAACTGATTCGTTCATGAGGAAGCTCCGGATCGATCAAAACAAAGCAAGCACCTGCTTTTAGACTGGCCACCATAGAAACCAGTAAATCTGGCGTTTTGGGCATCAGAATGGCGCAACGATCAACCTGTCGCTCAAGAAGTATGTTTGCCAGTCCATTACTTCTTGTATGAAGCTCCTGGTAAGTCAATGAAGTATCGTTGCTTTGCACAGCAATTTTATCCGGGTATTCTGTAACGCATTTCTGAAAAAGCGAAACTGGATCCAACTCAGGGTAAGAGATTTCGGGACCTTTTCCCAAACTCAGAAGCATTTCTTTTTGTTCCGTAGGAAGGATTGAAATAGCATGAATGGCGCTCGATTCAAGATATTCCAGCTGATCCAGTACTTCATCGAAACAATCGCAAAAACGAATCATCGTGATCTCGTCGAAAAGGGCGGTGGCATACTCCAGTTGATAACGGTACCCCTGCTCTTGTTCAAATACCAGAAGACTGAGGTCAAACTTGCTGGTATCGAAATTTTCTTCAATGCCTTCGATTTTCAGTCCGTGATCCATTGATTCTGCTTGCTGGTCAGATAGGCTCTGCAAAACAAACATGACATCAAAGAGCGGGTTTCTGGACAAATCCCGTTGGACCTTTAGTTCATCAAGCAGTTTTTCATAGGGAACCAGGGGATGCTCAAAAGCTTCCACACAGTTCTTTCTCAATTCCTGACAGAATTGATCAAAAGATACTGATGGGTCCATTTGACTTCGGATGATGAGTGTATTCACAAACATGCCTATTAATTCACTGCTTTCATCCTGGTTTCTGCCTGCAATTGGTGTACCGACGCGAAGGTCCTGATTCCCGGAATATTTGTGCAGGACGAGTTTAAAGCAGGAGAGGAGTACCATAAATGGAGTCATTTGCTGCTTTTGTGCGAATGACTGAATGGCAGCATATTGTTTTTGGCTGAGTTCACGTTCCAGTCGTTTTCCTTCAAAAGATTGCAGTTCCGGACGCTCCCGGTCATAGGGCAATTGAAGATTTTCAAGCTCACCGTCCAGTTGTTTGAGCCAGTAGGCTTCCTGCTGCTTGATCCTGAATTGAGACTCCTCTTCCTGAAGCCAAAGGGCGTAGTCCGTAAATTGGATGGGAGTGGTAGGTGAAGATTTTCCTTGATAAAACAGCAATAAATCCCGAATAAGTAATTGCATGGAAATTCCATCACATATAATGTGGTGTGTATCGATGAGGAGCAAATGGCGTTCCTCATTCAGGCGATGAACCCTGATTCGTAATAAGTGACCTTGTTTTAGATCAAATGGTCGAACAAACTCCTGTTTGCAGAGGAACAGGTCCTTTTCATTGTCTTCCAGGTATTCAATCTCAATCGCACTATTTTCAGAAACATGCTGTCTGAGTTCTCCATCCAGACGCTCAAAATTCGTTCGGAATACCGCGTGTTTCTCGACCAACTTTGCGACTGCTTTTTTTAGATCGGAAAGTCGCAATTGTCCGTTCAAAACAAAGGACATGGGAAGGTTGTAATGACAACTTGATGGCTCCAGTTCCTGAAGTACGTGAATTCGCTGTTGAGCTTCTGTTACAGGGTAGGATGCCTGCGGGGCGTAAACTTTAATTTCCTTGCTCACCTTTTGTTGAACCTCATTGGCCAATTCCCGAATCGTTGGGAAGCGGAACAAAGCACTTAACGGCAAGCTCAATTGATGCTGACTTTCCAGACGAGCTACGAATTTCATGGCACGGAGAGAGTTCACTCCGAGGTCCAGTAAGGAGTGTTTGACTCCAATAGGGGATATTTGCAGAATTTCTTCCCAAAGTGTACAAATGATCTCTTCGGTTTCGTTTTCCGGGGCGACATAATTTTCTTGCTCGATTCGATGTTGATTCTCCGGTTTGGGGAGCTTGGAACGATCCGTTTTTCCATGTAGATTTTGGGGGAGTTCATCGAGCTGAATATAGAAGCTTGGTAGCAGGTTTTCCGGGAAAAAAGATCGTAGATATTCCCTTATTTCTTTGGGGTCCAGAGTTGTCTTCCCGGTATAATAGAGTGCAAGCTGAATTTCATGGTTTTTGTCGGCTACTACAACGCAGGAATCGATTCCGGGAAGTTGTACGACTTTATTCTCCAATTCCGAAACATGGAAGCGAATCCCATTGATTTTTAGCTGACCGTCTTGTCGTCCTGTAATCTCAAGTTCTCCAAATGCATTGATCCTCCCTAAATCTCCACTTCGGAACAACTTTTTGCCTTCTATTTGAATGAAATGCCGGTCATTCTCTTGTTCTCGGTGATGATACCCAGGACTTAGATAGGGACTCTCAATATAAATTTCCCCGAATTGAAGGTCTCCCAGTATTTTTTGATGCGAATCAAGCACATGAACTTCGACTTCGTAAAGCGGTTTTCCAGGACTCACCAGATGATGCGAGATAATTGAAGAATGATCATAAGCTTGAATGGCAACCAGGCTGTGTTCGGTACTTCCATAGGAACAGATGAATTGGCAATGGTCGGAAGTCATCGCTTTAAACTCCTCAAAATCGTTTCGGCTAGTGGCTTCGCCGGTCGTTTTAATTATTCGCAAGGATGAAGCCAGCGGTTTTCCCTCATTGGCCGCTGCCCAAATCCTGAAGACACTTGGTGTGAGGTGAACGATACTGATCTGGTGAGCTGCAATCCAATCACTTATTTGTGAAGGAGGGAGTTCTTTTCGGAGTGAAATCGGGAAATATTGTGCGCCCGAAAGAAGCGCCCCAAAGAAATCCTTGTGAAAGGAATCGTAGGTGAGATTCGTAAAACCACTCAGACGATCGTGTTCATCAATTTGACAGAATTCAATATAATGTCGGATGAAATAGAGTAGGTTTTGATGTGTTTGAACGACTCCTTTCGGCTCACCGGTACTTCCTGAAGTATAGAGCAAATAGGCTTCTTGCTTTGGTTCTATGTGGGTCTTGATCGTTTGCTCACAGCTCTTGATCTCATCGATAAACAACTCCTGAACGTCTTTGATCTCCTTTGGAAGTGGATGACTTGTTTCACTGATTAACACATTGATCCCAGCATCTTCCAGCATGAATTGGATGCGATCCCTTGGTGCTTCAGGATCTAAAGGAACGTAGCTGAGTCCTGCCTTTAATATTCCCAGGATAGCAGGAGCAATCAGGTGATTTTGATTCAGATAAATACCAATTCGCTGATATTCTTTGCCGTATTTTGTTAGTTCTAAGGCGACTGCATTGCTGTATAAATCAAGTTCCTGGTAGCTGAGTTGATTTGTTTGATAGCGGATCGCTGGAGCATTTGGGAATCGAGCCAGTGTCTCCTGAAAAGCGGAAACAAGATTCGGGGCCGTTTCTTTTCTCGTTTCCTCTTTCTCTTTCTTCCCTTCGAGATAAAAGGCCGGAAGTTCTCCAATGGTCACCTCCGGGGTGGAAACGACTATTTTCAATATGTTTCGGAAGGTCTCTGTCAGGAAGCGAATGCTTTCTTCCCGGAATCGATGCCGTCTGAATTCCAATTGAAAGGCAATTCCATTTTCCTGTTCACTCGCATAGAGATTCAGGTCAAATTTCAATGCCCGATCATGTTGTTGAATGGAGTCAGAAAAATTGATTTGTCTTTTTTCCTCATTTTGATTCAAGAGGTTGAAAAAGACAGAGGTGAAAGGGAATTCTCCTGGAGTACGCTGCAATTCCAGATCATCGATCAATGCTTCGAAAGGGTAATCCTGATGCTCCATGGCATTCAACACGGATTGCTGCAATTGGGAAAAGAACTTTTCCAGGCTTTCTTCCCTGTTGATGTTTGCTTTAAAGATGACTGTGTTAAGGAAAAATCCAATCAGGTCCTTCACTTCCGGTTGTTTTCGCCCCGCAACCGGGCTTCCGACAAGCACCTCAGATTTTCCGGACATTCGCGCCAGACTTAACTGAAAGCACCCCAACAGAAGCATGAACAAACTGAGTTCATGTTGACGGATGAATCCCTCTAATTGCTGTTGAAGCTCCCCATCGATTGAAAAATGATAACTGCTTCCTTCCATGGAAGTAGTGTCACTGAAATCGGTAGGGAAACGGAATTCTTCCGGATTAGGACCAAGTTGTTGGATCCAGTAGGATTGATGTTCTCTGAAATTTTCCGATTGATGTTGCTCAGTTTGCCATCCGGCATAGTCCCGGTATTGAATTTCGAGTGCCGGGAGTTCAACCGTCTTACCTGATTTTAAGTGCTGATAAATCTGGGTTAACTCGTCACGAGCTACATTCATTGACCAACCATCTGAGATGATGTGGTGCATCACAATCAGCAAGTAGAAGCTCCTATCATGTTCTCTGAGCAGGCAAATTCTCCACAAAGGACCCTGCGATAGGTCGAAGGCCGGATGGACGTATTGTTCTTCCAACTTCAGCATCCGATGCTCCAGGGATTCATTCTTTTCCAATTCTTCCAGTGGAAGATCGATCGCGAGTTCTTCTTCGATATACTGTACGGGAGTCCCTTCTTTCATCCGGAATGATGTCCGAAGACTTTCCTGTCTCATAGATAACAGGTGGATGGATTGCTTCAGGAGTTCATAATCTAGTGTCTCTTCGAGATGATACCAGGAAGAGATGTGATACATTTCCGAACTTCCCTGAACCTGATCAAGGAGCCAAAGTCTATTTTGGGCAGGAGAGAGGGGATAGTGCTTCGCTTCCGGGAGTCGGGGGATTCGATGCTTATTTCCTCCGTATTTTTGAGTCAGGGCTGCTTGTTGATGAAGGACCGGGTGCCCAAATAATTCTTTTAATGGAATGCCAGTAGTAAACTCTTGCTCAATATATCCTAGTAGCGAGAGTAATTTGAGCGAATGCCCTCCCAATTCAAAGAAATGATTGTTTCTGCCCACTCGTTCTACCTTCAGGACTTTTTTCCAGATTTCTGCCAGTCTGGTTTCAATTACTCCTCGTGGGGCTTCGAATGAGTTTCCTGATGTTCGGGTAGGTGAGGGGAGTCTCTTTTTGTCTACCTTTCCATTTGGGGTGAGCGGAAATCCACTCAGGTGAATGAAAAATGCGGGCAAATAGCTTTCTGGTAATTGGTCCGCAAGAAACTGTTTTAATTTCGCTGCGTCTTGTTCTTCCTCCGACCGATAATAGGCTACCAATTGCTGTTCCGATTCATCCTGGTGCAACACAACAATGCACTGCTCTATTTCTCTGAGTCTTTCCAGTACGGTTTGTATTTCGGATAACTCAATCCGTAATCCTCGAAGCTTGATCTGGTCATCCTTTCTACCCATGAATTCAAGAATACCTTGATCGTTTAGCATGGCAAGATCACCTGTCTTGTAAATGCGTTGCTCAGGATTCCTTGGATTTTCTATGAAGCGTTCCTGACTGAGTTCTTCTCTATGCAGATAGTGTCGGGCTAATTGTTCGCCCCCAAGGTGAAGTTCTCCAATACATCCAGGAGAAAGCACCTGTCCATGGTCATTGAGAAGCAAGGCGAAAGAATTGTCGATTGGTAGTCCAATCAGCTGTCTGCCGTCAATTTCGCAGACGGAATGAATCGTGCTGTAGGTCGTATCTTCACTAGGTCCGTATAAATTACGTAACAGCTTACGTTGTTTTAATAATATCTCCTTGATTTTAAGTGAAATAGGTTCTCCAGCTAAATTGATAGCTTTAATAGAACGTAACGAAATACGTTGTTCTAGAAGCTCTTGCATGACACTAGGAACAGTGTTTAGTAGAAAGCTCCCATCCTGCTGAATTGCATCTGCCAAACTGAGTGGAGAATCCAGGAGTTGTACCTTTTTTCCAGTCGTTAATGGATGAAAGAACTCAAATAACGAGAGGTCAAAAGAGTAACTCGTCGCTGCCAGCACTGTATCAAAATCATCCGTAGCGAACTCATTCCCTGCCCATTGGAGAAAAGAACTTAATGCACCGTGTTCGATGGCAACTCCCTTCGGTTGACCAGTCGAACCAGACGTGTAAATGACGTAAGCAAGGTGTTGGGGTCCGGACCTTAGTGTTGGTATCGGATGATCCGAAATAAGCTCTTCAGGACTCAATGAAACCCCTTCAAATTGTGCTGATAAATAGTGAATGTTCTCTCCCAATAGGATTTTTGCCTGGGCATCCCGAAGCATAAACTCTTTTCGCTCCAGGGGATAGGCAGGATCTATGGGGACATAAGCCAGGCCTGATTTCCAACAAGCCATGATCACCGGAATGAGCTTCAAAGAGCGCTCCAAATGCAGCGCTATAATGTCCTCTCGGTTCAATCCAAATTCGATGAGCCTCCCCGCCATTCGATTACTCAGTTCCTCCAGTTCCCGGTAGGTGAGGACGTCTTTCCCGTATTGAATGGCCTCTTTGTTTGGGGTTTTTATCACTTGTTCCCGGAAGAGTTCAATGACTGTATGGTCAAGGTGATATTCCTTTTGAGGGCCTGTCAGCTGCTTGATGATTGCGGTTTCTTCCTTTTTGCTCAGAGGACTCAATTCTGTCAGTGACACAGATGCTTGTTCTAATACCTTCTCAATCAAATGTTTGAAGTGAGCGACCAGTTGCTCTATGTGTTTGTGCTCGAAACATGCCGTCTTATAAGCTAGTTTAAAACCAAGTTCTTCGGAAGGAACGACATAGAGGCATAAATCATAATTGGTTTCTTCACGTGCCTCGAAATCTGTGAGTTGTATTTCTTCTGCGGAAAACGGGGCTTCCTGTTCGTCCGTCGGTACGTTTTCATAAACATATAACTGACGAATCAGATCTGATCCCATCGGATGCTCTTGAACGATTTTCTGAAGTGGATAATAGTCGTAAGCCGTTGATTCAATGGACTGCTGCTGAACCTGTTGGACGAGTTGCTGGAAAGTCTGCTGCGAAGTAGTGTTAATCCGGATGGGAATCGTATTTATGAATAAGCCAACCATTTCCTCAATGCCTTCAATTTCTGCCGGACGGCCGGAAACGACCTGTCCGAAAACAACATCCTGGGTGTTGTTGTAAAACTGAAGAAGGACACCCCAAATCGTTTGAATCAACGTATTTAAGGTTGTTTGCTGCTCAGAAGCGAGTTTTTTCAGGGCCTTAGTTTGTTCTTGGCCACAAGAGAAATAATATGCGCTTGCTTCTTTACCTTCTTTCTGGGTGTTCTCAAAAGGAATTTTGACAACTTGCTCATAATTGGCCAAGTAGTTTTTCCAATAGTAGGAAGCAGCCAATTGATTTCTTTCAAGCAACCAGGAAATGTAATTTCGATAAGGGTTGACCGAGGCCTTTTTGGGGGTGGAAGACTTTTCCAGTTCGAGGTAATTCTCGATGAATTCACGAATTAGAATGGATTTACACCATCCATCTAGGAGTATGTGGTGATTGGACCAAACGATGCGATGCTTCTGTGCTCCCAGGCGGAAGATCGTCAGCTGCATGAGTGCGTCAGTCTCAAATTTCCTTTGCTGACTCGCTTCCTGATGCAGATAATCCTGAATCAGCTCGCTTTGTTTGTCTTCCGCTAAATGACTGATGTCTTGTTCCCTAATTTCAGGCGACATTGTCTTAAAGAGAACCTGCATCGGAGTGTCCAGTCCCTGGTAGATAAAGCGGGTTCGAAGAATGTCATGCCGTGCGATCAGCATTTCATAGGCCTTTCTGAGGAGAACGGGCTCTAGCGGACCTTGTAATGTAAAGATGCTTTGTTCCCAATATTCCGGACTTTGCTCGTTTAGGATAGATTGAAAAAGTAAGCCTTCCTGCATCGGGCTTAGTGGGTAGAGCAGCTCAATTTGTTCGTTGGCAAATTTCCTGGTGAGTGCCGTTTTTTCAATTGCTGGTACAGGGCTTCCATGGAGAAGTAGTGGAACAATAGATTCATTCGGATTTCGCAAACAGTGTGACGCAATTTCCGAAAGTACCTTTACGAATTCTTTACCTAGCGAGTTCACCCACTCCCGGGAATAATTTCCTTTATGAAAATGAAAGTTAAGATGTAATCCACCAGGAAGACTTATTCCGGTGATGTCTATCCGATGTTTTTCCCGGTTTTTTTCGTGGATACTTTGCCCAACTTCCATCCCGGAGAACAGCCAATCATCATTCTTTAATTCCTGGCCTGTCTGTCCGAGATAATTGAATTTAATTGGGAGTTCATGGATTCGATCAAAGACAGTGCGATCCGATTTGGAGGAATAGTACTTCAAAATAGAGAAGCCAATCCCTTTGTTTGGAACTTCGCGAAGAGATTTTCGACTTTCCAGAATGAGTTGTTCGATGCTCCAATTTTCATCGTAATTCAGGCGGAGTGGGTACGTACTGGTGAACCACCCGATGGTCCTGCTGAGATCCAGATTTGGGGCAATTTCCTCCCTGCCATGCCCCTCCAAGCAAATTGTATTTGTTCTTTTGTTGCTTTGTCTGGCAAGTGATTTAGCCAGGGCTGTCATCAATAAATCATTGATTTCAGTACCGTAGCGTTCATTGCATTTTCCGAGCAAAGATTCGCTGAGTTCCAAATCCAAATCAAAATGAATCTGTTCAAAAGAATCTTGTTCTGAAAGTTCTCCAATTTGACTTTCAACGAGTGAAGTAGGCTTGTCCAGAATTTGCTCCCAATAGGGAATTTCGGCTTCCCAATCCATTTCTTTTGCAAGTTCAGGAAGTGTTTCTGTCCAGTCCTTGAAAGAACTTGTTTTGAGTGGAAGAACCGCTTTTTGCGCTTTGTCTATTTGCGTATAGAGGCTGGAAAAATCTTCGAGCAAGATTCGCCAGGAGATGCCGTCAATAATTAAATGATGACAGAGGATGAGAAGGAAATCGTGTTGTATCCCCTGAAAATGAGCAATGCGAAAGAGTGGACTCCCATCAAAGCTGAAACTCTCTTGTAATTCCTGACTTTGTTTCAGAATAAAGGCTTCTTCCTCATGCGCTGGAAGCTCAAAGGACTGAATCTCCCACTTGAATTGAGTGAGGTCCTGAATCCAGGATTCACCTTCCCTATAAGCCATTCGGAGCAGGTCATGATGTTCTATGAGTTTGCCCCAGGCTCGTTTCAAAAAAATGGGTTCAATGCTTCCTTTCTCCAGCAGGACAGCCATATTGAAATGTTCGGGCACCTCACTATTTTCCAGGAAATTTTGTTGAATCGGACTCAATCGAATCGGACCGAAGATGCTTTCCTGACTAAAGTTTCGAGTATCCTCTCTGAGAAAAGGAGCTAATTTGCGAATACTTCCTTGTTGAAAAATCTCCCTGATTTCAAGTCGTTTTCCTTTATTCCTTAAACGGGCCTGAAGCTGGATCGCTTTGATAGAATCACCTCCCAAACTGAAAAAATCCTGTTTGACACCGATTTGTGTTTTCCCCAGGAGTTCTTTCCAGATTTCCATCAGCAATTGCTCATTTGGACTCAGCTCAGGATTTTCTTCTTGCTCTGCGTGTTCTTGCTCGTGAATGATTTTCTGGAGCTTATTTCGGTCCAGTTTTCCATGAGCGTTCAATGGGATTTCTTCGACAAAAATGGTGTGGTGGGGAAGCATGTGTTCAGGGAGGACTGTTGAAAGTGCCTGGCGGAATTCTGATACTTCCATAGCTTCTTTCAGACTCACCAGAGCGAGTAGTTCTTTCTTTTCATCCAGATTGACCCAGGCATCCCGCACTTGTTTCAACTCAAGTAAATGACTTCTGATTTCTCCCAGTTCGACACGATATCCGCGCACTTTGACCTGATCATCCCGCCGTCCTAAAAAGAGAATCTGACCATCTTCGGTCCAACGACCGATATCACCACTTTTATAGAGCCGCTCGTTGGCTTTAAAGGGATGTACAATGAATCGTTCTGTTGTTAATCCCTCTCTCCTTAAATAGGAACGAGCCAGGGATTTACCACCGATATAGATTTCTCCTGGAATGCCGATTCCGACTTCTTGTTGCTCCTCGTCGAGGATTAAAATTTCTGTATTCGAAATGGCCTGTCCGATCGGGATGATACTTTTGCTGTCCCAGTTTTTGAGTTCGTAACAAAGAACTCCAATCGTGGTTTCGGTCGGACCGTAGTGATTGATCAGCTGAACTTCTGGACGTCCTTTTTGAATGATTCGAACATCACCTTCATTGATTTGCTCACCTCCAATGAGAATTAGTCGGAGTGCCCGGTTCTCGAAAAAACGACTTCGTGAGGGGCCGTCTTCCATTACCAAATGGAGCAGAGGAGGGGTGATTTTCAAAAAGCTAATCTGATGTAGCTGCAAGTAAGTGGAAAGTTTTTCCACATCCCTTACCTGCTCCTTGCTTACTATGTGAAGACAAGCTCCAGTCGTAAGACAGCCAAAAATACTGGTGTTGACCCCATCAAATGCAATATTGGAGAGGAGGAGGCTGGAATCCTTCGAGTCAATGTTATAATGCTCTTTAAACCAGTAGTTGTAATTATTGAGCTGGCGATGTTCAATTTGGACTCCCTTCGGTTTTCCAGTGGATCCGGAAGTATAGATCACATAAGCGAGTTGTTCCGCTTTTGGAAGAATTATTTCAGCCGGAGCCTTAGATTGCTGTTGTTGAAAGGAATCGATGAATTCCTTGTCTATTAAAAGTCTGCATTGACTATCATCCTGGATGAAACGAACACGTTCCTCTGGATATTCCGGATCAATCGGAACATAGGCGCAGGAAGCCTTCCAGATGGCCAGGATAGAAATGATTAACCATTCACTACTCGGGAGTTTGATCCCGATGAAATCTTCTTCCTGCAAGTTTTGTTGTCTTCGAAGAAAAGCACTGAGTTCGGTACTAATTTGATCGAGCACTGCGTAAGAAAATTCCTTTTCCCCAAAGACGAGTGCAGTACTTTCGGGACATTCAGCCACCTGTTTGAGAAAGTCATTCAAGACGCTCTGAACAGGAATGTTTTGCTCGGTCGCATTGAAACGCTCTAGTTGCGACAATTCTTCTTCAGAAACTGGGGAGAGTTTTTCCAGAACTTGTTCCGGAGCTTCCAAAACAGCTGTAATCAACTGTTTATAGTGATCCAGGAAACGTTTCATGCTTGCTTCTTTGAAAAGCTGGGTTCGATAAACGAGTGAAACAAAAGCGTCTTCTTCGGATTCGCTTAAGGAAAGATTCAGGTCAAACTTGGCCTGGATGTATTCGCTGGAGACAAAATTGACTTCCAGGTCTTTCCAGACTTCTTCTTTCTTTCGGAAAGATTGGTGTACAAAGAGTACATCAAACACGGGATTTCTGTCTGTTTGTCTGGGTAAATCCAATTGTTTGATGAGCTGATCAAAAGGGTAGTGCTGATGATTGATGGCTTCCCGACAACCAGACATCACCGAGTCAAAATAATCCTGAAAATTTTTCTGAGAATCAATATTTTGACGATAGACCAGCGTATTGATGAATATTCCGACTAGCGATTCCAGGTCTGGATGTGGTCTGCCTGCCACCGGCGATCCAACCGTGATTTCTGATGAACCTGTGTACTTTGCCAACAGGAGCTGATAAATTCCAAGGTAGAACATGAAGGGGGTAGCTCCTTTTTTCCGGACAAACTCTCGTACCTGCTGATGAGTTTTAGCATCTATTTGGCATTCCACCCGGGCACCAGAAAAATCATTACTCGCAGGACGAGCATAGTCATACGGAAGATCCATCCCTGAGTGCTCTCCGGCCAGCTTCTGAAGCCAATAATCTTTACTTTTTTCAGCCTGTTCTGACTTCAGGAAATCCTGTTGCCAGGAGGCATAATCCTTGTATTGAATAGTTAGGTCATTCAGCGTAGCTCCGGCGTAGAGCTTGGTGAATTCCTCAGTGAGGATTTCCATGCTCAAACCGTCTCCCACGATGTGGTGCATGTCTATCAGCAACAAATGATTTTCCTTCGTTCGCTCGACGACACGAACTCTGAAAAGCAGGTCTTGCGCCAGATCAAAGGGCTGACAAAAACGCTCCATAAGTTGTGAAATCTCCTGCTCACTTTCCTGAATCATCTCCAATTCGATCGGAACATAGGGACGAATGAGTTGAACGGCATTTCCATCGATTAGCTGAACGTTACTACGAAGCGATTCATGTCGCTCGAGTAATTGGTTGATGACTACATTGATCTGTTGTGGGTCGAGTTTCCCCTTTAGCTCAAGGACCGAGGGCATGTTGTAGGCGGTACTTTCAGGATTGAGCTGTTGCAAGGCAAACATTCTGCTTTGTTCGGCTGAAAGGGGGTAATGCGAAGCTTCTGATACGTTTGGGATCAGGTTTATTTCAGTTTCATTGAGCTGAAGAAGCTGATTTTCAAATTGCTCTAAAATCGGGTAATCAAACAGGAGTTCAATCTGGATGTCCAAACCATATTCCCTATAGATCAAGGAAATCAATTTGAGTGCCTGGAGGGAATCACCACCTCGTTCAAAGAAATGATCGCTTCTCCGAATATCTGCTTTACCAAGCACCTGTGCCCAAATTTTTTCCATCTTCCCGGTTAAAGGAAGTTGAGAATCTTTAGGCCGAGATTCTTTTAACAGTCTCAATAGGGCATTTCGATCCACTTTCCCGTGAGTGGTAAAAGGGATAGAGTCGATGGCACGAATTTCTTTAGGGATCATGTAGGCCGGAAGCTTTTCTTGCAAAGCTTCTCTGATTTCCTTTGAGTTCCCACCAATGTGAAACGAGGCTAAATAACGTTCCTGAGATTCTGAATCAACGGGGGTGACAAGCACCTGTTGGACTTCATTCAGGGAAAGGATTTGTTGTTCAATTTCTTGTGGTTCAATTCGATACCCATTGATTTTTAATTGCTCATCAATTCTGCCCAGGCAATGTAGATTTCCGTCCTCATCCCAGCAGCCCAAATCACCGCTTCGATACATTTTTTGTCCAGCGATCAAAGGATGTTCTACAAAACGCTCCTGATTGAGTTCAGGTCTCTGATAGTAGCCCATCCCCAATCCTTTTCCAGCAATACAGATTTCTCCAATACACCCGAAAGGAACCAACTTGGAACTCTTATCCGTCAGGTAAATCTCATAACCGCTTGCCGGTTTTCCAATAGTAACCAACTTAGCCCCCTGTTCAATCCTGGAAACACAGCAACCTACGGTTGTTTCCGTAGGACCGTACTCATTGTAAACTTCGATTCCCGGAGCTAGTTCTTGCAATTTTTTGACAATATCCAGGGATAAAGCTTCACCTCCCAAAATAATCTTTTTCAGATGTATCTGTTCCAAATCAAGGTAGGGAAGCAGGGAAAGGTGAGCGGGCGTTATTTTAAGGCAATCAATGGGAGAACCTGGGGAACATGCCTCCCGGAGAACCTTTGAAAGGTCAGTGGATTCGTCAAATAAATGAATACACCCGCCATTACATAGTGTTGTATAGATCGAGGTGACAGTTAAGTCAAAGGAAAGAGAGGTGAATAGCCCAAAATGGACCGCTTCCTGATTTAGGTAATACGCTCGGGCCCAGTGAATATAATGACTCAGATTCCCCCGACTAATCTGACATCCTTTTGGAAGACCGGTCGTCCCAGAGGTATAGATGATATAGGCCAACTGCGAAGACTTGACCGGTGAAAGTGCAAGTTTTGGAAGTTCTACTTCTCCTATTGAACTGGGATCAAAAACAGGGATCAAATAATCCTTTGGAGATTTACTAATTAAGATTGAAGCCTGAGAGTCCTCCAGTAAAAAGCGAATTCGTTCATCGGGATAATCCGGATCAATGGGGACATAAGCCGCTCCAAGATACAAGCTGGCCAGCATGGCGGCAATGGCTTCCGGACAGCGATTTAAGAGAATGGCAACTTTATTTCCTTCCTGAATTCCATAGTTTTCACGAAGTATGAAAGCATATTTTCTGGTGAGTGTCCAAAGTTCGGCGTAGCTCAGGGAACCTTGGGTAGATTGAATGGCAATCTGATCGGGTGATTCAGCAACTTTTTGTTGGATAACGGTGAGCAAATCTATTTCCGAAACAGGAGGGAAGTTCTCCGTACCAAGCTGTACCAGTTCAGCTATCTCGTTTTTATCAAGTAAGTTTAGTTCAGAGATTTTTAGTTCAACCTGGATGATTTGCTCTAAAACCTTTGAATAATGTCTGAGTAAAGCGTTTAGTTGTTCTGCACTGATGGAAACATTTTTGCTTTTGATTCGGATTTCGAAGCAGTTGCCCCTCCGAATGATTCTAAATAAAAAGCCGGCTTGTATTTCGGAAGGAACAGGATGTAAAGCATCATAAGACAAATGGACATTACTTTGACTCCCGAGTTTCTCGCCCTCAACAAGCTTTAAAGGAAGTTGAATGAAACGCAAAAAATGCTGGTAGTTCTGACGGGTTTGTGTCAGCAATTCCCGAATGCTCGTATTCCCATCAATTGATTGGGCAAAAGGAGCTTCTTGCCAGTCTCCTTCACCACTTTCACCAGGAAGTTGAAGTTGAATTTCAGTTTTTCCCGTATAGCTTGAGAGCAAGGCCTGAAGGGCACTCGTGAAAATGACAAGAACTCCAGGTTCACTGTGATTCACCAGTCCACTGATCTTTGAAGAAAGCTGCTCGTCCAAACAAATCGTCGCTGTTTTTTGTTTGGTGTCTAGAGCAACAGGAAACTCCAGTAAAAACGGTTCTGGAAATGCAGCGCGAATTGATTTCCAGTGCTCGAAATGTGGCTGATAGCTTTTATGATGGTATCTGGAAATATCCATATATGCTTTATGCGTAAACCTTATTCAAAATTGTTTTGACGACTTCAGCCGGATAATCAAAAATGAAGAAATGCCCCCCAGGCAATTGTCTTACCTCAAAGGATTCACTCGTTTCCCGTTCCCAGAGCTGAACTTCTTCCCGGGTCAGTTGCTCACTCATCCCATAAATAGTTGTAATTGGAATGGGCAATTTCTCCAGGATTTCTTTATAAGAATAAGTTTCGACCGCTTTGAAATCGTTGCGCAAAATGGGCTCGAAAAAGTCAAATAACTCAGTGTTTTCCAGTACCTCACTTGGACTTCCTCCATACTCTTCCAACTTGGCCTTGAATGCTGCTTTAGGGAGTTGATGACGATCTCTTTCTCGCTCTTCGTTGGATGGACCTGCAGCACCTGTTAGGATGAGATGAAATGGTAATTTTTCATTTGCTTCCTGCAATTTTTTGGTGATTAGATAGGCGAGGAGGGTTCCCATGGAATGCCCGTAAAAAATGAAACGATCAGGTAAGTTCCCTTTGATTTCCTGGTATAACTCCTCGGCCATTTGTTCCAGGTTGGGAACGAGGTCATCGGTAATGCGTTCACCGCGACCAGGTAGCTCCAATGGTTCAAAGTGAATGTCTGCCGGAAGATACCGTCTGTAGAGGTTGTATGAATATTTGCTCCCTCCGGCAAAGGGGAAAGTGTATATTGTCAGGGCCATCTTTATTGATCGTTTTGTTTCTTGGTTATAATGCTTTTTGAATCTTAGCTTGTTCACTAATTTCCGACATGGTTCCTTCATCCATTTTATAGACTTTGTCGGCGACATGGAAATATTTGTCGTCATGCGTGATTGCAATGATCGTCACGTCTTTTTTTCGGAGTTCCGGCAGGAGATTCTCGTAGAAAAACTGCCTGAATTGTGGATCCTGATCTGCGGCCCATTCATCCAGTACTAGAATGGGTTTTTCCTCTAGCAAGGCAATGATCAGGGCCAATCGCTTCCGTTGCCCTGTGGACAATGAGACAGTTGAAAAATTGCTGTCCTCGTAACTTACTTTATGCTCCAGTTGCATTTGTTGCAGCAACTCCGTAACTCGTTTTTCGGACACACCATGCTCCATGCCATACAGGGTGTCAAATAAATAGAAGTCGCTAAAAATTGGGCTAAACAAACTTCTGTAATCGCTGATAGCGACCCTTGTTCCGTCAATTTGAATTTCTCCTTTTTGCGCTTTGTACAGCCCCGTGAGTAGTTTGAAGAAGGTCGTTTTTCCAGAACCGTTTCCACCTACGATAAATACCATGTTTCCGCGCCCGACCTGGAAGTCGATCGGACCAACCCGAAATTGTCGCTCATCATTGTCTTCTTCGTAAGCGAATTCGACTTGTTTGAAGTCCAGTCGCTGAAAGTCAAATTTGTTTTGCTGTTCCGGAATCTCCTCAATGATCTTTTCTGCTTTTTCACGGATTCGTTCGATAGATTCTAGTGAAATGTTCGATTGGGTGAGTCCCGGAATGGAGTTCATTACAATTTCTATGGGCCCCATGATATAGAGGATCACAAAAATGTAACTCAGGATGCTGGTCACTGGAATGCCGAGTAGTGGAAAACCAAACAGAACAAATGCGATGAGTCCCAGGAAGGACAACTGTCCAACATAACCATTATCCAGGTAAAAATTAACTCCACGGAGCATGAAATTGGTGGTTCGATGACTAATTTTTCCAATGTAGTTATGGTAGATGTCATCGTTTTTTGACTGATTGACCTTTACTTCTTTGAATCCAGCCAATAATTCATTGATGTGCTTGAAAAAGATCGTTTCTGATTCACGGACATCCTGGAAAATTTTCTTGATCTTGCGTTGGCGAATCATGTAAAAAGTAATCCCGACGGACATCGTCAGGATGGTTGCTGCGAAACCAATCCAACTGAGATAGGCGAGGTAGATCAAACAGGCAAGAGCCGTAACCAGTGCTGTTGAAGCATATACAATCGATGCAGCACTGTTACTGACAATCGTTGCGTCTCTTGTGATAGCCGTGTAAATTTCTCCGTGTCCAATTTGCTCGTATTGATAGTAATTGGCCCTTCGAACTGTATCCAGAAGGGAAATTCTGATTCGCAGCATGAGTCCTTGGGTCAGGCTGGTCATAAACCTCGAAAAGGTCCTTTGGCAAACGATCATGGCCAATACAATTCCGAAATACAGGGCCACGTGGAGTAGGTTGATTACCTGAAATTCGCTGGATGCATAATTCCCGATCACAAAGGTGATGAAGGGAAGAATTGCTGCATGCAAAATCCCTGAAAGAAGTCCGAATAATCCGAACACGAATAAACGGTAACCCGTTTCTCGGTATAATAATTTAAGAATTCGCATAATTTTCTTTTTCCTTTTTTAATGGTAGTAAGTCCTGTGCGGTCACCGGAATCAAATCAATTTTGGAATGAGAATTT
This sequence comes from Bacteroidota bacterium, assembly GCA_006226425.1. Taxonomy (GTDB): domain Bacteria; phylum Bacteroidota; class Bacteroidia; order Flavobacteriales_D; family Crocinitomicaceae; genus M2408. The sequence continues at coordinate 2,500 of SBGX01000013.1, read as the reverse complement.
GAATTCGCCACCGCCAGTGTACAGCTGTATCCGTCCCGAATCTTTATCGGAGTGAGTTGCCAGTATTGTTCCTGTAGTTTGGCCTGATTGTCCTGAATCATGATTTCTTTGACCTCTTGATGAAAACCGGTTCCAAGTGCTTTGATTACTGCTTCTTTGGCTGTCCATAGTTCGAAGAATGATTCTTCGGAAGTGTAGGTCTCTATTTCATCCGGTCGCATGATTAGGTGAAATTCATCCAATTGTATTTTTGTGCGCTGCTCAATGTCAATCCCCAATGGCTGCTTTTGACTAATGGCTAAAACAACCATTTTGCCGGAGTGCGAAATACTAAAGCAAATTTCCTCATTGGGAGCATAAGGTTTATTGAGCTCAGTACGTTTGAGTGCTGGGAGCTTTCCGTGCGCAAATTCCAGTAAGTACAAGCCCAGGCTGGAGAGTAAGCGATCCGAACGTTGGTGAAGTCGATTGATCCGCTCCTGCTCTTCGACCGGGAGTCGATGAAGTTTCAGAATGTGATCCTGTTCGGATACCTGGAGGTCATCCAAATGACAATAGTATATGGAAATAACATCTTTCATTACAGGTCTCCTAACATATCCATGATATCATCCAACTCTTCGTTACTCAGATCTTCACTATCGAAATCACTGGCTGTCTTTTCAGTGTCTTCCTTACCCGTACAATGATTGACAATGGAAGTGAGCTCTCGTTCAAAGGCTTTCGCAAATTGTTTCAGTTTTTCGGCCTCAATCACTTGCTCGTTATAGGAAACGGTGAGTTGCAAGCTCCCTTCAAAGACCAGTGCCGTGATCTCCAACATCTGAGTTCGCTCATTGTTTGGACTGATTGGGGCTCCACCATCCAGCTTGGAAATGCTCATTGCGGCCTCTGATGATTCATTCTCACCTCCGCCGAAATCACCGAGATAATTGAAAACAATCTCCATGGGAGCTTGCAATTCCTGTTTGATGGCCTGATCCTTCGATAAGTAGCGCAAGATTCCGTATCCAACTCCTTTGTTCGGGATTTTACGATAGCGATCCTTTGTCTCTTTGATTCGCTGACTGACATTGCTTTCTTTTTGCAGACGAACGGGGTACATACTTGTAAACCATCCCACAGTTCGGGTAATATCCTGCTGTTCAAGGATTTCCTCACGACCGTGGCCCTCCTGGAAAATCAGGTTTTCTTCCCGTCCGGTGATTTCGTTCAAACTACTCCCTAGGGCAGCGATGAGCAATTCGTTGATTTCCGTTCCATAAGCCTGGTTGGAATGATGGAGAAGCTGATCTGTCAATTCCTGACTTAGTTTTAGCTCTTCATGTTTCCCTTCCCGGTAGCTTCCATTGGCTTCATTCCAATAGTTTTGGTGACCTTCCAGGATAGATTTCCAGTAGGGGACTTCAGCCCGAAGGGCGTTTCGCTCAACGTAATTGTTCACCTCCTCACTCCAGGTCAAATAACTTTGTGTCTTTTGAGGTAGCTTTTCGCCCAATATAAGTCGGTTTAAATCCTCGATGAGAATTCTCCAGGAAACTCCATCAATAACAAGGTGATGAATGGCGAACAGCAAGTAGCTCTGGTCAGCACCCCGGAAGTAGGCTACTCCCATATTCACTCCCTGACTGTAATCTAATTTTGTTTGAATTTCAGTGGACCTCATGGTGATCTCGTCCTGACTCAGATCATTGTAGACTTCGAGGAACCATGGTGTGATTTCCGGATCAAACTCTTGCTTGATTTCTTCTCCATTCTTCACGAAGCGACTTTTCAGTACATCATGATGCGCACAAAGTTGATTCAGGATGTCTTTCAGTTTTCCTTCTTCCAGCAGAACCGATCCTTCAAGCATGATGCTCTGGTTGTAGTGATTCGCCTCCTTCAAATTCCATTCAAAGAATAATTGTTGAAATGGGAGTAGATCGGATTGCCCTCTGACCGGTCCCTGATCAACTTCCAGAGTCAGGCTCTTCAATAGCGGAGCCAATTGTCGGATTTGTGGATGACTGAATAGGTCCTTTACTTCCAGTTTTAAGCCATGATCCCTTAATTTAGAGGCTATTTGGATGGCCTTGATCGAATCACCGCCTAGTTCAAAGTAATTATCATCAATTCCGATTGGCTGGTGTTTCAAAACCTGTTGCCAACTTTCGGTTAACAATTGCTCCAGTTCGCTTTGAGGGGCAATGTATTCCTTGTTTCGCTTGTATTCCGGTTCCGGCAATGCCTTTCGATTCAATTTGCCACTGTTGTTCAATGGCATGGCATCCAGGCGAACATAGAAAGCCGGGATCATGTAATCGGGTAGGTTCTTCGAGAGTTCTTCCCGAATGTAATCTACATTTGGTTCCGTTTCGCTTACCAGGTAGGCGCAGAGATACTTGTCTCCCGATTGATCCACCCGGTCAATCACCGCTACTTCTTCATATTCCGGAAGCTTCAGGAGTTGACTTTCAATGTCTCCCAATTCGATTCTGAACCCTCGGATTTTCACCTG